>NZ_FUZF01000009.1 GCF_900168125.1 Sphingobacterium nematocida
TGGACCGTCTCCCTTGGAGAAGATGGCTATGGCCTTTTTTAGAATATCACGCTCTAACTCCGCATCTTTAAGTCGCTTACGCAAAACCCTCAGTTCCTGTTCCTCGGGGCTTATCTTAGGATTGTCCGGGAGAACCTTATTACCATTGTAACGTGGGTTCCTGCGCCATTTACTAAGTAAACTGGGATCAATATCCAATTCGCCTGCAACTTCTGCTACTGAACCTTTAACAACGCTCAAATCGACCGCCATTATCTTAAATGAATCATCAAATTTTCTATGCATCTCTACAAATTTATAATTACTTATTAAATCTGTCTCGCATTAAAGGTAGCAACTCCAGAAGTGCAGTCGAAGGCGATTCGAACACCACCCGAAGGAGTCTCGAAGCAGTCCCGAACCAGTCTCGAAGCGGTGTCGAAGGTCTGCCGAAGAGCTCTCGAAGCCTAGTCGAAGAGGAGTCAAAGTCCGCTCGAAGCGGGTGGGAAAGTGCTACTTTTCAAAAAGGTGCTCAAACTAAGGTTGAACTAGCCTATAACCAGCCTATAACTAGGGTTGAACTAGAAATGAACTACCAAACAACTAAGGATGAACTAGCAACGAACCTAGAACGGACTAACGTTGAACTAGCAACAACACAAGAAACACCTAAGAACGGAACAAGGATAGAACAAGAAAGTTATATTTCTGCACACAAAAAGCTACCCGAAAGGTACTGTAAAGGTACGGGAAAGGTACTGAATAGTGGGGGTAAAGGTACTGGAGAGGTACTAGAGAGCTACCAAAGAGGTACTAAGGAGGTACTAACCGGTAGTAGGTCTGTGGTAGGTTATGATAGGGATGGAGATTGCTTCGGCGTAATTCCTACTTCTCGCAATGGCGAAGCTGTGGTAAATGATCTTCGCATGAATCGATTGATTCTAAGGTCTTTTCGTGCGCTCTGTGAGGAGTTTAGGAGCAAAGTGGAGTCTATGGTTGTAAAAGAAAATAGAGATCGGCAAATCGCTTTAAAACAAGCCGATAACAAATTTGTTAGTATTCTCCCTCAAGCCGGGAGTGGCTCAATACTTTTCTCGCTCAAGCCGCGAGAGGCTCATACTTTCTTACTTGATAAAGAAAGTATGCAAAGAACTCAAGGCGTTGAATGCTCACCTAAATTTCGAAGCAGTCGTCTAAATCTCAAAAACTCTCCCAATAAATTGGGATCAAACAGTTTGAGATTTTATACGCCTCCAGATCCGAAATTCTTAACGGCTGTGCATTCAAAGGCCGGTTATAAGCCATTTGCTATTCGCATACAGCTTATAGCTACAATGATCTTCATGTTGTTTAGTGGTCTCGGGCTGTCGGGGGCTGTTGCGCAGTCTCCGCAGCATCGGGGTGTTGTTCAGCAGCAGCAGGAGTCTGTGTTGCGCGGCGTGGTGCTGTCGGAGGTGGATGGGATGCCAGTGGCAAATGCTACCATTTCGGTAGGGGCTAAGACGGTGCATTCGGTCAAGGATGGCACATTCAGAATCGCTGTAGATAAACCGCATGGATCGTTAATAATTAAACATATAGGATATAAAGAGCAAAGCGTTGCTTATGATAAAACATCTACATTAATAAAAGTGCGGCTTGAAGCCAACGAAACACAGATCGAAGAAGTAGAGGTGGTCTCTACGGGGTTCTTCAGTGTGCCTAAAGAAAGGGCTACAGGTTCTTTCACGCATGTGAATAATGAACTATTGAGTAGGTCGGTGGGATCTAATGTGATTGATCGGTTAAAGGATGTCGTGCCGGGGATTACGTTTAACCAGACAAAAATTGGTAAATCTAATTTTTATAAAGAACCAAGTATCTCCATACGTGGTCGGAGTACCATTCGTGGAAATGCGGAGCCCTTGGTCATCTTGGACAACTTCCCCTACGAGGGCGCAATTGAAGATATCAATCCCGAGGATATCGAATCGGTCACGATATTGCAGGATGCTGCCGCAGCTTCGATATGGGGAGCGCGTGCAGGAAATGGGGTAATCGTACTGACGTCCAAACAGGGGCATCGGGAGCAGCCTATGCAGGTCAACTGGCGTTCGGATTATTCTATTTCGGCCAAGCCGGATCTGTATTACGCACCTATTATTCCCATGGATGAGTTTATCGAGGTGGAGCGTTTTCTGTTTAACAAGAACGCCTGGAATCCGTACATCAATCAGGGATACAGCTATATCACGCCTGCTATAGAGTTGCTTAAACAGCATCGCGATAAGAAGCTTATGGATATGGAGTTGGAAGAAGCACTAGATGTGCTGAAGGGGCAGGATGTACGTCGGGATTTAGAAAAGTATTTCTATCGTCCGTCATCGTTTCGGAAGACCTTTTTAAGCTTCAACGGTGGAGGCAAGCGGAACACGTATTACTTCTCCGCAGGCTATGATCAGAACGTATCGGATAAAGTGGGGGCGGACAATCAGCGTATCAGTATTAACATGCGCAACAGTTATGAGCTGTGGAAGGATAAGCTAAAACTGGATGTAGGTCTGCTGTTTGCCAAAGCCCTGGACCGTTCGTCCCGGAATACAAGCGTTGGCTACAATGTACTCTACGACCGCTTGGTCGATGAGGTCGGCAATCCGCTATCGATCGGCGGGGGGAATAAATTTCGCCAAAGCTATATCGATACGGCCGGTAATGGATTGCTCAAAGATTGGAACTATCGCCCAGTAGAGGAGATAGGTCTGAATCCTGCTAGGACCAGTGGACTAAGCTATCAATTGAGTACGGGCTTTGAATATAAAGCGTTGGACTGGCTTACCCTATCGGGTAAATACCAGTACGGTTCGGGGACGTCCGAGATCAATTGGTTGTGGGATGCTGAGTCGTTCCAGATGCGTAACCTGTACAACCAGTTTACCAGGATCAACCATGCTGCAGGGACAGCTACATCGGCTATCCCCGAGGGTGGACAGTTCAATGTGACGCAGTCCACTTTTTCCAATCACAATGGCCGGATACAGCTTGCGGCCCATAAGGATTGGGGTGTCCACCAGTTTAGCATGATTATGGGCGGAGAACTGAATAAACGGCAGACTTTCCGCAATGTACAGGAAACCATGCTGGGCTATCAGCCCGCTACCGAGACGTATACACCAATGGATTTGACGGCACGCTATCCGCAGTATCATGTGACATCATTGGGGAGTCTGTTGGTGTCGCCTACGCAGAATCAACGGGAGACGACGGACAATCGGAATGTCCTGATGTTCGGAAATGCGTCTTATAGCTATGATAGGCGATATACAGCTACTTTTTCGGTGCGTAAAGACCGTGCTAATATCTTCGGCGTAGAGGCGAATAAAAAGGGAAAACCTTTTATGTCGGCGGGTGTGCTCTGGAATCTGCATGAAGAGTCCTTTGTACAGTTCCCTTGGCTACAGAAGCTTTCGCTGCGCGGTACAGTGGGAACTATGGGGAATGTGAGTACAGCATCGGCTTATTTGACCTCGCAGGTTGGGGGTTCGGTAAATTCAGATAATGGTAGGAAATTCCAAAGTATTGTAACAGCTCCCAATCCGTTATTGAGTTGGGAAAAGGTACGTATGTTGAATCTGGCTATGGACTTTTCGTTGCTTAACAGTAAGCTTTCTGGCACGATAGAGCGTTATTACCGGACATCTACCGATCTGTTGAGCTATAATCCGATGAATCCATCCTCGGGGATATCTACGCTGTACGGCAACTGGTCGGCTATGAAATCTTCAGGCTGGGATATCAGTGTCAATAGTCGCTTGCGCTATTCGGATTTCTCTTGGACTGGTAATCTTGTTTTTAGCCATATCAAAGATCGGGTCACGGACTACTACGAGAAGCCGACCAATGATAGATTGTATTTGACTTCCAGTATCGGGGAGTACCCCATTGAAGGAAAGCCCTTAAATACCATATATTCTTTGCCCTATGCTGGTTTGGACAGTAAGGGGGACCCCATGGGGTATCTGGATGGCGAGCTTAGTACAGATTATGCTAATATCTATAACAATACCCCACTTTCGGAGTATATCTACCATGGACGGGCTACGCCCAGCACCTTCGGGAGTTTGCGCAATAGCTTTGCTTATAAGGGGTTAGAGCTATCTTTTATGTTGTCCTATCACTTGGGCTATTACTTCCGCCAAAAAGCTTTTTCGTCTTCATCTCTGTATTCGCTTACAGGTTATGGCAGTGCGGTATTCCAGTCCGACTATACACAGCGCTGGCAGCAGGCAGGAGATGAGGCGACCACCCGCGTGCCGAGAGCCACGTATCCAGCGAATGGTAACAGAGAGTCTTTTTATAGTATGGCGGAGGATCATGTACAGCCGGGCGACCATATCCGCTTTCGGGATATCCGGCTGTCGTATTCTTTTCCCAGCTTAAAAAATGGTCTGATCAGGAATCTACAAGTGTACGGCTATGTGGACAATGTGGCGCTGCTATGGGCTGCGAATGACAGTGGGTTTGATCCCTTGGCAATCCCGGACACGGGTTTAACCCATCCCACACCAAGGACATACGCTTTAGGTCTTAATCTTAAATTTTAAATCATGCGAAACTTTACAATTAGTATATTTTTCATATTCCTGCTCCTGTTTTCATCCTGTGAGCAATATCTGGACGTAAAGCCGAGGTCGAATATGGTGGTGCCATCGACGTTGGATGATTTTGAGCAGTTACTGAATTATAGTACGGTGGCAACAAATAGTACAGATTTGATGGAATTGCAGGCTGATGATTTCTATTTTGATACCGATTATTGGTTGGGTACGCAGAATCAGGTGAAAAAAAACACCTATATCTGGGCGGAGGATATCTATGGTACGTCTGAATCGAATACGGCTTGGGGTCTACTGTATAGCAAAGTCTTTTATGCCAATGCGGTACTGGATGGGCTGACGAAATTGGAACGTACAACGAAGAATAGTATACGTTATGATCAAATAAAAGGGGAGGCTCTATTTCTGAAAGCAGAGGCGATTTATGGATTAGTGCAATTGTTTTCTCCGGTATATGATAGGGAAATGGCAACGAGAGATCTAGGTATCCCTATCCCGATGACGGCAGATGTCAATGAGAAAATGGAGCGGCCGACCAATCGATATACTTTTGATTTTATTGTTAATAGCTTATTGGAGGCGGAGCCTCTACTTAAATCTACCGCAGATTTTTCCCGGGCGTCGAAGCCCGCGGCTAATGCGCTACTGGCAAGGGTGTATTTGTATATGGGCGAATATGACAAAGCAGGTCTGCATTCAGATTATTCCCTAAGAGATTTTAACGATTTGGTTGATCTTAATGTAGTAAGTAAAAGGGATTATCAACAGACATTACTATTTCGGTATCTGGGCTCAACAAATGATTTCTATAACAGCATTATGAAAACCACCATTATGGACTCTGTCTTAATGCAAAGCTATGTTCCGGGCGATTTAAGGGAGAGGTATTTCTTTGAGAATATCGGTCAGTCAAAATATGTAAAGAAGGATTATCATGGTTTAGGGGTCCTCATTTTTAATGGTTTTGATGCCGACGAACAATACTTGATTCGAGCAGAGTGCTACGCACGTGCCGGAGACAAGGATAAAGCTTTGACGGATTTGAATCATCTGCTAGAACATCGTTTTGAAACTGATGAGTTTGTACCCTATACAAGTACGAACAAAGAAGAAGTGTTGCAGTGGGTTTTGGAAGAACGTCGCAAAGAACTCGTATTTCGTGGATTGCGTTGGTCAGATCTAAAACGATTGAACCGTGATGGCTATGCTATTAGTTTACAAAGGAATCTAAGTGGAGAGATCTATACCTTACCGGCCGGTGACAAGCGATGGGTATTCCCCATACCGCCCAATGAAATTAAAATAACAGGCATCCAACAAAACGAACGCTAAGAACTAAAATTTAAGGAATAATAATGAAAAAAATATATCTGTGTTGGCTATTTCTTCTAGCATTGCTTGGCATAGTTTCGCTGAGTGCGCAGGAGGTAGGTCGAGCCTCTATTACAGTAGAAGCAAAACACTATAATAGGAATGATACATTGGTGCTTCGGATTTTTCGGAAATATCATTTTGGACAGATTCATCAAAATCCTTACGAGGAGATCAGATCAGGTGCTAAGGCTGGGTTTTATGGATTTCAGATAGACTCGATTCCTCATCTGACGCGCGTATACCTGTGGAGAAAGGGGGAAGAGTTTAACAATAATCCTGCAATGGCTTTATTAGACGGGTATTTATTGAGCCCTGGGGATTCTATACAAATTCAGGCCTATCCAAAGCAGGGGTGGAATAATGTAGGTATTTTAATGACAAATGGGGAGAAGCCTTTAAAGGATGCTTTTGGGTTAATGTTTAGGGGAATAGGAGCTGAAAAGTTCATTGTTAAATGGACGGTAGATAGTTTGTGGGGGCAAAAGTATAAATTCAGTGATATCCGGTATGTTAAGCAATATCCTCCCCCGTATTATGTTGATGATTTATTTAATGCTCGTGACGCTAAGTCTTGGAATGCAAGGAAGTACAAGTTCCGAATGAACGTACTGCGTGATGCTTTGCAACTATACAGACCCTATCTTACGGACGATGTATATTATCAATTGTATGCCGACTATGTGGGCGGGTTTTATGAAGCATTGAATTATCCTTTTCGGTTTTCTTTATATCACCCGGAAAGAAAGGAAATTTGGGAACGAACTAGGGATAACTTTCTCGATCATTATGCTGGACTGGAAGGAGCAGATATACCTATAAAATACCTGCGTAGTTCACCGAAGTATATGGCTTATGTTAGCTATTGGTTAGATAATTTATATTCTGTGGAGCATAGGGAAAATGGGATTTATGCGAATAAGTATGAATTGATCAGAGATAAAGCTCCTGTAGGGCTGAGAGAGGCATTATTGACGGAGGAGGTGCTCTTAATGTATGGGCAGAGAGAAAATCCACAAATCCTTGAGGATGCCCTGCGTATTATTAAAGACCCCTATCTTTTGCTACAACTAGAGGGGCTTGATGACTTGGCTATAGGTAAGCCGGGCGCAACGTTTGAACTCTTTGATAAAGACGGTAAAGTCGTTGCTTCCGATCGGTTTAAAGGGAAGGTGGTGTTTATGGATTTCTATTTTCTAGCCTGTAATAACTGCCACAGTTATATCGAGCAAACGGTCAAACCGGTTTATGAAAGGTATAAAAATGATGAACGGATAGTCTTTGTTACTGTCGCTGCCGAAGATAGAAAAGCTTATTTGAGGGGGTTGGAGTGGGCAGCGCTGCATGGTAATAACGCGTATGATTTATATACAGGGGCTCTTACCTTTAAGCATCCATTGATTCAGCATTATAGAATAAAGGCTTATCCAAACCCGATGATTATCGGTAAAGACGGGAATATTTTTGCCCGGTCGGACAGAGATTTGCGCAGTCAGCAGGGACTGATAGCTGTAATTGAAGAAGCATTGGCGCAGGACTAGATGGTGAGACAAAAGAAAATAGCGGAGTGTAGAGCTCCGCTATTTTAGATCATGATTACCTAAGAACGTTAATTATTTTAATAGATTCGGCTTATAATCACCTGTACACTGCACCCAAGTGTTCGTTTGTTCATCATATACGTAATGACAAGTGATGTTTTCGTTTTCAGTACAGGTGAAGTTCGTTTGATAGAAACCTACAGATTCCATATTGGGATCTGCTCCCGGAGGAAGGGTAGGTGCAGGTAATTCATCATCAATCTGTCTGTAGCTTTCTACTGTTCTATCCTCACAGATACTTTGTTGATTATTAGCGAGTGCGTAGCCAACACTGCCGAATAGGGCAAAGAAGGCCAAAAGTCTAAATGTTTTCATTGCTTTTAGTTTAAAAAGGTTTTTTAGTGTTTTTTGTTCTGCCCCGATGGCTCCTGGAGTTACGGGGTTGTTTTGAGCATTTCTTTTCATAGCTTTTCTATTTATTTCTTAGGTTATCATGACCTTTTGGTTTTCTGATTAATAAGAGTATGCCTACAGCGGCCAGTAGCACGACAAGATTGACCAGATAATGCTGCTGCCAGCTCAGGCTTTTGAATGCACCCTGACAGGAGCAAGGGAGCGTTATCGCAAAATTCAGTATCGCATAGATATAGGCACTGTACAGTAGCATAAGACCGCCTATGCTCCAATAAAGCCAACGCTTTAAAGGATCGAATAGCAGCATGAATGCCAGGCCGTACTCTATAAAAACGATAAAAGCCGCAAGACTGTAGTTTAGTTCGCCCGCCCCGATAGAGAGTGTCTCAATATGGGCCACAAAAGCCCGAAAATCCATTACTTTCTTGGTCGCGGTATAAAGCAGGATCCCTGCCAGTGCTATCGCTAAGATCCTAACCGCTAGGCTACGATAATCTATTTTGCTGGTTTGTATTTGTAATGTTTTCATTTTTTTGTTTTTTAAGCTTGTCCCGACTTTAGGCGGGGTGATGAAGGTGATGTTTCAGATAGGGGGCTATCCCGAACCTGATTCGGGATAGCTGCCTACCGAAGCACCAATTTGCTACCTCTCGTGTGCCTTCAAATCAAAGGTATAGCAAATAGGAAGTGGGTCGGGGGTTGAGATTTGAGAGGGGCAACGCGGTTTCTGGCCAATGAAGAGGGGTGGGGGTGCGAAAAGGTGATTCCTACTGCTTTTCGGATTCTTGTGCAAAACGCGATTTGTGCAGCGTAATCGCTGTTTTTAGCTGGTTTTGAGAGGTGTGCTAGGGGGTGTAAAAGGGTGTACACCCCCTTATTTTAAAAAAAGTGCTTTTTGTATATGAGGCCACCAAGGGCAAACCTTATTCTTGCTGTGGTTATGCTAGCTGCTTGCGATGATACATTTGAGCTCTTTGTCAATGTAGCGCTCAATGTAGTACGCCATTTCTTCGATATTGAATTTATCAATGTGATCGTCGGCTAGGTGCAATGCGTATTCCCTGAAGACAGAGCGCTCAAGATGAGGGGGAGGTGGAGGCCCCACTGTCTTACACCATTTTCCGTTATACTCGTAAACATTGATATGGTCGGTTTTGGGATCGCCGCAGAAGGCCAAAAAGCCACTGTTGAAGAATCTGCGCGACAGCGGATCTGCTTTGTTTGCAATAGCAAATAGCACATAATGGGGAGAGTCATAACATGGTTTACAAATTAGTAACCTTGTTCGTATATGCTCTATTCGGACGTCTATATTGACT
Source organism: Sphingobacterium nematocida (assembly GCF_900168125.1). Taxonomy (GTDB): domain Bacteria; phylum Bacteroidota; class Bacteroidia; order Sphingobacteriales; family Sphingobacteriaceae; genus Sphingobacterium; species Sphingobacterium nematocida. Next base: position 9,217 of record NZ_FUZF01000009.1, read on the forward strand.
TGTCTCATGATGGTGCTCAATAAACTCTGATATGTTCGTATTTGTCGTAGCACCGTCGCAAATTTTTGGGAAAACACAGAGTGCTTTTTCCGTTCCACAGTAGCGATTTGGTCTATTTTTTCTTTGCTCGCGCGAATTGATTCTTTAAGTATTTTGTAAGAGATAATATTGGATTCCATGTCTGATAATAGCTGCTGCTCGTCGTTTGCTGAAGTCTGGTGTTGCATGATTTTAATGTATCAAATGTGGGTAGTTTTAGAGATGGGTATTGCAGAGCAATGTAGTTGAGTTCTTTGGATAGGTATTCTTTGATAAAAGGTTTCACCGCTTCGAAATCGAAATGGTCGATCGGTATGTTGACTAATCGCCATGCGTGTTTTTCAAATTCATTGCGCTTGGTCGCGGTATCTGCGCTATTTTTCCTATCTATTTCATCTGAGTATTCGTATAAAGTAATCTCATTTCTAGCAAAATCGCCTAGGATAGCCATAAACCCGGAATACCGCCATCGTTGAATGTGTTTTACTTCTTTGGGAGCTATCGCAAATAGGATATAATTTTTGTAACCATGTCGTAGCCGTAATATTTGCGCTGCGTGTTCCCAACTTTCAACACGGATATCAATACTAACTTCTTCCAGGATAGGCCTCAGCGTATCTCGACACTCCATGAATCGCCGTCGGATGTCTTTTAGTTTTTTCATGTAAATGTCTTGCCTCGTACTTAAATCGAGTGCTTCTGCCTCTTCTCTTTCTCTTTTTTGATGGAGATTCTCGATACAGGTTCTATAGGCATGCGCCATGGAAGCTATTCTTGTTAAATGCTTTTCCATTATAAAATAATGTGATTTTTATAGCGCTTTCACGCTAATTGGTCTGTAATTATGAAGATACAAATTTAATTTATTGATTACAAGCGATTTGTATTAAGATATTTACCTTCACCTGGTACTTAATGTTTAAAATCCTGGTCAATGGCCTCCACAACGGCTTTCAGCAAGCGCTTCATTTTGATAGCCGACGCCTCCAGACGGCTCTTCTCAAACTTTTCCAATGTCTTGTACGATATATTTTGCTTACTGATGCTCTGGATCGTATTGGAAAATGCTTTGGCGGCTTCCCGTTTATTGGGGTAATCATAAATTCGAAATTTATAAAAGTAGTAGAAGATGAGATTTAACTCGTCTCCGTTTAATTTGGTCAATAGCGAAGTCTCTTCAAATGTCGTATTGTCTTGCACGCTGTCTGTGAATTTCTCAAGGAGGTCGTCGACATACAGAAGCATCTGTTCGAGCAAGGGTTCTTGAGACAGGTTGTAACAAAGGTCGCCACTGTGATAACTGAACGTCAGCTGCCGCTCGATATGGAATAAATGCTTCTGTGCACGACCTGTATCCAGCTCCTTCAAGGTTTTTGTTAGATGTTCGCTCCAACGGTTGAAGAAGCCGGGATAGTTAAAATTAAAACGGATCATTAAGAATACGTACCGGTCTACCCAGACTTTGTCCCTATTGTCACGTGCTATCTGCTCTAGTCCACCGAGTAGTTTCGGAATGTAGTCGAGGTGGGCATAACAAAGCTGTGGCTGCTTACCGGGATTCAAAAGACTCTCAATCCCATACCCGAGCTCTAAGATATAAAGCTCGGGTATCGCTTTCTCCAAGAGTTTGCTACTGATAGCAGGGAGCCGCCTTTTTATCTCCTCGGACAATTGCTGTTGTAGAAATAAAGGTGGCGTATTACCCGGCTGTATATAGAAGCCGAAAGAAAGTTCAAAACGGAAATATAATTTCTCAACAGCCTCGAAAGAGGAAAACAGATCGGGTGCGGACCAAAGCTGATCCAGCAAATTGCGAATGAGGACATAGCATTGATTAATTAGCTGACTGGCCATCTCGGGGGTTTTGATCTGTCGGAATAAGACAAACATATCGTCCAAGACCTTGGCGCATATCTCGTCGATGGAAAGGTCTGGCTTCGAAAGCTCACTCCTCGAAGCCAATAACTGCTGCTCAACAGCCTCTTGTAAAGGAGTTATTGTAGATATCATAATTAAAGTAATATTTTTCGGTTAATAGTTTGTTAGATATGATGCTGTCTAAAAGTAAAAAATAGTCGTCACCTCGACCTCGTGGAGAGGTCTATGAACTGTATAGGATTAATATATAGTTTCTAGATCTCTCCACTTCGGTCCCCGATACATCGGGACGCAGCGGAAGGACGATACAGTTTACAAGCTGTCATTGGTAACCTAAGGAGCAGAACTGTAAATCGGCTCACTACCGATACCGTATCCATATAGCGACTTGATCGAGGGGTCCTGTAGGTTCGGCTCCAAAGGTGAGACTCTGCGTAGCCTGCCGCGAGAAGATAATGTCTTTGGGGCTTTTATCTTCTTCTGCCGGGCGGCTCTCTTTGTAAAAACTCACCAACCGACCCTGATCCCAGCTGTCGGCTACCGCCGTAGCCATGCGTTGTAAAAATATAGGATCCATAGTCCGCAACTGCTCGTACTGCCGTGGCGCCAGTATAAAATGCTCTTCGATCCAAAATACAGGTTTGGCCCGTAGGTAGTCGGTCTCTAGACGACGGCCACTTGGGGATAGGCTCAATAGCTGGGTCTCCACACGGGAGAATCCAACACTGTCAAAACTCTCTTTCATATGCATATATAGCTTGGTTACTCAACTGGTAACATGTTAATTACCAGTTATTCTCATTTCTTTTAATTGATAACCTCGAATTTAGAGAACACTTGCTATACATTCCAAGAAATTGGCGGACGAAAAGTCTGTTTGTACACATTTTGTACAAACTCAACACGGAAATGTCCGCATGGTTTGTCAAAATCATGCAAATACTGCAACCAGTCATTTAATTTATTAGTAAATAAAATTGAATAATTTTTATTAAATTGCTTTTTGGTATGCTGCATTTTTAGATAAAGACAGCATACCGCATCAAACTCTGACCTTTATGAAAGCACGATTCATCAAGTATGCTCTGCTCTTATTATGGAGCATGATGGCCGCCTATCTGATCAATATATCGGACAAAATACTCGATCCGGAGAAACGCATAACCGACTATAAATTTGGCATTGTATATTTTGTCACCGTAGTTCTCTTTGGGATATATACCTATGGTATCAGTAAGATCTATCATTCTTTACTGGGCAATGACACGCTCGAGAGCAAGATCGGATCGCGCCGCGCGACATTGTTTTATTTTGCAGCCGCTACGCTGTCGGTGGTCTTCGTGCACCGCTTGTTTCTACATGCAGCGGTCGCACTGGCCAGTCCCAAACCAGTGCGTTTGTGGGACGAACTGCTAGCCCCTGCATATTGGAAGACCGATTTTATCTTCCTGCTCATCCCGGTAGTGGCTACAGTAGCCTTCTTTTATCGCTACCCGCAGTATAATCTGGTTAAACTCAAAAAGGTGCTGGTAGAGGTTCCGGTGGATCGTCCGGTATTTGTGGAGGTGGAGAAGCCTGTAGAAGTGCTAGTAGATCGTCCGGTATTTATTACGGTCGAAAAACCAGTAGAAGTACTGGTCGAGCAACCCGTCTTCATCGAGGTGGAAAAGAGCGTAGAGGCTCCAGAGAAAGTCTCTGCAGGATGGAGGACCTATCGTCTGCCACATATGTTACTGGCTGATCTGCGAGTCCAATTGGATCTGACCGTACGCTTTGTCAATCACAGCATACGCCTATTTGATATCGTATATATCGTGAAGGAAAACAACAGCTATTTTGCAATACTGACCAACGGTGAGAAGTACCAGATAAGATTTGCTAAAAAAATGCTGTCCGAATGGACACTAGGAGGATGGTTTGTACAGATCAAAAGCGGCCGCTATATCAATATGCTGTATGTACGGTACCCCATATCCAACTTGCGCAAACTAGAGCTAGACGAGACCGTAGCCCAAGTGTTATTCCACACGGACAGCCGCTACAACGAGTCCATGCTAAACGTAAGCCGCCGCCTCTCAGAAGACGTAAAGGAATTCTTGAACCGCATCCCCGAGCTCGAAGAAATCGGCTGGGAAGATGCGACCGCTAATTTTTAATATAGCCAATATCGGGGATATGTTTATTCGATGGTTGTCCGTAACATTGAGGTATGAAATATCCATGTAGTAGAACCTACACAAACACGAATGACCGCGAAGCAGTATGCACACCAATTACAACAATTCGTGCATAATATATTTTGGATATTCCATATGGCCATTGAAAGTCAAACCGAGCCTGCGAGCTCATGAAATAATTATACACATATGAAAACAGCAATGTGCGGTATCCTTTTCATGCTGACAGCAATGACGGCTTGTACACAGGACAAAAAAGAGGTCAGACTACCCTTATATTCAAACGCGAAGATGACAAATGCGGTTCCTTTCTTAACAAAGCAAAATACGTATATCTATGTAGATCGAACAGATCTCAAACCTATCTCGGATCGACAATACCTACGGGGATCTGTATTTACACCCACAGGCTTTGCGGTGGTGGTCAATGAAAAGTACGAATACGCGGTGATAGATGGCAAGGGAGAAATGGTATTAGATTTTTCGCCCCAGCAAATCAACCTGAACAGCGTTAACGGACTGACGTTCTATAAAAAAGAAACGGAGCACGAAAAGAAAATGCCCGTATGGAAATGGGACTGGAATATCATGGGAGGTGGCATCAAGAAAGAACAGACCTACCGTAAAATAGAGGTCGGCATTCTGGGATCGAACCAAATTCTGTTAAAACAAGATCTCCCGTATCTGGAAGATAATGTCTATTTAAATCTGGTGGCTGTAGATGATAAACACATCTATTGGAACGGCGATCTCTACCAGATCAAAAAGAATGGTCTTCGAAAGATAGATTATAATATTACTGATGTACTGCAAGATAAACGTTTTATCAAAACTTCGAGTGCAGGTGTATCCATGTATGGATTTGAGCAAAAAAAAGCAGTTCGCAGCAACATGCAAGGAACGCAATCGCTTTCTATCCGGTATGGAACGGAAACCATAACGCTCGAGGAAGTCAACAAAGATCGTTATGAGCCAGAGGTTCCTAAACTACTGGTAGACCGCAAAACGGATGAGGTATATGCTTTTCCCCAATATGAAAAGGCATTTCCGAAAGAAATCAAAAAGGCGACTGCCGCACAGATAGACTTTATAAAGAAAACATCGCTGGTATACTCGATCAACAATTCGCCTTACTTTCTCCTGGGCGTGTTCAATTACGATCATGCGGTATGGGCATACGATTGGTTATATATCGACACCAATGGCAATGTGGTAGATCGATTGGAGCGCACATATAATTTTAAGGTACTGGACCAAGTCGGCAACCTGGTGTGGCCTGATAGAAAGATGATTCTGCCGGATGCGCTGAATACGGAAAAGTGGAAATTTGGCAAGATCAGCTCTTATAGTGGGATGGAGGATCTATATATCATTCCTATCGAAGATCAACGAGAAGTCCGGACCAAAGGACTATGGAACAGCCGCACCCAATCTTGGGCTATAAAACCGGAATACCAGGATATCTCCGTTTTGGATACAGACAAAGGTATCTATGCGGTACAAAAGGATAAAGAGGGTCTATATATGCTTTATGATAATACGACCAAACAGCATATAGGGTCAAAAGCTTATCAAGCTATTAATTCGGACGGTTTGGTTACTGTAAAATCGGATGCTGGAGAATTGATCTATTATTATATCGATATTTACACAGGCAAGGAATATCGGGAAGAATAGCGAATGCATAGGAAATGCGGATAGATTCTATACTGTTGTTTAACTTTCACTCGATCGATTTTCTAGACGAAGAGCGATTCAGGAGTTACGACAGCTGGGAATGTGGCAATGATTGCTTTACAGAGGTGTACGGAAGGTACTATTTTACAGAAGCTAAACAGATAAAAATGGAAGTGGATAGTATACGCACATCAGGAACCTGTATGGCCCCGACACAGATTTTCAAACCATCAAAAAATAGGACCTTCGACCTTGCGAAGGAAGGACAACAGCTAAAGCTTACCAGCAAATAAAACGATAAGAGCGCTGTGGCTTGGAAGATGCTGTAGCTATAACACGTCACTGCGAATGAAATGAAGCAGTCTGTTTTCTTCCTTTATTGCTCCTAATTTACGCTAGTCTGTGCCTATTTATCGAAAAAAAACACGCAATAACACAATAATCCAGAATCCACAGCGTTAATATATCAAAGAGCAGCAGAAGACAGGTAGCTCCTGGAGCAGGAGATATCACTTTATAAAATATCCATGTAGCAGGACTGTTCAATTACAATAAAACACTTTGGATATTCCAAATGGCCATTGTAAATCAAACTGCTTACATTTGAAATAAATGCTTGATTATAATATCCGCAAAGAAAAATAGTCGGGAGACTACATTCGAAAAAAGAAACACAGACACAGACAAAACTTTCATGATTCATTTGAATCAACAACAGGTATGAAAGTTCTTGATGGCCTTTGAAAACAGACATTTTCAGAAAAAAAGGGTATTTGTAAAAAAGTTAGAAAGGGTTCAGATAAGTCTGAACCCTTTTGCTTTTGTGAGCGTTTAAAAACTAAATACTATTCTTTTAATAGGTTTGCTAGTTGCTCCTCAACATCAGCTTTTAACCGATCGTTAGAGTAATCTTCCAAGTGACTGATTTCGCTGTTTAACTGTAGAATACCCGCATTGAAAAACTGAAAAACATCTTCGCTTAACCCAATCTCACTTCCAGATTTTATTGGATTGTGTAAAGATTTGTTTTTGATGTTTAAAGGCTTGTAAAACCGGTATACTGCAGCTTTGAATTTGGTTAGTTCGTAATTTCTTGTGGAATCACCGATAGCATTGTCAGTTTGGATCTGATGCAAGTCCGCGGTCGAAAGATCAATATTTTGATCAGATAGCGCGAGACTCATTACGGATTCGGAAGAGATATTTTTTAACGTAGCTGAATTAAGAGGCTCGGTATCGCTATTATTTGTACAGGACAAAAATAAGCTAACGACAAGCAGACTGGATAAAAAAGTTGTTTTTCTCATCATTGTATTTAAAATTTACAAAGTTATTTACAAGACTAAAAGGTAGTGATACGGCATATACAGTAGTGCCGTATCACTTAAATCTAATACCTAGTTATGGAAGATCTCTTTCAATTTGGCATCAACCTGTGCACCTCTTAAATTTCTGGCGATAATTTTGCCATCAGGATCGATCAAAAAATTGGAGGGTATGCTGCGAATGCCATACATGACACTGGCTTCATTTTTCCAACCTTTTAGATCGGATACTTGAGTCCACGGCAATCCATCATCGGCTATAGCTTTAAGCCAGGCGTCACGCTTATTGGCATCATCCAAGGATACACCTAAAATCTCAAATCCTTTTTCCTTATAAGCTGCATAAGCTTTCACTAAGGCTGGATTCTCGCCTCGACAAGGGCCACACCAGGACGCCCAAAAATCGATCAGCAAATATTTGCCCCTAAAGTCTTTAGTGCTCACGGGTTTGTCATTTACATCATTCTGCGTGAAATCCATCACAGGGTTACCTACTGCAGTAAGTTTGTCAAAATGCAAAGTACGTTTCATCTGTGTGCCTGCTGTAGATGCTTTAAGATCGGCAGATATACCGTCGAATAATGTTTCTACTTCGGCAGGATTCACACCGTTATTAATCAAGTAGGTAAGTGCATCTATGCTAAAGAACGATGTAGGATTATCCCTAACATATTTTTTAAACGCAATAATACTATTGGCTTCCAATTTTGCCATATGTGTTCTAAAATTAGTTCTGACCGTGGCATCTTTTGCGCCAACACGTCTTAGATCCATTTCTACACTTCTCAACGAATCTGACATAAACATATATTTGTTAAAATCGTCATTTAGTTCCGATCCGATTACCTTAGACTTCTTTAAAGAATCTATCGTCTCTAGACGGATTGTTACAGGTTCTAAATAAACGATTTTGACATCTTTTCGGTTTTCCATATCACTAAATCCTTTCTGGCTGTAATCGAAATAGATTCTAGCAGGAACTGGGTTCTCTACCTTACCTTTGAATGTGAAGCTACCGTTGATCAGGAAAGTAGAGTCTACGCGTGTGGCTCCGCCTGATGCATATTGCATGTAAACTTTTTTCGGAAGTATAGAATTCCCTACTTTACCCTGAATATTAAAGCTATTTTGCTGTGCATTAACTGTTAAAACACAGAGTAAAGCAGGTATCAATAAATTTGTTTTCATATTATATATTGGTTTTGAAGCTTAAAATGTGGGTACTTCTTTATAGGCTACGTCAACAATGTCTGCAAAGCCTTTATACTCTTTAATCATTGTTAAATCTCCATTTAGGGGAGGAACATTAAAAAACCGTAATATACCATGGGATTTTTCAGGTAAATCAGCATCAGCTGTACCAACAATTAAGTCGTATTGCTGGTTTAACATCGTCTGTGGTTTGGTGGTGATATTAAATCGAAAAAGATTGAATTTGAGCATAGTTATATTTTCTTTACCAAAATCTTTCATGAGCTTGTTGGTATTGGCTACATAATCATACTGATAGAGCTTGGAACCGCTGGCATAGAACATATATGGTAGCGTAGAATGAAATGCAAAAAACTTCGCTTGCTGGATATTGGGGAGATCGAGATCTCGATAGAGACTTTGTTCAAATCTGCCCACAGGACTGGCTACAACAAAACGTATCCCATGTAATGAGCGTTTGCCATTTTTTTCTAAGATCGAATAAGCTGTACTATTAGCGAACAAGGTGCTTTCCATATAAACAATATCCTTTCCGGTATTATAACTGAAAAGTGCTTGCTCGGGATCGGTAAATGGCAACACAGAAGTACGTCTGCCGGAAGACCAATTGACAAATCGCTTATTGGTTATATCGTAGCCTAAAACAGCATTGCTGCCGCCAGAAGCTTTGGCATCTGCAACAATGTATTTGGACATTTTGAATTCGGGTTTACGATCTCCCAAGCTTGTATTCACTGGGAATTCAAACAACGGGCCTACAGAAGAGTACAGCTGGTTATAAGCGTTATTATCACCATCCACGATAAGGTAATAACCGGATGCTGTGCGCTGTAAATTTTGAGGTTTGCAATTTTCAGTTTTGTTTCCAAACTCATACAATAAATTAAACGTTGGTCCCGATTGGAGATTTTGTTGCAGTAAATCATAAGCACCTTGATTCTCGGTTATGATAGTGATCTTGGCGGTAATCGGATTACGATACAAATACGACATCCTAGTCCCCTTATTAAGTTTTGGCAAACCTAATGGCTCTGCTAAATCAAAGGCCTGTACCGAACGTGTAGGAGATATAACGGAAACCATATCCAAACGAACACGCTGTTCGGCCCCTTCATTACATAATACCATCCAACCTTCGGTGACAGCAGAGCCAACATTGAGCTTGAAAGGCTTGAATGTCTGTACGCCCGTGCGCTTGTCGGTCACAACAAAACTGATATCGTACATCTTGGGAGTCAAATTGACAAAATAATTCAAGTTTTTAGAGAATGTCGAGTCTAAAGGAATAAACTCCATCTTCCCAGTACTGACATTCAGGTCTCGGACATAGGCAAACGAGTAGTTTTCATTATCTGCCGCTATCTCGCCTTCATGTAAGGAAACAATCTTTGGGTTAAGAGTTAATGTATCGATATTACCTAATACATTGATCTGATCGGGTATGTCCTTGATCTGTATCGCATTGTACTCGGTGTAATCATAATTGCCTTTGTCTTTATAGCAAGATGCTACCAACAAAGTTGTTATTAATAGAAATATATTATAGGTTTGATTCTTCATATTGCTTTAATTGAATAGTCTATAATTTGCTGTAGTCAACGAGGTAAGCTGGACCCAACTGCATTAATGTCTTACCATCGTCTTCGTATACAGGAGTACCCGCCTGAAGCTTTTCTTCCAGGTAAACTTTAAAGATGCTGGCGGCATAATGAAATCTTGTCGTGGCAACAGGATAGAAGTTACCACCAGAATTCACATATCTCCAATCTGATGCTTTCCAGGACATCAAATCATTAAGTATTTTGAACTTTTTAACGGACCAATCTCCAAAGTAATCTCTACCTGGACTAGTGAAATAGGAAGGCTCGGTAATTATTTCGGAATAACCAATCTTAAACTTCGTTGCATCGAGTAATTTGTTATTGCCCATATTCAATAAATACGGAAGTAATAGCTTATAATCTCCAAACTCGACCAGTTGTAACTGGATGTTGATCGATTTTTCGAGTAGAATAGGCGTGCGGAACAGTTTGATCGGAATTCGAACAGTAGACTTTCCGGCAGGCATGATGTACGTTTCCTTTAAAGGTTCAAAATCTACTCCTTCTTTTGCTGTACCACCAATAACTTTCACTTTAAAGGGGCGATCCTTATCACTAACATGTCCTAATGCACGTACAGGCACATTCATTGTATAATCCGTAAACCGAGCCGGATCATTCTGAAAACTGTAGGATAGGGAGTCGGTATAACTTAAGGGCATACCGTCGGGAGTAAAAGTGGCAACTGAATAGAAATATATGCCACTTGAATTGTCGTCTTCTCCTTGATAGAGTAGTGGCTCTTTTGTACAGGAATGTAGAAATACGCCGAATGCCACTAAGACTGAAGTGTATATGAAGTTTTTCATTAGAATAACTGCTTTTAATTTAGTTCTAATTTGTTTATTAATCTCTATAGCGATTTTCGCTGTCGGGCAACATGGGTACATAACGGGCCGCAGTCATGGAAATATTAGCATTGGTAATTCCAGATTTTATAGTTGCAGTATTGGTTCGTTTATAGTAAAAAAACAACTGTCCTTCGCCGTATAACTCTTTAACATACTCATTGCGTAGACGAACGGCTAGATTGTCCGTTACACTGGGGAGCCCCCTCTGATTGCGTAGTTTATTTAAATAAGCGTATGCTAACTGCTCATTTGATTCTGATTCGGTAGCAATTAGATACACTTCTCCTAAGCGAATTAATGGCAATATGCTGTTGCGATAAAGGGTAGAGGTCTCCCCAACTCTGAATTTTAAGCTATACAGGGTATTAACTTCTAGATCGTAATCTTGCCACAAATAGGAATACCTATAGTCGCTTTCCTCTCCGCTGAATAGGGCTGCAATATTGCCTGCTCTCGGAATCAAAAGGTTTGCAGATTGTGCAGATCCTGGATTAAAATAGTTTTGGAATATTAGATTGCGCCCGCTATGGTATAAACCGGTAATGATTTCTGTAGAAAAAACTCGGTCCGGATTTGCAAAATTACCCGCAATATCGGTATGCTTTATAAAGGGAAAGTAGCTCTCGCGTTTGCTGTCTTCAATTATCATTTTAGCATATTTCAAGGCATTTCCTTTATCCCCGGCATAAAGATGTACACGAGCTTTTAACGCTAAGATGGTATAGTAGTTGAAACGGAATGTCCTGTAACGAAAGGTATTGTCTGCACCTTCTAATACCGTGTTCTGCGGACCTTCATTGACAATAGGATCTGATTTTAATAGATAGGACTCGGCTCTGTCTAAATCATTAATAATATGCTTAATCACCTCTTCTGCAGGTAAAAGTGGAGCGGGGGACACCGAAATCTCGTCCACGTAAGGAATGCTTTTTTGACTTGCTGAGGTTTTGTATATAGGACCAAATAACCTCAGCATATCAAAATGTACGAATGCACGTATGGCAAGTGATTCTCCCAGGACAATATCCTGTATGTTGGATGGCAGGGTGGAACTCCTTTTTTCCACATTTTCGATGATTTTGTTGCTGTTTAAAATGACTTTATAAGCGGCATCCCAGGTCCGTTCTAACCGGCCTTTGGTATAATCAGCGGGATAAGCGTAATTGGATACTTCTGTATAGTTAACATTGGTCGTGCGGATATTATACTGCTGCCCCAATATTTCTATAAATTCGCTCCCTAGCGTAGATCCATATAATTCGCTATTTAATAACTCATTATACGTGCCGTTTAAGGCGGAGAGAATACCGGCTGGGGTATCGAATACATTTTCTTCAACAATACGGTCAGCGGGTTTAATATCTAGCCATTTGTCACAACTGGATAGACTTAATGCCACTAGTGCTACGCAAAATATAGTTGTTCTTTTTATTTTCATAGTTTAAGTAATTAAAAGGACACGGATGCAGAAAATGAAACTGTGCGTGCAAAAGGATAATCTATCCCGCGCTCCGTTTTTATAGTTGAAATAACAAAAAGGTCATTCATGTAAGCATTTAATCTTAGGCTGCGTATACGCGATCGCTTCATCCAATCGCCCATAAACTCATATCCCACACGAAAAGATTCTAAGGCGATGGAATTATCATCTTCAACAAAGCGGGAAGACATCTGCGTTTTCTTGGATAGTGATATGCCTTTGTAGGGGCTGATGTCTCCAGGATTTTGCCATCTATCGTATAATGCTCGTTTGTCTTGATTACTACGAAGCCCAGCAAACGTGATGTTTTCTACCTTATTATATAGCGCACTGTTGAACGCCTGTCCGCCCCAGCGGTAACGGAAGTCTATATTGGCAGAAAACCCTTTATACGTAAACGAGGTACCGAATGTGCCTTCCAACTTCGGCCTATTGATACCCACCTGAATCTCGTCATCAAAATTGTAGTCTAATGTATAGGTACCATCTTTTTTTATGAAAAGCTCTTCTCCGGACGAAGGATCTATACCGGCGGAGACAACCGTCCAAAGTGCGTCGGGATTGGCCCCGTCGTAATATCTTCGTAAATTATTATTCCTACCGCTTTCATTGAATTTGTCCAACGTATTGCCAATGTTGTCTATTTTGGACGATTCTGTCCTGAAATTATATCGGAAGGACCAAATCCTACGGTTAACAGGATCGTAAATGGGCGAGTAGGTAATCGTGCCGTTAAAGCCTTTGGATTCTTGATTTCCTAAGTTAGTAAGAACTGTATTGATACCTAAAGATGCCGGGACACCGATGTTAATCAATAATGGGTCGGTAGTTTTATGAAAATAGTCTACATTAAACAAGAGTTTTCTCTTCATAAAACCCGCATCAACACCGATATTTTTGTCTAACGTGGTCTGCCATTTCAAATCCGGATTGCCCAGCCCCGATAGGACGACGCCTTCTCCAAAGAAGTTGGTAGTACTGTTGGAAAACATATAGGTGGTATAGGTCTGATAAGAACTGAAGTTCTGATTACCGGGATTACCAACGGATCCTCTTAGTTTTAATAAATGGATCCAATCGACTCCCTTAAGGAAAGTTTCATTATGCATATTCCATGCTAAACCTGTGGACCAGGTATTGGCATAGCGCTTGTTAGATCCAAATACCGAAGATCCACTCAACCGATAAGTCAGGTCCATTAAGTATCGTTCGTCAAAAGAATATCCACCATTTAGATAAAAACTGTTTGATCGGGAAGCATTTTCATTGTAAGCAGGTCTACCGTTTTCAGGAAAACGTTTGGCAAATGCTGCCGTCGTATAGTTGCCTTTGGAAAATCCCTGCGCAGTATATCCATTAAGCAAGGATTCGTTGGCAGCAAGACGACCACCACCAACAGCATTAATACGATGCTTCTCCTTAAACACCATGCCGTAAGTAGCGGTAAATTCACCTTCATACTGTAAGTTGTTGCTATTCCTATAAGTTAACGAGCCTCGTAGTAACGGATCAATGCGGTCATATTGCGTGCTCTCCGGTGAGATGAAGTTGTCTGTCTCGTCAATAGATTTGGTCACCCCGAATCTAGCGCGAAGACGTAAGGAAGGTAGAACCGTATATTCGGCTGCAAAATTATTATTTATACTGTTGCCTTTAGTCAGATTGCGACTATTTAAATGTGCGTTCCATAAAGGGTTTTCAACTTGTTCATCACTGACATTTGTTAACCACTTCTCTACAAATCCTTCTGCATTATATTTACGGTAATAGGGATTGGCTCTTGAATAGGAAGAAAAGGGAACCACTGGATCACTAGAACTGACGTAATTGACTGTCAATTTATTTGAAAACTGGAATTTATTTTTACGGTAGATCAGATCGATGTTGCCACTAAAGGTATTTCGCTTGGAGTCCTTCATTACACCGGTGATACCATTATAGTTAGCTCCAATTCCATAGCGCATACTGGCGTCGCCCCCTTCAGCGTAGATAGTCTGACGTTGATTGATGCCAGTACGCACCGGTTCGCTCAACCAATAAGTGTCTACACCACTGAGTACATCCTCCAAACGCTTGTTGTATAGTTCCATCTTTCTTACGCCGGTACCGTCCCAAGCTCCGAAATCATACCTTCCGGCAAGCAATTCAAACTGGAGTTTCTCGTTTGCGTCCATCAAATTGTAGCTGGAAAAGTCGGGAACAGATACATTGAAATTGCTGTTGTAAGAAACCCTTAATTGTCCCGGAAGTGGCTGTTTGGTCTCGATGACAACCACACCGTTGGCTGCTTTAGAACCGTAAATGGCTGTCGAAGCAGCATCTTTAAGAATAGTGATGGAAGCTACCCGCTCCATATCTAGATCCATTACTGTTCGAAGCGACGTTTCAAAACCGTCTAACACAAATAGAGGCTGATTGGGATCTACGCCAAATTCTTCTTTCAATCCTACGACACTGGATTTGCCACGTATCTCTAGATCAGGAAGCCGATTGGGGTCTGAACCAAATTGATTGTTCTCCAATACTGCAAATACAGGATCTAGTGTTTTTAGACTTTGAATGATATTGGTATTGGCCACTGCTTTGAGCTCCTGACCTGTATAGGTGGTAGCCGAACCGGTAAAGCTGTCTTTTGAACGTGTATACACACCAGTTACGACAACGTCTTGCATTTTAGTATCTGCGGATTCCAGTTTTACCTTTATATGCCGTGGGCCATCGATCCGAACGATTTTGGGCTGATACCCGACGTAGGTAAACCGAAGGGAATCGCTTTCGTTTCGTAGCATGATCTGGAATGCCCCCTGTTGGTCAGTTACGCTATTGAGGCGACTCTTGATCGCCAATACGTTGACTCCGGCCAGTGGTTTGCCCGATTCATCGGTAACGACTCCGGTGAGGCGCTGCTCTTGTACAGCATCGGTTATGGCTGCGACCCCAGCTTTGGCCTTAAGGGTGATCGTCGTACCTTGGATACTATACGTAAAAGGTTGACCACTGAAAATTTCGTTGAGCCCTTCTTTGAGGTCTCTTCGTCGAAGATCAACACTGACAGGATTGGCTCGCTTGATGAGCTTGTCGCTGTAAATAAAATCGTAACCCGATTGCTTTCGGATTTCCTTAAATACCTCGGTTAGGGCGGCATTGCTTTTCTTAATCGTAAGATGCTGCGCAAATGAACTGGCCGTCACATGCAACATATTAAGCAGGAGTAAGAATATAGTTAGCTTCATTATGACAAATAATTTGGAAATGCCGACAGGAGCGCGACACAAAAAATTAATGTAAAATTTCATACATTTGATAGTGTTTAATGGTCAAACGGCATGTTCCGCCAAGAACATACGTTTGGGGTTTCATTCAATTTAGTTGTTAGCACAATAAGCCCTTTTAAAGGGGCTGGATGACGTTATTAAACGCTCGCCGGAGGCACGCCAATGCCTTCGGCTTTTTTAATTATCTTTCAGGTCATATTTCATTGGTTTTGGGGTTAGTTTTGGTTATCCATATTTTATTGTTTTTAGTTACAAATTTTAGATCGCCAGTGGATTCTAGACAGGCAATCACTTCAGAAAGATTTTTAGATCGTGACACCTGACCGCTGAAAGTCTGGCTGAGATCAACACCTCGTTCGTACGCTACATCCACACCATACCACCTCGAAACCCGCTTCATGATGTGAACAAGGCTCTCTTCGCGAAAGATAAAATCACCGTTTTTCCAGTCGATGGCTTGCTCTACATCGACAGCACGTACGGCACATCGGTCATCACTCACTGTGGCTTGATCTCCGGGTTTTAATATCCTAGATATAGAGAGATTAGCGTAACTTACTTTTACGGCTCCTTCAAGCAATGTTGTCTTTTCGTAAGGTTCGTCTCTGTAGCTTTTTATGTTGAAATGTGTACCCAGTACTTCCACTTTTTGACTTTTACTTTGTACAAAAAATGGACGTGAACTATCTTTGGCAACTTCAAAATAGGCTTCGCCATCCAATTCGACTTCACGGGCAGCACCTGCAAATCGGGTAGGGAACTTCAAGGAAGATTCGGAGTTAACCCAGACCTTGGTACCATCGGGTAGCACGATACGGTACTGGCCTTTGGAAGGAGTCTCGACAGTATGGTAAGCTATTGATAGCGCAGACTGCGGATCGGCTGTATATACTAACGCGCCCTCTTCATTTTTTGTGATTTTACTGCCCGTTTGGGATATCACGCTGCCTTCTGATATACTATCTAGATTGACTTTCTTGCCGTCTTCCATCGTCAAAATTGCCACGTCGCCTCCAGGCAATACATCATTTTCGGATACAAGGGCAGTAGATTCAATATCGGGAGCAACCGGGCCACTGATGAAATAGAAACCACCCCCCAAAAGTAGGATTACAGATGCTGCCGCCGCAATTGTCTTCCAGTTGACCAAAGAACGGACAACGGTGGTTTGCGTGGCAAACTGTTTTTCAAAATCGACTTTGGCACGATTTAGCTCTTCTTCGGAAAGCGAAGAGGGCTGATTAAGATGAATATGATGAATCCATCGGTGTAATAACGCCAGCTCTTCAGGGCTGCATAATCCCGATTTGTATTTTTCTAATAGTTCCTTTGGTTCCTTCATGTGATTTAGGGCCTTATATTACTAAGACGGTAAGAGAAACCGTTGTGGGTACAGGGAAACTAAAAAAAATATGAATTTATTTAATACAGAAATAATAGGAGTAGTAATAGATCGAGAAATAGATGAGTGATATGTCCTAATTTAAGCCGTAACTGACGTAATGCGCGTTTCATCTGTGTCTCCACGGTGTGCTGGGAGATATCAAGCTTGCTTGCAATATCGCTATTACTTAACCACTCTCTGCGGCTAAGGATAAATATTTCGCGCATGCGTGGTGGCAAAGCGTTGATCTCGTGCTCAATCATAGCACTCAATTCCTTTTCCCGGATCATGTGGTCTGTCGAAGAACTGCTCTGCATCAGATTGTGAAGGCTATCCATATACTTTTCTTCAACCTTTTGGTGGGAGAAGATATCTAAGATTCGATTGCGAACAGATGTAAATAGATAGGAGCGAAGCGTGCCACAAATAGAAAGTGTAGCTCGCCTATTCCAAACATTCATTAACGTATCTTGCACGATATCACGTGCTTCGAGGTTGTTGTTTAATTTTTTATGGGCGTAAATGTATAGTAGGCTGTGGTAACGCTCATAGATTTCTGTAAACGCCTTCTTATCATTGCTCTTTAGAAGCTCAGACAAATCTTGATCAGACAATTCTTGATATGATACCATTATATCCAATTACAAGTAAAATAAAACGGGAAGATTTACTTCGTTTAGATTACGGGGTTAGCTTGAAGGCAAAGCTATATTTTATTTATGAAGTTTCCAAAACCTCTATACCGCTCAAATAAAAAGACCCGCACTCCTGCGGGTCTAGGTTGAAACAAAAATCCTCAGTTTGAGGATTCCTGAATGCCTATTGGTATAAACTCATTATGAAGACTCCTTCAGTTTATTGAAGGTTCTTGAAGTCCTCTGAAAAATAAACTCTTCCTGAATAAAATCCTCAGTTTGAGGATTCCTGAATGCCTCTTGGTATAAACTCTTTATGAAGACTCCTTCAGTTTATTGAAGGGTTCCTGAATGCCTATGGATATGTCGTTACCACTTTGTTGACTTTCCAACCATCTACAGACTGTACCATAGTGATGTAATCTACACGGGTGAATTTCTCAAATTTCATGATCGCCTTGGCTACCGAGGTATTACCTGCCTGATCTAATATTTCATATGTCGTCTCGCAGTTGTATTTCAATCCCTTATTGGCTTTTAAGAACGCTAGGTATTCTGATCTGCTGGCTACTTGATCACTTGCTGAATTGTGGTACGCAAAGTCATTTGTAAACAGGTGCTTATTGAATTCCGTATTGCCCAAGGTGATAGCTTCTACATAGGTAAGAGCGATCTTCTTCGCGTTAACATCCTTCAATGGATTTACGGTTTCTTTAGCAAAAGCACTGAAGGTAAACGCTAAAGTGAATAAGGTAGCGATGGTTGCGATAGACTTTTTCATGATGTTGAGGTGTTTTAGTTGTTATTTTTTTTGTCTTTAATCCTTTTGTTAATAAGACGCTGATTCTTTTCCTAAGGTTGCGTCTGTTCTTTGTTTTTGTTGTTGATTCAAAAGTAGAGCAGAATACGCGACTACGGAATAAGCTTTCGACAAAACGATTTTATTTTTCGGTGAAATCGGTAAACGAGGCGGTGAAACATTCTGTATGTTTGCAGAACAATGCAAGTGTACGGCTCGTCCAAAACGTATAATATAATATGATCAATATCCGAAAAGCTAATGCAGCAGATTATGACCGATTGATGGAAATCTGGTCTAGCGCTGTATTGGCGACACATGATTTCTTAAACCCAACGGACTTTGAATTGTTCGCTACGCTTATCCCTACAGAGTTCTTTCCGCAACTGGAGGTATATCTGCTGGAAAGGAACGGTGAGATTGTAGCTTTCTTTGCCGTATCGGCTGATAATCTGGAAATGCTATTTGTCGATGCAGCCTGCCATGGACAGGGGCTAGGAAAGATAGCTGTACGTTATGTATTGGACCGTCTTCAGGTGTACAGGGTAGATGTAAACGAGCAAAATCCACAGGCTATACAGTTTTATCTACGCATGGGCTACGCTCAAAAAGGGCGCTCCGAAAGGGACGGAATGGGCAAGCCTTATCCGTTACTGCATCTCGAATACGAGCCTGTACTGGATACTTAGTATCTAAACCATTTGCGATAGCTTCAGTATTTTATAAAGAATAGACTAACTAGCGTCGAATGGTACAATAGACTGCAAAGCACAAGAAATTTTATTGCTTTTGACTTTTTTTAGAAAGGCATATTTATTTATACCCACATTTTATATAAGTTTGCTGTACACTAAACAGGTTAAACAATAGGCAATATGACAGATCAGGAGCTAATCGAACTCTTACAGCAGGTTGCGGCTGGAGATGAGCAGGCTTTTAAATCCCTGTTTGACAGCTTTAGGCCTAATATATTTACAACCGCGCTACGTTTTACCAACAATGAATGGATGGCGGAGGATATTGTACAGGATACTTTTGTGAAAGTATGGCTTAATAAGCAACTGTTGCCCACTTTGGATAATTTTGAGGGCTGGCTCTATATTTTAGCTAAAAATATAACGCTGAACGTCTTAAAAAAACGAGATAATTATAAAGCATTCTACCAGGAAGAAGCTAAAGATGCGCTGCTACGTTATTTTCCTGAAGCAGATTATCTAGTACAGGATAAAGAGTTTCAAGATATGCTACAGCAGGCTATCCGAAGGTTACCTCCAAAACAACAGGAGACTTATAGGTTAATTAAAGAGGAATATCATAAGCGTGAAGAAGTAGCCGCTTTACTTAACGTATCGCCTGAAACCGTTAAATGGAACCTCGATCAAGCTATGAAATCTATTCGTGCATATTGTGTTTCTAACATGAAAGATATCCCATTTGTCCTTCTTCTACATTTTTGGACAAAATATTTTTAGTACGTACCCCCCCAAAGGTATTTTCCAATTGTCTTTACTTCAAAGCGACCCAAAATTCAGGGTTATAAACGAAAATTATAGAAACTATAGCCCAATGATGGGCCTTATAGAAGTACATACAAAGATGATATGGAAGACGTTAACTACGATCGCATAAAATATTTGATAAAGCAATGCATGCTGCAAAGTGAAACTGCCGAGGAACGTGAAGAACTGATTGGTTATCAGGATTCACAGCAGCATCAAGAATCTATTCAGAAGGCACTGGTCGAAGCTTTTTATATGCAAAAGCCACTTACGGATATAAACAGTGGCCAACAAGAGCAGATACTGGCGGCTATAAGGCAGTTGGATGCCAAGCCTGCTATTAAACCTCTTTGGAAACGGGTTCTCCCTTGGGCTGCAGCAGCGATCTTGCTACTATGCAGCACCCCTTTGTTATTCAAAAAGGATAAGATTGAAAACAACCTTGCTCAAAATGTAGTCTCTAACATTGAATGGTCCTCTATAGACACCGGTGATTTGCACAAACCCTTTTCAAAAGATCCTAAGCCTGCCGAAGAGAAAGCTATTTTAACCCTTGCTGATGGACACCAGGTTGATCTAGCGGTCCTCAAGGAAGGAGAGTCTTTTACCCGTGGAGGTCTTAAAATAGAAAAGCTAGAACAAGGGAATCTGGCCATTGTATTTGAGAATACAAATACGGAACTCGCCAATAACAAAATGAATAGCATCAGTACCCCCAGAGGTGGATTGTATTGGGTAACCTTAGGAGATGGGACTAAAGTGCAGCTTAATGCTTCTACAACACTTAAATTTCCTTCTCGCTTTACAGGAAATCAACGTGAGGTATCGCTAGAGGGTGAGGGCTATTTTGAAGTTAGTAAAGATAGATTGAAACAGTTTGTCGTCAATAGTGGTAAAGCAGATAGACAGCAACAGGTCATCGTCTATGGTACCGTATTTAATGTGATGGCCTATCCCGAAAAGTCTCATACAGTAACCACCTTATTGGAAGGTTCTGTAAAGGTGGTCGCTGGCACTGCGAAAAAAGAATCGTTTTTAGTTCCCAACCAACAGGCTACATGGGGCACAGGAAACCTTCAGGTTCATAAAGCGGATCTTACGGCAAATTTAGCCTGGAAAAATAAGCTATTTTATTTTGCCGACGAAAAGCTTGAGAATGTGATGCTCGAAATCGCACGTTGGTATGATGTGGATGTAAGCTACAAAGGAAATGCACCACAGATTAGTATATGGGGACAAATTTCGAGGGACAAGACACTCTCTGAGGTACTGGATATACTAGCCCAAACAAATGATATACGTTTTGATATAAGCGGAAAGGAGGTAATGGTGCGTATGAAGTAAAATTTACCGAGGTAACCAGTCAAAATATTTTAAACAGTACTAACAATGCAATAGAACTCTTCATTCTGTTGCCAATTTAACTAACCAAAAATTGATGAATAAAGTTTTTAAGAATGCAGGCAAATGCTGTATACTAAGTATACTCTTGAGCTGTTCTTCTATCCAGATCGTATATGGACAGACTGCTAGAGTAACAATGGAAGCAAAGGACATCACGCTGAATGAATTATTGTCCGAAATCCGAAAACAGACGGGATACGATTTCGTATTTACGTCGTCCAAACTTGACTTCAACCGAAAGGTAAGCCCCAAGTTTAAGGACGCACCTATGCAGGCTGTGCTAAGCAATTATTTCAATGCCAATGCCGGGGTTATTTATATTATCAAAAATAAAACCATCGTCCTTATTGACGAGGACAAAGCACAGGATAAGATTGTGCAGGGACAGGTATTGTCTGCCACAAACAAGCAACCTATAGCGGGAGCGACCATATCTATTAAAGAAAAGAAGATAAGTACAAAAACAGATGCTCGAGGCAATTTCCTATTAAATATACCCGAGTATGCCCAACAGTTGGAAGTCAACTTTATGGGATATAAAACAGAGCTTGTGCCTATCACAGCATCTGTAAAATATGAAATAGCGCTGGAAGAATCTACAGAGGATATTGATGAAGTGGTGGTAACGGGGATATTCGAACGTAAGGCCGAGAATTTCACTGGCGCAGCAAGAACTATCTCTGGAGAAGAACTGAAGAAGATATCCACTAATAATATTTTTGCAGGTATTTCTGCTATTGAACCTTCCTTCCGAATACTTCCAAATGACGTACTAGGTGGTAATATAAACCAGCTGCCAGATATACAATTAAGAGGGCAGAACTCATTACCTAATTTGGGAGGGGAGCTAGCGTCAAATCCGAATCAACCGCTATTTATTTTGGATGGATTTGAAGTGGGACTGCAACGGATCGTGGATCTCGACATGAATATGATCGCTTCTATCACTATTTTGAAAGATGCGTCTGCAACAGCAATTTATGGATCGCGCGGTGCTAATGGTGTAATGGTTGTAAACACTATCGCTCCAAAGCCGGGTAAGATACAAGTAACCTTAAATAATGACTTTCGTTTATCCACCCCTGATTTATCCGTATACAATTATCTAAATGCAGTAGAAAAGCTGGATTTTGAACAACGTGTAGGCGTCTATAACTCTGACTTTGATCAGACAAAATATAGATTGGATAATCTATATAATGAACGATATAAGAATACACAACGCGGAATCGATACCGATTGGAAAAAAATACCAACTCAAATAGGTTACAATAACCGTACGTCCGTAAATTTGCAGGGCGGAGATGAGCATATTAGGTACGGAATACTTGCCGCGAGCGATCTCCAGCAGGGAGTGATGAAGGGACAAGACCGCAAAAACTATTCGGGGCAATTCGACTTAACATATTTAGTTAATAAGCTACAATTTAAAAACTCCATCAGAGTATATCAGAATATAGCCAACGAATCGCCCTACGGAAATTTCAGTACTTACCTAAATATGAATCCGTACTGGACTCCATATGATGTAGACGGTAACGTTCAAAGGTACTTAGAAAACTATACCTTTATCGGTCAGTCTTACCGTACGACAAACCCGATGTATAACGCGACTTTGCATAGCGTAAATCAGAGCAAATACATCGGATTCACGAATAATTTTCAAATTAGATATAATCTAACACCTTCACTTTACATAGAATCTAATCTAGGATTAACCAGACAAAATGGAGGGACGGACCAGTTTTACTCGGCAGATGATAGCCGCTTTGAGAATACTACGGACATCAATAGGAAAGGATCGTATACGGATCGAAATGATGAATCATCGTCCTATGAAAGTGTCACAAATTTAAACTACAACTTCAAGCGGGCAAAGCATCAATGGTTTTCAACCGCTTCCTTTAACATGTCCAACAGTTCCAATGCGTATACCGAAATTGTCGCAGAAGGGTTTCCTTATGACCGCTTGGACAACCTACTTTTCGCCAACCAGTACCAACAAAATGGCAGACCTACTGGCGATGAAAGTACCGTAAGAAGAGTAGGTCTATTATACAGTGGAAACTATAGCTATGACAATCGGTTTTTGGTTGATCTATCGGTTAAATACGACGGTTCATCACAATATGGCACTGACAAGAGGTTTGGAACATTCTGGTCAACTGGTTTAGGTTGGAACATTCACAACGAAAAATTCTTTCAGCAAAATGACTTTGTAAACCGCTTAAAACTTCGGGGTAGCTACGGTACCACAGGATCGTTAAATATACCGGCCTATTCGGGACAGACAAGATATAATTTTGGGGTAAGCAGTGGCTATTATAATGAATTAGGAGCTAACATAGGCAATCTTGGGAATAAGCTTCTGAGTTGGCAAACTGTTTATAAACTGAACTTGGGGTTGGATATCATGTTGCTTAATGAACGTCTGGATATACGTCTGGATGCATATAGAGATTTGACAAATGACGCGATAACCCAAATTACGCTGGCACCATCTACGGGTTTCTCTTCTTATTCCGAAAATCTGGGTAAAGTAGAAAACAAAGGATTTGAGTATGCAGTACGGTATAAAGTCATCGAGAACAAAAACACAGGAACAGTTTGGTCCCTGTTTGTAAATGGATTTACCAATCGCAATGTGCTTAAGGAAATATCAAATGCGCTCAAAGCATCTAATGATCGCCTCAACGAAAATAATGTAGCGCAGACCGTTCCTAATATCCTGTTGCAGGAAGGCAATTCAATGGACGCGATATATGTTGTACGGTCGCTCGGTGTAGACCCGATAACAGGATCCGAAATTTTTATAACAAAAAATGGAGAAAGAACTTACGATTGGGATGCCTCGGATAAAGTTGCTTTTGGTGTATCTATACCTAAATGGAATGGCAATTTTGGAACAAATTTAAATCATAAAGGATTTGAACTAGGTGTCGTATTCAACTACCAGTTCGGCGGTCAATTGTATAATCAAACGCTGATCAATAAGGTGGAATCTGTCATTCCTTCAAACAACGTGGATAGACGAGCCTATGATCTTGGGTGGACTGGCCCTGGAGATATTAGTCAATTTACAAGAATTGGGCTTAATACGATTCCTACTCGACTTACGTCCAGGTTTGTTCAGGACAACAACAATTTAACTTTGAGTACGTTATCATTTGGCTATAATTTTTATAGACAAAATTGGGTCAAGAGGGCGGGCTTAAGAAGTTTCCAGCTCACAGCACTGACCAATGATCTGGTTCGATTTAGTTCCATAGAAATTGAAAGGGGCACAAGCAATCCATTTGCAAGAACTTTCGCATTATCCATTCGAGTGGGTATTTAAATTAAGGAGGAAAAATATGAAAAGTAAATTTAAATCTATTCTATATATATCGGTCGCCATGCTGACATTATCTGGCTGTAACAAGTACCTGGATGTCGCACCTAAATCTAGTATTCCCGAGGAGGAAATGTTTTCTTCTGAAATCGGTTTTAGACAAGCTTTGACCGGTGTATACTCGACGCTAGCGAGTCGCTCGCTGTATGGCGACAACCTAACGATGGGCTTCGTCTCGGCACTAGCGCAAAATTACAATACTTCGGGTAACGGAACAGCACCGCTCTTTGTACCTACCCGTAATTATGATTACAGCTCTGATCAGGTCGTAACATACACCAATCAAATCTGGAAAGCCGCATACAACGGTATCTCCGGAGCTAATAATATTATAAAATATGCCGAAATTAATCGATCCGTGCTGACCGAACAATCCTATAAGCAGATTTTGGGCGAGGCTTATGCCTTACGCGGGTTATTTCATTTTGAAGTTCTCCGTCTTTTTGCACCGTCGTATACCATAGGCAGTAAAAGCAAATCCATACCTTATAAAGTCGATGTAGATAAGTATTCCGTTAGCCCATCCACGGTAGAGGAGGTTCTGGATTTCATTATTAGAGATCTCCAATCGTCCGAAAATCTGCTAAAACAGGTGGATCCCGTGCTTTCAAATACCATGGATAGACGTTATAAGATGAACTATTACGCAGTCAAAGCTGTACAGGCGAGAGCCTATCTCTATAAAGATGCGACGGCTGAAGCTTATAAAGCTGCAAAAGAAGTAATAGATTCGGGCAAGTTTCCATTTGTAACAAAATCTGCGGTAGCTGCTGCTGCTGGAACTAAAGATAGATTGTTTAGACAGGAATTGATCTTCGCTATCCGAAACCGTGATATTAAAACCTGGGCAGAAGATCAATACTTCACTTTTAGAGGCAGCATTGACTACCGTCTGACTAGACCCGATGCAGATCTAAGATCAATATACGAATATACAACTGTGGGACAGGATGATATACGCTATAAGAATCTATTTGAGGACAATCAAGGCTTTAAGTTTCCGTCTAAATTCTGGCAAACTTCTACGACAACGATAGATAGTCTCCGATTAGACCAAACTGTTCCTGTGGTACGTATGAGCGAAATGCGATATATTATTGCAGAGACGGCACCTTCGCCCCAAGAGGCACTCGACATGCTGAATACGGTACGACTGGGGCGTACTGTTATAGCACTACCTTCAAATCCGGCAAATCTGGATAGAAATTTTATTCAGAACGAGATTACTAAAGAATACCAAAAGGAAATGTATGCTGAGGGACAATTGTTTTACTATTATAAAAGGTTGAATAAAACAAGCATACCATTCACACCTAGCAATCTATCGTTTGATACCAAGTTTTATGTTCTTCCAATTCCTCAGGACGAATTGGAATTTAATCCCAATTATAACTAGTTATGAAGAAGAAATATATTATAATATGCGTTTGCTTATTTGCTCTATTGGGGTGCAAGCAGGAGGAGATCATGGTGTTTGAAGGCAAAGACGCCATGAGCATATATGTCGATCAATATGAAGCAGATAGTACATCCTTCTCGTTTGCCTATTATCTTCAGGATGTAGTAAAAGATACCGTATGGATAAAAATACGTGCTCAGGGTGGCGTAAGACAAGAAGATAGAACCGTAGAAATGCAGACCGTAGAAGGTACTACGGCATCAGAGGGAGTGGATTTTCAACTACCTGCCTTTACATTCAAAGCCGGTAAAACCACTGATCTCTATCCTGTAGTGCTACTGAGAAACGAAAGTTTAAAAACGCAAACTAAAACTCTTAAAATCGCTATTAAAGAAAATCAGTATTTCGAGAAAGGTGCACCTGGTGAAGAATTAGCGAAAACGAATAGCCTGCGTTATTACACCATTCATTTTAATGATTTCTTGTCAAAACCTACTTATTGGTCTTCATTGGAAAGATATGTGGGCGTGTTTTCTGCTGTAAAGTTTCAATTTATGTTCTCTGTGTATGGTTCTGATTTTGATTTTGCAAGCCTTTCCACTGCGGAGCGGTTAAACATGCGGTTACGTTTACGTACCGAATTAGCCGCTTATGAAGCTAAAAACGGGCCATTGTACGATGAGAATGAGATAAGAGTAACCTTTTAATCTAAAACTATGAGCAATAAAATTAGTACCCTATTTCTATTATTGGCCTTAGGCCTCTGGGGCTGTAAAGAAAATGAACTAACTACTTACAAGCCTATTCCTGAATTGAGCATTGCGGCGCTGCCCGCAAATTCATTCACTGTTGCACAAAAGGAAAACTTAAAAATAATACCGGATATAAATGGACTAGAGCAGGGAAAGGAATACCAATACGAATGGAAACTGTTTGATGATGGCGCAGAAAATATTCTATCTACGGACAAAGATCTGGATGTTGGTGTAAATTTTCCTGCGGGAAAGACTTATAGCTTTGTATTCTCTGTGAAGGATGTATCTACAGGAATTAAAGCGATTAGTCCTTTATATTCATTAGATGTTACAGGTGCTTTTCCTCAAGGTTGGTTAGTAGGCAATAACGTAGGAAATAAGGGACAGATGTCGTTCATCCGAACTACGGATGACAAGGTATTCTTTCAGCCATTGGAGGATATTAACCAGACTTCCTACACGAGTAAATTAACCTATGTAAAATCGGGGGTGATTCTTGACATATTCGGGCGTGGTTTTAAGCAGTTGTTATACTTCGCAGAGGACGGCTTACGGGTTTTCGATCCCGAAACAATGCTACAGATCTCGGACAACAACGAATATTTTTACGATCAAAAGCGTTTTCAATCTAAACCAGGTTATGGAACAAACTACTACAACCTAGACCAGTATCTTGTAAGTGAAGGCAATTTATATGCCGCGAATGGGCCTGGTTTTGCTGGTGCTACTGACTTCGGTAAATTTTCGGACCGCTTTGAGGGCGATTATGACTTGTTTCCATACGTGTTTAGAGATAATTTTCTGTATGCTTATTTCTACGATAACAAAAATAAGCGCTTTGTTTCTACCGCGTACAACACCCGGGAATTAACGTATCCAACCTCTCAAGCCGGAATGTATAAGCTGGATGCTGTTGGTAAAACAATGGTCGCGGCAGACTACACGATCGGTGGCGCATTTGGAGCTTACGACTTCATTGGATTAATGAAGGATGATGCAAATGCCTACTATGTGTATTTGTTCAAGTTCTATACGGGCTTAGGTAAAGGTGAGTTTTATGCGTTATCCAATGCACAAGAAATAGGTCAAATGACTGCCTTTGCGGGAGCAACTAACTCGGCGAGGGGGTACTATAGCTCTAAGAATAAAATCTATAAAATCTCTGGTGCGAACGGCTCTGTGGAGCAAATCTATACACTGAAAGAGCCTGGAGACATCGTGGATATGCAAATGCTGAGGGATGGTGATGATGCCGATCATGTACTAGCTGTAGCCGTCAATAATGGCGGCCAGGGCCGGGTAATTTATGTTTATCTCGACGAATTTGGTAACGTCGATACTAACAGAGCTGATAAAATATATACGGGCTTTGGTACGATAACAAATATTAGCTATAGAAATCCTTCATAGACTATAAAATACAAACATCATGAAAACAACAATACTTACGATAGGTTTAGCTGCATCTCTGCTCTTAGCTAAAGCCCAACAAGGTGCGGTGCGAGTCGAAAGCTTTAAAGGTAAACTGTCTGCATTATCTACAATAGAAGATCAGAAAGAGCTAAAAAACAGACTTTCAATATTGAGCAATAGCAAATCTGAGGATGATCATTTTTTAGCTATTGAATATTACAAAAGCAAAGGCGAGGAGGAAAAAGCCGAAGCCTTAAACAAGAAATCAATAAAGCAGTTTCCGCAGGGAAATCTGGCATTTCAACAAAGACTCGCAGCCTTTCAGGAATTGACAGGTCTGGAAGAAAGGGATCGGGCTTTTCAAAAGTTGAGAGCTGAGTTTCCGAACCAAAGCTATTATATGATAGGTAGTATGATGGCTTCGGAATATGCGGCGGCTGGAAATGATGCCAAAATGAAAGAGTATATTGATAGCTATGCTGAGTCGCTAAGCGATGGTAGAGGAAACAAAATAGACAAGAGAACGCTATATGGTCAGGTTGCTACTGGTCTGATAGCTAAAAACCCTGATGCTGCCGTTAAGTATTTAAAAATGGCAGTCGATTATGCAAAAGAGTCTATGGATGAAATAAATACGCCATCACATCCGCGCTATAATCTTTTGGCGCGAGCACAAGGTAATTATTATGGCGCAATGACTTCGTATTTGGGAGCGCTAACACGAGGAAGCAATCCGGAAGAAGCATATAAGCAATCACTAGCCTTGTACAATGAGGTTAAAGATGGTGAAAATGCTAATGCAATCACTTTGGCAGAAAGTGCTTATACTAATGCTTTAATTACAACCAAGCGCTACAAAGAAGCTTTCCCGTTTATAGAAAAGGCTATAAGATCGGGGACGGCCTCGTCGGTGGTCAAAGAAAATCTAAAGAACGCCTACATAGCTAAGAACGGCTCGGAAATGGGATACCTAGAGTTTGAAAAAGCCGTAAATGCAGAAAGGGATGCCTTGGCACTTAAAGAGGTTTTAAATAAAGCAATATCAAAAGAGGCGCCTACTTTTGAGCTGAAAGATGTGGATGGTCACACTGTTAATCTAGCTGATCTAAGAGGAAAAGTCGTTGTCCTTGATTTTTGGGCTACTTGGTGTGGACCATGTAAGGCGTCATTCCCTGCTATGCAGAAGGCTGTAAACAAATACAAAGAAGATCAAGGGGTTAAGTTTTTGTTTTTGCACACCTGGGAGAAGGGAAGCGGTGATGCTACTGTTGGTGCTAAAAAATATATAGTTGATAACAACTATAGTTTTGAAGTATTGATGGATCTACGAAACCCTGAAACAACAGAATCGGCGGTAGCAAAGGCTTATGGCGTAAGTGGCATACCTACAAAAGTGGTTATTGATCCAAAAGGACAGATACGTTTTGTCACCTCCGGGTTTTCGGCTGATGAAGAGAAAGCTGTGAACGAACTCTCGACAATGATCGAATTTGCTCGAAAATAATTATTTAGTGCTATTTATACCCTTTTTGTACCATAGATAGCTAAGATAACATAGGCCGTGGATGATACCACGGCCTAAAGTTTTTATGCTAAAAATGAGCGAACAAAATCATCGTCATTCAGGTCTGGATAATCGCGATATACCCGTTCAATTTCTTCTTTTTGACCAGGCGACAGGGTTTCGTTCGGATTGAGGCACCAGATACCTTTCATCAATCCCTGGCGGTGTAGCACCTGGTGTATTCCAGGGATGCAACCGTGGAAGTTATGAGCTGGATCGAAAAAAGCGGCATTACTGTCTGTTACGGCAATGGCTTTGCTCAGTAGATAGTCTGCACTGGTAGTAGATGGCTCTGTTTTATAAGACTTTATTTCTTCTAAGAGCCTGACCGCTTTTTGTGTCCATACGGCCCAATGGCCCAATAGTCCACCTTTGAAGTCTATATGGATTGTTTTGCCCGCCACAGGAAACTGATAGGTGGTCATGAGGTCATTGACGATGTTGTCATCGTTGCCGGTATACATGGCTATCTGGTCGTGACGTCCCGAATTAGCAAGTGCACGCATCACATCTAAGGTCTGGTATCGGTTGAAGGAAGCACATTTGATGGCTACAACATTCTCGATGGCTACAAATTTGCACCAAAAATCATAGCTGAAGATGCGCCCACCGACGGAAGGCTGTAGGTAAAATCCAAATACAGGGATTACTTGTGCGACTGCACGTACCCGATCTAGGATAGCCTCTTCGGTCCAACCCTGCAAACCTCCCATGCTTAACAGGCCAATATCATAGTTGTATTTTAGAGCCGTATGCGCCTCTTGTACCGCTTGTTCGGTAGGTCCGCATATACCGGCGATACGAACGAATGGCCGATCCAGATTGGCCTTGTCAATCTCTTCGCTGGCCCATTTGAGTACAGTCTCAAACAGGTTGATCTGTGGATCACGAATCTCAAACTGTGTGGAATGTACGGCTACAGCTATACCTCCTGCGCCGCTGGCCATATAATAGCGGGTGAGTAAACGTTGGTGATATTCGTCTATACTTCGGTCCTCGTGCAAAGCAAGGGGATGGGCAGGAATAACGGTGCCTTGCCAGAGGTGCTGTCTGAGTTGTTCTTTTAGTTCTTTCATTAGAATTTTCCTTTCCTTTCTTGAAAATGTGTGTCTTTGCTCCATAGTTCGCCACCTTCAGTCATCCATTTGGCCGTAATCGCTATGGCTTCGCGTATCGTGGTGCGGGGGTATCCAAATAAACGGTGACACTCGGAGGCATTATTCAACAGGGCAGTGCCCGCCGATTGTCCGGTGAATAACGGTTGGGTACCAAAATGCTCGCCAAAGCGCTCGGCAATCCAACGTGTGGATAAGATCTCTGGTCCTGTCACGTTCAGCATTTTGGCCGGTGACTGGCAATGAAGTAAGGCGCGTAAGGCAATCTCGTTCGCATCGCCCTGCCAGATAACGTTGACATTCTCGGAGGTGAGGTCTATGGGTTGTTGGGCTTTTACATTTTTAGCGATCTCGACCAATACGCCATAGCGGAAATCAACGGCATAGTTGAGGCGGTAGATCAGTGTGGGGGTACCATTCTTTTTGGAGAAGTATTCGAAAATACGCTCACGGCCTAAGCAGGATTGCGCATACTCGCCTATGGGTTCGGGACTGGTCTCTTCCGAAACACCGGCATCACTGATCGGTACAAAGGGAAGTACATTGCCCGAAGAGAAGGCGACAATGTTGGAGTTCTGGAAGTGAGAAGCTACCATCCCCGGAAGATAGGTATTCATCGCCCAAGTGAAATCTTCATTGCCCGTCGTACCAAATTTATGTCCTGCGAGGTAAATTATATTCTCAACCTGTGGCAGTTCTTTTAACTCGTCTTCGTTAAGAAGATCGCAGGCGATGGTATGGACGCCCATGTTTTCAAGTTCTTCGCGTAGCTCGGTCGTGGAGAATCGGGATACCCCGTATACTTTTTTATCAACTCCGGCTGCTTTTATAGCTCTAATCGCGGCCTTAGCCATGCTAGGTCCCATCTTGCCACCAATACCTAGAAGCATGATATCACCTTTGATCTGTTTGATATCAGCAATCAGCGCTGCCGAGGGAGCGAGTATTTCGTCTTCGAGTTGTTGTAATTTATTATCCATCTCTTGTGTGTTTATTTTAGTAATAGATTGTATAGGTTGCTGAATGCTAAGGTGATCAGGATCAGTAGACCGAGGATAGCCCATATTTTGGTCAATGGTTTGTTCGATTGATCGCCCATAAGCCCTTTATCGTTGGCGATTAGAAACATGACGACACCTATGATTGGGACTAGAAATATCGTGATACTCTGTGCAAATACGATAAGCTCGAGTGGGAGTCCGTTGAAAATCAGCGCAATGGCGGATCCAAATATCATGACCAGAGAAATAAATAACTTGACCATAGGATGGTTCAGGTTATTGCCATAACCGAAGGTGTCTCCCAATAACGAACCGCCCAATACAGCATTGCCGATGAGGGAGGAGAAGGAAGCACCAAAGAGACCGATGTAGAATAGATGCGAGGCATAACTACCCAATAGAGGTTCCAAAGCTTTGCCCATCTCTGCAGCAGAATTGAGT
This sequence comes from Sphingobacterium nematocida, assembly GCF_900168125.1. Lineage (GTDB taxonomy): Bacteria > Bacteroidota > Bacteroidia > Sphingobacteriales > Sphingobacteriaceae > Sphingobacterium > Sphingobacterium nematocida. The sequence continues at coordinate 41,532 of NZ_FUZF01000009.1, forward strand.
TTGACACCTTGGGGATGCAGGGTATTGGCCGCACATACCATAACGGCAGCGCTCATAATACCCAGGATAAATATGCCTACACGGCTTCCTAAGATCTGTCGCTGGGCAGTTTCTGTATTAGCCGAAAGTTTCTTACGGGACTGTACGAGGTAGCTTTGGTAAAAGGCCCCTACGATCGAAAAGCAGGAAGCGGTAAATGCAATAACGAGTCCAATGGATCCTGGCGGGATGCTAGGTATAAAACCTGCCGCTAGATCGGCCCAGGCCGGTTGTATCATTACGGCAGTGGAAAGGAACGCAAATAGCATAATGATAATGAGCGCAAGCATCAATTTTTCTAACAGCACATAAAAGGATTTGAAAAATAGGAGCAGAATACCAATGACATTAAACACAACGATCCACATTTTGGGATCACTGCCTGTTGCCTCGGACACGGAGAGGGAGACTCCCGTAGCATTGCCGGATTGGAAAGAGGTGGCTACCAGAAATATGCCCAGACCGATAATAATAGAGGTAGGTTTGCCAAACTTATTGCGTATTAAGGTCAGCAGGGACTCGTCGCGCGCTATGCCTATGCGGGCACCCATATTGGTAAATACCATCATGAAGGAAATAGCTACAACGATGATCCAAGTAAGCGCAAAACCGTAATCTGCACCCATTTTGGAAGTAATGGTCATTTTACTCGGTCCGAATACTAGAGCTGCTGTAATGATGCCGGGACCAAGGATAGACAGCCATCTCTTGGCTAGGGAATTTTTGCTTGTATTGTGTTGTTGCTCCATGGCGGTTAGCGTAAGGGTTTCAGGTTATTTGTTTTAATTAGCGTGGCTTTATTGCCAAAATTGCTGCGGATATAATTGCCGATGGCAATGATTTCTTCGTCTTTAAGGAAATGGAAAGCAGGCATGGCGCCTTCGTACTTTACGCCATTGATAGCGGTCTGTTGCATGCCCTGTAACAGAACTTTTAGCAGTGCTGTCTCGTCGCCATTGACCAGTGTAGACTGGGCTAGAGGAGGAAAGGTATTATCCAGTCCCTTACCATCGCTTTTGTGACAGGAAGCACAGTAGGCTTCGTATAGCTGCTGCCCGTTCTTGACCTCCACGGGAGCTTTTGTTACGTTTTGCGGCTTAATAGGGGTGCCTACGGCTTTATCGCTTTTGCGCAGGCGATAAATGATGTCGTCCTGTGGCTTTGGAAAACCTTTTTGGGGATTCCAGTCGCGATTGCTGGAACAGAAGTAGATATCGCCATTAGGCAATGTGAGTACGGAACGTAGACGCCCAAGTTGGTCGGCAAATAAGACCTGTTCGTCAATAATCCGTAATCCATCGTTAGACAGCTTGAGAATGCGTAAAGATTGGTTCTTGAGTGTAGCTAAAAGTAGGCTATTCTTCCAATCGGGGATTACGTCCGAACCGTAGTATGCCATGCCTGAAGGTGCAATGACAGGGGTCCAGGAACGGATGGGCTCTTCTCGTGGAGAAAGTTGGGCAATAGTTTTTTCGGACTCGGTATCTATTTTGCCTTCTATCTGGGGCCAACCGTAATTTTTTAACGGTAGAATTAGATTGACTTCATCTTCGATCGCATCGCCATGCTCGGAGGTGTATATTGTTCCCTTTTCATTGTGTGTGAGCCCTTGCATATTACGGAATCCCCAGGCATAGACGTAGCTTCCTGAGATAGGATTGTCTTTGGGGAGGCTTCCATCTAGGTTGAGCCGTAAAATTTTTCCGTTTAAGCCGGTACTATCCTGTGCATAGGTATCGATGGCGGCATCGCCGGTAGCCCAATAAACCTTCTGATCGGTAGAGACGATAATTCGGGAGCCGTTGTGCCCGGTATTCCCCGGAATCTGAAGCAATAGTTTGGGCGTAGAGATCTGACCTTCCTTGCTGTAATTGTACCGATATAAATTGGAATAGATGGAACTGTCTTTCTTACTGGTGTAGGAGAGGTAAAGATAGGCCTGCTGTCCTTCTGGCTGGTAAAGAGCCATACCTAATAGTCCTAGTGTACGTTGATGGTATACATCGGTGAGGCTGTCGACCAGTGTGACCTTTTTGCTTTTGATATCAAGACGTTTAATATTCCCGCCGATTTCGGAAAATAGGATTGCGTCGTTTAGTCGGTCGTATTGAAGATCCCAGGGCACATGTAGATCGGAAGCTTCTTGGGTTAAGGAAAGAAGGGTGTTTCCGACCTGTACTGCACTAATAACGGGAGTCTCTTTCTCTTTATTGCCGCCACAGGCGGAGAGAAAGGCTATTGCTGCTAGTAATAGGGTGTATCTATTCTTTATCATGTGGTTTAAACGGCTACAATGCTTTAATACATTTTGGTTGATTCAAAGCTAATGTATTTGAAATAAATATACAAAAAATAGTATAAATTGTATACAATATTTGTTTTTAATAAAAAGCCAATTTTACAAAATGCCCTTTAACAAGCTTTCGGTGCGGTTTTACTTATTCTATGCTTTGTAGCTTGACGTTATGAATTGTAAAAAGTTAAAAAAAACATTTGATTGTATACATAATATACATATAATTGTATTCATTATGATATCAATCAAAATGACAACCAAGGATTATCCCGCGTGTTTGTTTTGATTTTTTGGCGTGAGCCAATGTAACTTAAGAATTATAAATCGTTAATTTTAATCATTTTAACCTGAGTATCGATGAAACTAAAGCAGTTTAAAATCAGGGATGTTGTAAATAGGAATTACCTGCTATTGGCGGTTCCATTTATTACATTAAGTGCTCTAGCCAGCACGAGGTCAGCGATCCACAAGGATAACACCTCTTTATCTTCCGTCCTGAATTCGTCAGGATCTTTAACCAATTTTCAACAACAGCTAGTCGGGCAGGTATTGGATGAGTCGGGCAGACCGGTACAAGGAGTTGAGGTCAAGAACCTTAAAAGCTCCCTAGTTACTGTCACGGATGCCGAGGGCAAGTTTCGCTTGAGCGGATCTGCTTCGGACAAGATTCAATTTAGTTCAATCGGCTTCAAGAGCAAAGTGCTGGACGGCACAAATGTGCAGGCGGTGGTGCTGGAGGCTAGTGAAAGCGAACTGGAAGAAGTAGTGGTCGTGGGCTATGGTACGCAACGTAAATCAAATATTACCGGTGCGGTGTCCAGCGTAAAATTCGATGAGAAGACTACTAGTAGAGGCCTGTCTAATATTTCACAAGCACTGCAGGGAGCAATACCAGGCCTGGCTGTTAGCCAAAATTCGGGGATGGCTGGTAATAATGCTGCAGATTTATTAATCCGGGGGTTGGGCACCGTTAATAGTGCCGGCCCTTTGATCGTGGTAGATGGAATGCCCGATGTAAATATGAACCGTCTTAATGTTAACGATATTGAGAGTGTTACCGTGTTAAAAGACGCCTCTTCGGCAGCAGTGTATGGATCCCGCGCGGCAAATGGAGTTGTGTTAATTACCACAAAATCTGGAAAGCTCGGAACTAAAGCTAAAATATCGGCTTCCGGAAATTGGCAATTGACCAAGCCTACGCAGTCATTTGATTTTGTGACGAACTATGCAAAAGCTATGGATGCAACCCAAAGAGCGGAAAATTTTAATACTTTATCCTCAAATTTCAATTATAAAAATGGTACTATAGATGAGTGGCTAGCTTTAAGTCTGATAGACCCTAAATTGTACCCTAGTACAAACTGGTGGGATGTTGTTCTAAGGGACGGGCAAAGTAGCAATTATAATGTGTCCATCACTGGTGGGGGAGAAAAAAATAAATACTATTTATCGGCAGGTGTATTAGATGAGAAGGGAATTCAGATTCGAAATGATTTTAAACGTTATAATACAGCACTGAATTTTGAGACGGGTGTTGGTAACAATATAGATGTTGGCTTGCGTTTTTCGGGAAACTGGTCGAAATATCAATATAATTATGAAAATGGTATGACTGCTGATGGACCAAGTGGCGTGGATTTGTTTGCTTCGACGGCAGGAGTTTTGCCTTATGATCCGGTTACAGGCTATTACGGTGGCGCTATGGCAGCAGGTGAAACTTCGTTGACGAATAATATCTATGCCGATTATATGCGTAGAAACCAGAATAATATGAACCAAAAACAGGCTTTAATGAATGGCTTTGTTGGTTGGCGACCATTTAAAGGCTTTTTGGCAAAAGCGGAGTATATATTAAATTATGATACACGCTTTCAATGGAAAGCTGATCTACCTACTACATTGTATAATTTTCAAACGAATTCGTTCAATAAAATTCTAGTCGCAGATAATGAAGGCATATCCAATATCAATAGAGAAAACTATAAGACGCAATTGAACTTTAGGCTAAGTTATGACACCAAATTTGGTGAGGATCATGATTTTTCGGTATTGGGTGTGTACAGTGAAGAATATTGGAATAACAGGATTTTATCAGGTACAAGACGTCAACGAATACATCCGGACCTAACCGACATTGATGCGGGGGCACAGGATGAATTCCAAACGGTTGGTGGCTCTACCAGTACGGAAGGCTTACGCTCTTACATTGGACGGATGAATTATGTGGCTTTTGGAAAGTATTTATTTGAAGGAAGTTTTCGGGTAGATGGTTCTTCTCGCTTTTTGCCTGAAAATCGGTATGGATTTTTTCCGTCGGGTTCGGTAGGTTGGAAGATTTCGGATGAAAGCTTCTTTCAAAATATTAAACCTGCCATTGGGTTGGATTTATTAAAACTTCGTGCATCATATGGAGCTCTTGGAAATAATAGCGGCGTAGGATTCTATGAACAACAAGAAAATCTGACAAAGACTTATTATTACTGGAATCAATCGGTGGTAACAGGTTTGACCAATAAAAAGCTAATTAACTATGAACTAACTTGGGAAAAAACAAGTGCACTTAACATCGGAATGGACCTTGCTTTCTTTAACAATAGGCTGACGGCCGAGTTGGAGTATTACAACCGTAAGACTATAGGAATGAACAGACCTTCCGATATTTCGATTCATTTGTCAAGCGCTTACACTCCAGCGCCAAGACGAAATATAGGTGATATGGTAAATAGGGGTGTTGAAGCAAATATAACCTGGAACGATAGGTTTGGAGATTTGAAATATACGGCCAATTTTAATGTAGGTTATAATAAAAATAAATTGCTGTCTTGGAATGAGAAATTACAGCGTGGGCCAGCGTTTATTGATATGCCATTTAATTTCGTATATGCGTTTGAATCATTGGGAATTGCGCAGACATGGGAAGATGTGTACAAAGCTGCCCCACAAGGTGCTGCGCCGGGGGATATTCTATTAAAAGATGTAAATGGTGATGGTCGAATTGATGCGACTGACCGAGTAGCATATCCGGAATATCAATTGAGTAGACCTAAAACCAACTTTGGCTTTAATGGTAGTCTAGCTTGGAAAAACTTCGATTTTTCTTTTATATTACAAGGAGCTACTGGGCGGAAAGAGTTTTGGATGGCTAGATCAAACAGCAATTATATTGGAAGGAATAACCAAGCGATAACTACAGATCAGATGGATAACACCTGGAATCTGGATAACAGAGATGCAGATTATCCACGACTGATGATCAATGGAGCTGGTGCGCCGGGTAACGCCTATTTGAGTACGTTTTGGCTTCAGAATTTGTCTTATCTACGCGTTAAGAACCTACAGTTGGGGTATACTTTTAAGCAAAATGTACTTAATAGAATCGGAGTTGGAAACGTACGAGTATTTGGATCAGCAGATAATCTTGCTGTATTCACCAAATTTACCGGGTTGGATCCGGAAAAAAGCTCTTACGCGAATGATGCTTATCCCATCACAAAGAGCTTTGTATTTGGTTTAAATATTGATTTATAGACTTTATTTATGAAAAATATACAATATATAAAAGCATTGTCTTTTCTGTTATTAGGATTGCCCTTGCTTATGACAAGCTGCAGGAAAAACTTACTGGACCAATATTCGGAAGCGGATCCGAGTACGAATACATTTTGGACGAGGCCTGAAGATGCGAGATTGGCTCTCATTGGTAATTATGCTGCATTCCGACCTTGTTTTGAACGGGATTATCATTTCGATGGTCATGGTGATTTTTTAAAAATGTGGAATGTAGGAGCAGCTCCGATTTCGATGACGGTCAATAACCCAAGCAGTTATGGTAACGGTGCGTCTGCATTATATCGTGCATTGTATGGCAGTATAGCAAACTCTAACTATATTATTGAAAATGCAAGAGATAGATTGCTCCCTAAAGCTACAACACCACAAGCAAAAGCGACAATAGAAACTGTTATTGGCGAAGCTAAATTACTAAGGGGAATAGCTTACTTTAGATTGATTTCATTATGGGGCGATGTTCCTTATATGTGGAAAGGTTCTCCTGCTCCAATTGACGCCGATACCATCTCTCGGATGCCGATTACACAGATTAAAGACTCCATAATGGCAGATTTTACGTATGCTGTCGATCATTTACCAGAAGATCCTGTTGAAGTAGGAAGAGCTGGAAGACCTGCAGCTTATGCATTCCGTGGTAAGATGCAGTTGTATTGGGCCTCTTGGAAAAAGAATGGTTGGCCGGAGTTAGAAGGATTCACGCAGTCTGCATCGGAGGCACAAGCATCATACGCGGCGGCTGCAGCAGATTTTAAGAGTATTATTACGAATCCTAAAATGGCTTTGTTTAGAAATGGTGATCCAGGGCAGTGGGGAGAAATGGGAAAGGCAGATATCTTGCCTAATTACTTTTACATGTTTATCCCATCGACAGGAAATGTATCGACTGCGAACCCTTATTTGGGCGGGGAAATGTTAATGGTGCTTACACATGGTGATATTGCAGCAAAAGGCCAAGCGGAGGAGTATGTACGGGTATGGACTGGCCCAGGGGTGGCTCTGTCCCAGAACCAGGCTATACCACGTTGGGAGCTTGCAGACAGATATCAATCGACTATTACAGGTGATTTTTTACCTAAAATGACACAGTTGAATCCTGGAACCGTAGCGGATGCACGGACAAGACCCAATTCGTCTTTAAACCCTGAGTCGTATCGTAATCGGGACTATCGTATGAAAGCAACCCTATTGTGGGATTATGAAAAAATAATGGGCATGAGTCCTACAGCAGAAACTGGTTATCTAGTTTTTAGATATAAAACTTGGACAGGCAATATTGTTGTAGATGGCGTAACTTATCCAGCCTTTGCTGATAACGGTACTAATCTTTCTGGTTTACAGTCCCGCAAGTTTGTACGTAACTATGCTGGTTTAGCTAGAAATGAAGGTAATTATAACTGGCCTTTGATGCGATTAGCAGACGTGTATTTAATGTATGCAGAAGCTACAAATGAAGTAAATGGTCCTCAGGCTGATGCTATTGAATTGGTAAATAAAGTCCGTAGACGAGGTAACTTGCCAGCTTTATCTGCCGCCAAAACAGCTAATAAAAATGTGTTTTTTGATGCTATAGAGCAGGAACGTATTGTAGAGCTATTTGGTGAAGGACAGCGTGCATTTGATTTGAGAAGGTGGCGTAAACTAGAAACAGTTTTTGGTCAGCCTTATGGTGAGGGTAAATGGTTTTACGACAGTTATGGGGTACAATGGGAAAGGTTCTTTTTCCAGGCGTCTGAACTCGTATACCAACGCTGCTATATCTACCAGATCCCGGAAGATGAACGTGCTAGAAATAGCAATTTATCACAAAATACACCTTGGATGTAATTCTTAGACTGTACATTTAAATAGTTATATACATATGAAATTGAAGCTAATATATATAGGGTTGTTTCTGGGATTGATTTCTTCATCCTGCAAAGACAACTATCCCATTGACGAGGATGGGATGCTTATCACCACGAATACCTCATGTTATGTGAGTGCTTTTGAATTGCTGGGATCTGATTTTTTAACCGTCCGTACAAAGGCGGCTGTAATTGATACCGTGGCGCAAACAATCAATGTAGAAGTTAAGTTTGGTACGGATCTTAAGAATCTTTATCCGCAATTTTCATTGGTATTGGATGCCGCACTCGATCCCAAAATTGTCGGAAAAGAAGATTTCTCAGATTTGAGTAAGCCGAGAGAATGGACTGTGGTATCTGGCAATAGAAAAATCAAGAAGACGTATAAAGTGTTCTTAACTGTTCAAAAATAAGAGGTAGTAGCTATGAAAAGATATTTTAAACACGCGAGCTGGTTGGCCGTAATGGTGCTAGCATGGGGGTTCCAATCTTGTTCTGATGATGGAACTTATGAAATACCTGATGCTAAATCGGGACTACACAATGATTTAATAAAACGATCACTGGGCCCTAATGTTGTAGGTGGAGCAATCGAGTTTGCTTATGCAATGGCGCAATTGCCAACAGAAGGTAAGATCGTAGAAGCATCGGTCGAGGCTTCTATAGGCGGTGCCACAGGGACTGTACTTCAAAATAAATCATTTAACACCGGAGGTAGTGTGGAAATTGGATCTCCATCAACTACAGATGGAAAGCTGACGAAAGTTACCTTTACTAAAGATACATCGGCAGCGACATTGCGCTATAACTATGTTATCCCGGAAGAAGCTAGAGGGAAGTCATTAACGTTTAAGTTTTCGGCAAAATCGAGTAACGGCCAAGTAGTGACGTATGATGCCGGCCCTTACGAGATCAGTAGCATGGATATGGTATTGGACTTGGTGGCCAAAGATCCGAGCGCTGCATACATTTCGATTGCTGATTTGAAACTGTATACAGCAGCGGAAGCAGCAGCTAGTCCGAGCAAAGTTGATTTGGTGTACCTGTACCGTGCTACGCCCGCCAGTTTTGGACATGCATTAGTAGCTCCCGCTACTGACCCGATGTATTTACCTGGTGTAACTTTGCCAACCGGTGTCAGTAATAATACAAAACTAATTAAGGCATTTACAGTACGTGATCAACAACTAGCAAGATTGCAATATGGGGTTTATGTTGATGATATCGATCTTAAGACCAAAGATTTTTCCACTGCACCCAATTTCATAACCGATCTTAGGGCCGAATATGGAGCTTGGGTAGAGACAGCAGATGGCACGTATCGAGCACTTGTATTTATCAATGCTGTAACGAATACTCCAGCTGTTAAGGAAATTAGAATCAGTATCAAAAGATTAAAAGTAAAATAAACTGAAAACAGATTTTTTATATGAGGTTACGTTTAAGTAGATGGTTTACGATATTATTCCTTGGGATTTCTTTATTAGGAACCCAAGGAATAATTGTGGCGCAAGAGGCTAAAATTGAATGGAAAACTTTATCGCATATTAAACAGACCAAAGTGTTGTCTGTTACTGCTGTGGGTGGTACAAAAGGGGTAAGTTTAAAAAGTGGATTTGCTGGTTTTCCGGATAATCAAAATCGTCACTACGATATAACAATCGAATTAAATATTCCGGAGAAAGGCGTTTATATTTTAGAGTCAGAAGGAGCTCCTTTAAATCTAGATAAAATAAAGCAGCAGGATAAATCTGGAATGCAAACTTTGTATGGTCAATTTGAAGCACAAGGCGGAAAAGCTACAAAGCGGATCTTGTTTGATACATTTAAGGGTGGTCGCCAAGAGCTGGGGAAGTTTTCCTTCTCAAAGGGCAAACAGTACGTTGGAATAAGACTTCCTGCTGATTTTCAATTGAATCGAATCGGCTTCAAGCCTTACGTGGCACCGGTGCCCCCTGCCGATGCGGAAAACTACAAGCCAAAAGTAATACCTCCTCCTATGCATCCTCGTCTATGGGTTAATCAGGAGTCCTTACCAATTGTAAAATCCAGATTACTTTCTGCTGAAAATAAACAGGCATGGGATAAGGTTAAGAGTTTGGCCTCAGAAAAAGTTGTATTTGAATACGACTCAAAAGGAGAGATGTTTTATGATGAAAAGTTAGAGAAAGCTATCGAGTCGAAAGCATTTTACTATTTAATGACAGGCGATAAGGGTATAGGAAATGAGGCTGTTAAATTAACTTCACAGTATCTGGATATGTTGGAGTTCGGAAATGTCACTTATGGTGATATTACAAGAGAGCTCGGACGGGCAATTTATACAGGAGCCCTGACGTATGACTGGTGCTACGACCTATTGGATGAAACCGTCAAAGTAAACCTGAGGAAAAACCTAATGCGATTGGTCGACGATATGGAAATTGGTTGGCCTCCGTTTTATGGTTTAGAAAGTATTATCAATGGACATGGTAATGAAGCGCAGGTATGTAGGGATATGCTTTCGTGGAGTATAGCCGTCTATGATGAAGATCCTGAACCGTATAAATATATCTCCTATAGTGTACTAGAGCAATTGGTACCTATGCGGAAGTTTGAATACCAATCGCCTCGACACAATCAGGGAATCGACTATGGCGGGTATCGTTTTGGCTGGGAGATGCATGGCGCGTGGTTATTCTATCGGATGTTGGGGTATCCGGTTTTTGACGATAATATCAAAAACATGCCCTATTACTGGTTGTACATGCGTACGCCAGATGGCAAGATGCTTCGAGACGGCGATATGTTTAATGTGAAGTATAATTCCAACGACGATTTTTACTGGAAGAATCCACAGACCATGTTACTTTGTTATGCGTACTCAGGCAATGCGGTGGTCAAATCCGAATTTTTGAAGCAAGGAGGACTACCGGACAACCCCGTTCTATTTTTATTGCTGAATGACCCAAATCTAAAAGCGGATTATGATCGTTCGGATTTGCCATTGACGAAAGATTTTGGACCTATATTGGGATCCATGGTAGCACGTACAGGCTGGAACGAAGAAAAGACAAGCCGTGATGTGGTGGCTGAGATAAAAGGTGGAGGGTATCATTTTGGGAATCACCAACACGCTGATGCTGGAGCTTTACAGATATATCATCATGGAATTCAGGTGGGGGATCTGGGATTGTATCTTTCGTATGGATCGCCATATGATTTTAACTTTAATAAACGTTCTGCAGCGCATAGTATGCTTTTGGTACGTGATCCGGCCGAGCCGCTCTTGTTTCGTACCAAAACAAACGATGGTGGAACAAGGTTTAGCCAACGATTTCCAAAGACAAAAGAAGAGGTGCTTAATGATTCTTGGTACCACACGGGGGAAATAAGAGCCTCCGCAACAGGGATAGATCCTATTAAGCCAAGTTATAGTTATTTTAATGTGGATCTGACTGCTGCCTATTCTGCAAAGGTAAAATCTTATGCACGGAGTTTTTTATTCTTAAATCTTGGACGGGAGGATATTCCGGCGGCAATCGTACTATTGGATGAGTTGGAAACCAATAATTCTGATTTTACACCTTACTGGCAGATTAATACGCTTAATAAACCCGTCGTGAATGAAGCTGGATTTGTTTTGAACAGCGCCTTTAAAGGAGAAAAAGGTACAACTTATGTGGATATGTTGGCACCGAGCTTCGAAGATAGAAATGTATTGTTACATTCGGGAGATTCGTCTGCGTTTGTCTTCGGTGATTTATATCAAGTGAAGTCACCTTGGCCGGAAGCAAAAGGCACCCGTATTTTGGTTCAACCGAAAGCAAAGGATACCCGCAACAGTTATGCGACAATATTTCAGATGGCAGAAGATGGGGTAAATAAAATGCCTATAGAATGCAAGGAACATCGGGATTACTACCTGATACGAATAGCCGATCGTATCTTGGTCGTGACCAAACCTGATCGCTTTTTGCAAGAAACCCTCGAGATAGCTGTGCCAGATAACGCAGAATATGAAATTGTTGTGGTAGGATTGAAAGATGGATTCTGGAATATCAATAATACGACAAAAAATAGTAAATTTAATATTAATATCTTGAAAGGGAATCATACAACCAGTTGGAAAGCTAAAGGGGAAGTCTTTCTATTAACCCCAGAGCGTGTATATGGAGCGTCGGAAGGTAGGCTCTTAAAGGGATTTTAATTAATGATTTTGTATTCTTAAATTTGCATTAAATTGTATACAATATGAAAGAAGATTCGCTGGCGAACAAAGTATATGTAGAGGTACGTAAGAAAATCTTATCCAGCCAACTGGCAGGAGGGGCACGTCTGGTAGAAAGTGCCTGGGCGGAGAAGATGGCCGTGAGCCGGGTGGCTGTACGTGAGGCTTTTATGCGCCTTGCTGGCGAAAGTCTAGTAGAGTTTGGTGAGAAAGGCGGTTGTTTTGTAAAGAAGATGACTGTCGAAGATGTAAAAGATATTCGCGAGCTTCGGGAGTTGTTGGAGATCGGTGCACTAAAGATCTTATTTGCCAAAAGAAATGAGGAGGTGATCCAAGATTTGGAACTCATCTGCAACGATTTTTCAGAAATGGTGAGTAAGGGCTATTACGGCGGTGCCTGCGAAGCGGATGTTCGTTTTCATGAGCGTATTATGGAGGGAACCTGTAACTCGCGATTGATTAATATCTATAAGAACAGTAATATACCTTTGTTTCATATGAAGCTGGGCGCGATATTGGGACAGATGGAAGACTACTTGGATACGGAACGAGAACATCGTGCAATAGTAGATGCCTTAAGATCTGGCGATTGGGATACGGCTCACTCCACATTGGTAAGTCATCTTGACCGGGGCGAACAAGAAGCCTTAGAGTTGGTATAGTATCTGTAATTGTCTAATAAAAAAGGCTTATTGTAATTACAATAAGCCTTTTTTATTAGACTCAAATTTAAGCAGTTGGCCTTTTTCTGCTTCGGTAATTATTAAACCCTGTACTCCGATAGGGTCTATGGCGCAATTGGTCGGATTGGCATATTGAAGTGGAACCTCATCAATGAGATTCCCTACCGGATCTAATACGGTGATCTTCTGTCCGCCATATAGCGCAATGTATAGGTTGCCTTGATCATCCAAAGCCATTCCATCGGGACCAACCTCTCCGCCTACATAGGCGAACTTTTTAACATCGTTGAGCCTTTTGTTAGACCCGTCCCAGCGGGCTTTCCATATCCACTTGCTTCCTGTTTCTGCTATATATAAGATGTAATAGTCTGATGAAAAGGCTATTCCATTCGGGTAATACATTTTTTGATGTACTTTGTGAACGGTTCCATCTGTAAATAAGGCGCATATATATCCGCCTCCATCATCCAGGCTATCCCCTGGGCAGGTAAAAAGAAGGTTCCCCTCTTGATCGAAACAAAGGTCATTTGGCATCTTTAATGGACTACCTTCAATCGTATCGACTATGGTAATATCCTTTCCGTCAGATGGATGATATTGTCGGATCGCATTTTGTTTGGAATCACAGAACCAAATAATACCCTTCGAATCTATCGCTATCCCATTAGGATGGCCCCCAACGTGTATCCGCTGATATTGTTCGTTTTTATAATAGATCAAGTTTCCAGCTTCTTTTTCAACAAGCCAAATCCCTCCCTGATGATCGAAGGCAGGGCCTTCAGGAAAGTTCAAGTCGCTAATGAGTACTGTTGTCATGTTTTATAAATATACGTGTTCTGCGGTAAAAAGCAGTTTGCTCTACTCGTTTTTATCGTATTACAGTCAATTGATGTTTTTTTTAAAAAACATTTTAAATGTATACATTATTATTGTATTTTAGTATACATTAAATAATCAATGATGGTATGTACTCATTTGCTAAGAAGTGAGTATCCAATTATAAAAACAGTAACAGCAAAATAATAATAAGGCATGCAAGAAAATGAAAAATCTGCCGCTATCTTGCGGGAGAATGCAAAGTGGATACCCGGAGGCGTGGTATCGCTGAATCGAAAATCAGATCCTAACATCTGTTTTGTCAAAGGGAGTGGAAGTAAGGTCGTGGATGCTGACGGTAATACTTATATCGATTATCAAGCGGGTTTTGCTGCATCCTTTTTGGGACATAATGATCCTGATGTAAATGGTGCGGTGTTGCGTACGATCGAACAACAGCAGGTGTTGATGGGCGCGGGACCGACCTTACTGGAAGGGGAGTTCGCCCAACTATTCTGTACTTCGGTACCTAATGCAGAAGCCGTACAAGTCACAACTACGGGTTCAGAAGCGACTTATCATGCGCTGCGTATTGCGCGTGCAGTGACACGGAGAGATCATATTATTGTTATGCAAGGTGGGTACAACGGATGGCATAATGATGTAGCTTGTAACGTAATCAGTCAAATAGAGCACATAGGTCCCTTTACTAGTCCTGGTGAGTATCCTTTTGACTCGTTAAGCGCCGGAGTACCTAAAAGCCACAGTGACCTAGTGCATGTGGTAAATTATAATGATTTAGAGAGCGTGCGTTATGTGGTCGAAAAATTCGAGGTCGCTTGTATCTTGTTAGAACCGATATTGCAGAATGTAGGGATTGTAAAACCTCAGCCCGGCTACTTGGAAGGACTTCGGGAATTGGCAGATGAGAAGGGTTTCTTACTTATCTTTGATGAGGTAAAGACAGGTTTCAGGCATGCGTTGGGTGGTTACCAATCGCTTTGTGGAGTGGTTCCTGATCTCTCTACATTTGGTAAAGCTGTAGCCAATGGTTATCCTTTAGGGGTGATAGCAGGTAAAAAGAAATATATGGACTATTTTGTAGATCCTGATAAAGCCAAAAGGGTTATGATTGCGGGAACTTTTAATGCGTTCCCATTGACCACCGCGGCTGCTATAGCCACACTTAAAAAACTTTCTAGCACAGAATATCAGGTTTATACGCATGTAGAGCGTTTGGGAGCTCTTTTGGAGCAGGGTTATAATGAAATATTTCCTAAATTAGGTGTACCGTTTTATGTTGCACGTCAGGGATCTGCTTTTTGTACTTACTTTATGGATCATGCACCTGTTCATTACCATGATATCTTGGATAACCATGATTTTGATCGGGATATTAAATACCGTAAAAATCTAATCAAAGAGGGGATTTTTAATTTCCCTTCTGCGATAAAACAAGGAAGTATCTCTTTTGCGCATAGTGAAGATGATATTATTAAGACACTGGAAGCAACAGAACGGGTAGTCAAAAGTTTGTAACCCGAAACCAAATAAACCGAGTGTATGGTGCTAATTAAAAGGATCAAGCACATATACTTGCTCGTTAAATAAGAAAATCGTAGTATGAAAATAACCGCAATTGAAACCTACGTGTGCCACGCACGCATGAGAAATTGGATTTTTGTAAAAGTTGTTACCGACCAACCGGGGCTATGGGGCTGGGGAGAGGCGACGTTAGAGTGGCATACCCAAAGTGTGGTCGGTGCAATTAAAGATATATCTCAATTATTGGTTGGCGAGGATCCTCGTCGTATTGAGCATCTGTGGCAGATGATGTACAGACAACACTTTTGGCACGGCAACGGGATCGTTCGAGGGACGGCAATCAGTGGAATTGATATCGCGCTGTGGGATATCTTGGGAAAAATTCATAATGTACCTTGTCACGAACTTTGGGGAGGACGTGTACGGGATTATATACGTCTTTATTGTCACTTGGGTGGAGGACGTATGGAAGATTTTTATGAAACAGCGCCTGATGATGCAAAGCGCTTCGGCGATCTTGCATTAAAAGCGGTGGACGAGGGTTTTACAGCTTTTAAATCCATGGCGGTACCAGAGACTATGCCTCTTGAAGGATTGCGCCCGGTTAAATATGCTGAAGCTTGTGTACGCGCTATGCGCGATGCCGTAGGAGATGATATTGATATTATGGTAGACTGCCATGCGAGGCCTAGTCCTCGTATGGGAATGTTGTTTGCCAAAGCCCTGGAACCTTATGGTTTGTATTTTTTTGAAGAACCTTGTTGGCCAGAAAGTATGGAGGATATTGCGTTGATACAACGCGCTGTACAAACCCCTATTGCTTCGGGTGAAAGATTGGTAGGACTACATGCTTTCCGGGATATGTTGGAAAAAAGAGCTGTAAGTGTGATTCAACCTGATATTACCCACTGCGGTGGATTGTCGGAAGCACGTAAGATCGCCGCTTTGGCGGATGCCTATCGGGTTTCGATGGCGCCTCATAATCCCCAAGGACCGGTAAGTACTGCTGCCTCTATAGAATTAGGTTTTGCCACTCCTTCTTATATTATCTGTGAAAGCGTACATAAAGATGTCGAGTGGAGACAGGACGTGGTAACTGAAGGGTTTTCGGTACAGGAAAAGGGAAGAATTGTATTGCCGAATAATCGGCCTGGATTGGGTATTGAAATCAACGAAGAAGAGGTTAAAAAGCATCCTTTCCAACAGGAGATACTGCAACGGACATTTTATAAAGATGGTAGTATAGGGGACTGGTAAAAGAAAAGCAATGGGCGAATTTGATAATAAAGTAGTATTAATCAGTGGAGGTTTGGGGGATATTGGTCAAGCAATAGCCCAAGCTTTTCTGGATAAAGGCGCAATTGTAGCGTTGTCAGACCGATTTTCTCCCGAAGTCGCAAGCGAAAAGCTTCCGATGCTAAAGGATCAGAATGTCGCCTTACATTATGCCGAGGTCGATGTGTCTCAGGCGGAGCAGGTCTCGGATTGGATTGCGGCTGTAAGGGAACAATTGGGACCGATTGCTATTGGTATTGCCAATGCTGCGAAGGTAACTTTGAAGAACTACAGGGAGCTTTCGGATGCGGAATGGCGAAGCGAAATGAATGTAAATCTAGACGGCGCTTTTTATGTGGCAAATGGCTGTGCAAAGCTTTTTGTAGCGGATTCCATGGCCGGGAATATCTTGTTTTTGGGAAGTTGGGCAGCACATGCGGTACATGTGAATCTACCTGCATATAGTGTCTCCAAGGCAGCCATCCGTATGTTGTGCCAAAGCATGGCGTTGGAATATGCAGCAAGTGGTATCCGGGTCAATGAGATCGCTCCGGGTTATGTGAATGCGGGACTGAGTAAAGTGGTGTGGGCCCAAAATCCCGATTTGCAGAATGAGGCTGCATCGGTGGTCCCGTTAGGTAAGATTCTCGAAGTGGATGAGATAGCGCAACAGGTGCTTTGGATGTGTTCGGAACAATGTAAACACTTGACCGGAGCTTCTATAGTATTGGACGGTGGACTCTCATTAATAAGGCCTTGATGCTATGGAATTAAAGAATTCTTTACAGGATGTAAATAGTAATTTCGCTGCCCGGTTTGGTATTTCGGTACGGGATATTACGCCACCAATTGGTATTTATTCTCGCAACTGGGGCGCTTCTTCTTTTGATCAGGCGGTAGCGGTACATCAACCGCTATTGATACATTGTTTATGTATTGTTGGCAAAAATAGTCGTACAGTCCTTTTGACTGCAGATCTAGGCTGGTGGAAAAATGCCTCCGATGAACGCAAAATCAGGGATGAGTTGTTACAGCATTTTCAGCTGCAGGAAAGTGAATTGGTATTTGCGCTGTCTCATACACATGCCGGGCCTAGTATTTGTTCGACGGATGTAAACCAACCTGGAGGTGAGTTGATACCGGCTTATTTGGAGTTTATTAAAGAGCAAGCTATTGCCTGTATAGAGGAAGGATTCGGTCAATTGTTTGAAGGGCAGATGAGTTGGAGTTATGGTGTTTGCGACCTGGCGTGTAACCGGGACTTGCAGGTTGGAACTAGTTATTTGATCGGCTTTAATCCACTTGGTGATCCTGATAATACGCTTTTAGTGGGACAGGTACTAGATTCGGAACAGCGTCTGCAGGCGGTAATCTGTAACTATGCCTGCCACCCAACGAGCTTTGCGCATGAGAATAATCTTATTTCGCCCGATTATGTGGGCGAAATGCGAAACATAGTGGAGAAGGAAACGGGAGTCCCTTGCTTATTTTTACAAGGAGCTTCGGGAGATTTGGCTCCTAAGAAACAGTATGTGAAGGATCCTGCTTATGTAGAGGCCAACGGTAGACAACTCGGCTACGCTGTCTTGTCGACATTGACACAGATGGATCCACCGGATAGCAATTGGTTTTTTGACCGACCGCTGCTCTCTGGAGCGTCTTTGGCTTGTTGGAAAATAAATGAGGTGGTATTGAACAGGGATTTAAGACCACGAATGATTCAAATTGAGGTTCCTTACAAAAAGTTACCCAGCCTTGATTCGATATTTGAAGAGTACGAAAACTGTACAGATAGAGTTTTGAAAGATCGCTTGTGGCGCAAATATAATACCCGTAAATCGATCGGAGATCAACAACAGGCCGTGATATCAATATGGTTATGGAAATTGGGAAATGCGATTGTAGTAGCCCAGGCAAATGAAGCATACTCATTGTTTCAGAAGTCGGTGCGGGCGGAATTCCCAAACCATTGTATTGCTTTTGTAAATATCGCTAACGGCTATGTCGGTTATCTCGCACCAATGGACTTGTACGATAAGGATATTTACGCGGTATGGCAAAGTCCATATGCAAGCGGGAGCCTGGAAGTATTAATAGAAAAAACGAAGATTGGAATCACAAAACTCTTATTAGATGAAGCTTGATTGGATTGATATAGTCATTTTCGCTGTATACATAGTTGGTATCGTTGCATTGGGGCTATATGCCTCTAAAAAGGGACCGTCTTCTAAAAGGGATTATTTTCTCGCGGGCGATAAATTGCCCTGGTGGATGATCGGAGGGAGCATCATCGCTGCAAATATCAGTAGTCATCATTTAGTAGGTGCAATGGGCGCGGCTTACGACCGTGGATTTGTAGCGATTACTTTGGAATGGGGTGCTATTTTGATAGGCTTCAACGCCTTGCTTTGGATATTTTTGCCGTTTTATATACGTAATGGCTTTTATACGGTTCCAGAGTATCTCGAAAAACGTTATGGTGGAGGCACAAGGGTGTTGTATGCGATACTTATATTGTTTACCTACGTATTTGTCGAAATAGGAGCTGTGCTGTACCTCGGAGGGCTTTCGCTGCACGCTTTATTTGGCATTCCTATCTTATACAGTATTTTCGGAATGGCTATCCTGACTGGAGTATATACGGTATTGGGCGGGCTGAAAGCGGTTATCTGGACAGAAATGGTTCAGCTGGTGATTCTGGTGCTAGGGGGAGTTGTATTAACTTTTGCAACAATTAATGCGGCAGGTGGATTCGAGGCAGTCACTGCCTCTGCAAAGGATTGGAAGATGTTTTACCCGGCGAGCGACCCTGATTTTCCATGGACAATGTACCTTGGTGGATTGTTGTGTATATCGGTGTTTTATTGCGCAACTAACCAATTTATCGTACAACGTGTTCTAGCGGCTAAAAACGAATGGCACGGAAAGATGGGCGTTATTTTTGGTGATTATTTAAAATTTTTAGTGCCTTTAATCATAACAATTCCTGCTTTGGTGGCGCCAAAGTTTTTGCCAAAACTCGATCAGCCTGATTTAATTTTTGCTACTTTGGTAGAGACCCTTTTGCCTAAAGGGCTGATTGGACTTGTGATGGCAGGGTTGATCTCGGCTATAATGTCACATATCTCGGGTGCAATTAATTCATGTACTACTATTTTGACCGTGGATGTCTATAGTCAATACATCAATAAAAATGCGACAGACGAGCAGGCGGTTCGGTTTGGGAAGCGATCGGGCGTAGCCATTATTGTGCTGGGGATTTTGAGTGCCGTAATGTTGATCAGCTATTCCGACAAGCCGGTGTTTCTATACCTGATGAATCTCTATGGATTGTTCACCCCGGGTATCGCTACGATGTTTTTGATGGGAGTTTTTTGGAAGAGAACGACTTCACAGGGCGCCTTAGCGGCAGGTTTATTAACGATTCCTCTTTCGCTGGCTATGGAATATGCATTGCCTGACATGCCCTTTTTTAATCGAACGGGTATTGTATTCTGGAGTTGTATGATTGTGTGTGTTGTGGTAAGCTTAGCGACGCCTGCCGTCTCTGCTGACAAACTACATAATCTAGTGATGACCAAGGATATGTATAAGATTAATGCGAACGATCGGGCGATGTACCGCGGTATCCGCAATCCCACGATTTGGTGGTTACTAATTACGATAATGGTACTTTATTTTTATGTAAGATATTTTTAGTAAATTATTGTTTACAAAGGGCATGAATCAATTGATAAGTCTGATAGATCGAAAATTAAAAGAGGTTGTTTTGTCTGCGATTGATGATCGTAGACATTTACATCGGCATCCAGAACTTTCTTTTCAAGAGTTTGAAACAAGTGCTTATATAAAGAAGCGGTTGGAGCAAATGGATATTCCTTTTCGGGAGGTTGCGGGCACGGGTGTTGTCGGGGTTTTAGAAGGTAAAAAAGGTGCTTCCGATAATGTCGTCGTCTTAAGAGCCGATATTGACGCCCTACCGATACTGGAGAAAAATGAGCTTGATTATCGATCCACGAATACGGGTGTGATGCACGCTTGTGGCCATGATTTTCATACGGCGAACCTCTTGGGGGTGGCGGCTTTACTTAAGGAGCTTAGATCCGAGTTTGCCGGAAAGGTGCTTTTACTATTTCAACCGGCAGAGGAGAAAATTCCGGGTGGAGCGATTCAGGTTTTGGATTCGGGTATTTTAGATTCATTTGCCAACAATATAAAAGGGGTTCTGGGACTGCATGTGAGCCCAAGACTGCAACTAGGTAAAGTGGGAGTCTGTAGTGGACGGTTTATGGCATCTAGTGACGAATTCTATATCCGGATATCGGGACGGGGCGGACATGCTGCTGAACCTCATCTCGCTGTAGATCCAATCATGATCGCTGTGCAGCTGTTGAGTACGCTGCAACAGATTGTAAGTAGAAAAGCTGACCCAAACATGCCTTCTGTCTTGACATTTGGTCGTTTTGAAGGTAGAGGGGCTGCAAATGTAATACCAAGTGAGGTGTATCTAGAGGGAACATTTAGGACGCTGGATGAGAAATGGAGAGCGGAAGCTGTAAAACAGATAGAAGCTGTAATTCATGCCTTACCTACTGCCTTAGGTGCAACGGTGGATCTCGAAATCAGACGAGGATACCCTACGTTGTTTAATAATCCACAGCTAGCTGGTAGAGCCAAGGAATTGTGGAGAGATATCTGGGGGAGCGATAGTGTTGAAGATTCGGCCGTGTGGATGGCAGCGGAGGACTTCGCCTATTACTCACATCAATACCCTTCTCTTTTTGTACTGGTAGGGACTGATGCTGGTTCAGCGGATACCCGCTACGGTCTGCATAACGATCGGTTTAATTTGGACGAGCGCGCATTCTTCACTTCTATACCTGCTATAATTAGTTTCACTATTGATTTGTTAAATAGATAGATATGGATAGGAAAACTTTTTTACTTTCCCTATCTGCGGTGGGAGTCGGCCTGAGCTTGAATGCTGCACACATGAAGCCGGGGAAACGCAAGAAACTAACCAAGATTGGAATAATAGGTCTCGATTCGACACATGCAATGGCCTTTACAAAAGCGATCAATGCGGCTAGCCAACAGAATGGTTTTGCGGTTGTCGCGGCGTATCCTTTTGGAAGTAGAACAGTCGAGCTGAGTAAGGAGAGGATACCTAAGTTTACGGAGGAGATGAAAGGCATAGGGGTAAGTATCGTGCAAAGTATAACTGAATTACTGGAGCGGGTAGATGTGGTCCTTTTGGAAACTAATGATGGTAATCTTCATGTACAACAGGCTCTTGAAGTGATTCGAACAGGGAAGCCTTTATTTATAGATAAACCTATAGCGAATTCTTATCAAGGGGCACTACGGATTTTTGAGGAAGCGAAGAGGTATAATTGTCCTGTTTTTTCAAGTAGTTCGTTGCGTTATATTGATGGTTTAGAAGCACTGGACAAGAGGCAGATAGTAGGCGTAGATGTTTATAGCCCTGCTCATAAAGAAGCATCTCACAAGGATTTGTATTGGTATGGAATACATGGTGTGGAAATGTTGGTTGCTTTAATGGGGCCGAACTGTGTGTCGGTGCAGACAACAGAAGTGGAAGGGACCTCAATCTATACCGGAGTCTGGGCAGATGGTCGATGTGGGGTGTTGAGGGGGATTCGGGAAGGGAAAGAAGATTTTGGAGGAACTGTCTATTTGAAAGATGAGATCGTGCGTTTAGGAAATTTTAAAGGGTACCAACCTTTATTGGAGAAAATACTCTCTTTCTTTGAAACGGGAATAAGTCCCGTCCCACAGGAGGAAACGTTGGCTATCTGTGCTTTTATAGATGCCGCTGAGAAAAGTAAAAATAAGGGTGGCAAAGTGATTCGCTTATAGGCTCAAAAAGAAATATTGACTATTAGAACTTGAGATGTTCATTTGTTGAAACAAGACGATTTGATTTTTCGGTGAATGTGGAGAATTGAAATAATTAACGTTAAGCATTTTGAAAAAAAATAGCGATCGATACAATAATATAGAATACGCAGCGTTATTATATCAAAGAGCAGCAAAAAGCAGATAGCTCCTCAAATAGGAGATATCATTAAGATAAATGCTTGATTATAATATCCGCAAAGAAAAATAGTCGAGAGACTACATTCGAAAAAAGAAACACAGACACGGAAAAAAAGGGTATTCGTAAAAAAGTTAGAAGGGGTTCGGATTTTTCTGAACCCCTTTGCCTTATTAAAGAAAATCAATTATGGTTGTGTCTTTTGATCGTCGTTAAGGATTTTCTTCGTCCTACTTGGAGATAGATCGGGGTTATGACGACCAAAATGCCAAGATACCGATGCTCCAAATGACCGGAATGGCAATGCAAAATTATTCTGCTGCAAAAACAGGGGCGAACTGGAATAGCTACGCAGGTTTTTGATAGGCCTAAAAGGATCTACAACGGATAGGCCTACGGTGAGGGATTCTTTGCGCATTTTCTTCTTAATACCTAAATTCCAGAAGTTAAATGCCGCATAAGAGCCGTGAAAGGTCCGCTGTGGCGAATCAAAGAAGATACCACTTTCCAAAACATAGCTTTTACCAAGGTTAAGATCCATCCCGCCAAATAGTTTGTAATTGAGAAAGGTTTTATGGGCTTGTTCGGTCTGATCGGCAAATATAGAATAGGGGGATATCCGATAGGTAAATAGGTCTACATTGGCCCGGATTGACAACCGTTTAAAAAACGTATGCGAACTATACAAATTGAACCCGACCTGGCTGGCACGACCTACATTTTCAAAAGATTGTAAGGTGATGGGTCCTCCATTTTCCATGTTATGCTGCAGTACGGGCTCGATGATATCATTGAGCCTTTTGTAATATAAACTGGTGTTGACTACAGTATTGTACACATTAGCGCTAAAGCTACCCTCTAAATCAATGTGATGACTGGTTTCGGCACGCAGTGCCGGATTGCCCTGTTGCTGGTTTATCTTATCAGCCGTATTTCGAAAGGGATTAAGAAAATAGAGGCTGGGGCGTTGTATACGCTGTCCGTACTTCAGCTTGTAAGTGTGGCCCCGCTCATTGGAAAGTGCCAAAGCGAGATAAGGAAATAGATGTTGGTACGACGTGGATCGGAGAACTGTTCGTTCGTATCTAATGCCTGGGCTTGCCTGTAGCCTTGTGCTAAGGCGAAAATTGGCAGTGGCGTATGCCGCTTGTACAGTTTGACGGTAATTAAAGGTAAAGCTGCGGTCTTTGCTATCGGTATAGTGCCCATCGCTGAATAGGCTGTCAATATCGACCGTAGAGTGTAGGTATCTATCGACTATTTTGCCCCCGATGTTTAGGGTCGTTTGCTTGAGTTTGGTCTGGTAGTCAACCTGCAGGGTAAACTCTTGGTTATCGCCCAGATTGTATCCCAGCTCGGCTGTATGTAGCATCATATCATATGTGGAATTGTAATTGGTTTCGCTTTGACCCCTCAGGTACTGAAAAGCGATGTCAAGCTCCCCTAAATTGGATGGCAGACGCTTCAGATAATCTAAACCTATGTCGAAATTGCGAGTAGACTGCTTATTGGTCGTGTAGGCTAGATAAGGGATAGCTGAGTTATATTCGTTAACAATACGATTGTCCGTATGGATATCGAGTTGGTTTAGATTGATCGTCGAAAGCAAAGACGCAGTCGAATCAATCTCATAGTTGATACTGGTATTGGATTGGATACCCCGTCGCCGGTTTTTGCTTTGATTTACCTGAGAATAAATGAACTGTTTATCTTGTCCCCATAGCTGGGAGCTGATAACAGTGTTGATAGGCCAGCTCCAGGTTGTACCAGCTCCGGAAGAGAGATTCCACCTACCGGTACGTGCGGTTAGGTTGACGTTTGATTGGCTCTGCCTACTACTTACGGTTGTGGATAGGGAACCTGTGAAGCCACTGATCTTTGGCTGTTTTGTGATAATATTGATAATACCACCACTACCTTCGGCATCGTACTTGGCAGAGGGAGAAGTCATGATCTCTATGGTCTTTATCTGATCGGAGGATAGCATACGTAGGGCAACATCAATACTATTGTTGGCAGCACTCCATGGTTTTCCATTGATCAAGATCTTTACATTGCGGTCGCCACGCAGCGACACCTGACCATCATCATGTAGAGCAACCCTAGGCAATCTCCTAAAAATATCCTCGGCCGTGTTTCCACGTAGATTTTTGTCGCGATCTACATGGTATAGGAGCTTATCTGATGTGTTTTCTATAGACGAAATTGGCTTATGTACGGTTACGGTGTCGATCTTTCGCAGCTCTTGCTGCGCATATATATCGACCAGCGAAATGGGGATGCAGATAACAGCAAAGAGGGAGTTTAATAACAGAGGGGATATTTTCATGATTTGTTTTTCTATCAATTATAGCGACTAATGGCTATCCGCTGTTGGAGAATTACGCGAATGCCAAGGAATATTACGTGAATCGGAAATTGTAGGCTGGAGGGTACCGTCTTTTTCCATTATCTTGCATCTGATTTACAAGTCATCCTATTTATGCATCAAAAAGTATATAAAGCTATATGGATTATCTGGTTGCTATCTACCGCATATCTGCTGGTCGGGGCAATTACCTTCGGCCGGGCATCTGCCGTAGGCGTGGTTCTGATTGCACAGTCGCAACTCGTTTTATTGGTTAATATTCTGATCAGTACCCGGTATATCTTTCCGAAATTCTGGAAGAGGGGTAAATGGCTGTGGTTGCTGGCAAGCATTGTCATATTGAACTTGGCCTGCGTGATGCTACGCTATGCGATAGAGGAGATCCTGCTGGTGCAGTGGCTTGATTTTCCAAAGACGGAAAACCTCAATCTGTTATTTTACACCTACGAAAACTTTTACTACACGCTACCAGGTTTCTTTATTGCACTCATTATATTTCTGACGGTACGAAGTTTTGAAATTGAAACGCGCAACACAGAGCTTCAGTCTAAGATACAGGAAGCGGAGCTCCATATGCTCAGATCACAGGTCAACCCTCACTTCCTCTATAATATCCTTAACTACATCTATGCGGAAGCGCTACCTATATCGGATAAAATAGCTCATACGGTCTTAAAGTTGGCCGCTACCATGCGCTATACCCTAGCGCAGACCGAGAACAGGCTTATGCTTCTTCAAGATGAAGTCCAGTTCTTGCAAGAGTATATCGACCTGCAGGCCGTGCAGAGCGAAAATGGCTTTTACTGTGTTTTTAAAAAAGAAGGGGGATTGGATACCATCTACTTTCCGACATGTATGCTTTTACCTTTCGTGGAGAACGCCTTCAAACATGGTGTAGCCAATGATGCTTCTACACCTATAACCATCGATCTCAGGGTAAGCCCAAAGGCCCTGCGCATGAAGGTGGAAAATAAAATCAACAGCGTGCTAAAAGACGATAGCAGTGGTATAGGGCTCCATAATGTGAGACGTAGATTAGCGATACTTTTCCCAGATAGACATACGTTGCAGGTAAAGGAAGAGGGGGATTGGTATTATACGGAATTAGAAATTTCTTTTTAATATGGATAAGGTTCGTAAAATATCCTGTGTTATACTGGATGACCAACTATTCGCAACAAAAATATTGAGTGCCTATATCGAAAAGATGCCTCAGCTCGAGCTTCTATTATCGACCACCGATGTGGGTCTTGCACTCTCGACCGTAGAAAACAATGAAGTAGACCTTGTCTTTCTGGATATACAGATGCCAAAAATGAATGGTTTGGATTTTCTCAAACATTGTAAAAATAGGGCACGATTTATCTTTACAACAGCATATTCAGATTATGCGATCGATGGATATGAAAACGATGTGGTTGATTTCTTATTGAAACCTATTGCATTTGAACGGTTTCAAAGAGCCATAGATAAATATAAAGCATTGGTAAAGTCTCCACATGTTGCAACGGGACAGACAAGTAGTACAATCGTGGTTAAGGGGGATGCCAAGCAAAAGTATCATCAGCTGGACGTTGCTGATATCGCGTTTGTAAAAGGGTTAAATAATTATATCGCCATCCATAGGGTATCGGAGGCACCCATCATCACATACAGGAACCTGAAGGATATGGTTAATGAATTGCCTGAAAATGATTTCTGTCAGGTGCACCGTTCGTATATCGTGTCACTGGCACATATACGGTCCATAGAAAAGGACAGTATACAGATAGGCGAGGAGACGATTCCCATCAGCGCATCATACAAAACACATTTCTTTGTCAAATGGCAGTCCAGGCGCTAAGACAGTGCTCTTTATGTTTTTTAGAAATAAAAAGCCCCGATCGCTCGGGGCCTAAACATATAATTTACAGTAAAAAATCATTAAACACTAAGGGTACGTGGTTACTACTTTGTTTACTTTCCAGCCATCTGAGGTCTGGAGGAGGGTAATATAGTCTACGCGGGTGAATTTCTCAAATTTCATCGTCGCCTTGGCCATACAGGTAGGCCCTGTCTGATCCAGTATTTCGTAGCTAGTCTTACAGTTGTACTTTAATCCCTGATTGCCTTTTAAAAACTTTAAATAGGTCGCCCGGTTGTGTACTTGTTCGTTGGAGGCGATGCGGTATTCAAAGTCTGAAGTAAATAGGTATTTGTTGAATTCGGTGTTACCCAATGTAATAGCTTCGACATAGGTAAGGGCAATTTTCATGGCATTCATGTCTTTCAATGGGTTAAGGGCCTCTTTGGCCGAAGCATTAAAAGAAAATGCGAGGGTGAATAATGTTGCGATAGTTGCGATAATCCTTTTCATGGTTGTTTTTTTTAGTAGTTTTTTTATCTATATGACGCTCATTCTATTCCTGAGGTTGCGCCTGCTAGTTGTTTTTATTTGCGTTCTATTGCATCGACTACTCATCCATCAACTCTACCCCCTGATGCTTGCTATTGTAGCAATTGTTGGTTCAAAAGTAGGCTAGAATATACAGGTACGAAATAAGCTTTCGACCAAAGGGTTTTATTTTTCGGTGAAATTGGAGATTGGCTAGGTGAAAAAAGTACGGGGTGTCCCGAAGCAAGTTCGGCACTCGAGTGATGAGGATAAAGGTGGTGATAATAGAGATATAGGATGTTAAATACTCTTAAGAATGCTATAGGAATTTGTTGAATGCAACATTAATTACGAATTTCAATAAAATTTATAAACCGACTCGATTTACATATGTGTAAAGCAAATATTTTTAAGGTTCTGGCGTATTCACTACTGCAGCTTTTACTTCTAGGTGTCCCTACCTTTGCGCAGAATAGAGACAAAGAATTGGATCGCCTCGTTGCCTTTGCTCGATTGGCGGGGGATATCCAATACTTCTCGCCAACAGATATGGTGGATAGCATGATCTTGCATTCTGGATGGGAAAACATTATATGGAACGGTGTGCGTATGTCAAGGATCACCACAAACGAGAAGGATTTTGTCGATTCGTTAGTACAGTATTTTAGGCCCATTGACCCGTCTCTACAACTGACTTATGCCGGTAATAAGAGGATTGGGGCTCCGCCGCGGGAAGAGAAAGAGCTGACTGTGGCTAGGCAACATATCGGATTACAACTTTACTCTGGAAGTACGGGCTCCTTTAAGAGTATTCGAACAAACCGTCGTTCTTTGATTTCGGATAGTGATTTGAATTATTTTGACTTTGTTCGTATTAAAGTGCCTCAAGCAGAGGCAGGAAAACCCTTTGAAATAAAGCTCACTTACAGATCCGAGCAGGATAGACTGATCAAAAAATACTTGGCGAATAAATTTGTTAGCGATATTTCGTTAAAAGCTAGTGATTCGACCTACATATATCGAGATACCATTGCTAAAGATTCGGGTTTTCTTGTGGTAAAAATTGGTTTTCCAGGTCATATAGACCCATTTAGCCTTTCCCACGATGGATCTATCAATATAGATGGAAAGAAATATCCAATCAAGGATCTTACGGTAGCGGAAGTTCCAAATTCCATCAAAGCTCTGGAATGGCGAATTATTGAAAATGACGAGAAGTTATTTGAAGAGGCAAATGTAATTGGTGATACACTACGACTACAACTCACCGATCGCATCTCTGCTGAATTTCCACTGGCCGTGTACGCTACTAAAGAACATACATATCCATTGACGACTGTGTCGACCAAAGCCTATCCCTACAACAAGGGCCTCCCGCCGAGGGTATATTTTAATGCAGACGCTCAGAAAGACTTAAATCTAAGGCTAGCCAATATTATTTTGATCTGGAACGTATTTAGGATATCATTTGTCTACAATCCATTTGATGAAGAGTCGGAGACAGCGTTCTTGCGGCGTACGCTGAATGAAGTGCTGAATGGAAAGGATGTCGATGACTATGACCTTACCTTGCGAAAAATGTTGCACGCGTACAAGGATGCGCATATTTTCTACCATAATCAATTGCAGGATGGTAAGTATGAATTCTCCGCACCGATCACACTGATCTATCTCAAGGATGGGTTCTATATAAAGAGGCTTCATGACGACTCCTTAAAGAGCAAACTGAAGGTTGGGGACAAACTGACCGCTATTGATGGAGAACCAGTCGAGGAGAGGTGGAAGAAGCAACAGTATTTCGGAACGGGATCGGAAGCAAATATAATTAACAGGGCTGGCGTCTTTGGATTGTTATATGGAGCGTCGGACTCGAATGTGGAACTTAGCTTCCGCGACGTCGATACAAAGGCAGACAAGAAAATAACAACAGTTCGCAGTTTTAAGCACCCCAAAAAACACATGTACACTTCTTTTTTAGAACGTAGCGACAATAGAATGTTGAATGATAGTACCTACTATTTCAACCTGTCGGATAGTAACCTAACGGATACTTTACTCAAATTTATTGACGACCCTACGAAGCATATCATCTTTGAGATAAGAGGTTATCTAACTTTAGATAGCGAACAAAAAGAATTGCTGAGCAAGTTAATTACGGATACCGTGGTACAGCACAATATGTTGGGATATCATATCTTATCGCCCTCCAACAAAAAGTTTGTATCTCGTCCGCAATCTGTAGTTCCAGATAACAAGAACCCCAAAGCAAAGTTCTATTTCCTTATGGCTGAATCTACACAAAGTGCTCCTGAAACCTTCTTGGACGTGATCAAATACTGGAAAATTGGAACATTGATTGGAAAGCATACAGCAGGGGCGAATGGTAATATTAACTATCAATATCTCCCAGGAGGAATTATGGTTACTTTTTCGGGAATAAAAGTCGTAAACTCGGATGGTACTAAACATCATCTCGACGGTATTACACCCGATTATGAGGTAGATTATACCCTAGACGATGTGATTCAAAAAAGAGATCCATTTATAGAAAAAGCTTTAGAAATTATCTCAAAATCGAACTAGAACTCTTGATACATAAAAAAGGCCTGCACTCCTGCAGGCCTAGGTTGAAACAAAACTCTTCCTGAATGAAATCCTCAGTTTGAGGATTCCTGAATGCTTATGGATATGTAGTTACTACTTTACTGAC
This sequence comes from Sphingobacterium nematocida, assembly GCF_900168125.1. Lineage (GTDB taxonomy): Bacteria > Bacteroidota > Bacteroidia > Sphingobacteriales > Sphingobacteriaceae > Sphingobacterium > Sphingobacterium nematocida. The sequence goes on from NZ_FUZF01000009.1 coordinate 71,320, forward strand.
TTTCCATCCGTCTTGGGTCTGTATCATCGTGATATAGTCTATACGTGTGAATTTCTCAAATTTCATCGTTGCTTTACCTACAGCAGTAGTACCTGCTTGATCCATGATCTCGTAGGTCGTCTTGCAGTTGTACACCAAACCTTTGTTGGCTTTTAGAAAGGCAAGGTATTCCGATCTGTTGGATGTCTGATTATTCACTGAATTGGAGTATTCAAAATCCGAAGTGTAGAGGTATTTATTGTATAGCGTATTGCCTGTAGATATTGTCTGAAGGTACGTCAGTGCAATAGCTTTACTATCTAACTTCTTAAGTGGATTAGCGTTTTCTGCTGCCGATGCATTCAATCCGAATGCCAATGTGAAAACAGTTGCGATGGTTGCGATAATCTTGTTCATGGTTGTAATTTCTTTAATTGTTATATTTTTTTAATTGTTGTTAGCTGTAATGTTGATTCAAAAGTAGCGCAGAATAGGCAGGTAGGAAATGGACTTTCGACCAAAGAGTTTTATTTTTCGGTGAAATTGGAGATTGGCTAGGTGAAAAAAGCGAGGAGGTTAATCAAATATGAAGGACACAAAAAAGGCCTGTATTTCTGCAGACCTTTTTTAAATCAAACGCACATTGTTTGCGATTTTTTAAACTTTCTAAAATTTCGTTTACTTATTGAGGCAATTTCTCTGTTCTTTGCTTACGGGCATTGACAATCAGGTAACTGACATACAAGAGGATCAACCATATCGGGATCAATTCGACGGAGATCTTCAAACCTGTAAACCACATCATCACCAAAACTCCTAATAAGAACAAAAGGCATATCACATTACTAAAAGGGTAGAATAAACTTGGGAACAATGTCTTTTTCCCTTCTTTTATCTTCTGCTTTTTGAAATAGATATGGGTCCAGCTAATCATAATCCAATTAATGATCAGAGAGGACACGACTAGGGACATCAATATCTCCAATGCTTTTTCGGGTATAAGCTTGTTGACAACGATACAGATTGCCACCAAGGCTGCGGATACTAATATGGCTGCAGTAGGAGCGTGGTTCTTATTTACCCTGTTCAGAAACTTAGGAGCGTTACCTTGCTCGGCTAAACCATAAAGCATTCTGGAATTACTATACACCGAACTATTATACACCGACAAGGCCGCTGTAAGTACAATTAGATTAAGTACATTGGCTATGATAGTGGTAAAGTAATAGGTCTTGCCAGACAGCGTAAACTGGTAGGAGTTAAGGGAGTTGAAGACTTCCACAAAAGGACTTGTGTCCGCATTAATACTGCGCCAAGGCATTAATGAAAATAGAATAAACAAGGCACCTACATAGAAAATAAGGATACGGATCAAAACCTGATTGGTCGCTCTAGGGATATTTTTTTCTGGATTCTCGGCCTCAGCGGCCGTGATCCCAACAAGTTCGAGTCCACCAAATGAAAACATGATCATCACTAATGCTGCCAGGAGTCCATGATAACTGCCATCCTCGGCCATACCCAACCACCCTTTAGGGAAGAAGCCGCCATCGTTATAAAGGTTTGCCACAGTCGCCGTCTCGCCTCCTGATCCAGAGATAAGTAGGTATGTTCCAAAGATAATCATAGCAATAATAGCCACGACTTTGATGATTGAAAACCAGAACTCCGTCTCTCCATATACCTTTACCGATGCCAAGTTGATGGCATTGACCACAATAAAAAAGAAGAGACTGGATGCCCATAATGGAACTTCGGGCCACCAAAACTGTACGTATACGCCGATAGCTGTCAGCTCGGCCATACTGACGAGAATGTAAAGTACCCAATAATTCCAGCCGGATGCATAACCTGCAAACCCGCCCCAGTATTTGTTGGCAAAGAAGGAAAAGCTTCCAGAGACAGGTTCGTCTACCACCATTTCTCCCAGCTGCCGCATAATGAAAAATGCAATAATGCCGGCAATAGCATATCCTAATAGTACCGAGGGGCCTGCTAATACGGCAGCTTTTCCGATGCCCAGAAATAAACCAGTACCTATAGCACCGCCTAAGGCGATAAGCTGGATGTGTCTATTGGTAAGTCCCCGTTTTAATTTTTGATCTTTATTATTATCGTTCACGATCTTGGTTAGTTTTTGTTTTCTTTATTATTAATAGAAGCCGACCCTACACCTAACAACTCATCCCAGTAGGTTCCTGTGCGACGGTAGTAGACCAGAATCTGGTAATCATTTCCGGTCTGAAAATGGCTACCCGAAAAAGCATCCGTAACGGTATTGCCATCGGGCGTGACTAGAACATACTCATAGTCATAAAGTCCCTGTTTTAACTTTAGTGTTACTTCCCATTTTTGATTTTTAACATTGTATTTTAACTGGTTATTCGGGCTGTGTTGATAGTTGTTGAATCCACCCACTACATAAATAGAACCTCCTACATTTTCCTTTGTCTGTAGGGAAAATGTAACGTCTGCATAATCGCCGCTGATGTCCTCCTGACCGTAATCCAGATTGCGTATATAGAATTTACCGTTCTCATCGTAAGTAGTCGCGTAGGTCTCGCCATTATTGTCCTTGTCCGTAAACAACAATACGTCGACGAGACTGTCTATTTGGATATCTTGAATCTGAGCCGAGCCTCCTTTGAAGGAGCGTAAATCGGCATATCGAAACTCGTTATTGCCGAGAAAATCAAGGGTTTCGCTATTGTTATATTTGATTTCGCTGGTTCCTATAAACATTGGGGTCCTAAGAACCATTGCATTGTCGGGACGTTGGTTCTGCATGACATGTATCTGTATATCTCTGTGGGGATTGGAAATAGTCAGCCCTGTTTTGATGGTTACATTTAACTTTTGATTGGTGAGGCGTTTGTTCGCAAAACTAGAGGCCAGCACCTGGCTTTCGATTGCGACGAGTGGTTTTACTACGTAAAATCTACGCGTCAGAATGAGTCTTTGCTTGTCGGCATCTTCATACACTTTGAGTAGAAAATTGCCCGCTACCTTGGGCCTTACGTATTCATTTGGAAATACCGTCTTGTAATGGGTGTAGGGCTGTAGGGTACCTTGAGACTGTTGAGTCTCCACAATTCGGTCTTCGTTGTACCCTTCGGCATAGTCTAGGGAAGATAGACGGCTCGGTGTCCAATCGGCATTGCAATGCTCAATACTGTAATAATAACTCCGCACGTCGGCTCGCAGATCATCAAATGACAGCTTTAAAAGTTCGGCATCTCCTAGGGTATATATGGGGAGCTGACTCTCCTTGCCAATAGGATAGAGTTGCACCGACTTTATGTCGTTAATATAGTTGACATCTTTATACAGCAATTCCTGTTTTGGAGACTGCTCGACATACACGCGTTTTTTTTTCTTCTTCTGGGCTTGAGTCACCAACGCCATCGGCAAAAGAAGGAAAAGGACAAAAAATGGTTTGACTTTAAACATAAGAAGAGTTGACGCTCATAGCGGGTCTATACACTGTTATTTCATTTGTACGATACGATCTACAATATACTTGGTATTGCCCCGCCAAGGTATAACCCCGTGGTATTCTTTATAATGTAGATCGAAAAACTTGCCGCTATTGGCCTCTAATTGATTGAATATAGAATCGTTCTCGACAGAGAAAACAAACTCGTTGCTGGTCAATGCACCAGCTCTTCCACTTCCGAAACCCTCTTGAATCAACTTGCCTTCGTAGGTCTTGAAGAGGTTTCCTTTTTTTACAGCATAGTTGAGATAGCCTGACTTGACACCTTCGCCAAATACGAAATAGTATTTAAAATAGACAACACCACTACCTATTAATACTATTACTAGAAGTGTCCATCCTAAAAAGCTCTTTAACTTAGATCCTCTTTTTTTAGGGGTAAGATTTGTATCCGTCATATCTATTAAACCATTACTTGATAGATTAAAGATACTAGAATGTTTATAATAATGAAAAAAACGATGTTAAAAAAAACTGTATCCTATGTTTACTTACCGCCAACATAGGATACAGTTTTTTTATAAATATTGACAATTAAGACAACACTTTCATCTCGGCATCTATCGCTGACTTAGTCTTGTCACTGACAGGAACCAATGGAAGACGTAGTGCGTCCTGACCAATTTGGATACGATTTAGAATGTACTTGACCCCAGCTGGATTACCTTCAACAAAGCATAAATCGGTAATACGAAGCAATTTACTATGCACACTTCTAGCTTCGGCATACCTACCTTCACTACACAGTTTCGTTAGTGTGGACACCAAACGAGGGTAGGCATTTCCAACTACAGATATGACGCCAACAGCCCCCATAGCCATCATAGGAAGCGTCACTGGATCATCGCCTGATATCAGTACGAATCCCTCTGGCTTGTCTCTTAATATTTCTGAAAACTGAGCAAAGTTGCCCGACGCCTCTTTGATAGCGACGATATTGGAAAAGTCATTCGCCAGTCGGAGAGTGGTCTCGGCAGTCATATTGCTTCCGGTACGTCCAGGCACATTGTACAGAATTACCGGTAGTTTAGAAGCTTCTGCTATAGCTTTATAATGTTGATAAATCCCTTCTTGAGTTGGCTTGTTGTAGTACGGAGATACAGAGAGTATTGCACAATATCCCGTATTATCAAATTCTTCAATCTGATGTACGGTTTCCATCGTATTATTGCCACCTATGCCTGCGACCAAAGGTACTCGGCCATTTACTTTTTCGGCTGTAAATTTCCAGATCTTCTTTCGTTCCTCAGAGTTTAATGTCGCCGTCTCTCCAGTGGTGCCTAGTGACACTAAGTAATTCATTCCTTCATTGATCTGTAGCTCTATTAATTGTGCTAAAGCTTCAAAATCAATTGTTCCATCTGCATTAAATGGGGTAACCAATGCTACACCCGCGCCCTGAATCTCATTCATTTTTGTTGATACTTATTTTAATTATGTTATAAGTTATTATTGATTAATCATTTGTAATAGTTGTTCGTCCGAGATAATCGGGACTTTTAGTTTTTCCGCCTTCACTAATTTAGAAGGTCCCATTTTATCTCCTGCCACCAGATAGTTTAATTTGGAAGAGATACTGCTTAACATCTTTCCGCCGTGTGACTCGATCAATGCGGTGAGATCTTCTCTACTATGAGTTGCAAAGACACCCGATATCAAGAAGGTTTTTCCTTCGAGACTATTTCCAGCCAGTTCGACTACTTTTTCGGTTACCTCAAAATTTAACCCTGCTGCTTCTAGTTTGTTCAGTTCGGATAAATGTTCCGGTTGCTGTAGATAATGGTAGACACTTTCGGCTATCCGTATTCCGATATCCTGTACAGCCGCAATCTCATCTATGGAAGCCTGTTTAAGATGAAGAAGACTCTTGAAATGAAAAGCCAATTTTTTGGCAACAGTCTCTCCAACGTGACGGATACCTAGAGCAAACAGGACCTTTTCAAACGGTTTGTTTTTGGACTGTTCGATGCCGGCAATCATATTGTCGATTGACTTTTGACCGAAGCGTTCTATATTCACCAAAAGATCTTGCTTGTCCTTGAGGGTATAAATATCGGAAATATGGCTCAAGAAGCCTTGCTTATAAAACGACACGATAGTCTCATCGCCCAGCCCTTGGATATCCATCATCTTGCGACCTATAAAGTGTTGCAGCTTGCCGATGATCTGCGGCTCGCAATGGTCTTCATTCGGGCAATAATGTACAGCTTCACCTTCTTGTCGAACCAATCCGGCTCCGCATTCAGGACAACTATCCGGATATTGGATAGGAGTGGCACCCGGCATTCTTTTCTCCAGATTGACACCCACTATCTTGGGGATTATTTCGCCCCCTTTCTCTACATATACCGTATCGTTCTGGTGTAGATCCAATCGTTCTATTTCATTCGCATTATGCAGCGATGCTCGCCTTACTGTAGTACCAGCTAATAGAACAGGGGCTAAGTTGGCTACTGGAGTAACAGCTCCGGTTCTTCCGACTTGATAACTCACAGTATTTAGCCTGGTCTCGGCACGTTCGGCCTTAAACTTATAAGAAGTAGCCCAACGCGGAGACTTGGCGGTAAAGCCGAGTTCTTCTTGGTAGGCATAATCATTTACCTTGATGACAATACCATCTATATCAAAAGTGAGCTGATGGCGTGCCGTGTCCCAATAGTGTACAAAATCTAAAACATCTTGAATTGTAGCACACAGTTTACTGTGATCAGAAACGGGGAATCCCCAGCTTTGTACAGCATTCAGGCTATCCCAGTGGGATTGAAATACTCTATTCCGATTATCCATGTATAGAAAGTACAGGAAGCAGTCCAAAGGTCGTTTGGCAACTTCGGAAGAGTCTTGTAATTTTATAGTACCTGATGCGAAATTCCGCGGATTGGCATAGGTGGATTCACCGTTTTCTTCTCGTTCGTTGTTTAATCTCAAAAAGGCAGATTTGTGCATAAAAATCTCCCCCCTGATTTCAAATAGATCGGGATATGCTGCCTTGGAGCGTAACTGATGCGGGATACTTCGGATGGTCCGTACATTATTGGTCACATCGTCGCCCTGCACACCGTCTCCACGGGTCACGGCTTGAACCAATTTACCTTTTTCATAGGTCAAAGAGATAGATAGTCCATCAAACTTGAGTTCACAGACGTACTGCACGGCATGACCGATTGACTTTTGGACGCGCTCGTCAAATTCAATAAGCTCTTGCTCACTGTATGTATTACTAAGGGAGAGCATCGGCCAGCGATGCTGTACGGTATTGAATTTGGAGGTGATATCGCCCCCAACCTTTAACGTAGGGGAGTTGGCATCTCTATATTCGGGATAGGCAGATTCTAAAGCCTCCAGCTCTTTAAGCTTTTGATCAAAGTCATAATCTGAGATTACGGAATTTGCCAATACATAATACTGGTAATTGTATGTATTAAGTTCTGCTGTTAATTGTTCTATTTTCGATTGGATATCCTGCGACATATGCAACGAAATTAAGAAATTTTGATGCCCTAATATAATTTTAGGGCATTATTTTAATCGTCTTTTTCCATAAAAAAGACGGCAGCTATCGTCGCATTCGTTATTTGTCCCTTAAAGGGAAATTATTTGCAGGCAAGTCTGAGAAACGCTGCATTTTGTTCACATAATGCTCCCAAATGATGCATTTTTTGTAAAGACCAACTTTGTTGTAAGTTGAAGGAGTTTTTTTTCGTTTTGCCGCGCTTCTAAAGAAATTCAGGAAAAAGTACTGATGCGCTCTGCTGATGGCCCAAGCGTCTCTTGGTTTTCCTTCAATCAGAAAATGTATCAGCGCAATAAGATCCAACCAAAGACGAGCAAATATCACCCATAAAGCTGACCAAAAGGACAGGTTCTTTTGGAGCATAACCAGGTTATTCCTAAAGTTTAGATAAGTCTTTTTAGGATTACTGGTATTGAGTGTCCCACCTCCGACATGATAGACGGTACTCTGCGGACAGTAGCCTATTCTGTAACCCAGTTTTTTCAATCGCCAGCAGAGATCTATTTCTTCCATGTGCGCAAAAAAATCTGCGTCAAAGCCTTGAACTTCTCTCCAGGCATCTGATTTTATAAATAGGGCAGCACCTGTGGCCCAAAACACTTCTTTTGCTGTATCATATTGACCGGAGTCGATCTCGACCGTATTTAAGATACGGCCACGACAGAAGGGGTATCCATAGACGTCCATGTAACCGCCGGCAGCTCCCGCATGCTCAAAATACTCTTTTTGGTGAAAGGAGCGTATTTTGGGCTGAGCAGCGACGAAGGACTCTTTGATCATCATTTCGATGACGGGCTCGATCCATCCAGGACTGACTTCGACATCCGAGTTCAACAGTACGTAGTACTCGGAATCGACTTGCTCGAGGATTCTATTGTATCCACCTGCGAAACCAAGATTTTCCGTATTTTGGATAATCCGAATCTGTGGAAAATTAGCCCGCACGAAATCGATGGAATCGTCGGATGAGGCATTGTCGCCCAGTATAAATTCTATATTAGGGTAGGTACTGTTGTATACAGATGGCAAAAACTTTTCTAAGAAATATTTGCCATTCCAGTTTAATATTACAACGGCTACCTTAGGGTATTGTGTCATGCTTTATCTTTTCGCTGTCTTTTCCATCTATTATGTGACCATAGCCAATAGGCCGGCGTATCACGTATGATCTGCTCGGTAAATTCATTATGAATTTTCGTGATTTCGTGATCCGCACACATAGATGGCGTTTCTACTAAAGTGGTAAATTTACAAAAATAATATCCTCTTTTTGCCTTTCGTCCGATATGGCAAAAAACAACAGGATTATTCGTCAACTTGGCTATACGCTCGGTACCGGTATACACTAATGTCTCTTGATTGAGAAAAGTCATGTAATAATCTGAATCCTGGTACATAGGGGTCTGATCGGCCACAAACATACTAATATGCGGTGTGTTTTTGAGTCGTACGATGTGTCTTAAAATCTGCTTCATCGGAACCATGGTAGCGCCGAATCGCGTTCGGACACCATTATATATCTGATTGATATCCTCGTTGTTTAACGGCTTATAGATAACGAGTCTAGCAAACTCTGTCATCAGTGATAATCGATGTATACCGAGTTCCCAGTTGCCGTAATGCGCGGTAACACCGATGACCGCTTTGCCCGCATCGAAATGTCTATATACCTCCTCCGGATTAAGAAGTTCGATGCGCTTTTCTACATCCGCCTTGTTGATGCTGAACATCTTTACTACTTCGACAATAATGTCTGGAAAGTAACGGTAGAACTGCTTGGCGATGGTCTGGATCTCGGCTTCGGTTTTTTCCGGGAATGAGTTCCGTAGATTTTTGAAGACGATCTTTTTTCGGTAACCGAGAACATGATAAATCAAAAAATACAATACATCTGAGATCCCATATAACATCCAAAAAGGCATCCTGGACATCATCTGTAAAACAAAATGTAATATACTTTTCTTCATCTATAGCGATCGTGACGTTTTAAGTTACGCAAACTTAGAGAAAATGCTTAGCATTCGCCAGTACCTATCCATAAAAACTTTCATGATCCGCCAGCTGGCTCGAGGCGCTTGTTTTATGATAAAGGATTAAATACTATTACTAAGCTTTTTGTATCGGAAATATCCCTAAATAACATTAGTTTTGCGTACAAATTCAAAATTATAGTTAAAAAATGTCTATCCCTGTTCTATTATCTGCAAATTATCTTCCACCGGTATCGTATTTTCATGCTATTGCACAAAATCCTGTAGATATCCTTTTAGATCAGCACGAGCATTTTCCGAAACAAACCTATAGGAGTAGAACACATATAGCTACGGCCAATGGGATATTGGATCTATTCATCCCGATACAGCATGGAAGGAAGGAACATGTGGCCATGAAAGAGGTCAAGATAAGCTATGACCATGACTGGCAACGCTTACACTGGTCTAGTATACAGACGGCGTATCGTAGCTCGGCATATTTTGAGTACTACGAAGATGCATTCGCTCCATTCTATGAAAAGAAGTACGATTATCTTTTTGATTTTAATCTCGAGCAGTTGCAAGTAGTACTGCGATTGTTAAAGATCCAGAGAGAAATAAAACGTACGGAGTCTTACGAAGAAAGCTATCCCGAGGCATTGGATTTTAGAAAATCAATCCACCCCAAAAGGCCTTCTGTCTATCCTAATCCCAAAGTATATTATCAGGTATTCGAAGACAGAACAGGATTTCAGCCACAGGTGAGTATCATCGACTTACTGTTCAACCAAGGACCACAAAGTAAAATGTTTTTATAGTCTTTAACAACTCGTTTTCATTCTAAAACTATAAGTCCATGTCGTTGTTATAATAGGGATAGAAACCGTTAAGGTATTTTTATTTTAGAACAATGAATCGGATTTTACTAATTTTACTACTCATCAGCTTGTCTGTACGACTGATGGCTCAGACAGGTGCGGATACAATTCACTACAAAAAAGTGTACTATTTTGCAGGAACCGGACTGGGGATCCCGCTCGGAAAAACAAAGGAAGTACTATCGCCAAAGCTCTTTGTGGGCAGTATGGGACTCGATATTACGCTGAAAAACCCTAAATACTATCTGTATCCCGCACTGTACATGTTGTCTTTCAAATACGATCAAAAGAATGTGGATCCAGATTTTAATACGATCATAGAAAATGGCTTATCGAGTTTTTACATGCTCAGCCTAGCGGCTGGGAGCAGAAGGCAATTTGAAAGACTGAATACGTATGTCTATCTCGGGCCCACAATCGGATTGGCCAGTGAACCCCGATCTAATCTGGTGGGAGATGTTGTGAAGGTAGAATACCTTCGCTCAATCGCTTTTGGCACAAAACTGGGCGTAGGGGCGGACTATAAGTTTAAAGGCTTTTTCTTAGGAACAGAGATCGGCTACATGTATAATGTAAACAAAGTAGAGGGCCAACCATTTCACGTCTTAACTTTTATGGTCGGATTGAAATCGGATATAACACGATTGAGCGACAAGGTGGTGGATATCCTAGCACCCTAGTCTTTTGTTAAAAAATGTTAAGGCATGCCAGTTTATGTAATTTTAAAAAAAAGTGGACGTTATTAAGGGGAATATAAAATTCATAATTTCATATTTAGGTTAATAATTGGTTTGGTAAATCCTGGAGTTCCCCGCTTCAGGATTTTTCTTTTTTCTGAAACTGTCTGTATTATTGATTCGTTTCAACTCTTCAAGGTATCAATGAGCTCTCTTCGCTCGGTTTAATGGCCATCAAGAACTTTTTTCATCACATTGTTCTTTATCGTAGGCATTCAAGAGCTCACCCGCTACAATCGGGTTCGGTTCATGGCTGTTGGTGATCCAAAGAAATCATGAAAGTTTTATTATGCCTTAATTGCAGTTTGTCAGTCCGAACAATGTCATTTGATGAAGCTTTGGCAGTATAAGTTGACTGTCATTGGCATGAAAAAAGGTCGTTATAAAAAGCAGCTAGAAAATATCTTTATCGAGAGGCAATATTTTTTTGTTAAAATAATGTTAAATAATTGTTCTAACATCAATTTGGTATCTCATTTGTAATATGTATTTCGAATATAAAATTCATAATTTCATATTTAGGTTAATAATTGGTTTGGTAAATCCTGGAGCTCCCCGCTTCAGGATTTTTTTATGCTTAGGCGCTACGATCGCGATTGACGGAACTGTATTAGAAAGAAATTTTGTTGAGACTCCATGTATCCGTCCGCAGGATCAGCAGTTGATTTTTCAGACTGGGGCGACCTGTTATTACAGCAAGGGCTTCCTGTGCCATCATCAGACCTAATATCCCTGGAACGGTATTTAAGACTCCGTTGAGTTCGCAATTGGGGACTTGATCCGGATCGGGTGGGAGCGGAAAGAGATCTCGGAGATGTTTGGATCCTTGCAAATTAAAGACGGCAAGCTGAAGCTCAAAATTCAACACAGTACCGTAGATAAGTGGTTTATTTTGTCGGACACAGGCGTCATTGATCGCGTAGCGCGACGTAAAATTATCTGTTCCATCCAAGACAACATCGTACTGTGCTACGTAGTCATCGATATTGTCCTCGGTTATTTTTTCATCTATTGCTTCAAAGTTGACCGTTGAATTGAGTGCAAGAATGGCTTCCATTGCGGAGAATACCTTAGGTACACTTATATTTTTTTCGCGGTGTATAATCTGTCGGTGAAGATTATGAATCTCTACACGGTCAAAATCTATACAGGCTAAGGTCCCCACACCAGCAGCAGCCAGATACATCAAGCTAGGCGCTCCCAAACCGCCGGCACCGATCACAAGAACCCGACTCTGACAGATTTGAGTCTGTCCCTGAATCCCTATTGGAGGAAAGGATATCTGCTTTTTGTAGCGTAAGATCTGTTCTTTTGTTAATTTCATATGTGTAAAATTATTTCATGATCCGCCAGCTGGCGGATCGATTTGTTCTTTAGCTGTCATTTACCTGTCCCGACTGGTCGGGATGGAATATTCATTTTTTGTTTATTGTTCTTTGTGCAGGTCTGCTACATGGATATTTCATGGTAGTTAAGATTAATACTCCGGCACCCAGTCTTTCCATACGGGCTGATAGCCCTTTTGTGTGATTAAGGCAGCGATTTGTGCTGGAGTTCGCTCATCGCTAATTTCAAATTGTTCAAGTGATTCGGGAGCGACAACGTAGCCACCGGGATTAGTCTTGGAGCCGGCACTCATGGCGGTGATCCCTAATGGAATGATATGATCCCGAAATACGGCATGCTCTCTCGTGGAAAGTGACAACTCGAGATCTGGATTCCAGATCCTATAGGCACATATCAATTGGAGCAGATCGTCGTCCTGCATGATGAAATTGGGTTCTACGCTGCCACTCGCGGGGCGTAGTCGGGGAAAGGATACACTGTACTTGGTCTTCCAGTATTTCTTTTGAAGGTAATCAATGTGTAATGCGGTAAAGAAACTATCAACCCTCCAGTCCTCCAGCCCCAGTAACACGCCTAAGCCAATTTTATGGATTTCGGCCTTACCGATGCGATCGGGAGTTTCGAGTCTATATTGAAAATTGGACTTTTTGCCCTTCGGATGATAACGTTTATAGGCGGCCTGGTGATAGGTCTCCTGATACACCATGACAGCGTTTACTTTGGCTTCATGCAATAACATATAATCTTCATAATCCAAAGGCTGTACTTCTATGGATATGTTTGAAAATATGGATGTTAATTGTGTGACCGTACGTACGAAATAATCGGTATCCACCCGGTGATTGGATTCGCCGGTCACCAAAAGAACATGGTGAAATCCCATTTTCTTTAGTGCTGCTGCCTCCAGTTCTATTTCGAAGGGCTGCAGCGTACGTCTTGGGATCTTATTGTCCATACTAAAGCCACAGTATGTACAAATATTTTGACATTCGTTGCTGAGGTACAATGGCGCATACAGCTGTACATTTTTACCAAAACGCTTTATGGTGAGCCTGTGCGATAACTGGGCCATCTCTTCCAACAGGGGCTTGGCAACTGGCGATAATAAATTTAAAAAGTCATATACATCGCGCTTTTCTTTACGTAGTGACCGGTAGACTTCATCTATCGTAGTCCCGTATATCCTGTCCTTTATCTCTTGCCAAGAGTAATCGTTGAATACGCCGGTGAATGTAGTCTCCATTAGCTATAGGTTTGATTTAAAAAAGCGGTAAGAGGGCTACTGGAAGCCGCTGTTTTATCGACATAGCCTAGACCAGCCTCGTAGGCAAGTCGACCGGCTTTGACAGCCTTGGCAAAGGCCTGTGCCATCGCGACAGGCTGATTTGATACCGCTATTGCCGTATTGACCAAGACAGCATCTGCGCCCATCTCCAAGGCTTTGCTCGCATCGGAGGGTGCTCCAATACCTGCATCCACGATGACGGGGACATGGCTCTGCTCGATGATGATGGATAGAAAATCAATCGTCTTTAGCCCTTGATTGGTACCGATAGGCGACCCCAAAGGCATCACGGCGGCAGTACCTACATCCTCTAGTCGCTTGCAAAGCACCGGGTCTGCATGAATATAAGGCAGAACCACAAAGCCCAACTTGACCAACTGCTCGCATGCGGCCAAGGTCTCTATGGGATCCGGCATAAGGTACCTAGGATCAGGATGGATCTCTAATTTTATCCAATTGGTCTGCATGGCTTCGCGGGCCAGCTGCGCTGCCAATACTGCTTCTTTCGCAGTACGTGCACCTGACGTATTCGGGAGAAGATGTGCTCCTGAGGGACTGACATAGGATAATATATCATCATCAGTATTATCGTCAACACGCTTGAGTGCTACCGTAACCAGCTCCGTACCAGAAGCGGTGATAGCATCTTGCATCTGTTGATTGGAGCCAAATTTTCCGGTACCCATAAATAATCTGGATTGAAACGTACGGTCTGCTATTGTTAGGTTTTTCATTATATAGTAAGGTTAGTGTGATGTATTGTTAAATGCTTAAGGTCTTCGCGTTCAAGGTAGCTTGATATAGCAACACCATATACCCCGATGGAGGATAGCAATGGAATATCCTCCAATGTCACGCCTCCAATCGCATAAATAGGTGGTACCGGGCTACCTTTTAATTCATCAAAGATATCTCTGTAACCTTCGACACCGAGTAGCGGACTGAGCTTCGCCTTTGACGTGGTAAAACGTAGCGGCCCTAAGCCTATATAGTCGCAACCTTCAAGGATACGCTGCTGTACATCGCTCCATGTGTTGGCTGTTCCTCCTACAATCTTATCACTCCCTAGCTGGTGTCGCGCTATCGCAACTCCTTGATCTTCTAGGCCCAAGTGTACCCCATCTGCATCCACTTCTTGAGCAATATCGATTAAGTCATTGATGATAAAGGTGAAGTCGTATTCCTGTTTTAGAAACTTAGTCGCGTGAGCTACTCTACGTACCGCCGAATGATCTTCGGTCTTAAAACGCAGCTGTACCCATTGGATCCCTTTTTGTAATACGGACTTAATGTTGTTTAGTTGTTGTTCTTCGGTGGTACCTGAAGAAATATATTGTATTTTGCTGTACATATGCTTGAAAGTAGGTGTTCTATGTTTTAATGATTATGCCACAACGTGTAGCATGTCTCGAACGCTGCAAAAGGATCTTGTACAAGCCAGATTGCACCACATAACGCCACATCGTCAAAATCTGATTTAAGGGAATGGATGTTTTCCTTGGATATACCGCCCAGTGCAATGAGGGAAGTCGAGAAATTCATACGTTTGTCCGTACGATGCAGTTGCGCGTTCTCCCTGTAGTCTGTCTTTGAAATGCTCGGAAATACAGGACTGATAAAGGCAGCGTGATAGCGGCTGTCCAACGCGTTAAATTCAGCCCAGCTATGTGTAGAAGTACTGACGTAGGCGTATTTGTGCAAACCGAGATCAAGCCCTTCATCCCGAATGGACGAAGGGTAATGAACTCGATCTAAGCCCCATTCGTGGCTTAAATCCTGGCAGCTGTGCAGCACAAGCTGCTTTTTCTCTTCTGGGGTAAACTGATCTACCAATCTCATCATTGCCTTGGATTCCAGCCCTGGTTTGCGAATATGGATAACAACTTCAGGACAGGAAAGAAACTGTCGTATCAGTGCATCTTCATTATCAACAGGACCAGGCAGTGTTACGATACGCATTTAGAGATAGATTTCCTTTCCTAATTCGATGTATTCCTCGGACTTCTGCTGCATTCCTTCGGCAACGCTTTCCCGGATCTCCTGGGTGATCTTCATCGAGCAGAATTTAGGTCCACACATCGAGCAAAAGTGCGCTACCTTGGCTCCATCGGCGGGTAGTGTCTCGTCATGGTATTCGCGTGCTGTATCGGGATCTAATGATAGGTTGAATTGATCTTCCCAGCGAAACTCAAAGCGGGCTTTACTAAGTACGTTGTCTCGATACTGTGCACCAGGGTGTCCTTTTGCCAGGTCGGCAGCATGCGCCGCGATCTTATAGGTTATCACACCGTCCTTGACATCCTTTTTATTGGGTAAACCTAGGTGTTCTTTTGGAGTCACATAACACAGCATTGCGCAACCATACCAGCCGATCATGGCCGCACCAATGGCTGATGTAATATGATCATAACCGGGAGCGATATCTGTCGTAAGGGGGCCTAATGTATAGAAGGGGGCCTCATCGCAACAGGCCAGCTGCTTATCCATGTTTTCCTTGATCAGATGCATCGGCACATGTCCTGGCCCCTCGATCATAACCTGTACGTCGTATTGCCATGCGATCTTGGTAAGCTCGCCCAATGTTTCCAGTTCGGCAAATTGAGCTTCATCATTGGCATCGGCAATAGATCCTGGACGCAGACCGTCCCCAAGAGAAAACGCGATATCATACTGATTCATAATCTGGCATATCTCCTCAAAATGAGTATAGAGAAAGTTCTCTTTATGATGGAACAGACACCATTTGGCCATGATAGACCCTCCTCTGGATACAATGCCCGTAACGCGCTTGGCAGTAAGGTGGATATATCGCAGCAATACACCGGCATGGATGGTAAAGTAGGAGACACCTTGCTCTGCTTGTTCGATAAGTGTATCCCGGAAGATCTCCCATGTGAGATCCTCCGCAATACCATTTACCTTTTCCAACGCTTGATAGATGGGTACTGTACCGATTGGAACGGGTGAGTTTCGAATAATCCACTCTCTGGTTTCATGGATATTTTTTCCGGTAGATAGGTCCATTATAGTATCTGCGCCCCAGCGGCATGCCCATACCGCTTTCTCGACTTCCTCTTCGATACTGGATGTAACAGCACTATTGCCGATATTAGCGTTGATCTTAACTAAAAAATTACGCCCTATAATCATAGGCTCGCTTTCCGGATGATTGATGTTATTGGGGATAATGGCTCTTCCAGCTGCAATCTCCGCCCGAACAAACTCTGGGGTTATCTTGCCATTCGGCGTATTCGCACCAAAACTATGTCCACTATGTTGGTGGTTCATCCCTTCGGTACTGTTTTCCAGTTGTTCTATACGCTGGTTCTCACGGATCGCGACGTATTCCATCTCGGCTGTGATAATTCCCTTTTTTGCATAATGAAGCTGAGTCACATTGTGTTGCGCAAGTGCTCTTTTGGGCTTATGCTGATAGTCAAAGCGTAGATCGGCTAACTTAGGGTCATTGGCTCTCTTATTGCCATACTCTGAACTGATATTCTCTAATACTTCAACATCGCCGCGTTCTAGAATCCATGGCTCACGAATACGTTCGATACCGCTTTTGATATCAATGGCTTTGTCTACATCGGTATAGGGACCTGATGTGTCATATATGGTTATCGGTGGATTCTCTTCGAGGCGGCCATTGCTCAATCGGGTAGGTGATAGCGTGATTTCGCGCATGGCAACCTTGATGGGATGTAAGCTTCCGGATAGGTAAACTTTCTTTGCGTTAGGAAAGGGCAATGTGGTAATTGTCGTGTTTTGCGTTGTCATAGTTAATCGTATTTATCCGCCTTGAGTAGCGGTGATGATCAGTATATCGTCTTGGTCTGCAATAGGGGTAGAGGGCCAGTCTTCACGTGGTATCACGCTACTGTTAATAGCTACAGCGACCCCATTTGTCTTTAGATCAGGCATCAACAGGGATAGCACATTTGCTAACGTAGGGGAAAATTCGTCGCTAAACTGATGGAGTTGATTGTTTACTTTTATCTGCATAGTACTAAATAATTTTAAATAAAGTACTTTAGGAATGCTATAAAAGCAGCGCTACAGATAGGTAGCCACAAAGTGAATGGTACACTTACTTTTCCCTACGCTAGTATGAACTAGATCAGGTTCCAAGGGTAAAATCTCAGCCTGTTATTTCACAGACACCCCTAAAGTATTTGATACAAGGATAAGGGATATTGTTGTGAAATAAAAATATTTCGAGAATTTATTCGCAGTTGTTAAAAAATGTTAATACCACATGGCTTTTATACTAATGCAGATGGGTTGGCGTTTTAATATCAAAAAGTAAAAATTTCATAATTTCATATTTAGGTTAATAATTGGTTTGGTAAAAACCTGAAGCTCCCCGCTTCAGGTTTTTTATTTTGAAAGTGTACTGATACAATCGGGTTCGGCTCATACCTATTGGTGATCCTCCAGCTGGCGGATCATGAAAGGTCTTTTAGGCTTTCGGCATCCAATCGCTGGTTTTTAAAATAGAAGTTTTTGTCTTCGTCGGTTATAGCTCTGATAACCTTGCACGGGTTTCCTGCAGCTACAACATTTGCGGGAATATCTTTGGTCACGATACTACCGGAGCCTATTACGGAGTTGTGCCCAATGGTTACATTAGGATTGATCACAACATTACCTCCGATCCATACATTGTCGCCGATAGTTACTGGCATCGCATACTCTAAGCCGGTATTTCGTACTTCATGATGTAAAGGATGTCCGGCGGTGAAGATAGAGACCGAAGGCCCCATCATCACGTTGTTTCCTATTTTGACAGGTGCGCAATCTAAGATAGTCAAGTGATAATTGGAGAAAAAATTCTCGCCGATCTCAATGTTAAATCCATAATCGCAGTAGAAGGGCTGCTCGACGCAAAACATAGCTTCAGTCTTTGCAAACAACCCTCTAATGAGCCCTTTACGCTCTTTGTAGTTTTTGGGGTCAATTTGATTATATCTATAACAAAGTCGCTGTGCAGCTAAGCGCAGTGTGGTCAACTCTTTGACATGGGCATAGTACGGTTTGCCCGCAATCATTTTTTCCTTTTCAGTCATAGTATTCGTCTTTCAATAGATAAATATCGGTGAAGATAAGAAAAGTCATTTTTATACAATTAATCGAAGGCTAAAACAGCTGTTAATTTAATATTAATTATCTTTGCCTGGAATGATGGATAGTTCAAATTTGAAGATTGGTATAATCGGAAGCGGGAGTTGGGCGACGGCAATGATTAAGATGTTGACCGACAACATACTGGCTAAGGAGGTGTTCTGGTGGGTTCGTAAGCCCGAGGACGTAACGTTTATTCGACAATATAAGCATAATCCGAGTTATTTAAGCGCAGTCGAAGTCAAGGTAAAAAAGTCGAACATCAGCTCTGATGTAAAATGGATTGTACAACAATGTGATATCGTGGTTGTCAATACTCCGGCTACTTATCTGAAAGCTGCATTGCATGGGTTGACAGCATCGGATTTTGAAGGAAAAACGATCGTATCTGCGATTAAGGGGATTATTCCGGACGAAAATCAGATTGTTGGTGAATACCTTCGCGCTCGATATGATATTCCCTTGGATCAAATTGTAGCTATCGGGGGGCCTTGTCACGCCGAAGAGGTCGCTCAGGAAAAATTATCCTACCTGACCTTTGCCTGCAGTGAAGAAAAACAAGCAGCTCTGGTAGCTGGTTTTTATGCTTCCCGCTACATCAATACGATCACCTCCAATGATATTATCGGCATCGAGTATGGGGCTGTTTTGAAGAACATATACGCCTTGGCTGGTGGAATATGCCATGGACTGGGGTATGGTGATAATTTCCAGGCTGTGCTTATTTCTAACGCTATCCGGGAGATGGCTTACTTTGTGAAATCACTGGATCCGCAATATAGGGACATCAATGCTTCTGCGTATCTGGGAGACCTGTTGGTCACAGCATATTCTCAGTTCAGCCGCAATAGAACATTCGGCAATATGATTGGCAAAGGATACACTGTACAGTCTGCACAGTTGGAAATGAACATGGTGGCTGAGGGCTATTATGCCTCGGCCTGTATACAAAGTATCATTCAGAGATTTGAATTGAAAATGCCTATCTGTAATATGGTATTCCAAGTATTGTATAATCATCAGTCTGCTAGCTCGGAAGTAGCGAAATTGGCCAAAGACTTCACATAGAATGGTATTAAAAGAAAAGATCGCTGAGGAATATCAGCGTATACAAGATGAAATCTGTCAAGCGTTAGAAGCGCTGGATGGCGGAGCTAAATTTGAAGAGGAAATCTGGGAAAGGGAAGGTGGTGGCGGAGGTAGAACCCGAATTATTCAGAATGGAAATATCCTTGAAAAGGGAGGTGTTAACTTCTCTGCGGTGCACGGTAAGCTTCCCGAAGCTATAAAGAAAGCTTTTGGTGTAGATTGTGACGATTTCTTTGCGACAGGGGTATCTATCGTAATCCACCCCAATAATCCGCATGTCCCTATTATACACATGAATATCCGCTATTTCGAGCTTAACGAGGAGAAACGCTGGTTTGGGGGCGGTATTGACTTGACGCCGCATTATGTTGTTGAAGAAGACGCTCGCTATTTTCACCAGACATTAAAGGGAGTTTGTGATAAGCATCAAGCACATTTTTACGAAGAATTTAAAGCGTGGGCTGATAATTACTTTTTCATTAAGCACCGGGAGGAGACAAGAGGTATCGGGGGCGTATTTTACGACAAGCTAACACCTGAAAAAACAGGACTGACCTACGAAGAGATTTTTGAATTTTCTTGCGATCTAGGCCGAAGCTTTGCACCAATGTATGCGAACCTGGTAAATAAAAACCGTGATAAGAACTTTAGTGCGGAAGAGAAAGATTGGCAACTGTTACGAAGAGGGCGCTATGTAGAGTTTAACCTGGTGTATGATTCTGGTACTCGGTTTGGACTGGAAACCAACGGTCGTATCGAATCAATCTTGATGAGCTTACCTGCTCAGGCCAATTGGTTTTACAATTTCACTGCAAAGCCTGATTCGGCAGAAGCAAAAACATTAGCCTTATTAAAAAAAGGTATTAACTGGATTTAATTTCTTGTTTTAAGATCTCTTATGATAAACTTTGAAAGGTTTACTTTAGACAACGGATTGACTGTACTGGTACATGAAGACCATACGACGCCAATGGCTGTTGTCAATATTTTATACAACGTTGGAGCTCGGGACGAATCTCCTGATCAAACCGGATTTGCACATCTATTCGAGCATTTGATGTTTGGTGGTTCGGTAAATATCCCTAGCTACGATGCTCCACTTCAACAGGTAGGAGGTGAGAATAATGCATTTACCAGCAACGATATCACTAACTATTACATTACCCTACCTGCTGACAATCTGGAAACTGCTTTTTGGTTGGAAAGTGATCGTATGCTAAGCTTAGCATTTAGCGATCAAAGCCTAGAGGTTCAGCGGCAAGTTGTGTGTGAGGAGTTTAAACAACGTTACTTAAACCAACCATACGGAGATGTTTGGCTTCGACTGAGACCTATGGCCTACAAAGTACATCCTTATCGATGGGCTACTATTGGAAAGGAGCTCAAACATATTGAGGATGCTAAGATGGAAGACGTCAAGGCTTTTTTCAAAAAGTTCTATACGCCTCAAAATGCCATCATGGTTGTCGCAGGAGATGTTACGGTAGAGCAGGTGCAATCGCTTACACAGAAGTGGTTTGCAGATATTCCTAAAGGCGAATCTTATCAACGTAATCTTCCTAAAGAACCTCAACAGTCGATTGCTAAACGGGAGACTGTAGTGGCAGAAGTTCCTGTAGACAGTATCTATATCGCGTTTCATGGCTACGAAAGATCGTCTGAAGACTATCAGACCATGGATCTGCTTTCTGATATCTTATCGAGAGGATCCTCCTCAAGACTGTATCGATCACTGGTCAAGGAGAAGCAGTGCTTTTCGGAAATCAATGCTTACGTAACGGGGAGTATAGATAGTAATCTATTTGTAATTGAAGGCAAACCCTCCGAAAATGTAAGCCTATCTGACGCTGAAGCTATGATCTGGGAAGAGATCGAGAATATTAAATCGACGCTGGTAGACGAGACCGAACTACAAAAAGTAAAAAATAAAATTGAGTCTACCATGCTATTTGCAGAACTGTCTATCTTGGATAAAGCAATGAACCTTGCATATTATGAAGTGCTAGGTGATGCTAATGATTATAATAAGGAAGGCGCTAGATATTTAAACATCAAATCGGAAGATTTATTACGTGTTTCTTCCGATATTTTCAGGAAGGAAAACTCATCCACATTATGGTATCAAACGAAAGGAGGCGCAAATGCTTAATCGATCAATAGCCCCTTTAGCACAACCGATAAAGAACTTAGATTTGGTACAGCCAGAATCTGTAAATCATATCAACGGTCTGCACACTTTCTTATTCCATGCAGAGGATCTAGAGCTGATGAAATTTGAATTTGTGTTTGAGAATAGCTACGATACCTCGAGAATCCCCCTCCTAAATGTAGCGTTATCGTCTATGTTGAAGGAAGGTACCTTAACAAGGAGTAGTGCTCAGATCGCAGAAGAGATTGATTTCTACGGCGCGTACCTGATGCCGGAATATAGCTTTGACTACACAGCACTCTCGCTATACACTATCCGTAAGTATGCGGATAAAGTATTGCCTATTGTCGCTGACATCCTTTGCAATTCAACTTTCCCGCAGGAGGAACTAGATACTTATATACGTAATAACAAGCAAAACTTACAGATTGCTCTTCAAAAAAATGATGTGGTAGCCCGTCGTTTATTCTACCAGAATCTATTCGGCGACAATCAGTATGGTGCTGTTGCTACTGTAGCAGACTACGACTCTATAAAGAGAGAGCAATTACTGGATTTATTTCAACGCCAGATCCAACCTAAAAACTGCACTTTGCTAATTGCCGGTAAGATAGATGACTCGCTTAGAGAACTCGTAGATCGTCTATTTGGCGAAAATTGGGAAGGAAAGCAATCCGCTATGAATGGTTCGATTGTACTGGCTGAATCAATCCCTTCCAAGCTACTTATCGAAACCAAAGAGGATGCCTTACAGTCTGCAATACGAATGGGAAGCTATACAGTCGGTCGGAATCATTCAGATTTTCCTGCTATACAGTTTGTTAACACGCTATTTGGAGGTTTTTTTGGTTCAAGGCTAATGCGTAATATTCGAGAAGACAAAGGCTACACGTACAGTATAGGGTCGGCCGTAATCAGTCTAAAACACAGCGCTTTTATAACTTTGAGCTCAGAAGTGGGTGTTGATGTTACGAAAGCGACTTTAGTGGAAATCGAGCGTGAATTTGGCCGTTTGACTGAAGAACAAGCTGACGAAACAGAGATTGATCTGGTACGTAACTATATGCAGGGAAGCCTTCTTGGTAGTTTGGAAAGCATCTTTTCGCATGTCGATAAATTTAAGGCTGTTTATTTCAGCGGATTGGACTTTTCTTATTATAGGTACTATCAGGATGTCCTCCGTGATATGACTCCGAAACGTGTTCAGGAGATCGCCATGCAGTATTTCAATTTTGAAAACATGGTAAAAGTAATTGTAGGGAAGTATTAATAGTTCCCTTTTTCTGAAAGTGTATATTTTCAGAGATCATCAAAAACTTTCATGATCCGCCAACTGGCAGATCATGAAAGTTTTTTTTAATTATCCTTTTTTGCCTCTTTGGCAGCTTGTTTCTTCTTTTCTTTAGCGCTAAAATCTGCTACTTCGATGATTCGAGGTATACTACTTTTCGGCGCCATATTTTTTACACGCTTCAGTTTTTTACGATAACGAAGAGCCCGGATAGTTCTGTTGTTTTTGTACAGATTCCAATTCATTAACAACACCGAGAATAAAACGACGGCTAAACCAAAGATCTGCAAGGAGGTAACCTGATGATCGGTAAAGAAATGGACCAATAATAGAGCCACAATAGGATTTACATAGGCATAGGTACTGACTTCAGTAGCCGGACGTACTTGTAACAACCAGATATAGGAACTAAATGCCAGGATAGAGCCGAAGAAAACCAAATAGATCATAGCCCCCCAATCCGCAGGAGCAACAGCTGAATAATCGAATGACTGATACTCCCCATTGAGCAGTGCTACAGTAGTAAATGCAGTTCCGGCCGTAACCATCTGCCAAGCCGTCTTGACAATAACATTCAAGGACTGTTCTTTGGGTTTATCACTTTTCTCCTTTTGGCTGTACTTCGAAGTCAGTGAACCTATCGTCCATCCGATGGTCCCAAGGATAAGAACTCCCATTGCAATTAGATTTTGTGATCTTTCCCCATCATCGGTCTGACCGAACACCTGTTCTGCAAACAACATGATAACACCTGTGAAACCCAAAATCAAGCCTAAAACAATAGGTAAACTCGAGAAATTTTCCTTCCATTTGGGCTTGTCAAAAATAATAAACCAGATAGCCGTAGCTGCTGAAAGGATAGAAACGATACCACTGGATATAAACTGTTCAGACCATATGATAGCAGCCATATCAATAAACAGAAGTAAGAAACCTACAAATATTGCTTGTTTGACATCACTTCTATTAAATATTTTGTAGCCTTTTAGCCCGCAATATCCCATAAGCAAGGATCCCGCAATGATGAAACGGATCGAGCCCAATACAAATGGTGGAAAGGAGTGCAATGCTTTCTCTATAAAAAAGAAAGTTGATCCCCACACAATGTATACGACGAGGTATGCAAAGACAATACTAGCGACAGAAGGACTTTTTTCGTTCATACTTAATCTTTAGACGGTATTACCAATTTTTGCTCTTCCTTAATAGTCTCTAGTACGATAGTGGTACGGGTAGAAATTATACCCTCTATCTTTCCTAAGGTATTACGCATGAGGTCCACTAGACCAGCAGCATCATTGGTGCGTACTTTGATTAAATACCCGTCGTCTCCAGCGATATCATGTACCTCTTGGACTTCTGGTATTTCTGCTAAAAGATAAGCAACTCCCTGTTCGCCAATAATGTCGGAAGTCTTTATAAAAATAAAAGACAGTAAATTTTGATCTAAAGCAGATGGATTGATTTTTGCATTGTACTGCAATATTACTTCACGTTGTTCTAGTTTCTTGACTCGCTCTAATATAGCAGAAGGAGCCATGCCCAATTCGCGGGCAATATCCGCATTATTTGTCCGCGCATTATTTTGCATAATACGAAGGATTTGATAATCAACATGATCTAAAGATATTTCTATTTTCGCCATAATTCTGCAAAGATAACGTTTTTTAGAATATAATTCACAATACTATATTTATTTATGAATTATATTCTACTTATTAAACTTGTTTCGCTTAGAAGGGAGGATATGTTGATGTGCGTTATTTTGCGATAGTTATATACTATCTTGCAAAAAATAACAATCATTAAGTCTAATATACGAAATAATAGTCTAAGATTCGTTAGATTTGTTTATCCATTGGATTTAATAAACAAACTTCATGTTGTCAACGTTAGAGAAACTAAACCATGAGATAGAGGGCGAGCTCTATTATAACCCCTCAGACCCTAAGCACCAAACCATCCGTATGGCTTATGCAACGGATGCATCTGTTTATCAGGAATTACCAGTCGCAGTTGCGATTCCTTATACCAAAGGAGATTTGGTCAAATTAGTGCGTTTTGCAGCAGAGAATAGGGTAACCCTAATCCCTCGTACAGCTGGCACCTCATTGGCAGGCCAAGTTGTAGGTAAGGGAATTGTGGTTGATGTGTCCAAGTATTTTAACAAAATAGTCGAACTCAATGTCGAAGAAGGCTGGGTAAAAGTAGAACCGGGAGTGATTCGCGATGATCTAAACGCCTACCTAAAACCATATGGACTTATGTTCGGTCCAGAGACTTCGACCGCCAGCCGTGCGATGATAGGCGGTATGATTGGTAACAATTCTTCGGGCCTGCACTCTATCGTATGGGGAGACACCCGTCAGAACTTAATACGTGCAAATGTTATTTTAAATGATTCTAACGAAGTAGTCTTCGAAGAGCTAACGCCAGGAGCCTATTTTGAAAAACTAGCAAAAAAAGGGAGAGAAGGTGATATTTATCGCCGACTGAATGAAATCCTTACCAACAACGAAAATATAGAAGCTATAGAAAGTGGTTTTCCCAAAAAGACCTTAACAAGACGGAACACGGGGTACGCTCTGGATTTTTTGGTTAATAAAGATGAACCTTTCAATCTCTGTAATCTTCTAGCTGGCTCCGAAGGAACTATTGGCATTGTAACAGAGGCCGTGTTGCGATTGCGCCCATTGCCCCCCAAAGAAATAGGTCTTTTATGTGTACATTTTGACGACATGGTAGAATGTATGCGCGGTAATGTAGTGGCATTGGAGCACGCCCCTGAGGCGTCCGAACTAGTCGACAAGTATATACTAGATTTTACAGTAGGGCATCCCACGTATCAATACAACCGCTTTTTCATTGAGGGAGATCCTCAAGCGCTTCTTATTGTTGAGTTTAGGGCTAATACAGCCCAGGAGATTGCGGAAAAGGCGCAAAGACTGCAAGAAGAACTCATAGCAAAAAAATTAGGTTATGCCTATCCATTGATCACCGGCGATAAGGAAACCAATCTGGTGTGGGATGTACGTAAAGCAGGTCTCGGCTTGATTCGTAACTTACCTGGAGATAGTCAGCCTGTCAATCTGATTGAGGATTGCGCAGTCTCTCCGGAAGATCTACCAGCTTATGTCTCGGATGTCCAAAAACTATTGCAAGAAGAGGGCGTGCATGCATCTTACTATGCGCATGCCGGTGCCGGTGAGCTGCACATCGAGCCTTTTATCAATCTAAAATCTGCCGAAGGGAAGAAGCAGTTTCGCAGTATACTGGAGAAAACAACAGATCTTGTACTTAAATATAATGGATCTCTAAGTGGCGAACACGGTGATGGTCGATTGCGGGGAGAATTCATTAGCAAGGTACTAGGGGATAAGGTGTATAGTCTATTAAAAGAGGTCAAACATACTTTTGATCCGCTAGGTATATTTAATGCCAATAAGATTGTGGACGCCCCACCTATGGATACCTTCTTGCGCTATGACAAAGCTGTTGATGGTACAGCCATTCCTACTTATTTTGATTTTACAAAAGACGAGAGCATCTTGCGATTAGCCGAAAAATGTTCGGGTTCTGGAGATTGTCGTAAGACGGAAATAACAGGTGGAACGATGTGTCCTTCCTTTATGGCAACAAGAAATGAAAAAGACACGACACGGGCCCGTGCGAATATGCTCCGTCAGTTCCTGACCAATTCGACAAAGAAAAATAGGTTTGATCATGAAGAAATAAAGGAGGTCATGGACCTTTGTTTGAGCTGTAAAGGATGTAAGACCGAATGTCCTTCTAGTGTGGATGTTGCGAAAATGAAGGCGGAGTTTCTTCAACAATATTACGATGTCAACGGAGCTCCAGTCCGTTCAAAATTAATTGCCAACTTTACCAAAAGTCAGCAATTGGGATCTATGGTGGCTCCTGTATATAATTTCTTTGCGCAAACGCCTTTATTCGCTAATATTATTAAACAGATAGTGGGCTTTGCCCCAGCTCGATCGCTCCCTACAGTCTCTGGGACGACACTTAAGCAATGGGTGAAGCGCCAGTCTCCAACACACACAAAAAAGAGGGTATATCTTTTTTGCGATGAATTTACAGACTACAACGATACCGAGATAGGAATTACAGCCTACAAGCTATTGACTGCTTTAGGCTATGAGGTACTCGTGCCTCCGCATAAAGAAAGCGGACGCACGTACCTATCTAAAGGTTTCGTTAAAGAGGCTAAGGTATTGGCAAATAAAAACATCTCTTTATTAAAAGGGCTAATCAACGAGCATACGCCATTGATCGGTATTGAACCTTCAGCAATTCTTACATTTAGAGATGAATACCTTTCTTTGGTGGATAAGGAGCAAATGGAAGAGGCTCTACGTGTCGCTAAGAGCGCATTAATGATTGATGAATTCTTGATGCAAGAAGTTGAAAAAGGAAATATACACCCAGAGCAGTTCACTTCGGAGCAACAGGTAATCAAATTGCATGGGCATTGTTATCAAAAGGCCTTCCACTTGGTCGGGGTTACTGAAAAGTTACTTTCTTTACCACTAAATTATACCGTAGAAGTGATTCCTTCAGGTTGCTGCGGGATGGCTGGTTCTTTTGGATATGAAAAAGAACACTACGATATCTCGATGAAGGTTGCGGAGTTGGTTTTACTGCCTGCGGTGCGCAGTGCGGCAGAGAATGTTGTGATAGCGGCAGCTGGTACTTCGTGCAGACATCAGATCAAAGATGGCGTAGGTAGAAAGTCATATCATCCGATAGAAATTCTGTACAAAGCTTTAATAAAATAAAACATTATTGTATCTTGATTGTTTCACAATAAAAAACAACGCTTATGAGATCGATTAACTCTTTTTTAGGATTAGGTACTGCTTTTGTTCTGGCACTAAGCGCGTGCAATAACGCACCAAAGGATGGCAATTCATCTAGCGGTAATGCGACAAAGGGAAACCCTACAATAGAACAACTAAGTAACCAGGTAGATGCTGCGAAGCAGCACTTGTTCCTACGCTTTACAGACGAAGTAAGTACAGATTCTTCAATGGTGTATACAACAAAGTCTCTGTTTGACAAAGATACTGTAGGCCTAAAAATTGAAGTACTAAAGAATATCAAGCCTGGTTTGAAAAGTGACGGTACGGTTGACGAAAAAGCTGGCTTTGCAAGGGGATCGATAAAGATATCCTCGGTAGGGGCGCAATCCGATGCTTTTGTTAAAGCTCTAGGCACGATGTTTAAACTACCAACTTCGGGCAAGATGACTAGTCAGGTCATTCTACCAACGGTATTTTCATCCAATAAAGGTGCTGTCGACCTTTCTGAATCTGCTACATACAGTTTTAAATTGTTTCTTGATAATGGATCGGGTCAGCCAGCGGAAGTATTTGCTGTGGTAGATACTTATCGCAAATCGTTCGAATTATCTGAAAAAGACGCCACTTTCCGCAGTCAGATCATAGCAGCCTTTGAAGGCAAATAGATTTTACAATCAAAAAACAGATTACGTTATAGATCATCTATAGCGTAATCTATTTTTTTACGCAGCCTTTGTTTGGCCTTCTTCACACCATCCAATGATATCCCCAAAAGATGAGCTATACTTTGATTACTTAGGTTTAACTTACTAAAGGTTAGCAGCCTAAGATTGCTTTCCGATATATTGGGATAGCGAAATGTCAGCTCATCGAAGAATCCGGGGTTAGATGTCTCAAATAATGATTTAAACCTGTACCACCGTTCGTCCGTCATTATATGTGATTCCAGCATTTGGTTTAGGCTGTTCTGGATCTCCACAACATTATCTTTTTGATGCTGTTGCTGTGCATTATACAGATCCTCTTCGAGCCTTCGAATAACATTTTCATTCTCCTTGATTCGAACGAGAAAATCCTTCATATCTCGCTTGGACTGAAGAAGTTCTTCGTCCAACTGTTGTTTTTCAAGAAGCAGAGCCAACTGTTCTTTTTCTAGCTTAATAGATTTTAACCTTATTTTTTGACGGGAGCGATGGATCAGTAAGGTTATGGACAGGAGGCTCAGGATCACAACCATACCAATACTAATATCACGGATGCGATCCTGCTTTCTTTTATCATCTGCTTCTACCAATGCCAGTTCATATCTTTCTGATTCCCATTTCCAAACAATCTTCTGCAGTTTTTCTGCATCTTTTTGCTGCTGCAACGCATTGTTGTATTCTATAAATGTATTTAGATATTGGACGGCTTGCTTCGGATCACCTTGGGCTTCTGCGATTTTAGCTTTAAGACGATACGCATCTGTTTTATAAGGAACGAAATAGGGCTTAGGCTGAAAGTAAACTTCTGACCGGGCGACATAGGCCTTCGCTTTCTCCCATTGCCCTTGGGATACTGCAATCTCAGCTAATCCCAATAATGTACGCATAGCATCTTTATATTCACCATATTTGATTGAGCTGGCAACATTTAATTCTGAAAGTCTTGTTGCTTCGACCGTATCACCTTTTGCTAGCAGAATATTACCAATATTCCCTTGCAGAATACCTATCCACACGGTATCCTTCGTTGCTTGGGCGATCTTTAGGGCCTTTTTATAGTATTGCTCGGCTTCATTATAAAGGCTATCGCGATAGTAATACACGCCTATCGCATTTGTAAGGTCTATCGCTCGACGGCTCAGTGTCGGCACATGCTTCAATGCCATCTTGTAGTATTCCTGTGCTTTCTTTGATTCGCCGATATAGCCGAAAAAGTTTGCGACATATTGTAAATGAGCGGCAGCTAAGGGTATCTTTTCTAAATCGACCTGCTCCACTAGTTTGGAGGCGGATAAAAAATATGGAAGGGCATTGGATATCTCTCGATAAATAAAATTGTAATAGCCAGCACGGGTCAAGGTTATAAATAAATACTCCTTTTGTTCACTCTTCTTCGCTATCGCTACGGCTTTTTCAAAATAGTAATTTGTTGTCTGATTTACGCCATCGAACAGTATGGAGGTCGCATCTGCCATAAGAAGGTAATACGATAATCTGACACCATCGTTTTTATGCTGCAGCAGCGGTTTCAGTTTATTCTTAAGGTATATCGTATCGATCTTGCCTTCATTTTTCAAGCCAAGGTCAAGACAATATTCTACTTGATCTTTCTGTTTGTCTATGGATTGTAGTTTCTCTAATAAAACATCTGCATGAGCCGCAGATGTACAGCATATTAAAAGTAAGGTTATAAAGCGTTTGATAGCATGCATAGATAGCTTGCAAGTTAGCTTTTTAAATTAAAAAACTCAAATACCTTGCAATACACTCTTCAAGATATAAAGACTTTTTTCCATCTCTTCGTTGTCCATATGACCAAAGCCAAGCCGCATGGCGCAGAGCTGTTTATTTTGATAGAGGATATGTCGCGGGATGAATAGGTCTTGGCGCTGGCACTCCTTTTTGAGCGTAAACAAGGACTTGTTTTGAGGCAACTCCAGCCAAAGTGCTAACCCGCCACTGGGAGGGTCTACCGCGACCTCATCCGGCAGGATATTGCGCAAGATCCCACACATCGTATCCCGTCTTTCCTTATAAACCTTAAGCGATTTCTTTAGATTCCGATGGATTTCACCCTCATCGATCATTTCGCCAAGTGCCTGTTGCATGATCACATCACCTTGCCTGTCTATTATACTGAGGTACTTGTTCATCTCCTGTATCAAGTTGGGTGGAGCTACCACAAATCCAGTACGAAAGGCAGGGGCCAATGACTGTCCAAAAGTACCGGTATAAATGACCATCCCGTTTAGATCCGCGCTTGCAAGAGGTAGCACAGCAGACTTTTCATAATGAAAATCATAATCATAGTCATCCTCTACGATTATAAATCCGTAGTGATTGGCCAATTGTAATAATTCAAGACGTCGTTGTGCGCTCAATGTCACCGTAGTAGGATAATGATGATGCGGCGTGATATAAAGCATTCGGATAGGTCCTTTTTCTAACTTGTCTTTTAAAGAGGCTACACAAATCCCTTCACTGTCTAATGGTATGGTATCCAACTGGGCCCCCGCTTGAAGCAACGTCATATTTACAGCAAAGTTACTTAGTTCTGCTACGACAACTTTATCGTTAAGCTGTAGTAGTACTTTGGCAATGAGATAGAGACTCATTTCCGAACTTCTTGTAATTAATAAGTTCTGCTTTGAAATATGAAGCCCTCTTGACAGATTTAGAAAATTGCTAAGTTGCTCCTTGAAGAAGATATTTCCATCTTCTTGATACTGCGACATTCGTTTGAGACTTCCTTTTCTATTCATTGAAGCACTGTACTGCAACGATAGGTTCTTGACTTGTGTAAGTCTAATATCCGTCGTGCCATCGGAAAAGAAATAAGTTGATGTATTTTCCTCAAATGGATTGTCCAAAATATTAGAACTATGCACTTCAAACCCTGTCTTTGCGGGATATTGTGCCGAAGATATCGGAGTTTGAACCGGTAGAGAAAGGGGCTTGCGCTGATTTTGTTGCAATACA
Source organism: Sphingobacterium nematocida (assembly GCF_900168125.1). GTDB lineage: Bacteria > Bacteroidota > Bacteroidia > Sphingobacteriales > Sphingobacteriaceae > Sphingobacterium > Sphingobacterium nematocida. The sequence goes on from NZ_FUZF01000009.1 coordinate 102,685, forward strand.
AAAGTTCCCTTATTCGGTACAATATCTATCCAACCTTGTGCTTGCAGTTCATCGTACGCGGCGATTACCGTTTTGCGATGCAAATCCAAGGCCGAACTTACCTGTCGCGTGCCTGGCATTTTGGAACCGACGATAAGAAATCCTCGTTGGATTCCGTTAATGATCTGTTGAGTTAGTTGAACGAAAATAGGTGTGGAGCTATTTCTGTCTAGATGTACAAAACTTGATAAAGAAAGTAAAACCGGACTACCCATATTATAAAAAGTGGACTATCTAAATGTTCCGGAAAGATAGGACTTTTGCGAGCAATAAAACAAATACATTTTGATACTTTAATGAAACGATTATTTTTAATTCTTCCCTTAAGTTGCATTTCCTTAGCGATCCATGCACAGTCTGGTGTCTCTGATACTACGTCCATAAATGAGGTCGTTATTGCAGAAAACAGATTACAAATTCCATTCAACAAGCGGAACCGCAACATACAGATCATTCAAAAAGAAGATATTGCGAAGCTACCCGTACGCTCGATCAATGAAGTATTGAGCTATATCCCAGGAGTGGATGTAAGGCAACGTGGACCATTTGGTACACAGGCTGATATCAGTATCGATGGGGGCTCTTTCGAGCAGACACTTATATTGATTAATGGTGTAAAGCTATCGGATGTACAGACGGCTCATCACTCCATGAATATACCTGTCAGCTTGGACGCCATAGAGCGTATCGAAGTACTAAAAGGGCCTGCAGCTCGTATTTATGGAATTAATGCACTGACAGGCGCCATTAATATAATCACAAAAACCAGCTCGGACACGGATCTATCGGTGCGTGTAGAAAGTGGCTCTGGATTTGCATCTAAAGAGGAGGGAGACGGCAAAGGGATATATGGTGGAGCAAGTGTACAAGCTGTCGCGAACCTTTCTAAAGGGAATACGCAAAATCTAATTTCTGTTGGGGGACATAAGTCAAATGGACAGCGCTACAACAGTCGCACCGAAGATATTAAGGCCTTCTATCAAGGTAAATACACTTTCGACGAGAGAAACAGTATGGATGTAATGGCCGGATACATTCATAATGAGTTTGGGGCAAACGGCTATTATGCGGCACCTGGTGACAAAGAATCCTATGAAATTGTCAAGACCGGAATTGTATCGGTAGGGAGCGTACACCAGCTGCACAAAAATTTTTACCTTAAGCCACGACTTAGCTATAGAGGGAATAAAGACGACTATCGATATTTCAGAAATGATCTCACCAAAGGGCGCTCGCAACACGAGTCAAATGTATATACGGCTGAGTTAAATAGCACCCTACACACAAGGATAGGAGATTTCGGCTTTGGATTAGAAAGTCGTTATGAAGAGATCGAAAGTACAAATCTAGGAGATCATAACCGATACAATCATGGTGTATATGCGGAGTATAAAACAGAAGCTATTAATAAGCTTTTGCTAAATATAGGTACTTATCTAAATTATAATACGCAATATGGTTGGCAGGTATTTCCGGGATTAGACCTTGGGTATGCAATTGACAGTCACTGGAAAGCATCTTTGAGCGTTGGCTCTAGTCAGCGCATTCCTTCGTATACGGATCTATACCTCAAACAAACTGGAAACATAGGCAATCCCGCCCTGAAATCGGAAAATGCTTGGCAATATGAATTAGCTATGCGCTATGAAAAACAGAATATTTATGTTCGAGGAGGAGTATTCTACCGGAATATAGAAAACTTTATAGATTGGATACGGGATAATTCGAGTGATCCTTATCAGCCGTTCAATTTCGGGACAAACAAGACGACAGGTGTCAATCTAAGTCTTGGACAAGTGTTTACGTTGTCTGGCAGCCAGCGTTTAAAATATGATCTCAGCTATAACTATCTCCGGCCAAAAGAAATGCACTATGCCGAGGATGTGATCTCCAAGTATATCGTTGAGAGTTTGAAACACCAAGCATTACTACGTGTGTTGTATCAAGTCGACAAGCTTGATTTTACGCTGGGCGGTAGATGGATAAAGCGCGAATTGAATGACCCGTATTTTATTACAGATCTGCGGGTCGGATACAGCTTGTCAAAGTGGAATTTCTATGCAGAAGGCAATAACTTGTTGAATGAAACCTATAAGGAAGTTGCTGCTGTATACCTTCCAAAACGCTGGTACAGTGTAGGAGTACGTTATCAGTGGAAACGATAAGGAGTAGAAGATTTTTTTCCAATACCTGTATTGCTTAGTAAAAGCAATACAGGTAAATAAAAAAAACTTGCTTCAATTTTCTAACACTCGGAGATAAGATTATTCGGCTTTATCATAGGAAAATTGAATCCCCGCTGTTCCTCCAGTTTCGATGAATAACTTCATAAAGTCTGGAACTGTATCTGAACGATTCCAGTCACGCTGAAGCTCACAGAACAATTGCGCCACACTAATGGAAATAGCTCCAGCTTGTTCCATCCTACGAATAGCTGCATCGTGTGCTGCCAATGAGGTACCACCCACTGCATCTACTACGATGTACACTTCGTATCCTTCCTTTAAGGCATCGAGTACAGGAAACGTCAAACAGGCTTCTGTCCATAGTGCTGTCATGATCAGTTTTTTACGACCTGTCGCTTTAACTGCTTCGACAAATTCCTTATCCTCCCAAGAGTTGATCGTCGTACGGTCGTATGAAGGCAAATCCTTCAATACAGATTTTAATTGAGGTATCGTCTCTTTGTTAAATCCCGTCTTAACATTTACTGTAGATAGTATCGTTGGTAAGTTATAAACTTTTGACGCTGTGGCAACGCCAACGATATTATTAATAAGTAACTGCCTATCCATGGAAGCAATAGAGTTAACCTGTACAGGTTGGTAATCGATAACGATTAGGGCTGCATTCTGTGCTGTAAGTAAGTGATCTTCCACTTGATTACGAATTGGTAATGAACTCATTGGTCTAAAAAATTAAAATTGATGAATGTATATTTCTATTATTTACAACAAATCTAAGTTGATACGCGGTTCCAAATATTAATGTAGAATAAGAAATTATGTAAATCTATTTTGCAATCCGCGCAGGTGTATTATAACGTGGTGCTAGGATGGGATATTGTTTGAAAAAACACAAAATACAAGAGGTAATAAAACCTAATAAACAATTGATCTATTGAATTGTCTAGTTTACGGATTTATTAATGTAGGTTAATTTTCAGAGCGCCAAATGACCTTAAATTTGTAGTATAAAATATAAAGGTAGATATGATGGAATCATATAGAATAGATAGAAGCAAAGGTATCGAAATAGGTCTTTATTCTTTGGGTGATCATTTTCCGGATGCTCAGGGGGAGACAAAGGTTAGCGAGGCGCAGCGACTTCGCGAAATTATAAAGACAGCCCAACTGGCTGAAGATGCTGACCTGGACGTTATAGGAATAGGAGAGAGCCATCAGGAGTTTTTCATCACGTCGGCCAATCAAGTTGTACTAGGTGCTATAGCACAAGCTACTGAAAAGATTAAGATTGCTAGTTCTGTAACTGTATTGAGTACCGCTGACCCTGTGAGAGTGTACGAGGAATATGCAACCATAGACCTATTGTCCGAGGGTAGAGCAGAGATCGTCGCCGGCAGGGCCTCTCGCCTTGGAGCGTTTGAATTACTGGGCTATAATGTAAATGATTATGAAGCTCTTTTTGAAGAAAAAATGGAGCTATTAATCAAGCTTAATACCGAGCGGATAATCAATTGGGAAGGCAAGTATCGGGCTTCATTGGAGAATGCTGTAATCTATCCACGTCCTTACGCTGGTAAGTTGCCGATATGGAGAGGTGTAGGAGGGCCGCCTTCTAGTGCAATCAAGGCTGGCTACCAAGGGGTACCTATGATGCTAACAACGCTAGGAGGGCACTCTGCCGTTTTTAAAGAATCGGTCGATGTGTATCGTCATATCGCAGCAGAGTCTGGGCACGATCCGGCTTTATTACCCGTTGGAACCACTACATTGGCCTATATCAATAAAGATTCACAGCAGGCTATGCGGGAATATTATCCGTATTTAAATCATGCCTGGCAGCATATCCGTGGTGGAGACTACCCTAAATCTGCCTTTGCCGAAACAGCTAGCACAAAAAATGCTATGATGGTCGGCAGCCCCCAGCAGATTATTGATAAAATGTTGTACCAATACGAGCTCTATAAACACGATCGTATATTGTTACAGATAGATTTTGGAGGAGTACCCTACGACAAGGTCGCGAATACAATAGAACTGTTAGCGACTGAAGTATTGCCTGTCGTTAAAAAAGCGACAAAAGTAACCCCTGCTGTGGATAATAAATAAATGAAAAGGAGATAATATGAAGATCATCGGTTTGTCAGGTTCAATTGCCGGAAATAAAACACGGATTGCGGTAAATTATACCTTAAAAAAGATAAAAGAACTTAGTCCCGAGATGGAGGTAGAGCTTGTTGATTTAGCCGACTACAACATGGAGTTCAGTGATGGGAGAGATTACCGGGATTATACTGGAGATACGAAAAAGCTTATCGAAAAGCTAATACAAGCTGATGCGTATGTAATAGGAACACCAACGTATCAGTCTTCAATCCCTGGAGTCTTAAAGAATGTTTTTGACTTATTGCCAGTAGATAGCTTTAAAGATAAAGTCATTTCTATTATCTCTACTGCTGGATCGGAAAAACATTATCTTTCGGCGGAGTATCAGCTAAAACCTATACTGTACTATATGAAAGCTATCGTAGTTCCAAAATATGTGTTTTTGGAAGACAAACACTACCGAGCGGGTGAAATTGTAGCAGATGAGATCAGCTTTAGACTAGAGCGATTGGCGCAAGATACATTGGATAGTATAGATAGTTATAAGATCTTACTACAACGCAAAGAGGATTCTTACGATTTTTAAGTATGAAGGGTTAATAAGAACTTATTAACCCTTCATACTTATCTTATACCCGCAGCATACCACGGAAGCCTCTGGCTGCGTAATAGGATTCTGCACCGTTGTGATACACAAACACACGACCGAATCGCCAATCGCCAAAAATAGCACCTCCAAGCGCTCTAATTTCTTCAGGAGTGGTCAACCAACTGGAAGTTTTACTGTCAAATTTGCCCACCCCTTGTAATAGTCGGTATTCTTCTTCGGTAAGCAATGAAATCCCCATTGCCGCAGCCATATTCACCGCACTATCTTTAGGTTTATGCTCTTTACGTGAGTCTAGCGCGCTCTGATCGTAACAAGTCGATCTACGTCCTTTAGGACTTTCTGGAGCACAATCACAAAAAAGATATTCTTTACTGTTCGGGTCATAGCCGATCACATCTGGCTCTCCTTCGGTTTGTTCCATCTGGTAGAGCGACTGTATCTTATCTGGATTCTCTATTATGCGACCCCAGATCACATCCCAGGATAACTCTGGATGGCGATGCATATTCTTTTCGAACCTTTTTTTTAATACAACTCCGAGTTCGTTGATCTGATCAGCGGATAAAATACTGTTTTTCATATATGTATAATTATTCGTTCATTTAATTGTTTTCTCGATGGAACTCATGAATGCTTCGCATTTATTTCATGATCCGCCAGCTGGTGGATCGGTTTAACTTTTATCTGTCATATGCACGCCTTATTCTACTAAGTGATGATGCCGTGATTCCAAGGTAAGATGCCAACATACTCAAAGGTACTCTATTCGCAAGACCGGGATAATGATGTAAAAACAGCTCATAACACGCACTGGCATCTAGGTTTTTCATCGTGCTTGCCATTTTCAATTTGCTTTCGGCTACAAAAGCATAGAGTTTGCTGATTAATAACGGCCATATCGCGACCTGATTTTCTAAAACTGAAAAATTTTCATAATCAATATACCATATAGTAGCATCTGTCACGGCCTCGATGCAATCATCAGACGGAGCTTGAATTTGAAAATTGTAAAGATCTCCTATAAAACGTCCTTCGTAGATAAAATAACGAGTGAAATCATCTCCTTTCTTATTGTAATAGACCGAACGAAACACACCATCTTCTACAAAGGCAATCTTCTTGCTTGTATTGCCACATTCAACAAAATAATCACCCTTTTTGACAGCAGTACGTTTGAATAGATTGCCAATGATTGCCTTTTCGCCCTCATTGATTCCCCCAAACTTCTCAACAAAAGAAATGAGCTCCTTCATAATAATCGTTGTGATTCTGATGTGAAATTTACGAATAATTCTATTGTTTTTACCTCATCTCGATAATATCGTCACGCTTAGGGCTTATTGAAAGATAAGCGAGTGGTATTTCTAGTTCAGACTCTATGTATTCGATGTAAGACTTAAGCTCGTACGGTAGTTGTTCTTTTGATGTAATCGCTGAAAAATCAATGTCCCAGCCTGGAAATGATTTCCAACAGGGTGTCGCTTTACCGAGGTCCTGTCCCGATGGGTAGATTTCTTGCAAACCTCCATCTAATTGATAATGAGTACATAGATCAATACTCTCCATACCATTCAGAACGTCAGATTTAGTCATGATTAATTGGGTCACCCCATTCAGCATGATTGCATATTTTAATGCGGGTAAGTCCAACCAACCGATTCTTCTCGGACGTTTGGTATTAGAGCCAAATTCATTTCCTCTTATTCGAATAGTCTCTGCAATATGGTCATTAATTTCACTCGGAAAAGGTCCTTCGCCTACACGGGTATTATATGCTTTGATCACGCCGTAAATTTCTCCCACTTTCTGCGGAGGTACTCCAAGGCCCACACATGCAGCTGCAGCAATCGTATTTGAGGATGTCACATAGGGATAAGTACCGTGATCAATGTCTAACATAGTAGCCTGAGCGCCCTCGGCCAATATTCTTTTGTTTCCCTTAAGGGCAGCATTGATCAACAATTCAGTATCTGCTATTGTATACTGTTTGAGGTAGGCTACATCGTTCAAAAATGTTGTCAGTAACTCATCAAATCCTATCATCTTTTGTCCCAGAGCTTCTAACTGTAAATATTCCCGACGCATCACTGTGGCTGCCTCCTCGGCAAAATCCGGAACAAAGATATCAGCAACCCTAAACCCCTGTCGTAGAGTCTTCGCAGAATAGGCATAACCAATACCATTTTTTGTGGTACCTATTTTCCTGGAGGCTCCTGAATTTTCTGCGTATATATCCTGATATTTATAGGTAGGCAACACCAAATGTGCCTTTTGGGAGATTATAAGTTGACTCTCGAAAGATATCTCTGGAGATACAGCAGCCAGTTGCTCTATTTCCTGTCGCAGTTGTGTTGGATCTATTACAACTGCACTACCGATTACATTGGTAATATGCGAATAGAAAATACCTGAGGGCAGGAGTTTTAACGTCACTTTCTTATTGTTCCAGTAGATCGTATGTCCTGCATTAGCTCCTCCATTGTACCTCGCCACAATATCGTAATTAGGGCACATACGATCGATAAATTTACCTTTACCTTCGTCGCCCCATTGTAAACCTACAAGAATATCTATTTTAGCCATCTTAAATATGAATTTGATTGATAGCACAAAAGTAGGTCAGGTGTATGAGCTACCAATTGTCATTTGACAAAAAAACATTTAGAGCTTGGTCGTGATCTACACTGCCGCCAATTTCCAAATGGCTTTGCCCTCGTATTGCTGCACACTGCCTTTCCTATCTTTAGAAGCACGGATTAAAGCCTGCGCCAATATTTCGGTTGGAAGAGGAGTCTGTGATTTTAATAAACCGATACTGTTCAATACCCTGATTATCTTTGATCCAAACACTTCTGCTTTTCGGTCACTGTTTTTACGGAGTAGCATTGGCGGATTGAATATATGCAAATGCGCGAAACCCAGCTCTCTAATATCAAGCTCCAATTGCCCTTTCATTCTACTGTAGAAGAACCTAGAGTGTAGAGAGGCCATCGCTGCAGATACCAACACCATATTTTGCACACCGTTATCTCGAGCTGCTCTTGCAACGGCATACTGATAATCGTAGTCAATTTTCCACTGTGCCTCCTTGCTTCCAGCAGCTTTTAGTGTAGTACCCAAACAGGAAAATAATACATCGCCCTGTATCAGATGTTGCCATTCGTATATCTGATCAAAATTGATGATATGGACATGGAGCTTTTCATGTTGTATAGCGATAGATCTTCTTACAAAAATATCGACGCGATCAAAAGCCTCATCTTTCAATAATAATTTCAATAAATCTGATCCAGTAGCACCTGTGGCACCTATTAAAAGAGCTTTCATGTTGACATTAGTTTTCTGACCAAATCAAAAATACAAAAAGTATTTGGCTATCATTCCTAGCTGTATGAAAACACATTTATAGCTCATTTATAATATTTCTATATTTTCCTCGAAGGATCTTCTAATTGCTGAACCACCCGTATGGTTATCAGGAACAGTCCTGTAAGCATAACGACGACACCACCAATTAGAAATATCTTTTCAACACCGATCTGATCAGCCAAAACGCCAGCAAATAACAACCCAAGCATAGCTGGCAATTGAACTACACTACTTGAAATAGCAAAAATACGGCCTTGATACTTCGGCACAAACTGTGTTTGTACGAGTACAGTATATGGACCTGTAAAGAAAGGCACTGCTAACCCCTGTACTACAGTAAATATAGCATATACTGCAAAATAGGATGGCGGCAAAGTGCCACAGATAGCCAATGCTATCCCTAAAGCCGAAAAGCCAATAGCGATAAGTACTGTCTTTCTTATTTTGGGATTCCAGGTACTAAGTACCAGACCACCAATCAGTAGGCCAGCCCCATAAAGCCCTTCTATCAGGCTAACCTGATAGGGACTTCCTTTAAAATGCTGTAAGGTCATCAAGGGCATCACGGCGACTATAGGCATAACGAAAAAATTGACAATTATCTCGCTGCCCATTAACCAGGACATACCTTTATTCTTCCATATAACGATAATGCCCGAGGCCATGTCTCGCCATATACGCTTGGCCGAAGTTGCTTTTTGCCTGACTTTTGGAATATTTACAAAACCTAGCGTTGAGCAAGCAATAACAGCTCCCACTACATCTAACAACATTACTGTACCCACGCCAAAGTTCAGCAGTCCGACAGCTCCTAGAATGGGTCCACAAATAATAGAGATAGACTGTATAACTTCATTAATTCCAGCAATTTGCACCAATGCAGAGCGTGGAGCGAGAAGAGGTATAGACGATTTCATCGCTGGTGCGTGAAATGCACTACCAACGGATCGTAGACCTAATAAGATATAGATGATCCATAGTTCGACCATATCCCAGTAAAAGAAGAGGGCGATTAAAGCGGAGCAAAATGCAACAAATAGATCCGCAGCTATCATGGTCCACTTACGATCCCAACGATCAACAAATACCCCGGCGAAGGGACCAAAAAGTATCTGTGGGAGCAGCCCCGCTATTGTGGCATACGCTAGAGCTTCCGCAGAATTTGTCTGTATACCGATCCAAAGCACAATGGCAAATTGTGCTGTAGCACTGCTTAGTATAGAAAATAGCTGTCCCGACCATATGATTACAAATTTTTTCCTCCAATGATGTAATTCAACCTTTGCTTCCATTGTATTTTATTCCTTTCCTGAGATAAGGCAACAAAATTAGGATCTTACAAAGCTACCAACGTGAACATTTGGTAATTTCGGATGCTACTTGACAAGTTGTCGACGAATACGACTCAGCGACTGCGGAGTCATGCCGAGACATGATGCAATATACTTCTGGGGTACAAGCTGAAATACTTCGGGATCCTTTTCTAATATGGTCAGATATCGTGCTTTGGCCGTAGGTTGACATAGCCAAACCAACCATTCGGTGATCTGGAAATAGTATTTTTCGAGGATAGTACGTACGAGATTGGATATTTCATGAGACTCCTGACATAATGCATCCAACTCAGCTTTTGAAATTACATAAGCAGAGCTTTCTGATAAGGATTCGATGATATAGTCATCGGAAGCTTCTGAGTAGAGAATGTCTCCATAACGCTCAAACCAAAGTGTTCGTTCATCTCCATCGAAAACACGATACCCTCTCCACACGCCTTCATTGATGATGTAATAGCACTGTTTTCTTTCATGCTGCCCCATAACGATTTCATGATCGCTAAAGTATTTCTTTTCCATATGAGAAAGAAGAAGAGAGATCAATTCGGAGCGTACGTTATATTTTTGGCACAAAATAGGGATCAATGTCTCCATAGCTTATACTGTTAAATCGATTCTTATCGATAGCCATCTTCGGCTATTTTTTTCCATTTCCTATGTTTATAGCCTCTAATATAGATAAAATGATCTGCCCATAAAACACAATGATCATCCTCATACAATTCTGAAATGGCTACCTTTGGAAAATCTATTTACAATAGGAGCATATATGAAACATTATCTATTTCTAGCAGCAGCTATTCTTTTTGAAGTAATCGGTACCTCTTTTCTAAAAAAAACCGAACAATTCACAAAGCCTGTGCCATCAGTCATATTTGTCTGCTCTTTAGCACTTTCTTTTTATTTGCTCACATTTGCATTAAAGGGTGTACCTATCGGAATAGCCTATGCCATATGGTCGGCTTTTGGAATTGTGATTATATCGGCAGTTGGTTATTTCGTGTATAGAGAGGCACTGGATCTGCCAGCTATATTGGGGATAGCCTTTATCGTGGCAGGTGTAGTAATCATCAATCTGTTTTCGAAGTCAGGTGCTCATTAATTGTATGATTAAGATCATATTCGCTGCGTTTTCTTGATCAACTTTATAGCCCAGTCGTAATGACTTGAAGTTGCAGATATCAAATATGAGCCCAGTGAAGTACTCCCTGTCCATTTGTATCGTCTTTTTTCGAAAAGCTCTTCGTTCGTATGAGACCCGATAATATTTCGAATCTTAGCATAGGATTTTTCTATTGAGATCATAACTTCCGGTAGCGACAGACACTGCGCATCAAGCCATATTTTCTTGTTCAGTTCGGGCGTATCTTTCCAACTATAGCCTTCCTCTGGCATTATGGGTTTTTGCCCGCCCATCCCGATTTCATACCAATTTAAGAACAACAGATGCCAATAATGCAAATGTGCGAGTATATCCCTTACGTTTCTATTCATCGTTCCCTTTGGAAACTCGGCATCTGGATTAGGCATTGTAGCTATTATATCTAAGACATGGTTAAAACTCGTTTCACCCAGTCTGAGCAATTCCTATCGAGTTGTTGGTCTAGCCATAATTTTTAAGTGTTTATATGTTCTTTCAATTCTTCTTTCAGCCTATTATAGCACTCTATTTTATTTTGAATTATTTCCTCTGGACTCAATTCGTTTTTATAGCGATGACTTGGGGCGTCAAAGGGACCATCAATAACTTCCATCGTAATAACATCCCCGACGCGGACTTCGGTACGGTACCAGTCTACATGTTCGCCTTCGTCGGAGTCCAACCCTCCAATATTAAAATAACAATCTTCACAGCTACCTTTCTTTCGTACAAATGTGATACCTCCTGTCAGTACATAATTATCTTTATTAAATCCGGCGTTTGAAACTAACTGTTCATTGATTTTGATTTTAAGCCCGTATTTATTCATGGTTATGGTTATTGATGTCTGTTACTATTAATTAAAATAATACTGTTGCCTTACATACTTAAAATATGGGCTCGCATATCGAAATACGCCTCCTCCAAAACCCATTTATTATCAGCTAAAGTAAGACTATGACATGTTTTCATAGCTAGCTGCTAAGTATACATCTAAGAACGACAAATAGATATGATCTACGTTGCATCGGTAAAAATAATAGGTTTTTCATAGGATCACATTATTGTTATGTGAAACTTAAAATTAATAATAAGATTTTAATGGTACAATATTTTTTGCAGCTATTCTGCCTCTATATAGCAAGTGACATCCCATTTAATTCAATTTCTGAAAGTAGGGGCTATGATCTATGCTAATACAATTTAATACAGTATAAATGATTTTACTCTTCGTATCTTTGGAGCTATAATTAAAATAACATGCCAAGAGAAACAAAAAGAGGGCTATATCAAGGATTCATCGAACGTGATGAAAAGGGAAATTATTTCTGTGGTCCCTACTTGTTAGACTACAAAATGACAGAAGCCAATTTTAAATTAGGCGATAAGGTCAGTATCAAAAAAATTGTTGGGAATACCAGTGGAAAGAGTATAGAAGATTACCCACAAAAAGCAATCAAATTTTCTTTAGCAGGTGAAGAGCGCGATTACTAATTTGAGTCCATTGTAAAAAAGGGCTTTCTATTTGTGTTTTTATAATCTATATCTTATATTTATCTGTAAATCAACAAGATTGTAATTATGAGAACTTTTTTAATCGCCCTGATGTGTTTGATAGCACATACTTCTTTTGGACAAACGGACAAGAGCAAGCGACCTAGTCCACCGGATTCTGTTCAAATCACTACGACAGACGGTGTGGCTATCCGTGTAGACTACTCAAGACCTTCGTTAAAGGGTAGGGAGATCGGGGTCGACATTGTCTTTTTGGGCAAACGCTGGCGTACAGGAGCCAACGAAGCCACTACTATTGAGATTGACAAGGACATTCGGTGGAATGACAAAGTGCTTAAAGCCGGTAAATATAGTCTTTCGACAATTCCAGGAGAACAAACCAGCACGCTCATATTGAATAAAGATTGGAATCAGTGGGGGACAAAGTACAATGAGGCCAATGATGTCTTAAGAGTTGAAGTACCTACGATACATGGTTCTAATTTTCAAGAGCAATTTAAGATCGATGTAGATAAAACTGGTCTTTTTACGCTGGCATGGGGTACTTTTGAGTTACAGTCCCAGATCAAAGCCAATTAAGAACTAGTAGCAAGAACCCTTTTATTGAGTTCTGATATTTCTTAACAACAAAAAGCTCAACTTTCGTTGAGCTTTTTGTTTGTGGAGCCGGAGGGATTCGAACCCTCGTCCAAACGTAGTATGATTTACGCTTTCTACATGCTTAGCTTCTCTTTAATTGTCGGGAGAGGGAAGGTGAGTCGCTTACCTATACCTTTCTCCGTATCTGCTATGTCTTACCAGTGCTTAGCAAAATCACACCGGCCAGTTCTATTGTTCGATGCCCCTAATGTTAAACCAAAGAACAGGATCTAACGGGACAAATAGCTATGTTAAGTCTAACTTAAGCAGCTAAGGCGTAGTTTTCTTCGCCAGTTAAAATTGTGAAAGTTCAGATTAAAGTGCTAGACTCACAATGCACTGCATGCTTACATAACCATCGCTACCCTGTCAATTCCGGTCGACCCCTTAGTTATGAGCCACAAATTTACATATATTATCCGAATCTAACGCAGTAAAAGCGGTAAATCTTTTCAATTGCAAACAATTTTGATTATATTGTGTTGTGATACTTATTAATTAGTTATTTAAATATAAGAGAAATATGTCAGTAGAAAGCCAAGCGGGTACTGTTGCCGAAAACAAACAGGAAACAACGAAGGAGCCAGCAAAAGCTCCAACAACACCGAAAGCGGCAACTTCGACCGCAAAAAAGGCTCCTGTGAAGGCAGCCTCACCAAAAGCTGCTGTGGGCAGTTCAACTAAAACTACGGCAGTAAAAGCTAAAGCTAGTCCTGCAAAACCTGCACCAGCTAAGTCAACCTCTGTCAAGTCTGCTGTGGCAGCGAAGACTACCGCCGCACAGCAAGCAGTAGCTCCAAAAGCTACTACTGCTACAAAGACTGCTCCGACCAAGCAAGCAATAGCTAGCAGCACGGTACCAACTGCCGCAAAATCTACTGGTACAACAAAAGCGAATACCGCTAAAGAAACTGCCCCCGCCAAACAAGCAGCGGCGACAAGTAAACCAGCTACAGTCACTCCTAAATCTACCGGTACGACAAAAGCTAGTACTGCTAAAGAAACTGCGCCAGTCAAACAAGCAACAGCGACAAGTAAACCAGCTACAGTAGTAACTCCTAAATCTTCACGTACCACAAAACCGACAGTTTCGGCAGCACCTGCAAAAGTAACCGTAGCAGATTCAAACGGTGCAAGTGCTATAGCAAAGAAGACTACAACGAAGCCCGCTGTTACTGTAAAACCAAAAGACACTCCAGCAATTGTAACATCAGAGAAGGTTGCATCCCAAAAGAAAGAGGAAAAAATAGATAAACTGAAGACAGAAAAGATAGTTGTTAAAAAAGAAGAGAAAGGGGATAAGGATAATAAAGCCAAAAACGACATCAAGAAAAAGGATTCTAAGGCAGAAGGGGTGAAAAAAGATAAGAAAAAGGACACTAAAAAATCTAAGTCGAAAGATAGTAAAGCTTCAAAAGACAACAAAAAGGATAAAAAGTCTAATGTAGCGTCAAAAGCAAAAAAAGATTCGAAAAAGTCGGAAAATAAAAAAGAAAAGAAGAAAAAAGAAGCACTGACCAAGTTAAAAGCTGTAATCAAAGATTTTTATAAGAAGGTAATGAAACAGCAAAAGAAAAATAACAAAAAGAAATAGCTTTATAAAAACTATCAGCATAAAAGTAAAACTATCAGGGGTTTGTTCTCGTTCCTACAGTATCCAGAATTAACCCCTGCTATGTTTTACGTCGTAGATATCCTAGAAGTAAGGTACAGATGTAAGAAGTCCTTAATCTAGTTTTCAAGAAAAACAGCAGATTGCCATACTGATAAAATAAGAAAAGCCTCTGACATCGCGAGAGACCAGAGGCTAAAATCAATTATAAATTTCTACCCCGTAAGGGGTGATTATTCTTCAATAAATCTATTCCAAGTTCTTAGTAGCCTCGTAAAACTGCATGAGTCTATAATGACCAGGACATTTCGTGATATCCTTCTTTTTCCAAACCTCACATTCATAAAATTGTACCTCTAGAAACTTGTCTACATCTATTACCTTTTGATGTGGACCTACCATAATTCCCTCAGGGTAAGTCTTGCCCAATAGCTCGTTTTTCAAATCTTCCACTGTCATACAGCAAATATACTTCTTAATATACGATAATCGATAGATCAATCTAATAAATCCATACTTATCTAAAATCAGACTTTATCTTTTTCGATCCATTTTTCTACCAATGGAGCATTGTACTCTTTCATTAGGAGTATTAGCCGCTCTACATCGTCACTCACTAGTAGCATCTCTTTGTTTATTGGTTTTAGAAACCCTTTGTCAACCATATTTTGCAAGAGGGAGAGAAGCTCATCATAAAAACCATTCGTATTTAGAAGGGCAATAGGCTTTCTATGAAGACCGAGCTGTGCCCATGTCAGCATTTCGAATAATTCTTCCAGTGTACCAAAACCACCTGGTAAGGCAATCACACCGTCAGATAGTTCATTCATTTTCGTCTTCCTTTCATGCATGGTATCCACCATTATGAGTTCTGTTAGATTATTGTGCGCAATCTCTTTATCTCTTAGAAAATATGGTAATACACCTATCGCCTTGCCGCCATTTTCCATTACTCCATTAGCCACAGCACCCATCAGTCCTACAATCGCACCACCGTATATCAATTCGATCTTCTCATCGGCCATTGTTTTTCCAAGCCTATAAGCCTCTAATTCAAATTTCTTATCCGTTCCAGCGCTGGATCCACAAAAAACTGTTAAACTCTTTAGTGTCATAAACCCCGACATTTTTTTACTTTATAATAATAAGGACTAATTAGCCCATTAATTCAATAGCAAACAAGATAATAAAATTTTCATAATCACTCTTGTTATAAGATGAGATTCGCTTTTCTTCATTACATTTATAGCCATATTAAGTATTTATGTTAAAAAAGACCACATTATTTAAATCACTAATTGCTTTCTTCATCTTATTCGTATTGACACCTGAAGCAATGGCGCAAAAAGCTAAGGATGTTAAGGTATTCCAGATCAATGTCTGGCAGGAGGGAACCATAGTCCCTAATGGATTTGACGCTATCATCGATGAGATCATTGACAAAGACGCCGATGTGGTTGTATTCAGCGAGGTACGTAATTATAACAATACCGATTTTGTGAAGCGTGTACTTGAGTCTTTAAAAGAAAAGGGGGAAATATATCATGGAGAGTCTAGCGAACCTTCACTAGACGTGGCATTGATCGCTAAGTTTCCTATAGCTGACCAAGAACCGATGTACAAGACTAAGGATACCAAAATGGGCAGCATACTAAAAACAAAGATCAACATCCATAATAAGGATTTTCTCTTTTATTCGGTACATCTGGACTACACTAACTATGCATGTTACCTCCCTCGCGGCTACGATGGAGTGACCTGGAAAAAGCTGGATACACCCATTACAGACGCGAATGCCATTAGCATGGCAAATAGAAAAGGAAGGAGAGATGAAGCCATTGAAGATTTGATAAAAGACATAGACACTGAAAACAAAGAACAATTTATCATAGTAGCCGGAGATTTTAACGAGCCCTCGCATTTGGATTGGACCAACGAGACAAAAGATTTATTTGATCATCGGGGAGCAATAGTGCCCTGGGATTGTTCTATATTATTGCAGCACGCCGGATTTAAAGATGCTTTCCGAACGAAGTACCCTAACCCTGTGACTCATCCGGGATTTACATTTCCATCCGCTAATCCAGCTATGGAGATCAACAAACTGACATGGGCTCCGACAGCCGATGAAAGAGACCGAATCGACTATATCTACTTCAAACCGATCGGATCTATCCGATTGAAGGGGATTAAGGTTGTGGGACCGGAAGAAACCATTGTCCGCGGTGCGGTCAAAGCAAAAGACAGTAAGGATAGGTTTTTAGTACCTAAGAAAACTTGGCCTACAGATCACAAGGCCCTCTTAGCAACCTTTACAGTGCAATAAAAAAGAAAGATAGGGTGATTTGCCCGATCTTTCTTTTTTGTTACTTTATATCATCCACTTAAAAAGACTTGCGCCCCAGGAAAAGCCCGCCCCAAAAGCAGTGAGCATCACCAAATCTCCTGTTTTAATCTGTTTCAAGTTCTGCCAGATACACAACGGAATAGTGGCAGCAATCGTGTTGCCTAAATATTCGATATTGCTCAGTGCACGACCTTCAGGGATATCCAAGGTACGTCCTACTGCATCGATAATACGTTGATTGGCTTGGTGCGGTATCAACCAGTCGACATCGTCAACGGTCAAATTATTGCGTTCTAAGACCTTAAAGCAAGCATCACTCATAGATTGTACTGCATGCTTAAAAACAGTTTTACCGTCTTGCTTTAAAAAACGCATATCAGCGATAGCATCCTCGGCATCCATAGGGTATAAGGAGCCTCCACCCTCAATATTAAGGAAAGAACGTCCTGAACCATTACTACGCAGGTAGGCATCCATTATCCCACCTTCTATAGAAGGTTCTAACCAGACAACGCCTGCACCGTCGCCGAATAATATATTTGTAGAGCGGTCGCGAATATTGACATAAGTACTGATATTATCGGCACCTACAACCAATACATTCTTATAGCGTCGTGTCTCTATCAATGAAGCACCCAAATCTAAGGCATACAAAAAGCCTGAGCAGGCTGCATTCATATCAAACGCCCACACATTGTCTAGGCCTAATTTATCCGCGATAATATTGGCCGTCGCAGGCATCGGCATATCGGGGGTAGATGTCGCTACGAGCAAAGCATCTATATCCTTAAGATCTTTATTATATCTTTCGGCGAGGTCCTGAATAGCACGTACAGCCATATCTGATGTTGCCAGCTCCTCTTCCAAAATCCTTCTTTCCTTGATTCCCGTACGCTTCATTATCCACTCGTCGGAGGTGTCGCAGAGCTTTTCTAGATCATAGTTCGATCTTGTGTTCTGCGGTATATATCCACCTACACCAGTTATAGCTGCATAAAGCCTATTCGGTACACTTGCACTCATATATTAGTAATCACAGTAAACGCTTCTCAGCAATCAGCAAATTATTTTTGTTATGTCACTTAATGGGTTTATAGTTCTTTGCTCATTAAGAGGCGTAAAAATAGACTTTTATTCCACTGTATGAAGAGATGAGGAGGGATTTTTACATAATGTTTACCGAAAAACTGTCTATTTAGAATCTTTCTAATCATAAAGTTTACTAATGTACGGAAGGGTATTCAGTTCACCAAATTTTATTCCAATCAAGCGACCATATTACGAATTTTAAATGGCATCGCTCAAAGATTGAATTCTGCTTGTAAATAATAACAGAATGCTTTACATTTGGGTTCCTTTTCGGGATGTAGCGTAGCCCGGTATCGCGCCAGCATGGGGTGCTGGAGGTCGTCGGTTCAAATCCGGCCATCCCGACTGAGAAAAATGAAAGCTCAACTACTGTTGAGTTTTTTGTTTTTAAAGGATAATATATCAGTGCATACGAATGGGAGGGGTAAACTTAATATTAAAACAATGAAAGGGTACTTTTTAATCATCATCACTATCGTCTTATGTGCTTCCTGCTCTGGAACTACCGATCGAAAAACGTCATCTTCGACCCAAGAACAAAATAATAATGAAATTGTAACGACTACTTTTGACAAAGAAGGTATAGATTCAGTCGTACCAAACCCTAATGCCAGACCGTTGATAGAAGACTTCATTCCTAAAGGCTGGAAAACCATATTACATGAGAGTGGCGACCTTAATAATGACGGTATAGATGACCATGTGATTGTCATAGAAGACACGAAGCCTGAGAATGTTAAGACAAATGATAAACTTGGACAAGATACACTCAACATAAATCCAAGAACTCTGATGGTATTTTTCAAAGAAAAAAGCGACGGATATACATTAGTAGCTCAGAGTGGGGACACCTTTATTCCTTCAGAAAATGATGAAGAGTCTACCTGTCTCGCTGACCCCTTAATGACTGAAGGTGGAATAACCATTCAAAAAGGCATATTGACTATTGGACTTCAATATTGGCTTAGCTGTGGATCTTGGTATGTTAATAATGTCGATTATAAATTTCGTTATCAAAACCAAAAAATGGTTCTGATAGGTTTTGATCATTCGGAGTTTCATTGTTCTTCTGGCGAGCAGAGCAGTACGAGTATTAACTTTTCAACAGGTAAAATGGAACAAACTACGGGGTACAATATGTTTGATGACACCCCTTCCAAACCAAAGACAACCACCAGCAAATGGAAAGGTAACAAGATATACAGCCTAGACAACTGCGATGAACGTACTTACTTTGAAATACTGGATATCTAATCTGTAAAACTGGCAGCTATAAAACATATATAATCAAGAAGCCCCTTATTACAAATCGATTCAAAGAAGCTGAGGCCATTAAACTTTAAAACACAAGGAATATGATGATTGCCATCGTAGTAATCGTTAAGACAAGCAATGCTTGCAGTGTATTATTCCTTTAAAAGATTCAATAAAAACTATTCATGCAAAACTCCAATATGTCTAAGACAAAAAAAACAATGTTAATTCTAGGGACGGTAGTTGCTCTCCTGTTTATTTTTCTAATCGCAGCAAATTATATCTACGTTAGTAAAAATGAAACACTCTTATATAAGATCCAACAACAACTAACTTATAGTAAAGAAGATTGGGAAAACTACCGAACAAATCAACGAATCTTAGCCGAAAATCCAACGGATGGTTCCGGAGTAACCGAGGTCTCAGCTGCACCAGATAAATACGATATATACCCCGTAGATATTAATAAAGTACCCGAAGAATTCAAAAAGGAAGAGCTGGAGAAATTAAACAAAGCTGATTTTGAATCGCTTATCGTTGCAAAAAAAGCACCTGATAACGAAGACGCACAGATTGCATTAATTCGCTTTACAGATCGGAAATTGACAGATGTCATCATCCAACAAAAAATCAATATTAAAGTTGGGAAATGCTATGAGAATCCCCAAAAGGACGATAATTTCAGCTGTGTAAGCTGCATGATTTTACTGTATAATAGAGAAAAAAAGGACTGGGTAGAGGCACCAGATGGTGATAATTTCTTAAAGACTGCCTACGATTTTTACCAACCATCAGACGGAGAGCAGTGGGAAGCCCGTGACCTTACTTTACGCATCCCATTTGATTACGATTTATTTAAGAAATATACCTCTACTAGACTTAACTAACTAATACTTCTTCAAATCAGGTTTTTATTTTTTACAATTAAATACTGTTGGTTTTCTAAAGGTAGATAGCCATACTCATAAACAAAGAAATAAGTCTGTCCTTTGGATGTCGATAATTCATGTGTTCGGTACTCCAAATCAAAGCCCTTTGTTATCAGGCGATCCTCATTTACTTTGATCATCTTATCCTCCCGGAGAAGATCGGAGAGGATTTTTCTGTTTTTGTATAACTGTTTATTGATCTTTCGAACAATATTACTGTTATCCGTTTTAAGACGATTATTGTAACTACCACGACAAGAATCGTTGCAAAAACGTTTGTCAGAACGTCCTTTAATAGGGTTTAAACATTCTAGGCACCTTTTATTTTCCATAATTCTATTTCCCTTTACCCGAATATATCCGAATATAAACGGATATATTCGGATATAAGCGTTTAACAACCGACTATCAGTTAAGCTAGTTTATAATTTTGGTTCTACCTCTGGCAATCAAGCTATTATTGCCGCAGGCGAAAATACTTATATTTTTTGATAATTTAAATTTTAGAAGAATGAATGCTTTAATGAATCAGGTCCAACTCATTGGACGACTAGGTGCTGATGCGGAAATCAAAACAACAAGCCAAGGGGCAAGAGTGTCTAATTTTAGAGTAGCTACGAATGAACGCATGAAGTTAAATAACGGACAATGGCGCGAAGTAACCCAATGGCACAGTTGTGTTGTTTGGGGAGACCTTACTAAAATAGTGGAACGCTTTGGGCACAAGGGCAACCTTTTCATGCTATCCGGGGCACTGCAATATCATGAGTACACAGATACACACGGTATAAAACGAAATGTCGCTGAAATAAAAGTCAGTCAAATTTTAGTGCTTGACAGCTCTAGATCTGAAACTAATACGGATACCGTCGCTGCGGAAATTAACGAGGAAGAGTTACCTTTCTAAAGAAATAAAAAAGCGAAGGGATGTAAAACATCCCTTCGCTCACATAAAAACTAAATTTGTATTAAAAGTCAAAACCTGCGACCTCAGCTATCTTTTTAGGGATATCCGTATTGTCTAGTTTTTGATGAAAAGATTCTGCTCCTTGACCGATTGCGTATACGGGCACATAAGCTGCCGAATGATTTTTTGAAGACCAAGCTATACTTCCTAGTTTGTTCAATAATTCGATACTCAATGTCGCTATTTTATCATCACTGGCATACAAACTCTTTTCGGTTTCATTGTGATGATCCACAAAGCTTTTTTTGTAAGCTTCATAAATAGACTGTTCTGCTTTTTCTGATACTTTTACGGCCGACCACAGTCCAAGGTTTTCACTCAATAACTTCTTTACCTCGTCCCAGCTCGCATTAGGATTTGCCTTCCGTAGGTCACCAATCTTAGCGGATAATGTTCCTTGAGACACTTTTTGATGTCCCAGTACTTTAGTATTAAGTGTTGAACTCCCATTGCCAATACCCAAACCTCCAGTTTCATGATCGGCAGTAACAACGATCAACGTTTCGTTAGGGTATTTTTTGTAAAAATCATACGCTAGTTTTACGGTTTCGTTAAAATCCAAAACTTCTTTAATTGTCGTAGCAGCATCATTGGCATGAGCAGACCAATCGATTTTGCCTCCTTCTACCATCAAAAAGAAACCGGCTTTATTGTCTTTACTCAATGAAGTAATAGCTGCCTGTGCAATATCAGCCAATTTGAAATCAGCTTGATTTTGATCAATAGCAAATTTTAGCGAGCTGGGGTCTGTACCATCTACATTCATCAAGACAATTTTCTGAGTTTTATTTTTTTCCTTGTCAAAAGCTGCTTTACCCTTTACAATTTTATAACCTGCCTGCTCCAATTGAGGTAATAATTCAGGCATATTTTTTTTGTCAAATGAAGTATTGGGTTTAAGAAAACCGGATCCTCCAAAGAAATCAAAGTTAGATTTTATAATATCCTTACCAATTTCATAATACATGTCTCTGTCCGCTTGATTTGCATAAAAAGAAGCTGGAGTAGCATGGTCGATACTGACACTGGTGGTGATACCAACCTTTAATCCTTTTTGCTTCGCAGCATAAGCGATACTCTTGTATGGAATAGTGCCTGTGCTATCCATACCAATGACACCATTTTTGGTTTTTTTACCTACTGCTAATGCAGTACCACCTGCACCAGAATCTGTAACAGCATGGGAGAGTGAATATGTAGAAGCAAAACCTACGTAGGGAAACTGTGTGAAAGATAAAGGAACTACGCCATTTTTACCATTCAGCTCTGCTTGATGAATCTCTGCTAAATTTACTTGGTTTAACCCCATACCATCACCGATTAGGTAGAAGATATATTTTGGCTGTTGTCCAAAAGCCTGAACACTAATAATAAAGGAGAGAAGGAGTAGGTGAATCTTTTTTAATTGCATGATTAAATTGAAATAAATTAGGTCAAATATAACACTGGAATATAAAGTAATTGTTAAACAAAACAAAAAGTTGTAATCAAACAAAAACGTTACAGTTTTGTTAAACTTTATAAATATAACCAACAAAATTGTAAAGCCATGGAAAATAACCTTTTGCAAAATATCAAGGCCTACTTCACCGATGATGTAATAAATAAGTTAGCTAATCATCTAGGAGAAGATAAAGAGCAAATCCACAAAGGTGTCGATATCGCTATCCCTTCTCTATTATTGGGATTACAGGGCCGGAACCAAGAAGGACTATCAAGTATTTTACAATCTGCAAAGCACTTATTCAGCGGATTCGATCTTCACGACACTTTAGGAAAATACTTCTCCAAAGATGATCAGGGCGAACGCGCCCACTTCGAGAATGATAACCTCACAGGTGCAATCTTTGGCGACAAACTAGAGGGTATCCTACAGTCTGTCAGCAAATACTTAGGCATGAGTACACAATCTGTTAGTGGATTGTTCGGCGCATCAATACCCGCTGTGATATCCGGTATCACGAGTAAAGGTGGTCACTGGGATGTGAAAGAGATTTCTCAACAACTAAACAGTTGTCGCTCTGCAATAGCCTCGGCTATTCCACCAGGACTAGGGTTAGGTGCTTTCGGGACTATGTTCGCTACCGCGGATGCAGCCAAAGAACTCCGTAGTCCTGATCCTAGTCGCCCCATAACAGAAGCTCCTACCATGGTTCACTCCAAAGAGACGGTAGACAACGCGAAAAAAGGCGCAGGTTTTTGGTGGGTACTAATTCCCGTCATTGCCCTTGCGCTATGGTTTTTATTCGGCAAAAGTTGTGGTAGTAAGACCGATTCGGATAGCAATATAACAGGCACTGGTTTAGACAGTAATCTTACGAATGGAGATAGCCTTTCGGGTGGAACAACCCTTGTCGATGTCGCTCTGCCTGACGGAAATTCAATAAAAGCATATGCTTCAGGAATTGAAAATCAGCTTGTTCAATTCTTGCAGTCTGATTATAAGAGTTGGACAGACGATCAGTTAAAAGCAAAATGGTTTGATTTTGATAATCTTAATTTTGAAACAGGCACCGCCAATGTAAGCCCCGAAAGTAAGGGGCAATTGGAAAATATAGGCAGAATATTAAAACTATTTCCCGATGTAAAAATCAAGATAGGCGGGTACACAGACAAAAGGGGAGATGAGGCTCTTAACAAACAACTATCTCAACAACGTGCTGATGCTGTCAAAAGTTATTTGGACAGCCAAGGACTCAGTAGCCAAGTAGTAGGAGCAGAGGGTTATGGTTCGGAATTTGCAGCGGTAGCTTGGGACGCATCAGACAAAGAAAGAGCAAAAGATAGACGCGTAGCTATCAGTATAAGGAAATAAGAATAACTTAAAGAGGTTTTTCTATTTTTTAAAAGGTGTCCTTTTGAAGGACACCTTTTAAAAAACTTTCCCTATTTTTGAACGAAGATGGTAAGAAATTATCTTCTTCTATTAAACTCAAGAATGGATATACTGCTAAAGAAAAAACTCGAAGAAGCATTTGAATCGTACATGTATAGTTTCTACACCGAATTCAAACGATTCTCAATAGAAGATTTCGGAACATTTGCGACAACACTACTAAACTATTATATCAATAATAAATCGATCGATGCTGTGGACAAACCTGAAGCCTCTTACCACCTAACGACTTTATACAATAAAGGAATTGGCAATCGCATCACCGAAGAGCATCTTCAAATAATAGCAAAAGCAATAGTTGAGGACTCTTCTATCGATTTCCTAGTAGTCCAACGCCTTTTTTAATATAACCCTTCAAACAATTTATTCTTGAAAGGTCCAAACCAGATCTTTCAGGGCATATCCTGATTGTTCAGCATACCTCAAGTACTTATCTCTTATTTCTGTACCCAATGTCTTGGTGCGTGATAGTATCCACATATAATCTAGATTGTCTCCGAATACTAAAGCGTAGTCGTAGTTGTCGTCAACATGCATAATATGGTAGCCCGAATAGAAGGGTCCAAAGAACGAAACCTTTAAAGCTCCTTGGTTTTTGTCTGCAGCAAATTTGGCTTTCCCTACGGACTGTTTGGTCTTATGCGTTCTTATGTTAATCCCTTTGTTAACCACCTTTATACTACCATCCTTATTTAAGCTATATTCAGCTGTTACATTTTTTAAATTCTTCTCCCAATAAAAATCCATACGAGCGATCTCATACCATACTCCTAAATAGCGTTCCAAGTCGAAATCATGAACTACAGGAAGTTTGTTTTTTACAGGCTTCCATATATTGTAGACAACTGCTCCTGCAGCTGCTCCTGCTAACAATAAAAGTGATTTCTTTTTATCCATATCGTATTAATAACAGTCCTGTTTAGTAAAAGTTTAATCATTTTTCTAATTTTGCAAAAAAAATAAGGTTTGTATTCGAGAGAAGAAGTAAAAAAGTTAAAAGAAGAATTCTGGACTAGCTTTGGACAGTTCATGTCACCTGTACCGTCTGCTGACATGGAAAAAATAAATTGGGTCAACTACAAGACCGGTGTAAAACATCTGTTTTTCCGTATGGATGCAACCAACAAATCAGCAACCATTATGATTGAGATCACGCATCCCGATGATGGGATTCGCGCGTTGATGTTTGAGCAATTCCAAGAATTACAAGCACTTCTGCATGATGCACTGGCAGAAAATTGGGATTGGTCTTCTGAATACTATGACGATTATGGCAAAAAAACCGCTAGAATCAGTACATCGATAGCGCAGATATCTATTTTCAAGAAAGAGGATTGGCCTCATTTAATTTCCTTTCTTAAACCACGTTTAATAGCTTTGGATGAATTTTGGTCCACCGCTAAGTATGCTTTTGATATTTTTAAATAATTATATAAGGATGAAAACAAATAAACTAAGTCTTATCGCTTTACTACTGGTCTTATTTTCTTTGGGACAACAGCAGCAGGTCTATGGTTGGGGAATGACAGGACATCGTGTAATTGCGGAGATAGCTGAATCACATCTGACTAAAAAGACAAAGAAGAATATTGAGAAGATAATAGGGAAGCAGAAGATATCATATTGGTCCAACTGGGCTGATTTTATAAAGTCTGACCCCGATCCCGCACTAAATAAAACAGGATCCTGGCATTTTGTCAATACAGATGC
The DNA here is from genome assembly GCF_900168125.1 of Sphingobacterium nematocida. Taxonomy (GTDB): domain Bacteria; phylum Bacteroidota; class Bacteroidia; order Sphingobacteriales; family Sphingobacteriaceae; genus Sphingobacterium; species Sphingobacterium nematocida. The sequence continues at coordinate 128,425 of NZ_FUZF01000009.1, forward strand.
AAATTTAAGTTTTGAGGCCTTTGAGACTGCATTAAAGGCATCGCCCGAAGACAATCTTTACAAAGCATACCTGCGTATCAAAAAAGAGAGTAAGGAAAATAAGGATACGTCGCTCTTGCAAAAACAACACAATCTTTACTACATCATCCATTTATTTGCGGATGCACATCAGCCTATGCATGTGAGTAGAGCGGTAGATCAAGGAGGAAATAAGATCGAGGTTTCTTTTTTTGGACGCAAGACGAATATTCATCGTGTATGGGATTCGGAGCTGGTAGACAACGAAAAATACAGTTTCATCGAGTATGCTCAAGTACTAGATGTATTTAACAAAAAATACTACGACAAGTATCAGAGTACATTCGAGCAAGCACTGTACGAATCGCACGAACTGGCAAATAGAATATATAAGGATGCAGAATACAACGCAAACTTGAGCTATAAATACATCTATGATTACAAATACATCATGGAGGAATGCCTACTTAAAGCAGGAATACGACTTGCAAACGAACTTAATGAGATATACGGTTAATCTACCGTATAATATTCAGAAACTTCGCACCGACCACGATCGCATGGGGAGCGCCTATGCCATTGAGCTCACGCACATAGTCGACGCGAAATAGACGGTATTTACCCCATCCGATATTGTCAAGCCCTACTGAGAATTCTTGGTAGGGCTTTCTGTTTGCCGTACTCAGAAGATGATAACCGACTACAGTTTGCAACTGCAATCGATTAATAAGTGGAACCTTATTTAACAAATAACCCTTAAAATTGTGTTCCGAATGTAGTTCAAGATAAGCTTTATTCGTACTATGACTATAATAAGGGAGCGTCAAAAAGCTATTAATATATTGATTTGAAGTTCCAAGATGTGTTTGGTTACCATTAAAATGCCTATAATCGGTAAAAGCAATATCTTTAGCATTGAAATACGTCCCTGTAGATACGGCATAGGCTAACAATCCTTTATTTCCCACCGAAACTTGCTGTCTAACACGAACCATAAGCTCCTGAAAACTATACGACTTCACCGATGAAGCGAATGCGTTACTAAATCCAATATCAATAGTCGGGTAAGATTTGTCATGTGTAAAATCGAGTCTATTAGGTTTCTTGTCTACCGATGTCTTTAGGTGAATTGTCATATTTAAAGCGGCTTTCCATAGACTATGATCTTGAAAGGATGGGAGATCAAAATCAGACTCTGCTAATGGATTATTTGAGGTATACGGTCCATTGGAAGAAGAAAAAGTATAACTTGTATTATTAAACACATTACTTCGTCTAAAGTAACCCAAGGATGCTTTTACTTGCAGATTAGGGACCAAGTACTGTTGATAGGTGGCTTGGCCAAATTGAGATTGATACAATTTCATATAGTTATCTCCCAGAACCAAACTGTATACTGAATTGAAAAATGGAGATATTGGATTGTCTGTATTAAACTGATTCAGTGTCGATCCAGCCGATAGGGCTAATGTTGCATAGGTTATGGTATTAAATCGAACCTTAAAGTCACCTTGAGTATACAATCGCTTATCTGCTAATCCATAATTGAAATGAACAGCAGCGCTGTATCTAGACCCCAGATCCGCATCACCCACTGTCGCAGAAAATGATGTTTTGAAATTGAACCCTTGCACTGTATTGAACGCCGTTCTAAATAAAGATAGGGGAGATTGATACCCTATAGCCAACTTTTTAGGCGTGTTTTGATAGCGGTATCCGAAAAGAATATCCTGTATTCTAAATGCACTCCGCACCTGGTCGATAGAATCAATATAATGGGATGAATTTGTAATAGCAGCAATACTATCTCTGCGGTAGTAATCGGTGATCTCATCTGTTGCTAACGGAACTTTTCTGTTCTTAGTCCAGTAGGTTTCGTCTTGCAAATTTGCATTTTCTTTAAACTCAGAATTAATACGTCCGAAGGTTGTCTTGTCAAATGTGTCTACATATTTGTAATTTGTAAAACTATGGGTAAAATGCCCCTTGAAACGCAGCCCCATAATTCCGGCTTTGAAGTCCAGCGTCTGAAGTTGCTTGGACCATATTTTATCGTCTATATTGTAGGTATATTGTTGCGTCAGAACCAAGGTATCTAGCACTGGTTGATTTATGCTAGAGCCCAATAACGTGAAATCCAAACCGTATACTTCCCATGTACCTTCCACAATGTAAAGCACACCTTCAACGACCGGTTCCGATTTACGTTTGGCCTGAACAGCTATTTTATAAATAAGCTGTCCCTCCTGATCAAGTGAACCTAATAATCTGTACCGATAGTAAGAAAACGCTTGATCCGATATTGGAGAAATAATCTTCGTACCTCCTAAATCTAGATAGTTGGTGTACAGATCAAAATCCGTCCCCTGAGCCCTGTTGAAACTAAAACCTTGATTTTCTCCGCTGACCTTTGAAGCTAAAATCGTCTCTTTCATCTTATTGGGTCTATCTACGAGTATACGAGATATCGTCTCGGAAAGATATAATATCCCAGAACCTGTGCTATCCAAAAGTTGTTTGTCATCTTCCAATTTTGCGCCGAGTATTTTCTTCGGAAGGTTGATTGCCGATAGAGAACCTTTAGAATAGAAATCAGCTTCATATTTATCTCTCGCTTTAGCGTTTGTATTTCTATGGGCAATAGTCTTCTGTATCAGATTATCAACGGGGTTTCCAACAGTCCGAATTACCACCTCTTCAATCGAATAGGACTCTTCTTCTAGCACCACATTTAAGTCAATTGGCTGCTCACTACTTACCAGCGTCACAGTCTTTGTTTTAAATCCGAGCCTTTGAAATACAACCACTTTCGATGATTTCGTTGGAGTTTTGAGTTCATATTGCCCCTTACTATTGCTTGAAGTAGCGTTATATGTTCCCTGAATACTAATCGTAACGGCACCTAAGGGAAGTCCCGTAGTCTGTGTAATAGTACCACGAATCTGTGCATGCGTAAGCGTAGCAATTGAAAAGAACAAAAAGAGGAATAAACAGGTTGGAAACGATCGCATAAAACCTAAATTAAGAGTGTCGCATTGGCCTTCCAAAGGTAAATAATCCAACAGTTTAAAGCGTTATTTTTATGTTAAATTGATTGACACAAACTTTTTATCAGTTTTGTGTGCAAATTCTAGAATTTTTGCTTGTCTGTTTTCATCGGTAAATCGTACCTTTGCGCTATGTCTGAAAAAATAATAATCCTTGATTTTGGCTCTCAATATACGCAGTTAATTGCGCGCCGTGTTCGCGAATTAAGTGTGTACTGTGAAATCCATCCTTTTAATAAAGTTCCTGAGTTAGATGATACCGTGAAAGGGGTTATCTTTTCAGGCAGTCCATACTCTGTTCGTCAGGAAGATGCACCTCAAATTGATTACAAAAGTATTCAGGAAAAATTTCCGCTATTAGGGGTTTGCTATGGCGCCCAGTACCTGGCCCAACAGTCTGGTGGTGAGGTGTTACCTTCAGAAATCAGAGAATATGGCAGAGCTAACCTACAATTTGTAGACAATGATAACGCATTATTAAAGGGTGTACCTGCGCAATCCCAGGTATGGATGTCTCATGGTGACACCATCAAGGAAGTTCCTGCAAATTTTAAAATTATTGCAAGTACAGACAAAGTACGTGTTGCGGCTTACCAAGTTGAAGGAACCAATACGTACGGAATTCAGTTTCACCCAGAAGTCACACACAGTACTGATGGTCAAGTATTGATTAAGAATTTTGTAATTGATATTTGTGGTTGTGCTCAAGACTGGACCTCAGAATCATTCGTAGAGAGTACCATTGAAGATCTAAAGAAAGATCTTGGTACGGATCACGTAATCATGGCATTATCAGGAGGTGTGGACTCGACAGTAGCAGCAGTATTATTACAGCGGGCTATTGGCGATAGATTACATTGTTTTTTTGTAGACCATGGCTTGCTACGCAAAGACGAATTCGAACAAGTGTTGGATTCTTATAAAAACATGGGTCTTAATATTAAAGGTGTTAATGCTAAAGAATTATTCTTCGGTAAACTTGCTGGTGTAACTGAGCCAGAGCAAAAGAGAAAGATAATCGGCGGAGCCTTTATCGATGTTTTTGATCAAGCGTCGAAAGATATACAAAGTGAGCTACCAGAAGGAAGTGAAGCAAAATGGTTAGGTCAAGGAACCATTTATCCTGATATTATTGAGTCAATCTCTGTAAAAGGCCCCTCGGCAACTATAAAATCGCACCATAATGTAGGTGGACTTCCTGATTACATGAAACTCAAAGTAATAGAGCCTTTAAAAACTTTATTTAAAGACGAGGTGCGTCGTGTCGGTAAAACGCTAGATGTAGATCCTAACATCTTAAATAGACATCCATTCCCAGGTCCAGGCTTAGGAATTCGGATTTTAGGAGATATTAATGAAGAAAAGGTACGGATTTTGCAGGAAGCAGATGACATCTATATACGTAACTTAAAAGAATCAGGTTGGTATGATAAGGTATGGCAGGCTGGAACTATATTCCTTCCTGTTCAATCTGTAGGAGTAATGGGCGATGAGCGTACCTACGAACATGTTGTAGCGCTACGTGCAGTGGGATCATTGGATGGTATGACAGCAGATTGGATTCACTTACCTTATGAGTTACTGGCTAAGATATCGAATGAAATAATCAATCATGTTAAAGGAATCAACAGAGTTGTTTACGACATCAGTTCAAAACCACCAGCAACTATCGAGTGGGAATAAAAAATTGAGAAATTCAAGCATATTAGTAGCTCTTACATTAGCTTTAGGTGTATCGTCGTGTACACCTAAAGTTGGTGTACTGCGATCTCCAGATTACAAGGGAAATGTGGGGAGTAACACCGGTACAGAGTCTGGAGAATCTTCAAACTCGACATCGAAAGACAAAGAGACGGCAGGTTCTAAAAAAGACAATGTCGCAAAAAAATTTATAGGCCGTAATATATCATTGGTCTTACCTTTCCAACTGGATCTGATTTCTGAAAGCACGCTTACAGACAAAGACATAAAGCGATCCGCTCTAGCATTGGATTACTACCAAGGCTTTCAGTTAGGTCTAGAGGAATTAGCAAAAAGTGGAGCAAACTTTAACCTAAATGTTTTAGACTCGCGTGACAATGCAAATCACAGTAGTACTTTAGCACTTTCTTCTGAGATACAAGGATCGTCTCTGATCATTGGTCCGGTCTATCCACAGGAAATAAAAGCATTCGGGAGCAATCTAGAGGACAAAGAAACTTTGCAGATCAATCCATTGGCTGCATCTATGCCAACAGAGTTTAATCTACCGAATCTAGTATCACTGACACCACCAATAAAGGCACATAGCAACGCTATTGCGGCAAGAGTGGCTCGTGAGCACAGTGCCGGTGATGTGATCATTATTTATAATACCACAGATTCGGACGGAAAGCAATTTCTAAACGGGATGTCAACGGCGATCAAACAAGCTAAAGGCAGCGTAAATGTAATCTCTGTATCTTCGGTAAGCCAGCTCAATGATAATCTTTCATTGACAGGGACAAACCTGATTGTGACAGGAACGACAGACAAGCTTCAACTGAAGACGTTATTAAATAATCTCACCAAGAAGTACACGGAAAATGCGTATGCTTTCCATTTATTTGGACATCCACTTTGGGATCGTTACGATTTTAATATGTATTCCAACTTCTCAGATTTGAATCCAACGATCACAAGTGAGAGCAACCTAAAACCTTGGTCAAACGCGGTAAAGGCCTTTAAAGATAAATACTATAGTCTCTACGGCGTTAACCCTTCTGATCAGTCCTATAAAGGATACGACTCAGCCCTCTATTTTGGAGGAATGATCAATAAGTACGGTGTCGATAGACTGAAAGAGAAGTTGACAATAGAGCCCTACAACGGCTTGTTCAGTTCGTACAAATTCAGACACAACGAAACTTGGGGCTATGCCAACGAGTCGGTTTCTTTTAGAAGCTACCGTTCTGGCTCATTTCAACTACAATAGATATTTATGGAAATTAATGAGCGAAGAGTTCTTCAACAGGTAAGAAATTTTGAACGGGCCCTGACAGGGTATGATAATAAGGAGCCGTTGGCAAGATACCTAACTCGTTTTTTCAAAGAAAATAAGCAAATGGGGTCATCTGATAGAAGGATGACCTCTCGTTTTTGCTACAACTATTTCCGATTAGGCAACGCCTACCCGCAATCAGATCTTGTAGAGCGACTTGTAATCGCCGAGTTCTTATGCGAACAACATTCGGATCTTGTTGGACTTCAAAACAAGCAGCTGGCCGATTCTATTCATTTACCGCTTTCCGAAAAATTGAACATAGCTAGCTCCCAAAAAGATTTTGATCTGGATCGTTTATTTCCAATTACCGACACCTTATCAAAAGACGTCGATAAAGATACTTTCCTTGCCAGTCATTTTATACAGCCCAATCTATTTATCCGGATAAGAAGAGGTCAGGAATCTCGGGTACAGGATATACTCCAAAACGAAGGTATCTATGCTGAAACCATCACTGCTCAGACTTTAGCGCTAGCGAATGGCACAAAGCTTCAGAATATAAAAGGTTTGAATGGCCTTTACGAAGTACAGGACCTTTCATCGCAGTATACACTAAACTTCATGGCGTCTGATCCCGGTGAAAATTGGTGGGATACCTGTGCCGCATCAGGAGGAAAGTCATTAATGCTACTGGACAATCAGCCTACAATAAAATTGTTAGTGTCGGATATCCGTCTATCCATATTACGTAATTTGGATGAACGTTTTCAACAAGCGGGGATAAAGCAATCGTACCGAAAAAAGGTAATCGATCTAACAGATGCCAGCAATGTGAAAGCAATAATACAGGATGAACAATTTGATGGTATTGTGGTTGATGCACCTTGCTCGGGTTCCGGAACCTGGGGACGAACACCAGAAATGATGCAATCTTTTGATGTTAAAAAACTGGAAAGCTTTACGACCTTACAAAAACAGATTGTCACACAGGTTATCCCTTTCTTAAAGGTAGGTAAACCCTTAGTTTACATCACATGTTCGGTATATAGAGCTGAAAATGAAGATATAATAAACTATATACTAAGCCACTTTGCAATGCGATTGGAAAAGATGGAGTTCATAAAAGGCTATGACAACAAAGCGGACAGCATGTTTGCCGCCCGCCTAATCAAAGCTTAACAATACCATAAGCTTTAATCACATTTACTAGGAATTACTAATACAGGACATTCGGCCTTGCGGATGACGGATTCTGAAACGCTGCCCGATATAAAATGTTCAAATCCCGTCCTTCCATTTGTTCCTAGGATCAATAAATCTGCCGCCCATTCATGCGCGGCAGTAAGTATTTCTTCCCGTATATTACCAATACGGGTAAAGGTGAAAATTTCCTGAGTCGATGTAAACTCACTGGCAAGCCGCTCTAGATACTCTTGAGCCGCCTGTTGTTGAATTTCGGCCACTTCTGCAACAATAATAGGCTGCTGCCCTAACAGTGGATCTGCACCATAAGATGCCGGTGAAGTAGGCGGTACTACTGTCACTAAAGCTAGTGCAGCATTTTCTCCTTCCAACATAGCTTTGGCATAATCTAATACTTTATGTGAACAAGGGCTATCATCTACTGCCAATAGTATCCTTTGAAATTTGGAAAATCCCATAATTTTTTAGTTTTTTAGAAGTATATTCGTTCTTTAAGAACAAGAACACGTAATTATTGTTTTAAAAAATAAAAGGAAAATGAGTTTTTCAGCTTGTAATCTGAGTATAGTACCGCTTCGTGCCGAAGGATCACATCGTAGTGAGATGGTTACACAGGTCCTTTTTGGGGAGGTTTTTGAAACCCTTGAAGAGGGAATAGACTTTGACCGTATACGTCTGGTCGAGACATGTTATGAAGGCTGGATTCAAAAAAATCAATCGGCAACTACTAATAATCAGGCGCAGTCGAATCGGATAGTAGACTTATCGGGAGCTACCGCTGTCTCCGACAAACATACCGTTCATTTGATCCATGGCACTTCCATTCTGAGCAATGAAATTCGGATAGGAGAAGAGAATTTCCAGATAAATGGGGATCTACGTCAAGCTGTACTTAGTGATTTCCACTCGGAGTTTCCTAAGTTAATTTCTTTTTACAACAACAGCCCTTATATGTGGGGAGGGCGATCTACAATGGGTATCGATTGCTCAGGCTTTAGTCAGGTTGTATATAAACACTTTGGTATCCACCTCAAAAGAGATGCCTGGCAACAGGCCGAATCAGGTAGTATTGTCGATTTTCTGACAGAAATAAAACCCGGAGACTTAGCTTTTTTTGACAACGAAGCCGGTCGGATCACGCATGTAGGGGTGATGATAGATAATGAAACAATCATTCATGCTGCCGGTCGGGTTCGGATCGATAAAATGGACAATGAAGGTATTTTCAATGCAGATCTAAACAAATACACCCATAAATTACGTATTGTCAAACGTTATTTTTAATTCTCTTAACACTTATTTTGAAAGACAACAATCCATATTTCTACTTAGCGAGTTCGCAACTATTCCCGTTTACAGCGTCTATACAAACTGATAGAAGGGATACCGATCTACTCGCGATTGCACAGGAGGCATTAGCACTGGTAGAAGCTGGGCATACCGCCGATGCCTTAGATTTATACTCGACAACAATCGAAAAACACCCGCAACTCCCTTTCTTTTATGCCTGCAGAAGTCTTTTAAACACGCATTTGGGAGATGAGGAAGGCGCCTTTTATGATTATCAGATAGCGAAGAAACTGGATTTTAACTACCATAATTTTTTAGAGTGGCAAGAGAATACAGGTGCGATGCACTTGGCTCCAGAACTTGAAGAGCTTAATGAGGAAATGAAACAAAACGATTCTTCGTCTCAATCCTTTATCAATAGAGCAATGCTTTGGGTACAGCATTTTGATTACGAACAAGCCATTGATGATTACAGTTTAGCTCTCGCTATCGCCGACAATCCCGAGGTACGCATATCCAGAGCTGCAGTTTTTATGCGTATGCTACGTTATGACATGGCACTAATGGATTTAAACGCAGCTATTGGCCTGGACCCAAAGCTACATATGGCTTTCCTATATAGAGCAAAATTATTTGTTGCTGTACGAGAAGATGATGCAGCATTAGCGGACTTTGAGCAGGCATTACAATTAGCACCCGATAATATAGAAATATTCGAAGAAAGAGCCAGCTATTATGAACGGATAGAAGATTGGCGGGCGGCTATTGCCGATTATAATCAAGTTATATCACGTAATCCAACAGATTTTTATTGTTATGTATTGCGCGCAGATGCATACGAAAGGGTAGAAGATTGGCAAGAGGCTATTGCTGACTACGATGAAGCAATTCGTTTGAATCCGCACTATTCAGATTTGTACCAATACAGAGGCACGTTAAAGCAAAAAATAGGAGATGAGGATGGCGCAGCCCGAGATTTTAACACATTTGAAGATTTAGAACAGGAATAAAATGGGAAAGCCAAACGCTCACCTGAAGCGGATAAAAGATCTAGCTGCTAAAAACCTGGAAGAAGGCGAAGCTTTTTTAAGTCAAAACAAAAATAGGGAAGGTGTCGTCAGCTTAAATAATGATTTACAATACGAGATCATTGTTCTGGGAAATGGAGAGATTCCTTCTTCCAAATCAAAAGTATTATGCCACTATCAGGGACAACTATTGAATGGTTTTATTTTTGATAGTTCCTATCAGCGAAAGCGTCCAGAAGCGCTGCTGATAAAGGAATTAATACGCGGTTGGCAACAAGCATTGTTGTTAATGCCTTTGGGTAGCAAATGGAAACTATACATCCATCCCCGCCTGGCTTATGGATTTGAATCGATAACCAAAGAGAGCGGGGGCAATTGCACCTTAATATTTGATATTGAATTGATTGCCATTTTATAACATATTATACCAATAACGTTGTTTGTCAACGAGGAGTACAGCGCTATTGGTATAACTAACTATTACTGATAAAGCCTAAATTTCCGACAGTTTAAAGATATCCTTAACTCTTACTCCTTTTTCTGTATGTTGCAATGTACAACATTCGTTCGCTGCATCATGCTCGAAGAAGAGAATATACTCTTTGTCAACAATTTCTTGCCAATAAGACTGACGCTCTTCCATTGTAGTCAGTGGTCGCACGTCATAGCTCATGACATACGGCAGGGGTATATGACCTACTGAAGGTAGTAAGTCTGCCATATAGAGTATCGTCTTGCCCTTATAATTAATTTGAGGAAGCATCATCGCTTCTGTATGTCCGAAGGCATAGCGTACATCAATATTTTTATCATAGGCATCTCCTTCCTTAAGGAAATTCAATTGACCACTCTCCTGGATAGGAAGTATATTCTCCTTTAAAAAAGAAGCCTTTTCGCGCGGATTGGGATTTATGGCCCAATCCCACTGTCGCTCATTAGACCAGAAATGTGCATTCTTGAACGCAGGAACAAGTTTATTACCATCACGCATTATAGCTCCGCCACAATGATCAAAATGAAGGTGAGTAAGAAACACGTCTGTAATATCGTTTCGGTGAAAACCATACTTTGCCAAGGACTTATCCAGTGTATCATCCCCATGCAGGTAATAATGACTAAAAAACTTATCGTCCTGCTTATCACCTAAGGCAGTGTCAACGAGTGTAAGTCTCTTTCCATCTTCGATAAGCAACAAACGATTGGCCCAGGTACATAGATTGTTGGCGTCGGCTGGATTAGTACGTTGCCATATCGATTTTGGAACTACGCCAAACATAGCACCGCCATCCAATTTAAAATACCCCGTATCTATACTGTACAACTTCATCTTCTTGTTTTTTGGTTTCAACAAACCTACATAAAATGCAAGATATTCGCGAGGATCACCTATAAAATGTGCTGACTTTGGCCTCTAAATGTTGAATGATATGGCCTACAAAATCTCTTCCGCTCAGATGTGCTGCCAATCCCAACGCTCCTGGGCTAAAAACATTAATTTCCATTATCTTATCTCCCACGATATCCAAGCCAACAAAGTACATACCATCTTCTCGTATTTTGGCGCTAACCTCATTTACCAGATGAAGCACCGTTGCATCGATCATAGCTTTTACCGCTTTAGCTCCTTGATGTATATTACTTCGGATCTCGCCATCTTGCTGCACACGCTGTACAGCCGCATACTCACCGTCCAGAATTATAGGTTGGCCATCCAGCACAAAAAAACGAAGATCACCTTTGGTCGCTTCTGGCAAATACTCCTGCGCGATCACATAACCATCACGGGCTATCACTTCAACGGTTTGCTTGAGGTTATGCTGTTCATCCGGTGTGATTAAGAACACGTTCTTTCCTCCGGAACCTTTTACAGGCTTCAATATTATTTTATCATTTTGGGATTCCATAAAATCTAATACATCCGAGTAAAAACGGGTTACCAGCGTCTTCGGACGCACAACCTTTGGGAAATTTTCTAAATACAATTTATTGCTCGCTTGTATCAGTTGGTCTGGGTCATTAATAACAAGACGTCCCATTTTCTTTATTAGTTGCGCAAATTGCAAGCCCATTGCTGCAGCCCAAGGTCTGTTGTACATATCTAATACAGGGTCAAAGCGAAGCCAGAGCACATCGATATCTTTCATATGATAACGAACCTTGGCTGTGCTTCTGAGCTCGGCGAGCATCTCTTCTTTTGAAGCTATCTGACTATTTTGTTCTATAACCCGAGCATGAGCTTCAATATGTTTATCGTCTACATAAACAAAATCAGCGAGCCCTATATAGATGATAGAATGTCCTCGTTGTAACGCATTATAGGCAAGAAGCGTTGTTGTAAAACCATTCTCTTCTTTGTGTGTCTGGTTAATCAAAAATGCTATATTCATAGGGGGGAATTACTATTGTATTAATTTAAATATACTTCCTTCGTTTTTAATAAAATCCAATTGTTCGTCATAAGTGCCGCTTAGATACCGAGGCGTGATAACGGGCATATTCATATAACCACGCTGAATCAGATCCTGAATAATGGGAATGTAGTCTTCTCGTATCTTTCCCACAGTAAGTAGCTTCAGATCCTGACCGTTTTTAATATAGGAGATGAGTTCTATCAACCCTTGGAGATATAGCGCATCCTTCGTCAAACCACCGCCACGATATACACGCATCGTTATATTAAACGACATTTCGTCGCTGAATTGGTAATCTTCCATCAAAAGAGCAAATGTATCCATAAAGCTATGGCCCATCAACATATTGCGCACGGCTATAACACGACCTGCCAATATACGTAACCGCTGATTGGACAATCCGCCTATCAAGTACTCGGAGAGCACGGCCAATCCTTCCTGTAATTGTTCGTAGCCTGGCACCCCCAGACTAAACAGCTGTAAGGGCTGCGCCTTTCCATTAAAGTAAGTGGCGATATGTGTACCAACCTCATGTTGGATCAATGCTGGAGCACGCTCTGGCGATATTTGATAATCGGCTCCAATATTCAGAACGCCTCTATTGACCATCACGCCGGATATGTCTGAGCGCACGCGGACAGTAGTATGAAAATCCGGGGCTTGACTACTCAGATATGCTATTTCCTCTCTGGCCAGTTGAGCGAACTCCCGGGCATTGAGTTTTTTCTCTGCTCGGGATGTTGGCATAGTATTATGAGCGATAACCGTCAATATAGATTGTGCGATTTGTAATAGCTTATCGCTTACATTACCAAATATTTGCAGACTACCATGCATGAAATCTTCCGTATTCCGATCGGCCAGCATACTCATCATCTCGTCCAGTTCCCGACGCTTGTCCCGAAATAAGTAAGCAATTGTCGGATCATAAATATCTTCAATACGAAGATTATACAGATTACGTTTGACCAAATCGGGATCGATAGGCATGGGCCTATATTGAAACACGGGCATTTTGCTAAATCTCGATTTTTTGAAGGACTCCCAAGCCTCAGGAACATTAACAGGTGTCACCAATAACAGAAAGTCAAAACGTTGGCTCTCTGCTGTAAGCGCCCGATCAATCTCAAATACATTGGATGTAATTTCCTTACGAAGATTAAACCGAAACGTGGCTGGATTTTGATCTGTAAACAAACGTACATATTCAAAAAATACGCGTAACAAAATCTTGCCCAGTGATTCTCGATAATGTCGTAATAAAATAGGGAGGTAATCGCCATTACTCAACTGATAGCTCTTACGAACTGACATCCCAATGATATAAATGCTCTTTTCAAGCGATTCTTTTAGACTAAAAATACGGTCGCAATCCGGTGGGCATGGCAACTCTTTCAATTTTTGAATTTCAGAAACAATATCCTGGGCTTCTGTTTGGAGATTTTTGTGCATATACTCTGCCAATGGTAAAATGCCCTTCTGACCGACCAAGATACTTACATCTGTAGATTGGTCCGGTAATCCGCTCCACACCTCTACCAATAGACAGGAACCAAATTGCTCTTGGATACCAACCGCTATCTTTCGCAGTAAGATTTCGACATCGGCACTATCCCGTTGGATAATGATACTGGCCAACTGTGACTTCGCCAAATTGGATAACATTTTATCTTTTGATCCAATTGGGTGCCTATAAATAAATACACAGGGTACAATTTTTCTAAAGACCAATTTTCCAATATTGGGAATCTGAACATGAAAAGGTTCTTTTGCCTTTATAGCACTCCATATAAAGTTTAAACGTCTCTCATCGCTCATACACAAAATAATCTTTTAAGGTCTGTACTGTATTTATCAGCAATTGTTTACATGCTGCGATCCGCTGTACATCCGGCTCTCCTGTCCATTCATTCATAAAGTCTTTACGAAACTCTATAGCCAATACACATCCCTTCTCACCAAAATTTGCATTAATAAACTGGCTCAAATAGCCCCCTTTAAATTTGACATTCTCTCGAATATCTATGGGTTCGCCGTATAACTTTTGCCCCTGAATAGCTGCTACAAAATTATCTGTCAAGAGACGCCATTTCGGCGTGTTGTAATAGGTACCGAGGTTTATCTGTGGATTGGCTTCTTTATCAACTTCCTCTCTAGCAGACGTTCGCTTAGCGTTGTAACTATGCACGTCGAGAACAACAAAAAAGCCATATTTTTGTATAGTAGTCTGGATATGTCGCTCGATAATACGGTACACATCGCGATGCTTCTTGTAGAGGATCTCCAAAAAAGTGGAGGGAAGATTTTCTTCCCAAACATCTAGGCCCCAAGCTAGTTCGGGACGGAGGTATACGGACTGTTCAATATCACGGTTCAGGTCCAGCTGAAACCGCGAGGTACCTACTACAAACTGATTGATCGGCAACTCTGCTATCAACGCGGTATAAGGGTCTTCTTCTCGTAAACGCTGCTTACTATTCAATAATAAATAGGGCAATAGATCATCATCTATATGATGTCCATCATGTATGGCAAAAGACCAAAAGGGGCTATCGACAGTCTGAATATGATAACTAATTTGCAATGACATAGGCTGAAGCTTAAATCTTACTAATAGAACAGTAGGAGGTACAAAAAGTTTTTTTTTACAAAAGGTGTAACCCTTTTGAAATTGTAGACGACTAATGCTAAAAGAACATTTAAATATGGAAAAAGAAACAATGCTAGCAGTTATGTCTATAGGACTTTTCGCAGCGATAACATTATCAATTTATTTCATTATGAGATTTAGGGCCGTTCGCATAGAGAATAACGGCATTCAGAACGTCAAGAGAGAACCCTATGATTGGCAGAAACCTGGAATTGTGGTATTGGGAATAGGTACCGGAATTTTCATTGTCGGAATTCTTAGGGAATTTAACTATTTTCATTCGGAAGATTCAATCCCGATGGGGATCATTACGATATGTGCCGGTATTTCTATGATTGTGGCGAATAAATTGGACAAAAGGCAAGAGCCTAAAGATTAAAGATGGACCAAATCTATATTGATAAGGTTTTAGCTGGAGATCCATATGCTTTTAGGTATTTTCTGACTACTTACAAGCATATGGCCTATTCTGTAGCGCATTCTATTGTAAAGCAAGAGCATCTTGCCGAAGAAGTCGTTCAAGATGCATTTATGCGCTGCTATCAGTCTTTGGCAAAGTTCAAACAGCAATCCAAATTCAGCACTTGGTTCTACCGTATTGTTGTAAACTGTGCATTCACTACCGCGCGTAGGTTGAAACCTGAATCTGTGACTTTTGACCTTCAAGAACATGACTTCGCTTGGGGTGAAAATGCGTTTGATAAGCTTGTAAAGAAAGAACGGGAACAGGTTATTCAAGAGGCACTGGTTCTGATCCCAGCCAATGAAGCCTTGGCATTACGCCTTTACTACCTAGAAGAGTTAGCCATACAAGAGGTCTGCGATATCACCGGTTGGACAGATTCTAATGCAAAGGTAATCTTATTCAGAGCGCGCAAACATCTCTATAGCGCATTGTGCCGATTAATGAAAGAAGAATATTATGGAACATAAAGACGAACTATACACGTTGTTAAAGAGCAGTAAGCTCGAAATGCCATTTGCCGATTTCGAAGATAAAGTAATGGAAAATATCCTCCACTACGAACGATCGAAAGAGGAAATGACTAAAAGTAAAAAAATGGCAATTCTATTCTTCCTAATAGGCACTGTCTTTGGGATGATGTTCAATTATGTTGCTAGCTTATTCTTAATGTCCTATGGGCTTTCACAAAGCTTGCAAGATAAACTATCATTCTTCTCGCAGATGATTTATGTTATTTTGATTGTACTTTTCAGCGACAAACTCTGGAAACTATTCAAAATAAGCAAACGCGCAACTGTTAAAAACTAAACTTAGATCCGCCGTAAAAATTGCGTTTGGCAGCAGCGTTGAAGTAACGTCCGCCAAACGCGTTAATATCATTGCCTAGACTATACTTTTGATTCAACAAATTGTCTACTCCAACAAATACCTGTAGGCGTTTATTCTTCGGCAGGGGGAGGACGTGACTTATTTTTCCCTGTATCAGGTGATACTTTTCCGCAAACACCGTATTGCCGTCATCCAATGGCATAGATCCTGTATAATTGTGGTATAGATTAAGCTCTAATCTAGAGGGCAGTTCAATCTGCAAGCTATTCGTCCACACCCACTTTGGCACTGCAGTTATACGATTTCCACTGTAATCTTTATCGGCAACTTTATAATCCCCAAAATGATAATCATTATAGCTTAAGGCCGAATGCCAGCTTAAACCACGTAATATGGCAGCATTTGTTGCTAGTGGTATTGTTCCCCAAAAGGAAATCTCCAATCCTTTTTGCTTCATTTCTCCGGCATTCTGATAATACTCCGCTCCGGAATCATTCAGGCTGCGTACTATACCATTTTTCATTTGATAAGTATAGGCTGCCAGATCGATTATTAACCTGTTGTTTTTAGCTTTCACTTTATAGCCAATTTCATAGTTGGTCCCGGATTCTGCTTGAATTTGCGTATTAATTCTATTGTCTGAAGAACGTACTTCGGCCAAAGTCGGAGTCGAATATCCCTTTGCTACAGACATACGCCATGACATCATATCATTTAAAATATAGGATGTTGCTATTCTTGGCATCCATTGGGTATGAAATGATATACTTCCCTGAGCGGGAACAGACGCAGGAAATTTTCGATCATAACTGATATTGCTTCCGTTCAGACCTATTGACCCCTCTACATTCCAATTTTTTAACAACGCTATCTGCCCTCGATAGAAGATACTCCATTGCGAGTTCGACATATCATCCTCTGCCTGCATAGTTCCGGCAACCCCCTTGTTGTTGTCGTAATTATCTATATTGCTAGTCCCTTTTATGCCTTCAAAACCGAGTTGCATTTGCCAAGGTAGGGTAGCATCCTTCCCATCTAACGACAAATAACTCCGCAAACCCCAGTTTTTCTCAATACGCATTTCGTAATTTGTGATGAAAGGATTTTCAAAATCGGTATAGGAACCAAACAGGGCGAGCAGATAAGAAAGATCTTTTGTCAGTTGCAATCGATTCGATACCCCCACAAATCCTGTTCTGTTGTATATAGCAGCCTGTTGTTCTTTTGCACTAGGATTTGGCCCTGCAGCAGGACGAGATGCCCTGGGGTCAGCTTCATATTGCGTTGCATTTAAACCTCCAGGTGTTTGGTAATCCATATCAGTATAAAGCGCAAATACACGCAATTGTGCATGCTTATGGTACTGCCACTGATGAGCAGTCTGCACAGTCTTTTTGTTTAATGCAGATTGCTCTCTGTAACCGTCAGAACGAACAAAAGTCTGGTCCAAAGAAAATTGATATGTAGGATTTACGTTTTGTTGAAGTGACAAAGTCTGTTGAAACAAACCGTAGGCCCCAGCGGTTAAATCAACTTCGCGCTTATTCTCCGTCGCCTCAAATCCTTTAGGTCTAATCTGCAAAACTCCGCCGGAGTTTGCTCCAAAAAGAGAGCCATCAGGCCCTTTAATGATTTGAATAGCCTCGATGCCTATGGGAGCTAACAAGTTGACATACGTATTTCCCCCAGCATCCGTCAAGGGAAATTCGTCGATATAGACTTTGGTATTGCGTACACCAAATGGCGAACGAATCAAACTGCCTCGCATAGCTATACGATAGGAGCCAGGAGACCTTTCTTCCATCCGGATACCGGGTACGGTATTCATTGCAGACACCAATGATGTGGTCGATTGTCGGGAGAGGGCCTCTGCAGATAGGGTATGTGTCGCCGATGTCACCTCTAGTAAGGACTGTTTGGCGAAATAAACCTTAACGTCAACAGGCTGTAAATCTATTTTAGTACTGTCTCTCTTAATTTGTGCATGTACGTTGGATAGCGATAATACGGCTAATAATGGGAAAATCGAATTAAAATGCTTCATTAAGTCCTAAAAATAAACCTTTTTGACCAAATCTTCCAATAGCATAGTCAATACAAAGATTGGTACGTGTCATTTTATTAAACAAAACCCGTAGACCAGCACCACCTGAGGGCTGCCAATGACGGAACAACTTTGTGCCCATCTGATCGTCTACTGTCTGTACGTTTCCAAAGACAACACCGCTCAAAAAACGATTACGCAGTATAGGAAACCGGTATTCTACCTCACCATATGCATAAGAGTTGCCTTTGAAATAACCGTTTGTATATCCTCGACCGCTTTTGGAATAAGGATCTTTGCCTGTGCCTGGCAAATCAAGGTAGGCTAGCTTGCCGCTCAGATTATAAGAACCGTAATACCAAAATGCCAATACATGATTCGGTCTTTCGGTAGACAACTGTATGTATTTACGAAAATCCGTAAGGAGTTGGACCGCATTTTGTGAACTCCCCATCCAGGTTTGGTTCACTCGAAATACCACATCGCTATAGATACCTTTGTAAGCACTATTCGGATTATCCCTTGTCATATATTGTAAATTGAACATCAGCCCGTTATTGTTATTGCTTGCGGGATCGAAACCATTCCACTTGCTGTAAATCTCAACAGGGGAGGGATCGATATCTGTTAATGTATTGATATTACGTTTGAGTTCAAAATACACGCCTGCTCCTACAAAAAGTCCTGGGCTCAACTTTTTGTAAACACGTTCATTAAACCCATATACAGTATACTTATTTACAAAACGGTCCCGATTTGGGTTATTCAATATCAATTCTTCCTCTGTAGGATTAGGTAATTGATTACCGATCCCCATACCGTAGTCCAGACCGACCATCTTTGCGATATGTAGACTTCCTTTAAGATTCCATTTGTTTTCTTTGGTATAGATATCATGAAATAAATAACCTACAATAATGCCGCGCGTTGTATAATTCAAGGCTGTAGCAAATACAGACATACTGGTGTTTTTTTTATCTCCAAAATGTATCCCGCCGACAGCCTTAACGCCAATTTGAAAGCCAATGCTTGGATTGTAGTTAATGTTGGGTAAATAGGATATACCAGATCTTTTTTGGGGAATACTGTCTTTTTTCTTTTTCTTAAAAGGATTGATATCCTGAAACAGGTCGACTACATCATAAAGACTATCGGGCGCTAGGTATACATCCTTATTTTTTCGTACAAAAAGGCTATCGGTATTCCGCTGATCTTCGATTTGTGCGTAGCACATTACCGTGAAAAGATTAACAAATAGCAAGACTAGCAGGTTTTTCATACGGTTTCTTATTGTGCGTTAAGTAGTACGAAAGTAAATATAAGTTTCGGCATTCATACAGAATTTGCAAAGATTAAAACACTTTCTGAGCAATATTTGTTATTTTGGTATCGCAGCAGTATTTAACTGTTCTAAAGATAAAATATCATTGACAAGCTTAAAACGAATCGTTATGTTGATTAAAAAAGAAGAATCAGGTAGCAAAGGTGCCTTTGTTGCTTACGAAGAAAATAAAAAGATCGGTGAGATGAGCTACTCTATTGCAGGGGCGGACAAAATAATAATCGATCATACAGAAGTAGACCCTGAGCAAAAAGGAAAAAGTGTAGGCAAAATATTACTTCAAAAAATTGTTGAGAATGCTAGAGATAACAACATTAAAATCATACCCTTATGCCCATTTGCAAAAGCTATGTTTGATAAGGATATAGATATCAGAGATGTGCTGGCATAAGTATATTTCTGAGTACTTGTAGTAAGTTTTGAAAATTGCTCGTATAATTGTGAAATTTTAAATTATGAAGAGGAAAATCATACTTGCTTTTGCCTTTGTGGCTTTTGCCACGCTATCTTACGGGCAATCCCTACAAGATGTCGTATATCTAAAAAATGGGTCTATTATTAGGGGGATTATAGTGGAACAGGTCCCCAATCAAAGCCTCAAGATTCAAACAAAAGATAAAAATATTTTTGTATTTAACTTTACGGAAATTGAAAAGATAACGAAAGAGGGGGAAGAGAAAAAAGGTCGTAATGTTCGTGAGGCCGAATCTACGGACCCAAACCAAACTAATGGTTTGAAAGCAGGAGTTTATATAGAACCGTCGTTAATCGTAGCGCCAGTAGTAACTAAATCGGATAATGATAAAAAATATGTATTAACTCAGGCTCAAATCACAGCAAATTGTCAACTTAATCCATTTATAGCATTAGGGATAGGAGCAGGTGTACGTTCTTATAGTTTTGATGACACCTATGTTCCGTTGTACGGACAGTTTAGAGTTAACTTTAAGAATAAACCCGTAAGCCCTTATTTAGAAACCGCTTTAGGCTATGGATTTTCGACGAAAGATACCTACGATGGAGGAGCTATGTTCAATTTGTCATTTGGCTTTGCAAAGAAAATGAAAACAGGTCAAGTTCGTTTTGGTTTGGTGCTAGATGCTTTTGACCGTAAATCCGATAACGATAACGATGACTTTAACCTGTATCCCGATCTAGGATCAACTGCCTTTGGTTTAAAAGTCGGATTTACTTTTTAAGTATATTGCAACAAACCTTTTCTAATTTTTATCTTCTCTCGTATGCTCTCATTTAAAGTGTTCCAATTGGCCCAATAGTCCGGTGAGACCTCCTGTATGTATGAATAGGATACGACTTCCCTTTTTAAATCGGTCTTGCTCCAAAAGATCGTGTAATGCGAATAGGGCTTTGCCGGTGTAAGTTGGTTCGATCATAATTCCTGTTTGGCGGACAAAGTCCTGTACAAAACGGATAAGGTCGGGCTTGACTTTTGCATAACCTCCAAAATGATAATCGATGTGAAATTCGCAATTAGCGGTTGAGGCCCCCAATGCGTTCATTTCGTCTTTGATAAACAGACCTCCTTTTAAGACGGGGACAACCTGTAGCATTGTACTTAAGTTGTGTTCTGTCAGTCCCATGGAGAGCCCAGCAGCTGTCGTTCCTGTCCCGGCGGCAACAAAAATGTGATCGTACTCTCGCTCTAACTCGCTCAGCAATTCGGCGCAGCCCTGTGCCCCTTCAGGACCAGAACCTCCTTCGTCAATCATAAAAGCTTTTTTATTGCCCTCGAACGATTCGAAAAGCCTCTTTTTGTCTTTATAATCTTCTCTAGAGACAAAAATCAATTGCATACCAAACAACCTACACATATCCAGTACTGGATTAGCAACTTGCTCACCACGGATGAAGGCTACAGCGTGAAATCCCTGCGATGCCGCAGCACAGGCTAGTGCTAGAACATGATTCGACCAAGCTCCTCCAAAAGTAATTAAAGTATCTTTTCCTAGGCTACTAGCTTTTAACAGGTTATATTTAAGCTTTCTCCATTTATTCCCGGAGATAAAAGGATGAATCATATCATCTCTTTTGATGTAAACTTCAGCATATTTTTCGGTATAAAGCGGGTGGAGAAGCGGCTGTTCGGGACTAAAGATGAGCATTGCTAAAATAGGAGTAATTAATATTCAGTGTATTGAAGTAAGTATGCGCTAAAGTTAGCATTTTTCGGTCTAATTCACTTACTTTTGTGGAATGAATGAAGACTTAGATATACAGGAACAGGACGAGCAGGAGTTGTATGAACATATACGGATAGTTGCTGATAAAGGGCAGGCCTTGCTTCGTATTGACAAGTTTTTGATGAATAGGGTCGAAAATACCTCGCGCAACCGTATTCAGAATGCTATCGATGCTGGCTCAGTGTTGGTCAACGACAAAGTCATAAAAGCTAGTTACAAAGTGAAACCTTTGGACGTCATTACGTTAGTCCTCCCAGACCCACCTCGGGATACAGAGGTTTATGCAGAAAACATTCCATTAGATATTGAATATGAAGACGATGACCTACTAATGGTCAATAAGAAAGCGGGGATGGTGGTACACCCAGGCTTCAATAACTATACGGGCACGCTTGTCAACGCGTTGACGTACCACTTAAGTCAACTACCCACACTACCGGGTAATACAGGGCGTCCAGGACTAGTACATCGGATCGATAAAGACACATCGGGGCTACTCGTTATTGCTAAGAACGAATGGGCGATGACTTTTTTGGCTAAGCAGTTTTTTGAGCACAGCATAGAACGCCGTTATGTGGCCTTAGTTTGGGGCGATATCGTAACGGATGGTTCTGTAAGCGGATATATCGGTAGAGATCTGAAAGACCGCAGGATCATGACTATGTATGATGATCCTGAGAAAGGAAAATGGTCAGTAACACACTATAAGGTTAAGGAGCGATTTGGATTTGTCACACTAATTGAATGTCAACTGGAAACAGGAAGAACACATCAGATACGTGCGCATATGAAATCAATAGGCCATCCATTATTCAACGATGCGAGTTATGGTGGCGATCGGATACTTAAAGGGACTGTATTTTCCAAGTATAAACAATTTGTAGACAATTGTTTTGAGGTAATACCTCGACAAGCTCTTCATGCTAGATCTTTAGGTTTTCAACATCCTAAAACAAAAAAAATGTTGAACTTTGAAGTACCATTACCTGAAGATTTTCGTTTAGCATTAGAAAAATGGCGTGGATACGCTACAGAGAAGGAACTTCTGTAGAACGCCTGTATTAGCGGAGACGATTAAATTTTATTGCATTTTTATGCCTACACACTACATGAACTACAATGGTACACTAGTACCAGAGGAACATACTATATTTACAGCCAGTAGCCGTGCTTTTCGCTATGGAGATGGAATCTTCGAGACCATGCTCTATAAAGATGGCGAGATACGTTTTTTAAGCTTTCATATCGAGCGACTACAACGCAGCATGCAAAGGCTTAGCCTGGACACAGCAGGCAAATTTGACACCTATTTTATAAAAGCAGCTGCGGATGAGCTTATCAGAAAGAACAACATGCTCGGACAGCGTGTCCGTGTACGCCTAGTTGTCTTTAGAGAGGGGGATGGTCTATACACTCCAGACACAAATACGACTGGCTTTATCTTCCAGATACAAAGCCTCAAAGAGCCTGTCAAGGATAAAAAAACGGGATTAATCATCGATCTGTATACCGAAAACAAGAAGGCTTTTGGAGATTTATCTGATCTGAAATCCAACAACTCGCTAATCTATGTTTTGGCTGGTCTATACAAAAAGAAGTTTGACTATGACGATGTACTCATCCTGAATCAGGAAGGCTTTCTATGCGAAGCGCTCAGCTCTAATATCTTTGTCTACTTTGAGAAGACACTATACACTCCCGCCATAAATCAAGGCTGTATCGCGGGGGTAATGCGTCGTGTGGTGATGGATATTGCCGAATCCGAAGGAATCCCTGTGGTTGAGGCTCAGATCAGTCCTGAGATTATGAAAAAGGCTGATGAGATATTCTGTACCAATGCGATACAAGGTATACAGTGGGTAATGGGCTACAAGCAAAAACGGTACTTCAACAAGATATCCCGCATATTGCAAGACAAGTTGAGTACTTGGAACTACGATAAAGAAGGGAGCTAAAATTAAGCTGCTTCACCATTCTGGCTTGCTCTGATAATTCAGGGACAAGCAAGAATGGTAAAGCAATACTTTATTTATCAAAAGCAATGTTGAGAATTATCTCTGGCCCTGATTTATCGCGCAAGGCTTTGTAATCAATGAGAATGACATTTTGCCCTTTGTTGATATTAAACACGTCTTTAGGCAGAATACTGTCCAGTAGAACACCGCTTTGGTCAAACCGTTTCAATCGTCTGTCTTTATCTAAGATCACGTAATCTCCGGGGTTAAGCACAAAAGGTATATCCAATTGATTTATTCCCGATTTGAGATGAAGCCCTTCAACTTTTTCCTTTGATGTCGAAGACACGCGTATAACAAATCGTATAGGTTGATTTTCTCCAGCGGAATTAAATACCACTTCCGAGTGCGTAGGCTTTCCAGGTTCAGTAACTTGGCTATGGTGTTTATAGTCAAAGGTAATCACTGTGTTGTCCTTTCTTTCCAACAGATGGGCAGGAAGGGTCACTCTGTCATTTTCCTTTTGCAATTGTCCGCCTTCGGGCGCCCATGTTTCAATACGACGTAAACCTGGCTTGTTCAAGTCTCCAGTCAACTCGTACAATGTAAATACATTACGCAGCTGTTCTTTCTGTTCTTCCGAAAGTGTCTTCATCATGCGTACTGTCTCCCATCTCTTAATAGCGGTTAAGATCTGTTCCCCTTCAGGGTTAGCCTTTATAATAGCAGGGGATACATAGAAATCTACACCATTATCGAAACCTGCACAAAGCCCCATAATCCAATTTATATCTTTTAATGTAGTATTCTCTTTGATACTAAATTGCCCCATCTTTCGAGGTAACAGATCTTCTTTCAACGCTTTCTGTACTCCCAATCGATGATCTAATTGTGACTCACGGAAGCTCTTGGCCCACCAGGGCTCTCCCCAACTTTCATTCGAAAAGTAGTGCCATGCATAGTGCATAACATCACTGGAATTGGCAACAATATTTTTATTGTCTAAATGTTTAAAAAACACATCTACAAATCGTTCGCCCCCGTAGCGATTATGTCCAGTAGCTACACCACCTTCTACACCATCAAAGCTGATACGTTCCAACTTACCTTCATTAAAAAAACGTGCTAGATTAATAGCTACGCTGTCTTGTAAATTGATATCAGCAAAGAAAACTTTATAGGCATGAGATGCAAGACGTCCTACCTGTTGATTCTTTTCGTGTGCAGAAACCACAGTCCCAAAGGCACCTCTTTTACATCCGCTTAATTCTATCAAGCTATTGGAGACTTTAGCCTCGGTATATTCAATGATTTCGTCTCCAATTCGAATCGCAAATATTTCGCGATTTTGATTGACATTATTATCTGTTTTAGAAGGGAGTAGATCATCTTTTTTATAGGCTTTGATTAAGTTGCTATTTTTTAAAATAACAATATTGTCCCCAGGTTCGATTGACTTATGTAGCACAGTCACTGCAGCGAGCTGTAATCCCGGATGAGGCTTAGGACTGACCAAAGGGTCGTCTGTCGTAATAAAATTAGTCAACGTGTGAGCACCTAGATTCATCTTGCGTTGCTTTGCTTTATCACTACATAAAGCCAGGGATTTGGTTCCATTTGGAAAAGCCTTGGTATCCAGTTGGTAGGTTCCCCATGTTTTAAAAATACCAGGATGATATACATTGGTGATCCCTGCCCGCTGTGCAATGTCAAGACATTGATCAATGTTCTGTTCCGTGAAGGAAATAATAAACTTGGAGGATGTTGAATACAGCGACCTTTTGATCCATTCGCCAGAATGGGTGAGGTGAGGCAGTCCTTCCTGCTGCTCAATACCTTCGATAACGCGAGGCAGAGACGCTGCATCGGTTGTGTAAAACGCAAATGCAGAACCTTTAAGCCTCGCATCATCCCCCAATACCGGGACAGCTTCGGTCAGTTCTTGAATGAAATTGTCATCTTGTCTTTGTTTAGATCGATTTCGCGTAAAACCCTGAATTACCGACCCTTTAACGAGTCTTTGAGCAGCATTACCAAACCGTTCGCGATGATCGATCTCAAATCCTCCTGTGCTCTTGATGTTAAGCCCCATGAGACCTACAGCATCGCTCGAGTTATATACAGCTCCTAGAGATTGTCCCACATTATCATCGAGTAGGGTGTAAATCTGTCCCCATTGCAACAATTCTACTTTGTCTTCATACTGTACATTTAATACCTCAAATTTTAGATAATCTGGATGCTTAGTGAGCAAAACCTCTACCTTTACATCTTTAAAATCGAAATTTAAAACTGTACTTTTTCCCTTGTCTACCCAACTTAATTTTTTGGGATTTTCACTATGTGCTTGTCCAAACCGCTTGATACGTAACAATGAGGAAATAGAATCGGTCAACAAAAGGTTATTGACTTTATTTCTTTCCCCTATATAGGTAAATTGTCCTTTACTATTAATCGTGACATTTCGATCATTCAATTGTACAGTCAGATCAGACTGGGCAAACCCCAGAACAGGCAAACTCATCGTGGCAAAAGCCACTCTGAAAAGAACTCTTTTATAGGTATACATAAGTTTATAGGTTTTACAATAACAAATATAAATAGAATCTGTATCTAAAGCCTCCCAAACAACAAGATTACACAATCGATTGTATAAAAATACACACCGTGAAGACAAGGTTGTCTTTTTACTTTATAGATTTCCTTTATAAAAGGATTTAAATGGATGAGGAGAACTACAAAATTCGCTTTTATATTTCGACGCAATTATATTGCTTGTAAAGGCGAATTTATGTAGGTTTGTCCAATGTCTACAAACGGATTAATCTCTCAAGATACTATCGTAGCTTTGGCTACGTCTCCCGGTGCCCAAGGTGCTATCGCTGTAATTCGCGTTTCAGGAAATGAAGCTATTACTATTGTAAACGATGTCTTTAAAGGAAAAGATCTGATCAAGCAGGAATCGCACACCATACATTTTGGCACAATCCGGGATGGAGAAGAAGTCCTGGATGAAGTCCTCGTTTCGTTGTTTGTAGCTCCCAACTCGTATACTAAAGAGAATGCCGTAGAGATTTCGACGCACAACTCAAAGTATATCATAGAACGAGTCATCAATTTACTGATAAAAAGGGGCGCACGTGCTGCTCGTGCCGGAGAGTTTACGTTACGAGCCTTTCTGAATGGAGGCCTTGATTTATCCCAGGCGGAAGCAGTGGCAGATTTGATTGCATCCAATTCAGCAGCTTCTCATCAAGTGGCCATGCAGCAAATGCGCGGTGGTTTTTCTAATCAATTGAGAAAACTACGAGAAGATTTAGTTCATTTTGCTTCATTGATAGAATTAGAGTTGGATTTTTCGGAGGAGGATGTCGAGTTTGCCAACCGTGATCAACTTAAAGGATTGGTTCAACAGATCTATAGTGTTATCACCAAACTAATCCAGTCCTTTGAGCAAGGCAATGTATTAAAAAATGGTGTTCCTGTCGTCATCGCAGGAAAGCCCAATGTGGGTAAATCCACACTATTGAATGCTTTATTGAACGAAGAGCGTGCAATTGTTTCAGATATAGCGGGTACTACTCGTGACACCATAGAAGATGAAATAAATATTCATGGAGTTACTTTCCGGTTCATTGATACAGCGGGGATTAGAGATACTGAAGACGTTATTGAAGCAAAAGGAGTAGAGCGTACACGGGAAAAGATGAAACAGGCCCGATTAATTATCTATTTGTTCGACCCTATACAAGATCGTATCGAAACTGTTCAACAGCAGATCGCCGAGGTGAAAGATCTAAACATACCATTCGTAGTCATTATTAATAAAAGTGATCTATTGTCTGATGAGGACAAACTGGAATACGCCATCTTAAATCCATTATATATATCAGCCAAAGAACAGACTGGTATAGAAGAACTTAAAACTGAATTATTGAATCAGGTAAATCTCTCAAATATCAACACAGATGATGTAATGGTCACCAATATACGTCATGTCGAAGCGCTACAACATACGCAAGTAGCCTTAGAACGCGTGTTATTTGGTATCGATAATCCAGTCACTTCCGATTTCTTGGCAATGGACATCCGACAGTCTTTGCATCATTTGGGAGAGATAACCGGAACGGTGACTACGGACGATTTGTTAGAGAATATATTTTCGAAGTTCTGTATCGGGAAGTAATTATTCGAAGAAAATAAATTTCGCTTATAGAACAATGTTTTACATTTTTCAGTTAGCTGGCACCTAAATAAAAAAGACTTTGATAAGTTTTTAAACTTATCGAAGTCTTTTTGCAAACTCATCGAAGTCTTTTCTAAAAGTTAACCTGTTCTTTTTTCGAAAAAAACACCTGAAAAAAGCCGGCATTTCACAGGAAATGCCGGCTTAGCCCTAGAAATAGAAAACTTTAAGATCCATTTTTCTTAAAAGTTAACCTCTGCATGATGTCGCGAATCTGCTTTCCTGCATGAAATAATAGCTTAGCGTTAGTAATACTACTGCTATTAACATCTTCTTCAAGTTCGAATCCCACACTTTTAGCTGCCAGTCTAAAGGAGCCCATATCGCCTAATCTTACAATATATCCTCTGGATATATTGCGAGGAATCTCTCTGATCAAACTTTGCAAAACTGCATATACATCTGATTGCGTGATTGATGAAGAATGTGAAATATCCGCAGAAAGCTCTTCTAGTGTAATCTCACCGCTATGTATCGGGCGAGCGTAAAATTTCTTAGGTGCATTAAGATCACCTGGTTTTCCGATTTCTCTAACATTAAACTTAATTGCCATTTTTTTACCTTTTAAATTTTTATAAATTAATTAATACATCCTGCCTTCGGAGGGTACCACGTTCCGATCGACATTGTAAAGGTAATCTGAAACAAAAATAGCGGTGTCGTTTTTGTCGGTATTGACGCAAATGACGGATTTGTCGTATATGGATACTAGAAATGCCTCTTGATAAACGAGATTAGTATCAATAGAAATAAAAAAAGAAAAGATGTG
Organism: Sphingobacterium nematocida; assembly: GCF_900168125.1. GTDB lineage: Bacteria > Bacteroidota > Bacteroidia > Sphingobacteriales > Sphingobacteriaceae > Sphingobacterium > Sphingobacterium nematocida. Next base: position 156,885 of record NZ_FUZF01000009.1, read on the forward strand.
GTGATAAAGATACTATCGTATAAAGCTATACATTTCAATCATTGGAATTCCTAGGTATTCAGACGCCTGATGTACCGTGACAAGTTGTTGTCGCCCCAAACCAAACATATCACGAATCTTATTGATAAGACGTTGACACGTACGTTCGCTACGTCCAGTGATCTTTTGAAGATCAGAAGGATAAACCGTTAATCGTTGTAATGGTGACTTCATATCTATTTAAAAATCAATCATAATTCAATCCGAATATAAAACATATAAATATAATATCCAATATATATTGCTGATTTAAACCTTTTTAACTTTCTTGATCTTTCTAAAGTCCCATGGCGCCATCGGTTCATAATGCGACCAAATATTGTTTTTGTTTTTTCTAGCTTGTAGCTCGGCATCCTGATAGGCAGTACTCTTACTATAACTTGGATAATCCCAGGCCAAACCAGCCTGAATAAGCATAAGATTCAGATTAGCTTTATTTTCCAACCACGCGACTCCTACAATACGACCGTATCTATCTTTGTTCTTTACCTCAATATTGATAAATTTATCAAAGACAAGATTATTGGTGAAGCTTTTTGCCACCTGAAAATAATCTTGGCCCTTTTCTGGGCAATCTATCCCATGCAATCTGATTTTTGTTTTCTTTTGAAACTTGTCTACGATAGTAAATGTATCTCCATCTGCAACTTTTATCACTCGGCCGCTTATATATTTTTGCGCAACACCCTCAAAAACTACCAACAATAAGAGCCCAATCAAGACCATTTTCTTCATGCGGCAAAGATAGAAGAAACGTTAACATTAATCAGATAAAGAGAAGCATGAATCCTTAAGTAGAAGACAGTAAATCCAATAAAATTTCATGACCCGCCAGCTACGTCCAGAAAAAAAAAAATCCTGAAGTGGGGAACTTCAGGATTTTACCAAACCAATTATTAACCTAATTATGAAATTATACTGTATAAACGAAGATATAAGAAGCTTAGTACCTTAAAATTACGGTTTAACATATTTTAACAGGTGGATTTATACTTGAAAATTAGTTGAACTTTTTTTGAAAATATCTAAAAAAATAAACATCTTCGCTTTTGTACTACGCAAATAAATCAATTATAATAAGAGTTAACAAATGACTATGAAGGGATCATTGGGATATAGGTTGTTGTGGGAACGAATAAGAGGAGGGGATGAAAGTGCTTTCTTCGACCTATATTCAGCACTTTATAGTGACTTGGTTAATTTTGGTATCCGTACCTGTGGCAATTCGGATATTAGCAGCGAAGCTGTCGATCAGGTCTTTTCCTCTATATGGGAAAAGATACCTAACCTAGATCGTGTAGAAAACGTACAATCCTATCTATTGACATTCCTAAAAAGAAAAATTTTAAGACTACTCGAAAAGCAAACTAAAATCAATACTGCTCTCCAGCACCTAAAGGCAGAAGAGGATTGGACTGAAATGCCCTATGATGAATTTATAATTCGTGTACAGACAAATGAAATCGTCCAGTTAAGACTTAAAGAAGCCCTTGAAAAATTGACTTTCAGACAAAAGCAAATGATTCATCTAAAGTTCTTTGAAGGCTATACGTATGAGAAAATAGCAGAAACCACCCATATGACTGTAAAGACGGCTTATAACACCCTTTATGATGCCCTCAAAATTCTTAGACAAGAATTAAGCGAAATTTAAATAGCTATAAATCAACAACATTGATTCTTTTCTGATTTTTCTTTTAGGCAATAATCCCGGTTTCGTGCACTATAGTATAAAACCGCTTAAATAATGAGCCACAAAGACTACAAAGAAGTAGAAGACTTTCTAATTGACGATACTTTCCAACAATTTTGTTCACAGGAAAACGAACAATGTATCCAATATTGGGAGCAATATAGATTACAACACCCCGAACAGGAAGAAACGATAGCACGTGCACAACGTCTATTCCAAATATTGTCTGGACATAAGAAACCTATAAATTATCAAATAGATAAATTACGCGATGTAATCAGCAACAAGAATATTTCTGAAAAGGGAACGCGCTGGAACAAGCCTACCACCTATATACAGATTGCAGCTGGACTGGCTATATGTGGCTTTGCATATTTATGGTATACTAAAAACGCAAATACCTTACCTCAGGATATCGAAATGGTAGCGGTGCAAGAAGTATATCAAACGGTAAAGGGAGAGAAAAAGACATTTGCCCTAATGGATGGAACTTTGGTAACACTAAATTCGGCGAGCAAGCTTCAAATTGATAAAGATTTTGGAAAATCTAACCGACAAGTATTTTTAGAAGGTGAAGCTTATCTGGATGTTAAGAAAGATACGGATAAGCCTTTTATATTGCACACCAACGAATTCGATATCCGGGTTTTAGGAACTTCATTTAATGTAAAATCTTATCCGGATGAACTGGCCTCCGAAGCCTTACTTATCGAAGGCTTGATAGAACTGAAAAGCAAGGGCAGAAATGAGAATTCTATTATTATAAAACCCAATCAAAAAGTAACCATCTATAAAAATGAGCTGGCAACAGTCGCACCAAAACCGACAAGCAAAGCTATAAAAGTAAAGGCAGATGTAAAAGAGATAGCCATTCAGGATGTAGTGAGTAACGCAGACAATGAAGTATCGGATATTGCTTGGAAAGAAAACAGGCTGGCTATGGTTGATCAAGATTTTAATGAACTGAAATCTGTACTCGAACGCTGGTATGATGTCAACATAACCTTAAAAGGAGATGCCATTGGCAATTACCGATTTACGGCTACGTTTAGAGAGGAATCCATTGAGCAAGTACTAAAAGCCTTACAAAAAGTAAAACCCTTTAATTATGAGATATATGAAAAAAACGTGACCATTTATGAGAAATAAAAAAGGATAGCAAAAAATTGCCATCCTTTAACGGAATGATTTAACCTGGCATGCGTAAGCTTCGAACCCATACGCAGCCTATTATAAACTTTAACCAACACTAAAGTATGATTAAAAATGGCTTAATGCAAGTGCATTTGTATTATCTTTTGCACTCTAGATTCATTATCCGGATGAAACTAACCTTAATTATGATTGTCTTTGCATTTGCAAACGTTACTGCAAATGTATATTCGCAACAAAAAGTCTCCTTGGACGTCCGAAAGACGAAGTTGAGCAAAATTCTCAAGTTGATTGAGGACAATAGCGACTATTACTTTGTATATAGTGCGACAAATGAAAACCTGAACAAGGAGCTTTCACTAAAAGTCGATAATACGAAAGTAGTTGACCTTTTGCCTCGATTACTAGCTAAGAACGGCTTACAGTATTCCGTTTCTGGTGAGGGTCTGGTTGTTGTGACTGAACAACAGACGCTAAATATAAATGGACTGGTAACCGACGAACATGGCGACAAATTGTCCGGAGCTACTGTCCGTGTGAAAGGAAGCGCCGTGGGCAAAGCGACAGATTTGAATGGAAAATTCGAAATGGAAGTACCTGCAGGAACTACATTAATAGTGTCTTTTACAGGATACCTTTCCAAAGAAGTAACGCTACAAAAGGGAGGACCGTTGACGATCACTTTGGAACGCGACGATCAAATGTTAAGTGAAGTGGTAGTAACGGCTTTAGGTGTTAAGAAAGAGCGTCGTGCCTTGGGATACTCCGTAACCCAAGTAGATGGGGAATCCTTAACCAAAGCGAGGGAGAATAACGTGGTCAACTCTTTAGTGGGTAAGGTTGCCGGTTTGGATGTCTCCTCCACGTCAGGCGGTGTAGGTTCATCAAGCTCTGTCGTGATACGAGGTACCTCTAGTTTAGGCCAAACCAATCAGCCGCTTTATGTTATCAATGGTATGCCTATGGAAAATAAAACGGTGGGTGTAGCTACAGGAGGATCCACAAATCCAAATGGTAACAAGGGTAGTCAATGGGATAATGCACCGGATATGGGGGATGCGATCAGTAATCTTAACCCTGATGATATCGAAAGTGTATCGGTATTGAAAGGAGCTGCTGCATCAGCATTGTATGGATCTCGTGCAAAAGCTGGTGTTATTTTGATCACGACCAAATCGGGTAAAGGAAATGGTATCGATTTTAGCTCTAACTATGTCGTTGAACAGGTGATGGACCGTACCAACTGGCAGGATGTGTACGGACAAGGTACAAACGGTGTTAAACCTGCTACCGCCGCTGCGGCTAAGCAAGTGGGAGCATCAAGCTGGGGTGCGAAACTGGATGGTTCTAATGTGGTTCAGTTTGATGGAGTCGAACGTCCCTACGTGGCACAAAAGAATAATATCGAAAATTTCTACAGAAGTGGACACACCTGGACGAACTCTTTGGCATTCAACAAATCTTTTGAAAGTGGTACATTACGTTTCTCTGTAACTGATCTTACGAATAAATCTATTATGCCAAATTCTGGTCTAGATAGACAATCCTTTTATTTGGGAGCTGCTTTTGAACCTGTAAAGCGGTTGTCTATAGATGCTCGGGCAAACTACATCATCGAAAATGCTAAGAACAGGCCGATGCTTTCTGATGGAGCTGGTAGCGCCAACTTTAATACGATTTTCTTGCCTACAAGCATTGATGTTCGGAACCTAAAACCATGGGTTGATGCAAATGGAAAGGAGATAGCATATAATTCAGGAAACCCTTGGGATACGAATCCTTGGTATGCGGCCTATGAAATTCAGAATAATACCAAAAGAAATAGACTTATAAGTTCATTGACGGCTCGGTATTCCTTTGATAACGGTATTTTTGTACAAGGACGTGCGGGTCAAGATTATTATACTAACGAATTTACAAGCGTGTTTCCAGGTGGACTAGCCTATGCGCCACCGTTTAATATGGCCTTACAATCGGCCAAATTTAACGACTTAAATGCAGACATTTTAGTAGGTAAGACATTTTCTCTAACGGATGACATGACGCTAACGCCTAATGTGGGAGCGGCTTATAGAAATACAAAAAATGACCTTTTAATCAATCAAGGAACCGAATTTTTAGTGCCAGGGGTCTATACAATTGTGGGGTTAAAGAACAAAATGCTTTCCCAGATTAAATCGGAAGAAGAGATGCAATCACTCTATGGAACTTTAGAGTACGCCTATCGCGATATTTTATACTTAACAGGTAGCTTACGTTCAGATTGGTTCTCCACTTTGGCGACACCAGGGATAGACAATAAATTATACTCTGTATATCCAGGAGTAAGTGGTTCATTTGTATTCTCTGAGTTTCTGAATTCTTCTATATTGAATTTTGGTAAATTACGTGCCGGTTATGCGCAGGTTGGACAGGCAACGAGCCCTTACCAAACAGCGCTTGCATACAGCTTTATGAGTCAGAGCATCAACGGTAATGCATTAGGGCAAATAGCAAATACAGCAGTCCCAAATTCAGGATTATTTGCATCCACCGCTACAGAATTAGAGATAGGTACGGAACTTCGTTTCTTAAATGATCGAGTCAGCTTGGATATCGCTTGGTATAACAAGAACTCGAAAAACGAAATTTTGCAAGTTGCAATCCCTTCGACTACAGGCTATACTAGTGCGGTCTTGAACACAGGGTCTTTACGTAATAAAGGGGTGGAAATGTTATTGACAGGTACGCCTATTAAAAACGGAAATTTCAGTTGGGTATCTTCTATCAATGCTACATACAACGATAACAAGGTGCTATCGCTAGCTGACGGCATGGAGGAAATGTTGCACGCAACTTCGCGCTCAGGAGTGGGCTTTTTGAAACACGTTCCTGGTAAATCAATGGGCCAAATTTTTGCTTACGATTACAAATATGATGACCAAGGGCAGATTGTAAAATTGGCTGATGGTTCGCCAGACCGCGGTGAATTAAAAAGCTTCGGAGACTCTCAGAACAAATGGTTTGCAGGCTGGAATAATGATTTCAGCTATAAAAACTTTAACCTTGGATTTCTAATTGATGGTAAGTTTGGTGGAAAGTTGTTTTCAGGAACAGACTATTATGGATATATCAAAGGGTTGCATAAGGAGACGCTAGTAGATAGAGAAGCACTTGGTAACACTGCACCAAAATTCTATGAGAACACCGCAAACAACACCTCTTACCGTTTTGTAAATGATGCCAGCTTTATCAAATTCAGACAGCTGACATTTGGTTACAACTTTCCTGCTAAAGCTTTCAAGAATAAGATCAATGGGTTAAGTTTAAATTTCGTAGCACGTAATTTATTTATATTGATGAAGAAGACCGAAAACATTGATCCGGAATCGAGCTATAACGCCACATTAGTGGGATTAGAGCTAGGTGGACTTCCTCCGGCGCGTACATTTGGTTTCAATCTTAATGTTAAATTCTAAATCTAACAGGCCTCATGAAAATTAAAAAACTCAATATATTAGCGTTCCTATTATTGACTGGGATGCTTAGCAATACAAGTTGCACAAAGGATTTCGTAGCAATTAACACAGACCCTATTGCTTATGGAGCTACAAACTTTGATCCGAACTTCGTATTATCAACAGCACAACTGACGTATACTGGAAGTATAGATTTTGCTTACGAAACTTGGCGTACCAACCTCATCTACTCGGGTACGATGATGCAGGGATTGTCTACGGTGATTAGCTATTGGGCAGGTGACAAATACTTATTAACACCATGGTATACCTCTTCGTATTGGGAGAGAGCCTACGATGAGCAAGTTAAGCCAGCTGTTGATATTGTCGAATTTACACGCGGCAATGATAAATATAAAAATGTACATCAGGTAGCACGTATTTGGAAGGCGCTTATATTCGCAAGAATCACTGACCTGTACGGTGATGTCCCTTACTCGGAAGCAGGGATGGGATACTATAGTAAGAAGCTGTCTACGAAGTACGACAAACAACAGGATATCTATATGGATCTGCTGAAAGAGGTTGAAGAAGCTACCAATGCGTTGGATCCTGCAGCGGATAAAATCACAGGAGACATAATCTATAATGGAGATCTTGATAAATGGAAACGGTTTGGCAATTCTTTAATACTACGTCTCGCTATGCGATTGACAAAAGTAGATGAAAATACGGCAAAGACCTATGCGACGAAAGTAATAGGGAAGACCTTAGCCAGTAATGCTGATAATGCTTTTGTCCAACATGACGAAAGTGGTGCACGTGTCACACAAAACCGTAACAGTCAAGTATTAGTCGGTGATGGTGGTTCTGAACATTACTATGTCAAATGGTCTGACACGTTCATTAACGCCTTAAAAAGCACGAATGACCCAAGGATCAAAGTGGCCGCAACTCAGGTATGGCCCGATGTGGGAGTGAAAGGCTATAAGAACATCAACCCTAATTTTGTAACCGATCCGACTAAGCAAAAAGGAATGCCTAATGGAAAGGATTTGAACAATAATCCACTTTATGCTATATCTTCGCATCCATCCTATACGTCTTTTCCAGACTATTCTTCACCGCATCCGGCGATGATTAAACCTGATGGTATAACCTTCATATTGACCTATGCCGAAAGTGAACTATTACTGGCGGAAGCGGCACAACGATGGGGTATAGGTGGATCTGCTGCTACTCACTATGCTAATGGTGTGAAGGCTGGAATTACATTCTTAGGACAATATGACCCCAAATTGGCTATTTCAGAAAGCGATGCCAATACCTTCGTAGCGGCAAATCCATTGGTTGACGGGCTTAAACAGATTAGTACGCAATATTGGATACACCATAACACCGCATTAAACTTCTACGAGTCATGGTTTAACTGGAGAAGAACCGGATATCCTGCACTGACACCTGTGGTCTATCCGGGAAATGCGACAAACGGTACTATACCTAGAAGATTGCCTTACCCAACGGCTGAGGAAGCGGGAACTAATAGTGCATACTACAAAGCTGCTGCCGCTGCTGTGCCAGGAGGAGATAATTTGAGTGGTAGAGTATGGTGGGATAAACAATAAAATTATGCGTTTTTATATATTAATGGCTGGAATATGTATGATGTCTTGCCAAAAATCGGACAGTAGCCTAATAGGGAATTACAGACTTCTTGAAAGTACAACCATAAAAGGTAAGGATACGATTCGCTTACTAGTAGACAGTACCAAGACAGAAATGATTAAGATGATTAATACAACACATTTCTCTTTCTTTAATCACGACAAAAATCAAGGTAAAGACAGTACTGCGCTATTTGTGAGTGGTGGAGGCACCTATTTATTGGAGGGTGATAACTACACTGAAAATCTAGATTTCTGTAGCTACAGACCTTGGGAAGGTAAACAGTTTAAATTTACAATATCTTTGAGAGGAGATACGCTAGTACAGGAAGGAATGGAATAACTGCCCGAACTAGGTGTCAAACAGTATATCACTGAAAAATATATAAGAATAAGATAGTTTATAGGGGTAGGCCTGCTGTAATGGCAGGTCTACCTTTTTTATACTATCGTCTATGGCTACAACTACTCCCATAAGCTGAGCAGCCGAGATTCAAAAACGATATAACTGCAAAAACTAAACCTAATCCCACAAATATCCATTGATTGCTATACCAACCTTGAGCCGCAACCATCCCCCCCAATGCTATCCTAAATAAGCGCATAAAGGTCCAGTTTCTTAAAAACAATTCTTTCATTTCTTTATTAAATTAATGAATAACTCGGTACCAGCTCGAGCGGATATACTATTATAGCAGCTTTCAAAGTGATCAAAATCAAAATTATCTTCAAACAAAGACTGGTACGCTAACCGACTACCACCAAATGGAGGTCCTTCATGTTCAAATTCACGATCGAATAAAACTCCTACTAACCGTCCTTTTTCTTGAAGTAAACTGCTTACCTTTTCGCTATAATCACGACGTCTTGAAACGGGGATCGCACAAAAAAAAGTTTGTTCGAGAATTAATTCAAACTGTCCTTGATAGTTAAAAAAATCAGCACAGACAAATTGTATCCGATCTTGTTTTTCGACCACTTGCCGCGCATTCGCGATCGCCGTAGGGGAGATGTCGAGCACCGTCACATTGCTAAAGCCGTGATCTATCAGCCATGCTGCTTCATAAGCGTTGCCACAACCTGGAATAAGGATAGCGGCATCTTTATTGGAGTAATTTTCTACGTACTGTACAATAGGGGGTGAGGCGTATCCGATGTCCCACCTTGTCTGTTTATCTTGCCACCTACGCTCCCAATAGGATCCTTCAAGTCCAGTAATTAGTTCTCGCATACGCGTTACAATATTTTACTCTGACAGACGAAATATGTGCGCGGAACCTCAGTTTCTTTAATCGCATTGTAACCACCTTCGACTTCGCTAAAATTACGGTATCCCCGCGCATGCAGAATGCTAGCCGCAATCATGCTTCTATACCCACCGGCACAATGTAGATAAAAGTGTTCTTCGGGGTTTATATCTTTTATCCAATCATTAAGATAGGCCAAAGGCTTGCTATAGGCTTGATCAACATGCTCCGCAGCGTATTCGCTCTCTTTCCGGACATCGACAATTTTATCACCATTGCTTAGAGCTTCAATAGCGAATTGTTGGGCAGTGATTCGATGGACATTATCAATCTCTCTTTCATCACCCTTCCAAGCTTCAAACCCACCAAAAAGGTAGCCAACAACATTATCGAATCCTACACGACTCAACCGAGTTACCGCTTCTTCTTCGGTACCCGGATCTGCCACCAATAAAATTGGTTGATTCACATCAACTATCATAGCTCCGACCCATGGCGCAAAATCGCCCTTAAGTCCGATATTGATTGATTTTGGGATAAATCCTTGCGCAAATTCTCCGCTAGGTCGTGTATCTAAGACCAATGAACCCGTGTTTTCGGCCATTGTTTCAAACTCTGAAGGAGATAATCCGCGTAATCCCTGCGCTAACACTTTTTCAAAACTATTATAGCCTTGCTTATTCATCGATACATTCATTCCAAAATAGGCTGGAGGAGGAAGCAAGCCGTCTGTGACAGCTTTAATAAAGGCTTCTTTTGAAGGTTGATTCAATGCATAGTTGACTTTCTTTTGATTTCCCAAACTATCCATAGTTTCTTTCATCATGTTTTTGCCACATGCAGATCCTGCACCATGGGCGGGATAAACCATAATCGAATCCGGTAAAGGGAGTATCTTATTGTAAAGACTTTCATACAGCATACCAGCAAGATCTTCTTGTGTCATACTAGCTGCCTTCTGTGCTAAATCTGGCCGCCCCACATCGCCTAAGAAAAGTGTATCGCCACTAAAAAGAGCTATCTCAGCACCATTGGCATCGATTAAAAGATAAGAAGAGCTTTCTAAAGTATGTCCTGGTGTATGGAGTACTTTAATCTTGGCATCACCGATCTCAAAAATCTCATTGTCCTCTGCAATGATGGCATCGAAAGATGGATTGGCAGTAGGACCGTAGACAATCTTAGCTCCTGTCTGTCGGGCCAGATCAACATGACCGCTAACGAAATCTGCATGAAAATGCGTCTCAAAAATATATTTGAGCTTTACCGCATCCTTTGCAAGCAGATCCAAATAAGGTTTGGTCTCCCGCAAAGGATCAATAATAGCGGCCTCACCGTTAGCGACTATATAGTAAGCACCCTGCGCTAAACATCCTGTATAAATCTGCTCTACTTTCATATTTCAATACCTTTAAAACTTAAAAATAAATTTCCAATCCGTGGAAAGATAATAATTATGGTTCGTTAATCCGTCTTTCCTACTGTAAAGTTACAACGATTATGTAGCTCGCAACGTGACTTATGTTACATTATATTTCGTGTTTGCTTGCTGTCATATTTGTTTTGAACTCGATTTTAGGCCAAGCAATATCTTTATCTTTGTATTACTAAAATATCAAGCTATGGAGCAAATGAAAATCGAAATATGGAGTGATATAATGTGTCCATTCTGTTATATCGGGAAGAGGAAACTGGAAAAATCATTAGAAACACTACCGAATAAGGATCGGATCGAAATAGAGTGGAAGAGCTATCAGTTAAATCCAGACCTACAAACCGACACAACCATCAGTATTAATGATTATCTAGCGAAACACAAGGGGATGAGCATAGAACAGGCCAGACAGCTAAACAAGCAGGTGACTGAGATGGCTGCTATTGAAGGCTTGGAATATAACATGGACAAATCTGTGGTAGCAAACTCTTTTCGCGCCCATATGTTTGCCCATTACGCAAAAAAACAGGGTAAACAATTGGAAGCTGAAGAGTTATTATTCCAAAGCTATTTTACAGATGGTAAGAATGTTGATGATCTAGAGACCTTGAAAGAACTGGCTATAAAATTGGAGTTGGATAAAGATGATATGGCTGCAGCTTTGGAACGTGGGGATTTCGAGGATGAAGTAAAGATGGACATTCATGAAGCGAGACAGATAGGAGTCAAGGGAGTCCCTTTCTTCGTCTATGACCGTAAGTACGCTATATCGGGTGCTCAACCCCAGGAATTATTTGAGCAAACCTTGATCAAAGCGCTCTCTGAATGGTCTGATAACAATACGATTCAGCTTGTTGCGGATCAGAATGCGCCAAGTTGTGGTCCACAAGGCTGTGACTAATAAAAGATAGAGGTTGTCTCAAAACGTTTTCTCAAGTTCTTATCCGAATTTCAGGATAAGGACACAAGGTCAGTTCTAAGACAACCTCAATTAAATCAGAGCCAAAATCTTCGGTCCGAATACGATTATTCCAATAACTAGTGCGACGATAGCTACAACGAGAACCGCTGCTGCTGCTAGATCCTTCACTTTCTTGATAACGGTTCTTTTTTCGGGAGATACAAAATCGCAAAGGCACTCTATAGCAGTATTTACCAACTCAGCACTTATTACCATCGCTATAACCAACAGAATCGCCATCCATTCGTTTTGACTGATATCAAACAAAAAGCCTAAAATCAAAACGAAAACTGCAGATACAAGGTGTACTTTAGCATTCACCTCTTCCTTAAACAGGATTTTGAGTCCATTAAGTGCAAACTTAAAACTATCTATTCTTTTCTTGATTCCCGACATGGTATTTCATTTAGGCAGAACGGTACAAATCGTCAAACAAGTTTTTATACTTTTCTAGAATCACCTTACGTTTCATTTTGAGAGTTGGAGTTAGCTCTCCGCTTTCGATGGTAAACTCTTCCATCAAAACTATAGGCTTCTTAATCTGTTCCCAATTTCCAAAATGTTGATTGGCCACACGAATTTCATTATTTATTTTCTTCAAAACAACCTCATGTTTAAGAAATTCTTCTCTGGGAAGGTTCGCTATATCTGGAGCATTGTTTCGGCTCCATTCTAATAAATTGGAATAATTGGGAACGATATATGCCGATGCAAACTTCTGCCCATCACCAATTACCATTGCCTGTTCGATAAAGGGCGACTCGACGAGGCGCTTTTCGATGGGCTGTGGTGTCACATACTTGCCTCCTGATATCTTGAACATCTCTTTCTTACGGTCGATAATCTTGATGAATCGTCCCTCTTCTAGAACTGCAATATCTCCGGTGTGCAGCCATCCATCTACAATCGTCTTACTGGTCTCTTCTGGATCTTTGTAATACCCCATCATCACATTAGGCCCTTTGACGAGTATTTCGCCATCTGCCGCTAACTTTACCTCAACATACTTTACAGGAAGTCCGACGGTTCCAATCCGTATGCCATTAATATAATGATTCACCGCAATAAGAGGAGAGGCTTCGGTCATTCCGTAACCTTCGTATATAGGGATGCCAGCGGCCAAAAACATGCGTGCGAGTTTGTTATGCAAAGAAGCGGATCCAGATGCTACAGTGATGAGATGCCCACCCAAGGCATCATACCATTTGCTTAATACTAGTTTGCGCGCTAGGGATAACTTAAAATTATAAATAGAGCTTCTCTTGGCCGGATTCGGGTCGTACATATCAGCAATATCTACTGCCCAGTCAAATATTTTACGTTTGATTCCAGACAGCTCATGACCTGTCCTCATTATTTTCTCATAAACCTTTTCCAATATACGAGGTACAGCGGTCATAATGTGAGGCTTCACTTCGCCAAGATTTTGTCCTATTTTTTCTAACGACTCAGCAATATGAATTGTAATACCAATATACATATAGGTGTAAATAACCATCCGCTCATAGGCATGACAGGGAGGAAGAAAAGTAAGACCACGATCAAAGGCCTGACAAGGTGTAATATCTCTAGCTGACAAAACATTGAAGATAATATTATCGTGAGACAACATTACACCTTTGGGCTTCCCAGTCGTACCAGAGGTATAAATCAAAGTCGCTAAATCTGTCGGTAAAATCTGATCTCGATAGCTATCCAGAAGATTGACGTCTTTATGCAAACCTAATCCTTTTAACTCGGCCCAGTTTCTAACATCTGGAGCTTCGGCAATACAAAAGATATACTTTAAGCTGTAAATACTTGTTTTTAGATTGCTAATCCGATTATATAATGCTTTATTTCCGACTACACAAAGCTTAACCTCAGCATCATTGAATATATACTGATAATCTGTGTCGGTGATATTGGGATACATCGCCACCACAACAGCACCTATCTGCTGTATAGCAAAATCCATCATGTGCCACTCCACACTACTATCCGCAATGAGTCCTACTTTTTCTCCGGCTACAACACCGAGCTCTAACAATCCCAGTGATAATTTATCCACTTCGATCAAAAAATCTTGCGTACTGAGATAGTGCCACTGACCGTCATGTTTGTGTCCAAACATGGGCAAATTGGGATACAACTCAATCTGACGTCTAGCCAGATCAAATAGTCTTAAATTCTGTTTTTCTATCATACTTTAAATAGCATATGTCGCAAGACAAAAAATACTAATGCACATTGAATTTATTATTGTGTAGCAAAGTTAATAAATAGACAGCTCCACAAACAAAAATGAAATAAAAACATTTTTAATTTATTTTAATAATTATTATCTTGATTTTGATTTAATTTATATTTTTACCCTATCGTAATCAAATATTAAATCTATGGACTTTCTAAATGGCATAAATGCCTTGACCTTAATTTTCGTTTCGTTACTAATATTCGCTATAGCATATCGCTTTTATGGTATTTTTATGGCTAATAAAGTACTACGCTTAAACAACAAAAATATTACCCCAGCGCATGAATTTGCCGACGGTCAAGATTATGTTTCTACCAACAGAAATGTACTATTTGGCCATCATTTTGCCGCTATAGCAGCCGCTGGTCCACTAGTGGGGCCCGTTTTAGCGGCTCAGTTTGGCTATTTACCTGGGACGCTTTGGATTTTAATTGGTTGCGTTTTAGCAGGAGGTGTACACGACATGATCGTTCTTTTTGCCTCCATAAGACACAAGGGAGAGAGTTTAGCTTCTATAGCCTACAAGGAAATTGGCAAAACAACAGGAACCATTACAGGAATCGCTGTGCTATTCATCCTCATACTGACACTTGCAGGTCTTTCTTTAGCTTGTATAAGTGCGATGCACGAAGCATCTTGGTCACTTTTTACAGTAATCATCACTATGCCAATTGCAATTTTAATGGGCTTAATTATGAGATATCGTAAAGATTCTGTAACGCTGGCAAGCATAATTGGGGGCCTATTGCTGATTGTTGGTATCATCGGCGGACATAACTTAATGCAATATGAACAGATAAGTAATCTATTTCATTGGAATATTAATACCATATCGATAGCTATTGCTGTATATGGATTTCTAGCCTCGGTACTCCCTATGTGGTTATTATTGGTCCCCAGAGATTATCTATCTACCTATTTAAAAATCGGAACCATATTAATGCTTGCAGTAGGGATAGTATTTGTACAGCCGACCCTACAGATGCCTGCTATCACAGATTTTGTGTTTGGAGGGGGACCAATCATCGGCGGCCCTGTATTGCCCTTTATTTTTATTGTAATTGCTTGTGGAGCTATTTCTGGCTTTCATGCGGTTATTGCTACCGGAACGACCCCCAAAATGCTGGCAAATGAACGAGAAATTCTTTTTGTGGGATATGGAGCCATGCTTGTCGAAGGTTTTGTCGCATTAATGGCGTTAATCGCTGCGTGTACGCTGATGCCCGGAGACTATTTTGCAATAAATACGCCTATTGCTGCTTACGAAAGTTTTATCACACAGCATCCTGAATTAATAACCGTAGACCTGGATCATTTTATAGAGAAAATTGGTGTGGATCTACATGGCCGAACAGGGGGAGCGGTGTCACTAGCGGTTGGTATGGCTCATATTTTTGACAATATTCCTTTTATGGACGATGTAATGGCGTACTGGTACAACTTTGCTATTATGTTTGAGGCTGTTTTTATTCTGACGGCAATAGATGCCGGAACACGTGTCGGGCGTTTTTTTCTTCAAGAGATGCTAGGAAATGTTATGCCACAATTTAAGGACAAGAATTGGATACCGGGAATCCTTATCAGTAGCTTTTTATTCACTTTTGCTTGGGGGTATCTGGTGTATACAGGAAATGTAAGTAGTATTTGGCCGCTATTCGGCATTAGTAATCAACTTTTGGCCGCATGTGGTCTTATCGTCTGTACAACAATGCTCATCCGCATGGATAGGGGGAAGTATGCATTATGTACAGCTATACCGGGAATATTTATGGCAGTTATTACGTTCTGGGCGGGCTATGAACAAGTTTTTAATACTTATTTACCCAATATGCAATACTTGTTGGCTGGATTAGCTGTATTTGCGATGGTTCTTATGCTAATTGTATTTGTAGGAGCATTCGTAAAGTGGTACAAATTGCTCAGGATACCCGCTAATTACACCGATTTTTATAACGAAAAGGTAAAAGAAATCGTAGATAGATAAAGGAAAAGCCCAATAATATCGCACATATTATTGGGCTTAGGAAGTATATTGTAATTATAAGTGATTAATAAAATGTATTTTACAATCTAATATTAGATAATCAAAACTTGTGCCAAAAGATTACATCACTAACGACAACAAGACTGAAACACAGCAAAATAACACTAAAAGACCTATCTGTGTAGTTATATTTCTACATATTTGGGAGTGTAACTCAAACTGTGTCATTGGATAATTAACCAAAATCTAAAAGCCTCTATCAAGTTTGAGCCTATCCCCAAATTTAATGTAAAGTTGGGATATGGTCAAGCCCCAGTTGTGTATTGGCATTGTCCACTTTTTAGAGATGTCCCTTATAATCAGGAACATCAACTTCATAAGAGCCTGTTCAGAACTGAATGCACCTTTAGTTTTCGTAATTTTACGGACCTGACGGTGCATTCCTTCAATAGGATTAGTGGTGTAAATAGTCTTGCGGACCTGCTCATCATACTCGAAAAAAGTAGATAAGTTCGTCCAATTATCCAGCCAGGATTTAGC
>NZ_FUZF01000013.1 GCF_900168125.1 Sphingobacterium nematocida
GACCTGTTGATTGTCGATGACTTCGGGCTGGTAAATCTAGACCAGCAACAAAGGTTGGATCTAATGGAAATAATTGAAGATAGGCACGCTAAGGCATCGACCATAATTGCTAGCCAGTTACCTGTTGCCAGTTGGTATGATGTAATCGGAGAAGATACAATTGCAGATGCCATACTCGATAGGCTAATTCATGGCTCATATCGAATTGAGCTAAAAGGCGAAAGTCTAAGAAAAAAGAAGTAATATTGTCAGGTCATCAGTTGGACTGTAGAAATCCTCGACAGAGGGGTCAGTATGTCCAGCGGAGGGGTCAACATCACCATTATATCCAAAAGATATCAAGCATGATCTTTATGATGAAATGATGAAGCGTAAAATGGATAAAAGCACGCGTCAGGGTCTATACGACTTTTTAACATATTATGTGAATTTTGATAACCAACACATTTTGAGTATCTTTGAGCAAGAGATTAAAGAACAATTAGGAAGGAGCGACATTATGGGCACTCGAGAATATTTATTGGACAAGGCCAAAAAAGAAGGACTAGACAAGGGAATTCAGACTGGAATGGAAAAGGGAAAAATTCAAGGCAAAATCGAAATGCTTAAAGAATTAGGTTATTCGATCGTGGAAGTCTGCAAAAAACTTAGCTTGACTGAAGAGCAGGTTAAACCATATTATACAGGAGCATAATTAGCATTTTCATAACAAACATTATATTGAAAAAGCGTTTAGAATTTAAGTCTAAGCGCTTTTTTATGTTTTAGTCTTGTGTGCTTTCGGTTTCCATTACCTGCTGTCCTCCTCGGGAAGCGCCAAGGCTATAATAGGACGCTCGCAGTCGCTCAGGATTCCTCCTTACTTTTTATCCTCTTTTGGTTTTCTTCTGGTGTTGGCTAGCGAATACGTGCTTTTAATAGTTAGACACGAGCGAGGACGCTCGCGCGAGCAGGGGGAAATCTAAATAGCTAAAGCTTGTCTTTTAGTTCGTATCCAATCGGTTTTCTCTCTGTTACGGGCTGTTGCTTTTTGTCTACCATTTCGTCGAGGTACTGAAATACAACCTCTAAGTTTTTGTCCTGATTATCGAGTTTCTTTTTTATTTGTTCAATTTCTAATCGTAATTCAGAATAAGAATGGAGGCTTCTTCGCAGTTGTACAAATATCTCGATAAGCTTAATGCTCATTTTTGTCGCCAGCTCGCTCTTCAATACATTTGACAGCATTAGTACGCCATGCTCGCCGAATGCGTATGGCAATGAGCCTCCTAAGTGTTGTCGTGAAGGTATCGCATTTTGCGAGACCATGATATCGACTTCTTGTTCGGTAAGCTGAAACATAAAATGTTCGGGAAATTTTTCGATATTTCTACGGACTTGTTCTCTAAGTCGAAAGGGTTTTACACCATACAGGTCTGCCAAATCTCTATCCAGCATAATATTTTCATGTCGTAAAGAATAGATTTTACCGAATAATATCCCATCAGGGACTATAACCTCTTGAATAGATTTTGACATAATTTCCGATTGGTATCTTAGTTTATCTAAGGTCTCGCAAAATGCGATACCTTAAAGTTTCATTTATTGGTTCTAAAAATAGAAAGTGCCTTCTGATGTTCTTGTGTGAATCAGATGGTTGGATTTTATAACATAAAGATAATAAGTATATTATATATTGTCAATTATATCCAGTGTTATAGATGGTTAATCAAAATAATTCCTTAATTCTATGCTACAGGTAAATATAATACCACTCTCATGACACGATTAAAGAAAGATTAACATGGCTATTTGAATATTCGATGATTTCTATTTTCCTTTCTTCTCGTCCGCTGGAGGTGCCAAGGCTATAATAGGGCGCTCGCAGTCGCTCAGGATTCCTCCTTACTTTTTAGGCTCTTTTGGTTTTCTTCTGGAGTTGGCTAGCGAAGATACGTACTTTTAATAGTTAGCACACGAGCGAGGACGCTCGCGCGAGAAGGGGTAGAATTCCATTTCTTCAATGTTTTTACATCTTGAAAAAATCAGTAGATTGTTTGTCCAGCTAATTTCTCTCACCAGTGGTGAGAGTTCTGGAAACTTTTCGTAAGTCTCGTAAAATTGCTTCATTCTCCAGATATTCTTATCGGAGAAACCTTTTATTTCTGGCTCGTTTGTCTGTATGAAATTGGCCAATTCTGCTACTACAGAGTCCCCCCATTCAGATTGTTCAATTTTTCTGTATATATACTCTCCGATATTCCAATAGAGATTTATTAGTTCTGCATTCACGGCTTTTATAGCCTTGGTCCGTGATTGCTTGATTAATTGAATAATATCTGTAAAGCGATTGTCCATTGTTATTTCTATGTCTTTTTTCCTTGCTTAACTAAGTTTATTTCTTGCTTAACTAAATGGTTATCATGTTTTGTTTTTATAACTTATTGATTTTAAGTTTGTTGATTTGTTTGTTCAACCTTGCTTAGCGATACTTAATTCTTGCTAAAGCGTTAAAAAATTTTAGACTTCTATTTTTTCTTATTTCTCTTCCGCAGGTGGCACTAAACCTATAATAGGACGCTCGCCGTTGCCGTAGAAATATTCGAAAAGTTGGCTGGGGAGAATTCCTGATATTTTTGCTAGGGCGTAAACTTGAAATGGATAAAAGTCTGTATCATCGGTGTTGTTCCTAACACGACTTATCCTGCTACCACTGGAGCCAATAGCTGATGCTATTTCCCCATCATTTAGGCAGATGCCAGAAACAAAAATGGCAAACTTACTTGACAGTTTAGTTGATGGAGTAATTCCAGGATACACATAATCATCAAATAGACTTTCACAAACTTGATCGATATCTCCGTCAATATTCTTTAATGTAACATAGAACATTTTCCCAGCAAAGTTATCTCCGCCGTATTCCACAATTAGGTCTTGTATTTCAGATTTCTTATCTTCCTTGTCAGCTCTCGATAAATCACTGTCTTTGATTTTTTTATAAAGATATTCTCTAAATCGTTTTAATTTAAAATCCTTATAATCAGTGCTTTCTGTTTCTTTGTGAATATTTGTATTCATAAATGATTTTAATTAACTATATTTGTTGAGTAATCAGTTCGCTGATTGGAGTCTCGACAAAAAAAACTAGCAATTTTAATGACGCGAGACCACTAGGAGTTTTATCCCTACTTTGCTATCTTTGCGATGTGCGGGATAGGCTCCTGCTGGATGTCACGTCACGGTCTTTGCTAGTACCATTTTGTTGACTGAAAGCAGGAGCCTATCCTTTTTTAATGATCCTAGCTTTCTTCACGAGACTCTTTAAAATGTGTTACCAATTTTATAGACAACATGAAACAAAGAGAATCATTCACCAACAACAGTGTACAGCATTCGGCCCAAGGTCGAGACTGCTACCCAGCGCTAATCGTACTGATAAAGAACAAATGCTGTCCGCCGGAATAGAGCTTCCAAAACATTAAAAACCAACAAAGGGGTGCATAGACCTAGGTCTATCGCATAGTACATATTAAGGGCCTTGAAGGTCAATAATCAGTACGACTTTTATTGGTTTTTCCGACTTGTACAGATACGAATCCGACACAAGGCAGACGTGTTTTCCACACCTTTGGACTTAAGCAACCTAAAAGTAGGAAAATATAAATGCACTTGCAAGGATATGAATCAGAATCATATAGATTTTCTATAAAAAATAGGTCGGTTTTTATTCTTGTGCAGATGGGGAGTCACCAATTAATGAACCCATATGAGATACCGAATAGTCCTCGTCTGCCTTTCAATTTTATTTTTTAACCGTGTGGCCTGATCAAGGATTGGGTACGGTAGGATATTGATCGATTCCACCATCATTGGGTCACACCTAATGAACCAAAAATGAAACATTTTTTTTGGGGTGGTAATATATTGCCTTATCGGCGAGACAGTGACTGCTCAATAATTGAAAAAAAGGAATTACCATGTAGGCGTGCTTTAAGTCTCCTATATGTGTTTAGATACCTCCACTTCGGTCGGCATGACGCAACAAAAGTAGGAGGAGTGCTTTTAATAATATTCTGTGTGTTGTTTAGTCAGTCTGTATTTATACAGGCGGTCGCTCAGGAGCAGTCGAGGTTGGTACTTGTTGGGGAAGTGCGCTCGGCTGCCGATGGGCAGGCTATCGAGGGGGCATCTATCACTTTCGATAAGAAACATACGAGTACGGACAAGGCGGGAAGATTTACGATCAGTGTAGACAAGCCTACAGGAGTATTAATTATAAAACATATCGGATATAAGGAGCAACGGCTTGCCTATGAAAATACGTCTACATTTATAAAAGTACAATTACAGCCGAATGAGAATAATATAGAAGAGGTTGAGGTGGTATCCACGGGGTATCAGACAATACCGAAAGAAAGAGCTACGGGAAGTTTTTATAGCGTGGATCATAAACAGCTTGATAGTCGTGCATCGACCAATATCATCAACAAGTTAAATGGAATCGCTAGTGGACTGGTATTTAACAAGCAAGGTATCACAGGTCAGGACGAATTGCAGATACGTGGACGTAGTACCTTATTCGCTAATGAACAACCACTGGTGGTCGTTGATAACTTTCCTTTTGAAGGTAGTCTTAGTCAGATCAATCCTAACGATATTGCCGATATAGTGCTGTTGAAAGACGCCGCTGCAGCATCAATATGGGGCGTAAGGGCAGGTAACGGGGTGATTGTGATTACGACCAAGAAAGGAAGTAAATCGGATAAGCTTAATATCAGTTTTAACGCTAATAATTCCATAAGTGCTAAGCCTAATTTATTGTACAACCCCAACTTTATCTCTGCAAAAGATTTTATCGAATTTGAACGATTTTTGTTTGACAAGAATTATTATCAGGCTGATTTAATATCCAAAAGTAAAGCTCCTCTATCGCCTGTGGTGCAGCTGCTGTATGCACGCCGGGATAACAAAATTACAGATGAAGAGTTGAGAGATAGATTGGCTGCGTACCAAAACTACGATGTGCGTAGTGAAATAGGGCATCATTTGTACCGGCCTGCGCACAACCAGCAGTATGCCGTTCAGTTTTCAGGAGGAGCGACGAATTACAGATACCTCTTTTCAACAGGTTATGATCGCAATGATCTCCCTACAATCCGGGATTATAATGATAGGCTCACGCTTCGGTCCAGTAATCAATTTGACCTTTCGCAAGCACTTCAGATTGGGGTAGATTTTAATTTTGCTAAAACGGGAACCGCATTTAACAAAGGCGGTATTAATTTAAATACGGGAAATGGAAGGGGTATTTATCCTTATCTCCGATTGGCTGATGAGTATGGTAATCCCCTACAGATGGTCAAGGATTATCAACAGTCCTTTATTGATGATGCTACCAAAAATGGCTTCCTGGACTGGACTTATACCCCGCTGCGTGATATCGGTCTACATAGCGAATTGACCCGAGGACGGGATATCCGTATCGAACCCAGTATAAATTATCGTTTATTTGAGGGGTTAGAAATACAGGGTAAATATCTCTATCAGGATTTCAGGTCAGATCGCAATGAATTGGCTTCCCAAGACAGTTATTATACACGGGATCTGATCAATCGGTATGCCACAGTGAATACTGCGGGAGTAGTCACTAAACCGGATAATATTCCGGTGGGCAGTATTCTGGATGAGACCTATAGCGGATTTGTCTCACACAATCTTCGTGGACAGCTTCGCTTTTCGCGTACGATAGCTTCAGTCCATCAGATCGATGCCATTGCAGGTGCCGAACAGAAAATGCTTTCTAGAAATTCATCATCTCTACGAACTTATGGGTACAATGAGGATAACGGTTCGAGTAAACTGCTGGAATCTCCGCTTAAGAACTATGTCCTTTATCCTTCAGGAATGGGAGCACCCATACCCAGTATGCGTTCACTAGGAGGGGGCGAGGATAGGTTTAGGTCTTACTTCAGCAACATTTCTTACAGCTACGGTAATTATACTGTATCGGCAAGTGGTCGTATAGATCAGTCTAACTTTTTTGGCGTCAATGCCAATCAGAAATCAGTGCCTTTATGGTCATCGGGTTTTAAGTGGCGTGCCTCCAATGAGTCATTTTATTCTATACAATGGCTTCCAGAGCTTTCACTTCGGGCCACCTATGGCTATAATGGTAATTTAGACCGTTCATTGACAGGAGTGACCATTTTACGCTTTAATGCTGCACCTGCACCTATTTCTGGCTTGTCCTATGCCGATATCAATACGTTGGGCAACCCGGATCTCCGTTGGGAACGGATAGCAATGCTGAATCTGGGGCTCGACTTCGGGACGAAAGGCGGTTTGCTGCGGGGTAGCGTAGAGTATTTTAAGAAGAATGGAAAGGATATGATCGGTGATGCGCCAATGCCTCCGAGCTCGGGTGTGCAGAATTTTCGGGGCAACTATGCCGAGATAAGTGGACAGGGGCTGGATTTTGTATTAAAGCTTAACAAAAGCTTTGCGAAAGAGTTCCGATGGCAGTCGTCACTCCAATGGAGCTGGGCGACCGATAAAGTTAAAAAATACGAGACTTCTTTTGCGCCCGCACTCTATTTTGGAGCCAGTGGAAATACTTTTGATAAATATCCTATTGAAGGCTATCCTTTATACGCTGTATTCAGTATGCCATGGGCAGGTCTTGATCCTGCCAATGGTAATCCTAGAGGATACATTGGGGAGGTCGTGAGCGATGACTATGTAGCCTTGAATACGCCTGCATTGGAGGATATCCGGTACCATGGCCCAGCTAAGCCCGTTTATTTTGGGAATCTATTCAACGAATTATCTTATAAAGGATTTTATGCCTCGTTCAATATAGTGTATAAGCTGGGCTACTATTTCCGTCGTGGATCCATCAATTACAATTCACTTATCAACAATTGGTCTGGGCATCGGGATTTTGCGATCAGATGGGAGCAACCCGGTGATGAGTTGAGAACAAATGTCCCATCTATGCTGTACCCCAATAATACCAATAGAGATACTTTTTACCAGCGTGCCTCTGTATTGGTAGAGAAAGGCGACCATGTCCGCTTGCAATACATCAATTTGGGCTATGAGTTCAGGCCTAAGACAGGAAGCGATGTCCCATTCAATAGCCTTAGATTGTATACACAGCTGGATAATCTGGGTATACTCTGGAAAGCCAACAAACAGGGACTTGATCCCGATTTTCAAGCGTATGCTGGTGCCGCTGCGGTCAGTATACCTACTCCATTTGTATTCACCCTTGGTTTAAAAATAAATTATTGATTATGAATGTTCTAAAATATGGCGCATGCCTATTGCTATGGCTCATTACTTCTTGTCAGAATGAATGGCTAGATGTCAAACCTGTACAGTCTATGGTAATACCCAAGACGATAGCTGATTATGAAGCTGTTTTGGATAATGTTAGCCTTATGAATAGCGATTTTCCAGGAATGGGAGAGATTGCTGCTAATGATTTTCAGGTTGCAGATGCGATCTTTTCGCGATTGACCGAAAATGAACGTATCGCTTACCTGTGGTCGTTCAATCCTGCTTACACGTCAAATATGCTCTCCGAATGGAATTATGCATATGCCAGAATTCTTCGTGCAAATATAGTATTGGACGGTTTGGAGAAGATGAAAGGGGAATCGAATGCTACACAAAGGAAAGAATTAAAAGGCAGTGCATTATTCTTTCGTGCATTTAACTATTTCCAGCTAGCGCAGACATTTGCAAGTCCCTATGCAGCATCTGTCACAGACAAAGAATTGGGGTTGCCGCTTAGGTTGACTGCTAACGTCAATGAAAATGTAGGCAGGTCCAGTCTTAAGGGATTGTATGCGCAAATTTTAGATGACCTGACGGAAGCGAAGGATTTATTGCCCATGCATGTTATTTCTAAAACAAGACCGTCAAAATCCGCTGCTTACGCTTTGCTCTCACGTCTTTATTTTTCAATGAGTGATTATGACAATGCATTGATCTATGCAGATTCCTGCCTTTTAGAACACAACAGTCTGATGGATTTTAATGGTGATGGTGATATCAATCCCCAATTGACAAATCCAATCAAACAGATGAATCGAGAAACTTTATTCTTGGCAAGAATAGGTAATTACTCGGCATTTTCCCCAGCAACACTAATTGTTGATGAGTACTTGTACAAGCTATATGTCCCTCATGATCTGCGAAAAAAGGTGTTTTTTAGAGAAGATGGAACGTTGGTGAGGTATAAAGGAAGTTATGACGGTACACGCCTTTTGTTCTGTGGCCTATCTACGAGTGAAATACTGCTAAATAGAGCTGAATGCTATGCTAGAAAGGGATTGGTGGATAGTGCATTGGAAGATCTCAATGCGTTATTGAAGATGCGTATCGATAAGAACCACTTCCTTCCGATTTCAATTACAGATAAGGATATCCTTCTAAAGGAAATTTTGCTAGAGCGAAGAAAGGAACTTTGTTTTCGGGGATTAAGATGGTCAGACCTTAGGAGATTGAATCAAGATTACAAAACGGAAACCGTACTAACAAGAGAGCTCGCTGGAACGCATTATGAATTATTACCTGGCTCTGCCCGTTACACCTTTGCTATCCCTAATCAGGAAGTGTTATTGACTGGAATTGAACAGAATAATTAATACTAAAAATAAAATAAAAGAAATGAAAACAATAAAGTATGTATTGGGAATTTTGTTTGTCCTCAGTATAAATCTGGCTGTCGGCCAGATCAAGCCTTTAAAAATAGGAGATCAATTCCCCGAGGCAGGTCTGCACGAGGTTGTAGGGCGTGAGCAGGATTCTGTAGATTTTAAGGAATTTAAAGGGAAGCACATTATTCTTGACTTCTGGGCGACTTGGTGTGCGCCCTGTCTGGCCGGATTTCCAAAAATGAAAGCTATTCAGGAAAAATATATAGATAAATTAATGGTTATGCCGGTCACTTACGAAACGAAGGAGAAAATTGAGCAATTTTTCACGAGATCGGATATTGGTAAATTGGGCCTGATATCCATTGTCAATGATAATAACTTGAAGCGTTACTTTCCGCACCGTACCATACCGCACTATGTATGGATCGATGACAAAGGAAAGGTCGCTGCTATAACCGAATCGCAATATGTTACGCTCGAAAATGTGGAAAAATGGATAAAGGGGGTAACTATTTCTTTTCCTGTAAAACAGGAAGCCATGGAGTGGCTGAATGATAAAGAGCCTGTTTTTAGACTAGGAAATGTATTGCATAGTGATACCTTCAGTCGGTTGGAGCCTCTTCATGATAGCAGTATTAACTATTACTCTATCCTTACCAAAGGTAATATTCCAGGGGTATATGGTTCATTAGTTAGGGATTCAACAAGAGTTTCCTATACCAATACATCTGCGCAGAGTTTATTTAAATTAGCTTTCTCAGATTTTAACAGAGCATACTTGTATACAACTAGAGTGGTTTTTGAGAATCAAGATTCTTCTATGCTTACCAGTGGTGGGCTGCGTGGTCTGGCTTATGAAGAATGGCTTAAGAGTAATGGATTTTCGTATGAGCTACGTATGCCTAAGAAGATTGCCAATAAAATGTTAGAATATATGCAGCAGGACTTAAATCGATATTTTGGAGCCATGTATGGAATTGAAGGTCGACTGGAAGAAAGGGATTCTCCTGCATTGGTTTTGGTTTCAACAAATGAAGGAACACTTTCGAGGAGTACAAGTGATACTTCTATTTATAATGCAGACTTAGCAGGATTAAAAATCGTGAATAGAAAGCTATCTTGGTTGACGCACTATTTGACTTTTACCTTACAACATTTAAAATGCCCAATTTTGGACGAAACTGGTATTGATTTTCCGATTGATATACATTTGGAAGGTAGCCTGTCTAACTTAGAATCTATCAATATAGCTTTGAGCCCTTATAATCTTAAACTAGATGAAGTTATAAGGAAAGTTAGAGTTATTGTTATATCTGATATATAATAACCAAGCAGAGCCGGATAAAATATCCGACTCTGTTCGCCTCCTAAGACTTTTTTCTAAGGAGTGTAATCACCCTGTTTTTCTGCTGTTACGGGACCTAATGGATTTCCCGATCCATCGGCTCCTAAATCCGATGATCCATAACAATAGTTTGCTTCATTGATAGTACAATCCAATGCCCCAGGTTCTACAGTACCGATGTATTTCCAGATTGGACTAGCCATAGTGCCCTCATTTCTAAAGAAATGTTGCGTTTGTTTGCTGGTCTTTTCAACCGGAATACTTGTAAATGCCGAACCAACTACTGCCAGTCCTAATAATAATGCGCCAACTAGCGCTTTGCCCTTGTTTTTTTGTGAATTTTCCACGGCTTTAAATTTAGTTGTTTATAATTTTTTTGTCGGATGGCGTGTATGCCCAATATAAGCCAAAGTATGTTAAAGGCTAGGTGGGTACCCCATCCCATGCTTTCGATTACACCGCCACAACTACATAAGCGGTCTGGAACAAATAGCATCATTACTGCTAGGTATGCTGTAAATATGCCCATCAATATTGTGCTGCCCCGTAAGGAGTTGCGTTGATAACGGGGCAAGATCAGTCCGATCGCCAATAGGATTTCGAGCTGTGCCACGTCCCAGCCTATGGGTTGTGCATAGTTGCCTATATAGGGGATTTCTGCTATTCCCTTAATAAAGGTTTCCATTTTCCATAGTTTGCTGGATGCCGTATACATATAGAGCATAGCATAGCCATATACCGTGAAGTTGTATACCGGTTGGCTCAGATATCTCCGATACCAGCATAAAGTTTTGCCTAGCCTATCCACTATTGCCTGCTTGTACCTGAGTGTGATCATGTTTCTATTACTTATGTTCTACGTGATTGTGTTCAAAAGCTTTGCTGCCGCACTTTCTTTATACACCTAGGTACAGCTATCGCGGTGTGCCCTTTTGGTGAGCTTCCCCTTTTCATTGACACCTGGTATCGCCGATCCGCTGTACTTGCGTTTTGATATTTCAAAGGTAGGGGGCGTTTATTTCTTAAAATCGGGTCGTACGGTAGTATTTTATTTTTATCGGTTTATTTCTTTCTTCCTACTTTTGTACAAGGTTTTTGGATTGATATTTAGGTATTGCGCCAGCTGGTTGTTATTGAGGGTAGCGGGTATAGCGGGTATTTCGTATAGCGTCTCCCTGTAACGATCTGTGGCATTGCGCGCCATCACTCTGGACTTGATATCACCTATGGTAAATCGCCGCTGCCGCAGCACATTGATCAGTCGCATGATAGGGATTTGCTCGTCCATAAGTTCACACAGCAGCTGCAGATGGATCATAGCCACCTTGCTGTCTTTTAAAAAACGGATCTCGAGAGAATGGCTGTTATCGCTGTACTCATGCTTAGTGCCTGTAAATGTCTGTCCGGGCAATGTTGCCCAGTGCATATAAGGTGGTTCGTATTCGAAGTACTGATACGCACCGACCAGACCATCGATCACATAACACCAATACGGCTTCTGCTCGCCCTCGCTGCAGTATACCTTGTTTTTATTAAACTCCTGTATCTTGATATGGCGCAATAGTGCCTGGCTGGAGGCCTCGCATCGCAACAGTTGCTTGGTTTGGATCATAAATTTATCCATATTATTCGATTAAAAATAACAGCTGATCACCCTCTTTCTTTTATTGGGGCGGAGTGATCACTAGCGCCCCACTGTATTGTGAGGATACTTATTGTTCTTTAAGCATAGTTACTTTACAGTTCGTCATTCAGGTTTATAATATGCACGTACCGGCCTACCCGGAAATACGGCAAATTTTCTTTTATAGTGTTTCATTGTGCGCATCTTTTGTGTCCCCAATATGGCTTGTGTTTTTCTATGGGTGCCAAGTTACAGCGGGATCCTCCAGCGGTTTCGTGCCATAGATAACGCAAAATCAGCCGACTTAAACCATCATAACAGGTGTTTTTTTGCGAAAGCGACTGTAGCTCTGGATATTTCCAGGTATTCGGCTTGCTCTTTTTGGATGGTGGCTCGGTAAATGTCGGGAAGCAGTTGCGTAAACTTGACAAACCGCTTGGAGGGCGATTCTTCTTGGAGTAACTCCGTATGGATACGCATCTGCTTGAGCTTCTTTTCGCGCAGTACATTGAGGTAGTTTACGAATACGGGATCAATCGTTTTATAGGGGACGATCTTGCTATTGGGACTATATAGCAGCAAGCTGCGCTTTAGCGATACGATGTCGCCATTTAAGGGGGTTCTGCTCTCCATGTTGCTGGTATTGAGCAGCATGTTGCCGGGCAGACAGATCGATATGAGCTTTCGCTTACTATTTTCCTGTACAGTACTACGGGCCATCAGTCCTTCGACAAGGTAGAATGCAGCGGGTACAAAGTCGTGCAGCACATCCATTATTTTTTGTCCTTTTTTTAGTTCTAATAGTTCAGCATGTCTCCAGATCCACTCTTCGTGAAATTTTTCTGTAGCAACATACTTGTTCCATTGCGTCATGGCAAAGGTTACCGCTCTGCGGCATTTTGGGCTTTTTCTGTTCATAATCGGTCATTTAAAAAATAACCTAAGTTACCTCGGACATCCTCGTACGCCCAACTTTTGGGACATAAACCCCTGTTTTAGGGATCAACCTCCACCATTCCTGTGACGAATGCCCTTGGTCATAAGCTTTGTATCCTCCTGTCACGGTTTCCCGCCTTTAAGTCCCGCAATGAGGCGCAGCTAAAACTTATTTTTCACCTTCGTTATCGATAGCTATCACCTCTGGCCAGAGGAAACTCAAGGTGGATGTCCTTACCTGGTAAATGGACAAAATGGTTTTAGTTAAATAAAAAAATTATGTTACAGCTAATTATGGATTTCGCTGTGTCGCTAGGTACATTCGGCGGCGAATATATGGACTCCGATACCATGGGTCAACTCTTGAACGATGTGGTAGAGGCTGGTTCTAAATGTCGTATAGATCCTTTAGAACCTACAAACTAAAAAAATGTGTGGATTAGGGGAGGTAAAAGCAACCTCCCTTTTAAGCCTTTTATTATGAGCGAAATTCTTGGTAATCCTCTATTTGCGCTTTTCTGCGCTAATCTACAGTATTATTGGCCTTCACTTCCGGTTTCTTCTTACTGCCGGCTATACTCCGATTTGATACAGCGTCAGCATTTTTTGCTGCAGGACCAGCAGCTTCTCGACCTTTTTAGCAATGTGCATATACCTATTGAGCAACGTGAGCGAATCGTGGAGATGCGGCAGCAAAAGGGCATTATATTGACCTTTCATACGGGCGCTTACCGCGTATTGCCTCGACTATTATGCGAGTTAGGATTTAATATCGCATTGCTGGCTTCAGCCAAAGTACGCCAAGAGCAAATGGAGGGGCTCGGGTTACAGCACGCAGGTATACGACAGGTCGATTCCAAAACCGGCGATTTTATTATTTTGGATGCCGAGCAGGGTAGTAGCTTATTACAAGTACGTAAAGCATTACGAGATGGCTATCATATTTTAGTTTATGCCGATGGTAATACGGGAAGCCAGCAAAAGCAAAAGGATAATGGCCATAGCTTGGGTATTCCATTTTTTAAAAGATCTATTCTCCAGCGAACAGCGATAGCCTGCTTGTCTTATCGTTGGCAGTTGCCTATCTACAGTATACTTGGTAGCAAGAAGAATGAACAGATTTCTTTTAGTTTAGGCGAGCCTACGTTGTGGGATGAATACAGGGATGCGGAGACCTATTGCAAGATTCTTTACACCAGGTTATATGCAGATTTAGAGCGATTGATATGGGATGATCCGATGACCTGGGAGGGTTGGCGCTATGTGTTGCCTCGATCTAAGGGAAATGCTTATGTATGGAGTAAACGGTATTACGGGTGGAATACGAGTCGCTTGTGGCCATTATTTATGAATGGTACGTATTATGCGCTTGATAGTCAATATCTACATAGTCATACATTACATGTTAGGGCTTATGATCGCTTGTGCAGGGGCAAATCAAAATTGCTGTCAGGTTAGTCTATTCGTAATGTTGTTCTTACAATATAACGTTGTGTTTCAAACGGAGATTATGTAGTTTTACTATCTTGAAATAGTATAACCTCAAGCACTATCTACTTCCATGGCAAACATTTACCTTGTATTTGAACGGTACCGATATTGGATTACGGGTGTATTTTGGACGGCAGTCTGGCTCCTATATTCGCTGAAAAATTATAAGAAATTAGAGCTAGAGAGTTTCTTGCTTAGTGCGGTGCTGCTTATTCTATATGCACTATTTGCCTATACGATTGTTTATTTACTCGATGTTTTATTAGCTAAAAACAAGTTTGTTTTGGCTCCGGTTTTAGTTGTTTTCGTGTTCCCGATCGCATTGATCGTCGTTTATCTGTGGGTCTATCAGGTATTGCCTGTCATCGGGGTTTTTGTGTTTGAAAGAGAAGCTGCTTTTGATTTCAATGAATTTGTTACGACCGTAGGCACCGAATATGGAAAATTAGTATTGCTTTATATAACGCCCATCTGGTTGTTTAATTCATTGATAACACTGCTCCGCAGTTGGCAATCCTATCAGCGGGGCTTTGGTCTATTGAACGATCAAGTCAAGCGCAGCAGGATGTCCATGCACCTAGAACGTAATACGCTGAGCTTTATCCTGTACGTGACCCGTATTGGCCAGGCTGTCCACACCGCCACCCTATTGCATATGTACATTGATATCAAAGATTATATTGAAGAAGTTTCGCAGCTATCTCTTCCGGTCAAACCCATAAAAACCGAAATGGCTTATGTAGAGAAGATGCTTGATTTCTACTGCCTAAGGTATCAAAAGCAGGATGCCGTGCGACTTCAGGTAACTGGACGGTATTCGGGACAGATTATACCAGCTCTCGTATTACTGACCATCACTGAGAATGTAGGTACCTATGCCGATCTTACCCGCCCCGATGCGGTGTGCATTGAGCTTCTGCTACGTGATGATGGCTATACTTTTCGTGTCCGGAATATTAAAAGAAGCGGGAGAGTAGCTGTTACACATGCTACAGGTAGGGGCATGCAATTTGTCCGCGAGCAGCTGGATACACATCTTGACGGCAAGTACGATCTACAAGTTGTGGATATGGAGACCACATACCAATTGGAGTTAAAAGTTAACCTAAATCAGTAACCCTATGCAAGAGCGCGTAAAAAAGGTATTATTGCTGGATGATGAGCCGGCCCTATTGGATAAACATGCTGACCTGTTTAAGTTAATTCCTGGTTATGAAATTAAGACCGAGACCAACAGTATCCGGGCGATTGATTATGTCAAAAATAATCCCGTAGATCTACTGGTATTTGATGTGGAGATGCCTGGCTTGAACGGGCTAGAAATGCTTTCGCTCTTAAACCCCAGGCCTAAGCTTTTGATGGTGACAGGCTATGCAGATTATATAGTACCGGGCTACCTGGACGATGTGGATTATTGCTTGACAAAGCCGCTTCTGATACCTCACCTGCTCAAAGCACTCCATGTCATATTTAAAGAGGAGACGCACTCCAGCAAGGTATTGCGTCCCAAGCTTGTCATCAAAGACAAAGAGACCAATCATGAACTGCTACTCAGTGTGGATGAGGTGTCGGTCATCGAGGCCTCAAAAAATGATGTTAAAATTTATTTTATCGACGGCGGGTTGTATATGCAGCGCATGACGTTGGAAAAAATATATGAAAAATTGCCTAAAGACCGATTTGTGCAGATAAATCGCAGTTTTATTATCCATATCGAGAATCTAATAAGCCTCGATACCAAATTGTATAAAATACAGATGCGTGGTTACCGCGGATCGGTACGCGTCACCGATATTTACAGCGAGAGTTTCCTTGCGCTTTATAAACGCTTTCAATGATGTTCTTGATGGAGCCTGTTTTTCTATGCGAGTCTAAATCAAACACACTTAATCATTGTAATTATGGATTCTTTAGAAAGTATGGTCAATCAAAACGACCGATTTTATTTTTTAGTTATGGAGCTGTTCGAGTGGTTGAAGACGCAGTTTGCGCCTAATACCCGATGTCCCGCTTGCCTGTCCCGCTATGGGGCGCAGACCATGCATGTGCCCACTGCAGACTGTGAGATCCATGTCGATAAGCGCCGTGTTGTACATATCCGCGATCTGGTACTGGCCCAGGGCGACTGGCTCATGGATACCGTCGAGGCACTCGATGTATTGGGGTTTTCCCGGGGTACACTGGTATCCCACCGTGACGAAGGCCTGCTTACCGAAGTACGGATCGGCAAGAAAGGGGGTGGCGTACGCTTTATCTCCAGTGAGGTAGCCAAGCTCCGGGAATGGTATTCGGTACGCAAGGGGAAGGTTTAGTTAGTTTTAGATAGGAGATGAGGTGATGAAGGTTAAGAAGGTGATGGGAGTTAATGAGGTTGATAAAGTTGATAAGGGTGATAAAGATAATGGCGGTTAAGTTAACCGCCATTAAGTTATTCTATAAGTATGGTCATATAATAGCAGTTAGAAGATTACATCACAAGAAACGGGCAAATGGTCCGAAGGGTAGCGTGATGAACCATACTGGTCTGCATATACCTCGTAGTTTTTAACCTCTATATTCTTACTCACAAAAATGTAATCGATACGTCCCTCGGGCGTGCCCTCAAAATTACCACCGCCCAGATTGGTGTCTTCAAATCCCTTTGTGCCATTTTCACTCGCTTCAAATGTATCTTGCAAGGAAACTTTTATAGCCTGTATCTGGCTTGTTTCGGGGGTAGAATTGAAGTCACCTACACATAATACAGGAGCATCACCTGCTATATCCTTTATCTTGGAGACCAGCACGGGGCCGGACGCTTGCTTCGCCCTATGATAGCGCCAGTAAAAATGCGCATTGAAAAAGTAAAATAAACGACCTGTATTCTTATCCCGTATTTTTGCCCACTGGCAGATACGCCTGTCGGTCGCGTCCCAGCCGATACTAGGCACATCAGGCGTCTCACTCAACCAAAATACGCCGTGCTGGACTAACTCGAAACGGTCTTTCTTGTACAGGATCGAGCAGGTGTGCAGATCTCCTTTGCCGCCATATGGCTGTGCTATATAATCGTATCCGGGCAGCAACGTTTTCAGCTGTGCCATCTGTATCGTATCTCCCTCTTGGGTACCAAAGATTTCAAAGCCATGTTCGAGGATCACCTGCGCCACAGCCTGCTTGCGCTGATCCCATCCATTGCCGGTGGTCTCGTCTGCTGCAGCACGATACCGTATATTGTAGGTGGCCGCCCGAAAACTCACCTTATCCGAGAGGGTTTGGCCTAATAGGGAGGTATGACCTAAAAAGACACTAAATAGTAATAACGCAATCTGAATCGTAATTTTCATTTTCATTAATTATCTTTCAACCAATTCTTTGACTTCCTCGCCAAAGTTATCCATTTTTGACTTCTTTATTCCGAACAGCTGCCCCCATTTGAAAAATGTACCAATGAACACAATACCCATCAGTAGCATTGCCACACCCGCCAAAGAAGCTAGCAGGTACTGCTGTTGTGGTAGATAGATCTCCACAATCTGTACATAACCTGCCCAAAAGGTGATAATAGCCATAAATATTCCCGGTATCGCCGCACAAAGTGCGTAATTTTTTCTATTCATTCGAATGAGCATAGTCGTACAAACTATCAGTCCACAGGCTGCAAGCAATTGATTGGATATCCCAAATAGGGGCCAGATGCTGCTCACATTGCCGGTGTAGACCAAGTATCCCCAGGAGAAAGTGAATACGGCACTGCAAAAAATTATGCCGGGCCACCAATTCTTATCTTTAAATGCGGGAAAAACAGAGCCGAGCATTTCCTGTAGAAAAAAACGCCCCACCCGCGTGCCCGCATCGATAGCGGTCAAAATAAATACCGCTTCGAACATAATGGCAAAATTGTACCAGTAGGCCATCACATTGTCCATGAAGGGCACCTTATCAAATATATGTGCCATACCCACGGCTAAGGAGACCGCTCCTCCAGTCCGGCCATAAAGATCGACTCCAATTTTGTCTATAAAATGCGGTAAATCCACCGCATTTAACTCGGGATGCAATGCCAGAAAAGCCTCGTACGAAGCTACCGGTGTATTGATCGCAAAATAGTCGCCAGGCAGCAGGGTACAGGCTGCGATTAATGCCATTAGGGCTACAAAACCCTCGACAAGCATAGCGCCGTATCCCACAAAAAGTATTTCACGTTCATTGCCGATCATTTTTGGGGTTGTGCCGGTAGCGATAATGGCATGGAAGCCAGAAATAGCGCCACAGGCTATTACAATAAAGATAAAGGGCAATACCGGCCCCCCTATGATAGGCCCGCCACCGTGTACAAAACTGGTCAGTGCCGGCATCTGTATCGTCGGGGCAACAAATATAATGCCTATAGCGAGCATCAGAATCGTTCCGATTTTGAGGTAGGTAGAGAGGTAGTCTCGAGGTACCAACAGCAGCCAGATGGGGAGTACGGATGCCAAAAAACCATAGACGGCAATCGCTATGGATATGGTGCCTATACGCCAATTGAAAAGATTGGCAATGGCAGGTATTTCCATCAGATGATGTCCGGAGATAATCCCAATAAACAATAATATGCCGCCCAAAATACTGGCAAAAGTGACAGAGCCTTCCCGAAAACGCATAATCAATCCCATAAGTAGGGCAATAGGCATCGTAAGGATAATGGTAAACAAGGACCAGGGGGCTTCGTGCATGGCGGATATGCAGGCTAGAGATAATCCAGCTAAGGTCAGGATCAGAATAAAGAGCACGGCCAATCCGGAAATGGTACCGATGGGTCTAGAAATTTCTTTGGCGGCGATGCTCGCTAGACTCTCACCTTTATGCCTTACCGAGGCAAATAGTACTACCATGTCGTGCACCCCGCCTCCCAGTACGCAGCCGATCAATATCCATAGTGCACCCGGAAAGTAGCCAAACTGCGCTGCCAATACCGGACCTACCAAAGGTCCCGCAGCTGCAATAGCTGCAAAGTGATGTCCAAAAAGCACTTTTTTGTCGGTGCGCACATAATCCTGTCCATCCGCAAATTCTACTGCAGGGGTCACCCTGTTTGCATTCAACCGCAATACCTTATTAGCGAGAAAAATTCCGTAAAAACGGTAGGCAATAGCGAAAATAAGCAAACTGCTAAAAACGAGCGTTAGGGCATTGATGCCGTTAAGAAATTCCATGTGTCTATTTTTAAGAACAAACCGAAAATCTTTTACTAGAAGAAGATTTTCGGTTCAGCTGCTATTTTAGTTATTTTTTCGGTTGAGCGAGGATCTGGCCTTGCTTCAGAAGTTCCATTTTTAATTTACCATAATCCACGGCCTGCACCGATGTATCTTCATCGATGGCATGCGTTGCGACAATAGCTGCACTCTGCCCCAAAACCATAAAGACAGGCTCCATCCGTATCGATCCGAAAGCGATATGCGAAGCAGAGAGTGATACCGGCACGATTAGGTTAGTACACTCTGTTTTTTGGGGTACGATAGCACGAAGTGAAACAGGATAAGGAGCAAATCCTCCGACCTCCACATTCCCTTCATTTTTGACCATCCCATTCACCACGATACGTTGGGTGTTATGACTGTCCATCCCATAGGCTGCCATTCCCACTGGATCGTTTACGACTTCGTGTCCAACGCAGTTGTGCTCGGTCATTACATACTCGCCCAACATTCTTCTGCCTTCACGAATATACAATTGTGGGGTAAAATGTCCATTCTTTACGTACTCGTCTTTCGGATAGCCCCAGTTTGCAATAAACGCGCTAAATGCCGCAGGGACACGCTTGTCGGTCAGATAAAAATACAATAACCCCTTTGTGTAAGACTCATGCTCTTCAAATATTTTTTTCCGTTCATCAAAACTTGCTTCTGCCCAATTGTGGTTTGCGCCGATCATATCGGTAGAGAAAGCACCTCGGTTGTTGATATCTGTTTTTCGTTTAGGCATTCTGCTCCAGATAAAGTAGCGATCAAGTTTATCATCCGGTTGAGCTTCAAATAGGCGTGCTAATAGCTCATATTTCTTTACGTCATAGCCCTTGGGTTTGGTAATCGGAATTCTGTTTTCCACACTGTCAGTTAGACAGATGCGAAAATTATAAGCCTGTACCAGCTTATCGCCACTGCCGGTAGGAGTAGCTTTATTGTCACTGATGCCCCACACCAATCCGCTCGATGGGTTATCGGCCACAACATACGGACTCACACCATCAGGAAATTGATGAAAGCCAGATTTTTTGCGATATTCGGGCAAGTGAAAGCCGCTCAGGGTTTCTCCGTACAGGTCATTATTTTCACGGCCTACTGTATAGGAGACTTTAGCCATCGCCATCAGATCTCCTTCATACGTGCAGTCTAAAAATACTTTTGCAGCTATACGCTTTTTCTTACGGCTGGATCCAAAAGTGTTTACTAGCGTGACCGACACTATAGCAGCCCCTTCTTTTTCAACCGTTTCGATACGTTTATTAAAAATAATAGGCACATCGGATTCTTTTAGGTAGTCATTGAATATTTTTAATGCAGCTTTGGGTTCAAAGGTCCAAATTTCTTTTTCGCCGTAGATTTGTCCCAATCGTTGATAAAAGTCTCTTGAATAACCGCCGATTACCTGCTTGTTGCCGATATCTGTCGCTCCAAGTCCTCCGGACGATAACCCACCAATATGTTCATCTGTCGCAATCAGCACCACGGATTTTCCCATTTTTCGGGCGGTATGTGCAGCTATGACACCAGATGATGTCGCGCCATAGATGCATATGTCATATTGATCTGTATCTTTTGATGCCCAGCTCTCTAGTGGGAGTACTGCCCATAAAATAAGTATGCTTAAAATAATTCTTTTCATTTCGTTTTTATTAAATAGTTCTTAACCTTGAAGATATAGTCGTTTAATAGTTCGGGTTTTGTTCTAACTTCGTGTTTACTTCCCTTTCTAACCTTGGAATTGGCCATAAATAATTCTTCTTTTCATCGAAGGTTCGAGTTTCGATCACCCGCATTTTTTCGGCATTGGATACCTTCTCATAGTGTGGTGTGCCATTTTCATCGATCACAGGTGCTGACGCAAGAAAGGCATTACGGATTCTTCCTAATAGCTTACCAGGGATCACTTGATGGGCTATTTTCCACCTTCGGATGTCAAAAAGCCGCAATCCCTCGGCAGCGAGTTCGTACTTTCTTTCTTTGCGCACTATGGAGCGAAGCTCTTCTTGAGATTTGCCCGTTTGGATAGGGGGCATATTCACAGTAGGGCGCTGCCGTACGGTATTAATGGCATCGTACACGGACTGATCAAGCTGGTTTTGTTCAATTTTGGCTTCGGCATAATTCAACAATACCTCTGCATATCGGAAGGCTATGATATTGATGTCCGAATTTGCCGGGTCATCCTTATCGGCTACGTCCGCATATTTTCGCCATAGGTAGCCTGAAAAAGTGGCATACGCATTGGTCACATCTGTATTCGATACCCGCGTCGCCGGATTGGTATTGTAATTCCAGGTTTTGAGGCTGTCTGGATGTGTCTCAAACATATAATTGATAAATACGGTCTGCGGGAGGACAATAGATTGTGTCAATCTTGGATCTCGATTCTCAAACGGTTTTTGAGGGTTGTATCGCGGTGATTTGTCTATCGAAAGACCATCAGTACACTCGTACGAATCTACCATGGACTGCACGGGGATCTTGCCTGAAAATCCCTTGGCTAGACGCGAGAAAAACTGTAAGGATATGGCATGCACCTGGAGCCCTTTTTGATATTGAATGGACCATATGATCTCATCGGATTTTTCGCCTACATAAGAGAATAGTTCTCCGAATTTTGGGTGTAGCTTATAGGTGCCGAGATCCATCAGCGCTTTGGCCGCCATAGCCGCCTCATCCCATCGTTCATTGAACAGGGCCACTCTGGATTTTAGTGCTAGGGCTGCACCTTGATTCGCGCGCCCCTTATTGGATAAGTTCGTTACTTTTAATAGGTGGGGCTCTATCTGATCGAGCTCGTCGAGTACAAAATTTGTTACTTCTTCTTTTGTCGATCGGGCTACCTGCGACTCGGATAGGGGTAATACCTTGGTGATCAGGGGTACGCCTCCATATAGCTCGTTGAGGTAGGAATAAAAATAGGCTCTTAAGAAGCGGGTTTCCGAAATTAACTGGTTGTATTTTGCCTCGGCTACGATCGCTTTGATGCCCTCTGCTTTGTCCAGAATATTGTTGCACCGTGCTATTCCTTTGTAAAGTTGATTCCAGATAGCGCTCGTATAACCATTGTCCGGATTTCCTAAACCTAAACCTAGATACTGCAGATCGTTTGTATTGCGATCCCACCCGATGTCGGACGCATAATCGAAGGTGAGTGACATAGGTAGCCCCGAATATGAATACCATAAAGCGTTATAAGCACCGGTGACGGCCATCTCTAGTTCTGCCTCGTTGGTCAGGAATGTCTCATTGGAAGGGCTGTCTAAGGGATACCGCTCCAAATATTCGCTATTGCAGGAAGTAAAGGTCAGCATTACTATGCCAACGATGTATAGGTATGTTTGCTGTTTCATTGTTTTCGTCATTATTAAAGCTTAACATTCAGTCCAACACTGTATACTTTCATCTGTGGGTACCAGCTTCCATCACCAACAGGACCTTCTGGATCATACCCTTCCCAAAATTTATTATGGGTGAAAAGATTCTGACCGCTTACATAGATTCGAAGTGCCTTGATATTTTCCTGCATCCGAGGAGACAAGGGGACAGTGTAGCTTAGTTGTACATTTTTTAGACGCAGATAAGCGGCACTTTTCATCCAAAATGTAGAATTCTGGATATTGTTGATTTCATTAAATGCAAAACGGGGGAAATTACTGTTCGTATTTTCGGGTGTCCATCGATCTTTGTGCTGTTCCTGCACCGTGCCACCTTCGTAAAAAGGCATTATACCTTGCCCATACAGATAGCCCGATGCTTTTCCTACCCCTTGTAAAAATAGAGACAGGTCGAATCCTTTATAGCCTAAATCAATATTCGTACTGTAGGTGTAGCGCGGCAAATGGCTGCCCATGATGATTTCGTCTTGGTTGTCGATCTTGCCATCACCATTCTGGTCTTTGTATTTAATATCCCCAGGAGCCACTGTGCCAAATTGTTTGGCATGGTCTGCAATATCTGCAGCATCTTTAAAATACCCCTCCGCTTCATAACCATACAGTGAATTCATAGGATAGCCTTCATGATTGACCTGCAATCCCGTCCTTTGTACACCCCGCATATCCAGTACTTTGTTTTTGACATCCGAGAGATTTACCGTAACTCCGTATTTAAAGGAATTGACCTGATTGCGGTACCCTAAAGAGACTTCCCAGCCCTTGTTTTCCATTACTCCTGCATTCTGGTAAGGAGCACCCAGACCATTGGTCTTTGGGATGTCGAGTTGCAGAAGGATGTCGGTTGTTTTGCGATAGAAATAATCTGCCGTCAGGCTAAAGCTTTTCCATAGCTGAAGATCCACCCCGATATCCGTAACGGTGGTTGTCTCCCATTTTATTTCCGGATTTGCCATGGTAAGTAGTGCCGCTCCCGTATAAATGCGGTCGTCAAAAACATAGTTATTGTCCCCGATAGTGACAAACGCAGCAAATGGATATAGTCCTATATCTTGATTGCCCAGCTTACCCCAGGATGCCCGCAGTTTCATATCGTTGATGGTAGGAAGAATATCTTGCATAAAGGACTCCTGGCTCAATCTCCAACCTGCTGAAAAGGATGGAAAAAAGGAGTATTTATTACCCTTGCCAAACCGAGATGAACCATCGTAGCGTGCATTGGCTTCAAAAAGGTACTTTTCTTTATAATTGTAGTTTATTCTCCCAAATAAGGATCTTAAAGACCAATGGGTGGAATTGCCACCCGTGCGTTCGTTTTCCTTATTTCCGGCATCGATCTCCTGAAATTGGGGAAGCAGAAAAACCTCTCGAAAAGCAGATAAGGTATGATCTACTTGGTCCTCTTGTTGAAACCCCGCCAGTATGGTCAACTGGTGATCCGCTGCGATCCGCTTGTCGAATGTGGCCATAGCACGTAGATTATTGTACCAATATTGAGAAAAGCTTTCCTTTAATGAATTGCGGGCAGGTTTGGCAAAACTCTTTGTTCCGTCCCAATTGTAGGTTTGGATGATTTCTGCGAATGATTTGTTGTGGCTTATCTCAAATTTTGGGGAGTATACCAGGTTAAATTTCAACCATTCTACAGGCTGATATTTTAAATCCAGATTGATAATGGAATTGAAAGGGTTCACTTTATTAAGTCCACCATCACGGGCTTTGGCAATGGGATTATCGCCATTCCAGCCTTCTCCATATTGGCCATTGGAAAAAATCCCGGGTTGATTTGCGGGAATACGTCGCATCCAGTGAAAGACAGAACTGGTGCTGGAAGAAGGTTCTATCAGATTTTTGCGTACCAACAGTAGATCCATGGCTGCCGACCACTTGTCATTTAAGGTAATATCTGTATTTAGCCGCATATTGTAACGCTTGAAATTCGTATTGTCCAATATGCCGTCCTGATCGATATAGTTAATCGATCCCAATACTTTTACCTTCTCACTCGATGAACTAATGCCTATGTGGTGATTATGCATAAAGCCGTTACTACGCATGGTGAGTGCTCTCCAATCGGTATCTGGATAGCGGTCTGGATTGGTGGATATCCCTGCTATATATTCATCGATTACTTTTTGCGTATATAAGGGATCTCGTCCGGTATTTGTATAGGCTTCGTTGATCATCGTCATATGATCTATTGCACCTACCATCGATGTATTATCCGTCGGGACCTGCCAGCCGGCGTAGCTGCTGTATTCGACCATAGCTCCCGGTTTGTTTGCGCGCTTGGTCGTTATTAGAATTACACCTCCTGCCGCGCGGGAGCCATAAATTGCAGCGGAGGCTGCATCTTTCAAAACAGAGATATTCTCGATATCATTGGCATCCACGTTGTTCATCGTAGACTCTACGCCGTCCACCAAGACAAGAGGCCCCATGCCACTGCCGAGTGTACCTACACCTCGGATTAATAAATTCCCCCCATCTCGGCCCGGCTGCCCGGACTGTTGTCTGACGGTGAGCCCGGGAACTAATCCCTGTAGGGCGCTTGATACCTGTGCTACCGGTCGTTTTGCTATTTCATCCCCTTTTACAGAAGATACGGAGCCTGTTAAGTTTACTTTTTTTTGCACCCCATAGCCTACTACGACAACTTCGTCCAGTTCATCATTCTCCTGAATAAGGACAATTGCCATGGAATTGCCAGATACTTTAGCTTCTTGGGGTTTAAATCCTACCGAGCTGAATACTAGGGTGCTTGAAGGATCGACCTTTAAGGTGAATCGACCGTTTTCATCGGTCAACGTCCCTGCTGAAGTTCCTTTAACCTTGACACTAACGCCCATAATAGGTTCCGCACGTTCGTTAGTTACTTGTCCGGTGATAGACTGTTGCGCTGCTGCAGGATCTATATTCCGCTTATCACTTAGTGCGATCGGCTTTTTCCGTACTAGAATAATCCGATCCACAATTTCATAGGTCAGCGGTTGTTTGGAGAATAGTTGCTCCAACGCATGTTCTATCGATGCATTGCGGATGGTGATGTTTACCGGCTGGGCGATGTCCAATATTTCGGCATTGTAGGAAAAGTCATACCGGGTCTGTTTACTTATTCGCTCCATCGCTGTGGACAACAACGTCTTTTTGAGCGTAAGATTTACAGTCTGGGCAGATATCTTGGCCGAAACTTGCAAGCTTAATGCCAGTAGTAGTGTCACGAAAATCTTCATAAGAATAAGCGTTCTTAAAAAACGTCTGTCAAAGTGAAACTTGTATACCACTAAAGGGATATACGCCTCCTTGCAAACTGAGGTATAATTCATAACTTTGTGTTTAATGGTCAATTATTCTGTTTAACAATACGCAATAAATGCTGGCCAAAAAATGCCGGAGTGTTCCACCACTTCGGTATTTTTTATTATAAGGCATCGCATCACTATAATCTATTCGCTCATAACCTGAAGCCTCCTTCCTTCTATTTTAAGCTTAATATTAGCCATCCTTTCCAATACATAGAGTACACTGGAAAGCTTCTTGTCATTTCTTATCGAAGCATGTATTTTTACATTTTCTGGGATCCTATTGTAATCTACGTCCAGATCATACCAGCGTTCTATTTGACGGATGACTTCGGGCAGCGGCGTCGCAACGAATCGAAATTCTCCGCTCGTCCACGCGGTGTATGCCTCGGAGTTTACCTGTTTTACACGATATCCAGCACTGCCGAGCGAAGCTTGTTCATCGGGGTTCAGTATCGTTGAAGCCCCGCTATCCACGGTTTTGAGTGCTA
Organism: Sphingobacterium nematocida; assembly: GCF_900168125.1. Lineage (GTDB taxonomy): Bacteria > Bacteroidota > Bacteroidia > Sphingobacteriales > Sphingobacteriaceae > Sphingobacterium > Sphingobacterium nematocida. Next base: position 26,440 of record NZ_FUZF01000013.1, read on the forward strand.
CCTTGCCACTTACTAAGGTTGTGGTTACATCGGGTTCATTGGCATACGCATTTACGTTAAATACGGTTCCCAAGACTTGCAATTCTTGTTTGTCTGTCTTTACAACAAAAGGCTTTGCTGTGTTGCTGATGACCTCAAAATAAGCCTCTCCCTGTAGCTCCACTTCTCTTTTGGTCCCGCCAAACGCAGTAGGGTAGCGGAGGGAAGACGCTGCATTTAACCATACGAGCGAGCCATCGGGCAATATTAATTTATACATTCCTTTGCGAGGAGTGACTAAGCGGGCAAACTTGCTCTCCGCATCATCGACTATTTGTGTACCGTCGGTATAAGTAATCTTATCGTTTTGCATGGAAATACCGGTATTTTCTTCCTTGAGTGCGATGGATTGCCCATTTTCTAAGATCAGGGTGGCGCGATTTGTCCCGGGCTCAATATCGGTAAGAACACTGTTAGTAGAGGGAAATCCTGACTTTATGCGCTGGATAACGAAAGTAAATGAACATATAAGTAGGATCGATGCCGCAATAGAAACCAATTTTATCCGTCGTGTTACTATTTTTTTGTTATTATACTGGTTTTCTATCGCACGGAGAATTTCCCGTCGTTTGGATTTCGCTAGATGGACCGCATCAGTGGAGATTTCATTTTCCGGGACGGGCTTTGAGAATTCCTTTTCAACAAGGCGATGGAGATCTTCTGTATATTCATTGAGTTCAAAGTGTCTTAGTAATATACTCAACTCTTCTTGAGTATATTCGTTATCCAGAAAACGTTTAAATATATCATGAATATAGGCCATAGGGAATCTCTTTAACTATACAGACTCCGTTTAAAGAAATGTTCTCGGCTCGGGATTGAAAAAAAATGAAATTATTTAAAGACTAAAGTAACGAGCAGGGAAAAAAGTATTTCCGGATGATTTTTTGCTATCTCGTCGCGAAGGAATACAGCAGATTTAGCCATGTGGTCTTTAATCGTGCTGATCGACACGCCAAAGTATTGAGACGCTTCTTCGTAAGTTTTGCCTTCCAATTTAATAAGCCTAAAGACCCGTTGTCTTTGTGGGGGGAGCTGCGATATCAGCTTTTCTAGCACTTCCAGCGTTTCTTTCTCCTCTAGTAGTGGCTGTATATGATCATAACTGACCCTAACATGAAGCAACAATTGCCTTTCAAGTTCTTTATCTTTTGAAGCCCGATGAAAAAAATCTATCGCCAGGTTCTTGGCGATAACTAGGAGATAGGCTTTTATATTGGTTTCGTTTGTTAGATTTTTGCGTCCGTTCCACAGCTTTAGAAAAGTGTCCTGAAGCAACTCTTCTACAATTTCAGTCCTTTTTACCAAGCGATAGAGCTTATAGGTGAGCGTGTCTGCATACTGATCATACACTTCTTCATAGGCCCAAGGTTCCCCCTTTTTAAGCCCCAGAACAAGTTCTGTATCATCGATTGGACAGTGCATTCGCATTAAAAATTTAGATTTATAAGTCAAACCTACATAAATTCACCTTTACAAGCAATACAATTGCGCCGAAATATACAAGCGAAACAGTTGATAAGGGTGATAAAGTTGATAGGGTTACAATAACATACGCCTGAAGTGATCTGCTTCAGGCGTGTTCCTTTTAGATACCTTTTCGGCAGAGGTAGATTTTTAATCGTATTGATATATGGCGACTACGGGGAGGTGATCTGATGCATATTGTCCGGTCATAGCTATCGCCGATAGCAAGCTATACGTTTGCTTTGCCAATGGGTTATATACGATAAAATCAATTGCTTTAGTTGGGTTTACGACAGGGATCGTAAACTGGCAATTGCCCATGCAGGAAAAATTGAACCCTTTCTTGAGCAGGGTCATTTCTTCCGAATCGGGTGTCGCATTAAAATCTCCGCCGATGAAAAGTGGCTTCTTGAGCTGCTCACTTATATCATTAAGAAACTGTGCCTGTGCTACGCGGATGGTATTCAGATCAAAATGTGTGGATCCAAATTCCATAGTCTTGCCATCCGGCAAGGTCACGGTAGCTAAGGCAATACTACGCTGTTCGCCTCCCACAATCGCAGGCAGATCAAAGCGACGTTTGTTGCTCAGCGGATATTTACTAAGGATTGCATTCCCATATTCTCCTCCTTTGTAATCAATGGATTTGGAAAAATAATACTCCATGTCGAGCAATTCGGCTAATTTTTTGATCTGATCGATCTGATCGGCGACATTTGCCGAACGTGTGGTGTTTACGTCGACTTCCTGTAAAGCGACTATATCGGCGTTGCTTTTCTTGATGACGGCCGCAATATTATTCAGGTTGATCACGTCCGAATTGTAGGGTGCACCATGCCTGATGTTATACGTCATCAGCGTCAGTCTCTTTTTTTGTGTTTCGGGCTTGGTCTCTTCACCTGAGCTGCTGCAACAGGTAATGACCAAAAACAGAAGTGCTGTGATAGCAAGTAATCCTTTTCTCATTTTTTTTTGATTTGTTAGTGGTGAAAACACCAGATTTATACAGCTTTCTAAAGAGCCATATAAATCTGGATGATTTACTATTGCGTTTCTATTTTTGCGTTTTTACTTTGATTTCTGCTGTTGTAGGGAAAAAAGTGTTGGCCGTTTCTGGATTTTTGAACGCTTCTAACGTCTTGTCCACAATAAGAATGTTCGCAGGATCCTGATAGGTAATGTAATCAAAGGTGCCAGTGGGGTTAGCCTTGGGAGCATTAAAAACACAGCCTGTCGCAGGGCAGGCATATTTGAAATTGCCCGTAATATATGTCAGTGCAGCGCCAGGTGCTGACCACTGCTCATTAAAATTCCCAACAAAAATAACAGGATCTGTTAGATTCTCTGTCGCACGAAGGATATCAATGGCTTGTAATCTCCTGTCGTCAGCATTTGTTTCTAACTCTGTCCCTGCAAATTGCACAAATATGCCATCCTCCACCTCTACTTTTATCCTAGCCAGCATCCGTTGCTCCCCTCTGCTAGGGTCTTTGGTCAGATCTAGGCCAAAACTTTCGGTGATAGGGAATTTAGAAAGCACAGCATTGCCAAACTGTCCTCCGCCGTAGCTCCGGCCTTTCATAAATACCTGCATACCCAGCTCGTCACCGATCACCTGCGGTCGGTCAATACCTGCGGCACGGGTTGTCTTGCTGTCACATTGCCTTAAGAATAATAGATCCGGGTTGTATGCTTTTATCATCGCGACCATAGCCGGAAAATTTGTTGCGGTATTTCCCAAATTCATATTCACCGACATGATCTTCAATGTCTTTACGGGACCGGTATATTCATTAGGATCTAGAAATTTGGTAGGTGTAACATTCCAGTCCCCGGCATCAACCGATTTACGGCAGGACTGCGCCAGGACCAGCACAACACAAACGCCTAATAGGGTAAAAAATATCTTTTTCATCTCTTAATAATTTGGATTTTGAACCATGTTCGGATTTGTACTCGTTTCCGTTTCGGGTATCGGCCACAGGTATTCGCGATTACGGTTGTATTTGCGCATCTGCACCTGTACAATTTCGCCAGTAGTCGGGTTGGTGGCCCCATACACCTGTCCATTCATCACATCGGTGTCTATACCCCAACGGCGGATATCAAAATAACGCCCACCTTCAAATGCTAATTCAGCCTGTCGCTCGCGGCGGACCAATGTACGCATACGTTCCTGCGAATTGTACACCATGGTCGTTACCGCTGGCATAGTAGCCCGCGTGCGTACTTGATTGATAGCATCAAGTGTCTCTGCATCATTCCACTCATTCAGCTCGATCTTGGCTTCGGCATAGGTTAATAAAATCTCGGCATAGCGAATGATCATAAAGTCAAGCTCACCTGACTTTTTCTGCTGATCTCGGGCATCGATATATTTCTTGATCCAATAACCTGTAGCTGTAGACTTTGTCAAGCCGATCTTGTCGGCAGGACTATAAAAGGGGTCCAAGGTGTACTGTCCCAAAAACTTTTCATTGGGTACAAATACGGAGGCCGAAAGCCGTGGATCCCGTCTATTTAGGTGGTTGGGGTCTTTACGGTAAATAGCCAACGAATCAGGTCCCAGCTCATAAATGGTTTTTCCTTGTTTTGTTTCATAGTTATCAACTACCCGGTTAGTGGGCGAAAGATAAGTCTCGCCGCCTATACCATACGGGGCAAAGGAAGTCCACGCATTGCTTGCTCCCTGCTCTTTGAAGAAAATACGCTCATTGTTCAACTCGCCCGTGTAGCTGAACAGCTCGCTGTAGCTTGCCTGCATATTAGCGGTATTCTGCCATAATTTGTACACCTTCGAATCAATGATCTTCTTGGAGGCCATCTTTGCGAGTTCATAATCTTTTTTGTAAAGACCCAATCGTGATAATAACGCCCAACAGATACCACTCGTGATTCTTGTCCTATCGGCATTGGTATAGGTCGACGGCAACAGCTCCGCACATTGTTTTAGCTCTTCGGCGACAAAATCATACACCTGATCCTGTGGGGTCCTCGATTGATTATTTTCCTCGGGTTTTAAGGAAGCCGTCAACAAGGGAATATCTCCATAGAGCATCATGAGTTCCATGTGGTAATAGGCCCTTAGCGCACGGGCTTCCAGCTTCATCCTTTCTTTCAATCCTGCATCTGCAAACACCTTGTCCACATTTTCCAAAAAACGATTCGCTCTTCGGATACAGGTGTAGTCATCCTGCCACAAGGACTGCGAAACACCCCAGCGACTGGTAGCTAATCCTCTGGTAAAACCATCGTAATCTCCCTTAAACTCGCCCCGTTGTACAGCCTCGTCCGTAAGGCCTGAATAGTACATGATGTTACGTCCCGAAGAACCTCCTGGGATCCCCGCATAAATGGAAGACAGTGCGTTGTAGGCATCGGTCTCGGTATTCCACCACTTGTCATCCGACACCCCCGTAGGACTGTCTATAGTAAGGAATTTTTCGCAGGATACCTGCAGCATTCCCACCGCGACCAAGCTGTATATCAATATTCTCATCTTATATATCGTGTTCATATTTTCCCCTAATTAAAAGTTTGCAGTCAGTCCCACGGTAAATGTTTTCATAATTCCATACGTCCAAGAACCACCTTGCGACTCTGGATCTGCCATTTTTACACCGGAGAACAAAAATGGATTCTGCGCGTTCAGATAGATACGTGAACTCTTGATACCGTATTTATTCAACGTCTTTCCGCTCAGACGGTAGCCTGCCTGGATAAATTTGACCCGCATATAGCGCGCATTGAACAGCCAAAAATCACTGACAAATACGTTGGTACCCGGTGTGGTCTTTATGCGTGGGTATATGGCATCCTGATTGTTCTCGCGCCAAGAATTGGCAGCACGATACGTCGTAGGTACACCGCCCGAAGCACTCATATTGAGCGGATGCCATAGGTAACCACTCGATTTACCACCTAGATTGGCAGAGTAGTCGTGATTGCCCGCTCCTTGGAGTAGCACCTCTATATCAAACTTTTTATAATTTACACTGAAGTTTGCAAAGTAATTAATACGAGGTGTAGGGTCGCCGATCATCTGCTGATCGTCGTCGTTGATTACGCCATCTTGATTGAGGTCCTTATAATGAATATCGCCGGGGCCTTGGCTCTGGTTGGCCAGCAGCACATTAGCACGGCCGTACTCATCAAAATTGGAGAGCTGCAGAATACCATCCGATACATAGCCGTAATAACTGCCCAGTGCATAACCTTCGCGCTGCCGTATGATTCCTGTTTCTCCAAACACACCACCAGCCAACTCTAGAATTTTATTCTTATTGTAAGTGATTCCAGGTTTTACGGAGATAAAAAGGTCGGGAGTGATCTGCTCATTATACGTGATCTGAGCCTCTACCCCTCTATTCATCACTTTTCCGGCATTCAACCGGATAGCCCCCAACGAGCCCGATGGAGGGATCATAGGCCGCATCAACATATCTGTCGTTAGCTTATCGTAGTAGTCGAAGGTCAAAGCAAACTTGTTATTGAAAAGTGACATATCAAATCCAAGATCCGTGATCCGTACCTTTTCCCAGCTGATATCCGGATTGCCCCATACCGACTCGGTCCCATTGGTCTCATTGATCAGATTCTGATATTGGTAGTATCCTATATTCTCGTTGCCCAGGTGTCCATAAGATGCCCTTAGCTTCAAATTATTGATCGCATCCAGTTTGAAGAAATCCTCATTGTGCACATTCCATCCGACCGCAACGGAAGGGAAGTAACCCCATTTGTTGCCTGCTCCGAATTTGGAGGATCCATCGGCACGGAAAGCCAACTCGGCCAGGTAGCGGTCGTCGTACGAATAATTAACTTTACTGTAGGCTGATGCCAAAGCGGACATATCCCAGTAGCCTTCATTAAAACGCTCTATAGAAAAGCCTCCTAAGGCAAATACATTGTGCTTATCGAATCGTTTTGAATAATCTAAGGCTCCACTACCGAAAATGTAAGTATCCCGCTTGTCTGAGTATGAATTGCGCTGTACCGCCCAGGTCTGTACGAGCTGCTTGCTGTAATAATCAAAGAAATAAAAATTATCACGGTTCTGTTTATACACATCGGAGTTGAGTCGGTAACTAAACTGCCCTGTCAGGTTGAGGTTATCGGTAATCGTCCACTTAGGCTGCAAATTGATGGTAGCTTGGTCAAATTGATAACCGATGGACCCGCCGACCTCTGCATAGGCCACTGGATTGACGATATCTGCATACCGTCCATAGATGGTAGGCCATCCTTCTTCGGCCGGATATTTGGGCAATATGTTAGGCGGTAGCCTGTATAGGTCGTCCAGCATACGGATTCCACCGTTGCCCAATCCACGATTGGGGTACAACACATTACGACGGATACCGAGTACATCCAGATTGACCAAGAATTTCTTGGATAGTGATACGGATGTATTGGCTCTAATATTGAAGCGGTCCATCTTGTTGACCGGCAACATCCCTTTTTGATACATGTAATTGCCCGTAATGGCAAACCTCGCGACATCGTTACCTCCGCTGAGCGCTAGCGAATGGGAGGTCAATGGCGCATACTCATCGATGACCTCCTTGGTCCAGTTGGTATTTGGAAAATTGATCGGATCCTCACCCGATTCGGTCTTGCGAATCTGCTCGTCATCAAAAAAAGCAGCTTCGCCCGATGCCAGAGCCGCATAATTATAGGTACGCATATAGGTCGCGGCATCAACAAACTCGGGCATCAGTGTCGGGCTCTGTATACCATAATACCCATCGTACAACACATTGATCTGTCCGGCTTTGCCTCGTTTGGTCGTAATCAGGATGACCCCATTGGCTGCTCTGGCACCGTACATGGCAGCCGCAGCCGCATCTTTTAGGATAGTCACACTTTCTACCGTTACGGGGTCGATATGATTCATATCCATAGGAACCCCATCTACAAGCACCAATGGGTCGGAGTTGTTCATCGTAGATATACCTCTGATCTTGATCGTAGCGGCATCTCCCCCAGGTAGTCCCGATCCCTGCTGTACGTTGAGTCCGGTGACACCTCCTTGTAAGGCTTGAGAGAGATTGGTGATTGGCTTACCTTCAATATTAGATTTGACATCCAGTGTAGCGACCGAACTGGCAATATGCTTCTTTTGCATCTCGGTCATCCCCACCACCACGACTTCTTCTACATCTGCTACATTTTCCTGCAACGACAAGCTTAGGTTATTTTCATTCTTATTGACCAATACTTCATATGGGCGGTAACCTACGAGTGTAAAGACCAGTTGTGATCCTTTGGGTACCGCAACATCGTAATATCCGCCAGCACCGGTCATACCTACGGATGCTCCTCCTTTGATCGAGATACTTACGTTCTCTAAAGCCTGTGGTGGTTCCTGGCTATTGAACACACGTCCTTTAATGATTATTTTTTCCTGCCTCATCTCTTCTCGGTCTACCCCTTTGCCGTAAGAGGAATGGGGTACGATCGTGATCTGTCCATCGGACTCCTTGAAGGTAAGGTGGTACTTGGGCAACTCTTTGGACAAGAGCTCCTTGAAATCCCGGTTCTTGGTATTGACCGTGATCCGCTTGTTGGCGACCAACTGATCCGAATACAATAAGGCCACATCGACCTGTGTCTGTACCTGTTCAAGAAATTGTTTTAGTGTTGCGTTTTCCATTTTGACGGTGACACGCTGAGGAAAGGCAACCGCACTGATCGATAGGAAGATACCTGTCAGTGCTAATGATCCTATTTTCATGCTATAGCTCCATTTTGACGGCAATCGCCATCGAGCGGACGCGTATTGTTCCGCCTGTTTATTTTTCATAATTTTGAATAGATTAAATTGTGCAAACGATTTATTGATCAATCGATAAAGGGGAGGTGCAACTCCTCTTTATCTTCTTTGTGATACCATTCTTTTTTTGATTTATCTTTTTCTGATCCAGACCTCCTTTTCTATTTGTGTGATTTCGTAATCATTCAGTTCATAGAGACTTCTCAGCGAAGTCACAATATCCACATCGATATTGAGCCTACCGGAGTAAGCTACTGATAATGCCCTAAGCCGATTGTCTAGGTGTATCCGTACATTATAGATACGCTCCAGTCTACGTGCCAGCTCATCGATGCTCAGCTGCTGCAATACCAATTGGCGTTTGGTCCAGAGGACATCATCCCCTTTGGCATTACGGTTGATATTTATTTTCTTATTCTTGCTATCAAAGCTTATCCGTTCTCCCGGTTTCATACGGATTCCTTCAAAAAGACCTTTCGTACTCTCCAGAGATACGGCTCCTGTGAGTAGCTCGATGACAGTATGGTTATCCTCCTCGTGCGAATTGACATTGAAAGTAGTACCCAATACATGGATTTGGGTCTCGGCTGTACGCACGACGAAAGGCCGCCCGGTATGGGTAACGTCAAAATACCCCTCGCCGTTCAGGTATACTTCGCGCGTGCCCTGACTCATATCCTTTTTAAATGTCAGATAGGAACCGGCGTTGAGCCAAGCCGTAGATTGATCGGGCAGTACAAAGGCCTGCCGTTTTCCGTAAGGAACATACACGGTAGCATATTGTACCTCGTTATCCCCGACATGCTCGTCGAGCTTAAGCATATCCTCATTACCATCCACCTTTAAGGGATTGACCTTGGTGCGATCCTGCCCCCTCGCAGAAGATACTAGTAATAAATCGCTCCCCGCCGGAATAGCCCTTTGATTGTGTTGTGCAGTCTGGATGATATCGTCTTGTTGAAATAGTTCTTTCGCGGGATTATAGGGATAGTACATAAAAAACAACATCAGCGCCGCGGCGATCCCCGTTGCATAGCCCCATACACGCCTATAACGCCTTCTACGGTGTTGCCTCCTTATCGATTGATAGAGTACGGCCTTGGCATCCGTGTCGAACAATTCACTCGTACCAAGGTTAAAAATCTTTTTATAGTTCTCTTTATTTCTGTCCACAATAAGTGTATTTACTTATATAGAGCAGCAATTGTCGTTTTATTGACTATAAATTATAAAAAAAATAACAGAGAGTGCTTCGGGCGAGCTCAGTTCCAGGCGAAGCTGCTTCATCCCCCGAAAAGAGAGGGTTCTACAGGTCTCTATATGGATCGACATCATCTCGGCGATGTCCTCATATTTGAAATCCATATAATATTTTAAGAAAAGAACCTCCCTTTGCCGAGTTGGTAATTTTTCGAATTTTTCGCGTAACAGGATAATTTGCTCTTCCTTCATCTCCTCCTGCTCAAAACTGTTGTCCTCAGACCAGTTCAGGATTTCCTCTAACTGTACATTGCTAAACTTGTCCTGTGCGACTTTATTGCGCAGCAAACGTCTACGTAGAGAAGCAAATAGATAGTATTTAATATTTACTTCCTTCGCTATCTTGACATTCCCAAATAAATCAGTAAAAAGATCATGAATGCAATCTATAACGGTGGCATGATCGGTATGGTAATGCGTACCATATTTGTACAGATCTTCAACATAGTCGTTATAAATCTGTTCAAATGCGCTGGTATCCCCCTCTATAAATTTAACCCAAGACATAGCTAATTTACGTTTTTTAATGGCTTAAAAAGCTTTAGCAAAGTTTGACAAATTCTATTAATTATGTGTTATCTAAAGATTAACTTCAGGTTTACTTTTTGCTCAATGGTTTATTAATCAGGTGCAAGGTAATTATTTTATGCAAGATTTACAACGTCATTGCCAGCTCATGTTTTTCAAGATAATCAGATAAGGATGTACACGGGTATCTTTGGTAGATATGTGGAGAGGGCTTAAGAAAGTTATAAAATAAATTGTTATTTTTGTAATGACTATTAACTTAATGGCGGTTAACTTAATGGTTGTTAAATTATTTGTGCTATGCAGTTTTATAATAGACATAAGGAGTTGGAGTTGCTTCAGGCTAATCTGAAGCGATCGGTTGATGTGGCCTGTTTTCAGGCTGTCATTGGTAGAAGACGGGTTGGTAAGACCTCTTTGCTGATGGAATCTGTCCGTGGAGCGCGTTATCTTTATTTATTTGTAGCCCGAAAGAATGAACAATTGTTGTGTCAACAGTTTCAGCAGGATGCCGAACAGATGTTGGGCTTGCGTATTTTTGGTACAATATCTAGCTTTAAGGATCTGTTTGAGCAGCTTTTAATATTCTCGACACAGCAGCACTTTACCTTGATCATCGATGAGTTTCAGGAGTTTGATAATATCAATCCATCGATATTCAGCGATATTCAGCATTTGTGGGATCAGTATAAGGCTCAGGCAAAGATTAATCTGGTAGTCTGTGGCTCTGTATATTCGTTGATGATCAAGATTTTTGAACATAGCAAGGAGCCGCTTTTTGGACGCTTGACTTCCAAAATGATCGTACAACCCTTTAAAGTAGACGTTATTAAAGAGATTCTGTCCGACTATAATCCAGATTTTCAACCCGAAGATCTGTTGTGTCTGTATATGATTTCGGGAGGCGTAGCCAAATATATCGAACTGTTGATGGATTCTGGGGCGTTTACAAAAACGCAGATGCTGGATTTTATTACCCGTGCCGATTCTCCTTTTTTAGGGGAGGGCAAGGATATTCTTATTACCGAATTCGGCAAAGAGTATGGTACCTACTTTTCGATACTTCAGCTTATTGCCTCGGGCAAAAACACACAAAGTGAGATAGATTCTGTTATTTCCAAGAATACAGGTTCTTATTTAAGTAATCTAGAGACCAATTATTCTTTGATCGTCCGCAACAAACCTATTTTCTCCAAACCGAATAGCCGCAATACCCGTTGGAGCCTTCGGGACAACTACCTGCGTTTTTGGTTCCGCTTTATTTATCCACATCAGTCGCTTATTGAGGTCGGTCGCCTCGATCTACTGCGCGAGTTTATCGACAGGGATTATGAGCAGTACAGTGGACTGTTATTGGAGCAGTATTTCAGAGAGAAGATGAGCCTCGAGGGGCGAATTACTGAGATAGGTAGCTATTGGGACAGCAAGGGTGAAAATGAGATTGATATTGTAGCCCTAAATCAATTGGATAAAGTAGCTATCCTAGGGGAGGTAAAAAGAAACCCTAAAAAAATAAGCCTTGGCCTGTTAGCACACAAAGCAAATGCACTGAAAAAAGAACTTGCTTCTTTTGAATTTCAGTTGATCGGGCTGTCTCTGGATGATATGTAGTTGTGAAGGCGATGAGGGTTAAGAAGAGCTTGTCCCGAGTATCGGGATGATAGGATTACAATAAATACGCCTGAAGTGATCTGCTTCAGGCGTTATTAATTTAAAGGCATTTTCTCCAAAGGTAATATATCCCTACGGATCCTATCCCGAGTAGCGCAATTACATAAATATACCAAGGGAGCTGATTTTTTCGAATCGTTGTTTGCTCCGTTCTGGACGAATGTTGTTGATTTGACAGGCTATCCCTATGGCTAACATTGGACTGTAGTTTGCTTTTACGTGCCGACTGCTCCTCCGCATACAGCCAGCCACACTGTGCCCACAGCCCACTATCGGGGTGGAAGTAAAAAGCGGAATCACTGGCAAAGTGCCAATACCGCTTGGTGCTATCCTGCTGTAGGTATTGTTGCCATTCCTGAGACGCAGAGAGTCTTATCTGTTGTGAGGCTTTTTGCTCCTCAAGCCTGTGCTTGCTCGTACGGCAAGAGATGATGGTGAAGATTCCCAAAATCGGGATAAGGGTGATGTTTTTCATGGTTTATAAGGGTTACAGGGTTACGGAGTGACGCGAATCCGCCATTAATCATTAACAATTAATCATTAACCATTAATTTACCCATTTCGCTAATGCATATATCGTCCGTAGATGCCTCCGTCTAGACTCCACCCGGTTGTTGCTGTTGCCTTCGATGCTGATGAGGTAGTCATTAGATATTTCTTTGACCAATCCTACGTGGTTGATGCGTCTCACTTTTGCACCATAGATACCAAATACATCGGCTGGCTGACATTGTTTTTTTAAGATTTGTCTAGCCTTTGGAAACAGCGCTGGCGCCCAAGGATTACGGGGTGCGGTAAGACCCGCCTGCCCATAACACCAGCTTAGGAATGAGGCACACCAATTGTACCCTTTACCAAGGTTCGTATAGTGAAGGTATTGTTCAACGCGATTGCCATCGTTATTGCCTGTAGCTTCGTGAGTTCCTAGTTCTTTGCCTGCTATTTGTATTATTAGATCTCTTTTGTCTTCATCGCCAGACGGGCTCCTTCTTTTTCCCAAAAAGAAGCAAAAATCGTCGCTCGAACATTCTGACCGTACGTTAGTGCCTCCCATTGCTATTGTCAGAATCTTCACAGGCGACATTATTTCTGATTGTAAGGGGGGACTAGTATTATTCTGGTAAAACGGCCTAGGTTGCGCAAGGCGTAAAGAATTGTCGATTATTTCTGACGAGCAATCAGACCTGTTTGAGCGAAGTGAGTTTAGCTTCGCTGAGCTCGGCTTCCAGCCTTCGGTTGTCTTATTGCCAGAAATAAGAAGACAATTTAGCCGAGCAACCAAGCCTTGATTTAGCTTCGCTGAGCTCCACTTCGTTCCGGTTCTTTGCGTACTTTCTTGATCAAGCAAGAAAGTATGAGCCACTCGCGGCTTGAGCGAGAATAAAGAACTTAAAACACCACTTCTATCCCCTTTAAAACCGCATATAACAGTAAAAAGAAGACCGAAAAATAAAGAATACATTGTTGCCATGATGATAGTTGATTAAAGTGATGATCAAACTGTTTACGAAACGATTTAAAAGAATGCCATAGCAGCTCCTGCAGCCATATGCTGACATATACCGCTAGCCAGCCGACCAGTAGGCCAAAGACAGCAATGGTCAAGGTGCCAAAATCGAGCACGCCAATAGCAGGATCTAGCAGCTGTAATATGGTAGATACCATGATCCAGCCGATGATTAGAAATAGAGAACCAAAGAATAGTTTCTCTTTTAGCGAGAGCTCCCACCGCCAGCCCTGGGCCAGCAAAGAAGAATTTTTTGTTAGTGTTGTTTGCATATTTTTTAAGTTATGTAGTAACGAGTGACAAGTGACCAGTGACTAGCAAACAGTTCGTTACTTCATCACTTTTGTCACTCTGTCACTCTATTCTTTTCCAATCCCCCCAAGAATCAGATTGAGCTAATAAAACCTTAGGAATAATGCGAAGCTTTGTTCCAGCTTTAGGGCCCAACTTGATTCGCTAACGCACTATCATCGATACCGGATCTGACCAATCGCCTGTACCAACCTTATTGCGGCCGCGTACACGTATGTAATAGCGGGTGCCAGGTGTCAGCGGAGCGATAATGGTATTGTTGCTGGATGGTGTCAGGTGCGTTTCTCCCCAGATAATCCGCTCTGAGGCACTATCCATCTCGCCGACTTCAATTTCATATTCGTAGGCATTAGGTATTTTGTCAAAATCTACCCGCATTTGTCCTGTCAGGCGGCCATCCTTGAGTATGATCCTGTCCGTGATGCCCGGTTCCTGCAGTGCAGTAGGCAGCTTGTTAAACACCAGACCCGTGCTGCTGAGCGCTACCATATTGCCTTTGGCTTCTATATTGACCATATGGGCGAGGTGTGTCAACATCCCCTGAAGCTTTAGCTTAGCTTCCTTCTTGAGCTCTTTCTCGTGAGAGGAGCCCCCATTTATAGCTACCTCATGCTTGACCCTATAGTCTTCGGCTGCGGCCAGTAGCTCTGCCGCCGAGGGTTTGATGTCGGCACTGAAAAGGGTATTGCCCTCCATAAATCCGGCAACCTTGCCCGCTAGGATAGCCAGCTCGCTGTCCTTTACCCCCGTATAATCTGTTTTTACTTTTTCTTTTCTCATGATTTTTAATTTGTTACCTGTATTGTTATCTAGTGAACGAGTTATCTAGTTAAGAAGGTAATAGCTCTTGACTTCGCTATCAACCCCTGTCCCGATTTTCGGGATCTTCATTAATAATCAACCATTAATAATCAACCATTAATAATTAACCATTAATCATTAACAATTAATAAGGTGGTGCCCGGGCACGATTACTGTTTGTTTCCATACCCCGAAATTGAGGGATAATACCGCGGAGTACGAATATTTGAACAAGATTGGGCAAAGGTTGTACAGACACTGTATAAGCGTTGTACAAGCAGAGGTGCGGTCAGCCACTTTTAGCAGAAGGATCTCAAATTTGGATGTCCTTTTGCGCCAGCCGTTACATCAAATGGAACAGCCGATTAATCAAGTGTGCCGAACGATGAATCAATTGGCCTGGGAACATAATCAAATGAGCTGGATTATGAATCAACGGAGGCAATCGATTAATTAAATGACTTGGACGCATAATCAAATGAGCCGGATGATGATTCAAATGGACTAAACTATTCATCAAGTAATACAGACGATAGATCAAGTGACCCAATCGATGAATCAAGCGAGGTGATCTATTAATCAAACGCGGTCCATGATGAATCAAATCGATAATGAGATTAATCAAATGAACCAGACTATTCATTATCTGCTGCAGATGCATCATCGAATGGGTTGTATGGTCAATCAAGTGGGGGAGATGATTAGTCAATTAGAGCAACCGATGAATAGAAAGAGTAGGGTGATTAATCAACTTAAGCAGGAGATTAATCAAACGGAGCACTTGATAAAGCAGACGGTGCAAATGATTAATCATTTATGCCGTTTTTAGTTACACAGATTTATTTTATCTTGCCAAACTAATAATTAGGAATGACGACCAAATCGTCGTTAATGGATTGGCATCGCCATTAATGCAGAAAGATGCGAATGCGTTTTAAAATAATTTTATTAAGTTTGGTTATAGTCTAATAGGCGTTATGAAATCTTGATTTCGTCTTAGATCAAAGAATGGCAAATGAATAGGGATATACAAGAACAACAGCTGTGGGGGGCGTTATGTGCAGGAGATCAAGATGCTCTTCAAAAATTGTATGTCAGCTATTACAATGGTTTACTGCAATATGGCTTAAAATATTCGGACGACCGCGATACGCTCAAGGATAGTATTAACTCTACGTTTTTGTATATCTGGGAAAATCGTGCAGGACTTTCTTATGCAAACCACGTAGGTAGCTACATCTTTATGTTTAGCTGTACAGATCAGGAACCATTGGTAGCCGAATTATTTAATCTGGCTAAAATCGCTTTTGGAACGAATTTCTTAATGACACAACCAAAGAACACTCCGTAAAAAATCAATTTAATTTTGACGATGGACATTACAAACCTTCCCGAAGATCTATGGGAACATAACGAAACTCATACTTCGGACTTTCAAATTTTCAATTACGAAGTGTATAAGAACGGTTCCAGAAACAAGATTGGCCTGAATAAAAATGTATTCAGTTTCTTATTGGATGGTCAAAAAAACATTCACTTTTCTAATGATATCATTTCAATCAATGACACACAATCGCTACTTATCACATCTAATAATGTTTTGGTTACCGAGCTGGTAGGTGTAAGTTCATACCGTTGTTTACTCTTCTTCTTTTCTCACAAAAACATCACCGATTTTTTATTGAAACATTCCCATTCTTTCAGTCAGAATGCCTCAGATAAAAAGATAACGGATATACCTTATTTCCTTTTAGAGAAAGACAATTTTATCATCCATTATATTCATTCGCTCCAACAGATTTTTGGTTTGCAACAATCTATCTCTCAAAAGATTTTGGAACTGAAATTTCAAGAAATAATGCTTTATCTGGCGGATAAATATGGGACGGTATTTTTAGATTACTTACATTATTTACTAATCAATGAAAGAGAATTATCATTTAAAATGGTAATTGAAAAGAACCTTTATACGAACTTGAATATTGACGAAATAGCCTTTCTGTGCAATATGAGTGCCTCTACTTTTAAGAGAAAATTTATAAGTATATACCAGAAATCTCCAGGGAAATGGTTTCAGCAAAAACGGCTTAACAAGGCCAAAGAATTGTTACATAATAACCAAGTCACACCTTCCGAAATTTTTATGGACTTTGGCTATGGCAGCTTGTCAAATTTTAGTGCAGCCTTTAAAAATGAATTTGGGTATAGCCCCAACCACATCCAATCAAATTGACCTCTATTCATAACTTATTGAACCAAACTAATAAACGAAGCAGCGCTGGTTTTTTCTAATTTTGTCTGATTAAAGAATTGTTTAACTAAAAAATAAAAACAATGAAAAAATTAGGATTGTTAGTTCGGTTGGAAGCAAAGGCCGGCCAAGAAAAAAACGTTGAAGATTTTATTACAGGAGCATTACCGCTTGCTCTTGAAGAAGCCGGTACCGTTACGTGGTATGCATTCCGTATTGATGCTTCTACCTTCGGTATTTACGATACTTTTTCAAACGAAGAAGGCAGAGAGGCACACCTTGGCGGTAAGATCGCAAAAGCATTAATGGAAAATGCACCAGACCTATTGGCAACACCTCCTTCTATTGAAAAATTGGACATTTTAGTTGCCAAATAGCCTAAGATAATACCATTATATTTAAGGGAGGATTTTGCAAAAACTCAGCAAAATCCTCCCTTAATTGTTCAAAAAAATATCTTCTCTTCCTCATTTTTTTAGATATCTAAAAAATCAACCCAAAAAAGCTTACGTCCTTTGCATTATCAAATTTTAAAGAGATGCAAAAGGTAAAAGAAACCACGTATAAACACCTTGTCTTCGCTGCCGACAGCGATGGGATCAATACCGTTTTCCCGATGCTGGTGGAGCGGCTCAAAGATGACCGTTTGTATGGGGAGCATTTAACGCTGCTCTATGTTTCCGACAATTATGGGTTTGTCTTCAAAGAAGAACTGAATATCCTGACCAAACGTTTTCCAACTCGTTTTTTGACCTGCGTTTAAAGATGTTCTTCGATAATAACCTTGATTTTTATAAGTACTATCGGACCAACATTACGTACATGGACGATAAATACTTTATCAGAGGTAATTATGATATTAAATACACCCTTGACTCATACTATTTTGAATCAGATTCTAGGTTTTCTACTTCACACGATTTTAAAGTGGCAAAAATTCTTGCAAATGAGTTAATTCAAGTTTATATAGAGAATCAGTTATTGAATTTAAACAAACATATAGGAATTGCGAACAGCGATATTGGAAAGATGAGATTACAATGGACGGGAAGTAAAACAGCCTTAATAGAATTGATCTATGCGTTACAATCTTATGCTGTTTTTGATATGGGAAAGGCTGACATTAAAGCTATCGCTACATATTTTGAAAATGTTTTTGAAATTGATTTGGGTGATTTTTACCATACGTACCTTGAGATAAGAACCAGAAAAATAAACAGAACCAAGTTTCTTGATTCGCTTAAAGATGCTGTCATACGAAAAATGGATGAGCAGGACGAAAAATAGGATTGGACTTTAATCCAATCCTATTTTTTTTGTAATTCAGCATCTGATTTACAAGGAAATTAGAAGAAAAGAAATGTTGTAAGCACCATTACTAAATCGTTACCTACTCCGATAAAGTCCTTTACAAACCACTATTGATGAGCTACTTTAGCTTTTTCTAACGTTTTTATAAAAAAAAACTGGTAAAAATAAGGGAACTCGCTCTCTATATATTAAAACGACTAATTTTTTAAATCTTATGAAGGGTTACCAATCTATTCATGACTTTTTGCTTGATGAATCTTTTGTTCGCTATGTTTTGAAACAAAACAGTGCCGATGTCGAAAGATGGGAGGAGTATATAATGCATAATCCCCAAAAAAAGCAACTTCTAGAGCAGGCCAAAGTAACCCTCTTGGACATGCAGCAAGCCCTGTCTTCGATCGATGCAGAAGAAAACTACCAGAAACTGAAACCGATGCTACTCGACGGAGCGCTTAAAGAGCTGCCTAAGCGTCGTAATTGGTTTTACTATGCGGCGGCCAGTATTGCAGTCCTATTTATTTCTATTGCCTCGCTATGGATCTTGATGAATGATGGCGCTAACAATGATGCCGTCTATGCGACACAACCCTCCCAACGAAAGACGATCACACTAGCTGATGGTACACTGGTAAAACTCAATGCAGACAGCAAATTAGAGGTTATGGAAGGGTTTGGAAAGACCAATAGAGCTATCAAACTGACAGGAGAGGCCTATATGGAAGTGGCTAAAAACCCAGACCTTCCGTTTACAATCGGTACCAGTACTATCGCGGTACGCGTACTGGGCACCACACTCAATATTCGGGCCTATGCCAATGAAGACCATGCCGAAGCTTCGCTACTAGAAGGTAGTGCCGAAGTGATCTTAAAAAATAAAGACGTAGCGCCCATAAGGTTAAAACCTATGGATAAAGTTGTCGCCTCCGTAGGCGAACTGTCTAGCAGCAGAAGCGACACCCGTACCGAAGTGCCCGATAGCACGGCATACAAATTGGCATCGATGACCCATTATGATAGTAAGCAAAGATTGGTAGAAACTTCGTGGACTGAACAAAAACTGGTTTTTGTCAATGAGCCCCTATCCTCTATTGCCAAAACCCTGGAGCGCTGGTATAACATCAAGATTGAATTTGATACCGCAGGTATTAAAGATCGAAAATACACGGCTGCTTTTGACGAAAGTGAAGAACTGCAAAGTGTACTGGAGAGTTTAAAGGCAAGTATGCCTTTTCATTATAAAAAAACAGGACCAAGAACAATAAGTATAAACTAACTAACCACATAGATCCATAATATGACGTACACAGGAAGTTAAAAGTAGATAAAAGAAAAAGGAGCATGCCAGGCACGCCCCTAAATCGTTAACTAACAGAACAGGCTGCGACGGCTAATCTCAGGCCTGGTTACTAATCGTTTACATTAACATTTCAAAATTATGAAAAAAAACGCAATATGCGTTAAGGGAAGATATTGCCCGAGACTTTTAAAAACACTCATTGTTGTGAAACTGACCCTCATCCTCGCCCTGCTATTCAATCTGACCGCTATTGGCAATACCTGGGCTCAAAATGATCGCGCTACATTAAACATGAAATCGGTCAAGCTTGGATCCATACTAAAGGAAATTGAATCTCAGACCAAGTATCGGTTTGTATACGGCGAAGATCTTGTTGAAGATCTAGGGAGTTCTTTTGTGGTGCGTACCCATAATCAGCCCGTAAAAGAAATACTTCAAGAGTTGTTGGTTGGCACAGATTTAAGCTATACGCTCAGCAAAGATTACCTTATTGTCTTGACAAAAGCACATAAATCGGGCTCCCAACTTCAAACCAGAATTCAGGGCATAGTGACCGATGATCAGGGCAAAGCCATACCGGGTGTTACAATTTCTGATATAAATAATAAAGCCGTATTAACCGATCAGAATGGTCGCTTTGCCATTGAGGCCAATCCAGGACAAACACTGCGGATCTCCTGCTTGGGCCGTATTTCGCAAACGATCATCATCACCTCCTCGCACCTACAGGAAGGTATAAAGGTGACAATGACTGCCGGAGTAAATGCCCTAGAGGAGACAGTAGTAATCGGTTATGGATCCATTAAACGGAAAGATTTAACCGGGTCTGTAGTGTCCGTGGATCCAAAGGAGATCCGGGATGTGCCTTTCACCAGTATTGACCAGGCTTTGACCGGAAAAGCTGCTGGTGTACAGGTTATTCAAGCAGACGGTTCGCCTGGTGGTGTCGCCAAGATCCGTATTCGTGGCGGAACTTCCTTAATGGGTGGAAATGACCCACTCTATATCATTGATGGTGTACAGATGACGGTTCAGAACCAGTATGTCAGTAACTCGGCCGAGGTCGTAAATCCGATAGATCGCTTCGGTTCGGACGATCCGAATAGCGCTGTCTCTGGCTCATTTGCCAGAGGATTAAACAGTCTTGCTGGCCTTAATATCAGTGATATCGAAACCATTGACGTCTTAAAAGATGCTTCTGCAACAGCTATCTACGGATCACGTGCAGCCAATGGCGTGGTGATCATCACGACTAAGCGGGGTAAAACAGATCAAAAACCGACTTTAGAAGCCAATTATTACCGAGGTATCAGTAAAGAAAGAAGAATAGATTTATTAGATCGTGATCAATACATCATGATTATGCAAGAAGCGAATAAAAACCTGTTGGCTTCAAAGTTAGCCGCCGGCGAGCAACTCACGCCAGCCGAACTGGCTGATTTTGACGGTCGGATTAATAACCGTGATTTTTATGGGACTGCAAATACAGACTGGATGGATCTGGTAACACGTACCGGTAAAACGGACAATGTTGACCTTTCGGTACGCGGAGGAGGTAATGCCTCTCGTTATTTTATTTCCTTAGGATATACGGGCAACGAGGGTGCGATAGTTGGGACGGATTTTAAACGTCTATCGGGTCGCATTAATCTCGACAACGAAATAAATAGCAGATTACGAACACAAGCGACTTTTGGTTATGGTTATACCATTAACAATATCACCAATGGCTTATATACACAAGCACTATTTGCGCCACCGACCTTCCCTGCTTTTAATGCAGATGGTTCCATTGCTACATATACGGCATCCTCATTAGGAGGTTACGATTACCAAGGCTTCCAAAACCCTTTGGTTCTTCTGGATGGGATCAATCGAGCAGCAAGCAGTGCGCTGTTGGGATCCGTATCAGCAGATTACAAGATAGTTCCCGGTCTGGTATTCCGTAGTACAGCGTCCATAAATTATAACAATGTACACCAGCGCAACTATGTTACTGGCGATGCGTTGATAGCTTCGGCAAGCGGCGTTAGTACGTCGAGCTTGGGCACAGGTTCGCAGTCGCAAAACCAAGGGTCTGATTTATTCTTTGAGAACACATTGACCTGGGATAAAGAGTTCAATGCCGACCACCGTATCAATGTGGTAGGTGGTACTTCTTGGCAGAAGGCTCGGAGACAACTCTTCGGCGTGACTGCACAGGGCTATCCGGATGACAAGTACCTGAATAACCTTTCTTCTGCCAGCTTAGTAACGGCAGCAGTAGGTACCAGTGGACAAAATTCCTTATTAAGCTTTTACGCACGGGCCAATTACGCCTGGAAAGACCGTTATCTCTTTACATTTACAGGCCGTTCGGATGCCTCTTCCAAATTTCCCAAAGCGAATAGAACCGGCTTCTTCCCTTCGGGAGGTATTGCATGGCGTATTTCCGAAGAGCAGTTTATGAAAGACATAACATGGGTGGACGATATCAAGCTTCGCGCCAGTGCCGGTTATACGGGCACACAAAATATTGGCGACAACATGTTTTATACCTTGTATAGTCCCTATTCGTATGGTGGCACCAGTGCCATGGTTCCCGATCAGCTCGGAAATGGCGACATCCGCTGGGAATCAACCTTGCAAAAGGATGCAGGATTGGACATCAGTTTATTTAATTCCAGATTTGGAGCTTCTATTGAAGTATACCAAAAAGCAACTACCGGGATATTATTTACCAAGGCAGTGGCAGGAAGTTCTTCTTTCAGTAGTATAATCGCGAATCTAGCGAATATCCGTAACCGCGGATTGGAGATATCCTTACGTGGTACTTTTATAGAAAAGAAAGATTTCAATTGGAACGGAGCCTTTAATATCTCCTTCAATCGCTCATTGGTGACCAATGTAAACCGGGATTTCACCAACCCGAATAATGTGGATGATCAGTATTATCTCGGTAATGCTATTGTACGGGAGGGGGAGCCATTAGGATTGATCTACGGTAAAATATTTGAAGGGTTATTTAAAAACCAAGAAGAAGTAGATGCCTATAAGGCAGGAAATCCTTATTGGATGTATTTTGATCCGTATATTGGTATAGGTGACCCCAAGTATAAAACAGTAGAAGGAGATCCATTTCCTGTCAATGATATTATCGGTCGTGCCGAGCCTAAATACTACGGTGGATATACCAATACGCTTTCGTACAAAGGTTTGAGCCTCGTCACCCTTTTCACCTTTAGCCATGGAAACGATATCCTTTATCAGGGCGATATACAGAACAATAATGTGTCCAATAGATCGAATAAGACTATGGAGATTCTGGGAAGATGGACGCCGGAAAATCCGACGTCAACCCGCCCAAGACTTATTTACGGAGGTAATGGCACGGCATACACCAATAGTGCAGCCGTATATGATGGTTCTTTCTTCAGACTGAAGACCTTAACATTAGCTTATTCGTTACCTGCGCGCTGGAGCAGCAAGGTGGGGATTCCACACGCTTCCATTTTTGGTTCTGCGACAAACGTAATAACATGGACAAAATATCCGGGGGTAGACCCGGAGGTGAGCAACGATCCATATAGCTTAATCAACGGAGCTAGTGATCCTGGAACTTTTCCTGCTGTTAGACAATTTACCTTGGGACTTCGTTTTAACCTTTAACAAGAACAGATATTATGAATCGTAAAATAACATGTATAATATTCGCGCTGGCTTATGCTGTATCCAGCCTCACCTTCACTTCCTGCGAAAGCGAACTCGGGGCATTGCCTGAGAATGCGAAAGTAGACGGGAATACCGTTTTGGATGCCGCTACAGCAAGAATTGCGCTCAATGGGGTGTATTATCGCTTTGCCAACGTCAGTGCAGGAGATAATATTACACAATGGAGGAATAATGAACGATTGCCAGCACAGCTATCGGGATACATGACGTATGGCTACGGGACCGGCGCCGGTGCTCCCGAAGACAATCAGATGCTTAGTTCTGCGGGTCAATATTGGATGTATGGATACGGTATCATCAATGCTTCCAATTCGTTGATTCAGGCGATGGATCAATTGCCGTCTGGCCGTATCCCGCAGTCTGAAAGAGAGCTAATTGAGGGGGAAGCCCGTTTCTTACGTGCTTATGCCAACTTTAAATTATTAAGTTTTTATGGACAGTGGTTTGACCATAGCAGTAAGTATGGGGTATTATTACGCACAGAGCCTGTTACCATCAGCAATATTGCCAAAGCACGATCGTCTGTTGCAGAAAGCTATCAGGCGATAGTAGCAGATCTGGATTACGCCATAGCGCATGCGCCTGATAAAAACGCCAAGTTTTACGCCACTAAGGCAGCGGCTAAATCTTTAAAAGCAAGGGTACTGATGTGTCGGTCTCAGGCCGGAGATTATGCTGAAGTCATCAAATTGGCAGATGAAGTGATCAACCAAGGAGACTACAGTCTAGAACCGCTAGCAAAGGACCTGTTTCGTACCAAGGGGGCTACAAGCCCAGAGGTTATTTTGAGTGTTGTGCCACAACCCAATCAAGCCGCATATTATTATAATCGGACACGACAATTTTGGCCTAGAGCATCTTCATTGTACTGTGCGACCGAAGGCCTACGCAATCTGTTGGTTACCGACCCAAGGCAGGCCTGGATGATCGGCAGTTTCCGTACAGCATACGCCAATTATTTCTTTACGAAATACGTGGCCGAAGGCAGCACGCCAACAGAAATTACGGAGACGGCATACGCGATCCGATTGACAGAGTTGTACCTACTTAAGGCCGAAGCTATATTACGAAATAATGGCGCCGTGAGTGATGCTAAAACCATATTGAAAAATATCGGAACACACAATGGCCTCACGGATTTTACAACGCTGGATGGATTGACGGATAGAGCCGATGTTTTACGCTATACTTATCAAGAGGTGTCCAAATGTCTGGTTGCCGAAGACGGACAAGAATGGTTGGCCTTATTGCGTTTACCTTTGGAGACTGTTACATCACTACGCCCCAAGCTAATTGGTAAAGAACAGTACATTCTTCCGGTGCCTACAAACGAGTTTGCAGAAAACCCGGCCTTTGGCGAACAAAACCCAGGATATACGATTGATTTATAAGATTAAAAATAACAATCTAACACGATGAACTACAAACATTACATTACCATCACCGCGATTGTTATTTCAGCGATAGCTGTTCAAGCGCAGGAAGCCTCTGTTTTAGGGCGTATAAAAGATATAGGAAACGCTGAATTTGTCATGCATTATATGGATGGCGCTACACGCAGATCGGATACGGTACAGATAAAAAATGACCTCTTTAGTTGGAAGGGAGTCTTAAGAGAGCCCCAAAAAGTCGGCTTTATGTTTCCATCCCGCTATGCGGAAGCCTTTTTAGAGGCGGGCACGATTAAATTAGATGCACATAAAGATTCGCTTTATAATCTACGCGTGACGGGCAGTAAACTTCAAGATGAGGCCGACGCCTATGCTGCGACATTGGTCGATCTAGAGGAACGGACTAATCCACTTTATGAAAAATGGGGCAAAGGAACTGCCGAAGAGCAGTTGAAAATCGAGCAGGAAATGGAAAGTATCCGCAAGGAGCGGAGGCAGCGTGCTGCTAAATACATCGCTGCTCACCCCAAAAGTGCGTTTAGCCTGAGTCTCGTAGAAGACCGGTCTGCCATGGGCAGCTTCGAAGAGGTGAAACCATTATATGACTTATTGGACAAGGGGCTATTGAATACAGCGAAGGGAAAAGCATTGACAGATCGTCTAGCGGTTATCCAACGTAGTGCCCTAGGTTCGGACATGCTCGCTTTTACACAAAATGACCAGCATGGCAATCCGGTGAGCTTTGCCGACTTCAAAGGTAAATACGTATTGGTTGACTTCTGGGCCAGTTGGTGCGGTCCGTGCCGGGCGGAAAATCCGAATGTGCTCAAGGCCTATAATACTTACAAAGACAAAAACTTCACCGTATTGGGGATCTCTTTGGATGATAATGCGGAGAAATGGAACAAAGCAATTAAAGACGATGCTATGCCATGGACGCAGGTATCTTCGCTCAAGGGTTTTGACAATGAAGTGTCAACGTATTATGGTATACGCGGTATCCCGAGCACATTGCTGGTAGACCCTACAGGCAAAATCATTGCGAAAGACCTACGCGGAGAATTCTTGCAGCAAAAATTAGCGGAAATATTCGAATAATAACCACTGAAATGAATATGAGAAATACCCTAACTTGCCTCGCAGCAGCCCTCCTGTTGATGCAGGGTTGCGCAAGCAATAAAACAGAAAATAAATACGTGTTGAACGGACAGCTCACCGGTATTCCGGATGGGATGGTGAAGCTGCAGCGCATAGATCAGACTGAACGTAAATCGATCACCATCGATAGTGTACAGGTTCAAAATGGTAAGTTTACACTCGAGGGGGATCTGAGCGCTCCAGAGATGATGACCTTGATGATAGAGCCGGGCAACTGGTCGACCACCTTTTTTATGGAACCGGGTACCCTGCAGTTTGAGGCGGATACTACGGGAGCCACACACTATGACTATACGGCGTACGAGGGGGAGAAAGGAGCAGTCCTAACCAAGTTTAACGTGAAGGGCTCTCAAAATCAGGCTATCTATAATGCTTTTGAAAACCACCCGAAGAGCGTAGCTGCTAAAGAAGTATACACAGCCTTGAATAAAAAATACGAAGCTGAGCCAAATCCTGAAGGTAAAGAAGCTATCCGTGGAGAGATGAGTACTTTTGGCGAGCAGCATAAGGTATGGGAACTGCAGTGTATCGACAGCTTGATCCAGGCACATCCCTCTTCGGTAGCGGTTGCCTACCTGTTGCAGCGCTACCAACAATTTAACGAAGCGCTACCGGTATCGGATCTGGAAAAGCGTGTAGCAAGACTTAGCTCCCCGGCAAAAGAGTCGGCTTACGCCAAAGAACTACAAGATGTTATAGTCATCAAAAAAGCATTACTGCCCGGACAAGAAGCACCAAATTTCAAAGCGTTAAAGACGGACAGTACGGAGTTTACCTTATCCGCACTGCGCGGCCAGTATGTGCTGTTGGATTTTTGGGCGAGCTGGTGTGCGCCATGTCGCAAAGCTATTCCCCACTGGAAAGAGGTCTATGCGCAGTACCATAATAAAGGTTTAGAGATCGTGGGCGTGACCAATGATAGCAGATGGCCGGATTGGTTTAAAGCACTGGACATGGAAAAAATGCCTTGGTTGCAGGTGGCAGATGATTTTCCGGTTAAAAATAGACCCGCCCGCATAGCCACATTGTATGACATCCCGAGTCTACCGACTTATGTGCTGTTGGACAAGGCGGGTAAGATCCTGGTACATACGACCTCCAAAGAAGATATAGATGCGGAGCTGAAGCGTATATTTAATTAATAAATTTTAAGGGGCTGTCTCCAATCAAAAACTATAACGTCACCCCGAAGCAAGTTCGGGACAAGTATTCGAGCTTCGCTTTATGATACAGCCCCTTTTTAACTTTATATAACATGCTAAAGAAACTAATTTTCATTTCGGTGTTGTCCGTTGCGAGCCAGGCTTTTGCGCAAAAACCGAATACCCTAATCACAGGCAAGCTCGAAGGGCTACCAAAGGAAGAGTGGATCTACCTTATGGGATTTGGAGATAGACAGAAAGATTCTGTACAACAAACCGAGAAAGGGTTTAAATTTGAATTGGATATCCCAGAGGGGCAGGGAGACTTCTATATTTTGCAAGCGGGCAAAATGGATCGTTCGGGTAACATGAACGGTGCATTTCTATTTTTGGAAAAAGGGAAGTTGACCATACAGAGCAAAACCAACCAATTGAAAGATGCTAAATTCTCAGGCGGTAAGCTTGCTGGATATTACAATCTATTTCAAAAAAGACCGCAGGTTGCAGGGGTTAAGGACTTGTATGATCAGCTTGGAGATGCTCAGGTCAAAAAAGATACAGCGAGATCGGCCGATTTACGTAAGCGTATTGATGCACTGAACGAAGAACAGCAAAAGCTGGATCAAGCTTTTGTACTAAAACACAAAAATAGTGCGGGCATCGTCTATCCGATGTTTTTCACCCTTCGGGATCGGGATAACCTAGCCGAGGTCGATGCACTCCTACAGCAGGTGAGTCCGCAGGCTAAAAATAATATACCGATTAAAAATATCGAGCACAGCATCAAGACCGATAAGCTGACGGGCATAGGTCGTAAAGCCTTACCTTTCTCACAGACAGATACTTCGGGCAAGGTTGTTTCCTTGAATGATTTCAAAGGGAAGTACGTGCTTATTGACTTCTGGGCGAGCTGGTGTGTGCCCTGCCGGATTGAAAACCCACATGTGGTGACCGCCTACCAGCAGTACAAGAATAAAAATTTCACCGTGTTGGGCATATCCTTTGACAACCCGGGCCAGCACAATCGCTGGATAGAGGCCATCCATGCGGACAACCTGAGCTGGACACAAGTCTCCGATCTAAAAGGCTGGAAAAATGAAGTTGGCGTGCTGTATGATATTAAATCCATCCCTTCCAACCTATTGCTGGATCCCAATGGCACCATTATCGCGAAGAATCTAAGAGGGGATAAGCTGGAAGAAAAACTTCGGGAGTTATTAGGCGCCCCGCAGATGGATCAGAATACCTTTGTTCTATCGGGGAAAGTCGAGAACCCGGAACAGTACACCGCATTCCACATCCGCTATGAAGGTGCCGATGGCAAGACTGTAGCCGACAGCACCCGGATCTTCAACGGTGTCTTCAGCTATATCGGTAAGGTGTCTTCTCCTGTTGAAGTCAGCGCTTATTTTACAAAAGATAAGGAAGGCGCTCCTCAATCCTATGAAAAGTATATGCGCTTTTACGTTGAACCGGGAGCACTCAGTTTGACGGGGAATACCGACCTACCACAAGAGCTACAGATTGCCGGATCAAAGACCCAAGACGAAAATACGCTTTACAATAGTTTGATTAAAGATGAAATTGAAGCTATAAAGCCCTTAAATGAACATTATAGCAAAAAAAGCAGGGAGTACGGCGACTTGAAAAAACAAGGAGCCACAGAAGAAGTGTTAAATGCGAAACTGGATGAATTGGAAAAGCTGAAAGATAGCATGTCTCCATATCAAAAGAAAATGCGGGATAAGCAGTTTGCCTATATCAAAAAGAATCCAAACTCGCATATTTCAGCTTCACAATTGCGCTTTTTCGTAAGCAGCACAGACTTGATTGAGCTAGAAAAGATCTACAATCAGATGGACGATGACATTAGAAACTCCGCCTCAGGTAAAGAACTGGCAGTTGAAATTGCTAATCTTAAATCCGGATCACCAGGTTGTATGGCCACAGATTTCTCCGGTCAGGATATCAATGGAAAGCTACTAAAGCTTTCAGACTACCGCGGACAGTATGTACTATTGGATTTTTGGGCGAGTTGGTGTGTGCCTTGTCGTAAAGGCAATCCCCATCTGTTGCAGTTGTATAGCAAATACAAAAAGAAAGGGTTTGAGATCATCGGTGTTTCGGATGATGATACCAATCCGGCAGCATGGCGTAAAGCCGTAGACCAGGATAAAATCGGAGTCTGGAAACATGTATTACGTGGTCTCAAAAAGTCGCCGGATGGCAGGTATGATAAGTCAGAGGATAAATCCGAAGCTTATGGTATACACACGCTACCAAGCAAAATATTAGTAGGCCCTGATGGTATTATCATAGGCCGTTACGCCAGCGGCGCAGGATCAGATGAAGATCTCGATGCAAAGCTAAAAGAGGTATTTAAGTTTTAACGCCGAGAGGTTATTGCCAAATTAGAGATGATTGCGCCCGTGGTATTATACCATGGGCGTACTTGTCACTCGTCACTCTCTTACTTTTGCGTCGGCCGTTACATCAAGTAGGCTGGCTGATGAATCAAATAAAAACATTAATTCCTTGCATATTAAAATATTAAGTGTATATTTGTTTTATAATCAGGCTCTGCCTAAGCAATCTTTGAGCTTGTTAAGTTTACTCTTCTCCTCTCTCATCCCTTGCATATCCAGCTGCTATTTTTGTTATCAATTGATGATACGTACGTTTTCGAAACTTGGATATTTTCAAGAACCTTAAAATTACCACTATCTTTTTCTTGCCAGCAAACAGTGTTATATAAGTTGTTCGATGACGACTTAATGGTGCGGCCTGATGTAACAAAATTTTTTAATAAATAATTAATACAATGCAAGAAGGAACAGTAAAATTCTTTAACGAGACAAAAGGATTTGGTTTTATTACACCAAAAAACGGTGGACAAGACGTATTCGTACATTCAACAGGTTTGATAAACAACATCCGTGAAAACGATAGCGTAACATTCGAAGTAGAAAACGGACAAAAAGGAGTTAACGCAACTAACGTTCGCGTAGCTTACTAAACAAAAGAAAGACATATCTTTTTGAAAGAGATGCTCGAAAGAGCGTCTCTTTTCGTTTTATAGACATTTTGCTGCAATCTCCCCCCTTCGCGGTTTCGCCATTTTTCTTCTCAACCTTCTAATCTCTGCACGGTTTCACCTTGTCACTCCTCACTTTCTCCCTCTTTTTTTTCTTTTATTTTTGAATTTTAATTTATAACGAGTACTTTTGTGACTCAACGCTATTAGCCAATGTTGCAATCATTGATTACGTCTAAGACGAGACTCAAGTTATTAATTAAATTTTTTGTTTCTGCGAGCAATCGCGGGTATCTAAGAGGTATTGCCGAAGAATTTAATGAGTCGACCAATGCAATTCGTAAAGAGCTTAATCAATTGACCGATGCAGGGTATCTTATTCGTGAAGATGGCGAACAAAAAGTTTTTTACCGTGCAAATTCTAAACATACCCTATTCGATTCCCTACAAGGCTTAATCCATAATTTCCTCGGAATAGATCAGATCGTAGATCAGGTATTGGAACGGGCAGGTGACGTAGAGCAAGTGGTACTCTTGGGAGACTACGCGCAGGGACTGGATTCTGGACATATTGAGGTGTTGGTAACGGGGCAAAATATAGATTCGGCATATTTATTGCAGGCAGCAGAGAAAGCCGAAAAACTGTTGGATAAAAAAGTAAGTTTATATATAGAAGCACCAGAACAGGTGCGGTCAAAAATAATATTGTATAGCAAATAAGCAAACGGCACCATTTTCCCGTCATTTCGACCGTAGTGGAGAAATCTATGGTTAGATAGGATAAGCGGAACTTGAATTGATAAAGGAATATATTAATGAAAGAGCAAGAATCAATACTAAAACATAAGGATTATAATCCCGGACCTCGAGTAGGAATCACCTTTTCGACTTTTGATTTGTTACATGCTGGGCACATCATGATGTTGGCGGAGGCCAAACGTCAATGTGATTATTTGATATGTGGCCTACAAATGGATCCTACATTGGATAGGCCGGAGAAGAATGCGCCAACACAAACCGTAGTTGAGCGATATATTCAATTACGCGGCTGTCAATATGTGGATGAGATTGTGCCTTATTCAACCGAACAGGATTTAGAAGATATCTTACGTTCTTTCAAATTGGATGTACGTATTGTGGGCGATGAGTATGCGGATCGTGATTTTACCGGAAAGCAGTATTGTATAGATAAGGGGATTGAACTTTATTATAACAGTAGAGATCACCGTTTTTCAAGTTCAGGATTACGTAAGATTGTAGCAGATAAAGAGAATTTGAAGAACGGAAAGGGGTAATGTTCAAAAACGAACAAGCCTATTTTTCGTCATTTTGCTGTGTCCCGACTTTTCGGGAACCGTAGTGGAGAAATCTAAGATAAAGTCAAGTGGAAATTTAGATTTAAAGTAAACTAACAAAAAAATATAGTGAGCGTAGTACACGTATTATTATCAGGAGGAATAGGTAGTCGGTTATGGCCCTTATCTAGAAAACAACAACCTAAGCAGTACTTAGATTTATTTAATGGACAATCGTTGTTTGGCTTGACTGTTCAGCGCAATGCAAAAATTGCAGATGAAGTGATTGTCGTAGGAAATAAGGATAATGCACATTTAAGTGAGAGAGCAATGATTCATGGCGGATTGCCTTACCGTAGTATTGTGGAAGCGACACCAAGGAATACAGCTGCTGCCATAGCTTTCGCTGCTCTTGCTGTTAATCCAGAAGATATATTGATCGTGACACCTTCCGATCATATGATTTCAGGAGATGAAGCGTATGGATCAGCAATGAAAGCAGGTATCGCCAAAGCAAACGAAGGTTTTATTGTTACTTTCGGTATTCAACCTACTCGTCCAGAGACAGGGTATGGTTATATCGAGTTTCATGGCGATATGGTAAAGTCTTTCCGTGAGAAACCAAATCAAGATACGGCCGAAGACTTTATCGAGCGAGGTACTTTTCTCTGGAATTCGGGTATGTTCTGTTTTCAGTCCTCCGTGTTTTTGGAAGAACTGAAAAAATATGAGCCAACTGTTTATGATGCGGCTAAGCTAGCATGGGAATCTGCTGAGAATGGAAAGTTGGATGAAGAACTTTCTTTACAAATCCCTTCTATATCTGTTGATTATGCCGTTATGGAGCGTTCAAAAAAAATCAGGGTAGTACCTACCGAGTTTGAGTGGTCCGATTTGGGATCTTTTGAAGCACTGTATGATTATTTAGTGTCTACAGGTTATCCCAAAGACGAAAATGGCAACATTGTGATTGGAACAGATAAGTTTGCTGGTTTTGTTGGACTGAAGAATACGATTTTTGTATGCACAAAAGATGCTTTCTTGATGGTTCAGAAGGAAAAATCACAAGACGTAAAGAAAATATATAATATGCTGGAGAAGCATCAATCTAAACTATTGGATTAAGCGATATGGAAAAAACAATATTAATCACGGGAGGTGCAGGCTTTATCGGTTCACATGTTGTTCGTGAATTCGTAAATAAATATCCTGATTATAACGTCATCAATCTAGATGCATTAACGTATGCCGGTAATCTGGAAAACTTAAAGGATATAGAAGATAAACCGAACTATACCTTTGTCAAAGCGGATATTACAGATGGCAAGCATATTTTAGAGGTGTTTCAGAAATATCAGCCGGATGGTGTGATTCACTTGGCAGCAGAATCGCATGTAGATCGTTCAATCAGCGATCCTCTGGCATTTGTCATGACCAATGTAATCGGGACAGTGAACCTGTTGAATGCAGCTCGTGAGATCTGGAAAGATAATTTTGAAGGGAAGCGTTTCCACCACGTATCTACGGACGAAGTCTATGGTACATTAGGTGAGACAGGGTTATTCACAGAAGAGACGGCTTACGATCCTCATTCGCCTTACTCAGCCTCCAAAGCTTCGTCAGATCATTTTGTTCGTGCATATCAGGATACGTATGGCTTGCCAATAGTGCTCACAAACTGTTCCAATAACTATGGGCCGAATCACTTTCCAGAGAAATTGATTCCGCTGTGTATCCACAATATATTAAATAATAAACCACTACCTATCTACGGTGATGGTAAATTTACGAGAGATTGGTTATTCGTAATCGACCACGCCAAAGCTATTGATTTGGTATTCCACCAAGGAAAGACAGGTGATGCGTACAATGTGGGGGGCTTCAACGAATGGCAAAACATTGATCTAGTTAAAGAATTGTGCAAGCAGATGGACGAGAAGTTAGGAAGACCAGCAGGTACAGCGGCGCAATTGATCACATTTGTAAAAGATAGACCAGGGCACGATTTGCGCTACGCTATCGATGCTACGAAGATCAACCAAGAGCTAGGCTATCAACCATCCGTCACATTCGAACAAGGATTATCTATTACGATAGACTGGTTCTTAAATAATCAAGTCTGGTTAGACAACGTAACATCAGGAGAGTATCAGAGCTACTATTCAAAACAATATAACTAATCTAGATAACTTGTTAACAAGATAACACCATAACTTTATAATGAAAATCACAGAAACCAGTCTAAAAGGCTGTTATATATTAGAACCCGCAAAATTCGGTGATAGCCGAGGGTATTTCATGGAAGGCTTTAATGAAAAGACTTTCAATGAGGTGACCGGTACGAATACGCATTTTGTGCAGGATAACCAATCGTTTTCTACGAAAGGAGTGCTTCGTGGATTACACGCGCAGTCGGGCGAACATGCTCAGGCTAAGTTGGTACGTGTATTGGATGGTGAAGTGTTGGATGTAGCGGTCGATGCCAGACCAGAGTCTCCGACTTTCGGTCAATACGAAGCCGTTAGACTATCTGCAGAAAACAACCTGCAGTTGTTCGTTCCACGTGGCTTCCTGCATGGGTTTGTGGTGTTGAGCGAAACAGCAACGTTCTTTTACAAATGCGATAACTACTATAATAAAGAGTCCGAGTGTGGCGTACACCCGCTAGATCCCGTTCTAAATGTAGACTGGCAAATCCCGGTAGAAGAGATGCTATTGTCAGATAAAGACAAAGAAGCACAATCATTTGCGGAGTTTAAAAGAGTGACGAGTGACATAGTTATAAAGTGACAGAGTGAGATAAAAGCTCAGTCTGTACAAATTATAGAATGTCGCCTATATTTTTGAAAATAGAAGGAGTTTCACTATCCATACATTCAAAAATATCAAGCGACGAGGTTTGACCACTTTGCCGATACAAAGTGGGATGCTTGTCCGGCATAGAGGACAAAGATAAATTGATATGAAGATATTAATAACCGGCTCTAATGGCCAACTCGGTTCAGAATTAAGAGAATACCTAGAATCCAATCCTAGATATGAAACCTATTTCTTGGACCGTAAACAACTGCCTTTAGACCAAACCCTGATCATTCAGGACATCTTAGGAATGTATCAGCCAGATTTGATTATCCATGCCGCAGCCTATACAGCTGTGGATAAAGCCGAATCAGAGCCCGTACTTGCCGATGCGATTAATCATTTGGCTTCCGAAGAGATCGCCCAATACTGTAGGCTGCATGGTACGAAATTGATTGCCATTTCTACCGATTACGTCTTTGATGGTAATTCGGATATAGCACTAACCGAAGATGCTCCAGTAGATCCCATCAATACCTATGGCTTGACCAAGCTAAAAGGCGAACAAGTGATCCTGAAATGGCATGCGGAGAGTATTGTGATCCGTACCTCTTGGGTGTATTCGACTTATGGCAATAATTTTGTCAAGACCATGATCCGCTTGATGACAGAAAGAGACGAGATCTCCGTTATTAATGACCAAATCGGTTCGCCAACTTATGCGAAGGACTTAGCAAGAGCCATAGTCGATATTATAGAAGGTGAAGATTGGGTTGGTGGACTATACCACTACTCCAACGAAGGTGAGATATCCTGGTATGACTTCGCTACGGAAATTAAAGAAATAAAAGGACTAGATTGTAAAATAAATCCGATACCTACTACAGAGTACCCTACACCAGCAAAGCGACCAAAGTACTCGTTGCTAGATAAATCAAAGATAAAACGTACATTTAAAGTAGAAGTACCAAACTGGAAAGAAAGTCTAGAGCGCATGCTCAATAGTCTATAAATCTTGATAACAGGTTCACTTGATAACACAAAAATAAGTTAAGAAAGTCACTTTGTAACATTGTAACTTTATAACAATATAACTAAAAACACATGAAAGGAATAATACTCGCTGGTGGTTCTGGCACACGATTACACCCTTTGACATTGGCCGTATCTAAGCAGTTGATGCCAGTCTACGACAAACCAATGATATATTACCCGCTATCTACATTGATGCTAGCCGGAATCAATGAAATATTGATTATTTCTACACCTCAAGACTTACCAAATTTTGAAAAATTGTTAGGGGATGGTTCACAATTGGGATGTAAATTCTCGTATAAAGAGCAGCCAAGTCCAGATGGATTGGCACAGGCCTTTATATTAGGAGAAGAATTTATAGGTGATGATAAGGTAGCTTTGATCTTGGGAGATAATATCTTTTATGGATCAGGTATGTCCAAGCTATTGCAGGATTCTGCAGATCCAGAGGGGGGCGTAGTATTTGCCTATCCTGTTCACGATCCCGAGCGCTATGGTGTGGTAGAATTTGATGCAGACAATAAAGTAGTTTCTATTGAAGAAAAGCCAGCAGAACCAAAATCAAACTATGCGGTCCCAGGACTTTATTTCTACGATAATGAGGTGGTAGGGATTGCTAAAGGTATAAAGCCATCGCATCGCGGAGAATTGGAAATTACGGATGTGAATAGAGAATATTTAAGAAGAGGGATGCTAAAAGTTGGTGTCTTCGACCGAGGAACAGCCTGGTTGGATACAGGAACTATACAGTCTCTGATGCAGGCAGGTCAATTTGTGCAAGTTATTGAGGAGCGGCAAAGTCTGAAAATTGGCGCTATCGAAGAGGTAGCTTATCGGATGGGCTGGATTGATAAAGAACAGTTAAATCGGATAGCTCAGCCACTTGTGAAATCCGGGTATGGGGAATATTTGATTCGATTGGTTAAATAGATTTAGCTACTTTTGTAGAATTGAATTATAAATACATGAGAAAAATTTTACTTCTTATTACGGTTTGTTTGGTTACTTTGGAGTTAAGTGCTCAGATGAATGCACAACAGATTCGAGTTGACCAGTTAACCGATGCGCAGATTGAACAATATATGAAGCAGGCCGAGTTGATGGGGTATTCCGAAGCAGAATTGCCTGCATTTGCACGAGCGCAAGGTGTGTCGTCTACCGAAATTCAAAAGTTGCAAGATCGATTAAAGCAGATAAAGGCAAGTAAAGGCGAGAAAGCAAATAATGGGGCTAGATCTTTGGGGCGCCAGGTAAATAGTTCGAAGATACCGGACTCTGTGCGATCAAATGTAGATACGGTTACTTCTAGAATATTTGGCAGTGACCTGTTCCGAAATAACAGTATCACCTTCGAACCAAATTTGCGTATGGCTACACCAAGTTCCTATATTATAGGGCCAGATGACGAATTGTTGTTGGATATCACGGGAGATAATGAGGTCTCTTATAAATTACCAGTGAGTCCAGAGGGAACTATTAAGGTAGAATATGTGGGGATAATACCTGTTTCTGGACTTTCTATAGGCGCAGCTCGTGAAAAAGTAGCACAACGTTTATCGGGTACATATCCTGCGATTCGTTCCGGTAGGACGATAGTAAATATCAATGTAGGAAATATTCGCAGCATACAGGTTACTATTACGGGTGCTGCAACTAAGCCAGGTACGTATACACTTCCTTCCTTGGCAACAGTTTTTAATGCTTTATATGCTTCAGGCGGTCCCGCTGAGAACGGTACATATAGAAATATACAGGTGATTCGTAATAACAGTGTCGTTACTACCATTGATGTGTATGATTTTTTGGTAAACGGAATGCAACAGGGAAATGTACGGATACAGGATCAGGATATTATTCATATTCCTGTATACGGTCATAGGATAGAGTTTCAAGGCGAGGTAAAACGTCCAGCGATCTTCGAAGGTAAAGAAGGCGAAAGCCTTCAGGATTTGGTCCTTTATGCAGGTGGATTTACAGAAAACGCTTACACATCTAAGGTAAAGGTGTTTCAAAAAACAGACAAAGAACGTCGTATTACCGATGTTTATGCGGATCAGTTTGCTAGCTATAAGTTGAAAAATGGAGATAGTTTTGTAGCAGAGACCTTATTGGATCGCTACGAGAATAGAGTGAGTATATTGGGGGCGGTATTTCGTTCGGGTGTATATGGGTTGGAAGATGGAATGACCTTGCGTGATGTTTTGCAGCTCGCACAAGGGGTACGTGAAGATGCTTTTTTAGAAAGAGGACTAATCAATCGTCTAAAGGCTGACAATAGTATGGAGTTGATTAACTTCAATCTTCGAGAGGTATTGGCGGGTAACGCACCCGATATCCTGTTGAAGCGCGAAGATCGAATTGAGATTTCTTCCATATTTGATCTACGCGACGAATATAAATTCACAATTCAAGGACAGGTACGTTTACCTGGAGATTTTCCTTATGCAAGTAATACTACTGTATCGGATATGATCCAAAAGGCAGGCGGATTGACCGAAGAAGCCAAGAATGCAAGAATAGAAATCGCAAGACGGATTAAAAACCGAGGCTCACAGGATAGCGTTTCAGCGCAGACCATCCTGATCAATATCAGAAATGGTGTGTTGGATCAGCCTGATGTTTCCTTAAAGCCTTATGATGTAGTTACAATATTGGGTGATGCCAATTATCGCGTACAGCGACAAGTCAAGATTGAGGGAGAGGTGATGTATCCAGGCATCTATACGATAAATAGGGAAGACGAAAGAATTTCTGATTTGATCAAGCGAGCTGGTGGCTTGACTGCTTATGCCTATGTCGAGGGAGCTTCGTTAAGACGTACGGGAAGCTCAAAAGTGAAAGAGGAAGCGAAAAAGGCTCGAGAAGAACAGTTGAAAGCGATTGGGAAGGATTTGAAAGATAATAGTTTTGAAAGTGAGCTGGAAGGTGGTGAGGAGGCGGGAACTTCTAGTGCAAAGCAGAGAGAGCAAACCTTAGCCAAAGCAACAGAGCGAGGCGCTACACCCATATCTTTAGAGACATCTGATTTAGTGGGTATCGAGCTGCACAAAATATTGGAAACACCTTATAAAACAGGAGATTTATTATTGTTGGATGGCGATATTGTCACGGTGCCAAAAGAATTACAAACGGTACGAGTAATGGGGGAGGTGCTCCATCCCAATAATGTGGTATATCAAAAAGGAAAACCCTTGAGTTACTATATCAATCAAGCTGGCGGTTATACTTCGGAAGCGTTAAAGAAAAAGGCATTTGTTCAATACGCCAATGGTTCTGTAAAAGGTTCATCTGGTGGTACGCCATCTGTAACACCTGGCGCCGAGATTATTGTTCCTAAGCGCGCACCTCGTGAACGGATGAATGCCCAAAGTTGGATTGGTTTAGGCACTGGGGTGGCTTCATTGGCTGCGATTATTGTTTCACTATTGCGTAATTAGGAAAATGGAAAATAGTATTGAAAACATTAATGAGTTTGATAAAGAGATTTCCTTAAAAGAAATTTTACTTAATTTCGCTAAGGTATTGAATTTTCTTGTTTCAAAATGGCTAATTATTGTTATAACTAGCCTTTTAGGCGCTACAATAGGTTTTTTGATTGCTAAGTATAAAAGTCCCCTCTATACCGCATCCACAACTTTTGTTATTCAATCTGGTGATCAAGATGGAAACTTAGGGCAATATGCAGGAATAGCATCAATGATGGGGTTTGATATGGGCGGGGGAAATGGAAGTCTTTTCCAAGGAGAGAATATTTTAGAACTTTACAAATCCCGGAAGATGATTGAGGCGGCTATGTTAAGGCCTGTCTCTTATGATAGTTCGATTAATATTCTGGATTTATACCTATTGCAGGCGGGTATGTTTAAAGAATGGCAAAAAGATTCTTCGACTTTATTAGAAGTTAATTTCCAAAAGATTAATCAAGAGAATGATTTTTTACAACGTCAACGTGATAGTGTATTAAATGAAGTTGTTTTAGAAATAAATAAAACATATTTAAATGTTGGAAAGATTGACAAGAAATTATCTTTGTTGAAAATTGATGTCAAATCAAAAAATGAAGTATTTGCAAAAGAATTTAATAGCGCATTGGTCAATGAAGTTAATAGCTTCTATATATCCACCAAGACAAAGAAGTCGCTGGATAATATAGAGATTTTACAACATAAAACAGACTCTGTGAGGGCTGTTATGAATGGGGCAATATCTTCAGCTGTGGTTGCAATCGATAATACACCCAATCTCAATCTCACAAAACAGTCTCAACGTTTAGTACCTGCTCAAAGATCACAATATTCGGTAGAAGCGAATAAAGCTATACTTTCTCAATTAATCCAAAATTTAGAAATGTCAAAAATGGCCTTGCTTAAAGAAACTCCATTGATTCAAATTGTAGATGAACCTGTTTATCCACTTGTTAGTGAAAAACTTAGTAAGATTAAAAACATTATATTGTATTCATTTATTTTTACATTTTTCATAGTGTCCATTTTACTGTGTCAAAGATTCTACTACTCACTTATAAAGTAAAAATGAAAAGTCCTAAACTAATTCAATTACCAAAAATATTTGACCAAAGAGGAAATCTCTCTTTTTTTGAAAATGATATTCAAATACCATTTTCAATTAAGAGAACATATTGGATATCTGATGTTCCAGGAGGGGAGACAAGAGGCGGGCATGCATTTCGACACCAAAATGAATTTATAATCGCTTTATCTGGTAGTTTTACAGTAAAATTACATGATGGTAATTGTGAGAGTACTTACTTTTTAAATAGATCAAATTATGGCTTATTCGTGCCTCAAATGTTTTGGAGGGAAATCACAGACTTTTCAACGAACTCATTAGCATTAATTGTTTCAGACAGATTTTTTTCTGAAGAAGATTACGTAAGAGATTTTTTGGAATATAAAAATTTAAAAAGTATAGAGTATGAATAAAGTTATCGATTGTTCGGTCTTGGATTTAGAAGTAGTACATGAGGAAAAGGGGAATATCACTGTTCTTGAAAATCTAAAAAATATTCCTTTTGAGGTAAAGAGAATCTATTATTTATACGATATCCCATATGGGGCAGAAAGAGGTGGACATTCGCATTATGAACTTGAACAATATATAATAGCTGCTAGTGGTTCATTTTCATTTATACTAGATGATGGTGTAAATAAGCAAGAGATTTTTTTAAACAGTCCAGTAAAGGCTCTCCATATTAAACCAGGAATTTGGAGGGAAATTAAGGGGTTTTCGAGCGGCAGTGTTTGTTTAGTGCTTGCCTCAAAAGAGTACTCGGAGGAAGATTATATAAGAGAATATGATGATTTTTTAAAATTTAGAGATAATGACAATTCATCCTACATCAGAAGTTAAGACAACAAATATTGGCGAAGGTACTCAAATATGGCAGTATTGTGTGGTATTAGCAGGTGCCAAAATTGGGAAAAACTGTAATATTAATTTTAATGTTTTTATTGAAAATGATGTCATAATTGGTGACAACGTCACTGTAAAATCTGGCGTTCAAATTTGGGATGGAGTTATAATTGAAGATAATGTCTTTGTTGGTCCAAATGTAACTCTAACAAATGATTTGATTCCTAGATCAAAACAATACCCTCCCTTTTTCTGCAGAACCTTAATTAAAGAAGGAGCCTCTATTGGGGCTAACTCAACAATTATTTCTGGTAATGTAATTGGTCGTTATTCCTTTGTTGGGGCTGGAAGTGTTGTTACTTGCGATATACCGCCTAACACAGTTTACTTTGGAAATCCAGCTAAGCATAGGGGGTATATAACCCGAGATGGAATTCTATTAGATTTATCTGGAACTGACAAAAATGGGGTTAAATATAATATTAATGAACTATAAGTATGATAAAGTTTTTAGATTTGCAAAAAGTTAATTTGCAGTATAGTAAAGAGATAGAGGATAACCTTATAAATGTCTTTAGGAGCGGGTGGTATTTACTAGGATCTCATGTTAAAAATTTTGAGTCTAATTTATCAAGATACATAGGTGTCAAACATGCAATTGGTGTTGCTAATGGCCTAGATGCATTAAGATTAATTTTTCGTGCTTACTTGGAGTTAGGCATCCTAAAAAAAGGTGACGAGGTAATAGTGCCAGCAAATACTTATATAGCATCATTATTGGCGCTATCAGAAAATGGCTTAATTCCTGTTTTATGTGAACCAAGAATAGATACTTTTAATATTGATATTGCGAAGATAGAGAATTCAATAACTAAAAACACTAAAGCCATTTTATTGGTGCATCTATATGGAAAAATCTCTTTCTCAAACGAGATTCTTGAATTAGCAAAAAAATATAATTTGAAAATTGTTGAAGACAATGCTCAGGCTATTGGTGCCATGTGGAATGGTATTAAATCTGGGAATTTAGGTGACGCCGCTGGGTTTAGCTTTTATCCAGGTAAAAATCTTGGGGCTTTGGGAGATGGGGGGGCAGTGACTTGTAATAATGATAAGCTTGCAGAGGTAATAAGAGCTTTAGCTAACTACGGATCTTCTGAGAAATATATTAATATCTATAAGGGATTAAACTCTCGACTTGATGAAATTCAAGCGGCTGTACTGGATGTTAAATTAAAATATATTGATAAGGAAAATAGTAGAAGACGGGAAATAGCAAATCGATATATTACGGAAATTCAGAATGAGAAAATTATATTGCCAATTCCTCAACAGGAAAACAGTGAAGATGTTTGGCATTTGTTCGTTATTCGCACTACGAATCGTATTGAGTTGCAGGAATATCTGTCACAAAATGAGATTCAGACATTGATTCATTATCCCATCCCCCCCCATCTTCAAAAGGCTTATAATGAGCTTTCTGATTTGACACTTCCATTAACGGTTCAGTTGCATAATGAAGTTTTGAGTTTACCTATTAGTGCAGTTTTGACTGATGAGGAAGTTTCAAGAGTGATATTTGTTTTAAATTCGTTTTAGTCTTGAAATTATTATCAACTTCTGTCTTCTCTGCAATTATTACATTTGTTAAAATTTCAGCAAGTTTTGCTGCAAGCAAAGTGATAGCTTATTTTTCGGGTCCCATAGGGGTGGCAGTTATTGGTCAGTTTTATAGTTTAACTTCTATAATTGTCGGGTTTTCTAATGGTGGTATTAGTACAGGTGTTGTGAAATTTACTTCTGAGTTTGAAGGTAATAAATTTAAGCAGCAGCAACTAATATCTACTGCGTTAAAGCTGAGTTCGATCTGTGCTTTTTTTTTATCTATTTTAGTTGTATGCTTTTCTGAGGTTATTTCAAAAAGTTTATTTGAATCAAAGAATTTTAAATGGCCTATTGTTTGTTTTGGTTTAACTCTGATATTTTATGCTTTTAATAACGTTATTATATCTATTATTAATGGGAAAAAACAAATTAAATTATATGCGTTAGTTAATTGTATCGGAAGTATAGCGTCATTGATATTAACAGTGTTCTTAGTTTATAGGTTTAAGATAGTTGGGGCTTTATATGCATTAGTCGTATCCCAAGTTACTGTTTTTTTTATTACTTTGTGGTGCGTAAGAAAACAAGAATGGTTAAATTTAGATATTTTTAAAATACCTATCAGTAAACAGCTCCTATCTAGTTTAGGTCAGTACAGTATTATGGCTCTGGTTGCTGCGATTTCTCTCCCATTAACTCAACTAATTCTTCGAAATATAATAATACAAAATGGCGATTTGTTTTCTGCAGGTCTTTGGCAAGGTCTTATACGCATATCTGATGGTTATTTAATGATAGTCACCATATCCTTAAGCACTTATTTTGTCCCAAAACTTGCCGGAGCCAGTGACTATATTGCAAAAAGTGAAATATTAAATGGTTATAAAATAGTTTTGCCTTTTTTGATTGTAGTTGGAGCCTCAATTTATTTTCTACGATTTTTTGTTATTAGAGTATTATATACCGATGATTTCTTTGGTATGAGCGAATTGTTCGTTTTCCAACTTGTAGGTGACTTTATTAAAATTATTGGTTTTTTTCTTGGTACCTTAATGGTAGTTAGAAAACTTACTCGAGCGTATTTATTTTCAGAAATAGCTTTTAATATTATCTATATATCGCTAAGTTATTATTTGGTGAAAATAAACGGACTAATAGGTATAACGTATGCATATAGTATATCATACAGCATCCTTCTTTTATATTTTCTTATTTTTTTTCGAAAACTTCTTTTTTCTAAGCATGAGAAATATTAAACATACTATAATCGTTTTGACTTATAATCAAGCCGATTTGTTACCTCAGTGTTTGAATTCTATTTTAAACAACAATGTTTTACCGTATGAAATAATTATAGGAGACGACTATTCTACGGATGGAACGGAGGAGCTATTGGAAAATTTTAGAGCAAAGTTTCCAGATATAATTAAAGTATATAGAAGTACGGCTAATTTAGGTGTATTTGGAAATTGGAATAGATTAATGAGTTTAGTGGAGGGAGAGATTATTTCGTTAATTGCGGGAGACGATTTTTTTAAACCAGATCTTTTGAATTCGTTAAATTCCTTAATGTATGAGAAGGAATTAAATGGATACAATGACAAATTTATTATTGTTACAAACTCAATTGAGCTACATCCTAGTGGAAAGGAAAGAATTTATGATAATTTTCAACTAAGAGACAAAAATATATTTAAAGCTAGAATTCGCTATGGACTTTCTTATAGAGAGGTGGGGTTAAGTAGGAAATTATACGATTCGCTAGATATGATCGACGAAAAAATTGGTTATCACGCGGATTGGTTATATATCATTGATCAAGTTTTTAAAAGCGACAAATTTTATTTCCTAGATAAAGCGTTTAGTGTTTATCGATTAGGATTGGGAGTAACATCAAAAGAGAGGAAAGTAGCATTGGTAAAATCAAAATTGAAGGTTATTCAGATTATTAGAGATAGGTATAAAGAATCTTTAGATTCTCGAGATTTAAAATTCCTAAATTATTGGGAGAAGCGTCATGAATTTTTATTAAATCCTACTCTCAATGGATATTTAAAACTATTTGTGTTCCAATTTTTAAATATAGGTAATTTTACCCCTAACAATAGTTTTTTATTAAATGCTAGACTTCTACTTACTGCACCAATTAGAATATTATTAGGCAATAAAGCGAAGTAGGATGAAGGAAATTAAAGTATTACATGTTTCTTATAGTTCTAATGTTGGTGGCGCAAGTGTTGCTATGTTTAGAATACATAGATCCTTAATCAAATTAGGTATAGAATCTAAAATTGTGACATTGATAAACGATGATGCAAATTTTAGGGAAGGGGTTGTATTAAAAAGAGGGCTTTCAAAGTTTTTTCATAAAATTTATATAAAATTTGAGAGTTTAATAGTTAGGAACTTGCAACATAGCGTTTTTAAAACAACAAGGTCTCTTAATTTGTTTTCAACTGGTCT
This sequence comes from Sphingobacterium nematocida, assembly GCF_900168125.1. Taxonomy (GTDB): domain Bacteria; phylum Bacteroidota; class Bacteroidia; order Sphingobacteriales; family Sphingobacteriaceae; genus Sphingobacterium; species Sphingobacterium nematocida. Next base: position 70,665 of record NZ_FUZF01000013.1, read on the forward strand.
AGTTAGTTTAATCAATAATTCCGATTGTGAAATTGTTAATTTGCACTGGATTGGTGCAAATACCGTGGGGATTAAAGAACTATCTAAAATTACTAAACCAATAGTGTGGACTCTGCACGATTTATGGGCAATTCTTGGTAGTGAACATAATAACATATCTAAAGATTTTAGATATGTTCAAGGATACTTAAGTTCAAATAGAGGTAACGGGTATAAAGGCTTAGATATTGAAAAGTATGTTTGGAAATTAAAGCGGAAATATTGGAAACATCTGAATTTACATCTAGTTCCTGTAAGTGTTTGGCAGGAAAAAGTTGTAAAAAACTCATTATTATTTCAATCTTATCCGGTTAAGTGTATACATAATCCAATAGATTCAAAGTTGTGGTATCCTGTTAATAAAGATCAAAGCCGTACTAAGCTAGGTATAAGTCAAAGTAAAAAAATATTGCTTTATGGTGCATACAATTTTATATATGATCCGATTAAAGGATTCCAAAGACTTGTTAAATCGCTTGATTTAATAGTAAATAAAAGCGATTTTATTATCGCTTATTTCGGTTCTGATGAAGACGCTTCGTTCGGCGATTTTGAAACAATAAATTTTGGGAAGATATCTTCAATCGAGAAATTAAGATATATATATTCATCGGCCGATGTTTTTCTAATGCCCTCTTTGCAAGAAACTTTTGGCCAGACAGTTCTTGAGGGTATTTATTGTAATTTGCCAGTGGTTGCTTACAGCGGTACAGGTGTAAATGATATTTTAATTCATAAAGTAAATGGCTTTCTAGCGGAAGAAGATAATATAAATGATTTTTATACTGGGATTCAATGGGTGTTGGATCACAGTTTGTTAAACATTAGGGAATCCGTGGGGAATAAATTTTCTTCGGAGGTTATTGGTGAGAAATATTTAAAACTATATAAAGAGATTTTATGCAATCCATAATATCAATAATTACTGTTGTTTTTAATGGAGTATTGACTATTGAGAATTCCATTAAAAGTGTATTAAGTCAGAATGTTAGAAATTTTCAATATATTGTAATAGATGGTGGATCGACGGACGGTACGGTTGAAGTTGTTGAAAAATACTTGGATCAAATTGATGTCTTTTTGTCAGAAAAGGATGAAGGAATATATGATGCTATGAACAAAGGTATTAGTTTAGCAAAAGGTAATTTTTTATATTTTTTAGGTGCAGATGATTTTTTGTATAATAGTTTTGTTACTAAGAATATCGAATATTACACTAGTCAAGATAATTGCGACTTAATATTTGGTGATGTAAAATATGATACAGGTGATTTTGTGAGGTCTAAATTTGATTGGACGTTGTTATTGCATAACTCATTACATCATCAAGGTACTTTTTATAATGTAAAGCTATTTGACCAATTTAGATACGATACCTCGTTCAGGCTGATAAGCGATTATGAATTAAATCTCAAACTTTATTTGAATAAAAGGAACTTGGTTGTTAAAAAAGTTCCTCTTACAATATCTCTTTGTTCGGATAATGGTGCTAGTAGATCCATGTTGAGTATTGCATTGAGAGAAACTAATCAGATTAGGGAAAAATGTTTAGGCGCAACTAAATCTTTTATTTTTTCTTTATTATACAAGTTGAAATTAAAATTATGGCATGTTCGACATAACCAATTATAATCAGCAGGTATTATTTTTTACTTTCGTGAGTACAGTAATATTATTATTTACTTTGTTTAAAAGAAATTTTAATAATCTGCTTGATCCTATTGCTATGCATATATTTTGGTTATCAGGGAATATAGCTTTTTTAACTGCATACATATATAGATATGGGATTTCTAATATGCCAATATGGTTTTTTTTATTTTTTTTAACCTACATTTTTGTCCTTAAAATATTCCTTAAAAAAGTAAGAACTGGAATAATTGACCATAACATGTCGGATAAGATTAAAGAAAAAACGTTCAAAATTAAATTTGTATATATAGTAATAACTTTTATTTATTTTTTTTCAAAAATTTCTTTTTTTAAGTATGCGATGGAAAATCCATCATTAAGTAGCTGGTTTTTTTATCGATTTGTTGACTTACAAGGTAGAGACCCTGTTCTTAGAATATTATCAACGGGTTCCGAAGTTTATTTTTATTTCTTTTCTTTTATTTTAATTTTTCTGATTAAAAAGTGGCGCCATTTAGCATTTATTGGGGTGGTTATGGCTCTTTTGATCGGAGTTTTTTCTGGGGGAAGATCATCACTATTAGCGGCTTTGGTCTACTTGGGGGCTTTTATTTTTTATTTTAATAACTTATTCGAAAAGAAAACTATTACAAAAGTAAATTTTATTGGCGTTATTATGGTCTCATTTGCAATACTTGTAGCGATTGTTGTATCCACATTTTATGAGGAAGATATGTCAATTGTAGATGGCTTTAGTATTATAGTAAATAGATTCATAGCAGTTGGAGATGGTTTAGAATATTATATGTTATATAATGGTTCCACTCATATAAAGTCTGGTTTAACCGAATATTTTATGGCAATATTTGGTGTATATGTTAAACAATTTAGCAGCATAGAATATAAAAACGTAGGAACGCAATTAACAGAATTGGTTGTCGGTGATGTGTATTTTGCCCAAGGAGCGAACTTTGTTTTTCCTTTACAGACAATGGTACTTGGGTTTTATTCTTGGTTTATTTATATTCCAATATTGGCCGCATTTGTGGCTTTATGCAGAAGTAACAGGACTAAATCATTTATTTTGTTACCCTTTTCATTTTTTCTATCATTCCATTGTTTCACTTTCGCCACAGATATGGAATATGCATTATTATGTTTAATTTCAGGTGTCCTGATTTATCTGATCGTTGTTTACCCAATATTAAAAATTAAGTTTTGAAGAAAATTTCTGTTTGTTTACCTAGTTATAATGGAGAATTATACATTAAAGCCCAACTCGAATCTATATTAATGCAATTGTCTTCTGATGATGAGATAATAGTTTCTGATGATACTTCTATCGATAGAACTGTAGAAATAATTGAATCTATCGGCGATCAAAGGGTTATCTTGCATAAAGGAAATAGCTTTAAATCTCCAATTTACAATTTGGAAAATGCTCTTAAAAAGTCAAATGGTGACATAATAATATTGGCCGACCAAGATGATTTTTGGTTACCTGGTAGAGTGGATTTAATATCTCAAATGCTGCAAAAATGTGATCTTGTGATGACTGATGCTTTTATTGTAGATAAATTTTTAAATAAAACAGGAACAACAGTTTTTGAAGTGCTTAAAACAGACGTGGGGTTCCTGTCAAATTTGGTTAAAAATAAATTTGTTGGATGTTGTATGGCATTTAATAAAGATGTTAAAGAAAAAGTTTTGCCTTTTCCGAGAAATCTTCCTATGCATGACCAATGGATAGCATTGATTGCCCATTTGTATTTTGATATTAGATTTGTTACAACACCAACATTACTATATAGAAGACATGATAGTAACACTTCTAATACTGGAGAAAAAAGCTCAAATAGTATTTACGTAAAATTATTATTTAGGGTCAGGATTTTTATAGCAATAGTAATCCACTTTTTTAGCAAAAAAAAGTTTAATTAGACTATCGAAATGTTAAGATATTTAGAGTATGAATTTAAAATCATTCAAAAGGGATAATAAATGAAAATAGCACTCATAACGGGTATTACCGGACAAGACGGATCTTACCTAGCCGAATTATTATTAGAGAAAGGGTACATGGTGCATGGCATTAAACGCAGGGCTTCATCTTTTAACACACAACGGATAGACCATCTATATGTAGATCAGCATGAGCAACATGTTCGATTTAAACTTCATTATGGAGATCTTACGGATTCTACAAATCTTATCCGAATTATTCAGGAAGTAAAGCCTGACGAGATTTATAATTTAGGAGCAATGTCTCACGTAAAAGTTTCTTTCGACTCTCCGGAATATGTAGCAAATGTGGACGGAATAGGTACCTTACGTATTTTGGAAGCTGTACGTATTTTGGGTTTGGAGAAAAAGACTAGAATCTATCAAGCATCTACCTCGGAACTGTATGGTGGATTGGCAGAGAATAAAAATGACAAAGGATTTTATGATGAAAATTCACCTTTTTATCCCAGATCGCCATACGGGGTTGCGAAAATCTACGGTTTCTGGATAACTAAAAATTACCGAGAAGCGTATGATTTATTTGCTTGTAATGGTATTTTATTTAATCATGAATCTCCGCGGCGAGGTGAGACATTTGTAACTCGAAAGATTACGATGGCTACAGCCGCTATTGCGTTAGGAAAGCAAGAATGTCTTTATTTAGGTAATCTTGATGCGTTACGTGACTGGGGGCACGCAAAGGACTATGTAGAAGCTATGTGGCGTATATTGCAACAGGACAAAGCAGAAGATTATGTAATTGCTACCGGTGTAACCACTACCGTACGCGATTTTGTAAAGATGTCTTTTGCTGAGGTCGGCGTTGAATTGGAGTTCAAAGGAGAAGGAGTAGAAGAAAAAGCCTTTGTAAGATCAAGCACTAATCCTGAATATAATCTTGAAATAGGAAAAGAAGTTGTGGCTGTTGACCCAGCTTATTTTAGACCTACTGAAGTTGATCTTTTAATTGGTGATCCTACAAAATCCAGAACTAAATTAGGATGGGAACCTAAGTATGACTTAGCAGGTTTGGTTAAAGAAATGATGCAAGCAGATTTAGAAATATTAAAGAAGTAACTGATAAAAGACAAGTAAATTGTGTGTCGTTTGTAGTTTTTTGACAGAAGTAGAATAAGAAGTATGAAAAAAAGTGATAAAATCTATATTGCAGGTCATCGAGGGATGGTCGGGTCTGCTGTATTACGAGAATTGCAACGTGTAGGATTTAATAATTTTGTATTAAAGACTTCATCCGAATTAGACTTGCGCGATACCACTCAAGTGGTAGATTTCTTTGAAATCGAGAAGCCGGATTATGTTTTTTTAGCTGCAGCTAAGGTTGGGGGAATCGTTGCAAATAATACTTACAGAGCTGATTTTATTTATGAGAATTTAATGATTCAAAATAATGTCATACATCAATCTTATTTAAACGGTGTTAAGAAACTTATGTTTTTAGGCTCATCTTGTATCTATCCTAAGTTCGCTCCACAGCCGTTAAAGGAGGACTATCTTTTAACAGGGGTATTGGAGCCCACGAATGAACCTTATGCTATAGCAAAGATCGCGGGAATTAAGATGTGTGATGCTTATCGCGAGCAGTACGGCTGTAACTTTATTTCGGTTATGCCAACGAATTTGTATGGACCAAATGATAATTATGATTTAAATAACTCTCACGTCTTACCTGCCTTATTGCGGAAGTTTATAACTGCAAAGAATAAGGGTAAAAACGAAGTTGTAATATGGGGGAGCGGAGAACCTCTAAGAGAGTTTTTACATGCTGATGATTTGGCTAGTGCATGTGTATATCTGATGGAGAACTATAATGAATCAGGGTTGGTAAATATTGGGGTGGGAGAGGATATTTCTATTTATGACTTAGCTGTTTTAATTAAACAAATAGTTGGTTTCGAAGGAAGTATTGTTTTAGATAAAACTAAACCCGATGGTACACCTCGAAAACTGATGGACGTATCTAAACTAAGGAGTTTAGGGTGGGTAGCAAAAACGTCTCTAAAAGATGGGATTGAAAGTGTTTATCAAGAAGTGAAATCAAAATTTTAATCATTTATGATAAAGATTTCTGGAGCAATAGTACTATATCGAAATGATAGAAAGGTTCTTTTGGGGGCAATAAATAGCTTTTTAAGATCTACTCTTGTCGATACGTTATTTCTAGTTGATAATTCACCAGATAGCACTCTAGCTGATATTGTACAAAATCCTCGTGTTGTTTATATTCACAATCCCAGTAATCCTGGATTTGGTGCTGCTCATAATATTGCATTGAGAAAGGCTATGGAAAATGGTTCAAAGTATCATTTAGTCCTGAACCCAGATGTATACTATAATGAATCTGTACTAGAAAATTTAACAACTTTTCTTGAAAAGAATGATTCTATAGGAAATGTGATGCCTAAAGTCTTATATCCGGATGGGCAAAATCAGTATTTGTGTAAGCTATTGCCTACTCCTTATGACTGGATAGGACGACGATTCAACCCATTGAGATCAATGGTAGATAAAAGAAACGAAACATTTGAGCTTAGATTTTCAGGTTATGACAAAATTATGGATGTTCCTTATTTGTCAGGTTGTTTTATGTATCTACGGATATCAGCTCTCGAAAAGGTTGGCATGTTTGATGAGGGGATATTTATGTATGGAGAGGAAGCAGATTTGTGCCGTCGTTTGATTGACGGGGGGTATAGAACGGTTTTTTATCCGAAGGTAGAGATATTTCACCATTTTGAGAAAGGCTCTCATAAATCTTGGCGTCTAACTAAGATAGGCATGCAGTCTGCTATCTACTATTTTAATAAATGGGGTTGGTTTTTTGATAAAAGACGTAGACAAATAAATAGGAGGGCGCTTCGAAATTTAAGAGGATGAAAACAGCAATTCTAGGCTCCTCTGGTTTTATTGGGAAGAATCTTTTGAAAGTATTATCAAATGCTCATGGAGTTTCCCTTCGAGAAAAGACATGGAGAAATGATTTTGATTCAGCGTCGGTACTAATAAATTTTGTTGGGAAAGCTCATGATCATAAAATGCTTGCTACCCAAGAGGACTATTACCATGCAAATACTGAATTAGCAAAGCAAGTCTATGAGGCTTTTGTAGCTTCAGAAGCTATATTGCTAATCCATGTGAGCTCACTAGCCGCGGTTGAGGAATTTGAATCTAACGTGCGACTAACTGAATCGAATCAATGCCACCCTGTGTCTTGGTATGGGAAGTCCAAATATGCTGCTGAAAAATGGCTTTTAGAGCAAAAACTGCCAAGTAACAAGAAATTAATTATCCTGCGCCCACCTATGGTACATGGACCGGGGGATAAAGGAAATCTAGGTCTGTTGTATAAATTTATTTCTAAAGGTATTCCTTATCCGCTTTCATCATTTGATAATAAACGATCTTTTATATCGATAGATAATTTTTGCTATTTCATAGAGCAGATTATTGAGGGGCAGGAAAAGATGGAGTCGGGAATATACCATATCGCTGATGATGAGCCTATATCAACAAAGGAAATAATAGCGATCATGAAGAATGTGACAAATAAAAATGTTCGTAATGTGGCTTTGCCTAAGGCTTTTGTGAAGACGATTGCTAAAATTGGAGATAAAATTCCCATTCCTTTAAATAGTAAACGTCTAAAAAAAATGACGAGTGATTTGCTGGTTTCTAACGAAAAAATCAAAAATGCATTGGGAATAGAGAAATTGCCGTTGACAGCGAAAGAAGGATTGGAGAAAACGATAAGGAGTTTTAAGGAAAAGTAAGGCTTAGATAGCGGTAATATTGAGTGAGAAAAGGAGCGATTAGGGTTTTAGATTTCTCCGTTACGTTTCCCGAGAGTCGGGACGCGGCGAAATGACGTGTTTTCTAGAAGAAATTATAATGATATACGCATTAGTTTTTATTGCTCTATTTGTATTAGAGCTTGGTTATTTTAAGATAGCAGATCGCTTTAATATAATCGATAAGCCCAATGAGCGCTCCTCGCATACAGCCATTACACTACGTGGTGGTGGAGTGATATTTTATCTAGGGGCTTTAGTTTTCTTTATCCTGTCGGGATTTCAGTACCCTTGGTTCTTTTTGGGATTGACAATGATGACAGTGGTTTCTTTCTTGGATGATGTATTTACACTGTCCAATAGGATACGTCTGTTGGTGCATTTTTCGTCGGTACTCTTAATGGCTTACCAGTTGGAGCTCTTTGAAATGCCCTGGTATTTTTTGCTAATTGGGTTTGTGGTAGTAGTGGGGGTGATCAACGCGTACAACTTTATGGATGGGATCAACGGAATCACGGTCTGTTATAGCTTGGCAGTAGCAGGATTGTTGTTGTTAGTAAATGAAAAGATTGAATTTATAGCATCGGATTATCTGATCTATACGATATTGGGATTATTAGTCTTTGCCTTCTTCAACTTCCGGACGAAAGCGAAATGCTTTGCGGGCGATGTGGGATCGGTAGCGATAGCCTATATCTTGCTATTTGCGCTGGGAACTCTTATTATTACTACTGGAAACCTGATCTATATTCTTTTCTTGGCCGTATATGGGATTGACGCGGTGTGGACAATAATTCGTCGACTTTATCTTAAAGAAAATATATTTAAAGCACATCGTTCTCATTTGTATCAATATCTGGGCAATGAAGCTGGAGTTAACAAACTGTTGATCTCATTTTTGTATGGTGCAGTTCAGTTTGGAATAGGGTATGTGGTGATACAGTTGGCAGGTAGGAGCTTGAATATTCAGCTTTTGTTTTCTGTCGGATTATTGTTGGGGCTGAGTATCATTTATTTGCTCTCCAAGAGCTACATCATCAAGCGGTACGTTAATTAGGAAAAACGAACGGTGTGAGGAGCTTGATTATAGGATGTATCGTCCGGGTCTGAAGGCCCCAGCTGTGCTGCGTTGGGAATGATACAGAAATAAAATAAGGGAATGTGTATATGGGGCCACTAGACCCCGAAGTACAATAGCGAGGCAAACATTAACGCAGCTACAACAAATAGACTAAAAGCTACAGCGAATACCCGTGCCTCATTGGGCAATGTTTTAAAGATTAACGTAAATTTGCTCATATAAAATTCAAAAAAATAGGTAATATGTAAATATGTTTCTAGCAATATTGGTGCCGTTTTTGCTATGGAGTATTAATATATTTGATTTGTTACTTTTAAGTTCTTTTTTTAATTTATTCTATGATAACTGTTACCAAAGGGGGCATGGCCTCTGATCATCGCGGATCTATCCGATTTGTCAATGAATTTGACATGACGCAGGTCAAACGCTTTTATATTATCGAAAATAAAGACGCCGAGCTCATACGCGGCTGGCGTGCACACCGTATAGAGCAGCGCTGGTTTTACGTGCTTTCGGGATCTTTTATATTGGATCTGGTCAAAATCGAGGATTGGGAGAATGTGTCGGCACAACTGCCTATAGAACGCAGGGTACTATGCGTAGAGGACAAGCAGGTAGTGCATGTGCCTGCTGGCTATGCTACTGCATTTCAGGCGATAGAAGAGGGGGCTGAGCTATTGGTATTTGCAGATTATGGTATTGAACATGCCGCGAACGATGACTATACTTGGCCTGCAGGGTACTTCATAAATCGCGATGAAGTATAATAGGCCTCTGGTCGGCCTCGAGATAAGAAAGTTTTTTTATTTTTTTTCGATACAAGATGAGTTTGTATCATCTGCAAGGTTAATCCAGTTAGGGGGGCTGTGTTGACCAATTTGGAGCTCGATGTCATTGGTGTCGGCTTTGTGCTTTAGTCTTTTTTTGAAAGGCAATTCTTGTTTTTTGAGCCTTTTACGATGCAGGTGTTTCGGAAGGATAACCCCGTCTGAATAGGCTGGTATCAGTGATCTCTATAGATAGGGGTTTTGTGTAAATATTGTATGTTATTGTATTGTTTGTCAGAGTTATATGGTAGCATAGTAATTTCATGAAAACTTAAAAATTGCTTAATGCGAAAGTTTTGATTTTTAAGCTTTCGCTTTGTAACTTTGGTAATACACTAACTTAAACAACCCCAATGATCAATGTTATTTTATTGATAATGCCTTTCATGGCTATGGCTTCTCCAAGTCGGAGTGATGCGATAGAGCAAGAGAAAACAAGCCATTTTAGCAGTAGGTATTTATCAAAAGCATCTCCTGCGGATAGTACTTATATCACCCTAGAACTGTATGGCAAAGATAAAGAGCCGCTGGATGTAGCTGCTGCAACTAATATTAATGTGTCGCAATATCGCAATAGAAGTGAAGAGCCGCATATTTATAAAGCATTGGTCCCGAATAGATCCATACCTCGCTTTATCTATGTGCAGTTTGATGATAGGTACCCTATTTATTTTCAAACAAATCTAAGAACGAACCGAGATGTGGTCTATCGCTTGTATCTGACGAAAAGTAAGTGATAACTGGGGTTAATAACCCAAATGAAAGATATTGTGGGTACAAATCTTATTTTGTATTTTGGAAGTAATGTACAGTAGGCTCTGTATTTTCTAATGTAGAGAGAAGGAAAAGACTGAGTGGGAATCGGCTAGTAATCATTTACTTAATTCAAAGGGTATAATGGGGATTTTGTCAAGATTGTTTGGTAAAGGTCAGGAGGAAGCCAAGGAGAACTCGTTGGGGAAACTGGCATTTCTCCAAGTGGATATGCATAATCATCTGCTCCCGGGTATCGATGACGGTAGCCAATCTACGGAACAGTCAGTTTTACTCATAAAGGGCCTGCATGCGATGGGCTTTGAAAAGTTTATCTGCACACCCCATATCATGGCGGGGGTACATCCCAATACAAAATCTACGATAGCTGCAGCGCACGAGGTGCTAAATAAGGAGCTGCACACGACAAATCCTAAGGTACAGATATTTGCGGCTGCCGAGCATATGATCGACGAAGAGTTGGAGACGATCATTAAGATGGATAACCTCTGTGTAATGCCGGGAGGTTATGTGCTCATAGAGATGTCTTACATTGCGGAATCTAAGGCGCTATTCCAGACAATACTGGATATACAGAACCTGGGTTATAAGCCCATACTGGCCCATCCCGAACGCTACAACTACTACCACTACAACTTTGATATGTATAAGCAGATCAAAGATGCAGGTTGCCTCTTGCAGCTCAACTTGCTTTCGATAAGCCGACACTATGGTAAGGAAGTGAAGGAGGCCGCATTAAAGATGATTAAATCGGGTATGTATGATTTTGTAGGCACAGATACGCACCACGAAAGGCACATGACTGCGCTACAGGATGTGGTGGCTAAGTACCCGGTAAGGGACCTGTTAAGAACCTGTCCGATCAAAAATCCAACTCTGTTGGATCATTTATAGGCCGAATCGCTGTTAATGGATATAGAAATAAGGCTTAGCTCTTCGATAGGGCTAAGCCTTATTTTTTAATCGAAGTCCAGAAAAAATATTTTGGGAAGGCTACTAGTTACGGAAACGTTTGCATGAATAATGTAGCATCCCTTTATTAACTTTAGCTATAATAGCCTCACAATTTGTAACTGAAAGTTGAAAAGTGGACCTAGATTTATGACAGCAGATAGCACAGAATCGCTTTTTAGACAGTACTATGGGAGGCTGTGCGTGTATGCCACAGGTATACTGGCAGACCCGAACGCAGCGGAAGATGTCGTGGCCGCGGTATTCTTAAATATAATAGCCAATGGAAGTAAGGGAGATGTGGGACTGGCCTATCTGTATCGTGCGGTCAAAAATGGCTGTTTGAAGAATATCCGCCAGGAGAATACCCATACCAAATACTTGGGCAGCGGGATGATAGCGGTCAGTGAGGATGCCTACGACAAGCACATCATCCAGACTGAATTGACCGTAGCGTTATCTGCCCTGTTGGAGGAATTGCCAGAGGGATGCAGCCGTATCCTGAAGATGAGCTATGTGGAAGGGCTAAAGAATGCCGAGATAGCCGAGAAGCTTTGTATCTCTATACACACCGTAAAAAGTCAGAAAAACAGAGGTCTATCGCTGTTGCGGGAAAGGGTCTCACTGCAGTATTTACTTACTCTATTGCTGTTTTTGAAAAATTTTTAAAAAAAGATAGTTTTCGTTCCATCCTTTTCGCAGCCCTGTGGATTATAGGTATATGGAACAGCACTCAATCCGACTGGCGCAACTGATCGCCAAATATATAAATCATAGTATTTCATCCGATGAACTGAAGGAGCTTAGGAAGGATCTTTCTGAAAAGGAGCTAGAGAGCATTTTGTTTGATTTTGAACAAAGACAAGAAAAACAAGATGAGCTGCTGCTGTACTTTGAAGCGAAAAAGGAGGGGGCTTGGGAAAACCTACAGACTGTACCAAACCCTCGTGCCAAATGGAGCGTTTTTTACAGATACACCGCAGTGGCTGCTACTTTGCTGCTGGCGGCCTTGTCCTGGTATGTATTGCGATGGGATCAACAGCAAATTGTACGGTACAATGAGGTGCTGCCGGATTATGTATTTGGTCAAAAAAATGATGTCAGCCCAGGTAAGATGCAGACGCTGATAGAACTGGCCAACGGGGAGACGCTGGTCGTGCAGGATAAGATCATTAAGATAGGAGCAGACGGTGTGTTGGACGCTGCCACCGATGCTTTTTTGACGCAGCAAATGGAGAACATAAAGACTATCAGCACACCGAAGGCGAGCAATATCGAAGTTTGGCTACCCGACAACACCAGGATATGGCTGAATGCCTCAAGTACGCTGACCATGGATAAGGACTATAACGTAAATAATAGGACGGTACACTTGGATGGGGAAGCTTTTTTTGAGGTTGCCAAAGATCGGGACAGGCGCTTTATGGTCATCTCGGATAGCGATACGGTAGCCGTTTATGGTACCTCATTTAATGTGAATAGGTATGGAAAACGTATGGCAACGACCTTGCTGGAAGGAAAGGTACGTATGCAGGGTAAAGGTAACGCAATACTGGACCTGCCGGTGGGTTATCAAGGTAGATGGCGGAATGGGCAATTGATCGCGATGAAGGTGGATGTGAAGAAATACAGCTCCTGGAAAGAGGGGTATTTCTACTTTAAACAGGATAATCTGAATGAAGTGGTAAAGAGGATGGCCGATTGGTACGATATCGAAATACAGTCTGAGGTGGCCGATAAGACAGTACAGATATCGGGAACAATAGATAAAAAGGCGAGTCTGGCCGAGGCGGTGTCCATACTGAAAGATGTATCTGGACTCCAGTTTACGATAGACAATAGAACACTGAAAATAACCAAATAAACGAACTTATGGAGAAGGATTGATAATGCGGCAAAGCCTGGATGAACGAACTAATTGTAGTATTTAAAAAAGAAAAAATACCAATCTAAATTATGATGAAAAACCGATTTAAAAATAGGAGCCGACAAGTGTTAAAGTACGCACTGCTCGTACTGTCGATGTTCTTATTTGGCTTTTGGGCACAGGCAAATGCTCAATTGATTACACTCAAACACAGTAATGCACGTATTGAAAAGGTGTTGGAGCAGATTACCGGGCAGTATAAAATACACTTTCTATATAAGGATGATCTGTTGAGTCGATTGAAACCGGTGAGTATAGAGGTTAGGGAGATGAATATCGATCAGGTGCTCCACGAGTTATTTCGTACTACAGGAATCACCTACACGCGACGCAATAATAATATAACGTTGCAGCGAAGTGAAAGGCTGGACAACAGACAGGATAAAATTAAAATAACGGGCTTAGTGACTGATAGTGCCGGTGTAGCCATCACGGGGGCTTCTGTAGCCTTGAAATCGAATCCGGCGATTGGCACGGCTACCGATAGAAATGGCCGATTTGTTATGGAGGTGCAGCCTAACGCGGTATTGGTGGTAAGCTATATGGGGTTTGCCAGTCAGGATGTGTCCGTAACAGGAGAACGGGATTATAAAATAGTATTGCAACCTGATGCTGCGGGACTGGAAGAGGTAATCGTTGTGGGCTTTGGCAAGCAGAAAAAGGAATCTGTCGTGAGCTCGATCGCGACGGTATCGGGGGAAGCGCTACGTGCACCTACCCGAAGCCTAAGTAATAATCTCGCAGGGCAGGTGCCGGGACTGATCGCTGTACAACGATCAGGGATGCCGGGTTATGATGATGCCGAATTCTGGATACGCGGTACCAGCTCTTTTGCAGGTGGCACGTCTCCGCTAGTTTTGGTGGATGGTATCCCGAGGAGCTTGAATAATATTGATCCCGATGAAATCGAAACCTTCTCGCTATTGAAAGACGCGGCTGCTACCGCAGTGTACGGGGCAGAGGGGGCCAATGGGGTAATTTTGATCACTTCTAAAAGAGGGAAGGTGCAGAAGACTGAAATATCCTATCGTGGAGAATACTCCTATTCGAACCCGACACGCGTGCCAAGTGTAGCTTCTTCGTTTGACTACATGCGCTTATACAATGAAGCGTTGCGCAACGATGGGCAGGAACCGATGTTTTCGGATGCACTGATGGACCTTTATCGGACCAACGCAGACCCCGATCTGTACCCAAGCAGCAATTGGTACGATCTACTCTTAAAGGATCATACCTATAATACAAGACATAACCTCAATTTTAGAGGTGGAGGAGACCGAATGCGTTTCTTTGTGAATGCAGGTTTCTTTGGTGAGGATGGTTTATTTATCTCCTCGAAAAATTACGATAACAACTCGAAATTTCATCGCTATAACCTGCGAAGTAATATCGATATGGATGTAACGGCTACTACTACACTACGGGTAGACCTGGCTGGACAATATGGTAAAGTGAACCGCCCTTTCTTTGACCAGACGAATATATTTGAGCGCTTCTCGCGCATACCGCCACACTTATTCCCGGCGCTCTATTCGGACGGTCGTCTAGCTGCTCACCCTTCACAGGATTTGAATAAGGTAAATCCATACAATCAGTTGACCGAATACGGTTATAGAAAGGAATGGCGATCTTCTATACAGAGCCGCGTAGATATAGAACAGAAGTTGAATTTCCTGACACAGGGCTTGCGTGCCAAAGGTACAGTGAGTTACGACTCGTACGGTGAGTTCCAGATGTATAGAACACAAACTCCTGAAACTTTTGTAGCAACGGGTCGGGATGCGGATGGCAACCTGATCTATCAGCGCAAGACGAATAAAAGTGCTATGGGCGAGCCTATAGAAACGAATTCGGCCGAAAAGAAAATCTACCTAGAGGCTTCGATCAATTATGACCGTGTATTTGCAGACAAGCACGATGTGTCGGCGATGGTACTGACCTACCAGAAGGAAAGGCAGCTGCATAGCCAGGCACTGGCCTATCGTAAGCAGGCTTATGTTGGGCGTGTGACTTACAGCTTTAACCGTATCTATTCCATGGAGGCTAATTTTGGTATTACAGGATCGGAACAGTTTGCAGAAGGCTACCGTTTCGGTTTCTTCCCAGCAGTAGGGGTGGCGTACAACTTGACGAATGAGCCTTTCTTTCCGGAGGATCTGAAACGCTATGTCTCTAATGTGAAGTTGCGTGCTTCTGTCGGTAGAACGGGGAATGATGATACAGGGAGTGATGCCAACAGATTCTTGTATAGAGGGCAGTTTGCTGGATATTCTACCTACCCGATTGGAATAGGTACGTCGGGAGCGACCAACTCGCTGGCGGGTCTCACCGAAACACGTTTCGAGGCGCCCATGTTAGGCTGGGAGATTGAAGATAAGCGTAACTATGGGGTAGATCTGGGGCTTTTTAATAGCAAGTTGCAGATTACGGCCGACTATTTTGATAATCTACGTACAAATATATTATTGCAACGTCGGACGATAGTGAACGTGGCGGGGTATATGTCGAGCCCATGGCAGAACTTTGGTAAGGTGCAGAACAGAGGTGTGGACGGTTCTATTACTTTTAATCAAAAGTTGGGGTCGGATTTCAGCGTGCAGCTGCGGGGTAATTTTACTTTTGCGCGTAATAAGATCATCGAATACGATGAGGTGAAGCAGCTATACCCTTGGATGGAACGTACGGGCAAGCGCCTGAACGCGATCGATGATGTGTATATAGCAGAACGCCTATTTAATGATGGTGACTTTAATATCTATACGAATGAGGATGGTAAAATCGCCTATCAGCTCAAAGACGGCATCGCCCCATCCGAGCAAATGTCCAACCCAAAACCGGGGGATATCAAATATAAAGACCTGAACGGAGACGGTATCGTGAATACGTTTGACCGGGTAAAAGATGCTGCGATGCCAACTGTACCGGAGATCATATATGGATTTGGTACTAGCTTTAAGTATAAAGGGGCTTTTTTGAGTGTATTTTTTCAAGGAGCGGCCAATGCTTCGGCAAACCTGAACAACCAATCCAATGCGATGATGCCATTCCACTGGGGGGTATTGGAAAGTAATGTGCGAACGGAGGTGCTGGAAAGCAGATGGGATGCCCAAAACCCGAATCAGGATGTGTTCTTCCCTCGAATTCAGATCGCTAACATGACCAATACAAATACGGCGAATACCTGGTGGGTAAGGGATGCTTCATTTATAAGGTTGAAGAACGTAGAGTTTGGGTATAATTTTGATGTAAAGAGATTGAATCTTATTGGAATAAGGTCCATCCGATTATATGCAATGGGACAGAATGTAGCCCTGTGGGATAAAGTGAAGATGTATGACCCGGAGCTGGGAAATAGTGCTGGAGGGACTAAATATCCGATCCCTTCGATATGGACGGGTGGTCTGGAATTGTCGTTTTAATCAATTTTTACGAAGAAAGAATTTAATTATGAACAGAAAAAGTGTAATAGCTATAGCGATATCGGCAGTGATGGCCTTCTCCTTTTCATCCTGTAAGAAATTTTTGGATGTATCGGATGAACTGGCAGAGGAACTGGATTATGAAAAGGTATTTAACGATCCGAACAATTTGCGCAGATTTCACCGAGTGGTGTACACCGGTATTCCAAATACAGCTGAATTTGCGCGTGACCTCACAGGTACAGGTCTGCCTTGGCCACAGATCAGTGATGAGATTGAGCGGGCACAGGGTGCGGATTTTAATTTGATAGCCTTTAATTCTTCGCATACGGTGTACGGACGCTGGAACCTCTACTACCAATTGATACGCCAGGCTAATGTATTCTTGGAACGGGCGAAGGCTATTCCTAAGCAGGGAGATGCAGATTATGTATCGGATGAGGAATTGTTTGAGCTGCAGACGCAGGCGCGTTTCTTTAGAGCTTATTACCATTACTTGCTGTTTGAGCAGTATGGACCTATCCCTATCATGGATTATCTGGCTGACCCTAACAACCCCGCACAGTCGGACTTTGCGCGCAACAGTGTGGATGAAGTGGTCAAATTTGTGTATGACGAAATGACCTACTGTGCCGATGCGCTAAAGGATCCGGACCTAACTCGAACAGAGCAGCTGGGTGTGCCTACCAAGGGAACGGCCCTAGCAGTACGGGCACGCCTGATGATGTATGCGGCCAGCCCTTTATTTAACGGTGGTTTTGCAGAAGCCCTACAGGTAAAAAATCCAGATGGTAAGCAACTATTTCCGGCAGCGGATAATACGAAATGGACGGCCGCTTTGAACGCGATGCAGGCATTTATCGACTATGCCAATACCGGTTATTATGAGCTGTATAAGGTAATGAATGGAAATACGATCAACCCGGATGAGAGCCTATACGGCATGTTTATGAGCATGAATAAGGAGGTGATCTTCGCACGGACGAATGGCGATTTCGGAAATGTATCGGCTAGAGCGGGCGTGGATGGATGGAACCTGCCGCGCGGTGCACGTAACGGGACGGCGACAACGGGGTATATAGCCGTAACGCAGGAACTGGTTGATGATTTTCTGATGCGGGATGGGCTGACGATCGACGAGTCGCCCTTGTATAAAGAAGCCGGATTTTCGGCTGCCGGTGATGACCCTACAGGGCGTACCGAGATAGGTACCTACCGTATGTGGACCAACAGGGAGCCGCGTTTCTACCGTACGGTATTCTACAACAAGCGTAAATGGCACGTGGGAGGCGAGGTAATCACTTTTCATCTGGGAGGCAATAGCAGTAATAACCAGACAACAGACTATGCGCGGACGGGATACCTGATGTATAAGCGGATGAGCCGTAGGGTATATAATCTTAGTCCGAATCCGTTCTTCGAATACAGACCGGCAATTATCCACCGTCTGGCGGAATTCTACCTGCTGTACGCGGAGGCATTGAACGAGGTAAATCCCAATGACGCACGCATATTGGAATATGTGGACAAGGTGCGGGAGCGGGCAGGGGTACCGGCACTTCGTACCATAAAGGCAAATATCATAGGGAATCAGGCTGCACAGCGTGAGGCTATACGACGGGAAATGCGGATAGAACTGGCGACAGAGGGACAGCGCTACTTTGACGTGCGCCGCTGGATGTTGGCCGAGACCGATGGTTATAAACAGGGAGGACCTGTATACGGGATGAATATGAATGGCAATGAGGCTAATTTTTACCAACGGACCAAAATAGAAGATAGGATGTTTACAAAAGCGATGTATCTGTATCCGATCCCATTGACACAGATTCAAAATAGTAAATTGTTGGTTCAGAATCCTTTATATTAATCAGGTTTTTATGAAAACAGATTTAAAGATGAAGAAGATATTATTTGTGAGCCTATTGGTAGGCACACTTTTTAGTTGCGATAAGCAGGATTATCCAGAAGATTGGAAGCCGGGAAGTGGTGAATTGACTATTCAGATGGATAAGACCTCGATCAAGCAATCCGAATTTTTTACCTTACAGTTTGGCGGGTATGCCGATAGTATAATGGTATATGATGGTACACTAGGACACGAGTATAGGTATAAAGATCGTACCGCAATGGAGGGGGTAAAACCCAAAGTGTCTTTTACCAGCTATATGCAATGGGGAGCACAGACTAACTCGCTATCGGTACTGGTATCTACAGACTTTGCGGGGGGTAAATACGATGCTACCGAGATACAGGCGGCTACCTGGACAAATATTACTAACCGCTTTACCTTATCAACAGGCGCTGATAATACGGTCTCGGGGGAAGTGAATCTAGCTGATCTCGTAAAACCGGGAAAACAGATGTATTTTGCCTTTAAATATGAAGGCAAAACAGGATCTACACAGCGGCAGTGGACGATAAAAAACTTTGTGATCAAAAATGAACTGCCTACAGGGGTGGTGCAGGATGTCGTAAACACGGCATCGGCCGGGTGGAAACAGTATAGTGTTGCCAATAGTGCGAAGGTATGGACATATAATACCACACAGGTGGGAATAGAAGGAGGAAATGCTACTTCGGAAGATAACCTGGACTGGGTAATCACGAAGGCGCTTGACTTTACAAAGGTTGCGCCCGACCAACCGTCGCATATGCTGAAAACTAGGTTTGAAAATATGCTGCAGATGTACCGTGTAGGGTATAAGTCTCCAGGGCAATATAAAATGACTGTTATTGGTAAGGAAAATGCTGGCAAAGAAACAAGTAAATTGGAAAAAGATGTTACGGTACAGGCAAATTAAAATGGCGCTGATAGGCTCGCTCGCGATAGGGCTACTGGCCTGCTCGCCTGGAAGCGAGTTGCCGGATCGCAAAGATCCAACGAAAGAGAATCCCATAGAAAAACCGAAAACGAAAGTGAGTGATTTCATTGATCGGTATAAGTTGATCTGGTCTGATGATTTTGAGGGAACGGTGTTGGATACAAAAAAATGGAAGTATAGAGCGGAAGGTTCGGTGAGAGGATTTGCAACAGTGTCCAGAGAAACAATATCGCTGGATGGAAAAGGTAATTTGGTTATACAGACGTCCAAAAAGGATGGGAAGTATTATGTGGGACAGGTAACTACCGATGGAATATTTGCCCAAAAATTCGGGTATTTTGAATGTCGTGCCCAAGTAAATAAGTACTTAGGTACGCATTCTGCATTTTGGTTGCAGACCAATACGATGGGAATAGAAAACAATGATCCACGAAATAACGGGACGGAGATAGATATCTTTGAATACCATAGGAAAACCTCAAATCAAGTACATCACAATTTGCACTGGAATGGCTATGGTGTGGGACATAAAAATGTGGGGGTGGCGTTGTCGTCTCCGGGTATAGATACAGGTTATCATACGTTTGGATTGTTGTGGACGGATAAGGAGTATATCTTCTTCGTAGATGGTGTGGAAACTTGGAGGACTTCGGAGGCGCTATCGCATATAGCTGAATACATTATTTTGAGTACGGAGCTTACGGGCTTTGGAGGTAATCACCTTCACGAAAATTATCCGGATAGCATTTTATTCGACTATGTGAAGGTCTATGTTGAAAAATAAAGACAGGTATAATTGGTGATGATTTAATTTTCATCACCAATTTTTTTTAATCGAAATCAAAGAAATCGGATAGAAAGGATTTCTTTTTGCGAGGGTGCTGCTGGTTGTAGCCTCTGCTATCTCTCGGATCTCGGGAGTCGCGGTGATCCCGCTGCTCGTACCGATCGCCTCTATCGTAGTGGCTGTCGCGTGGACGCTCTTCATAGCGTGGTGCGGATGCTACGGGAGCCTGGCTCTGTGCCGACGCATAATCCATAAGCTTGTCTAGCTCGCCCTTGTCGAGCCAGATGCCGCGGCAGCTCGGGCAGTAATCGATCTCGACCTGATGACGCTCGGTCATCAGTAATGTTTCATTGCAATTTGGGCACTTCATATGTTTTTTGTTTTGTTGACGTTTGTAAAATATAAACGGCAAGCTAAGGATTTTGGTTTGTTCCTCCGCCTACCGTTTTAAATTTTTACCGTTTTTTAACGTTAGCCTTTGCGATGTCTGTAAAATTCATCTTTTAGACTTTGGTATTTCTCTTTCCACTCTGCAGACATCTCGGCATGTTTGTTTTTTATGCCCTTGAGCTGGAATGCTAAGAAACAGGCCGAGAAGCCAATGGCTGTAATGGCCAGCCCGGTCCATATCACTAAGGAAAGGCCTGCAAATGCAGGGTTCCATATGAGGATAAAGCTAAAAATAAGCCCCAATACGGCCCAAGCGGTCATCCAGCCCCAGTTCTTGTTGCCGTAATTTTTCAGGTCGAAGGAAAAGGACATGAGTTGTATCGAGCGGAACATGACGTAAAAGCCTACGATAAAACTGAGTGTAGTGGCTGATAGCAATGGATTGCTGAACAACAGTATGCCGAATAGGGTATAGAGTATACCGCCAGTGAGGTACCAGCCCCAACCCTCGATCTCGTCCTTATTCTGCAAAGCGAAGACAATTTCCAGTACACCGGAAATAATAAAGGACCACGAGAAGAGAAGTGTCAACGCTAGAAAAGAAGCTACTGGTGTGCTGATGGTATAGAAACCCAACAGGATCAGTAGTATCCCGATGATCAAGGGGATGTACCAGTGTTTTACGGAGTTCCGGATGGTTTTGAAAAATGAATGTTGCATAATAAATGATTTAAGGTATGGAATAAACAAAAAACGAGGCACATGGTTTTTAACTAAACACCATGGATCTGGAAGATGTAGTCTAAAAGATACGAATTTAATACAAATCGGATTGAATGTTTTTTATATATTGCACATTATTCGAACTCAATTATATTTTATTTTTTGGTTTTTGGTATCTTTTTTGTCTAGGTAGATCCAGTTAATCGTTAATAAAGAAAGTTAATGCAGGGGAAAGTTGTTGTGCGCTGACCTGCAGTTAGATAGTGACCTGAGACTTAGTTTTGTAGTATATACATGATAGATATTTGGAGAGAGGGGCTGCGGATGAACAAGCCGCGCTGGGTGATCTTGGTGATCGACCTGTTATTGATGGCTGGGGCATTTGTCGTCAGTTTTGTTTTGATCTTTAAAGAGCGTAATGGAATAGAGACGCATAATCTGGTAAGTATGCTGGACCGCATGCTGGGGCAGCTCGCTCTGGTAGGTAGCATATACCTGTTGTGCTTTCTGGGGTTCCAGACTTATCGGTCGGTAATACGTCGCACCGGCATCCGCGACCTACAGCAGGTGGCCATAACGGTGTTTGTAGCTTTGGTACTGGCGGTGACCGTGACGCACCTGATCCATTGGCAAATAAAATCATGGACTTTTTTCGTGCCTATAGTACCTTTTTCGGATACGCAATTGCTTTTCCATGCGTTTATAACCGGATTCAGTATGTCTTTCGCGCGGGTGATCTATCGAGCGCTTTACCACGAATTGTTGTGGAACCGTAAAGACAACCGTATTCCGGTGATCTTATTCGGGGCAGGTAATATGGGGAATACAACGTTCAACTTCATCCAGTCAACTTCTAGAAACAAATACCGTATCGTAGCGATCATGGACGATAACCCGACGCGTATCGGCAAACGCTTGCAGGGATTTAAGATTCACGATGTAGCAAAATTGGATAAAGATTTTGTACAGCAATACGGAAATGCGCATGAACTGATTATCGCTACGGATCGAAATGCCCCCGAGCGTCTACAGCGGGTCGTGAAACTGGCGGAGCCTATTCCACTGATCGTCAAGATAATTCCGGATAGTGCGCGCCTGATGGCGGGCGAGGTGGCTACCCGACAGATCCGAAGCTTACGTATAGAGGATTTATTGGGACGCAAAACCATCGACCTGGATAACCCGGTAATACAGGAGGAAATGTGCAATAAGGTGGTCTTGATCACCGGGGGGGCCGGATCGATCGGATCGGAGTTGGTCAGGCAGATCGGCCGTACGGGATGTGCAAAATTGATAGTGCTGGATCAGGCGGAGTCTGCGCTGTATGAGGTACAACAGGAATTGCAGAGTTATAAAGGAAGTGATCGTTTTGTATTTGTGGTGGGGAATATCCGTAATGAGGCTTTCATGCAGCGTATTTTTGAAAAATATAGTCCACAGTATGTGTTCCATGCGGCAGCGTATAAGCATGTGCCGCTCATGGAGGCAAATCCCTACGAAGCGGTGATGACCAATGTGTGGGGCTCCTGCAATGTGGCTCAGCTTGCTGATCGCTATGGCGTGGAGAAGTTTGTGATGGTATCTACGGATAAGGCAGTGAACCCCACGAATGTGATGGGCGCTACGAAGCGCGTGGCCGAGATAATTGTGTCCTGCATTAATAAAGAGTCGAAAACCAATTATATCGTGACACGTTTTGGAAATGTGCTGGGCTCGAATGGCTCAGTAATCCCATTGTTTGAAAAACAAATGCTCAAAGGGGGGCCGCTGACCATTACGCATCCGGATATTACGCGTTATTTTATGACTATTCCAGAGGCCTGTCAATTGGTGCAGGAGGCGGGAGTGATGGGTGCTGGCGGAGAGGTATTTGTATTTGATATGGGTCAGCCGGTGAAGATTATGGACCTGGCGAAGCAGATGATCCGACTGAAGGGGTACAACTACCCGGAGGATATAGATATCAAGGTGGTGGGGCTGCGCCCGGGGGAAAAGATATTTGAAGAGCTCCTGGCGAATGGGGAGAATACCGAAAAGACGCATCATGAAAAGATTATGATCGCCAAAGTCAATCCGCACGATATACATCTCAAGAAGCAGAAAATCGTGGAGCTGTGTGAACTGGTGAAGGCGGCAGATCCCGAAGACCATAAGATGGAGCTGGTAAGGCTGATCAAAGATATCGTGCCCGAGTTTAAATCGCAGAACTCGGTGTTTGAAAGGCTGGATAGCTAAGCCGATCGAGAAGTAAAATTTTAGTATTGAAGTCGTTACGATTGGGTGGCGGCTTTTTTTTGTTTGTTATGGTTTCGAATCTTGTAGGTGATTATTGAAAGATAAGTTAATTTCTTCTTGTTGTTTGTGTTTTATTTCTCTTTACTGGGTTTGAAGTGTTTTTTTTGTTTCTTTTTGTTACAAATAATTTCATTATGAAAATTTAATGTAAACATAATATATGTTGGTAAATCGTTTTATCATTTAAAATACAGCGTAAACATGGTTTAGTTAACTTAAAATTTTTAAATACTTTTAATATCGATTTCTTTTTTTTAATAAAGTTTACCGATATATGCTCCGGAAATCCTGAATTATTCAAATAAGACTATTAACTAAATGAAGCAAACTTTACTATTTCTAATGGCGTTGTGTTCTATCTCACTGGCCATTGCTCAAACTGGCCTGACAATAACAGGTACAATAAAAGATAATCTAAATCGACCTATCTCCAACGCTTCTGTGCTGATAAAAGGTACTAACGTAGGGACGGAATCGGATGCCGGTGGTAACTTTGACATTAAGTCCAATTCCAACAACGTTACGTTGATCATCAGCGCTGTAGGGTATGAAGACCAAGAAATAGGAGTGAAAGACAGTAAGAAGCTGAATATCATCCTGGCAGATAAAGAGATCGGGCTGGATGAGGTGGTCGTGATGGGATATAATGCCGTCGAAAAACAACACGTTGCTTCTTCTGTGGCGCAATTGGATATGACGCAGACCAAAAGTAGACCGATTATGAAAATGCAACAAGCGTTTAGCGGTACCATCGCAGGAGTGACCATGATGCAGGGCAACTCGTTGCCGGGTAGTACCTTTGGGGGGATAAATATACGGGGTATTAGTACTTTGCAAAACGCCGCTCCATTGGTCCTCGTCGATGGGATGGAGATGGATATTTCGGATTTGGACCCGAATCAGATCAAGAGTCTCACCGTATTGAAGGATGCGGCATCGGCCTCTATGTATGGATCGAGGGGTGCCAACGGGGTAATTGTTATTGAGACGGAACGCGGTACTACGGGGCAATTTAAGGTAAATGTGAATGCCTGGTCTGGTTTTAATAAGGCTATCGATCTCCCTGATTTTGTAAATGCCGCTCAGTATATGAGACTCAACAATGAAGCCCGTGGGTACCAAGGGCAAAGTTTAACCTTTACGGATGAAGATATACTAAAGGCACAAAATGGCGAGATAAAATCGGTTGACTGGATGAAGGAGGTGATGCAGAAGACTTCTATGACACATAACCAATCGGCAAATATAGCCGGTGGCGGTGGAGTCGGTACGTTTAATCTAATGCTTGGCCACCTTAAAGAAACTGGACTGAATAGTGTTGAAGGCTCTCAAAAGTTTACGGCACGCTTCAACACAAATGTCAACATAGCCAATAAGTTTGTGTTGTTGGCTGATTTTTACGCACAGCGCCTACAGAATGACCGTCTCTTGGCGAATGACGATGGAAACGGACTATACAAGATCGCATGGCGTATGAACCCCACACAACAGGTATATTACGATTCGGATATTCCTGAACATTACATCCTGCATAATGACTTGAATCCCGTAGCGAGAATTAACAGGGGGGGAATAAAGAATTATATGCACGATAAAAGTGCGATAAACCTGCGACCTAGATACAATATCAGCGAAAAGGTGAACATTGAAGGAAACGTATCGTATCATGTCAGCAAATCGGCGCATAAGGAAGAAGTGAAATCATTCAAATATCTGGATGCTACGGGTAAGCCTATTCAAATCGTATCGAATGCGGTGAAGGCGGAACAGGGCGTGAGTGAAAGCCAATTGACGGCACGTGCTCTAGTAAACTATACAGACAACCTGCGAGGAGGTAAGGATAAAGTTTATTTTACCGCAGGTACAGAAGTAATGGACTTGACTTATACCGATTATAAGCAGATCTCTAAGGCTTCATTTTTTGGTAAACTAAATTATTCCTTTGATAACCGGTATATACTGGAAGTTACGGGAAGGGGAGATGGTAGTTCAAAATTTGCTCCAGGACATAAATGGGGCTTCTTCCCGTCCGCAGCGGTAGCGTGGAATGCACACAACGAATCTTTTATGGAGGCTATCAAAGAAATCGGAGCGATTTCAAACTTGAAATTCCGAGGATCGTACGGTTTGATCGGTAATGAAAATGTAGATCCTTACCTCTGGGAGGAAGTGGTCAACAACTACGGTTGGACAATGCGTGTCCCGAATCCGAATTTCTCCTGGGAGAAGCAAAAACAATGGAACATAGGAGTGGATGTAACGACGCTTAAAAATCGGTTGACCTTTACAGCGGAAGTTTATGACAAATTTTCGTATGATTTGATATACTCGAAGTTTCCGGTGCCGCCATTGACAGGATCGCATACGCTGACCACCTCCGTGAATATTGGTGAGGTGAGAAATAAAGGCTTTGAGTTATCTGCAAACTGGAACGATAGAATAGGAAATGTGGAGTATACAGTAGGAGGAACTTTCTTTGATAATAAAAATGAAGTGCTAAAAGCAGGATACAGTAGTAGCGATACATTGGTATTTACTGATAATACCGATAAGATATGGTACAAAGGAATCTCCATTGATAACTATTATGGGTTTGAGACGAATGGTTTCTTTGCAGATGCAAATGATGTAGCAAATACAGCTGCTAAAATGCCAAATACATTGCCTGGTGATATCAAATATGTGGATCAGAACGGTGATGGTTTGATCAACGATGCGGATCGGGTATATCTCGGAGATCCTTCGCCTCGCTACAACTATAGTGTTAACCTGAGCTTGAGGTATAAGGGATTTGATTTTAGTGCGCTGGGACAAGGAGTGGGTAAACGTACGGCTAGGCTGGGAGGTCAAGAAGGATATCCCGTACTGGTAGATGGATCGACCAATGCATTAGGAGCGCCACGACAGTATTATGCAGATAATCGGTGGACAGCAGAGCATCAAAACAGTCGATTCCCAAGAGTATGGACCGGGACTAGTACGAATACTTACCTAAGTGATGTGTGGCTGGGGAATGCTGCTTTCTTTCGTATAAAAGTGCTCCAATTAGGGTATACATTTAAAAATATCGGTAAGGCTTTTCATAATACAAGAATATATGTGAATGCCCAGGATGCTATAACCTTTACGAAATGGGAAGGTTTGGAGCCAGAGAGAAACGGTGGTGATGGTAATTATCCACGTATGGCTACCTATACGTTTGGAGTGTCTACAAGTATTTTTTAAGCTTAAATGATGATGAAGATGAAATTTAAAAGATCAAAATTAGTATATATATTGCTTGCTTCAGCGACGCTTTCAATGTCGGGTTGTGAGAAATTTTTGGATAAGACTGACCCTACGGCTACAGACTTTGTGGAGTTCTTTAATACGGAAGCAGATATTCTCCGGGTGATCTATAGTAGCTACTTAGATATGTTTTCTAACCCGACCAATAGATCGAATATCTTCTATATGGAAGAGGGTAAGTCGGACAATGCGTATAGTCGTTTAGAAGCGGATAATCACCAGAAAATCGCTAACGGAAATATCAACTCCAATACACAGGCTTTTCTGACTTACTATCAGTTGCATATGAAGCATCTAGGACGTCTTAACACCTTTATTGCGAATATGGATGTCCCCTATGTGGAAGATGAGGCGCTGCGCACAAGGTATAAGAGTATCTTGGAAGCTCTGCGCTGCTGGCATTATTTTAAAGTGACAAGCCGCTGGGGGAATGTGCCTTTCTTTTTAGAGCCTGCAGATATTGAATCGGCACTGCAGCCGGCAAAACCGAAGGAGGAGATCTTGGAGGTACTGTTTCCGCTAGCAGAAGAAATCGCAAATAGATTGCCTGAAGAAACCTATACTACCAATGCTTATTTCTTTAATCAATACTCCTTTAAAGCCCTTATCATGCGCTATGCGTTGATCAATGGGCGTTACGAATTAGCAGCGCGCTTAGCAAAAGAGGTGATGGATAGTGGTAAATACCAATTGCATCCAAAATTTGGGGATATTTTTAACTATAAGGCGGATAAAACTAATAACGAGTTTGTTATCCGATTTAATAACGAGAGTAGAGGGACGAATAATCCGGTTACTTTTACCCATATGGCACCACAGTCTAAGACCGGGCCAGGACAGTCGCATCTAGTACCATTGAAGGGGTTGATAGATGCGTATTGGACTAAGCAAGGAAGGCCAATTGATAAATGCCCCCTGCATACAAAAGAAGAGTATGAATTGAATCCGAAATTAAATAGAGATCCTAGGTTTGCTGAAAGTATTTTCATGCACGGCGATAGTTTCAACGGAGAGGTAATAGATGTCTATAACGCAAATAGTGCGCAGTATTATGAAAAAGCACGTGCTAGCAGATCTGGATTCTGGTTTAAGAAATGGGTAGATCAGGCCGATGCGGCTAAGACCTCAGGAACAATCGATCTTGGCGTACTGCGCTATGCTGAAGTATTATTGACGTATGCAGAAGCTAAAATCATGATGAATGATGTGGACGATTTGGCGAAAAAGTGTATTAATGATGTACGTAAGAGAGCCGGCTTGGATATGACAGTAGCAGATGTAACATTGACCAATAAAACACAACCTGAGTGGATCGAGCTGATACGTAATGAGAGGCGTACTGAATTGGCGGGAGAAGGACTGCGCTATGATGATATTATCCGTTGGAAAATCGCTGAACAGGTGATGAATCAGCCAGCTCTTGGGCATAGCCGTATAGTCAATGGAAATAAAGAAACGCTCAAGGTTGAGGATCGGTCTTTTAAACCAAATAACTATGTTTGGCCATTTCATGAGAACAGTTTAAAAGTGGAACCGGGGCTTACTCAGAATCCTGGATATTAATTAACAAAAAGTGTGTAGAAGGGGCATCTCAATTATGGGATGCTCTTTTTGTGTAAATCGCAGAACTCGGTGTTTGAGCGATTGGATAGCTGTGTTGATTTAAGATCGCTTCGTAGTCTCGCGATGACGACGATCCGTTAATTTTTAGACACCTTCTTTTGTTTTTGCATAAAGTCACTGATACTTAGTTATATAGCTTATCGTTTCTCGGTTTGGACTAAAAAATCTATTCCGCTCGGATATAGAATGGCTTAATAATTGTTTAGGGTTGCGTATTAAAAAGATAGAACTATGAAATATCTATGGATATTCCATCCCGAACAGTCGGGACAAGATAATGGCAGTTGAAAATTAAATTAAATATATATGAACAAATTTATGAAAAGAAACAGTTTCCTAGCTGTATTGTTTTTTGTCTGTGCGAGTGTACTATTTGCAAGTTGTAGTAAAGATGATGACGGACCTAGTGCTAGCGGTATTGATGAAGCAGTAAGTACATATGTAGGTACACTTAAAGTATTTGGAGGAAAAGAATACTATAATGCCGAAATTAATGTGACTAAAGTAGATGATTCGCACCTGAAAATCACAGCAAAGGCAGGTGAAGAGTATTCTGTAGTGGCTGCAAAAACTATGAAAGTAGAAAGAAACTATAATGTATCTATAAACACGCTTGTGGAGCCTAACGGAACTTTTTTGTATAGTATAGCGGATAAAAATATAGTGATGTACACACAAAAAACACAAGAAGGGGAGATTACCTATTCTTTTGAAGGTAAAAAGAAATAATAAACTAAGCTTAATATTAAGAGAAATGTCCTGATTGTATCAGAACATGCAGGTGTCGGTATAAAACCGACGCCTGTTTTTTTATTCGATAAAAATTTCGGCCGAACCAAACGGTATTTGATTTGTTCGTCAGTAATGGAATTCAGGAAAAGAACACAATTCTTTTTACCCCGATGGAGCAAATGGTTGATCGGAATTTTTGCCGGTCTACTGCTGGCCGGCATACTACTCAGTTGGTACTTATCCCGGCATTATAAAGATATTCTGCGCGACAAGATCAGCGAAAAAGTGCATAGCGCATCTCGGGGACTGTACCATGTAGAAATGGATGATTTGGAAATTAACCTGTTGACAGGATCTGCACAGGTGAAAAGACTTCAGTTAATAGCGGATACGGCAGTCTATGCCGCACTGAAAGCCCAGAAAGAAGCCCCTGAAACCCGTATTGACCTTATCACCAATAGCCTGAAAATAGAACATTTGAATCTATGGAAGATGCTAGTGATCAAGAAAATCAGTGTGGGCGCGATTAAAATCGACACTCTAAATGTTAAAATCGTAAAGGAGATATTGCCTTACGAAAGAAAGGATACCAGCGCTATGGATCTGTATGCTCGGATCAAAGATTCGTTTAAGGAACTAAGGATTGATCAAATAGCACTTACAAGTTTGAATACGGATTATAGCGATGAATCGGGAAAGGCCCCGCTAAGATTGAAAAATGGGGCTATACAGGTAACAGATTTCCTTGTTGATCCTTATAGCCGCGCAGATAGCAATAGGGTATTTTACAGTGAGCGAATCCAATTAACATTGCCGGGATTTAATTATTCAATCCCAGAGAGCCCATACCGACTGGCATTTGATAATTTTCAATTAGATAGTAAATGCAGATCGGCCTTGCTGCATAAAATACGCTTGGAACCGAAAATCTCAAAGGAACAGTATTTTCGAAATGATAAACAGAATAAAGCATTGATCACGCTGGAATGGGATACGCTACGGGTCAAAGACTGGGATTTGGGGCTTCTGTCTAGAGAAGGTAAAGTACATGCTAAACAGGTGTTTTTGAGCAGGGGTGCTGCGGTGTTCAGAAAGGATCGGAGATACCAAAAGGATAATGTCAATAAAATCGGTGAAGCTCCGCACCAGCAAATTATGAAACTGCAGCAACTGATCCGTGTGGATACGGTTCATGTAGACCGATCCTTGGTGCAATACCGGCAGATTAATGAGAAGGGGACGGATGAGGGAATAATATCCTTTGTGAATGTACATGGTATAATAACCAATATGACCAATGATAGCACCCAACTGCGCAAAGACAAGTATATGCGGGCAGACCTAAAAGCAATGTTGATGGGAAAGGGCCCATTGCACGCTCTCTTTGGCTTTGATATGCGGAGTAAGGATGGAGCGCATACCTACAAAGGAAGCTTGGGGCGTATGGATGCTTCTGCATTTAATTTGATACTCACGCCTTTACTCAACTTAGAAATAGCTTCCGGAAATATTAAGGGTATCCGCTTTGATATGAAGGCTAATGATTCGGGCAATTGGGGAGATTTTCGCTTTGATTATGATGATTTTAAGGTTAATATATTCGGTGGTCTAGCGGAGGGGGAAAGAAAGAAAAAGGGGATTGTATCTTTCTTTGTCAATAAATTTGTGATCAACGATAGTAATCCCGATGCGAATGAGGTATATCATATCGGCAAGGTAAATCATACACGGGTACCTGAATATTCGCATTTTAAGACGATATGGAAAAGTCTTCAGGATGGGATAGCGCAATGTGCGGGGATCGAATCGAAGTGGCTGCGCGAGAAGATGTAAGATAACTAGGCTAAATTAACATTGGGATAACATTGGGATGGTATCTTTGGCACAGATTGGATTTTTAGATAAATGTGTATACCTTTATCCAGAATCTAAATTGTCTGCGGTAATTGCTGGAGATCATGATAACAAGCGTAAAGGATATATTGGTACAAATCAAAATGGGTGACAGGGAAGCCTTCAGGTCGCTATATGATACGTATGCACCATTTGTATTTGACCTAGGGTATAAGCTTCTTAAGGATTCCGGGCTTGCCGAAGAGATGGTGCAGGATTGTTTTGTCAAAATATGGGCTACCCGTAGTGAGATACATGAGGATCAAGAGATATGGCCACTCATCTATGTTATAGCTAAGCGTCTTTGCTTTAATCAATTGCGGCACGCCCGTGTCGCTAGAAAATATCTTGTCCAGGTGGACGATGTACTAATCAACGATGTGGAGCAGCGTCTAAACGTACGTGAATTGGAAAACCAACTGGAACATTCTATAGAAAATCTGCCCGAGCAGCAGAAAAGGGCCTTGAGATTGAGCCGTATGGATGGTTATACCCACCAGCAGATAGCGGTAGAGATGGGAATATCTCCAAATACAGTCAAAAATCATATTACGCAGGCACTCAAAAATCTAAAAAAGACACTTCCCCAAGCGGATTATAACTATTTAATGCTAGTGTATGCCTTATGGCTTATAGCATCTGGCATATAGCCAATAGCTTTTTAAAAAAAAATACATCTTCAACTAGTCCTATCGCCCGACTTAGGTGTACTGGGTATAATAACTAATTTCAATAAATTGGACAAAAATAGATTACAACTTCTTTTTAATAAATACCTGAACGGCACACTGGACACATCGGAAGAGGAAGAGTTTGATGCGATGATGGCTACGTTGGAAAATTCTGAATTCTCAAATTTAGTAGATGAGTCTATTGAATTACGGGAGAATGTCGATTTTGAACAGGAAAGCGTCTACCAAAACATTGCCGCGAAAATGGAGGAGGAGGATAAACCTGCCGCGATACGATCGCTGTACGCTAAATGGAAGCAGCTCGGCAAGATTGCCGCTGTGCTTCTATTAACCGGATTGTTAGGCATAGTGACCTACCGGATGTGGAATGGCGAATCTACAGAAGGGAATTTGGTAACTGCCCTATCGCTGGAGCAAGCAAAAGATATGGAACTGCCTAAAGAGGATGCATTGATCACGCTGGCCGATGGGAAGCAGCTGTCACTGGCAGATGTGGGCAAAGATACATTGCATTACAAAGGGTTGACATTGCTACGAGATGGAAATGGAACAATTGTGATGGGACAGGATGAGGCGGCGGATTTTTTTAATGCGAATGAAAAGCATCGTTTTGTGGCGCCTAAAGGCGTGATGCTCCGTCTTATGCTCCCGGATGCTTCGATCGTAAATCTCAACTCAGATTCGCAAATAGAAATCGCAGGCACGTTTGGCAAGAGACAGCGGGAAGTAGCGCTCGAAGGTGAGGCTTTCTTTGACGTGGCACACAATAAAGCTTTGCCATTTGTAGTACATGCTAAGAATGCAACCGTCACGGTATTGGGTACACAATTCAATATGTCGGCCTATAAGACGGATAAGGTGGTGGCGACTACGTTATTGTCGGGCTCGGTTCGGGTGGGAGCCGCTAATAGGGAAATACATATAAAACCGGGACAGCAGGCCCAGGTGAATCTCTCGGCTACAATAGAATTGAAAAATAAGGTGAATATGAGCGATGTATTGGCATGGAAGGAAGGGTACTTTCGATTCAGGGATGCGCCGATACGGAACATAATGGCTGATCTGGCAAAGTGGTATCCTATAGAAGGAGTTGAATTTAAAGCGGGTTCTACCGATCGATTTACAGGGAGTATACAGCGCTCCAAGAAGCTGAGTGATGTGCTGGCTAGTATAGAACAAGTATCTGATTTACGTTTTGATATTCAGGAAGGGAGGGTAGTGGTGATGAAGTAGGACGAAAATCAAATCAGGAGAAGAGGAGATGCGCCAACACCCCCTCTTCGATAGTACCTGGAAATAGCATCAGTTTTGAATTAATAATATTTATACCAAATACCTATCAAATGTATAAAAATATTACCGCAATCGGAGGAGCTCACCGCCGATTGATAACGTGTTTACTAATGATGAAGTTATATTCATTTTTGCTCCTAGGCCTTATCATGCAGGCGAATGGAAATACCTATGCGCAAAAAGTAAGTCTGTCCGTAAAAGGGGCCGAGCTTGCAGATGTACTGACACAGATCCAAGAGCAGACTAATCTCGATTTTTTTTATAACAGCAGTCAACTAAAACAGGTTGAGAAAATAGATCTGAATGTTAAAAATATGGACCTGAAAAAGGTATTGGACGCTTGTCTGACACCGAGGGGATTATTCTATGTGGTGCAGAACAAAACTGTACTGATAAAAAGGGCTTCTGATCTGGAAAATAAGGAGCTGGAAGAACAACAACAGCAAATTCAAGGAAAAGTACTAAATAGTGACGGGCTACCGTTGGTGGGAGCTTCAATACGATTGCAGCAAAGTAATATTGCTACAGCGACAAAAGGGGATGGCTCATTTACAATGCCGGTAGTGCATACCGATGGTCAATTGCTCATCACTGCGCTCGGCTATGAAGATAAGATTGTATCGTATAAAGTAGGGACGGAATTGCTGATACGGATGTTGGAATCTACAAGCGATCTGGACGAAGTGGTCATCGTTGGCTACGGTACGCAAAAGAAGGCTAACCTAACTGGAGCTGTAGCCCAGATCAATGCCGAGGATATCGCTTTGCGCCCGGATGCTAATATAGCGACGACACTGCAAGGGTTGATGCCTGGGCTGAATATTCAGATCAACAATGGTGACCCTGGTGCGACGCCGGATATCAACGTGCGGGGATTTAACTCGATAAACGGGGGCAATCCGCTGGTGCTGATCGACGGGATAGAAGGCAATATCACGCGGGTCAATCCGAATGATATTGAAGCCGTAACGGTACTGAAAGATGCGGCTTCGTCGGCAATATACGGGGCACGTGGAGCTTTTGGGGTAATCTTGATAACGACAAAGTCGGGTAAGTCGGGCAAAACAGAAATTAATTATTCTAACAACTTTGCCTGGACTACACCAGCGGCTCGCACGGATTATATCACGGATCCTTACGTATATGCCAAGACGGTGGATGCTGCCATATACGGGTACAATGGAAGCAGCTACAGCCGATTTAACGAAATGGATTGGGAAGCGATAAAAATGGTGTCAAGAGGAGAAATAGCTCCTTTCCATGAATTGCAGTCGGATGGTACAAACAAGTTCTTCTACCAAACGGATTGGTGGGACTATCTGTTCCGAAAATATCAGGCTTCTAATTTTCATAATATATCGATATCAGGCGGTAGTGACAAGTTGAAAGGCTACCTATCGGGGCGGGTGTATGACCGACAAAGTATCAATAATATCAATAAGGATGCAGGTATAGGCCGTGATAATATGAAGGCTAACATCGTGTTTACACCGTATGATTGGTTGGAAGTGTCCAATAATGTGCAGTTTATAAACGAGAAGGATAAGGATTACGGCGGATTTTCGAATGGTTTTGGTGGTTTGTGGAGCACGACAACCTGGTATAACCTGATGCCTTTTTACCCAAATTTTGTGGATGGTATACCTACGGATATCGGTACGGGATCGGGAGGACAAGGAGGAAATGCAGGTCTGTATTCAGGAAAGAGCTGGCGCGACATCGGAACGGAGGAGTTCACGAATACATTCCGTGTGGTGGCTCGCCCGCTGAAAGGACTGGAGTTCAACTTTGACTACAGCAACCGTATCGAGAATAGAAGTGTGGCCCTACGCCTCAATCCTTTTACCTACTTGTCGGGTTACAGATTGACACCACTGACCGTGGGGCTGAACCGACTGGAGGAACAACGTCGGAAAGACAAATATAATGCATTGAACTTCTTCGGAACGTATAATACCTCGGTAGCAGATAAGCATAATTTTAAATTGTTGCTAGGTTTTAACCAGGAAGAGTATGATCGGGATTTTATCGGAGCAGTAGGGGATGACCTGCTGTTGGAAGATTTGTCCAATCTATCGCTGTCGACCGTGATGAATTCGATGACGGGTAGTGCGACAAACTGGGCTGTACGAGGTTTTTTTGGTCGTTTTAACTACGATTACGATGGCAAATACCTAATGGAGATCAATGCGCGTTATGACGGATCCTCCCGTTTTCCGGTAGATAGCAGATGGGGATTCTTTCCCTCGCTTTCACTAGGATGGCAAGTGGATCGGGAAAATTTTTGGCAAGAGATCAAACCCTATGTGTCGTCACTCAAGCTGAGAGGGTC
Source organism: Sphingobacterium nematocida (assembly GCF_900168125.1). GTDB lineage: Bacteria > Bacteroidota > Bacteroidia > Sphingobacteriales > Sphingobacteriaceae > Sphingobacterium > Sphingobacterium nematocida. Next base: position 105,998 of record NZ_FUZF01000013.1, read on the forward strand.
GTATGGCGAGTTGGGCAACCAGACGGTAGATGTGAATACGTTTAAAGAACTGATGGCGGTGAGACGGATTTCGTGGTTGAACAATGGGTTGCCAGTGACTGGCGCACAGATGCCGGCGCCGCTACCGAGTGTCGTGACCTGGGAGCGTACTAAAAGTTTGAATCTCGGAGCGGACATCGGTCTGGTCAATAATAAATTGTTTGTGAATGCGGATTGGTACCGTAAAAATGTCTCTGGCATGTATTTGCCAGGAGAACCGCTGCCAGGTGTATTCGGAGCAAGCGAACCCCGTGAAAATTATGCCGCATTGCGTAATGATGGGTGGGAAGTCGCTGTATCGTATCGCGATAAGTTTGATGTGGCCGGAGCTCCGTTGCAATTTAATGTGACGGCGAATGTCTCTAATTTTAAAGCGACGATCACTAAATATAACAACCCGAAAGGATTGTTGAGTACGTATTATGAGGGACAACGCCTGGGTGAAATATGGGGATACCGCATTGATGGCCAGTTCCAGTCTGATGAGGAGGCTTTTGCTTACCAAAATTCGTTTGATAACCCCTCCACAAATCTAGGACAGGTATATGATGATGTATTGAACATTATGCAGAATAGCGAATGGAATCACCTGCGTGGGGGAGATATCAAGTACTTGGATCTGAATGCAGACGGGAAGATAAATAAGGGCGATAATACCTTGGCTAATCACGGTGATCTCGAAAGGATCGGTAATGCCATGCCGCAATACTTATTTGGCTTGAACCTCAATGCAAGATGGAAAGGATTTGATGTGTCTACAGCGCTGTCCGGGGTCGGTAGGCAAGACTGGTACCCTACGGGCGAGCTGTATTGGGGGACCTATCAAAGACCGTACTTATCTTTTATCCGGAAGGATTTGATCGATAATGCATGGACACCAGACAATAAAGACAACATGTACCCACAGATCTATAGGGGATATTCTTCGCTACAGGCAAGACGGTCACTATATGAGGTTAACGATTATTACCTGACAAATTTAGGTTTTCTTCGTGTCAAAAACTTGACGGTAGGTTATACATTACCGCAAGAGTGGACGCGTAAAGCCAAAGTGGATCGTCTGCGGGTATTTTTTAGTGGAGAAAATATGTTTACCTGGAGCTTTGGCAAATTGACCAAGTATATCGATCCGGAGCAAGCTGGGGCAGGAATAAGCTACTCTGATCCGGACAAGGCTACTACTAGGGGGGATCAACGGGTGTATCCTATGGGTAAAACGTATTCTTTTGGTGTAATGTTGGGCTTATAATAGGAGGAAAGTCATGAAATTAAGATTAATAATATTCGGAATTGTATTTGGTGGGATGTTGACTGCATGTGATGATGGTTTCTTGGATAGACCATCGGAAGATCAGGTAGAGGCCCCTTATTTTTTTAATACGGCCAAAGATCTGGAAGTAGCAACGAATGATTTTTACAGCATGTTGCCGGATGAAGGAAATTATACGGAGGATGCCGGCTCGGACAATCTAATGCCGCTGAATCCTGCGGCACGGGTGCGTGGCTCTAGGGTGGTACCGGTAGGTCGTGGTTCAGGTGGTTGGAGCTGGTCTAACCTGCGAAAGATAAACTATTTTCTAGCTAACTACCATAAGGTAAAAGATGATGCAGCTAAAGCTAAGTTTGGTGGTATTGCCCGTTTTTTTAGAGCGTACTTCTATTACGATAAGGTAAAGACCTTTGGTGATGTGCCTTGGTATAGTGGTGTACTGGATGCAAAAGATCCAGAACTGTATAAAGCACGAGATTCACGGATATTGGTGATGGACTCGGTGATGGCTGATTTGGACTTTGCGATAGCCAATATACCCGCAGAAAAGCAGGTGAACCTCATCACACGCTATACGGCTATGCTATTGAAAGCACGTGTCGCGCTGTTTGAAGGTACATTTCGAAGGTATCATGGCTTGGAAGGAGCCGATCGCTACCTGACATTGGCAGCAGAAGCAGCTCAGGAGTTGATCGCTACCAATGCCTATACGCTGTATACAGAGGGTGGCACAGAGGCGGCTTATAGAAATTTATTTGCCCGTAATAAACAGGATAATAGTGAGACGCTATTGGCGGTAGACTATGAGTTGGGCCTTAGGGTGCACTCACTGGGTTATTCATTTACTTCGGCGACACAGGGATCGTATGGTATTCCAAAGGATTTGATCAACAGTTACCTCATGCGGGATGGTTCAAGATTTACGGATAAGGCCAATTATAGGACCATGGGATTTTTTGAAGAAATGCAAAACCGGGATCCTCGATTGACCCAAACGACGGCAGGACCTGAATTTAGAGTAAACGGCGAGACAAAAAATGAACCGGTAAATCTATCGATCACAACGACGGGCTATCGTCTGATCAAAGCACTCCCTGACCGTGCACAGTGGACAACTTCTGGAGCTTATTTTGATATCATTTTGTTTCGATATGCCGAGGCTTTGTTGGTATTGGCAGAAGCAAAGGCCGAATTAGGTACGCTGACGCAGGGGGATTTGAATATTTCGATCAATAGATTGAGAGCCCGGGTGGGAATGCCTAACCTCGATATGGCACAGGCTAATGCAAATCCAGACCCGTATCTGATAGCGATGTATCCGAACGTGAAAAATGACCGAGGTATGCAAGGGGTAATCCTGGAAATCAGAAGAGAACGTAGGGCGGAATTATTTAATGAGGGCTTTCGTTGGGATGATCTGATGCGCTGGAAAGAAGGTCAAAAGGTGATGCAGCCTATTGTTGGTGTTTATTTTCCAAGTGTGGGGGCTTATGATTTTACCGGTGATGGCCAAGCTGATGTGTTTGTACATACGGGAAGCACAGCTGGGGCTCCTTCATCCGTCACTTCTATGGTGAATATTAGGCAACGCACGTTGCGCGATCCTTTGACGGGTAATAGAAACAGTGATTTTGGGAATATAGATCCTTTCGTTGATGGTGGTAAGTTTAGAGAGGATAGGGATTATCTAGCACCTATTCCTTCGGAAGAATTGTTGTTGAATGAGAATCTACGCCAAAATCCAAAATGGGACGAATAACCTGTTTTTTTAAGAAAGAGGTAAATGTAAATTTAAAGATGCTATTCTAATGAACAAAATAAACTATATACTGCTTGGCTTGCTTCTCGTACTGGGTATAAGCAGCTGTAAGAAGGATAAAGATGCCTTTGAAGAAAAACTGCTGATCGGCACAGAATATATGGAGGTGAGCAGTAAGGGGAATACCTATAATTTTGAGGTGTTATCCAACACAACCATGCAAGTAGAAACGGATGCCGAATGGATCGTATTGGATACGACGGTATACGAAAAAGGAAAACAGCGAATTGGTTTTTCAATCGTTACGAATACGGACGACGAACGATCGGGACTGGTGCTGGTACGTACCAATGCGGAGACAACTAAGCAAGTACTGGTGGTACAGGAGTCGGGAAAGGTGCCTGTGTTTTACGTGAAGGCTGATGGCACAGGCGACGGTAAATCCTGGAATACCGCCACGGACCTGAACACGGCAATAGAGAAAGCGACAACCAACAGCACAATCTATCTAGCAGAAGGTGTGTATGTGCCGTCTAAGACCATCCGTAATGGGGATGCTAATCTGCTGTCGGATAGGACGTTTGAAATATCGAAAAATATATCCCTGATCGGTGGTTTTGCTGAGGATGCGCTCCCGGGAGCTAAACCTAATACAGCACTTTATAAGACCATATTGGATGGCACGTTACCGACTGGTAAAAAAGCCTATCATACGGTCACAATTACTGCAGCACTGGATACAGAATCAAAGGTGTATCTGGAAGGCCTCACTATCCGCGGTGGAGAAGCCACCAATAGGGGTAGTAATGTGAGTATCAATAGTGTGCAGTACAACCGTGGTCACGGTGGTGGAATGTTGATTGCAAATGCTGTCGTGCATATGAAAAATGTAGAAGTCGTTGATAATGTTGCTTCTACCTCGGGCGGAACGGCTGGATTTGCAGCGGGAATGTATGTCTTTGCTGGTGCGAAGGTAACGATGGAAGATTCAAAGGTAAATAACAATTCGAACAACAATAATAACGGAGGTGGTGTATGGGTCGCCGATGCTAGTCTATTGGCATATAATTCGAAATTTAACGAAAATTATGCCCGAGGAACTGCGGGAGCAGTGCATGGCTATCCGAATGCAACACTGCATCTGTACAATTGTGAAGTGATGAATAACAGCAACACTTCTTACGGTGCTGGCGTCTATGTGCGGGAGAACTCAAGTGCGCTATTGGTGAACTGCCTTTTGGTCGGAAATAAAAGTACATCGGCCAACGGTGGCGGAGCTGTAATGCAGTATGGCGGAACCACGGTGGACATCATTAGCTGTACGATTACGGGCAACGATATCGTGGGACCTGGCGCTGGGGTGTATCGACGAGATAAAGTGAATAACCTAACTATCCTTAACTCGATCATCTCGGGGAATAAGCAGGCGAGTAACTCGAAAGATGTGGACGCTTTTACGGATAATGCGGCGGTGATCCCTGTGATTAAGAATGCTGTTACTACGGCCTCGGTATATGGCGATGCGGGAACAATTGTAGCTGGTGCGGTATTTACGCCTTCGTCGATGTTGAGTACCGATTACCTGCCTATTGGTACGAATAATCCGGCATTGGTTTATGGGTTGACGGGGGCGACCCTGATGGGTATAGGACAGACTTATAACCCGGTGCTGAACGAGGCTATTGCCAAGGATATGAATGGCGAACCGAGAACTGCAACGGTGATGGGTGCTAAAGTAAAATAGACGATGAAGAGGAAGCTATTTTGGTTATTTATCTGTTTGGGCTTGTCGATTAAAGTCAGTATGGCTGTTAATCCCAAGACTGTTATGCTGGTCTTGGGATCTGCAGACCCGAAGGTGTTGGAAGAACGTATAGCTATTGCGGCGCGGTTGTACCGGACACAACCTATTCAAAGGATTATTGTGAGCGGTGGCTGCGGAGCGCACGGCTCCGCTATCTGTGAAGCGACGGCTATGCAGGAGGGACTGTTGGCTAGAGGGGTGGATCGGCATAAAATCTACAAAGAGGAAAATGCGAAGACAACCGTCCAAAACTACGTATTCAGTAGGATTCTTCGTGACGAAAAGGATGATCTGATTATGCAGCCCGGGGATACGGTATTTGTCGTGTCTAATCATTGGCATGCAATAGCTGTGGCGGCGCGATTGCGCGAGCACGATGGGATGGAAGCGCGCTTTTATATAGAGGGTAGTATCTTGCCCAAGGATACGGATAAACTGGATTATGTGGGTATTTTTAATGGCCAAGTAGATAATGAAAAGTTTGTGCTAAAGGGAAATTGGCTTACACCAGAAGCGGTTTGGTCACATAATGATAGGACTTATTACCTACGTAATAATCTGGTGTATGGGACGGATCTTGCGAACACATCTTTTTCTACGCAGCGTGCGGAAGAAGTATTGCCGTTCTTGGGCCAGTTGGACCAGACACATTCGCGAGCCTTTATCGATGGTGGTGAATTCTGGTGGGTACGTAATGGCAATACGCTATGGAAAGTAAAAAAGCATGATAAGAATATTGTAGAGCATGGTACTTGGTCTGATTGGGTAAAGGGGATGCCAGCTGCTTGGAGAGAAGGTGCATTTGCAACAGGAGTGATTTGGGATAGGACCTTGCTGTTATTTGCCGATGACCGTATGCTTATCGCGAAAGCAGGAAAGCATGGTTTTGTATTCGTGGAGGAGATGAATGCCGCTGAATATTTTGGAAAATGGCCTTTTGCGTGGGGCAAGTGTAATGTAGCCTGTGCTACGGTAGATAAAGCCACGGGAGAACTGCTCCTCTATCGTAACATGGAAATGGCACGGGTAGGTAAAGACCGACAGTTAATCGGAAAGCCAATGCCATTTAAAGTAAAATGGATCGAAGATCTCAAATAATAACGTATAATTTGATACAGATGAAAAATAAATTTTTATATAGTTTGATGTTGCTTTTCCTTGTCTTCTCGTGTACTGAGAAAGGGGACGGTACCCAATTGCCTTACGATTATTCGCAGGTTGAAAAAGACAATCTCAAGGATTTATTAGCGAAAGCGGATTGGAAGACAAAAGTGGTATCTGATGGGGTGATGTGGAAATATTATCAATTCCCACAGATTTTTGAATCGAGGCAATACCTAAATGTTTTGGAAATCGATTTGACTAAAGGTTTAAAAATCGAGATTCCTTATGTGAAGTCTGGATTTTTGAAAACAAGTGAAGCTGCTGTGAGTAAGAACGCACTGGTGGCTTTTAACGGTAGCTATTTTAACACAACGACGGGGGGATCGACTGTATTTTTTAAATATGAGGATCAAGTAATTAATAATACGGTATCGGGATTTAACGCATACAGAGAAAATGGCGCTATAGTGTTGGATAATACGGGAGCGCCACGGATAGTGGGAAAGCCGTCGACTGGTTGGACTGCATTGACTGTGCCAGTTGCATTAGCAGGGGGACCTTTGCTTATGTTGGATGGTAAAGAGTTAACACAATTGGAGGTCGCTTTTAATACCGCTAGACATCCACGCACGGCAGTAGGTATCACAGCCGATAATAAGATGATTGTAGTGGTGGTGGATGGACGTTCGTCACAGTCGCAGGGATTAACGATTCCTCAGTTGTCGCAATTAATGGCAGCCCTAGGCTGTACACAAGCGCTGAATCTAGATGGGGGAGGATCCTCTACCGCTTGGGTAAGAGGAGAAGGTGTTGTCAATTTTCCGTCGGATAACGGTAAATTTGATCATGAGGGGGAACGAGGTGTAGCGACGGTGTTTACGGTCAAGTAAAGGCATTAAAATATAAAGACAATTATTTGTAAATAAGCCATAACGGACAATAATTCCGTTATGGCTTTCTTTAACTACGGGGAGAAACATAGGGATAATGAATTTACGTGGAGTGATGAAATAAAGTTAATAGAAGAAGGTAAAAGGACTGAACCAAGGTGACTTCATTAAAAGACCATGTTGAATTAATATTCACTTAATCCTAGAGGACTATGTTTGCGCCAAAATAAATACGCTACTATGAACAAAACTTTACTTCTGATCGCTGCGGTATTCACGTTAACAGGATCAGCTATTGCACAAGATGATTCCGGTATAATGAAATTGGATGAGTTTCGCTATCCCAAACAGCGTAAAATAATCGACATCCCTCATGTAAATGGATTACAGGTATTGAAATGTGACTTTCATATGCACACGGTATTTACCGACGGGCATGTATGGCCTAATGTACGGGTACAAGAAGCCTGGAAAGAGGGTTTGGATGCGATTTCGTTTACGGAGCATGTGGAGTATACCCCACATAAAGACGATGTAAAACCGGGTAATCTACGTTCGAATGAATTGGCTAAAAATCTAGCTGCTGAACAGAATATACTCTTGATCAAAGGTACAGAGGTAACTCGTAATACGCCTCCAGGTCACTTTAACGCCTTATTTATACAAGACGACAAGAACTTGGTAGTATCCAGAGAGTTGGAGCTAGATCAGCAAGCTATACAGGCTGTAGTGGATCAAAAGGCTTTTATCTTCTGGAACCATCCGGGATGGAAAGCTACGCAGATCGAAGGCTCGTACGAGTGGATCCCATTTGTGGATAAAATGTATAAAGACAAGAACCTGCATGGCATAGAGGTGGTCAATGGCTTTGGGTTTCATAAAAAAGCATTGGACTGGGCTTTGGATAGGAATCTAACTATTATCGGTAATACCGATATTCATAATCTGATCGCACATGAGTATGATATCGAACGGGCTGGTATACACCGTACAATGACGTTGGTCATGGCGAAGGACCGCTCGGCCGAAGGTATACGTGCTGCACTGGAAGCAGGCAATACGGTGGCGTGGTCGAGCAACTACCTGTTTGGAAAAGAAGAAAATGTACGGGATTTATTCCATGCCTGTGTGAAGTTGAGTCCGACATTCTACACGAAATCCAACGCTAAGAAAGCTAGTAGTAAGTATTATGAGCTGCAAAATAACTCGGATCTGTACTTTGAGCTTAAGCTTGTAGACGGTAAGGCTACTAAAAGTATTGTATTGCAGCCGAAGTCTTCGCAGATCCTAGTAGCAGACGACGGACAAAGCAAACTATCATATGAAGTGGTATCTACCTATGTACGCAGTGATAAGCATCTGAAAATAGAACTAAGCCTTTAATCTATATCAAGAAATCATGAATAAGCGAATTCCAATTTTTTTATTGGCAGGGATAGCTATGTCCCAAAATCTACAGGCTATGGACTGGAACGTGGTATCTTCAGGGCTTTCTACCATGGTGGCACCACAGCAAAAAGTCGCCGGACGTGTGGTCGATGCTAGTGGAAGACCTGTGCCTTATGCAAATGTAGCGGTAAAAGGTACGCTGTTGAATACAACGACCACTGTGAACGGGGAGTTTGAATTCAACTACAGCAATGGAGCTAAAATCATACTGACTGTAAGCTGTGTGGGATTTACAACAAAGAGCTTTGAAGTGGATAGGGGGACAGATATTCTTATCACGTTGGATAATAAGAATGACCTGGATGAGGTAGTTGTAGTCGGGTATGGCACACAGAAAAAGGTAAACCTAACGGGGGCTGTATCGCAGGTAACCTCGGAGGTATTAGAAAATAGACCTGCTCCTAACCTAAGCCGGATGCTACAGGGGACACTGCCCAACCTTAATCTCAAAATGGTGGATGGTAGCCCTACCCGTGGGGCTGAATTTAATGTGCGTGGTACGACCTCGATAGGTGCAGGAGGATCGGCTCTGGTACTGATCGATGGTGTGGAGGGGGATGCAAATATGATCAATCCGAATGATATCGAATCGGTAACTGTACTGAAGGATGCATCGTCTGCAGCAATATATGGCTCCAGAGCTGCCTTTGGTGTGGTGCTGATCACAACCAAAAATCCTGTTAAAGGACAGGCAAAGGTGACCCTCAATTCGAATTACTCCTTTAACCAACGCACTGTCGAGCCTAAGCTGGTGACAAATGGTTATGAGTGGGCGAAAAATTTTAACGATTCGTTCAATGCTTGGTATGACTATAAGTCTACACCAATATCGGTCAATAATATCTATCCTTTCTCTTTAGAATATCTGGAAGCGTTGAGAAAATACGCAGAAAACCCTACCGGTGAGGAGGCTGTATTTAACCCCGTGAAGAATAGGTATGAGTATTTCGGTAATACCGACTGGTACAATATGATCTATAAAGATGTGATGCCAGCTACTGAACAGGCGATGAGTGTGTCGGGAGGTGGAGATAAGGCTTCGTATTATGTGTCGGGTAGGTATTACCATCAAGACGGCATATTTAAGTATAATCCGGACAAATTTGATAAATACAATCTCCGGGCTAAAGGCGATGTGAAGCTCAACGATTGGATTACTTTTCAGAACAATACCGAGTTGAGTACGTATGACTATCACTACCCGATGTTTGCGGATGGTGATGGGAATATATGGCGTCAGTTTGAGCATCAGGGATATCCAATGGCAGTAGTCCATAACCCTGACGGTACCTATACACATACTGCCGTGTATACAGGGGTAGCTTCTTTTATGGAAGGAAATAATGCTTCAGATCTGAATAATACGGTGCTAAGGAATACAGCAGGACTGATCATAAAGCCGGTAAAAGGTTTGACACTGAAAGGAGATATGACGTATGGCAGGACATGGGAAAACGAAGTACGTACCAATAATTATATGGACTACAGTAATTCGCCTGGTGTAATATCGCGGTTTGGAAGGTCTCTGTTGCGGGAATGGAATGAAAATACAACCTATCTAGCAGGTAATATTACAGCAAATTATGTGAATAAATTTGCAGATAAACATGATCTTAATGTATTAGTGGGGTATAATGTAGAGTCCTCGCGGACTAAGGCCTTGCGGGCGCAAAGGGACGGAATCCTGGTGGAATCGAAACCTGATTTTAACCTGATGGATGGCCTGAACTATAATATAACCGGTGGTGGTAATGAATGGGCATATTTAGGATTGTTCTATCGCCTCAATTATGCATACGACAACCGCTATCTGCTGGAGCTGAATGGCCGTTATGATGGGTCTTCTAAATTTCCAGAACACCAGCGTTATGGTTTCTTCCCATCGGTATCGGGTGGTTGGATCGCATCGAATGAGAGCTTTTTCGAGCCTTTAAAACCTGTGGTAAGTAATTTTAAATTGCGCGCATCATACGGTTCGCTCGGAAATGGAAATGTGGCGCCGTATCGCTATCTCGAACAAATGGGGGTAAGCAAAACATCGGTGGTGCTGAATGGCGTACAGACGAACTATACAAAATTGCCAGGCGTGATCCCGGATGGATTGACTTGGGAGCGCTCGACGACAGCCAACTTTGGGCTGGATCTAGGTGTTTTTGGGAATAGTCTAAACTTTACTTTTGATTGGTACAACCGTATGACCTACGATATGTTTACAGCAGGACAACCGCTGCCTAATGTATTTGGTGCTGCAGTGCCATTTGGTAATTATGCCGATATGTCAACCAAGGGATGGGAGTTGACGGCGAATTATAACTCGCAATTTGAGCTAGCAGGAAAGCCTTTCAATTGGGGGATAAACGGATCCCTCTGGGATAGTAGATCAACAATAGAACGCTTTAATAACCCGAATAAACTATTATCTACTTATTATGTAGGACAGGAAGTAGGTGAGATATGGGGCTATGAAACATTGGGATTCTTTACATCCGAAGAAGATGTAAAAAATCATGCAAACCAGAAATTTTTGAAAAACTCTAACAACAATGTCTGGTTGCCAGGCGACTTAAAGTTTGCCGATTTGGATAATAATGATGTAATCAATCATGGGGATAATACGGTGAATAATCCGGGCGACCGTAGGATAATCGGTAATGATAGTCCGAGGTACCAATATGGTTTTACACTATCGGGCAATTGGAATGGTATAGGATTATCTGCCTTCTTCCAAGGTATAGGTAAGCGGGATTGGTATTTTGCTCCTGAAGCAGGTTTGTTCTGGGGGCCATACAATCGGCCTTATGGTTATCAGCCGACAAAGATGATGGAGGATATATGGACAGAGGAGAATCCAGATGCATATTTTCCACGTTATAGAGGATATACGGCATTGGGAACGGACCGATCACTGGGGGCTCCACAGACCCGATACCTACAGGATGTGTCTTATCTGCGGCTCAAAACATTGACCGTGGACTACACACTGCCTAAGACTTGGGTAAATAGAATGAAGATCAGCAATGCGCAGGTCTTTGCGACTGCACAGAACTTATTTACGTTCTCTGGACTATTCAAACATACGGACAACTTTGACCCAGAGGTAATGGAAAAACCGAAGACGAACGGTGATCTAACAAATGGATCGGGGCAAGGATATGCCTACCCAATGTTGAAGACGACAACGATAGGGATAAACCTAACATTTTAATGGGTAATAGGATATTGGATATTTTGAAATTTTTTGTGATGAATCGGATGAAAACAAAATTTATATTAGGTCTGTTGACAACTATTGTGTTGGCGAGTTCTTGTAAGGATTTTCTGGATAAGGAGCCTTTTGATAAGCTGGTGCCAGCTTCTTTCTTTAATACGGAAGCGGATCTACAGTTGTATACCAATTCTTTCTATCAGGATTTTATTCCTAATGGACTAGCTATTGTACAGGCCGATGAGATGGGAGACTATACGTCTAAAAATAACTCGCCAACATTTATTGCCGGAAACTTCTCTCCGGTAGATCAAAGCAAATGGGATTGGACAAAGCTGCGTAACGTAAACTATTTTCTGTCACGCTACGACAACGTGGCCATACCAGAGGAAGCGAGGAAGCATTATGCAGGGGTAGCTCGCTTTTTTAGGGCTTACTTTTATTTTGATAAGGTGAAAACCTATGGTAATGTGCCTTGGTATGGTAAACCATTGGCAACTGATGACCCTGAACTCTATAAAAAACAGGATCCAAGGACTTTGGTCATGGACTCGGTATTGGCGGATATTGACTTTGCGATAGCAAATATCAGAACGACTAAAGATAACTCTTCGAGTATGATCACCAAATGGGTGGCTTTGGGACTGAAGTCTAGAATATGCCTTTTTGAAGGTACTTTTCGAAAATATCATGAGCATTTAGGGTTAAAGTCTACTGCGGATAAATGGTTGGAAGAGTCGGCGAAGGCGGCAAAGGAACTGATGGATAGTAAGCAATACGCGGTATACAACACAGGTAAACCGAATTCGGATTATCGGACACTTTTTATCAGTGAAAATCCGGTGTCGACAGAGGTCCTATGGGCCAATACGTTTAATAATGCACTGAAGCGCTGGCACGAGATCACATGGAAATTTAACTCGGCAACCTATGGTGCGCGTTGGGGATTGAATAAGCAGTTTGTAAACACGTATCTGAATACTGATGGTACGCGTTTTACAGATAAAGCAGGATACGATGAATTGGAGTTTAAGGAGGAGATGAAGGGGAGGGATGCTCGTTTAGGGCAGTCGGTACGCTCGCTAGGCTATAAGCGTTCGGACGGATCGGCAGCTCCTCCAAACTTTGGTTACACGTTTACAGGCTATCATATCCATAAATTCAGCTTGGACGATAAGCGCTTGGACGGTGTAGCAGAGGGATTCAATTCAATAACGATGATGCGCTATGCCGAGATACTATTAAACTATGCAGAAGCGAAGGCCGAGTTGGGGTTGATGAACGACGTGATATGGGGGGAGACTATCGGTGAGCTGCGCAAACGGGCTGGTGTAAATCCTGCGGTACCAGTTGGCGTAGACCTTTATTTGCAAAAGATTTATTTTCCAGAAGTGTCTGATAAATATGTGATGGAAGTGAGACGCGAACGTGGAATAGAGTTGGTATACGAAGGATTGAGATATGATGATCTGTTGCGCTGGCGTAAAGGAAAATTGTTGGAGATGGACTGGAAGGGAATATATGTGCCAGGAATGAATATCGAAATGGATCTAGACGGTAATAATACACCAGATGTATGTTTTGTGAAGTCTATTCCAAGCAAGACCACACCAGGCGTGGTTTACTTTGTGGTAGATGATAAAGCCGCCAAGCTGTCGGAAGGAACTAAAGGTCATATCATATGGCGTATAGATGAAGAGCGGAAATTTGAAGATAAAAAGTATCTTAGGCCAATAGCAAACGCTGATATTGTAGATAATAACAAACTAGAACAAAATCCAGGCTGGGAGTAGGTGTAGTATTCGTATAAATAGAAGTATGTGCAACCTCAGGAGAGCCTGTATCTTGATTGATACAGGCTCTTTACGTATTATATTCCGTTGTTTTACTTGAATTTACCATTAAAAATACGTAAGAAATGGTTATTTAAATGGCTACGTATTGCTTTGCGGTAGGCTTCGGCATCACGTTGCTTCAGTACTTTTACCAGATCTTTGTGCGAGACAAAGTCTACATCACTTACGGGATGCTCTAAAAAACCGCTGTTATGTACGTACTGAAATATTGGAAGCAGCAGTTCTTGTAATTCCAATAACATCTTATTTTTTGATATCTCGTAGAGTTTGCCATGAAATTGGATCTCGTCATTGATGTTCCAAGGGAATGCCGTATCTCCAGACACAATGTTATCGGCTATTTCTTCTAATTCCTTGAGGTCTTTATCTGTGATATTATTTACAATAAACTCAGCCATACCCACTTCTAGCGCTAAACGCATTTCAAATAGATCTTTGAGGGTATCGCTATCCAGTATGGATGGGTGAAATACCTTTTTAAAAGATCCTAATACATCGGGATTGGTTAAGATCGCTCCTTTGTGTTTTTTTGATTCAATAAGCCCCACTGTTTTGAGCCTTAGTAAAGCTTCCCGAATGACTGTGCGACTTACCCCTAAGCTTTCGGCAAGATCAAGTTCTTTGGGAAGTACGTCGCCAACCTTCATCTTGGTCTCTTGGATAAAAGATATTATCCGTTCTTCAACCTTATCGACTAAGCTAGAGGTATCTACCCCTCCCAACTTTGAAATAGATGTGCTGTCTGTGCCTTCCATGTTTTTTTCAATCATTATGAGAACAATTATAAAAAAAAAATTTGACATTAAATTATTATGTCATACATTTGATATATATTATGTATGACATAACCAAATATAATAAAGAACTGTTATGATAAATTTTTTAATTCTTAAGAACCAGAAGAAGTTGATTTTCCTTCTTTTTCTTTGTGTTTTGCAAACAGGAGCGTTTGCCCAGAGCACGCTAAAAGGTCGTGTGTCTGCCGACGGAGGGACTGTATTGTCTAACGTAAGTGTCTCGAATAATACACTTAACGTAATCACATCGACGGATGCTATGGGTAACTTTACAATCAAAGCGAATACGGGAGATAAGTTGACGTTTTCTTTTGTAGGCTATTTGACGAAAGAAATTGTATTACAAAACTTGAATACGGTAGCGATTTTGCTACAGGAAGATGATCATAACCTCGAGGAGGTGGTGGTTATGGGGTACGGAACAGTAAAAAGAAATAAGATGACCGCTTCGGTATCCACATTGGATAAAAAAGTGTTGGAGAGTGGGATGCGGGCAAATCCGGCCCAAGCATTGGCGGGTACTGTGCCCGGATTGCGGGTGTCTACAGGATCAGGTAGGCCAGGTGCATTGGCGAGTATCACGCTGCGTGGGGGAACCAACTTTGATGGGTCAGGTAGTCCTTTGATATTGGTGGATGGACAGATACGAGGTAGCTTGTCTGATATAAACCCAGAAGAAATTGAGCGGATCGATGTACAAAAGGATGCTGCGGCTACGGCAATATATGGTGCTAGAGCATCGAATGGTGTGGTGATTGTAACTACGAAAAGGGGTAAGTCGGGATCGTCATCGTTGGATTTGAAAGTTAATCGAGGTATCAATTACCTGAATACACCGTATAATTTTTTGAGCTCGGAGGAATATGTTAAGTGGACGAGGATGGGAGCTGTTGAAGCTATTAAAGCAGGAACATTGGCTAATACGGCGTTGGGAAATCCAGGGCCTCGAGGTACCGGTAATGCCTATTTTGGGAGTGATGGTAAGACGCCCTTGGACGGTAATTATGTAAACCAAGGGAGATGGAGCTTAATGCGGCTGACAGATGAAAACCGGTTCTTATTGGATCAGGGATGGAAACAGATGAAAGATGTAGTGCCGACAAATACGGCCGGAAATTATGATGCCAATGGGCAGTTCTATGATTTGATCTACGAAGATTTCAATTATGGAGATCTTGCTTTTCGGTCGCCAGCTCCTTCTCAGGACTATAACCTCTCGTTTTCGGGAGGGAATGATAAAGCTAGTTACTACAGTAATCTAGGAATTTATGATGAAAAAGGTTTGTCATTAAATACGTTTTATCGTCGGTATAACTTTGCGGTAAATGCGGATTATAAAATTAAAGACTGGTTGAAAGCAGAGTCTGGAGTAAATTATACCCGAGCCAATTGGCGTGATCAGACCCTGACAAACGGCGAAGAGAATTATTGGGGAAGAATGCTGTCGGCACCACCTACACTGCGTAGTAAAAGTCCGATTACGGGTGACTGGATACTGGGACGGGATGCAAGCGATGGAAATCCGTTGGTCAATATTGATAAGTATATACGCCGCAACCAGAGTGATAAATTGACCTTTAACCAGTCTTTGGTCGTTAACTTTACCCCAGAACTTAATCTGCGGGTCAAAGGTATATTGTTTTATGAAGAGCAGTATTTCGAATCATTTGATAAGGATTTTAGGAATAATTTTTTGAGTTATACGAATCCGGATGCGGGCTGGAATAGACAACGAAATAGCTCAGCTTCGTTTTGGAGGGATATACAGCAGACCTACAACGCTGTATTGAACTATGATAAATCGGTAGGTAATCATAATGTCAATGCGCTGATCGGTGCTGAATTTTTTGACTCGTATTACCGCGGCCTTGGGGCATCGGGAGCATTGGCACCTACGGATGATTTTATGTCGCTCGGATTGACGACCAATACAGCTACTAATCCGACAAGAGGCGCTTCTTCGTCTCACGCTAACGACCGGATTATTTCTCAATTTGCGCGCGTGAACTATGATTATGCAGATAAGTATTTGTTTTCGGCTACATTTAGGAATGACGGTATTTCCCGATTAAATGCGGATAACAGATGGGGCTTTTTTCCTGCGGCCTCGGTGGGCTGGGTGGCAACAAAAGAACAGTTCTTGCAAGATGCTGCGCCATGGTTAAACTTTTTGAAGGTGCGAGCTAGCTGGGGTAAAAACGGTAACATCGGAATAGGTACAAGTGATCCTATCGGTAAATACCAGGTACAAGGCTCGTATAATGTGCAGACTGCATATGATCAGGTAAAAGGCTTTTTGTTCGGCAATCCTACTTTATCGACGCTGCAGTGGGAAAAATCGAGCACTACCGAGGTCGGAGCGGATATGGGATTTTTGAATAGTCGTTTGAATTTATCAGCAGCTTATTATAACCGTATCACATCTGATAAACTTGCTTATATCGCTTTACCCTCTTCGGCTGGTATAGATCAGATCCGTACCAATAATGGTACGATGCGTAATAGAGGAATTGAACTGGATTTGGGGTATAAGATTATCGCCAATCAAAATTGGACCTGGCAGGTGAATGCAAATACCGCATATGTGCGTAATAAAATAATAAAACTGCCTAATAATGGAAATGATTTGAATAGACAGGGGGGCACTCAGGTGTATGATCCTACTAGTAAATCGTTGATATGGGTAGAGGGATTGCAGGAAGGCAAAGAATGGGGAGATGTATATGGATTCCGAATGAAGGGAATCATTCGCACAGCGGAAGATCTGGCGAACTATAATGTACGTGATGAAGCAGCAGGTGATACGTATGGCATAGGGGGCGCTGCAGGCAAGCGTGTGGCTAGTCAGAAGGTAATTACAGAACAAGGATTATCTGGGTATTTGCCGACACAGCTCGGGGATGCTATATGGGATGATATTAATGGGGATGGAGTAATCAATCAGGATGATCGTGTCCGACTAGGAAATACAATGCCTAAATGGACTGGAGGATTTAATACGACGGTAAGTTATAGAGGTCTATCGCTATTCACCCGTATAGACTTTGCTCTGGGACATATACAGATGGATCGGATGAATGTGTGGTCATTGGGATCGATGCAGGGAGAATTTAATGCAGGGGATATCGTAAAAGACACCTGGACAGCAGAAAACCCCAATGCTAAATATCCGCGTTATATGTGGGCTGACCAGTTAAATATGAAAAATTTTGATCGCCCTAGTGATCTTTTCTGGGTGAATTCGAGCTATCTCGCCTTTAGGGAAGTATCACTTTCTTATTCGGTACCGAAGGAGTGGATTTCAAAAGCAAGGATCAGTGGGTTGACACTGACGGCAACGGGGCAGAACCTGGGTTATATTTCTAATAAGTTGAATGCTCTTCCTGAGCGTACAGGATTTCAGAATAGTGCATACACAATACCTACCATGTTGATATTCGGTGGTAAGATTACATTTTAAGAAAGAGGGTTATATCATGAGAAAATATATAAAAATAGCGATTGTTACGGTCATGACTGGGCTATTGACTGGTTGTAATAAAAACTTGGACTTTGTACCGGAGGATTATTTTGCGGATGGTAACTATTGGCAAAATGAGACGCAGGTGAATAATTTTATGGTGGGTATTCATAACGATCTGCGTAATAAGCAATTTATGCTTTTTCGCTTGGGAGAGATGCGAGGTGGAGGGTTATCCAATACGGCCAGGATGGATGTATCGCTGAATGAACTCAGTATTATTAACCATGGAATGACAGAGGTTTCGCCAGGAATAGGAGCTTGGGCTGGATTTATGAATAGCATATTGCAGATTAATTTATTTATCAGCAAAATGGAGACAATCTCCTTTGTGCCATCTGATAAAAAAGCTCAACTTCTAGGGCAGGCATATGGCTTAAGGGCATATTACTATTTTCACCTGTTGCGTACTTATGGAGGTGTGCCGCTGCGTTTGACACCTGATGTGCTGTTAGACAAGCCAGATGCTGTAAATTTAAGGATGGCGCGTTCATCAGAAGCTGAAGTCTTAGCTGCGATTAAAGGTGATATAGCGGCGTCGGTGCAAAATTTTGGTACCATTCAAGGAACTAATAAAGCGTATTGGTCGCTAAATGCTACCCGTATGTTGAAGGGAGAGGTGTTTCTTTGGTCGGCAAAGGTGTATAATAATACGGCAGATCTAGTAGAAGCAAAGAATGCGCTTAATGCGGTAGCAGGGTATAGTTTGCTCACTAATTTTGGAGATGTATTCAAGCAGAAGAGAAATTCCGAAATAATTTTTACACTCCCTTTTGCATTTAATGAGGCTGAAGCTTCGAGTGTAAGTTTATTTCTGTACCCAGTAGCCAATTTTAACGGTATCTATTACAAAGATACAGTAAACGTTAATGCACCGAAACTAGTGGATCCTCTCAATATTGCGCAAGCGAGTGCTGGAGGTATTCAGCGATACGCTTATACCTATGAGCTATTCCAATCGTATGGGATCAATGACCAGCGCAGAAATAGTACTTTTTATGATTTTTACGGAATAGACCGCACAGTCACCCCCAATAAAGTGACGATAAGAAACACGGTATTAACTAAGTTTATGGGAACTGTAAATAATAATATCCGTAATTGGACGGACGACTGGCCTATATATCGGGAAGCAGACCGTTTGCTGATGTTGGCTGAAATCGCTAACGCAGAGGGAACTGATCCAAAGAATTACCTACAACCTATCCGTGATCGTGCATTTAATGGTATTGATCCTTTACCTTTTGTCAATGGGTCTAAGGATGCTAATGAGCTGGCTATATTTGCAGAACGCGCAAAGGAATTTGTATGGGAGGGTAAGCGATGGTACGATTTGAGACGGATGAAATTGGGGGGCGACCCGTTGGCCTTTAAAGGTACAGGCAATCCGTATGGCGTGTTGAATAAATCGACGGATGCTTATAAACTATTGTGGCCGGTCGGGAGAGATGTATGGACCAATGATCCGTTGGTAGAACAAACGCCGGGATATACGACGACAAAACCCTAATCCTAAATACAGCTGGGATAGAAATTTTAGAATTGAATACTATTAAATAGAGACATATGCTTAATCACAAAATTGAAGGTTTGATTGCTGCACCTTTTACACCATTTGACGAAAACAATGAACTTAATCTGGACTTGATCCCAGGATATTACCAATCCTTGAAGCGCAATGGCGTGAAGGGAGCTTTTATCTGTGGATCTACGGGAGAAGGAGTGTCATTGACCTTTGAGGAGAAGATTCGAGTAATGAAGGCATGGACGATCTGGACAAAAGGAGATGAAGACTTTGTGTTGATGATGTTTTTAGGCGGTACTAATATCAAGGAATGCCAGGAATTGGCGGCTATTGCCGAGCAGGAGGGCGTCGATGCCATCTCTTTTACATCTCCTTATTATTTCAAACCAGCGAATGTTGGGCAGCTAGCCAAGTGTTGTCAGGCTGTGGCGTCGGCAGCCCCTAATACGGCGTTCTATTATTACCATATACCTGTTCTGACAGGAGGTAACTATGCGATGTTGGATTTGTTGGCTGCGGTGGATGGGATGATTCCTACCTTTAGGGGGATCAAGTATACACATGAGGATTTTATGGATTTCTTGTCTTGTATGAACTACGCGGACAGAAAGTATGATATGCTGTGGGGAAGGGACGAGAATATGCTGTCGTCATTGGTATTGGGAAGCAAAGGGGCCGTAGGTAGTACGTATAACTATGCTGCACCGCTGTATCATCAGTTGATCGATGCCTTCGAGGCAGGTGATTTTGAAACAGCTAATGCTAGACAACAATTGTCTATCGATATGATTCGATTATTAGGTAAGTATGGTGGAATAGCTACCGGTAAGGCCTATATGAAGTTGGTAGATCTGGATTGTGGGGTGTTTAGACTGCCTGTGGCGAATATGGATGAAGCCTCTTTTACCAATTTTAAAAATGAAGTAAAAGCCCTAGGCTTTGAATCATTTAAATCAAAATAAGAATGTATAAAGCAACACTTTTTCTTTGCTTAGTATTATTATCTGGATGTGTGATGAACAATAAGAGTAGGCTTATGCTTGATTGGAAAGAAGGAGGCGTATTACCTAAAGGGGGACAGGGGGATCATATCGGTATAGCGGGTCCGGTAACTGGGGTAATGGAAGATCGGTTGATCATCGCTGGGGGGGCGAATTTTCCGAACGGGATGCCTTGGGATGGCGGAAAAAAGACCTATCAAAAGGAGGCGTATTTTTTTAAAATAGATGCTGAAGGAAAACTGATTTTGGAAATGATAAAACCTTTTGCCGATAGTATTGCTTATAGTGCTAATACCTCTGCTAACGGTTATATCTATAGTATTGGTGGCGAGAGAAGTGGTGTTGCAAGTGCAGATGTATGGCGGTATAGTTTAGTGAATAATGAATTGGTTAGGGAGGCTTTGCCAAGCCTTCCGGTACCGCTTACCAATGGGGCTGCTGTCTATTTGAACGGAGCGCTTTATATGATAGGGGGCGAAAATACAGATCAGGTATCGGATAAGGTGTATCGTCTACAGGTATCAAATGGTACCTTCATGTGGGAGCAATTTGCTGTATTGAAGTATCCATTAAGTCATACGATGGTGGTAGCAGATAGTGGTCAGCATATAGTGATTTTAGGAGGCCGTATGCGAAATGATAATGCAACAAGCAAGATATATGATCAGGCCTACATGCTGAATACGCAAGATAGGTCTTTGACGAGTTTACCGGTATTGCCCTATCCACTTGCTGCAGGAACTGCCATATTCTATAATAATTCTGTAATTCTTTTTGGAGGGGACAATGGAGCCACTTTTAATCGGGTAGAGGAATTAATAGCTGCTACCAACCTGAGCAAAGATGATAGGGAAAGGGAGGAGCTGACTAAACAGAAGAATCTGATTCAAAGGGAGCATCCTGGATTTGGCAAAGAGGTATGGGCGCTTGATCTTATAACATTGGGATGGAGTAGGCTAGCTGATATTGAGGGGGATAGCCCTGTGACGACTACAGCCATATCGAAGGATGACCTAGTAATCATCCCTAGTGGCGAAATCCGTGCAGGAGTACGTACCAATAGAATATTGGTGGGGCAGATCAAGTAAATGAAAATATAAACCTTATGATGATAAGAAACAAGAAAGTATATCCTTGGATAGTGGTTGGACTGCTGTGGATAGTGGCACTGCTCAATTATATGGATAGACAGATACTATCTACAATGCGTCCAGCTATTGCTGTGGATATCGTGGAACTGGAGCGAGCTGCCGTATTTGGCAATTTGATGGCTGTTTTTTTATGGATATACGGCCTTATGAGCCCTGTTGCTGGAGTTTTAGCAGATAAATTGAATCGTAAATGGTTGATTGTGGGCAGTTTGTTTGTGTGGTCTGCGGTGACATTTGGGATGGGCTACGCGACTACGTATAATCAGCTCTACGTGCTGCGTGCGATCATGGGTGTGTCTGAGGCGATGTATATACCTGCTGGATTGGCATTGATTGCGGATTATCATTCGGACAAAACGCGCTCGCTGGCCATAGGTATACATATGACGGGGTTATACTTTGGGCAGGCATTGGGCGGTTTTGGCGCTACGGTGGCTGCAGAATATTCGTGGCAGCAAGCCTTCATTTTTTTTGGTGGAATAGGTTTGATGTATGCAATGGTGTTGGCTGTGTTTTTATTTGAAGTGCCCAATAGGATGGAGGCTAAAAAGGAGCTTGGGGGTCAATCTATGGCGGAGAAGGTACCCTTGCTCAAGGGTTTTTCGGTTTTGTTGTCCAATATTGCATTTTGGGTGATATTGTTGTATTTCGCAGTTCCAAGTTTGCCAGGCTGGGCCACTAAAAATTGGTTACCTACGTTGTTTGCTGATAATCTGAATATTCCGATGGCCGAGGCCGGACCGATGTCTACAATAACCATCGCTTTTTCTTCCTTTATTGGGGTAATTGTTGGAGGGATTCTGTCGGACAGGTGGATACAGCGGAATCTACGGGGGCGGATATATACGAGTGCTATTGGGCTGTCATTGACTGTTCCTGCGGTATTTTTAATTGGTTATGGTACGACTACCTGGGCTATAGTTGCAGCAGGCCTCCTATTTGGCTTTGGCTTTGGGATGTTTGATGCCAACAATATGCCGATACTTTGCCAGTTTGTGTCTGCGAAGTATCGTGCTACGGCGTATGGTATCATGAATATGGTAGGGGTGATGGCAGGAGCTTATATTACGAAGACCCTGGGTGGTTCTGCCGATGCTGGTGAACTAGGACATGATTTTGCATTGTTGGCAGTGATCGTTGCTATAGTAATAGTAATTCAATTGATAGTACTAAGACCTAAAGTGAATGAAGCATTGGATTAAGATTATTCTTGTAATAGGCCTTTCTTATTGTTGTGTGGCAGCATATGCACAAAAAAAGAAAGTAGGCTGTGTGGGCGATTCTGTGACGAAAGGGTACGGCATCAAAATGACGGGAAAGTCATATCCTGAACAGTTGCAATTGAAGTTAGGTGCTGGTTATGAGGTGAAAAATTTTGGACATAGCGGCGCTACATTGTTATCACGTGGACACAATCCTTATGTGCTGACGCAAGAGTTTAAGGAAGCGCTGGCTTTCGCACCAGATATTCTGGTAATAGCCTTGGGACTCAATGATACGGATCCACGAAATTGGCCCAATTATGGAACCGAATTTGTAACCGATTATTCGGCATTGATTGATACATTTAAACGGGTAAACCCTAAAGTCGAGGTCTATATCTGTAAGATGACTCCGATATTCTCAGGACATAAACGTTTCCTTTCGGGTACAAGGGACTGGTTTAACCAAATCCAAGAGTTGATACCTGAAATAGCCCATGCCAATGGTGTTCAACTAATTGATAGCTATACACCACTGGCGAATCGGATGGATCTTTTTGAGGATTTTTTACACCCTGATGAAATTGGCGCGCGCATACTATCGACGACAGTATACCATAGCCTGGTTGGAACGAAGCTCCCTCTTTCGGTGGATATAACGTTGGGTAATGATATGGTGCTGCAACGTGATAAACTCAATAAAATCTTTGGCAAAGGAACGACAGGTGAGACGGTGAAGCTTGCTTTTAAGGGTGAAAATTATACCTGTAAAGTAGATCAGCGTGGTAACTGGTCGCTTATACTGCCGAGGATGCCGGCTGGTGGACCTTACATACTTAGTGTAAAGATGGGAAAGGAAGAGATCTTGCTTTCAGGGATATGGTTTGGTGATGTTTACCTAGCCGCAGGGCAGTCGAATATGGCTTTCCCGTTGCGTAATGCCCTAAGGGGTAAGGAGCTGATGGAAAAGGCTTTGGATAAGACGCCTGTTCGACTATTTAAATATAAAAATCTAGTCGAAACCCATAATGTAGCGTGGGATTCGTTAACCCTGGAACAGGTCAACGATGGAGCGTTCTTTTCTGGGGCTTGGCAAAAACCATCGGCTAAATCTGCTGGTGAGTTCTCGGCAATAGCATATGCTTTTGCGGCACAGGTGTCAGCAGAGCAGGGAGTGACAAGCGGTATTGTGGAAGTGGCAGTAGGGGGCTCTAATACGGAATCATGGATTCCAATGCGTACGCTGGAAATGGATAATCTGTTGGCTACGTATATCCACAGTTGGCGGGTTTCTGATTTTATACAGGATTTCTGCAGAGAAAGAGCCCGAGTGAATCTAACCTTGACCAAAAACAGAAATCAAGCCCATCCTTATGCCCCTGGCTATAATTTTGAGAGCGGTATTGCCAATTGGTTAAATACGAATTTTAAAGGTGTACTCTGGTATCAGGGCGAAAGTAATACGCATAATGTGGATCTGCACGCCTATCTTTTTGAAACGTTGGTTGCTGCATGGCGAGAAAAATTCCAACAGGATTTCCCCTTTTATGTAGTGCAATTGTCAAGTATTGAACGTCCCTCCTGGCCTTCCTTTAGAGATAGTCAGCGTAAGTTGGCAAGACGCCTGAGCAATGTGCATATGGCGGTGTCGTCGGACCTCGGCGATTCTACTGATGTCCATCCCCGCGAGAAAATTATTATCGGTCAACGCTTGGCCAGATTGGCGGCCAAATACAGCTATGGTAAGGATGTACAGGTAGATGTACCAGAGCCTATGGGGGTAAGTGTGCATGGGACGGAATTGGTGCTCTCTTTTGAGGACTGTGAGGTGTTAAAAACGAAAGGGGGAGATGCCTTACAAGATATCGTATTGTTGGATGCGAAAGGAAAGGAGTTAGAAATAAATAAAATACGCATGGAAGGAAATAAGTTATTTATTTCTTTTGAAACAGGTGTCTTATCTGCTATTCGTTACGGTTATAGCCCTTATACAAGGGCCAATCTAGAAAGTGAAGCGGCGGTACCTGTTTCAACTTTTAATATTAAGATTAATTAGGTATGTATTCAGAACAATATTTAGAAGAACTGGCTGATTTTTATAAAAATCAGCTACTAAAGGATACGGTACCATTTTGGTTTCCGAGATCCTATGATAGCGAAGATGGAGGGTATTTGTTGATGCGTGATGCAGACGGAACTTTGATTGATACGGATAAGGCGGTGTGGATACAGGGGCGTGCGTGTTGGTTATTATCTACCTTATACAATACGGTGGAACAACGTGAAGAATGGCTGGAAGGTGCCAAGTTGGGTTATGATTTCCTTCGGGAGAAGTGTTTTGATGATAATGGCAAGATGTACTTTCATGTGGACAAATTGGGCAATCCGATCCGCATGCGCAGGTATTTCTTTTCGGAAACTTTTGCTGTAATCGCCTGTGCGGCTTACGCTAAGGCATCGGGAGATGAGGATGCAGGGCGATTGGCTCGGGACCTGTTTGGCGTCTGTATGGAGTATGCAGCAGGTATACGAACTATGGAGCCGAAGTTTGAAAATACTCGTCCTACAAAGGGAATAGGTATCCCTATGATCATGATTAATACTGCCCAACAATTGCGTGAAACGATAGGTGATCCAAGATGTGATAATGCTATCACTGAATGGATAAAGGAGATAGAAACCTTGTTCGTGAAGGATGATATTCGTTGTGTGATGGAACAGGTCGCTCCGGATGGGAGTATTGTTGATCACGTGGATGGACGTACATTAAATCCAGGGCACGCTATTGAGGGAGCTTGGTTTATCCTTCACGAAGCCAGATATAGGAATGACGATACGCAACTTATCAATCTCGGCTGTCGTATGCTGGATTATATGTGGGAACGAGGTTGGGACAAAGAATATGGCGGAATTCTCTATTTTAGAGATGTTTATGACAGGCCAGTGCAAGAGTATTGGCAGGATATGAAATTTTGGTGGCCACAGAATGAGACGATCATCGCTACTCTGTTGGCATATCTCATGACGGGCAAGGATAAATACGCAAGGATGCATCAACAGATCCATGAATATGCGTATAGTCATTTTCACGACAAGGAGCTAGGTGAATGGTATGGGTACCTACATCGGGATGGTACGGTGGCACAGACGGCAAAGGGAAATTTGTTTAAAGGTCCGTTCCATCTTCCTCGGCAGGAATGGTACTGTTGGTCTATCTTAAAAGGAAGGGAAATAACATAATGGCAAAATCGGTACTATGTGTAGTGTTGTTGCTCTTTTGTATTCTAACTCCGCGTGCACAGCAGGATTTGATCCCGATGCCGGTTCGGACGCAATGGGAGTCGCAACAGTTGAACCTTTCTGCGGGGGTAGTACTTCAAGCTGCCGCTGGCTTGGAAAGTGAATCAGCACTCGCAAAGGCAATCTTTTCGGACTGGGGGATACCGGTACAAGAGAAAAGAAGTAAGGGAATGCCGTCTGTGGAGCTGGTCTTGAAGAAAACCGGTAGAAGTGATGAGTCTTACCTGTTGGAGATTGATCCACAAGGGGTTCGTGTGGAAGCATCTACCTCAAAGGGGGTGTTTTATGGGTTACAGACATTGCGGCAGTTTGCTGTGGACAAAGGAAAAGTGCAGTGTGTAGTGGTGGAAGATGATCCAGCCTTTTCTTGGCGCGCTTTTTTGGTAGATGTGGGCCGAAATTATCAGCCCATGGATATGCTCAAGGAGCAAATCGATGTAATGGCTAGGTACAAGTTGAATGTATTGCATTTCCATTTTACAGAGGATATAGCATGGCGGTTAGCGAGTCATCGATATCCAGGCTTGACCGATGCATCGAATATGACACGTTGGGCAGGGAAGTATTACACCGAGGCGGAATTTAAGGAGCTCATAGCGTATTGTAAAGAGCGGTATATTACATTCCTTCCGGAAATAGATATGCCCGGACACAGTGCCGCTTTTAAGCGTTTTTTTGGAGTAGATATGCAATCTGATTCGGGGATGGTGTATATCAAGCAGCTGTTACAGGATTTTAAAAGAAGCTATCCAGAATTGGATATATTGCATATCGGCGGAGATGAGGTTAAGATCACGAATGCCGGATTTATGCCCGAAATCACTAAATATGTGAAAGAGCTAGGCTACAAAAATACGATAGGATGGGATCCTGGGAGCAATCTGTCTCCAGAGACTTGGCGACAGCTCTGGATGGGAGGAGCAGAGGTAGTTAAAGAAGAGGGGGGGACTGTTTATATCGACTCAAAGCATTTGTATATTAATCATATGGACCCCCTGGAAACGGTAACTACACTTTTCCATCGAAAAATTGGAGGAAATGATAGGGAACATCAAAACCTGAAGGGGGCTACACTATGCGCATGGCCAGATAGGGCGGTATCAGCTGCTAGAGATATGTTTTATCAAAATGGTATATATCCTTCTATCTTGACATTCGCCGAACGGGTTTGGAGCGGAGGAGGAATGGCTAGTTGGCTGTGCAATCTTCAACCGAAGGACACACCGGGTTATAAGGAATTTAAGGATTTTGAACGAAGGTTACTGTGCCATAAGCATCGATATTTTGTGGGCCTACCTTTTCCTTATGTAAAGCAGGTCGGTATTAAATGGGATTTGATCGGACCTTATGATAATGATGGAATACTGGAGAAAAGTTTCGAAATCGAGAAAGATTTATTTAATAGGGATCTAACAGTATCTAAAGATGTAGAAGGAGGAACAGTGATCTTACGGCATTGGTGGGCTGACGTAGTTGGCGGGGTAATCGATGCACCTAAGGTTAATACGACTTGGTACGCTAGGACGAAGATATGGAGCGACGAACCAGGAGAGAGGCCTTTTTGGATAGGATTCAATGACCTGTCGAGGTCGTATGCCAGCGATTCGCCAAAGCATGATACTTGGGATGATCGACATAGTGAAGTATGGGTAAATCAACGAAGAGTCGCTCCCCCTCTGTGGCAACAGGCAGGGATGAAGGGAGATCTGGAAAAACCAATGATTGACGAAGGATATTCATTTAGGGCACCTACGATGATCGTACTTAAAAAGGGCTGGAATGATGTATTGGTCAAATTGCCCGTGGGAGATTTTAAAGGGAAGAGTTGGCAAACACCTGTCAAGTGGATGTTTACCTTTGTTCCTATTGATAATGATAAAAATTAAATAAAAACACATATGAACAGAATACTGATTACATTGATTTCTTTGGCCTTTCTATCTAAATTGGAAGCACAAGAAGTGACTATTTTTAAATCGGGTAATGAAGGTTATGCTAGTTATCGAATACCAGCGGTGGTAAAGGATAAGAGTGGACAACTTATCGCATTTTCGGAGGGTAGGGTGGATCATGCCGGTGATTATGGAAATGTAGATATCGTCTATAAAATCAGTAAGGATAATGGTAAGACATGGAGTTCCTTGAAAATTGCGGCAGACTATGACAAGTTGCAGGCGGGGAATGCTGCTCCTGTTGTAGATCTGTTGGATCCGAAATACCCAAAAGGTAGAATTTTTCTATTTTATAATACGGGTAATAACCATGAGCATGAGGTACGTAAGGGCAATGGATTGCGAGAGGCTTGGTATATTACTTCTACCGATGGCGCAGAGACTTGGTCTGAACCAGTAAATATTACGACACAGGTGCATCGACCTAAACAACCTGAAGTTAATGCCGGGTATAATTTTAAAGAAGACTGGAGAGCCTATGCAAATACACCAGGTCATGCTCTTCAATTTGATACCGGTGTATATAAAGGAAGGCTCTATATCCCAGCTAATCATTCAATCGGCGAACCAAAGTCGGAGGGGAGGGATTATTTTGCACATGCTTACTATTCGGATGACCACGGTAAAACATTCAGAATTGCTGATAAGATTGCTTTTGAGGGTGGGAATGAGACTATGGCTGCTCAGATATCGGATAATGAACTGTATATGAATACGAGAAATCAGCAAGGAAATGTACGTGCTCGTATCGTGAGTTACTCCAAGGATGGTGGTGTAAGTTGGGATACAACTTTTTATGATAATAACCTGCCGGACCCTGTAAATCAAGGAAGCACTTTGTCTTGGAAAAGAGGAAAGAGCTATGTATTGGCTGTGTGCAATGCTGCAGACCGGAAGGAAAGGGATAAGTTGACTTTGCGTCTGTCAAAAGACAAAGGAAAGACTTGGTATTTTGAAAAAATGATCGCAAAAGCACCTGAAGGATATAAGGGATCATATTCTGCTTATTCGGATATGGTGAAGCTCGATAATCGGACAATCGGAGTTTTGTTTGAAAAAGATAATTATAAAGAGATCGTATTTTTGCCGATACCTATAAAGTAATTGTAGGTTTAAGGAAGATCGATGAATGGCATCCAAAGTGAAAAGTTACTTTGGATGTTTTTCGTTATATAAGGTTGGTTTTGGCCGATATTGGACATGTGTCTGTTCAGTATCGGACAGGTGTAATGTGAGTGGTTGTTTTTAAGTGCCAGTTTTTCAGCCTGTTGTTGTTTTGGTGGGATACTTGGTTAAAATATGGCACGGTTCAATGTGTTGATCCTTAATGTTTGTTCTTTGTTGTTTGGAAGAGTATAAGGTGGTGGAATATTTGACCGAAAAATCGTGTGGTTTGACCGATAAAATAGACCAATTGGTCTAATCTTTATTGAAAGATTTGGGGAACCACTATACCTTCGTTATAACAACCAAGAGAAAAACTAGGGAAGTAACCGAAAAAAGGGACTGAGATAATAAATAGATATTACAACAAGAAATTAGAAATCTGATGAAAACAACAATGACAACAATCGTTACAGCATTTATTATGATGCTATCTTTCAATTCTTTTGCCTCGATAGAAGTAAATCCATTGAAAAACCTGAGTTCTTCGAAAATTGTAATAGCCTATCTGGAGGCTGCAACAGAAGGTAGTTTGGATATGAATAAGTATCTCTTCTCGGATGACTTCATCTATCTTAATTCCGCTAGTAATAAAAGTTATACAAAGCGGGAGTATACGACATTCTTAAAAGCGAACAAAGGATTAAAGTATGACTGTGAAACGAGTTATGAAATTCTGGACGAATGCGGGAAAGCTTGTGTGGCGAAGGTATCTATGAAGTTCAAAACCTTTACTCGTATAGACTACGTATCACTTAGTCAGGGAGCAGATGGCTGGAAAGTGAGTAAAGTTGTCACGTCATTCTCCTAGGATAAAGATAATATTTGTGTAAGTGTTTAGTTGCCTGTTCCGTGTGTGCGGACAGGCTTTTTTGTATAAAAGAGAATTGATCCTAGTATGTTAATCCAGTTGACATTCCATAATGTAGTCTTCCATCAGAAATCCATTACCAATTGAAATATCTTCCTGTCCCACGATTTCAAAGCCTATTTTTTTATAGAAATTTACAGCCATATTGTCCCGGTTTACATTAAGCGATAAAGTATGGTTGCTGTTCAAAAGTGCTATTCGGGATACCTCATCAAATAGTTGTCGGCCAATTCCTCTTCCCTGTGTATCGGGTAACAGGTATATTTTGTGGATTTTTGTCTTTTGTTGTTTTTTATAGTTTAGTTCGAAAGATAAATACCCTACATTTTTATCATCTTCTTTAGCGATTAAAAATAAATGGTTATTTGTAGTTATTTGTTCTTTAAGCGCAGCTGTTGAATACATCATTTCCATCATGTAGGTTATCTGTTCTGCCGATAGGATGTCGCTAAAGGCTATAGGCCAGGCCGCCGCCGCTATGGATTGTACAACAGGTATGTCTTCTAATTGAGCTGCTATTATTTTAATCATATGCATTGACTTTTAGCGATAAAAATAGGTTTTTCTGATTTAAATCACCAAAATTAGATTTATTCATCCATTATAAATAATAAAGCTGAATAACTGACGTTATGTATATATCATCATATAGGATTTCATAATTTAGGTTAATAATTGGTTTGTATAGTCCTGAGGCGCTAGCTTCGGGACTATCTTTTTGGAGAGCATGTGTTTGACTACTGACCGTTTTTTTATTGTATTTTTTGTAGCAGATAATAGTGGTAGGCAGACAAAGAGTCGTATCCTTTGTTGCAAAGCATATTTTTTTGACGGGATTATAATTATTTTTTGAAAAATTTTGACAATATGGTATTGTCAAAAAATTACACTATAATTGAATTATATTATCCTAAATATAATAAATAAATAGTCCAAATAATGGATTTGACCTCTTATGATAATGATGTTTAAACTTGCTTTGTTTTTCACTCTTTAGTTATACTAAGAATACGCTCGTTTTTGAATATGCTTGAGGTCGAGAGTTCAAAAGGTGTTGATAAAAAGATATTTAGTAGTATATTTATAATATGAAAGTAAATAAGAAAACGCTTCAATCGGAATCAACTAAGCGAAAATTACTTCAAGCGGTAGAAGATATTTTATCGAATGAAGGATTTATTGCTTTAAAAGTTGAAAACATCAGTCGGGTATCTGGAGTTGACAAAAAGTTGATCTATTTTCATTTTGGAGATCTGAAAGGTCTTTATGATGCATTTCTTCGAAGTAAGGATTTTTGGTTTTCTAAGGCTTATGCTGAGATACCAGAAAGACTTGATAAGCAAGCTGTAGTTGAGGTGTTGCTCAATCAGTTTGCCGAGATGAAAAATAATAAATTATTAACACAGCTCTTAATCTGGGAGCTTAGCGAAAAGAACGAAGTGCTCTCTGCTCTGGCGGATGAAAGAGACGAAGTTGGGAATAATTTATTGCAGAAGATTATCGAAAAAGAAAGTTTCAAAGATGATGTACAACCTTTGCTAGCGCTATTGATCGGAGGTGTTTATTATTTGTCTATGCATGCTACCGTAAATGGAAGTCTGTTTTGTGGCCTAGACATTAATAAGGAAGAAGATGCTAGTCGAGTATCGGATACTTTAGAGCGAATTTTGAAGAATATCAAATAATATAACGTCAGATCTAACCAGTGTCTTACGTTATATTATTTGTTTGTGAATGAAACAAGGGCCGAGTGAATTTAATCTTTTATGGAGATAGCTGTCAAATTTTTAAATGCTATTGAATCAATTTTACGTTGAATTCAATACGTTTAGATAATGGGAGGCCTTGATTATTTAGGTATTCAAATGCAGTTTGTATTGCTTCTTTTCCTATATCGAACGCATTTTGTTCAATACGTATTATTGGGTTCTTAAAGTTTGATAAGTGTTCCATATTAGAAAAACCGGCAATGATAACATCTTTTGGTACACTGATTTTTTTGTCGCGGAGGATGTCGTAGATATTGTTTGTAATATTGTCCATAGCACAGAAAATCGCGTTGGGTCTACTACGTATTTTCCAAAGGGTGCTGATACATTTTTCCAGTTCCGTGTATAATTCATCATTATTATTTACCTGGATCTTTTGGATGTATTTGTCATTGATTTTGATATTGTGGTTTTTAAGACACTCCTTAAACCCGTTGAATCTTTCTTGAGACACACCTTTGGCATGGAGTGTAATATGGGCTATTCTGTCACGGCCCATTTCGATGAGGTGTTTGGTTGCTAGGTATGCTCCCTCATAATTTTTACTGCCGATTTTGATGGTCTGTAATCTGTTGTTTATTCGGTCTACGGCGATAACCATACATCTATTGATATGGAGCTTTTGGAGGTATTCGATATTGTCGCTGTGGCCTATAGGCGATATAATTAAAGCGTCTACACCGATAGATACCAATGTTGTTATACACTTTTTTTCTTCATCGGGGTTATCATTGCTCTGCATCACGATAACGGAATAGCTTGATCCTCTAGCGCCTTGATGTATGCCTTCTAACAATGCTGAAAAAAACGAGTTTCCTGAATTTCCAACGACAACGCCAATTAGGTTGCTTTTGCCTCTTTTTAGG
Source organism: Sphingobacterium nematocida (assembly GCF_900168125.1). GTDB lineage: Bacteria > Bacteroidota > Bacteroidia > Sphingobacteriales > Sphingobacteriaceae > Sphingobacterium > Sphingobacterium nematocida. The sequence goes on from NZ_FUZF01000013.1 coordinate 138,492, forward strand.
GCTTTAGCAAGATTATTGAAAACATAGTTGTGCTTATTAGCGTACTCAACAATACGTTTTTTTGTCTTTTCACCAATTTCGTGGCTATCACTGAGCGCTCTTGAAACGGTAGAAACAGAGCAGTTATTTGCTTTGGCTATGTCTACTAATGTAACCTTTTGTCCAATTTCTTTTTTCTGTATCAATTTCGTAGTCAAACGTTTAACTACAGCTGTAGTAAACTACAAAAACTGCAGTATGTTATCTCTATATTTTAGTTAAGACTTATTGTCTTGATCTCCGATAAAGGTCTTCGACGATTTTTGACGAACGATAGCCAAAATCTGCCCCAAAACTATTTATGACCAGGCCCTTAATATTGTATTCTTCGGATGCTATGGCAAATACAATACTCTCATCTCCTGGATCTGTCATGCCTTCAAAACGATAGATTTCTTCAATTTTGAAATCGTCGGGAGATAACTCTAGAGACTTCTCGATGCAATAAATGCATTCTTTGTCTTCCGGGATTAAAAAATCGTGTGTGTATCCTCGTTTTTGTAAGTCATTGACCGCTTCACTCAAGGTATCGTAGACGTATCTTTGTTGATTCTGTTCCATGACGCTTTATCAATAGGTGGTTTTTGAAAAATAACTAACTCTTTTTTTGATCGTTGTGTATGTGCACAATTTAGTTAAAGGTACTAAATTTTATGCAATTGAAAACGTCACTCAGTTGCTATTAAAACGGTGTTACAAGGACGACCAATTTATAGATAGGATTTAGTCTGCTTTATTGACATAGTTTCTCTTGATATCCGCTAGGCTTAGACTTTTACTAAGGAATTCGATGTGTTTACCACGGAAGACCATCTTGGATGCAACACGTTCGCTGTCTTTGACAAAACGCATAAACTCCTTGAAATTTATAGACCGTTGTTTTCTGTCTGATTGGCTATGGTCACGGATTAGTTGGGCGAGATTATAATCGATATGGAGAGCAACAGAATTTTCTTTTGTTTGTTCAAACCAAATTAAAGGAGAGGTGTGATCATCCAAAAAGATACCAAAACAAACCTCTTGTTGGTCGTTCTCGAAGATAAAGGCTCTAAAATAAAAAAGTCCTATGTTGGTTGCGTCAACGAAAATAATATGTTTCATTAGGACTCCTATTGGTTCATTGTCTTAAATCTACAAAAATTCATTTTTATATCCAATTTAATTATATCCGCTAATGAAGCGAACTGACATTAAATTGTTTGTTGCTGTTTTGTTCTTCGGCTAGCACCAAATTTCTTACTTTTCCTCTATAAAAGAATCTGAATGGATGAGGTGAGCTACAAAATTCGCTTTTATATTGCGTGTAAAGGCGAATTTATGTAGGTTTGAGTAAGTATTATGAAAAACCCAATTAATCAGCTTAACATGAATCCATTTCCAATATTAGAAGGAGAACTGCAGCGTATCGAAAAGGAACTGTTGTTTCTAGATTGTATGTGTTTGGATATGTTGTATGATGATAAATTCATAAATGTGTTAAATCAATCTTCATTTCTGATTACTGTTCATGATGTGGAGGCATTTAAACCATTGTATATTAATGATAAAATGCGTTCGTTTTATGGGTTTAAGGAGAATAAATTGAAGGGGATGGATTATTTATATTACTTGACAACCATACATACATCTACATACCATACGCTGGTCGAATCCATTTCATTCTTCCGAAAAAATAAAGACGGTTTTTTAAACTTAAAATATAAGCTTAAAAACTATCAAAGTGTTTGGAAGGACACTGTAGGAAGCACAAAGACTATGATTTGGGACAAACGGGGGCAAGCCAAAATTGGGATCACGGTCATGGAAGAAAGGCTGGTTGAAATGGACACTTCTATTTTTTCGGAATTACTTAAGCTGACTGTGAGAGAAAGAGAAATAGCCCAATTATTGGTGTCGGGACTTAGCAAAAAAGAAGTCGCTACAAAGCTTTTTATTTCTGTAGCGACGGTCGAGACACATACTAAAAATGTGTATAAAAAATTGAAAGTTAATAAGATAGTCGAATTAGCCCAGTTGCTGGAACAGTTTCAGTCTACTATGGATGAGTGATCTTTTTATTCTCCAATAGCGTAGTAAATAAAACCTAATTTTTCCAGTTCTTCCCTATTGAGGAGCTTGCGCCCATCAAATATGAAAGAAGGGCTCTTCATACTTTGTTTGATCCTTTGCCAGTCGTATGATTTGAATTCGTCCCATTCGGTAAGGATTGCGACGGCGTGTGCATCTTTACAAGTTTCGTAAGGATCGTCATTAACCTCCACCAGAGATTGTGTCTCTGTGGAAGGACGGCTGTTTAGATATTCTAAATCAATAAACACCTTTTCTGCCGGCACCTTAGGATCATATACACTAATGCTAGCTTGTTCATTTAACAGGTGATCTGTAACATATATTGCTGCTGATTCCCGGGTGTCGTTGGTGTCTTTTTTAAATGCCCAACCTAGGATAGCAATTTTTTTTCCACTTACGGTGTTATATAATGTCTGAATGATTTTGTCTGCGAATCGTTGTTTTTGATGATCATTCATGAGGATTACCTGATCCCAGTAATCTGCTACCTCATTCAGGTTGTAAGATCGAGCGATGTAAACTAAGTTAAGGATATCTTTTTGGAAGCAAGATCCTCCAAATCCGACGGAAGCTTTCAGAAACTTAGCGCCTATACGGGAGTCCATTCCTATGGCTTTGGCTACCTCTTGGACATCTGCTCCTGTTTTTTCACAGAGTTCAGAGATTGAGTTTATCGAGGATACACGTTGTGCTAGAAAAGCATTGGCGGTAAGCTTGGATAGTTCCGAAGACCAGAGATTTGTCGTTAGGATCTTATCTCTGTCGACCCATCTAGCGTAAACGTTGACCAATGCTTGTATCGCATCTTGGTCTTCTCCTCCGATGAGGACACGGTCTGGTTGGAGGAGATCTTGTACGGCTGTGCCTTCTGCCAAAAATTCAGGATTAGAAAGAATATGGAAGTTTACTCCGGAGTTTGTGTTGTGCAAGATGCTTTTTAATGCTGCCGCAGTACGGACAGGGAGTGTTGACTTTTCGACTACGATTTTATCTGAAGTCGCTACATCAGCAATCTGACGGGCACACAATTCAATGTATTTAAGATCGGCGGCCATCCCCTTACCTTTACCATAGTTTTTGGTTGGCGTATTTACAGAAATAAAAATCATGTCTGCTTCGTCGATAGCCTTTTCTACGTCTGTAGAAAAAAAGAGATTACGTCCCCGAGATTCGGCGACAATGGCTGAAAGGCCAGGCTCATATATAGGGAGTTGCTCCAAATCTGGATGATTCCATGCTGCAATTCGCTCTGCATTCATGTCTACAAGTGTGATCTGAATATCTGGACATTGCTGGGCGATGACCGACATAGTAGGACCTCCTACGTAACCAGCGCCGATGCAGCATATTTTTTTTATGGTAAAAGCCATTTCCAATCAAGTTTTGAAATACAAAATTAGCTAATTTATCGTGAATTTGTAGAGTTGTGAATTCGTAAAGTTGTGAAGAGGTAAAATCGTCTTAACTTTATCTAACGCTCTTAATCTGGAATGTGGGGAATTTTGATTTTTAATTTTTAATTTTGAGGTGAAGGCAATTTAATAGTTGAGTATGGATATACAGCAGGTTTTTACGTATGTGTTTGGAGCATTGATTGTTCTAGTGCCTCTATTTGCACTCTACAGATGCTTGGTGAATCCGCAAGTTGGCAAAGTAGATAAGCTACTTTGGGGCATAGGTATATTGATTATTCCTGTATTTGGAGGGTTAGTATATCTGTTTATGAATGAGGTGCCAAAAGAACGGTTGTAGGGGTTTGGATTTAAAAGTTAGGGGGCATAGTTGATTACGAAAGAAACAATTGATAAGGTACTAGATACGGCTCGTATCGAAGAAGTGGTAGGTGAATTTGTCGATCTCAAAAAGAGGGGTACATCTCTTATTGGTAACTGTCCTTTTCATAATGAAAAAACACCGTCATTTCATGTCTCGGTAGCTAAGGGGATCTATAAATGCTTCGGCTGTGGTGCCGGAGGAGATTCGCTTAAGTTTGTCATGGAATTGGAGAAATTTTCCTATCCAGAGGCAATACGTTACTTGGCCAGTAAATATAGTATAGAGATTGCCGAGGTAGAGCGTAGCCCAGCACAGATGGCTGCTCAAGATAAGCGGGAGTCTTTATATGTATTGAGCCAGTGGGCAGGAAAGTTTTTCAAACAACAGATTTGGGAGACTGATCTAGGAAAATCGATTGGACTATCTTATTTTAAAGAAAGAGGGTATCGGGACGATATCATCAAGAAGTTTGATTTGGGGTATTCGCCAGATCAATGGACAGCTTTGGTAGATGCCGCAAAAAAAGATGGATTCCAGGAAGCGTATATTGCCGAGATTGGCTTAGCCATAGAAAGAGATGATAAAAGTCTGTATGATCGGTTTCGTGGAAGGGTGATTTTTCCTATACATAATCTGACAGGGAGAATTATCGGTTTTGGTGGACGTACATTGAAGACCGAGAAATCGGTACCTAAATATGTTAACTCTCCAGAAAGTGAAATATACCATAAGTCTGATGTCCTATATGGTCTAAATCATGCTAAGAAGGCCATAATGGATGCTGATCTGTGTTATTTGGTCGAGGGGTATGCTGATGTCATAGCGATGCATCAAGCTGGAGTGGAGAATGTGGTGTCTTCCTCAGGCACCTCGCTGACTTCGGGACAGATCAAGCTTATTTCGCGTTTTACCAAGAATGTAGTAATTCTGTACGACGGAGATGCAGCGGGCATTAAAGCTTCACTCCGAGGGACGGATATGTTGCTCGAGGAAGGGTTGAATGTAAAAGTGTTACTTTTCCCGGATGGGAATGACCCAGACTCTTATATTAAAGAGGTCGGATCTAATGCTTTTATAGAATATATAGCCGCACATCAGGAAGATTTTATTTTTTATAAGACACATATTTTACTCAAAGACGCTAAGGATGATCCTATAAAGCGAGCTGAGGTGATTCGTGAGGTTGTGGAGAGTATTGCGTTGATTCCGGATGAAATTAAGGTGTCTGTGTTCATCCGTCAGTGTAGCTCGTTGTTAGATATCGAAGAACGTATCTTATTGTCTGAGCTGAATAAAATCCGTCTCACCCGGGCGAAAGCACAGGAGAAAAAGGGAGGCGGAAAGACGGTGTCGGCACCCGTTTTTGTGGGACCAGAGGGAGATATGCCACCACCTGATTTTTTCATGACGGAAGAAGAAAGGGGTGAAAGTGGGGTGGGAACTGATTCGGTATCACAACCGATTACTGCTGAGATACTGCAGGAACGGGAAATAGTTCGGATTTTGCTGAATTATGGTCGTGAGCTGGTGAGTTGGGAAGGCAATGGCGATATTCCTGTGGCTCCTTATCTATTGGGGAGTATAGATGATCTGACTTTTGAAGACCGGGCCAGTGCTGTTATTGTGGAAGAATTTAAAAAGCAGGCAGAGGCATTCGAGGTACCTGAAGCACGTTTTTTTTTCGCGCACGAAAATGAGGAAGTTGCTAAACTAGCGATAGATAGTATAGCAACACGGTATGAAATCAGTGCTAACTGGAATGACGATAAGCGGAAAATATACGTGACTAGGGAGATTGAGCATTTGAAGGAATTGGTGATTCAGGCTATATACCGAATAAAGAAAAGAAAGTTTGCTTCTGAAATGCATAAGATAAGAGAGGAGCTCAAGTTGCCGCTTAGTGCCGAGGATATGGAGATCGCGTTGCATAAGTACCAGAAGCTGAAAGAAGGTGAACAGTTGCTCGGTAATTTATTGGGTAATACGATCGTGAAATAAGTGCTATTTTTTGGAGATTGAGGTCGTGAATACGAAGCTTTTTCTATAAGTTTACATAAAGCTTGTCTAGGTATATGGCGCAACATCTGTCTTCAGGTCGATACGGTGAACAGCTCGGAGTTGATTACATTCTTAAAGCTGGGTATACGGTGTTGTATAGGAACTGGAGATACCGCTATTGGGAGGTAGATATTGTAGCCATGGATGGCGATACCTTGGTCTTTATAGAGGTAAAGAGTCGTACGAATACCGCATTCGGTGAGCCCGTAGAATTTGTAAATTGGAAGAAAAAAAGAAATTTGGTCAAACTGGCCGAAGCTTATATAAAAATAAATAGTTTTCAGGGAGAGATACGATTTGATATTATCGCTGTGTACCTGAAATCTGGAAAGATAGAATTGATTAAAGATGCCTTTTGGAACGAGTAGTGTAAGTGCAGATGAATAGGTAGTAAAAAATAAATACATCCCGATGAAGAAAAGATCAGTCGCCCTAATGTGTGTAGCCATGTTGGTTACAGTAATAGGTTGTAAAACCCAAAAAGGCAAATTAGAGTTTGTAAGCCCAGATTCAGGAAAACGAATCGCCTATGGAGAACAAGTAAAATTGACGTTGAATTTTCCTAACGCGACGATAGATTCTGTTGTTTATTCTATCGACGGCAATGTGATTGAAACAAAAAGAGATACTGCTTCTATATCATTTGATACGAAACAGTATGGTTTAGGGGATCGGTCGCTGTCTGCGAAAGTTTATGCTGAAGGAAAGGAAGATATTGCCTATAGTAATGTGATGGTCGTTCCCCCCAATGCAAAGAATTTTGGGTTTGAGGTGGTTAACACTTTTCCCCACGACTCCGAGTCCTTTACCCAGGGACTACAATATCAGGATGGTGTCATGTACGAATCCTCGGGAAGGTATGAGAAATCTCAATTGAGAAAGGTTGATCTTCAGACGGGGAAAGTATTAAAATCTATCAAGTTGGATGATAAGTATTTTGCAGAAGGGATGACGATCGTAGATGGTAAAATTGTACTGTTGACTTGGCAAGAAAATATAGCGCTGATCTATAATAAGGATAGTTTTGTGCAGGTAGGGTCTTTTAACTATAGCAATAGCAAAGAGGGGTGGGGATTGACCTATGACGGTGAAAGAATGATCAAATCTGACGGGACCAATCGGTTATATTTCTTAAATGCAAAGACAGGGACGGAGGAATCATCTGTAGCAGTATATGATGAAAATGGAGCGGTGGATAGTCTTAACGAATTAGAGTTTATTGACGGTAAGGTATATGCGAATGTTTATGGGCAGGAGGTTATTGTCATTATTGACCCTAAAACTGGGGCTGTAGAGGGGAGGATCAACCTAGTGGGTATGTATGATGAAAATCGCCAACCGACAGATAATGAGTTAAATGGTATAGCTTATGACCATCAGGCCAAGCGATTGTTTGTAACCGGCAAGCTGTGGTCAAAACTATTTGAGATTAAATTGGTCGTCCGTTAGTCTGCGGGGCGACCTTGATTAAGGTAATATTGTTTTTTTCTGAATCTGAAGCGAGAAAGGTATTTTTTCGTTCAGCTCTATGTATCCTGCAGACGCCTCTTCGTCAAGGCGGTCGGGATATAGAATTCCGTTGAGATGGTCAATCTCATGCTGGAATATTACAGCTGTAAAGCCTTCAATATTCTCTTCTATAACTTGTCCTTCCTTATCTTGGTATTGTATTCTGATAGCGTAACTGCGATGTATACTTTCTTTTCGATCTGGAATAGAAAGGCAGCCCTCTGTACCTAGACGAATGAGTTGCGACTTCCAGGTTATTTTTGGATTAATATAGCATTCAAAAGGGTCATCATTTTTATCAAAACGTTGTACCCAGATTATGTTCCTGTTGATACCGATTTGGGGAGCGGCAATTCCTACACCTGAATGAGCAGGATCTTGTACCGTGAGTAGCATACGTGCCTTTAAGATGGGCAATAATGGATCGGCGTGATGTATATCTAATGATACATTTTTCAAAACTTTTAGCTCTGATTTATCGGTTGTTTGGTAGACGTGTAATTTGCTGTGTTTGTCACCAAAAAGAATGATCTCCTTTTCGTGTTTATTAAAACCTTCTGCTTTAGTGTGTTCCATTTTGCTTTTTTCCGTTGTTGATACTGCCTTTACCTGAGCAAGTGCGGGTGTAGTCGCCATAAGTAAGAAATACGAGATGACAGTGTAACTATTTTTTAATTTCATGCTGCCTTTAAAATAGAATTTAAATCTACACTTTTTTTCAATGGGACAAATGTTATTTGTTTTTAAATAGATAGACGCTATCCTCAAAATGGAATTGTACCTTTGTGAAAAAAAGAAGATTATGCGGTTGATGGCATTTGATTATGGGACTAAGCGGATCGGAATTGCGGTTTCTGATCCTTTACAGATCATCGCTACGGCATTGGATACAGTTCATCCGGAGAAAATATGGGATTTTTTAAAAAGCTATCTGCAACAAGAGCAGGTGGAGACATTTGTGGTGGGTAAGCCCCTGCAGACGGATGGAACCGATTCAGAAGCTGCCCAGCACGTAGTCGGGTTTGTCCGTAAATTGCAACGGGAATACCCCGGAGTATCGATAGTACATGTTGACGAAAGATTTACTTCAAAAATAGCTTCTCAAACTATTGCGCAGAGTGGGATGAAAAAAAATAAAAGAAAAGAAAAAGGGCTTGTAGATACAATATCTGCAACACTTATATTACAGACTTATATGGATACTCAAAAATATTAATTATGGCATTACGGAATATAGCTTTTTTTTCGGAAGATACTGATTACACGTTGAAGGAAAAAGCGAAGATTCGAGAATGGATTAATCTTGCCATTCAAGGAGAGGGCTTTAAGAGAATAAGTGATTTGAATTTTATATTTTGTTCAGACGAATACCTTCTCGATATCAACAAGCAGTATCTTAATCATGACACCTATACCGATATCGTAACATTTGATTCGTCTGAGGAGGAGGAGGTAATAGCGGGGGATGTATTTATCTCTATTGATAGGATCCGAGACAACTCTTCCAAGTTCAAAGTATCGGAAAGGGATGAGCTGCATCGTGTTATTATTCATGGGGTGATGCATCTTTGTGGTTATCACGATAAAAATAAGGCAGATAAGGAGGAGATGACTGCCAAAGAAAATGAATACTTAAGCAAACGAGAGTTTTAGCTAAGTCTATTTAAAAAGCCCCGAAAACTGATGTTTTCGGGGCTTTTTAAATATTGGTGATTAGCTTAAAATCTTTCGAATTGAGAAAAGAAGAAACTACCTTCAATCGCTGCATTCTCGTCGGAATCAGAGCCGTGAATTGCGTTAGCGTCGATAGATTTAGCGTATTTGTTACGGATAGTACCTTCTGCAGCATCTGCCGGGTTTGTCGCTCCGATCAATGTACGGAAGTCTTCAATTGCGTTATCTTTTTCAAGGATTGCAGCTACGATAGGGCCAGAAGACATGAAGTCTACCAATTCCCCGTAAAAAGGACGTGCTTTATGAACCGCGTAAAACTCACCTGCTGTTTCTTTTGTAAGGCTAATGTATTTCATTGCGACGATTTTGAAGCCACCTGCAATAATATCATTTAAAATAGCTCCGATATGCCCATTTGCTACTGCATCTGGCTTTATCATCGTAAATGTTCTGTTTGTTGCCATTGTATTATAATTTTTTTGCAAAGATAAAAGAATAATGATAAAAGATTAAAGATTAGCGATAAAAGATTCCTTCCCACTTATCCAAAAGTTATTTAACTTTGTAGTATGTCAAAAAATCTGCAGGTTACGATTGATAAGGATTCAGGATTTTGCTTCGGTGTGGTTTATGCTATTGATATGGCCGAAGAAATCCTGGAAGAAGAGGGGTATCTTTATTGTCTAGGCGACATTGTCCATAACGATGAAGAAGTGGCTCGCTTAAAAGCCAAGGGACTACGTATTATTAGTCATGATGCACTTCCAGATTTGCAGAATGAAAAAGTATTGATCCGTGCCCATGGCGAAGCGCCAGAAACTTATCGCATTGCCTTGGAAAATAATATCACGCTTATCGATGCCTCTTGTCCTGTCGTGTTAAAGCTTCAGAATAGGATTAAGACTTCGTATGATGACTCCGAGAAGATTTTAATCTTTGGTAAGCATGGGCACGCTGAAGTAATAGGCCTTCAAGGACAAACCAATAATGAGGCTCTAGTGTTTCAGGATATTGATGAGCTGGATAATATAGAGTTGCCTCCGTCTTTCACATTGTATAGCCAGACTACCAAAAGTGTTGATAAGTTTTATGCCATAAAGAAAGAACTTATAGATAGAGGCTATGAAGTAAAAGCGAATGATACTATCTGTAGGCAGGTCTCTAACCGTTATGAAGATTTAGGTGATTTTGCAAAGCAATATGATCGCGTAGTATTTGTTTCTGGGAAGAAATCTTCTAATGGTAAAGTCCTTTATGATGTTTGTAAGGCCGCAAATCCAAATTCTTATTTTATATCTGAGTTGGAGGAATTAGATTTGTCGTTGTTTAACGAAGGCGAAGCGATAGGAATTTGTGGGGCTACTTCCACACCTATGTGGCTGATGAAGGAAATCAAAGTTGCCCTCGAATCATTGTAGCTAGGTCATACAATTTTCATATTAAATGTGTCTCAGGGACATAATCTATTTTTTTGTATAATTTTGTATTAATGAACAAACAGGCTAAAAAAGGAGTCTTGTTGGTGCAATTGGGTACGCCCGATGCTGCCGCTACTCCTGAAGTGCAAAGATATCTTACCGAGTTTTTAATGGATGGACGCGTAATGGATATTCCTTATTTGAGTCGTACATTACTTGTAAAGGGAATCATAGTACCTAGAAGGGCAGCTAATTCTGCAGCAACGTATAAGACGATTTGGGACGAGAATACAGGCTCTCCATTGATGTATTATAGTTTGCTGCAAAAGGAAATGCTGCAAGCAGAGTTGGGTGAAGAATATCACGTTGAACTTGCGATGAGATATCAAAATCCTTCGATAGAGTCTGCGTTAAAAAAGATGGAAGGAATGCTGTTGGAATCTATCAAAGTAGTGCCTTTGTTTCCGCAGTATGCATCCGCTACTACAGGTTCGGTAATAGAGAAAGTGATGGAAATTATGCGTAAATGGCAATATTTCCCAAGTGTTTCTTTTGTAAATAGCTACTGTGAAAATGAGGATATGGTAGCGGTGTTTGCAGAGAATGGTAAAAAACATAATATTGATGAATTTGATCATATTTTGTTTAGTTATCACGGCCTGCCCGTGCGTCAATTAGGTAAGGTTGATCCTACCGGTGAACTGAAGTGTCCAGATGCTGGTTGTGACACCTGTCGAAAAGAGCTAAATACCTTTTGTTATCTCTCGCAATGCTATGCAACAACGCGCGCTATTTCTTCTAAATTAGGATTAGCACCGGATAGGTTTACAGTTTGTTTTCAATCACGATTGGGTAAGACTCCATGGATACAGCCTTATACGTCAGATGTGTTACATGATTTAGCTCAAAAAGGAGTCAAAAAATTATTAGTATTCAGCCCTGCCTTTGTGGCAGATTGTATTGAGACATTAGATGAGATCCAGGTTGAATATGCGGATGAGTTTAAAGCTCTCGGGGGAGAGGAAGTGGTGATGGTAGAAAGCTTAAATGATAATCCGAGATGGATCGCTTCGCTAAAGCGATTGGTACTCTCAAATTGATAAAACTATGTTGATTTTCAACTCTATTTTCTTATTTTTCTTAGATTTCTACATATTTTTCGCTCTTAGAGCAACAAAGATAAGTTTCGTTCGCAAGAAATGGTTCACGGTAGTTTGGTGGGCCTATTCCTTAAGTTTATTGGCCGGGGTGTTTATATCTTTCAAGTTTAATATCCCATTGATGTATCGCTCCATTATTTTGGTGCTTTTCTTCATGACAGCAGTTAGCAAATTTATATACGTTATTGTTTTGCTAATTGACGACTTAAGACGTGGTGGTGTGTGGGTCTCACGACTTTTTTCGTCAAAAGCTGGAAAATCGATAGAAGAAAGGGTTGAAGAGCTAGAAAAGCCTCTTCCTGAGCAACCGAAAAATGGGATTAGTCGATCCGATTTTTTACTGAAATCAGGGCTTGTGGTGGCTTCGTTACCCATGTTTCCGCTTGCTTGGGGCGTGCTCTCAAGTGCCTATGATTACCGTGTCAGACGGCAAAAGTTAGTGTTACCCAATCTTCCCAAATCCTTCCATGGTTTTAAAATTGCACAAATATCCGATGTTCATTCCGGGTCTTTTTATAATAAGAAGGCTGTCTTGGGAGGTATAGAGATGCTTTTGGGAGAAAAGCCTGATGCGATCTTCTTTACAGGTGATCTGGTTAATAATGTAGCTTCCGAAATGAGAGATTATCAAGATATTTTTTCAAAGCTACATGCAGATTTTGGTGTGTATTCTACCTTGGGAAATCATGATTATGGAGATTATTACTATGGGAAAGAAGATAGTGCTGCAAAACGTAAGAACCTAAAAGACGTAATCGATACCCACAAAGTAATGGGTTGGGATCTTCTTATGGATGAAAACCGGATATTAAAAGTAGGTAATGAAGAGATCTCTATAGTTGGTGTTCAAAATTGGGGAACTGGCAGATTTCCAAAAAAGGGAGATCTAAATAAGGCCCTTATTGGCACAGAGGACAAAGCTGTTAAGTTGTTATTATCTCACGATCCCTCACATTGGCGGGCGCAAGTGTTAGATACAGATATTGATGTTATGTTTGCAGGGCATACGCACGGTATGCAGTTCGGCGTCCGTGGTGAGCATTTTCAATGGAGTCCTGCAAAATATATTTATAAAGAATGGGCAGGATTGTATGAAGAAAATCAGCAAAAGCTTTATGTTAATACGGGATATGGCTTTTTGGGCTATCCCGGGAGAGTTGGGATACTGCCTGAAATAACGATTTTTGAGTTAGCTACCTCATAAAAAACAAAGCCTGTAGAAAACTTCTACAGGCTTTGTTTTTTACAAAGATAATATTTCTACGATCCGTAAGAGGTTATCGTTGATTTTATCAATATGCTTGATTGCTTTATCAAAAGGTGTGAATTGTACTTGGCCACATATTAACCCGGCCATTTCGCCTCTTCGTCCTTCTAAAAGTCCTTCAACGGATGCTACACCGAGTCGACTAGCAAGTACACGGTCCATGCATGATGGCTTTCCACCACGTTGTATATGTCCCAATATGGATACACGTACATCGTAATGTGGAAAACTCTCTTTAATCTTTTCCGCTACAACGAGACCACCTTCGTTGTCACCTTCAGCGACGATAATGATTCTAGAGGATTTATTTTTTCTACTCTGATCCAGACGCTTCATGATCGCCTGATAGTCTACCTCAAGTTCTGGGATAAGAACCGCTTCAGCTCCCGTACTAATTCCAGAACGAATAGCTATAAGTCCTGAATCGCGTCCCATTACTTCTACAACAAATAATCTATCGTGTGATTCGGCTGTATCTCTGATCTTATCGACGGCGTCTACTACTGTATTGATAGCCGTATCATAACCAATCGTGAAGTCGGTTCCTGCAAGATCGTTGTCAATTGTGCCAGGTATACCTACGATAGGAATATCAAACTCTTCAATAAATTTAGATGCTCCTGTAAATGTACCGTCTCCGCCAATAACAACAAGTGCATTAATGCCTAAGTTTTTTATGTTTTCGTAGGCTTTTTTACGTCCTTCTATTGTTCTAAATTCATCGCTTCGAGCTGTTTTTAGGATTGTTCCACCCCGTTGGATGATATTAGCAACAGATTTGGCATCCATGGATATAATCTCTCCGTTAACTAATCCGTCATACCCACGGCGTACACCAAACATATTGGCACCATGGTATATACCTGCCCGAACTACAGCACGTATCGCAGCATTCATTCCGGGAGAGTCTCCTCCTGAGGTTAAAACAGCTATATTCTTAATTTCACTCATATCTCCAAACCTAGATAAATTTATTTTCAAGTGCAAAATAATTGTTAGATGCATCAAGAAAAACAATACAAAAATAACAACATTTGTTTTTTCATGTTGTTATTTTTGTATTAAAAGTATTGTTATTTTGCTTTGAATGCATCGATTCCGGATTGTAGGAACGCTGCATACTTCTCGATGTCGTACACGGCTCCACCGGTAGGAACCAACAACTCACCTTCGTTATCCAACAGCGCGTACAAAGGCTGGGAATTGCTCTGGAATTTAGATATCTGGAAGTCTGCATTACGCTTGCTCACCGTATTGATTTTCTTACCTGTCTGTTTAGATACGTAATGTTCGCTTTCAGGCAGTGTAAGGACCTTGTCATCCACATAGAGCTCAACGAGGATAAATTCGTTGTTGAGCATTGCTCTGACCTTAGGACTGCTCCATACCTCAGCTTCCATCTTACGGCAGTTGACACAGTTCCAGCCTGTAAAATCTACCAACAACGGTTTCTTCTGTTCTTTGGCAGCAGCTAACGCTTCGTCGTAATCGTAGTAAGGATCCAACCCTTTGATCGTTGACTTGCTATGGAAGTAGGTATAATGTTTACGGCTTGCCGCAGCGGGATCTGCCGTATGCCCGCCACCTCCACCCGAGGCCATATTGTTCAGATCAAAATCCTGTGTACCTATAGGAGGTAAGAATGCCGATATCGCTTTCAGAGGCGCTCCCCATAGACCGGGCACCATGTACACCACAAAGGAGAATACCAATATAGCGAACATCGTACGTGGAATGGAAAGAAAC
>NZ_FUZF01000008.1 GCF_900168125.1 Sphingobacterium nematocida
TATGAACTGTGTTTAAATCCAAACTTAAATTTAATTTTCTCCAAATAATATTCTGTTAGGAGAGCTGTACTTTATACGGTTCCCCTGATTTTGCTATTGCAAATACCTGTTTGATCAGCTTGTTTACCGCTGCTATTATTGCTACCCGATAAGGTTTTCCTTTACCCCTCAACCTTTCGTAGAGATCTTTACAGGCTTTGTTGCATTTTATGGCAGAAACGGCTGCCATATATAATACTTTTCTTACCTGTCCCATTCCCATTTTACAGATATGACCTTTACCTTTCACACTTGTACCTGATTCATATATCCTGGGCGCCAGTCCGAAATAAGATATGACCTGCTTGTAGTTTTTGAACATCCCGAAGCCATCTGTAGCAATGATCAGCATAGAAACACTTCTGGGACCTATACCGGGTACACTTCTGATATTAGAGGCCATTTCTGCGTAGTGCTGTTTTATCAGGATTTCTATCTGGCGCTCTTTCTCCCCAATCCGTTTATCATGGCTTTCAACCTCCTCCGTTATTTCATCATACAATAGCCTATCTATTGTGCCTGCGGCCTCAAAAGCATGCAATTGACTACCTAACATGTGCCTTCTTTGCTTAAGCCCCTCCAGATAAGTTTCCAGATTGCGGATGCTTTGGATTGCTTCAGTTGGAGGTTCCCAGAGCTTAGGACTGGTCATCTGTACAAACGCTGCTATTACCATCGCATCTTTCTTGTCTGTCTTTGCTCTAGACAATCTCATCTGTGCAAACCGGCGTATAACCAATGGATTAACTACTGAAACACGTGTTCCCGAATCATATAAAAATCTTGCCAGCTGGAAGTAATAAGGACCTGTCGCTTCCATCGCAACATGGCTCCCTTGGGTATGCCGAAGCATATCCGTAAAACCTTTACTATTGTTAGCAAACCTGCCCTTGAAAGCTACTTTGCCTTCTTTTAAAACTGCAATGTCAAAATAATCTTTTGAACAATCGATTCCTGTTACCATATTTGTACTAATCGTAAAAAAAGGATTTCAGCAGTTCTTATTATGACTTATCAATCGTAAAAACAGGCTCCTAAGGCCTAATGAACTGTCCAAGTTCGTAATAAGAATGAGAGAAGGGGACTAACATACCGAAGAGTCTTATATGACTAATGACGAACTAAAGTCTTATTCCTTCTCTCTGCTGGATCTTAACCTAAATACAAAACTATATTCTGTATCTGATAATCCTGCTGTTGCTTTACAAACTTACGATGACGACACAGTTTTCAAGTCTTTCATCGATAAGGTATGACGCCCGCCGAAGGCAGTTGCGTAGCAAACCAATCTGTATTAAAAACGAATGTTTACGCCTAGCATAAAATTAGTTGTTGCTTGCGGATAGTAGAAGTTATAGTAATCCCGTTCGGCTCTGTTCTCAAATTTCTGTCCCCAAGTGTAACCGTTTGTTGTGTACTTGGTGTTGAAAATATTGTTAATCATGAGATTGCAGCCGATTTCTTTAAGTCCTAATGCCGAGAATGTGTAGTTTGCCAAGAAATTGTTTACAAAAGAAGGGTCAATGGATCTTTCTTCTGCTGAAGTATTGTCTAGGTATAGACGTGATACGTATTTAGACAATAAGCTGAAAGAAAGTCTTTCCACTGGAGTGTATGTGAAATTATTGGAAAGAATTGTTGACGCAGATTTCGCAATTTTTGTGTTTCCTAAATTACGTGAGTCTTCTCTTAGGTAAGTCCAGTCCGTGTCATTATCATACACCTGATAATATTCGACAAAGTCATATATTTTATTGTCGCTCAGCGCAGCTGTTGCTGACCAAGTGAAGGTGCTACTAATCCTCCATGAAGCGTCAAGCTCTAGTCCGATACGATGACTTTTAGGAATGTTCATACGCAACTCAGCTCCTGTATTATTCAATGTTCCGGTTGGGATCAGCTGATCTTTGTACAGCATTGCATACGCATTAGTCCCAATATTAAACCCTTCATTACGGAAGCGATAGCCTAGTTCGATATCTTGCATGCGTTCCGGTTTCGGGAACTCGTTTCTTGGATTTTCTACATAATCTTTACGTACAGGTTCCTTGCTTGCATAAGCGTAAGATGCGTATATGTTTGAGTTCCCGTTAAGGAAATAGGTTGCACCTACTTTAGGGTTTACAAAGTTTAATTTGTCGCTGAAATCCAGGTTTTTGATTTTGTCGTCATCGCCTTTTACCGTATAATTTACGTTGCGGTACTGTACATCAAAGTTGAAAAGCCATTTGTCTAGTTTGTAGTCGGCTTTAGCATACATATTAAAGTCGTTCTTTTGCGCATCATTCAGGTAGTATTTGCTACCAGGATTAGGATTTGCATTGAATTCATCCCAAATGACCTTACCGTAATGATCGCCTTTGTATTGATTGTATCCTCCTCCAAAAATGAAGTTCCATTTGCTGGATGCTCTATAATCAAAGGAGTAAATGAGCCCGTAGAAATGGTTGTCCAGCCAGCGCTGACGGATAAGGTCTGATTTCTTGATAGTTTCCTGTCCGACTGTTACATCGGGTATCCCGTAGTTTACGAGTTTATCTTTTATGCGGTATTCTTGGTAGTAGCCTGCACCACGGGTGTAATGTAAGGCGGAGTTGAATTTCAGCTTTTCACTAATGATGTTGGTATACTGTAGATGACTATGCGTCTGCTTATAGTTGTCTGTTTGATTATCGTAAGTGTAGTAGTTGTATTTTCTATCAGCATTTAGTAGACGGTCGTATTCGGGACCATCATATAATCCCAAGGCCTCGTTTGCATACTTGATAAGAAGGGCTTTGTCGCCAGTCAGGAGTGGTTCGGGGGTCCCGTACCATGCCTGATAGGTCTTTTCTTTTCCAGTGAAGACGGTTGCCTTTAAGGTGTGTTTGTTCGTGTATAGCCCAGCGTCCACATATAGTGATCTTAAATTTGAGGATGCGCGATCAATGTATCCATCGGATACGATTCGTGATAAGCGGGTGTTAATAGCGAACTTGTTGCCGATAAGCCCCGTTCCGCCTTTAACGGTGTTTTTCCACGAATTGTACGATCCAAAGGAGTTATTTAATTCGGCGTATGGTTTTTCTTCCAGTGCATCGGTCTGGATGTTTAATGAAGCACCGAAGGCACCTGGACCATTTGTGGAGGTACCTACACCACGTTGTATCTGTATACTTTCGGTACTGGAGGCAAAGTCAGGCAAGTTGACAAAAAATGATCCCATACTTTCGGCATCATTTAGTGGAATGCCGTTTAAAGTGACATTAATACGTTGGCTGTCTGAACCTCGGATCGTCATATTGGTATAACCAATCCCTGCGCCAGCATCTGATCCAATGACTACACCAGGTGTTTGATCTAGTAGGTAAGGAATGTCCTGCCCTAGATTTTTCTTCTTGATATCTTCTTTTGTTAGATTTTTGAACGTTGTCGCCGAATTTTCCTTGGCACGGGTAGCATAGACAAAGGCTTCGTCGGCTTGTATAACAGCGGTTTGAAGTGTGATATTGATGCTTCGTTGTCCAGCGGTTACTGGGCCAGTAAAAGATCTGTATCCCAAATAATGGACTTTGATTGTTCGATTGCCCTTCGTTCCTGCCGTGAATATAGCTATTCCGGATTTGTCGGTTTGTTGGGTTGTGTTGCCCATCGTTACAGTTGCGCCCTGTAACAATTGAGCTTGACTGTTTGTCACTGTTACGGTAACATTTTCCTGTGCTATCACAACCATAATGGTAAGTATTCCTGCCAGACCAGTAGCAATAAGATGCTTAATCATAAATGTAAAATAATTTGAGTTAAACCAAACTATTGCAAGGGGTTACAATAGCGATAAATTTAACCGCCCTTTCCCTACGCTGGCATTATCCAGATCAGGTGCTCCCAATTTTACATCGGGACGGGTATAATCTCAGCCTTTCTTTATGTTCTTATGAACAAGGCACCCCTTTTCGATGGCGCAAACATAGAATATTTTTTTTACAAAACAAAAGTTCATCTTCTTTGTGTAAAATAAATTACTTAATTTGTCATGAGTATTGGTTTAAAGCAATATTTTGTATTAAATTTACATTTTCTAATAGGGCGACTCTTTTGCCCATAGAAAATACACACACACTAACTATTGGTATATAAATGGTTCATTATTATTCAGCTGATTATGTGATGCCAGTCACGTCCAGCCCTATCAAAAATGGGGTGATTGCAATGGACGAAAATGGTACGGTTTTGGGAATATATGATAATGATTCGGTGCCGAATAATGTAGAAATAGAGCGCTTGAAGGGCGTTTTGATTCCTGGTTTTATTAACGCACATTGTCATTTGGAGTTGTCTCATCTGTCAGGCAAAATTTCTCAAGAGCAGGGTTTGGTTAAATTTATCACCGAGGTGATGTCAAATCGAGGTGCAGACGATGATGTTGTCCGTGAAGCGATGGTAGTTGCAGATCGGGCGATGTATGATAGTGGTATACAAGCTGTCGGTGATCATGTAAACTCGGCTATTTCGGCTCCTATTAAAGAAGAGAGCAAGATTGCTTACCATACTTTTGTTGAAATATTGGGGTTGAATGATGAAGAGGCCAATCGTAAGATTGATGAGGCTAGGGAGATTGAATTTCATTTTGATTCTGCTCATGCCTCGATAACACTACACGCACCTTATTCCTGTTCAAAGGCACTTTTCAAAGCTTTTAAAAAGTCTGTTTCCGATGATAATATCATTTCAATCCACAACCAGGAGAGCGAAGAGGAAAATAAGCTTTTCCGTTATAAGACAGGAGAATTTTTAGATTTCTATAAACAAATCGGTTTTTCTGCGGATGACTTTAAGGCGCAGGCGAGAAATTCTGTACAGACATATATGTCTTATCTTCCGACTGGTAATAAAATTATTCTCGTACATAATACTTTCACCTCGTTAAAGGATTTGGATTTTATCCGTAGAATGGGAAGGGATGTTGTGATGTGTATCTGTCCAAAGGCTAATCTATATATTGAAGGTACACTTCCTAAAGTGAGTATTCTTGAACAAAATGGATGTGAGATTGCGATAGGTACGGATAGTTTGGCATCTAATGATACCTTAAATATATTGGACGAACTCAAAACGCTGCACAAACATTTTCCTGAACTGGATTTTGTAAAAACGGTACAATGGGCGACTATCAATGGAGCAAAGGCATTGGCTTTGGAAGAGAGTTTGGGCTCACTAGAGGTGGGCAAGACTCCAGGTTTATTGCTTGTTAAGAATATGAATCACTTCAAAATGACAGACAAAGTTCAAATAGAGCGTATTGCTTAAATAAAATTATTACTTTTGTAATCACGAAGCATCGGCGTATATTTCACCTGAATAAGGCAGGAGAATACGCCGATGTTCCGTATATGACTATATATTACAGATGAAACATTGGGATATTACCGTTAAAGGAAAAGTTCAAGGCGTTTATTTTAGGCTTACAACAAAAGCGGTCGCTGATCAGTTGGGGGTAAAGGGATTCGTTCTAAATGAACCAGATGGTACCGTATATATTGAAGCGGAGGGGGATGATTTCGGTTTAAAGTCACTTGTTGAATATTGTGAAGAAGGTCCCGATAGGGCAGAGGTTGAGTCTGTTGTTTATGAAGAACGGGACGAACTGAAAGGATTTAAGGATTTTCTCGTATTGAAAAAACGAAAGTAAAAAGTTGTGTCTGTAGTCAAACGATTTTTGAGTGATACATTAATCTACGGTCTGTCGACTATAGTAGCAAGATTGCTCAATTTTGTCCTAACCCCATTGTTTGTTAAGAAGTTTGAAACTTCTGTCTATGGGATATTTACCCATATGTATGCTTGGGCAGCTTTTATCAATACATTTTTGGCATTTGGTATGGAGACGACTTACTTTAGGTATCTAAATAAGGTCGAAGCATCTGAAAAACCCAAAGTATTTAATACCACATTTATAATCACCCTGCTGACAACTGCATTGTTCTTGTTAAGTATGTTTACTTTTCTAGCCCCTATTGTTAGATGGTTCGCGGGTAATGGCTTACAGGAGCTGTCTGATTATAGAAGTTATATTTACTTTATGAGCTTGACTTTGGCTGCTGATGCATTAGCTATTGTGCCTTTTGCCAAATTGCGTGCCGAAAATCGACCTATACGATACGGGACGATAAAGCTGATCAATATCTTTGTTTTTGTTGGGTTTAATTTAATTTTTCTTGTCTGTATACCTTGGTTGCTAAGCTATCAACCTGCGTTAGGTGGTTCTTTCTCCTGGTTTAAGGAAGGTTGGGTTGGCTATGTTTTTCTATCTAATCTAATTGCTAGTCTAGTTACTCTCATACTGCTGTTGCCACAGATCAAAGGTTTTAGTTTTAAGTTGGATCAAACCCTATTGCGGTCCATGCTGACTTATAGTTTTCCTATTTTTATAGCTAACGTGTCCTTTATTGTCAATGAGAACCTGGATAAGATCTTGTTACCTAATCTTCTGCCTGGGGAAAAGGGGGAGAGTGATTTAGGGATTTATGGTGCCATAGCTAAGATCGCTGTGTTCCTAAGTATATTTGTTCAAGCTTTTCGTTTGGGGGCAGAGCCATTCTTTTTTTCTTTTGCGAAAAATGAAAACGCAAAGAAAGTGTACGCATTGATCATGGAGTATTTTGTAATCGCGATGATGTTGGTGATGGTTGGTTTGTCGATGAATATAGAATGGCTTAAGTATTTTATAGAAGGAGGAGATGCGGAGCAGTCGGCTAAATATTGGTCTGGTCTCAACTTAATACCTGTAATATTATTTAACTACGTGTTGCTCGGTATTTATATGAATTTGTCGGTATGGTACAAACTGTCAGACCAAACTAGGTATGGCTTATACATATCAGGAATAGGAGCTATTATTACGACCGTGTTGTGTTATTTGCTTATTCCTTCAATGAGTTATATCGGTGCTATCATCGTAACATCGGTTACTTATTTGACTATGGTAGGACTTTCTTATTTTTGGGGACAAAAGAACTATCCTATACCTTACGATCTGAGAAAGATGCTTTTATATATTTTAATAGGATCTGGCTTGGTCGCTATAAATTATCTGTTTTTTGAGCGTAGCTTCTGGACTGGAAATATCCTGTTGGTCTTGTATACTCTTTTAATCTTTTGGCAGGAAAAAGCGTTTATTCAGCGGGTGTTAAAGTCTTTGGTGAAGTAACATTACACTACCTCTATTACAAATTTGTCTTTAATCTCTTCGAGTACATCTTGGATATCGTCATAAGAAGATAAACCTACTAGCTTCATCCGGTATTCTTTGAAATCAGGTATTCCTTTGAAGTAATTGGCATAGTGCCTGCGCATTTCGAATATACCGAGTTTATCACCTTTCCATTCAATCGATTTGGTGAGGTGGGTGTGGCATACATCCACACGTTCGGCTATGGTTGGCCCCTCTAACCTTTCTCCGGTCTGAAAGAAATGTTTGATCTCTCTAAAGATCCAAGGATAACCGATGGAGGCTCGGCCGATCATAATGCCATCTACTTCATATTCCTGCCTCCAAGCAGCTGCTTTTTCGACAGAATCGACATCACCATTCCCGAATATTGGAATCTTTATCCGCGGATTACGCTTGATATCTCGTATCATGGACCAGTCAGCCTGTCCTTTGTATAATTGCGCGCGTGTACGACCATGTATGGCTAGCGCCTGGATACCTACATCCTGTAGGCGCTCGGCAACTTCATAAACATTTTTGGTGGTATCATCCCATCCTAATCTTGTTTTTACGGTGACAGGAAGGTGTGTCGCTTCTACAACAGCTTTGGTCATGGCTACCATTTTATCTATGTCTTGCAACAAGGAAGACCCTGCTCCTTTACAGACAACTTTCTTGACAGGACAGCCGTAATTGATGTCTATCAGATTGGGATTCGCTTTGGTGCATATTTCTGCTGATTGACGCATAGACTCGATGTCTCCTCCAAAAATTTGGATACCGATAGGTCGTTCGTATTCGAAGATATCCAATTTTTGAACAGACTTCGCTGCATCGCGGATCAATCCTTCGGAAGAGATAAATTCGGTATACATCATATCTACTCCATTCTGCTTACAAACGTAACGAAATGGAGGGTCGCTGACATCCTCCATAGGAGCAAGCAATAATGGGAATTCACCTAGATCAATGTTGTTACCGATTTTTACAGACATGGTACAAAGGTAAGGAAAAGTTAGAAAGTTAGAAAAAGTTAGACTTCAGCTAACTCTCTTAACCCGCTAATTGTTTAACAAAATCTTGCATTGCTTCTCCTGGAGCCATAGTCTTCATGAAATTCTCACCGATCAAGAAGGACTGAAATCCTCGTTTTCGTAAATCCATGATGGTGCTTGGATCGGATATTCCACTTTCTGAGACCTTGATAAACTGATCAGGTATTTTGTTGACAAGGTCATAGGAATGATCCAATGAAACGGTAAAGTTCTTTAAATTCCGGTTATTTACACCGATGGCATCGATACTATCGAATATATTGTGCTGGAGTTCTTCTTCATTATGCACCTCCAGTAGGACATTAAGACCCAATGATTTTGCATAGTTGGATAAGGATTGAACTTCTTCCGGAGTAAGACATGCCGCAATAAGGAGAATGATGTCTGCTCCATATGCTTTTGCTTCTGCTATTTGATAGCTATCAACGATAAATTCTTTGCGAAGCAGAGGGATCTGTAATACCTCTCTGGCATTGCTAAGATCGGCGAGGCTACCTTGAAAGAAGTCTCTGTCTGTCAGTACAGAGATGGCAGAAGCCCCAGCAATTTGGTACCCCTCAACAACTTCCTGTACGGTAGAACTATTATTAATGATCCCTTTGGAAGGTGATGCACGCTTGTATTCGGCAATGATACCTGTCCGTAATGGATTTTCTATGGATTCTTTTAAGGAATAGCAGGGCCTTGAAAATAAGGGGAACTGCTCTAGCTGTTGCAAAGATGTTTTGCTCTTAGCTTCAGCAACTTCTATCTTTTTTCTTTCGATGATTTTATCTAGTATGGTCATTTTTTTAGTCGTAAGTGATGAAGGCTATGAAAGTGACAATGTTATGAAAGTGATAATGTTATGGAGGTTATGAAGGTTTAACTATAGACTTCATAACTACATCATCTACATCACCTCTGTCACTTTTTATTTAAGCCAATTCTCTATTAATTTCTTTCCATTATCGGTCAATATTGATTCCGGATGGAATTGCATTCCGCGGACATCGTATTGCTTATGGGCTAGTGCCATGATGGTTCCATTTTCATCAACAGCAGTTATTTTTAGACAGTCCGGTAAGCTTTTCTCATCAACAGCCCAAGAGTGGTATCGTCCTATTTTCGATTCTTTGGGGAAGTCTTGAAAAAGCTTTTCGTCTTTGTCTGTGATAATGATGGATGAGGCTACACCGTGCAATGGTTTTGGCATATTAAAAAGTTTGCCGCCAAATACCTCAGCAATTGCCTGTTGGCCTAGACATATACCTAAGATACGCTTGTTTGGTGCGTAGGTTCTGATCACCTCCATCAGTAGTCCGGCTTCTTCAGGTATACCTGGGCCCGGAGATAACAATATGTTTTCAAATTGATCGACATAGTCTAGGTCGAATTTGTCGTTACGTACGACTTCGTAGTCTACTCCCAATTCTTGTAACAAATGGACGAGGTTGTACGTGAAAGAATCATAGTTGTCTATGACTAAAATTTTATCTTTGTTCATCTTGTAACAATTGACTGGTTTCCACTAGTTGCTGTATTTCTTTATTCGCTGCTATCAAATCTACGAACTCTGTGTCGTTCGTATTCCCTATCTTTTGTTTTTTTGCCATATACTGTTTGCGTAAATGGAGTAATTCCAAAATTCTGGTGTCAATAGTTTCGATGCTTGCTGTGAGGTGCGTCGTGTTCTCACAGTATTCAAGAGGACGTATCATAGGGTTTGTGCTATTTCAAGGGCTCTGCGCAGTGCAGCAATTTTGTTATTTACTTCTTGTAGTTCTTTTTCTGGGTCAGAATCCAATACGATACCTGCTCCAGCTTGGTAGTGTAGCATGTTTTCTTTGCTCAGGAAGGAACGTATGATAATGGCATGGTTAAAATCTCCGTTGAAGCCCATAAAGCCTATAGCCCCAGCATAGAAAGAACGCTGCATTCCTTCATAACGATCTATTAATGTGATGGCCATATGTTTCGGAGCTCCCGATAATGTACCAGCGGGATAGGTGTCGCCTACTACGTCAAACGGATTGGCAGTAGGTTTTAGTTTTCCTGATACTTTGGAGACTAAATGGATGATATGGGAATAGTACTGTGCTTCTTTGTATGATTTGACTTGAACGTCTGTACAGTGACGGCTAAGGTCATTGCGAGCCAAGTCGACGAGCATGACGTGTTCTGCGGATTCCTTGGGATCATTTTTTAGTTCTTCCGCAATTTTTTCATCTTGTTCCATGTCCCCAGTACGCTTGAAGGTTCCGGCGATGGGGTATATGGTTGCTTCTCCCTTTTTGATGGTGAGCTGCGCTTCCGGAGAAGAACCAAAAAGCTTGAAGTCTCCGTAATCAAAGTAGAATAGGTAAGGGGAAGGGTTGACTGAACGTAAGGCTCGGTATACATTGAATTCGTCACCGGCAAACGGCGTTGAAAACCCTCGTGATGGTACGATTTGGAATACGTCACCTCTACGGATATGAACTTTCATTTTTTCGACGAGAGCTTTGAAGGCGTCATCGGTCATATTTGACTTTTCTTCTCCTTTTGTACGGAATGAGTATTCCGGAAAATTTTTATTTTGAATCAAATACTCGATACGTTCCAGTTCGCTCTCTTCCTCGTCCAGTAGGTGCTCGAAGATATAAAGCTGGTTGCGAAAATGGTCGATAGCAATGACATATTTGTAAACATGGTATTGTAGAAAGGGTATTTTTCGGCTGCTTTCTAAGTTGGCTGTAAGGATTATATCCTCAAAATGAGCTACAGCATCAAAGGTGAAATAACCGAATAATCCATTGGAAATAACGTTTGTGTCGGCTAGGTATTCCTCCTGAAAAGATTGTCTAAAAGCAGATACTTCGGTTCTTAGGTTAATGGAGGAAGCAGCTTTGACCACTTTCTCCTGGTTGGGATAACTAATCGTCAAGTTATTCTCATTCAATACTAATCCGGCAATCGGTTGACAGCAGATATAGCTGATATTGTTGTCTCGGCTGTGATACTCCGAACTTTCGAGTAGAATACTGTTCGGAAAGGTATCCCGCATACGAAGATAGATACTTACTGGCGTCGTGGTGTCAGCGAGTATTTTTTTGTGGTTTGTTTTGAATGCGTATGTCATATGTGTATAATCTGTTTATTATCTGTCATATGGAATACTCATGGGTGTTTGTGCTTCGCTAAACATGAGTATTTCATATCTGTACGTATATGTTTAATTGTTGCTAGCGTCCTTAGTTTACTTTTTCAATTTTACAGCATCTGTTTTTCCGAAGGTTCTGTTCTTGCCTCTATAAATTTTATTAAACCAAAAAAGCCCGACGAAATACGTCGGGCTTTTGATTTATGGTTTTGGTTGATTAAAAAATCCTTATTCTGAAAACCAATAGAGGTGCCTCCCGACGCTATTTGCTCCGGGCCACCACCAAAATTGATATGTACTTTGTGTCATCATTACACCACAAATTTAGAATAATTTTTAAATAATCAAACTCTTTTTGTTAAAAAAATAAAACTTTCATGATTTTATTGAATTATCAATAGAATTATGGAAGTTCTTGATCGTCTTTACGAATAAACTCTTTCAGAAAAAAAAAGTTACAAAGGCTTACTTAATTAGCAACTACTACTCTTCGTTCAATAAATCAGGTCTTCTTTCCTGTGTGCGCTGGAGCTGCTGTTCATCCCTCCAAGCGTTGATTTTGGCCTCGTTGCCACTTAATAGAATATCGGGTACCTTATGCCCCCGCCATTCCGCTGGTCTTGTATATATAGGAGCATCGAGCAAGCCATCTTGAAAGGAGTCGGACAGAGCCGATGTTTCGTCGGATAGAACACCAGGTATCAGTCGTACTATAGCATCAACCAGGATCGCTGCCGGAAGTTCACCTCCCGAAAGTACATAATCGCCGATCGATATTTCACGTGTCACGAATATGTCGCGTATACGCTGATCTATTCCCTTATAGTGACCACATAACACGATGATATTGCCTTTGGTCGAGAGATCGTTGGCAATAGCTTGGTTGAGCGTAGTGCCGTCTGGGGTCATATATATGATTTCATCATAGTCTCTTTCGCTCTGGAGTTTTTCAATACACCTAGCGAATGGTTCAATTTGCATGACCATACCGGAGCCTCCCCCATAGGGATAATCGTCGACAGATTTTTGTTTATGGGTACTGTAGTCTCTAAGGTTGTGAACGTGAATTTCACTCAATCCTTTTTTTTGTGCGCGCTGTAAGATTGAATGTGCAAATGGACTATCCAGTAGTGAGGGTAATACGGTAATGATGTCAAATCTCATCCTGCAAAAATATGTAAAATGCTTTGTATTCGCGAATGTTTATCAGTAAGGCGGCTAGTCGATATCTACGATTTTGGAACAGGCAATAAGTTGTACTGTTACAATCTTAATGTGAGGACTGTGTGTTTTAACAAATATTTTAAAAGTATTAATAAGATTAAATCTAATTAGATGATTAGTTTGTTTTGAAATTTTATTTTGATTTTTTAAGTGTGTTGAAATAAAATTTGGAGTATTCAAATTTTCTTAAAATATGTTAAATCTACAGCCGCACTTGCATGATTTTCATCAACAGAATATTTTGATTGTGTATATTTTAATGAAAAACGTTTTGACTTAAAAAACTTGCAACGACAACTTGTGTCTGTTATATTTGTCACCCCGATTCTTCTGGATGAAGGCACACTAACTATTTATACTTCTCTTTAATTGTGGAAAGTGATTTTTTGCGCTTTCTAAATATTCGCGTATCGCAGTTTAGTCCGTGCAATTTAACAGTTGTATTATATACTAACGTTTAAGCATTGAAAATTATTTTTTATACACATATACTTTAACATGAAACAAAAATTACTCAGTTTTATTTTTGTGTTTACATTCCTCGTTGGGGTTTCGTTTGCACAAAATCGTCAGGTGAGTGGTAAGGTGACTTCTTCAGTAGATGGTGCTCCGGTTGTGGGGGCGTCCATTTCAGTGGTGGGGACCAGTACTGCTACACAAACTGACAATGCAGGTGTCTTTAAAATCAATGTTTCGGACGGTTCGACTTTGAATGTTTCTTACATCGGTTATCTTGCGCAGCGTATCGCGGTGGGTACGCAAACTACAATTAACATTATTTTGGAATCTGAAGAGAACTCTTTGGAAGAGGTGGTCGTAACCGCTTATGGCACCCAGACTAAAGAGTCAATAGCAGGATCTATATCCACTTTAAAGTCTAAAGATTTGGAGCAGGTTCAGTCTGCTAACGTCGTTCAGTCGTTAGCTGGTAAAGTAGGTGGTGTACAAATCCGCTCTACATCAGGACAGCCAGGAGCTGCTGCTACTGTACGTTTCAGGGGATTAGGATCTATTTCGTCATCAAATGATCCTCTTTATGTAGTAGATGGGGTGCCTTTTAACGGAGATGTAGCTTCTATCTCTTCGCAGGATATCGAAGAAATGTCTTTTTTGAAAGATGCGGCGGCAAATGCACTATATGGTAGTCGTGGAGCTAATGGGGTAATTATTATAACCACAAAGAAAGGGAGGAATAATAATAAGGTTGACATTTCCTTTGAATCACGTGTAGGTGTCAATTCTCGCGCGGTTAAAGATTATGATTTCATCACCGATCCTAAAGAGTATTACGAGTTAAGATGGCAAAGACTTCGTTTAGGTCAACTTTCAGGTGGAGTGTCAGATGTTGACGCTAGATCTACTGCTTCAAATACTCTTTTCAACGATTTGAAATATAACATTTTCAACGTGCCAAACAACGAAATCGTAGATCCGAGTACGGGAAAGATTAATTCAAATGCTGAAGTTATGTATCACGATAATTGGAATGATTATCTGTTTGATAATAGCGTTAGACATGAACATTCTTTAAATTTGAGATATGGTAACGAAAAGGTGTCTGCATATTTATCTGGGGGGTATTTGAAAGATGATGGCTATGTGGTGAACTCCGGTTTTGAACGGACTTCAGCTCGAGCTAATTTGGAGTTTCGTCCATATGATTTCGTGAAATTAGGAGGGAATGTAAATTTTGCGGGGACAAAATCAAGAGACCCTCAATCCGGAAAAGGTTCGAGTACGTATTCAAACTTGTTTTCATGGTCTAGAAATATGGCGCCTATTTATCCAATATTTGCCAGAGGTGTGGATGGTTCAATATTAACCAATGCAAATGGTCGCGAACTTTATGACTGGGGACGTGGAGAAACTATTAATCCGGACGGATCAGAAGCTCGTAGACCTTATATTACTAACATGAATCCTTATGCATCCACATTGTTAGATATTCAAACGAATACCAATTCAAATATTGGACTGAGGACTTATGCGTCTTTTGATTTCTTGAAAAACTTTAATTTCACCTACAATATAGGCTATGACTTTATCGCGAGTAACAGACTTCGTTACGGAAATACCGAAGGAGGGGACGATTCCCAATATGGGGGGCTAATTACGAATGCAATAACTCACGAAAGTACGTTAACTAATCAACAACTATTGACGTATGACAATAAGTTTGGTCAGCACGCATTAAACGTGATGATAGGTCATGAAAGCTCTAACTATATTAATAAAATGATTTCTGGAACTAAAAGCATGATTGTAATTCCAGACGAGTTGTTTTTATCCAATGCGAGTAAATTTAATTCTCTAAATGGTTATAGTGATTTATACAAAGTAGAAGGGTATCTGTCTAAGCTGACTTACAGTTATTCGAATAAGTATTACGTGAATGCTTCATTTAGAAGAGACGGATCTTCTGTTTTTCATCCAGACAGTAGATGGGGTAATTTTTATGGTGTCGGTGGTGCATGGATTGTGTCTAATGAAGATTTCTTAGCTCCTATCGATGTGATTTCAAATCTCAAGTTAAAAGCTAGTTACGGAGAACAGGGGAATGATAATTTATACTACCCATCTTATGTAAGTATGGATCATAGAAGCCATTTTGGGTATGCAAGAAATTTCTATCCTTACATGGATCAGTTTGAGATTACTGCCGATGCTGAAGGAAACCCTTCGATTAAACAGGTTTACACAGGGTCTAAGGATTTGAAATGGGAAGTGTCACGTAATTTCAATACGGGTTTTGAATTAGGAATGTTTCAGAACCGGTTGAATATTGACTTTGAATTCTTTGTTCGAAAAGTTTCTGATATGTTGTATAACTTCCCTCAAGCTCCTTCGTCAGGTATTCCAGCTATTTCCAAAAACATTGGAGATATGAAGAATACAGGTGTTGAGATTGCTATTAACGGGGATGTGGTGCGTTCTGACAACTGGAACTTAAATCTATGGGCAAATGCAACACACTATAAAAATAAAGTCACGAAATTGCCACAACCGTTTGTAGCAACTGGAGGTATTTTTAGATTTGTAGAAGGTGAAAGTGCTTACACTTATTATTTAAGAGAATTTGCTGGTGTCAACCCAGAAACGGGTATGGGATCTTGGTATAAAGGTGAAGCAGACAAAATTACAGGTAAGCCAATTGGAGAGCAAGGTACTACCGAAGTTCATTCGACTGCTACTCAGTATTTGTCCAACAAGACAGCACATCCTGATTTATATGGAGGATTTGGTTTCGATTTGCGTTATAAAAAGCTTTCATTCAATGCGGGATTTGCTTATCAGCTAGGTGGATATGTGTTTGATAATGTGTATCAGAGTCTCTTTAATGAAAGTACTGGTATGGGAAATAGTGGGGCAAACTTTCATAGAGATGTTTACAATACATGGACACCGGAAAACCCAAATGCTGCATTGCCAATTCTTGCAGATGCTGGTTTAAATCAATATAATTCTTCTGACTTATTCTTGATTTCAGCTAATTATTTAAGTCTTGAGAATGTGGGTTTATCATATGACTTATCGAATAAAACTTTTGATAGAGTAGGTGTAAAAAATGCTAGATTGAGCTTATTAGGTAACAATCTATTTATGATATCTAAACGTCAGGGTTTGGATCCGCGGATGATGCAACTAGGAGGTGAACTCAATAATGGTTTAACACTTAACAGTTACTCTTTATTACGCAGTGTTTCTTTAGGTCTATCTATTAATTTCTAGAAAATGAAAAAGACAAAAAATATTATATATATGCTTGCTGCCGGAATCGTTTTTTCATCCTGTAGCAAAGAGTTTTTAACTGTCGATCCGCAATCAACGATAAACTCCGAACAGTTAGGATCTTCACCAGCTGCTACGATGGGATTGTTGAAAGGAGTTTTGGCAACTTTAAGGTCTGCTACTACAACCGGTTATGCACAACATGAAGATTTTGGTCATAAAGGGGTATTATCTGTTATAGATCTTATGGGGAATGATGTTGTGATGGAGAACTTGAGTTTTGGAGGTTTTAATTATAACTATACTGGGCGTGTCTCTACGAATTCCCGGTCCCATTTTCCTTGGTTTACTTATTATACACAAATCAAGAATGTAAATACGATCATAAGTAGCGTTGATCCAAGTACAGGTGACGCCGAATTAAAAGCGATCAGAGGACAAGCTCTCGCATTGAGAGGTTATTTTCATTTCATGCTGGCACGTATTTATGGGCCTACTTACCTTGGTAATGAGACTGGATTGAGTATTCCAATAAATGCAGAAACTTTATCTTCAAAAAGAAATACAGTTTCTGAAGTTTATTTACAGATCGAAAAAGACTTAGTCGATGCGATTGCTGCTTTGGAGGGTTATTCTAGGCCCAATAAGGAGCTGATCGACCAAAGTGTAGCTGAAGCCTTCTTGGCGGATGTTTATTTGGAGATGGGTAAATATAAAGATGCAGCGACTTTTGCAAACTCGGCGAGAAACAGTTATAAACTTTTAGATGAAGCGGGCTGGACAAATGGATTTTATAATATCCAACAAGAAGAGACAATGTGGGGCGCTGACCTCAATGCCGAGCTCACCACATTTGTAGCAAATTTTTATTCACTTTTTGATAATACAAATACGGGATATGCAGAAGGTGGAAATATTTCCATTGACAAGCGTTTGTATAATGCAATGTCGGACTCTGATTATAGAAAGAAGATGTTCGCAGGAGATAAAGGAGCGTCGTTTACTACACCTGATGCAAGTGGGAAATTGGTCACTACAGAGTATGGTCCTTATGTAAGTTTCAAGTTTAGAGACTTGACTACGGACAGAGTGTCTGGTGATTATATTTACCTTCGTTCTGCTTTAATGTATTATGTTGAAGCGGAGGGGTTAGCCCGTTCTGGAAACGAACAAGGAGCTAGGGATGTTCTTTATGACATAACTAAAAATAGGGACGCAAATTATATTAAATCTACCAAAAGTGGAGTAGATCTAATTGATGAAATCATTACTCAAAAGCGAATAGAGTTATGGAGCGAAGGATTTGCTTGGTTTGATTTGAAGCGTTTGGGTAAGGGAGTCGAGCGGAATTATGAGGGAACTAATCATCCTGCATATGGAAGATTAAATATCCCTGTTGGCGATAGTAAATTTTTATTTATGATTCCTCAAGCTGAGGTTGATGCAAACCCAGACGTATTGCCTAATAATCCACAATAACGCTAAGTTTTATTTTCCTATTAGTATCAGTGCCTCTCACTTTACGAGAGGCATTTTTGTTTGTTTTGTTTTCAAAAATACGATGTTCGAAATATGGGTTTTGACATTGGTTGTCTAGTCAAATGATATATGATATTGTTACAAGTTAATTTGTATTCCGTATTTTTTCTTGTTCCAAGCTGTATTTTTGAAAAAAAAATGTTAAAAAGTGTGAAACTTTATTTTTTTTTATATGTTTGCATAGTAATATCGTTGTTGCGACTTACTACTACTAACACACAAACAATTTTAAAAACTAAACACACAAAACATGAAACAGAAATTACTCAGTTTATTCCCACTTCTACGCATTTAATTTTTAAAAAAATAAGTTTGGACCTAACGCTGCTACGTTGGAGTTCAAAACTATCTGTTATTTCTTTAAATGCTTAAGCCATGCTGATAAGGATGCTGGCAGTTTTTAATTTTATCATTTTTGGTAAAATAGTTTAACCGTATCTATGGCTAGATTTAGGAGTGGAGTGGTATGTCCAGGTCATTATTTATCTAATTTGTTGTGAACAATTTTTAACTAAACACATAAACACATGAAACAAAAATTACTCAGTTTATTTTTTGTGCTGACCTGCCTAATAGGCGTGTCAATGGCGCAAAATCGTCAGGTGAGTGGTAAAGTAACTTCATCTACGGACGGAAGCCCAATAGCGGGAGCTTCTATTTCTGTCGTAGGCGGTTCGTCGGCTACTCAATCTGATGGTTCAGGTAACTACTCATTATCTGTACCACAGGGCTCAACGTTGAACTTTAGTTACATTGGCTATGCCTCCCAGAGGATAAATGTTGGTAGCCAATCGACTATTAATGTTGTCTTGATTTCTGAAGATAATTCCTTAGAAGAAGTGGTTGTTACAGCAATGGGTATAACAAGGGAGAGACGTGCACTAGCTACGGCAACCCAGGAAATAAAATCTGATATTTTGACGCAAGCTTCTAACAGTAATCTTGCTACAGCAATTCAGGGTAAAGTTTCTGGAGTTGAGGTAAGTCTTTCTTCAGGGATGCCGGGTGCATCTGCCAAGATTACGATTCGGGGGTCTAGATCCTTTACAGCGGATAATACATATACACAGGCAAGTGGTAAACAGCCCGGTAAATATTATGTGCCACAACGAGCAGCAGCAGGTTTAGACCCATGGGCGACCCCACAAGCCTATAATAATGCAAAAGAGTTTTTTGATATTGGTACTACCTATAATAACTCTTTGAACCTTATACAAGGATTGGATAAAGGACATTATGCGTTGTCTTTAGGTGCGACTAATGCCAAAGGAATCGTACCTTCTACGGGGATGGATCGTTATAATGCTAAGTTAGCGGCTCAAATCAATCCTTCAGAGAAGTGGACAACTGGTTTTACTGGAAATTATATAAATTCGAATATTTCCAAACAAACTGGTGCGAATGATGGTATCATGGCTACTGTTTTTCCGGCTCCTCCTTCTTATGATCTTAAGGGGATTCCTAATCATGTGGCGGGAAATCCTTATTCTCAAAACAATTATAGAGGAGGCAGTTTTGATCAACCCTATTGGGGAACAGAGCACAATAGGTTTACTGAAGGAACACAACGTTTTTTCGGTAATAGTTTTGCTCAATATGTAACACAGTTTTCTGAAAACCAAAAGTTAACTTTGAGATATCAGTTAGGTGTGGATTCCTATACCTCTAATTTTACAGATTTATGGGGTTATGGTAAAGCGGGAGTTACAAGAGGACAGGTTGAGAATTACCATTATTCAGTTACAGAACTAAACTCCCTAGCTACAGCTCGTTACGATTGGAAAATTAATGAGGATTTGACTTTTGACATGATGTTGGGTAACGAGATTGTGGACAGACATCGTCGTACTGATTATGCATTTGGTTCCAACTTTAATTTTTCTGGATGGAATCACATTAATAATGCAACTACTTATACTGCTGAGCAGACATTAAGACAAAACCGAACTTTTGGTTTGTTTGGGAATATTAATTTAGGTTATAAAAATATGTTGTACCTAAATGTTACTGGTCGTAATGATGTTGTTTCGAATATGCCACGTGACAATCGCTCTTTCTTCTACCCTTCTGTATCTACTTCATTCATATTTACTGAATTGGAAGGTTTGAAAAGTGATGTGTTGAGTTTTGGTAAATTGAGAGCATCTTATGCTGAGGTAGGGCAGGCTGGTAACTATTACGACTCATATTATTCAATTCCTACATATGGTGGAGGTTTTTCTAGTGGTACACCTATTATATATCCAATTGGAGGAACAGTTTCTTTCACTCCAAATTCAGTGTTATACGATCCGGCTCTAAGACCTCAAAATACCAAGGCTTATGAGATTGGAACCGATTTAACATTCTTAAACGGGCTTTTTGACCTAACATATACATTCTCCCGCCAAGACGTAAAAGATCAAATTTTTGAGGTGCCACTTGGTGGATCTAGTGGATTTAGTAGTTTGGTTACAAACGGAGGGCGAGTGCACACAAATGCCCATGAAGTTACTTTGAATGTGTCTCCATATAGAGATGGCGATTTTCGTTGGAACTTTGCTTTGAATTTTACTAAAATAGATAACTATGTAGACGAACTAGCTGATGGGGTAGAGAGTATTTTCTTGGGGGGATTTGTTGAACCCCAAATCCGAGCTGGTATGGGTGAGAAGTTTCCAGTTATTTATGGTAATTCATTCTTGAGAAATGAAGCGGGGCAAATTGTTGTAGATGCAAATGGTTTACCACAACAAGGAGAGCAACAGGTAATTGGTAGAGTATCTCCCGATTTTCTACTTGGATTTAATACTCGTTTGGAATATAAAAAGGTAAGGCTGTCAGCTGTTTTAGATTGGAAAAATGGAGGACAAATGTTACATGGTACCGGAGGTATTTTAGATTATTATGGTGCTAGTCAAAAATCAGCGGATTTTCGCTCTGGTGATCCGTTTTTGTTTGATAGAGAGGCAGTCAAAGAAGTGTCTCCTGGAGTATATGAGAAAAACGACATTTTAATTGATCCCTCTGATGCTTTTGCTTATTTTAATAGATTGAATGGTATATCGGAATCCTCGGTTTTTGGAACTTCATTTGTCAAATTGCGGGAGATTTCATTAGGCTATCCTGTCTATACAAATACGAAGTTCTCTGTCGATTTAAATGCTTTTGCGCGTAACTTGATCCTTTGGTCAGAATTAAAAGGATATGATCCAGAAGCTTCGCAAGGAAATACAAATATGTCTGGGGCTTTTGAACGTTTTTCACTTCCAGGAACATCGAGTTATGGTTTTGGCTTAAACATCAAATTCTAATATAATGAAAATCAGGAATAATATATATAAAATTTTAGCATTGGGGTTACTTGCTACACCAGTTGCTTTTTCGTCTTGTTCGGAAGACAGAATGGACGAAATAAATTTCAATAAAAATAATCCCACCGATGTTGAAGCTAAATTTATTTTGGCAGATGTGATAACATCTACTGCTGTAAATAGTGTGGGAGGGGACCTCAATACCTATCTTTCAGCTTATGTTGAGCATGAAGTGGGGACACATAATCAGTTGTGGAATGCAGAGCATCGTGAAGGGGAACCTCAGAACGCAACCACATTTAATAACAGTTGGAATAGTATTTACAGTACTATTAATAATGCGCGTATCGTTGTAGCCAAATGTTCCGAGGGTGGAGCCCAAGAAGGAAACAATGCTACTTTGGGGGTGGGACAAATTTTATTGGCTTATAATATGGCTATATTAACTGATATGTATGGTGATGTGCCTTATTCAGAGGCGTTTAGTCCTTTTGAGAATAAAACACCCCCATTAGATAAACAGGAAGCTATATACACTCAAATAGTTGGTTTATTAGATGCAGCTATCATTAATATTCCAAAAGGAGATAAGCATGGTACAGGATCTTATGCTACTCACGATTTTTTATATAAGGGTAGTAACAGTAAATGGATTCAATTTGCGTACGGTCTTAAAGCTAGATATGCTATGCGTCTATCTTTTAAGGCTGCCGACAAAAATAAAGCATGGGAGGATGTAATCCAATTTGTAGACAAATCGTTTCTAGGAGCTACAGATGAAGCTGCCTTCAATGTTTATGATGCCCAGAATTTAAACCCGTTATTCGATTTTCAATGGTCCCGTGACGGACTTGCAGCGAGTAAGAGTATAGCTGACAAGTTGATAGAGCGGAATGATCCTCGTCGAAATAGGAACTTTACTAATCCAGATTGGGAACAGATTGACAATATGGAGACTAATAGTGATGCTTATGGAGATCTAGCCCCTAATGGAACGAATGAGCAGGTACAGTATACCTATTTGACATCTACATTTGTGTTTTCCCAAACGGCTTCAACATTATTGTTGAGTTATCATGAGTTACAATTTTTAAAAGCGGAAGCAATGCAGAGACTGGGGAGATCTATTAATGATATTGAGCCTGTTTTGAAGAGTGCAATTACTGCTGCTATTGTTAATTCTGAGAAATCTGTTAATGCTGCATTTGTTGCACCGTCTCCTATACAATTTGGCGGTATTTCTGAAACTTCTCCGGATATTACAGCTGGTGACATTAATACTTATTTTGAAGGTGAGGTCAAACCTTTGTTCGTTGTAAATCCTTTGAAAGAAATTGTTGTGCAAAAATATCTAGCATTTTTTGGCGCCTCAGGAGAGTCAACAGAGATGTTTAATGATATTCGTAGGTGGAAGGCGATGGGTGAAAATTTAATAAAGCTTGATAATCCCAATAATGCTTCAAAATTTCCGGTTAGACTACCCTATGGCAATTCAGACGTAACGACCAATCCAAATGTTCAGACTGCATATGGAAACGGCACGTATGTATATTCTGAAAATGTTTGGTGGGCAGGTGGAACTCGATAGTGAGAGTTTGTCTTGTAAATGTATGATAAAATAGGTTGTCAAAATCACGACAACCTATTTTACTTCATCACTTTTTTCTTTCAATTGCTTTAGCCGTCGCTGCATTATTTGTAACTAATTTTAGAACTATATGATTATTTGTCATTTATTTTTTTATACCTTATAATTCTTGGGGCCGATGTCAAGAAAATAGATGAGACGACTTTTGAGATTGTTTATCAGATAACAGGTTATAATAACATTAAAGTTGTTGTAAGTCCTGGGGATAAGTCTCTTAGTGTTGCGAAACAACCTTGGGGGCAGCCTCTGTTGATTCGGCAGCAGTAAATTACGTTAATCCATGTAATGCAAAATACGTATTAACGGATCTTATACTGTTGCAGCAGGTAGATTTGGGGCATATGCGTCGGAGTTGTGAAGCAGCTAACATTGAAAAATTAGATTTTTACTAAATACCATTCCCCCGATGTACATTGTATATCGGGGGATTTTTATACTTATTTCCGGTGTCAATAGATTAATCAATAAGCTAAATATTTTACAACTAAATTGCTCCCAATTAAGTTTGGTTCCTGTTATTATAGAATAGCAATGTGAGATCGCGGGTGTTTTTTATTGCTAATGTATTGGTGAATGTTACATTGTATTATTGATTTCCGTATTATTTTTTGTGTAAAGTTGTTTTTGTAAAAAAATATGTTAAAAAGTGTAAAATATTGTTTTTTTTTATATGTTTGCATAGTAATATCGTTGTTACGATAGAACAACTGCTAACAACAAACAATTTTAAAAACTAAACACACAAACACATGAAACAAAATTTACTCAGTTTATTTTCCTTTCTCCACGTTTAGATCATTTTTTTACGTCGGATACAAATTGACCTACAAAGTCAACTTCGTATTAATTTTTAGAATACTTTAAGTATGGCGATTTGTATCGCTGGCTTCTCCCATGATTTATCATTTTTGATAAAACGTTTTACCTGCGTCTGTTATTAGATCCGGCCTGGAGATATCATGGGAAGTTCTCAGGTTATTCTAATCTATTTTTAAACAATTTTTAACTAAACACAATAAACACATGAAACAAAAATTACTCAGTTTATTTTTTGTGCTGACTTGTCTGATTGGAGTGGCTACTGGCCAAAGTCGACAAGTGAGCGGAAAGGTTACCGATGAAAGTGGGGTCGCTCTTTCAGGAGTAACTGTTATTTCCCAAAAGAGTACTGTAGCTACTCAAACGGATAACTATGGGAACTATATAATCCAATCGGAAAAAGGAAGTACGATTACATTTCGTTTGATTGGTTATGCTGATAGAGCGTTGACAGTAGGTGATGCTAATACGATCAACGTAAAATTGATCGAATCAAATGTTGGATTAGAAGAAGTTGTCGTTACAGCCTACGGTAAACAAAACAAGGAAGCTATAGTAGGGGCTGTAGCGAGTATTTCATCAAAGGATATTGAGAAAAGACCTGTTAGTTCAGCTACCGCTGTACTGGAAGGACTTGCGCCAGGTGTCATGGTCAATAATTCTAATGGTCAGCCTGGGGCGTCTCCTAATATTCGTATCCGTGGGTTTGGTTCGGTTACAGGTAGTTCTGCTCCTGCCTATATCTTAGATGGAGTCGTTTTCGAAGGAAATATCAGCGATATTAATCCCGCTGATATTGAGTCGATTTCAGTATTGAAAGATGCTACTTCTGCTACTTTATACGGAAATCGTGGTGCCAATGGAGTGATTGTTATTACAACTAAGAGAGGTTCATCTGGAAGTTCGGATTTATCTTTGGTTGTAAATCAAGGATTGTTCACTAGAGGTATTCCTGAATACGACAAGTTGGATGCGAAGCAATTTATGGAGGCCGCTTGGCAAGGTTTTAGAAATCAGTACATGTGGGCACCCAACAATAAACTCACGCTGGAGCAAGCGAATGCAGAAGCTACGAAAAATCTTGTTCCAACCGTTCTTAAATTGAATATATTCAACTTGCCCGATGATAAGCTTTTCGACGGAAATGGTAATTTGCTTCCTGAAGCTACGATCAAAGGTACGTACGGAGAAGATTTGAACTGGTTCAAGTATATTGAACGAAAAGGTTATAGACAAGATTATAATCTTAGTGGAAGAGGTGGAAATGAGAAAGGGAATTATCTCTTTTCGGTCGGCTACCTGAATGAAGAGGGGTATATTAAAACATCTGATTTTGATCGGTTATCAGGACGATTAAGTGCTACCATTACTCCTAAATCATGGATTAGCGCCGGATTATCTGCAAATGCC
The DNA here is from genome assembly GCF_900168125.1 of Sphingobacterium nematocida. Classification (GTDB taxonomy): domain Bacteria; phylum Bacteroidota; class Bacteroidia; order Sphingobacteriales; family Sphingobacteriaceae; genus Sphingobacterium; species Sphingobacterium nematocida. The sequence continues at coordinate 25,067 of NZ_FUZF01000008.1, forward strand.
AGCCATCAAAACAGTAATAACACTTCAGAGGGGGGAGGTTTTACAAACCCTTGGAATTATGCGCGGGAAGTTGCCCCTATATATCCAGTCTATCTTCATGATGCAGTTACTGGAAATTATGTTCTTGACAGTGATGGGCAAAGGATTTATGATAACGGAGAAACGTCTCGTAATCAAAATGTCGGTCGGCATATGATTTGGGAGAATGAGCTCAATCTGGATGCGATGTTAAGAAATACATTGAATTCACAGGCTTTTGTAAATATAAAGTTTTTGAAAAACTTCGATTTTAAAGTTTTAGGTGACATTAATGTTCGAAATTCGCTAAGAAAAGAATATCAAAATGCACTTATTGGAGATGGAGTTGGAAATAAAGGAAGAGGTATTAGAACAATTTATAATTATAAGAATTATACATTTGCACAACAATTGACCTACGCCAATACCTTTGCTACGCATCACAACATTGATTTATTTGTTGGCCATGAGAATTATAGTAATTGGTATAATTACTTATATGGTTTCAAAGCAAATCAAAATTTTGCTGGGAAACACGAACTTGTAAATTTTACACAAATCACAAACTTGACTGATTATCAGGTTGAGCGGTCATCAGAATCTTACTTAGGTAGAGCCAGATATAATTACGATGAGAAATATTTTGTCGAGGGGTCTTTTCGTAGGGATGGTTCTTCTCAGGTATCTCCAGATCATAGATGGGACAATTTTTGGTCTTTGGGTGCTACCTGGATGATTTCCAAAGAGAACTTTATGCAGAATGCGGCTTGGGTAAATGCGTTGAAACTAAGAGCCGCAACAGGTGTTGTAGGAAATTTAGCTAGTCTAGGTGAATATGATTTTATGAGCTTGTATGCGATGGGGCAAAATAATAATCAAGCCGCATTATATAAAAGTAATATTGAAAACTTGGATTTAAGATGGGAAGGAAATAAATCTACGTCTTTGGCTTTAGAAGGTCGCTTATGGAATAGAATGAATTTTGTTGTTGAATATTTCAATAAAACCTCAAACGATTTGATTTTCAATGTTAATCTGCCTTTGTCCGTTGGTTCGGTGGATAACTTAGTAGGTGCGGCTCGAGTGAAGCGAAATTTAGGACAACTAGTTAATAAAGGTTTCGAGTTTACTTTTGATGTAGATGCCATTAAAACATCAGATTTAAGATGGAATATCGGAACAAATGCTTCATTCTTTAAGAATAAGATTGTAGAAATGCCTGCTCAATATAAGGAAGCCGGCTTACTTGCATCTCCATTTAATTATAAAGAAGGCCACTCGGTGTATGATTTTTATTTGTACCAGTATGCAGGTGTTGATATGATGACTGGACAAGCGCTTTATCGTGCGGACACCGAAAAATACGATCCGACCAACAAAGCTGGCGCCTGGTCTCCGTTCCAGCAGGAAGTTAATGGAACTATGTATACGAGAAACGCTGCTTATGCGAAAAGAGAATATAGTGGCTCTGCAATACCAAAGTTAATGGGCAGTTTTTCAACGGCATTAGATTATAAAGATTTTAGTTTGTCAGCATTATTTACGTATTCAGTTGGAGGAAAGGGCTTAGATTATTCTTATGTGAGTTTAATGGGGCTTGGTAGTACGCCTTCAGCAGTTCATGCAGATGTTGCAAAATCTTGGAAAGAGGCTCCTGTTGGCATGACCGAAACCTCTGCAAATCGTATCAACCCAGATGCAATACCACAAATTAACTTTACAAATAGTGCCTATAACAATAATAACATCTCGACACGTTTTTTGATGAGTAGTTCTTATTTGAGCATTAAAAATATTGCCTTAGGATACAGACTTCCAAGTGCAATACTGGATCGTGTTAATATGCGTCGGGCAAGCTTAATGCTAACTGTAGAAAATCTAGCTACGTTTACAGCTTTAAAAGGCTATAGTCCACAACAGTCGTTTGGAGGAACAAGCGATAATAGATTTGTGCCATTCAGAACATATTCATTGGGAGTTAATATAGGTTTATAAATAAAAAAAAGCGATGAAAAATATATATAAATTAGGTGTTCTGCTTGCCGTGACATTCCTAGGTGTTGGATGTAAAAAAGAATACTTAGAGAAGTTTCCAACGGCAGAAGTTTCCCCCAATACAGTTTTTGAAACTGTTGACAACGCCAAAATGGCTGTAAATGGATTGTCTAGATTGATGAAAAGGCAATATTTGGAAAGCCAGGGTTTTAATGGAGAGGGAACAATAAAGATGTGGTATGGCAATTATGCCGGTAACCATTGTGTGGTTCCTATGACGGGATGGAGTAGTGTTATAAATTTGGAATACGTAGCTAATCCCCTGAGTACCTATACATATTATCCTTGGTACTATTATTATACTATTATTGGAAATGCAAATACCATAATTAGTCAAATTGATGCTGTGCCAGGAGATGAGAAAGAAAAGCAAAAGATAAAAGCTCAGGCACTCACTTTTCGGGCGTATTGTTATATGATGTTGGCGCAGTTGTACGGTGATAGATGGTCTTCATCTAATAATGGAGCAACAAATGCAGTGGTGTTACGGACGGTTGATGGATTGGAAGATATGCCTTTGTCTACATTGGGACAAGCTTATGAGCTTATTTATAACGACTTGAATACTGCTGTTGGCCTGTATGAATCCTCTGGATTAGATCGGGCTGCAGCCAATAACTATGAAGTTAACAAGGATGTTGCTTATGCAATATATGCAAGAGCGGCACTAAATCGTGAAGATTATCCCAATGCGGAGAAATATGCTGCGTTAGCAAGAGCGAAGTATCCACTAATGTCAGCTACTGAATACAAAGCCGGATTTTCTACACCGAATAAAGAATGGATATGGTCAGTTTATGATAATGAGCAAGAAACAATACATTTTTATTCTTTTCTTTCATATATGGCCTATAACTCTACCGCTTCTGTAGTACGTCTTTATCCGAGATCAATAAGCAAAGAGTTATATCAAAAAATTCCTAGCTCCGACATAAGAAAAAATATGTTTTTGGATCCAGTTTCTACGGGACTGACATTTAATAGTACAACTGGTCAAGGAAATGCAGCGGCTTTAGCCTATGTCAGAAACATTTATAAAGATGTACGGCCAGATGCGGTGGCATTTGCATATATGCAATTTAAAATAAATGCCGTAGGGTTGCCCGGTGTAGGACATCTAAACAACTTTAGGGCTTCAGAAATGTATTTGATTGAGGCCGAAGCTAAATTTAAACAAGGTAAGGATGCGTCTTTAGTTCAGGGAATACTAAATGACTTAACTGCTAAATCAGGGAGAGATCCAAATTATAATTGCACAGCTACTGGAGCGGCTTTGTTTGACGAAATCAAAAAATATAGAGCTATTGAATTGTGGGGAGAGGGCTTTGATTTCTTTGATATGAAGCGTTGGGGTGATCCGATCATTAGAAAGTCATTTGCTAATGGAGGAAACTTCCAAGGGGCATTAGCATCAACAATACAACCAACTGATGCTAATGGTTGGAAGTTGGTTACACCTGCTCGAGAGACAGATTACAATACACTTATTGATTAATCTAAGAAATAGAAAATCCCCTCTACTATTATTTTTAGAGGGGATTTTTTAATAATAATTGAATACAGTCTAAGAAGCGTGAAATTTACTCTTTTTGTGCCTTATAACTTATAGCTTAGATTCCATTTGACATTTTATTAGTTATATCTTATATTTACTTAAGACAGTAGATATACCATATTCCTAAAGAAGAGCGGATGAATTTCGAGGACCAAATTGAATTTAAAAAGCATTACAAGGTATTGTGCTATTTTGCCTGGGAGATGGTGAAGGATACCGAAGTGGCTGAAGATTTGGTTCAGGATGCCTTTATAGCTTATCTCAATAATAAAAGCAAAATCTCTTCTGATCCGATGGCCGTTCGGTCTTTTCTATACAGTACCATTCGTAATGCGGTATACAATTTAAGTAGGAAGAGTAAGACTGTGCAAAAATACATTGGGCGTCAGTCCCTGAATGAGATTGATCCTATAGATTATGAACATAAAATAATCCGGGCCGAATTTATGGGGGAGGTTGCTCGTATTGTTGAAGGATTACCCGATTCTTGCCAGTATATATTTAAACTCAGTTACCTAGATGGGCTTTCTAACCAAGAGATTGCCGATCATTTAGCTATTTCTGTCAATACCATTAAAACCCAGAAGCAGCGTGCGCTTCGCGTATTACGGCAAAAAATCCATCCACAATACTTTTTTCTCGTATTATTGCTGGTTCTTACCAGTAATTAATTATCTCATTTCTAGTTATTAATGTTTTTGTTAAAAAAATGTTAATTTTTTGTCACCCCGTTTCTCCATCTCCGTTTCTTATATACAAATTATGATAACAGACCCTTTATATATAGCTCAATTAGTGAGCAAAAAATTTCGCGAAGGATTGACGGAAGAAGAAGGTTATGATCTTCGAGTTTGGTCAGAGCGAGACTCTCGTAATTTAGAGCTTTTGCGACAGTTGGAAAGCGAAGTAAAGGAAGGAGTTGATACGCGCATTTTTAATTCGTTTGATGAAGATCGTTCATGGGCTGTCATACAACAACGTCGACGTAAACAATTATTTCAATTTTGGACACGTGTAGCTGCAATGCTAGCGGTGGTAGCAAGCATTTCATTTTTTGTTTTGCGATTCAGCCAGAATAAGGAGGAGACACGGATCGTAGAAAGTAAAGATACCCGTTATAAAAATGATGTGCTTCCTGCGATAAAGGGAGCAAAGATTGTTCTTGCGGATGGGACTGAAGTTAAGGTCGATGATAATCTAGCTTTGCTTCCGGATGGTACTATTGCTACGGAAGAGAAAAAAATACTGGCAAATTCGAGCGAATCAACCCTGAATACGTTGATTGTACCTGCAGCTAATTTTTTAAATCTGACCCTTTCCGATGGTACCAAAGTATGGGTCAATGCCAGTAGTGAATTAGTTTTTCCAAGCCGTTTTGCTAAAGATAAAAGACAGATTAAATTGAAAGGTGAAGCTTATTTTCAAGTGACTAAAGATGTGGAAAGACCTTTCTACGTTGAAACCGATGGAGGTAATGTAAAGGTGTTAGGCACACATTTTAATGTTTCGGCGTACAGTGATAGACCAATTACCACATTGGAAGAGGGGAAGGTTCTTGTTTACAAGGGTGATCTCGAACAAATCCTTTTGCCAGGAATGAAGGCGGAGATCGTGGGGAATAGAATTGATGTGCGTAAAGCCGATTTACAAAAAGATCTAGCTTGGAAGAATAACTCATTTTATTTCAAGGGAGATAATATCGTAAATATTGCAAAGCAACTGCAAAATTGGTACGACATTGAGGTTTCTTTTTCAAAAGGAGTTTCGCTATCTCAAACCTATACCGGAGAAATTAGCCGATCGGCAAACTTGACAGAGGTTTTGAAAATGTTAGAATTTGTAAGTGATTTAGATTTTAAAATAGACAACAACAAATTATTAATCTTAAAAAAAATAGTAAACGTATGATTTAAATTATGTACACCAAAATGAAACTTTCATGATTCCTTTGGATAACAAACAGATATGAAAGTTCTTGATGTCCATTGAATACGGACATTTCAGAAAAAACAGAGGTGTTGCAGCACCCCTGTTTAGATTCATTAAGCTAAGAATTTTAACCATTAACATTAACTCAATTACTCAAATGTATGAATAACTTATCATTTGGCAAAGGGCGTAATACCCTATCGGGAACTCCTTTTCCAGTAATTTTCCGGATTATGAAAATAGCAACAGCCTTAATGTTAGTTTTTATGACCTGTGCATATGGAAGCGGAAAAGCCCAAAAGGTGTCCCTTTCCTTGCGTAATGCCAAGTTGGAAGACGCTTTTAAGGAAATAAGCAAACAGACAAACTACAAGTTTCTTTATAATGATGCCTTAATAAAAGAGGCTAAAAGAGTGAACTTAACTCTTGACGAAACAAATCTCCCAGATGCTATGTCAAAGCTTTTGGAGAATAACAGAATGGCTTATAAGATTATTGATAAGACCATAACTGTTAGTTCATTAGAAGAACGAGGTAATGCTCCAGTAACGGTAAAGGGATATTCCCAGCAGAATCAAGTAAAAGGAACTATTCTTAATATCGAAGGAGAACCCTTGGCAGGAGCTTCAGTTTCTATAAAAGGAGGAAGTACTGCTGTGTCAACCAATGCGCAGGGTGAGTTTACTATCAATGCCCCCGCAAATGCAACATTGGTAGTTCGCTTCATTGGTTACGACGCCACAGAAATCGCTGTGGGCGGAAGGAAACTAATAAATATCAGACTTAAAGCAAAGGATAACACCTTAGATGCGGTCGACGTTATAGCTACTGGTTATCAGAATGTTGATCGAAAGCTATTTACAGGAGCCACGACACGGGTGAATGCGAAAGATGCAGAGCGAAACGGTGTTCCAGATATTTCTAGAATGCTGGAAGGGCAAGCAGCAGGGGTCTCCGTGCAAAACGTATCTGGTACATTTGGTGCTGCTCCCAAGATTCGTGTTCGTGGAGCTACATCACTATCTGGAGACAATAAACCTCTTTGGGTGGTAGATGGTATTATTTTAGAGGACTTGGTTAATATTTCGAATGAAGCGTTGTCAACAGGAGATGCGAATACATTAATTGGTTCATCTGTCGCTGGTCTTAATCCGGATGATATAGAGTCATTTACAATCTTAAAGGATGCCGCTGCCACTGCGATGTATGGAGCTCGCGCAATGAACGGAGTAATAGTTGTAGTCACTAAGAAAGGTCGAAATACCGAAGGAAAAACCCACTTAAATTACTCGAGTAATTATACGACTTATCTAAAACCGAATTATGATCAGTTTGATATTATGAATTCTGCAGAGCAAATGTCGGTTTTGATTGAGCAGGATAATAAAGGATACTTTAACCATAGCTCGGTATCCCGTGGTGCTACAGGAGGTATCTTTTCTAAAATGTATAATGAAATGTATCGTCTGGGAAATGATGATGTTACTTTCGGACTTGAAAACACTACCGCTGCAAAGTTGAATTATTTAGAAAGATATGCTAGAGCCAATACGGATTGGTTTAATGTTTTGTTTAAAAATTCATTACTGCAAGATCACTCAATCAGTCTGACATCTGGTTCTCCCAAGTCTCAAACTTATCTTTCAACGTCTTTTATTCATGACAATGGTCAAACAGTTGGAGATAAGGTAAAAAGATACACTGCCAATTTAAGGAACACATTTAATATGAGTGAGAAATTATCGGCAGAGGTGTTGGTTAATGGCTCTATCCGGGATCAAAGAGCGCCCGGAACTCTTACTAGAATGTCAGATCCTGTTTTTGGGCAATACTCGAGAGAGTTTGATATAAACCCATATTCATACGCATTAAATACTTCACGATTAATTACACCGTACGATGAAATGGGTAATTTAGAGTATTTTACTAGAAGTTACGCGCCGTTTAATATTATCAATGAGTTAAATACAAATTATCTTAACTTATTGAATATGGACTTGAAAGTACAGGCTGGTGTCAAATACAAGATAATTCCTCAATTGACAGCCTCTTTGGATGCTGCTTATCGATATGCTAATACAGAGAGACAACACTATATTTTAGAGGGATCGAATATGGTACAGGCATATAAAGCAGCTGGAGATGCAACGATTGCTGATGACAATATACTGTTGTACAAAGATCCTGATCTGCCAAACTCTTTACCACAGGTTGTTCTACCAGAAGGAGGGTTTTATAATACCACATTGAATAATCTTAAGAACTACTACTTTCGTTCTAACCTAGAATTTGATGAGAAATTTTCAGAAAACCATAGGCTTAACCTATTTGGTTCATTTGAGATGAGATATACAGATCGTCAATTTTCAGATTATGAAGGGATCGGATATCAATATCAAAATGGAGGGTTAGTAAATCCCAACTATCGGTTTTTCAAAAAAATGATAGAGGGAGGAGATCCTTACTTTGGGATGGGGTATGAATGGGATAGATTTGTTGCGGGGATGTTTCGCGGTGCATATGCTTATAAAGATAAATATAGCGTGAACTTCACAACAAGAATTGACGGATCAAATCGACTGGGCGAATCGAATGTGGCTAGATGGTTACCAACTTGGAATGTATCTGGTAAATGGAATATTGATCAAGAAAGTTTCTTTAATGCTGATAACAATATTTTGACAGCAGCAAGTATCCGTGGTACTTATGGGTTGGTAGCCAGCCTAGGTAATGCCCGGAATGCGACACCAGTATTTTACAATCGAATAGCATACAGGCCATATGAAGATGAGAAGGAAACACTTACTATGTTAAGTAGTTTAGGGAATTCTGAATTGACTTGGGAAAAGCTATATGAACTGAATATCGGTACAGATTTGCAGTTATTCAATAAAATTGATGTTACAGCGGATTTTTATAAAAGAAATATTTTTGACCTAATTGGCAGTATTCGTACTTCAGGAATCGGCGGGCAATTTGTAAAGCAAGCCAACTATGCAGATATGGATTCTAAAGGATTCGAATTAACTGTAGCCGGTTCTCCGGTCAAAAACCCGGAGGGTTTTAGTTGGAGAACTCAGTTTAATTTTGGGGTGAATAAAAATACAGTAACGAGGCTGGACGTCAATCAAAACATATGGACTTTGGTAAGAGCTGAAGGTGCTGCAGTGCAAGGATACTCTCAAAGAGGTTTATTTTCTGTCAAATTTGACGGTTTAGATCCTAATTATGGATATCCTACTTATATCGGAACTGAGGGGGTTAAAGACACATATATTTATTTGCAAAGCGAAGATATAGACGACTTAGTTTATCATGGTCCCGTGGATCCTACCTTTACAGGTGGATACTACAATAATTTCAGATATAAAAATTTCGGACTTTCAGCTTTGTTCACTTTTGCAGCAGGAAACTATATTAGGCTACAACCTAGTTTCTATTCCATCTATTCTGATATGGCTTCCATGTCGAAAGATATGGTTAATAGATGGTTAATGCCGGGTGATGAACAGCTGACTAACGTTCCTGCTATTCTGGATCCAACTTCTTTAAACCGGATTTTAAGAGCTAATGGCACGACAGTAAACGCCAATTATCCGTATAATGCGTACAATTATTCTGATCAGAGAGTAGCACGAGGCGATTTTATTCGACTTAAGCAGGTGCAGCTCACTTATACATTGCCTAAATCCATCACAGAACGTCTTAAAATGTCTTCTATGCAGTTAGCATTGGTCGGCAATAATATAGCGTTGCTATATTCTGATAAGAAACTTAATGGTGCAGATCCCGAGTTCTTTAATAATGGAGGAGTTGCGATGCCAGTACCGAAGCAGTATACATTTTCATTGAAAGTAGGTTTTTAATACTAAAGATTATGAAGACAAAATATTTAATATATATAGCGGCAGTGAGCTTAGGAGGCACTTTCTCGTCTTGCGAAAAGTATTTGGAGAAAAGTCCGGACATGCGAACAACCATCGATAACGTGGATAAGGTTGCCCAGTTAGTGGGAAGTGCCTACCCTTCTTATAACTATCTTGCAATGGCTGAACACTCATCTGATAACGTCTCAGATAAAGGTGTTGGGGTGGGTCAAAATGATTCGCCATTCTCAGAGTATTATATGTGGGAAGATGTAATAGGTGATGGTAATAATACCCCTACGCAATATTGGAATACGGTATATGCTGGTATTGCTGCTGCAAACCACGCTTTAGAAGCGATTGAAAAGAATGACATGGGATCTGAGGTGCTCCCATATAAAGGGGAGGCCTTGGTAGCTAGGGCATACGGTCATTTTATGCTGGCACTTTTCTTTGCTCAGCCTTACGAAATAGGGGGAGCTAACAGTTCCGCTGGTATACCGTATGCAGATAAGCCAGAGACGGTAGCTTTAGCTCAGTACGATAGAGAAACAGTGAAAATTACTTATGATAAAATAAAAAAGGATCTAGAAGAGGGGTTGCCGTTATTACAGGGAGGTGTGTGGCAAGTGCCGAAGTATCATTTTAATTTTTCATCAGCTAACGCATTTGCTTCTCGTTTTTATCTTTTCATAGGTGAGTTTGAGAAGGCCATATCGGCAGCTAATAATGTTTTTCCCAATGGTAACTTTACAGGTAAAATAAGGGGGGTAAATTCTACATTAAAAGCAATGACCTCGGCTGAGTATCTGTTGGGTATGACTAAGATGGACAAAGACTTCAACCTATTAATTCGAGAAACTTATAGTGTGTACCAGCGAACCAGTAGTTCAGTATATCAAAGATTCGGATATGGACAGAAAAAGTACAACGAGTTTTTTGCCACTCCACTTTTCGAAGGTACAACTTTATATACGAAAGGATTAAGTTATTCGAGTGGTCAACATTATACCTCATATATGTGGAACGAGTATTTTCACTATACCAATGTTCAAGCTGGTATTGGATTTCCGTATATAATGCAACCACTATTGACTTCAGATGAAGCTCTATTTAATAGAGCAGAGGGATATGCACATGTTGGTAATTATGTTAAATCATTAGAGGATATTAATCTCCTGTTGAGTAATCGTGTTAATAATTATAATCCTTCTATTCACACTTTGACTATTGAAAAGGCACAAGCAGCGGCGAAAACGGCGGACCCGAAGCAAGCCTTGATATATATAATTCTCAAGATGAAGCAAGCCGCGTTTGTTACTGAAGGCATCCGTTGGATGGATATAGTTCGCCACCGCTTACCAGTCACTCACGTTGTATTGGATCAGGATAATGAAGAGACACCTCATGTGTTAGAACCTAATGATCTAAGAAGAGTTTTTCAGATACCGAGTTCAGCTTCATTAGCTGGAGTAAGTCAAAATCCAAGATAATTAAAAGATATAGTTATGAAACTGAAATTATTCACTATAGTAATACTCACCGTAATTTTAGGGATATCGGGGTGTAGGAAAAGCGACGAGAATCTTGACGTAGATCTATCAAAATATAATTATGACAACTTTGAAAAGCTGCCTGTCGACGATTACATCTATACAAATCTTACTAAACCTTATAATATAGAAGTTGTATACCGATTTGATAGAAGTCATACAGATATCGCAAAAAATATATCTCCTCCAAATATAGATAGGGTACAACCTGCTGTAGATATGATTCTGACAGGATTTATTAAACCCTATGAAAAATTGGGAGGTGCTCGTATGATTAAGGTTTATACACCGAAACAATTTGTGCTTTTCGGTTCTCATGCGTACAATGATAATGGTAGTGTTACTTTAGGAACCGCAGACGGCGGTAGACGAGTCGTACTTTATGATATTAACAATATTAGTAAGACAAATGGGGTAGATATTAAAAGAAGACTACGTACTATTCACCATGAATTTACTCATATCTTGAATCAAATGGTGGCAATTCCGCCTTCTTTTCGTACGATAACTGCTGATCATGTTGACAATTGGTTAGCAGCAGAAAATACTGATGCAGAAGCAAAACGTTTAGGATTTGTATCTAGATATGCAAGGAGTTCTTTTGGTGAAGATTTTGCAGAAATGGTGGCACATTTGTTAATAGAAGGGCAAGTATGGTTTGATAATTATGTAGCTGAAATTCCTGATGCGATGTACCGCGAGAGGATTCGTTTAAAAGAAACTGTCATTCGTGAGTACTTTAGTTCTTTTTTTCAAATTGATTTTACAGAGCTGCAAATTGAGATGCAACGTGTTTTAAAAGAGGAATATAATACTACCCCACCGTCTGATAGGACTCAGGAGCTTCATTTTAGACTGATGAATAATAAAATCAATACTATCAGATATACGGCGAATGCATCCTATTTAACACAGTATGGAGATCCAGCAGCAATAAAGGCCATTCTCGCGAATGTACAGACTTCATTAAGGACTACACAGGCTAATGGGATTGTAGACTATTTTGAGTTTAGATTTACAGATGCAGAAAATCTAATATTTAGGATAGGTTATCGAAATTCATCAACCACAGCAGCGTTAACAAGTGACTATTATTTTAAGATGGTAATAAATCCCGTAACAGGGGAAGTCAGCTTTGTTAAATCAACTGTTAATGGAGCCCATTTTGCAGGTAATGGAAGCGTGACGATGTCAGGGTTTGAGACTTATGTCCTTCCATATTTAACGAATCGAATTTTCATAGCAAGCTGGTTACCTGCTTCTATACCAGCGACTTCTCCTTTGTATAGAACATATGGTGGATTTTATGTGAAGGGAACGCCGGCAAATTATATTTATGGACCAGTTGTTTTAAAATAAAGATATGAGAAGATTAATTATATTAATATTTGCATCCATTATGTTATTTGGATGTCAAGAACACGAAGCCGAATTGGTTTTTGATGGACTTCCAGAAGAAAGAATGGCTCAAAAGTTACAGGAACTACAAGAACGTTTGTTAGAGTCGCCTAGCGGCTGGAAGGCCACTTTGAATACTGGAACATCTACAAGTAAAGGAGCCTATAATTTTTATGTAGATTTCGATAATGGAAATGTTTGTAAGATGCAGGGAGATCTTACTCCAACTTCCTCCTCTACCTGGAGTACCAGTACTTATCGTGTTGTATGGTCTATGAATGCGTCATTGGTTTTTGATACATTCAATTACATTACTATGTTACAAGAGCCATCTTCCGCTTTTGGAGGTACTGCTCCTCATGGTTATAGATCTGATATAGAGTTTGAGTATATTCGTTCTACCCCAGATAGTGTATTTTTGAAAGGGAAGAAATATCAACATGACTTAGTTCTTACCAAAATATCTACCACGGATGTTGCTTCACTTGATGAAGGGAAATTGAAGACTAAAATTGACGAAGTAACTTCTTTTTTTGCAAAGAATCTAAACAGTTATTTTGAGATTGGTAATGATGGCGTTAAGTATGCTGTGTCGTTGGATCGAATTGCAAGAGCAATTATTATCAATTGGATTGAAGGAGATAAGGTAAATTCTGTAAAATCAGCGTTTGCTTATAGTTTAGAAGGTGTGGATATATTCAAGCCAATTGAGTTGAAAGGAAACATATTGACAAAGATCGAATTGGTTGGTAGTACCGCAAAAATGATTTCCTTATCTGGTTCATATGAGTTGAAAAATAACACTATACCTATATTACCTATTACCTCATTATTTGCACACAATGGAGCTTTTAATGCATTGGTGATAGAAGGATCAGCGATGCCAGTAGGTATTGTTTCGGAATTTAATAGCTTGTGGGAATCCCAATTGTCGAATTATGCTTTAAATAATGTAACGATGGTATCCTTTATATTCAAACTAAATAATTCTAATACGGCCTCATTATTGGTACGATTTAATAGTGGAGGAACTGTGTACCTTGCTCAAGCAGATTACAACTATACGCTGATTGACGGTATATTGAAGTTGTCTGCGCCAATCTCAACTAACGGTAATTATAATAACGGATGGGTGATAACTAATATTAAAAATTATTTTAGTGGTGCTGAATTTAAATTGGGTTACTCATCAAGTACCAACCCTGATGTCGTAAACATAGGCGGGCTGTATAAGACCAATAATGCAGCTTCATTTTTTTACGGAAAACTTGCTAAAAATTAGCTAGCCCCATTGTAGCGTTAATAAGCAATACGCAAAGACAATGAGGATAGATAGGTGTATTGGACAAATAATATACCGAATTTTCAAATAATAAAGAAAAGGAGAGGATATATTCCTCTCCTTTTGCGATTCCCGAATATATTGAGTTCTGCGAACATGTGAAAAACTGCTTGTGACTATGCGTAATGATAGGAAATCCATTATCGCACTCACCTAAGAAAGGACTCTGGTTGGCTTCTGTTATCGTTTACTTTAGGTTTTAAATTTCTTAGGTCTTTCAAAAAAGAGCTAAAGAAATATTAAGGGAAGTTTAATGATGTGATCTCCGTAAATCCAGAATGCTTGGATAAGTTCATATCGACACTATTGAATATAAATCCAAACATAGAGATAAAATAAATAAGGCGGAAAATTTTCCGCCTTATCTTTATCTATTCGCTAATATACTAACCTCTTGGGCTACTCTGCCAGCGATAATTTTGTATGCTTCAGAGACGATCTCATCATTATCCAGAATGACAGGGAATCCATTATCTCCCGCATCGCTGATGGCTTTAACTAAAGGGATCTCACCCAAAAATGGTACCTGATTATCTTCGGCTAGACGCTTACCGCCATCCTTGCCAAAGATATAATATTTGTTTTCGGGTAGTTCAACTGGGGTAAAGTAAGCCATATTCTCTACAATACCGATGATAGGGACATTGATACCCTCCATCTTGTACATCGCCATTCCCTTGATAGCATCGGCTAAGGCCACCTGTTGCGGTGTAGTAACGATTACTGCGCCAGAGATAGGATAGGTCTGTGATACGGTGATATGTATATCACCCGTGCCTGGGGGCATATCTACTATTAAATAATCCAACTCGCCCCAGTCCGCATCATTAAATAACTGTTTGATAGCCGAAGTGGCCATAGGACCACGCCACGGAATCGGCTGATTGGGATCGGTGAAAAAGCCTATAGAAAGCAACTTAAGCCCAAACTTCTCAATAGGTACGATCTTCGTTTTGCCATCGTCAGTTTGTGTCGACATCGGTTTGGCTCCTTCCAGACCAAACATAATCGGGAGAGATGGACCGTAGATGTCGGCATCTAACAGACCTGTTTTAGCACCTGTTTCTGCCAAAGCCAGAGCCAGGTTGCTCGCCACGGTAGATTTACCTACACCACCTTTGCCGGAAGAGACGAGAATAATATTCTTGATTCCTTTGAGTTGACTGGTGTCGACACTCGTGACACGCGACGTCATATTGATCTCCACCTCTATGTTTTTATCTACAAATAAGGCGATAGCATTGCGACAAGCATGCTCTATATGTGCCTTCATCGGGCATGCAGGTGTGGTCAGTACCACATCAAATTTTAACTTATTCGGAAGTATCTCTATATTTTGAATCATGTGGAGCGTTACCAGATCTTTTTTGAGATCGGGATCGTCTACATGGCTTAAGGCGTGTAATATCTGCTCTTTTGTAATCATAACTTCGTAATTCTTCTACAAAGCTACACATTGCCGCAGACAAACGTGTCATGCCTGCTTCAAATCCATGATCTTTTCGAAGACCTTGTCCATAAATAAAACCGTGTCTAGGTTACGATCAAATTTGCGTTGTTCAAACACCAAGTCGTACGAATTGTCAAACTTCATGGCTACCAGTTCAAATTTTTGCAGCTCTAACCAGGCAGGGCTATTGTCTTTGTCTGGGACTGTACAGCTAATGGTTTTCAGACCACCCTCATTCGATACTTTGTAGTTTACACTCACGGGCCTCGAATTGGCCTTTGGATAATGTATTAAAATGTTATTGCTCATATACGTTTTGATTATTAAATAATACGGAATTAGTGACTTATAGAAAGGCAAGAAATACACTCCTTATTTAGGAGACATTCTTTCAAACTAATCCATTTATTTTGTCTGAATTTCATAATATAGTGAAAATAAGTGGTATATGCAAGTTTTTGGCTTTGTAATGGCTTGTACATGGACGTGTGTAACATCGTAAATTGCGAATGGACTATAAAACCACCGTTTCGCTGTGGTACTTTTGATAAATAATTGTATATTAGGATTATTAACTTATTTCGGACAAATTGTATTTGTAGTAAGAATATCTTTCGAATGAGTTATAGGCTACGAGTTCTCTCTAGGATCCATTCGTTATGCTAAAAGAAATTATAAAATACGTTGACGATAATATTAAAGAAAATGAAGAGGTTATAAAATCGTTGTTGGCCCATAGTATCGGATTTCAGCTAAATGGGACGAAGGAAGATTCGATTTCAAAGATTGGAGGAATGCCGTCTATGGATAAGAATTTGTTTCCTTGTCTAAACGGAGAGCCTTTGACTTTCATAGGACAGATCGATTTAAGTGAGATAAGCTCGGCGAATGATATTTTACCATCTACTGGTCTCCTGTTGTTTTTTGTATACACTGGTGATTTGGGGTATAGGTATCCCGATAGAAAGGGCGAATTTAGAGTTGTATATCTTGATGAGATTTCTTCCACTCCAGAATTTGTACAGGTAATCGACGAAAAATGCCAGCTTATGTCGTTTTTTCAATTCTATACCTTTCCCTCTTATCAAGAGGGTGTTGTGGAGAAAAAGAATATTTCAAATGATGATCTTAATACAATCGACGAGATTCAAGAGCATATTTTATGGGGATTAGAAAATGATTATGATGCACCTCATCAAATATTAGGGCATCCACATGCTATACAAGGTACAGTAAGGTTTTGGTGGGCTGCTAGTTATTTGAATATTGATCCTACTGTCGAAGATTTTTCAGAAGATGAAAGGGGACAAATTGACGTGATCGAGGACGAATTTTTATTACTTCTACAGTTAAATTTTTTGGATTCAAAAATTGATATAAAGACATTTGGAGATAGTGTGGTATACTTTGGTATCCATAAAGAAGATCTAAGGAGTAACAGCTTTGAAAACGCCGTACTCGTCATGCAGTGTACCTGATCGTCGTTGCACCGCCTATCTTCTTGTGTTGTTCCAATTGTGAAGCTTATATACAGAACAGGTTTCAACCCTTACGGATTGAAACCTGTTCTGTATAAGCAAGCAAGAGTTACTTAAAACGACCTATAGTCACCTTGTAAATATTGGTTTGCTTTTTCCTCTTTAAATTTGGCCTTTTTCGCATCCCAATGTAAGGTCTCACCGGGGAATCGCCCCGCAATGGTACCCAAAAGAATAGTTTCTGTTAGTCGGGAAGCGTAATCAAAAGGAGCCGAGCATTCCGCTTTGCCCAAACAAGCATCTACAAACTGGTGGTAGTGCTTAGCGCCTTCCTTATCATAGTCACGCACGGGTTGACCTAAATTATATTTTTCCGACACCTTTTCTATTTCATTCGTGATATCTACGTACTGACCATCGACTATTTTTCGTGGTAGCTGCATGAAGTGTGGCAACAATAAACGCCCTTTGGTACCGACAAACATAGCGCCTTGTTCAGGCAGTTGGCCGTCGCCCGCTATTCCTGGGTCTAAGGATAATTTGGAAGGATCATCCTGTTTTTTTGCTTCTGTTTTAACAGCTTGCATATTGGGTAACGTTAGGTCTTCATGTATTGCTGGGGCACCTGGGCCATCATACCAGATCCATTTTAATGATTTGCCGGTATACTTGGTGCCTGGAAATTCATAGGTGACTTTATTGTGTTCCGGAAATCCAAACCCATTGGTAGCACGACACTCGTTGACGATCGTACGCGGCACGTCGAGTTGTAGCGCGTTATAAGGGGTATCAAAAATATGAACACCCATATCGCCTAAAGTTCCACAGCCATAATCCATGATCTGTCTCCAGCGCCCCGGATGGTACACGCCTTTTTTATAGGGCCTTTTTGGCGAGGTGCCTACCCATAAGTTCCAGTCTAGTGTTTCTGGGATTGGATCCTCTCCCTGAGGAGGCGGCCCATCGTAACCGTGGTTTTTTGGAGACCAAGCGTGTACGGTATGTACCTTTCCGATAATACCCGATTGAATCAAATGTGTAGCTAGCTTATAGTCATAAAAAGAGTGTACCTGAATACCCATCTGCGTGACTAATTTTTTTTCAGCTGCTACTCTTTTCATTTCACGCGATTCAGACACGTAGTGCGTTAGTGGCTTTTGGCAATAGACGGGTTTATTCATCTGCATGGCCAATAGCGAAGCAGGAGCATGGGTATGATCGGGCGTCGACACTATGACAGCATCAATTTGACCGCCAAGTTCGGCCATCATCGTACGATAGTCAGAAAATATACGCGCTTTGGGGTGTAGCTTGTGCGCTTCGGCTAGGTTTACAGCATCCACATCGCATAGTGCGAAAACATCCACATTCGCATGCGATGCAATGGCGTCCAAGTCTGCTCTACCCATACCGCCAACACCGATATGCGCCGTCCGCAAGCGACGATCTGTTGGGAAAGCTTTCAGAATAGAGGGCGAAAGGAGAAGTCCCAATGCACCTATTGCACTGCTTTTTAAAAATTCCCGTTTGTTCATATGTTTATAATTTGTTTTTTAAAGGCCATATGGAATATCCAACTTATACTCATTCGTGTTTGTTAAACAGTTGCAACATGGATATTTCATAATATAGTAGCGTTTATGTTTAAGTATGCTCTAAAATAATACTATTCTTTGTTTATTCCAAGTGTATAGCTGCTGCGCTCTGGTATTTAGTATGTGGAATGTCAGCGCATATGGGTCAGATACTAAATGAGATGGGATATTTGTTTCATCGCACTAAAAATCTTAAAGGGGTAGACCAATCGCTTACTCCGGTTTTATTGCGAGCCCTAACTCGAAAGTAAATGTAGCTTCCTGCCGTAAATCCATCTTGGTAGGCGCGGAAAGATCGGGTGGTAAACAAAGTCCCCTCAACTCCCCTTAAGTCTGCTCAAGTCCCCTTAACTCCGCTGTAGATTCGACTATGCTTCGATAACGCTCCGTACCATCCTCGGGATTTCTTCGGGACTGCCTTGACACGTCTCCGACTACGCTTTGACCAGGTCTTGGCACAAAGGCAAACAATACTGGAACAATAGCCAAACAAAAGGCGAACCTATCCTAAGATTGTCTCGAACCTGTTTCCTAGCTTTCTTGGAGGAAGATGCAAGAACTATCGAAGACTATGTCACAAACCTGTACAAACCAAAAAGTCGGAGGTACGAAAGCCAATCTGGAAGCGCTTCGGCAGTAATGCCGCTATGTAAAAGGTACCTTATTTTGAATTTAAGGGCAGCATGTAGCGCCTTGTTAGATCGGTACGTTTTAAATCAAAGCTTACTAATCAAAATTATTATGATGCGTTTACTCTTAGCCACCTTAAGCTGTGCAGGACTTATCTTCACATCCTGTTTGAAAGATGATCCAACTGATCCGGAAATTATTGTAGAGCCGCCCTTCCCGATTGAGGTTAAACTGGATAGTATTCAGACAGGGACACTGTATAATGTGACTGTCGGAACTTCAGCGGAAGAAGTGTACAAAGGATTGCAGGGATTCACAAATTCCAGGGGTAAGATTGATTATTTGGCGATAACAGGTGTTTTGAATACGAAGGTCACTGATCTACAAGGTAGGATACAGCTCTACAATGGACTCATCCTAAACCAACAGCCAAGTAGCCCACTGGCTAGTCAGATCTATTTTAAAGACAATAAAATAGCATCTATTTATTACCGTAACAGCCCAAATAAGTTAAGCAGATGGCCAGTCGATGCGGACAACCCTTTGAAAGTAGGGGATTCTGTGGAAAGTATTTATGACAAACTTGTCGCTTTACAGAAAGATAATCGCTATACCCGTTTTTTTGAATACATAGGTCTGTTTGAAAAAAATATGGATACTCCCTTTGATGCCTTTCAAAAGAAATCCGATCTATGGCAATTTAGTATCACTGAGGATGATAAAAACTTTATTCGTGTAGATTTGATTTTTGAAAATGCGGTGTTGCTAAAGGTACGCTCGAGACATGAACGATATCTTTAGGTGGGTTTTGTGAAACTTTTTCTTGCCAACTTTCGGGAATTCCGAGCATTTTATCTAAGTTTATCATCGAATTAGGTAACGTCAGATATGAAGGTTTCAATGTCACGGAAAAGGTGGGTTATAATAGTGTTAAGCGCGTTTGTTGTTTTGATCGGAGCAGCATTTGCTTTTGCTATGTCCAAGCGCGAAGGTTATCTTAAAGCTGCGGTCGAAAAGGTACAGACAAAATTGAAGAACGATCATCAGATCGATTTTAAGGTGGAAAAATATCGTTTTGATGGCTTGACGACTGTGGTCTTTGACGGCGTAACGATCGTGCCGACTGGACGGGATACGTTGGCTTCGATGGATCATCTCGGCGTACGTGTCCGCGTGTGGCCTTTATTGTTTGGAGAAGTCAAAATTGGGCAGTTTGATCTCGATAGGGGTAAAATTTCTTTTGTGAAGCGGGATACAGTGAGCAATTATGATTTTCTCTTCCGAAAGAAGGCTAAGGATTCGACAGCTATAGAGCAACCTAATGAGCGAAATTTCGCAGAGTGGGCACAGCGGTTGGCGAAGCAGATCTTTTCCAAGGTGCCTGATAATATGCGGATGAATGATTTTGAAATATCCTATCGGGATAGTCTATTATATCAGCGTATTCGAGTGCCACAAGCTATTATCGATGATGGGGACTTTGAGACTAGTCTTTTCTTGAATGATCATGACGCGGAGTGGCGGTTGAAGGGTTATGTAAATGGTGACGATCAAAAGCTAAAGGTCGAAGTGTCTTCCAAAGAAAAAAATGCCGAGTTGCCTTTCTTGCGCGGCAAATATGGTTTGGGGATTAGCTTTGATAAACTGGTATTTGACTTGGCTGGGATTAAGAAAGTGGAAACGGACCTGTTGCATGTGACAGGTGGCGTAGAATACGAAAACCTGGTTGTCAAGCACAGGCGTCTGTCGGACGAGCCTATTGTTTTACCACATGGTATTGCTGAAGGTGGGCTAGCTATTGCTAATGACTATATTGCGCTGACAGACAAATCAAAAGTAACGGTAAAAGAATTTTCTGTAGCTCCTAAAGCTAAGTTGATACTCAAGCCAACAAAGAAAATAGAGCTGTCTGTTCATACAGGCCCTTTTACGGCACAGAATTTTTTTGACGCTATTCCCCAAGGATTATTTGAAAGCTTAGAAGGGGTTGAAGTCGCCGGGCAGGTAGACTATAGTCTGGATTTTGCGGTAGAGCTCGATAATCCGGATAAAATTATGTTTAGATCGACCATCGATGATACGGACCTTAAGGTCCTACAATGGGGAAAGGCCAAAATAGATTCGCTTAATTTTCCGTTTGAATATGATGCTTACGATGATACCACATTGGTAAGGCATATCGTGGTAGGGCCCGCTAATCCTAATTTTACACCTCTGGTGCAGATACCCTATGTGTTGAAGACCACGGTTCGCAATACGGAAGACCCGTTCTTCTATAAGCATAATGGCTTTGAAGAGGAGGCTTTTAAATTGTCTATCCGGACCAATATTAAAGAACGCAAATTCAAAAGAGGGGCGAGCACGCTGTCGATGCAGCTGGTGAAGAATGTATTTTTGAATCGGAAGAAGACGATGACACGCAAGTTTGAAGAGATATTGCTGGTGTGGCTGATGGAGGCATCGGGACAGGTAAGCAAGGATCGGCTTTTTGAAGTGTATCTGAATGTGATCGAATGGGGTAAAGATGTATATGGTATAGCTGAAGCTTCGCAATATTATTTTAAAAAGAGACCACAGGATCTGAATTTAGGCGAGAGCCTGTTTTTGTCGAGCATTATTCCTCGCCCCAAAACAGGATTGTCTTCTTTTGATTATACGGGGCACCTTAAGCCTTGGGTGCAACGCCATTTTAATACTTATGGTTATATCATGACCAAGGTAGGCGATCTGAAAGAGGTAGACGTGCCGGCTAGTTACGGGTTTTATGATGTGTTATTACAACCGGGGCTACGAGCGGCTGCACCACTGGTCCAGGATACGGTGTCGCGCGACGTTATAGACGAACACGAACTGTTTATTGAAGAAATGGAAAGGGAGGAAGTTGAAAAGAAGCATATCCTCGAAAAGTTAATGGGTAAAGAACAAAAGAATTAAATAGAGATGCGTACGATTGAGATTGATAATTATAGCTTTGAACCTTTTATTGAATATGAACAGATCAAGAAGCGAATTCGTTTGATCGGTATAGACATTAATGTGCAGTATGCCGATAAACATCCGGTGTTCATCGGTGTGTTGAACGGTTGTTTTATGTTCATGGCAGATTTGATGAAGCAGGTGCATATTCCCTGTGAGATGTCTTTTGTGAAGTTGGCCTCCTACTCAGGAACCTCGAACGGGGATATCAAAGAATTGATCGGAGTGGGAATGGACCTCACGGGGCGTCATATCGTCATTGTGGAGGATGTGGTTGATTCGGGCAATTCATTAAAACACACAATGGAAGCTCTGGAGCGACTTGAAGTGGCGAGTATATCGGTCTGCACCTTGTTGCTGAAACCGTCTTGCTTGCAATATGATTTTGATAATATTATGTATGTGGGATTCGAGATCGAGAAGGAATTTGTGGTAGGATATGGTCTGGATTACAATGGTCAATGTCGAAACCTCCCTGATATCTACAAGGAGGTAGCAAATATTGTTTAGTTTTTAGCATGACAACTATCTAAGTGGTCATTCACCATACCGACGGCCTGCATAAAGGCATAACAGATGGTGCTGCCAAAGAATTTAATGCCTCTTTTCTTAAGGTCCTTTGAGATGGCATCGGATTGAGGAGTGCTGGTAGGAGCATCTTTAAGCGAGAGCAGTTTGTTGGTGATAGGGGCCTGATCGGGCATAAAGGAGTATAGGTAGTTGTAGAAAGAACCGAACTCTTGTTGTATCCCTAAAAAAATCTGTGCGTTGGTCACTGTCGCTGCTATCTTACCTCTGTGACGAATTACCCCTGGGTCTTGAACGATCGTGTCGACTTGTTCAGCGGTGAATAGGGATACTGCTTTTGGATCGAAATCTGCGAACAGCCTACGATAACCTTCACGTTTGCGAAGGATGGTGATCCAGCTTAAGCCGGCTTGTGCCGATTCTAAAACGAGGAATTCGAATAGGATACGGTCGTCTGTGACAGTTTTCCCCCATTCCTCATCATGATATTTTACATACAATGGGTCCTCTCCACACCATGGGCATCTAATGATTGTGTTACTCATAGATTCGTTTAGTTTTTATAGACAAAAATCCTACCTTTGGGCATACATGAAAACAAAGAATAGACTGTCGCAAATTAGGAAAAAAGTTGAATATCTGCTTTTGTTATTTATAGCGGTTTTTTCTTCTATGGTGGTCAATGCTCAGGTACTCCCGGATGTTAATATGTTGGATAGTACAGCGCTCGCTCAGCAAGATTCTATATTACATGTGCGTGCTAAAAAGGATTCTCTAGCCAGAATATATGTTTTTGTAGATCCCAATAGACCCAATCAACAGCTTGATAGTCTGCGTCAAAAGCTAGTGGTGACAGGTAATGATTTCGTGTCTTGGATGGAGTTTGCAAATAGTTTGATCAAGGATAAACATATGCCTACGATGACTCCATCGCAAAAGACGGACCGCCCCTTATGGATTATAGGGGTATTGATACTTTTGTTTTCGGGGATAGGTGTGGTGCGGCTCTTTTTCTACTCGACCTTTCACAATATTATCAACGGGTTCTTTAACGATAGGGTATTGGGGCAGATTAGCAAGGAAGATAATGTGATGACCTCATGGCCTTATATTTTCTTATATGTGATCTTTAGCTTTTCGTTGGGACTATTCATCCTTATTTTTCAAGTAGCTTATAACCCAATGGGTGAGGTTAGCTTTGCTAATTTTTTGAAAATATCGGCGTTGGTGGGAGTCTTGTTTGTTGCCAAGATTGTACTTATCCGGATTATCGCTGTGGTCTTTGAGGTCGAACGATTGGTGAGGGAATACATAGCTGTTTTGTATTTGGTGTACTTCAATAGTATGTTAATCTTAATGCCGCTGCTACTTTTCGTTACCTTTTTTCCAGCTTCCTACTTTAAGATTATATTAATTTTCTTTCTGATTGTTGTGTCTATCTTGTTCTTATACCGCTTTTTACGAACTGCCATCGGTTTGGTAGGTAATCTAAAGTTTTCAATATTTTATTTAATTCTGTATCTTTGCAGCTTAGAAATTGCACCAATTTTAATATTAGTGAAAGCACTAAACAGTTAAAGAAACAATTTATGCAGATCGATGTTGCGAGAGCAAAAAAAGTAAAAAGTGTGTTGGTTACCTTGCCAAAACCTGAGAATGATAAGTCACCTTATTTTACGTTAGCGGAAAAGTATAATTTGAAATTGGATTTTCGTGGTTTTATCCACGTCGAGGGGGTTCCCGCTCGCGAGATAAGAAAAGATCGTATCAATTTTTCTGATTTTTCTGCTGTTATTTTTACAAGTAAGAATGCTGTAGACCATTTCTTTCGTGTGTGCGAAGAGATGCGGTTTGAAGTGTCTGCCGAATTGAAATACTTTTGTATTTCTGAAGCGATTGCGTTGTATTTGCAGAAATATATTCAATACAGAAAACGTAAGATTTTCTTTGGAAAACAGACCGCTAAGGATTTAGAGGAAGTGTTGAAAAAACACAGTAAAGAGAAGTTCTTGTTTCCATGTTCGGACGTAGCAAATGAGGAAACTCAAAAGTGGCTGCAGGACAATGGTTATGATTTTACCCCTGCGGTTTTATTCAGAACAGTGATCAGCGATATTACAGACCTGAAAGATGTCTTTTATGATATCATTGTGTTTTTTAGTCCTTCAAGTGTGCAGTCATTGTATGAGAACTTTCCGGATTTTGTTCAGAATAATACGCGTATTGCAGCTTTTGGAGCGAGTACACAACAAGCCTTGTTAGAAAAAGGACTGTTGTTGGATATCCCTGCTCCTACACCAAGCGCACCGAGTATGACGATGGCGGTAGAACAGTATATCAAACAAGTTAACAAATAAAAGTAGCCTGCTTAGCAGGCTACTTTTATGAAATATCCATATAGCAGAAACTATACAAATATGAATGAAATGTTGTTGGATATTCCATATGACCATTAAAGGTCAAATTATTTATATATGAATATAGCGGTGTTAATTGTGAGATAAGAGTAGTGTTAAAAGATGTTAAAAAGAGGTTGGCGTTAACTTTTTTTTACTTTTTTTTGAGAATTCTTGTCTGAATAACATAATTAACACCTATTTTTAGGTGCTTCTTTTGCTAAAATTTGGCTTTAGGAGCAATTTTTTCGGAGCATATCTTTCTCAATTAGATCCTAAGAAACTGGAGGAGGTTTCTAGATTGTTGATATCGAGGCTTTAAAAAATGTTTTAGCTTAGATTATTTAGTTTATGAATTTTAATCGGTACAGATTGTCTTATGGTTTGCTATGTATACTGATTGCGATAACTGCAATTGGATGCAAAGGCCCCAGTAATTCAGGTGAGCTAGTAGGCGTACGATTGGATAAATTGAAGGCGAGTAAGACACCACATGGTATGGTGTTAATTCCCGGAGGTACTTTTATCATGGGACAATCGGACGAAGATATCGGTTTTTCGCAGACTGCTCAAAATCGGCAAGTAACCATCGCTCCGTTTTATATGGACGACACAGAGATCTCAAATAGCGAGTATCGCCAGTTTGTCAACTGGGTTAGAGATTCCATCTTAATTCATAATTTCTTGGGTGACGACTCTTACTTTGTACAAGGTGAAGGGGGTGGTGGCGAGCGCTATATTGACTGGGATAAGGTAAATAAGCAATCTCCGTGGAGAGCGAAAGAACAAGATAAGCGTGAGCGACTGAACAGTATGTTTTATCAAGGCGAAGATCGGGTATTTGGACGCAATGAGCTCGATGTGCGTCTGTTGAAATATCACTTTGAATGGTACGACCTACAAGCTGCGGTTCGCGGTAAGAATGATCCTTCAAAAAGACGTTCGGATTTCATTATGCGTGACACGATGCTTATTTATCCAGATACGACGGTATGGTTAGCTGACTTTAGTTACGCTGCTAATGAGCCAATGGTAAACGGTTATTTTTCACACCCCTCATTTGATGATTATCCGGTAGTCGGTGTTACCTGGCGTCAAGCACAGGCGTTCAATTCATGGCGAACACAGTTATTTAATAATCAAGCTGCAAAAAATAGGGTACAACCCCGATTTGATTATCAACTTCCTTCGGAGGCTGAGTGGGAATACGCGGCGAGAGGAGGCAAAGTAGGTATGCAATATCCTTGGGGCGGGCCTACAGCACGGAACGCAAGAGGCTGTTTGATGGCGAATTTTAAACCTGGAAGAGGTAATTATATCGACGATGGAGTCGCTTATACGGCGCCTGTATATTCGTATTGGCCAAATGATTTCGGTCTTTATAATATGGCCGGTAATGTTGCGGAGTGGACACAGTCGAGTTACAATGAATCGGCATATTCTTTTGTACATGATATGAACCCGACATACACGTATACCGCTAAAGCATCGGACTTGGAGACGATGAAGCGTAAGGTGATCCGTGGTGGGTCATGGAAAGATGTAGGTTTCTTCCTGCAGAATGGAACTAGACAGTATGAATATCAAGATACATCGAAATCATACATTGGTTTTAGATCGGTTACAAAGTATGCCGGAGTAGCATATTAAAAATAGAAGAGTCTTAAGAATTAATAACGAATTATATTATTAGCATTAGTCAAATGGCACGCAAAAAGAAATTTGGTTTCGGAATCAACACGCTTATCAATTGGGGAGCAACAGTCGTAATTATCGGTTTGATGTTTAAAATTCTTCACTTTAAAGGTGGAGAGTGGATGATAGGTATTGGTCTTGCGGTAGAAGCATTATTGTTCTTCATCATGGGTTTTATGTCGGCAGAGAAAGACGTAGATTGGACGAGGGTATATCCCGAGTTAGATGAAGATTTCAATGGAGAGCTTCCGAAAAGAAGTGCTGCAGTAGCAGTCACTCAACCAACGGCAATTGGTAACACTGCTGCGTTGGACAAATTATTGCAGGATGCTAAAATTGATGAAAACTTGATCGGCAATCTGGGCGATGGCTTACGTACCTTTAGTGATAAAGTGTCTGCTATTTCTAAAGTAGCCGATACCGCTGTAGCAACCAATCAGTTTGCGGACAAATTGAATGCAGCTTCAACCGGAGCGTCTCAGCTTAGCCATGCCTTTGAGCGTGCAGCAGCAGACCTGCAGACGTTTAACGAAGCTTCTGGAGATATGCAGCAATTTAAAGAGCAGGTAAGTACGTTTAATAAAAATCTGACATCGTTAAATGCTATTTATGGCAATATGTTGTCGGCAATGAATGCAAATCGTTCCTAAGTATCACTTTAATTAATGGGATTTAAGGAAAATTAAAGATTATGGCAGGACATAAGGAAACACCTAGACAGCGGATGATTGGTATCCTATACTTAGTGCTATTGGGCTTAGTAGCACTGAATGTATCGGACTCAATTTTGGATGCATTCCGAAATCTAGGTAATAGTTTAAATACATCAACTCAAAATACACAGACTGGTATTGATAATATGTTTTTGGCTTTTCGCGAGACAAAAATGAAAGAGAACCCAGAACGTGCTCAACCGTTATTAACAAAAGCTGAAGAGGCACAAAAATTGATAGCTCAATTGACTGCTAAGCTGACGGAATATAACCAAACTCTTTCTTCACAGGGAGGAGGAATGGACGAAGAGACGGGAGATGTCAAATTTCGTAGTAGTACAGATATTTCGTATCGTGTGATGATTAATGAAGGACGTGGTAAGCAACTTCGGGATTTAATCAATAGTACTTCAGATCAATTGAAAAAACTGACGAATAACGAGGTGAGTTTTACTTTGTCTGCAGAAGATCCGGCACCTAGAGGTGGGGTTAAGAGAAGTTGGGAGGATGTGAACTTTGGAAGTGGTATTCCATTGACAGCAGCTATTACAGCATTAGACAAAATAAATGCGGATGCCAAAAATGCAGAGTCGGCTGTAGTGAAGCATATCTTTGGTAAGATGGACCAAGCAGTTGTTAACTTGGACAAGTTTGCTGCTGTTGCGGTAGCACCTACATCGTATCTTATCGCTGGTCAACCCTATACAGCGAAGGTATTTTTGACTGCATATGACTCGAAATCGAGCCCACAGATATCGGTAAATGGTTCGTCCATTCCTGTCGTTGACGGACAAGGGACGTATTCATTAACACCAGGTGTAGGTACGCACACTTGGCGTGGATCTATACGTGTACAGCAGACGGATGGTACGGTGAAAACCTACGAGACAGAACCGATGACATTTCAGGTTTCTAAGCCTTCGGCTGTGGTTTCGCCTGACGCGATGAACGTATTGTATATTGGAGTAGACAATCCGATATCAATATCTGCTCCAGGGGTACCTGTTGAAAGTTTAAAAGTTTCGGGTTCTGGCGTAAATTTAACTGCAAAGGGAGATGCTAAATATATTGCAAGGGTTTCGTCTCCAGGAGATGTGTCTTTGAATGTGACTGCAACAGTAGACGGTAAGACACAGAACCTAGGAACATCGAAGTTTCGTGTGAAACGTATTCCAAAACCAACGGCGCGTGTCGGAGGCAAGACAGGAGGCCGTATTTCCGCCGCTCAGTTAAGAGGGCAAACTGTTGTATCTGCTGCATTGGATAATTTTGATTTTGATGCTAAGTTTAGGGTGACTAAGTTTAGTATGTATATTGCTATACCTCGAGTAGATCCAATCGGCCCATACTCATCTGGTGGCAATGATTTCAGCGCGCAGATGAAGTCGGGATTGAGTGGTATAAAATCGGGCTCTGTGGTAATGATTTACGATATAGTTGGTGTTGGGCCGGATGGTATGGCACAAAACTTGGAGCCAATTACTTTCCAAGTGACAAATTAGTAGCATAATAAGTACTATTATGAAGAAGATAGTTTTATCGATAGCCTGTATAGGTATAGCTTTTGCCGGTTTGGCGCAAGACGCTAACCTATCGAATAGCACAAAGCCTGTTCGTAGCAAGACGGATCAACCGCCTATCGATGGGTATTATAAAAATACGGATATCGAAAACCGCAAGGTGATCGATTATGCGCCTATCAGACAAACCGATGTGTTCTATCGGAAGCGCGTCTGGAGAGAGCTTGATCTTCGGGAGAAAATGAATCAGGTTTTTGCTTCACCAAAAGCCCGATTGATGGATATTATTGTCAAAGCGATCCAAGCGGGGGAGCTGACAGCATATGATCCTACACCAACCGCTGATAATCCTACAGGCGATAACTTTGAACTCATGCAGATTTTACCTATAGATCAGGTAATGGCACGTTTGGGGGGGGATAGCGTATTGGTTGAGCAGTTTAATGAAAATAACGAAGTCATTAGCTCGAAGTACGAAAACCGTGCTTTTAGTGGCGAGAACGTACTAAAATTTAGGATAAAGGAAGATTGGATTTTTGATAAACAACGATCGGTTTTCGAACCTCGTATTGTTGGTATTGCACCGTTGATCACGCCACAGGTTCCAGGTATGGAGAATGCTGTACAGCAGGGGGCTGTAGCAAATGCCGCAGACAATTATGATCCGTTCGATCCTTTTGCTGTGAAACCAGAGGGTGCTGCTAATAATGCCGCAAATGAAAACTCGACTACTCCAGAAAATGCACCTGTATTGCCAGGTGGAGATTCATTTGGACCTGTTGTGGATGCTACACCAGCATTTTGGATCTATTTTCCAGAGGCACGACATGTGTTCGTGAATAAGGAAGCGATGAATAGACATAATGCTGCTACAGGATTGAGCTACGATGATATTTTTATCAAACGTTTGTTCTCCAGTTACATCGTAAAGCAGGACAACCCAGAGGATCTTCGTATTAAAGATTATATACAGGATGATATCGAACGTTTGTTTGAGTCTGAACGTATTAAAAAGGTAATCATGGATTGGGAGCAAGACCTTTGGTCTTATTAATAAAATACTCGAGCTCTCAGCAGCCATTGATAAAGCAAATAATAAGATGAAAGTCACTTGTTATTTCAAAATATTTCTACATCTTAGTGCTTAGATTGTTTCTAAATAGAGTTGGAAAAAATCAATGATGGCATGAAAAATGTAGAAATATTTTTTTTAAAAGCATTCGTTTTTTATTACGTTATAGTATAAAAGGAAATAAACTAGAAATCTTGTGAAACTACAACCTGTCGATAAAATATCGGAAATCACTCCAAAGGACTTTGTGAGAGATTACCTCAATAAGGGACAACCTGTAATCATTAAGGACTTTATAAGCAAGGATAGTGCATGCTGGTCTAAATGGAGCTACGACTATTTCAAAGAAATAGCCGGGAGCGAAAAGATAAACGTTTATGGTAAAGAAGAGGAAAGTCAAAACTATGCGGCAAGTCCCCCGGTAGGGAAAATGACTTTCGCTGAGTACCTGGACAAAATCAGTTCAGAACCGACGGAGCTCCGTCTTTTTTTATTCAACCTTTTGAAAATCAGGCCCGAGCTAAAAAAGGACGTCGTTTATAACGATGTGACGGGCGGGAAGGTAATACAAGGGCTACCTTATATGTTTTTTGGAGGAGAAGGATCGGCAACGCGAAATCACTTTGATATTGACATGTCCCATGTATTTATCTCCCAATTTCAGGGCTATAAGCGTATCTGGTTATTTCCCAATGATCAGTCGGATCTGATGTACAAATTGCCTTACAATTTCCATAGTATTACAAACCTAAAAAGTAGCAGTACGGATGTGTACCCGGCATTGAAGTTGTTGGATGGTTATGAAGCTGTTATCGGCCCGGGCGAAACTTGCTATATGCCTGCGGGTTGGTGGCACTATATCCAATATGAAACAGAAGGATATTCTATATCCGTTCGTGCCCTGGCAAATTCATTGGGCGAGAAGTTAAAGGGTGCCCGAAACTTATTTATAACGCGTCATTTTGACGATACCATGCGTAAGATATTTAAGGATAGGTGGTTGGATTATAAAGTACAGGTGGCGACCCGGCGTGCAGAGCGAGCTATGAAGCGCCGTAAAGTGAACTAAAAGATAGAAAGCGAGTTCTGTTAGAGCTCGCTTTCTTCGTTTATAGAGACCGCATTTCGATAGAATAGTGTATATGGGTCTGATGGGTATATTTGCGTATCTGGATTGTGTCGAAAGGGTATAGCTGGATTAAAAATTTCTTCCAGTGTGGCTCTCATAAAATCTACAAAATTCGCCTTTTGCTCGGCCAAAAACTGGCCTTCCATTAATGCTCCATAACTACCGTAAAACAAAGTGCCTTCGTCACGCATCTTGCGGGCTACATATAAGTGTGGCTCTAATCCTCGATGACCAGTGACTTGCTCAAACACATAGGTATAGAATAGTGTTTGTACCAAGGCCTTATTCTCCGTATTGGCAGCTAATACTTTTTCCATGGTAGAGAATTTGACAACATCTGCACCGGTTTTGTAATCGACGATACGTGTTTTGACCTCTCCTAAATCTGTAACGACCTGGTCTACGCGGTCAATAATTCCGTACAATGTTACTACCTCAGGTCGATCATTAATGTTAATCTCGAAATCGATCGTATAGTCTTGATCATTTTCCAGTTCGACGATTCGGAAAGATTGATAATGGTCTATATCGTATTGCAGGTACATCTTGACGTATTCACAGCCTATTTTGTGCATGATCGTTTGGAGGCTATTGAGCTCTTCTATGGAATTGAAAGTACTATGGTATTGATTCCCAATTTCCTGTAAGACTAAAGATTCAATAGTCCCTATTTTTTCTTTTAATTCGTCGGTAGACGTAAATGTCTCTATACCTTTGTAGGGAAAGAGGATTTTCTCCATCACTTCGTGAATGACAGTGCCAAGACGATTCATCTCAAATTCCTGTGATATAGCAGGTGGTTCTTTTATTTCGGCTACATGTTTCAAGAAGAACTGCAGCGGTGAAGCTAGATAGGTGGTCAGAGCGGTAGCTGATATTCGACGCTTGTTTCGTACGAAAGTGTTGTACATCTTGTCCCATATAGCCTCCGTTTTTGGGACGACTAGTTCTGGTGAAGCGGGAGGAAACTGAATGCTCTGTTGTTGCTGGTGCTTCGCAAATTGAAACTGACTTTCAAACTCCAATTGGCGGATAAAGCGGCTTTCCTCTCCGGAGCTGCTCTCATCGACTATGCTGTTGTAGAAAATGTGGATATTCTCACTGTACTGAAAGTGCCTGTAGAAGAGGTATGCTGTCAAGGCATCCTGATTTTCTAAAATAGGTAGTCCATAAGCCCGACGTAAATTGTTTGGTAGGAATGTGACGCCGCTAGATGTTTTT
Organism: Sphingobacterium nematocida; assembly: GCF_900168125.1. Classification (GTDB taxonomy): domain Bacteria; phylum Bacteroidota; class Bacteroidia; order Sphingobacteriales; family Sphingobacteriaceae; genus Sphingobacterium; species Sphingobacterium nematocida. The sequence continues at coordinate 57,186 of NZ_FUZF01000008.1, forward strand.
GGTAAAACGCCCTCGTTTGCACCGAGGATATAAACATGATCGAAGTTGAGACATCGACTTTCTAATAAACCCATGATCTGTAGTCCATCTAATGGATCCCCTTCGATCGCAGAATTGATCGTGACGATCGCTTTCCGGATCAGACCGATCTGGAAAACAACGCTTAGCTGGGGTATTTTTGAAAATCCCAGATGTAATTGATTGAGTACTTTTTTTGTCTCTATCAAAAGGTTGGCATCGATTTGTTTAATCTGACTATCTTGCGCTAAGGAAAGTAATAGGTTGTCTAAGATATGGACAAGTGTCGGGATAACCTCCTTTGCATTGTTTAATGGTCTGAAAAAATGAGGAAGTGTGCTACTACTGATCTGTATATCTTCTAATTCGATCTCAAACAATTGCTTTTCGTTCACAAATTCCTGACTTGTCTTTTTTTCTTCCGATGAAATCCTACTCATAGGATTATTCAAAAAGGTCTCTAGATATTGGTAGGGTATCTTCTTCTTTTTGAGGTGAGAAATATCTTCATGGACATCCATCCAAAGACTTAGTACACCGAATATTGGCGATTGGGTCAAGGGAAATCCTGTTGTAATATTTACTTTTATATCGGGAAGACTTTGCAGTAGGGGGACTAATAGTGTTTCGTCTGCTAGTAGTATTGCAGCGCTCTTGCCTTCTAGCTCTTGGTCTAGGAGGACTTGGTGAAGCAGCTTTGTTTGGCTTACTTTTCCTGTCGAGGCATAAAGATGAACGGTATCTTTCCGGCTCCCAATGACATCGCTGTTATCAGCAATGGCGTTGATTAGACCGGTTTGAAAAATATTACGACGAATGAATAATCCAGCTTCTTGCTGTACGTCTTCTAGGTAATAACTGTCTGTATCAAAGTAAAATAATGCACGCTCCTCTTCCTGCCAGCGCTTGAATAGCCGTGCTTCTGCATTATTCAATGCGTTGAATCCTACGAATAGAATCTTTTTGTAAGGGACTAAGAAATCGGGATTGTCAACAGGTCCCTCTACTAGATTGCGATAAATTGTAGGAAAGTTGCTCTGTTTGAGGCTCTGTAGTTGGGTTTTGAAGTTCTTATACAGAGTAGGCAGTCGTTTCCATAGTTTTAAGAAACGTTGCTGTACGCCGGTATGGCCTGCCATACTAAAAGATTGCCAAAACTGTCGGATAAAGTTTTGTTGTTCGGTAGTTAGGTGTTGAAATTCAATGTCGATACGACTGGTGTCGTATAACTCCATAAAAATATGATCAATGTCTACCAGATCATAGTCCAATTGACTAAAATCACTTAGGATAATTTCTGCAATTGGATAGAATTCTTCCAATGATTCAGGAGCTAGGCCCTCTTGCACCAGCAGTTCGTTATGCAGTTCAAAGAGGTAGAAAAATTGTGTCAGCTGGCTGACCTGTTCGGCATTGGAAGAAAGAGCAAAGAATTCCTGAATGGTATAGAATTGTGGGGACCAGATCGCTTGACCATAGGTGTCTGCTAGATGTTTCTTCAGATAGGTTATAGGACGCTTATTGTTAAAAACAATTGCTATTTCAGAAAGATCATTACCGAAACGCTTCTGAATATCTTCGGCGACTACTTTTAAAAATGGGACCATGCTTTGAGTATTTAATATTTTGTAATTAACCATTAACCATTAACCATTAACCATTAACCATTAGATTGTTTATCTCACCTCGACTAGTTCATTTACCTTGGCGTAGTACAGGTATCCTTTGACTTGCTTGTATCCCAGATTTTGAAGAGCTTTCATATACTGGTCTACTTGCGTCTTATGTTCGATGTAATTGTCGCTGGTAAATTTGAAGTCTAATACGATGGTCTCCTCGGTATTGGTAAATACTTTGTCAGGTCGTAAGGTTCTGCCATCGGAAGTAATTATAGCCGATTCATTCCATATTTTATGGTTGCCGATGAGCCAAGGGTTGATTTGGGGATGATGCCAGATCTGGTGGATTTCCTTTTCTAAAATTTCCTTATTTTCAGGGGCTAGTATACCTTCATCTATGTATCGGGCTATTATACGGGCAATATCACTTTCTTTGGAAGCCTCTGCCATGATTTCGTGTGCCAATATGCCGTATTGTGAGGCTTTTTCCATCATGAGGATGGTATTGATGCTCCTGCGACTGGATTTGTTGAGCGCTGTTTCCATTGCTTTTGAGATAGGGTAGTTTTTTAAAGCAATAGTCCCTGTATCGCTTGCGGGAATAGACTCGATCCAATCTGTGACGATCTGATCTATGTTTATACGGCCTTCTTCGAGTGGAAATGGCGAACTGTTGTGTTCTAACACTTGATACAATACATCGGAGATCAGTTCATTTTTAATGTCTAAGCCGGTAATCTCACCCGTCTTTTTGTCCACGATTTCTTTAAAGCCGGGAGCTGTAATATAGAGATGTTCTACGGCTCGTGTTGTGGCTACATAGAGTGTATTGAGTGCGTCCATGTAGTTAAATAACATTTCTTCGTAATACTGTTTGTAAAAAATTGACCGTGCGACGTTACTGTTGTATTTAATAGGTATTTTACCAAGTTGAGCAAACGGTGAGTTTTCGGTGTTGATCCAAAAGTCGCCATTGAGCATACCGTCAATTCCCCATGCACAGAACGGAATCATCACAACATCATAGGCTAGTCCTTTGGACTTGTGAATTGTCGTGACCTCAATAGCATCGATCTTGCCGCTGGAAGGTAGAACTGCTTTATTGCCGTCCTCTTCCCAAAACTCTAAGAACTGTGTGATACCTCTCTCGCCACTAGCTGTAAAATTACTAACGATATCCTTAAAGGTAAGGATGTAAGGCAGGTGTATGTTATCTTGGGATGTGAAGTCATAGATCTCAATAAGCTTCTCTACCAGATGTATGAGTGGAAGTTTCTGCCATATGTCCCAATTGGTGATGAGCTGTTGAGGTAGTATCCCTTCAAGCGATTGAATGTCGTTCGCTTTAAACTGTAACCATACCGTTGGATCAAAGGGCTGTTGTGTCTGGATCAATTGATACAGATGCGTTATGCGGGCATGATGGATGATGTGTTGATCTGAATTGTATACAAGTGCCTTGAGGGTCTCTATGAGCAGAATTATAGCGTCATTTGATGCTAAGGCGAGGGCATCTCCTGATATGACGTCGAAAGCCAGCTCGTGTGTGTTTTTGTATTCCATTAATTTTTGGATCACGAGCATCGCCTGTGCATTGCTTCGAACTAATATACCGATTTGTTTGGCCTTATATCTTTTTGATGTAATCCATTCTCCGATTTTTTGACAAAGATTGGTGCTGGCGGTTTCCAAAACCTGATTAGCTCTGAATCGACCATCGTTAACGGGAAAGTAGTCAATCTCAATAGATCCTTGTGCTTTGGGATTGTTACTTTTTTGTTCTGGAATGAGTTGACTGCTATTTTGATAGGCGCGAATGAGCATACTGTCGTTTTGTTCATTTTGCCACCAACGTAAACCTTCTTCGGAGAGTTCCTCCGAGACTTTGTCATTCAATACTTGCTGTAGATGTTGTGGGATCTGTTCGTACAGGTAATTGTTGAATCGAATGATATTGGGTAGACTTCGGTAATTGGTGTCTAGTACACCGTTCTCAATAAAATCTTTTTTCGTTATTTCGGATAGATGAAATGAGTTGCTGACTTGCTCTTCTACTTGCTGCAATAGTATACGCCAATCCCCATTACGCCAACGATAGATACTTTGTTTGACATCTCCGACAATAAGGTGTTCGTGTTGTTTTCCTTCGGTATTACCAAGTGCATTTAATAATAGAGGGCTATAGTTTTTCCATTGGATTCGGGAAGTGTCCTGAAACTCATCAAACAGGAAATAATTGTAGCGATTACCTATTTTTTCCCAAATGAAAGTAGGATCATTGTTGTTGTCAAGCCCCAGTTTGTTTAATAGAAGCTGTGAATCTGAAATCAGCTGTGCTGCGTTTTCCTTACGCCAGATGCTTAAGAGGTCACTCATCTCTTTTAGCAGGCGGAGGTAATATAGGTTGCCCTGTACGGCTTGATAAGCGATGTATATAGGGGTCAGATTTTGGAGTTCCTTAAACTGTTGTAATACGGGATAAAATGCTTGTATGTAATCGTACCGCACGTTTTTATCCACATCGGTAAAAGCTTCTTCATTGTCAATAAGTGCTATAAATCGTTCCATGACTTTGTCAAGGTCTGATAAGGAGAGCTTATGGACACGAGGGGATACCTTGTACGCTGAGACCAATTTATTGCGGGATTTGCCCTTCAGTTCGTCCGCTTGAATCTGTAATGTTCGATAGGTATCTTGAAAAGATGTTATTGTGTGGCTGACAGCATCTAGATAGGATTGGGTCTTGTCTATGACCTCTGTGTTAAGCAGATTGAATACCTGGTTGGTATCTGCCGATACCAGAGCACCATCGAACTCCTGAAAATTTTCGGAAAAAATTAAACCCGCTAACTGTGCTAATTGATTTCTGTAATTCCAATTTTCGTTATTACTGATTTTTTTTTCTGCATAACCAATAATCCAATCCAAAAGATCTGGTCGTTCATCTAATAGCTGATTCAGCATGATGGTTAGATCGGCCTTCACCTTATTGGTATTCATTTCGATCTTATAACCCGCATCAAGGTTCAATTCGTAAGTGAACGATCGGATTACCTTCTGCGAGAATCCATCAATTGTACTGATGGTAAAGTGGCTATAGTCGTGTAAGATTTTTCGATATACACGGTGTGCTTTTTGTTGAAGTGAGACCGCGTTCCAGCTTGGATTCTGTTCAAGTAACAAATCTCTGAAACTTTTTATTTTTCCGCTGTTATCACCAATAGCCAAACCTTGTAACACAGAGAGAATACGTTCTTTCATCTCTGCCGTAGCTTTATTGGTAAAGGTAACGGCTAAAATCTCACGATAGCTGTTTTCATTGGCCAGTAATAGGGATAGGTAATGGAGGGTGAGACTAAAAGTCTTACCAGAACCGGCAGATGCTTTAAGAATTCGGAGAGGAGCGACATTGTTCATCCTACAAAGTAAAAATTAAAAATGCGAAATTCAAAAGAGACTTTAAGCTATAAGCAATAGGCTATAAGCTATACGTTTTGGAGGTAGACTTGTTGCTTATAGCAGTACTAAGTGATTAAAAATCAGTTTGTCTTTTTAATTAACTTCGTTGAACTCGCAAGCTCGGTTTTTATTTTTTACTTTTTATTGTTATCTTTGCGTCCCCTCTTACATACAGTACGGGGGATATGTTGAATACATAAATAATAATTAAACATGGCAACTAAAATCAGATTGCAAAGACACGGTAAAAAAGGAAAACCTTTTTACCACGTAGTAGTAGCAGACTCACGTGCACCACGTGATGGTAAATTCATCGAGCGTTTAGGTTCTTACAACCCAAACACTAATCCAGCAACTATCGTTTTAGATTTCGAAAAAGCTTTAGATTGGATGAACAAAGGTGCTCAACCTACAGACACAGCACGTGCTATCCTTTCTTACAAAGGTGTGTTGTACAAAAAACACTTGCAAGGTGGTGTGAAAAAAGGTGCTTTTGATGAGGCTAAAGCTGAAGAGCTTTTCACTAACTGGGCTGAAGGTAACACTGCTAAGATTGAAGGTAAAAAATCTGGTCTTGCAAATGCTAAAGAAGAAGCTAAAAAAGCTGCTTTAGTAGCTGAGGCTAAGAAAAAAGAAGAAAAAGCTGCTGCTGTAGCTGCTAAAAATGCGCCAGTAGAAGAAGTTGCTGAAGAAGTAGAAGCTCCTGAAGTAACTGAAACTGCTGAAAACACAGAAGAAACTGAAGGTTAATCTTTCATAAAGTATTCAAAGAAAAATGGTCGGTTCATATTATGGGCCGACCATTTTTTCTGAAAGTGTCTATTTTTAATGGACATCAAGAACTTTCATCTCTGTTGGTGATTCAATGGACATCATGAAAGTTTTTTCTGAAAGTGTTTGTTCTTTAAGGACATCAAGAACTTTCATGCCTGTTGGTGATCCAGAGGGATCATGAAAGTTTTTTCTTTTTTAATTTTTATTTTTGACTTTTTATTTAATAGAATGACCATAGAAGAAAGCTTTTACATTGGATATGTAAGTAAAACCAGAGGACTCAAAGGGGAGGTGCAATTGTTTTTTGAATTTGAGGATTATAATGAACTGGACTTTGAGATTATCTTTTTGGAGGTTAATAAGAAGTTGGTTCCTTATTTTGTGGATCAGATCAAGCTTCATAACAACAGTACCGCATATGCTACATTTGAAGATGTAGATCATATTGATAAAGCGCAGGTGTTGGTTCGTAAAAAAATGTACCTGCCGAACGATAAGATGCCGGAACGGGATCCAGATGATTTTAGGTATACAGATTTAGTGGGTTACTTGGTCATTGACGAGGAGCATGGTGAACTTGGGGAAATTATTGATGTGCAGGAGATGCCGCAGCAGTTTATAGCTACGGTAGATATGGATGGTAAGGAATTGATGTTTCCACTCTCCGATGATTTGATTCTGGGTATTGATCCCGATGAAGAAATCATTGAAGTAGAGCTTCCTGAGGGATTGGTCGATCTGTACAAAGAGTAATTTTTTTACTTTTTCATTTTTACTTTCCACTTTTAACACCGATATTAGCAGAGCTTATAGAGAAAGGCCGAGGGAATAGACCCGAAGAAGCCTTAGCAACCTGACGCTGTTCAAGGTGCTACATTCTATCCACCAGCTGGCGGAAAAGATAAGCTGCAGAATCACAAGGTCTTTGTGTGCTTTCTCTTAGCCTAAAAATAATTGTATGAAGATTATCGACCATATTAAACAGGCTGATGGGAAGACTTTGTTCTCGTTTGAACTTCTTCCGCCTGCTAAGGGCAAAGGGATCCAAAGTATTTTTAATACAATGGATGAGTTAATGGAATTTAACCCTCCTTTTATTGATGTGACTTATCACCGGGAGGATTACCTGTATAAGGAACATGCTAATGGTTTGTTAGAGCGTGTTGCATATCGTAAACGTCCTGGAACGGTAGCGATATGTGCTGCAATAATGAATAAATATAAGGTGGATGCTGTACCCCATCTTATCTGTGGCGGTTTTACCAAAGAGGAAACAGAGAATGCATTGATAGATCTAAATTTTCTGGGCATCGACAATGTTTTGGTGTTGCGGGGAGATGCCCGTAGGGGAGATGCTGATTTCATTCCAACGCCAGGTGGACATGCTTATGCTACGGATCTATTACAGCAAGTAAAGGATATGAATGGGGGGCATTACCTGCATGAAGACGTAGAGAGCTCGGAACAGACGGACTTTTGTATTGGTGTAGCTGGCTATCCTGAAAAGCACTTTGAGTCGCCGAACTTTAATACGGACTTCAAATGGTTAAAGAAAAAAGTGGAGATGGGAGCCGAATTTATCGTGACCCAGATGTTCTATAATATTGAGAAGTACAAAGAGTTTGTCCTTAAATGTAGGGACAATGGTATTCATGTACCTATTATTCCAGGATTGAAGCCTTTGACTTCAAAGAAGCAGCTGATAGCTTTGCCTAAGATATTTCATTTGGATATTCCGGAAGAGTTGAGTGATGCTGTGGATGCTTGTAAGACTAATGCAGATGTGCACCAGGTAAGTCAGGAGTGGATGGTGAATATGTGTCGGGAATTGATCGATTTTGGTGCTCCTGTGTTACATTTTTATACGATGAGCAGCCCTGGGCCGACAAAGCGGATTGTCGAACAGTTGGCGTAAATGTTAACGATTAATGATCAACGGTTGATTGTTAATTTTATATGTTTGTATTTGAAGAGCGAAGCAATCTATCCTATCAGGGGATAGATTGCTTCGCTTCGTTGTATTTGTGTTAAAATTTGTTAACAATTAGCTGTTGTTAAGAGTGTTATGTAGATTTATTTAATGATAATCTAAATTAATGCACTAATGCAATATAACAAAGCAAATAACTTGATCGGCTGGCTATGTGGTTTAGTGGCTGCTGCTGTTTACATCGCTACGGCAGATAGGTTTAACAGTTGGTGGGATACGGGGGAGTTCATCGCTTCGGCTTATAAACTACAAGTAGTCCATCAGCCGGGGGCTCCGCTGTTTCTTCTGATTCAAAACCTGTTTTCTAACCTAGCAATGGGCGATGTTTCAAAAATTGCTTTTTGGATGAATGTGGGATCTGCCACATGTAGTGGGCTTACTATTGTCTTTTTATTTTGGACTATTACTGCCTTGGCAAAGAAAGTTCTTCTTTCAAATGGGAAAGAGCTGTCTGGTATAGCCAGTTTTCAAGTGCTAGGAGCAGGGGCTGTAGGGGCTTTGGCTTACAGTTTTACAGATAGTTTTTGGTACTCGGCAGTGGAATCTGAGGTGTATGCCATGTCGTCGCTATGTACGGCTATCGTATTTTGGTTGATCTTGAAATGGGAGTCGAGAGTAGGGCAAGAGGGCGCCAATAGGTGGTTGTTAGTAATCGCTTTTGTGATCGGTTTATCAATCGGTGTACACCTGTTGAATCTTTTGACAATTCCTGTTTTGGCTTTGATTGTATATTTTAAGAAGGCAAAACAGGTTAGTTGGCTAGGAACGCTTAAAGCGATCGGGCTGGGGATAGTGTTGCTCGCGTTTGTTTTGTGGGGTGTTATTCAATATTCTGTTAAGATCGCAGCCTACATGGATCTTTTTTTTGTAAATAGTCTTGGAATGGGATTTGGCTCCGGGATTCTGTTCTTTGTTATGTGTTTGGTGGGAGGTTTAGTTTATGGGATTATTTACGCCGATAAGAAATCAAAACCAATTCTCCAGCTGTCATTACTAGCGGTTTGTTTTGTTTTTTTTGGTTTTAGCTCGTATGCCATGCTTTTGATTCGTTCGCAAACCAATATTTCTCTGAACAATGGTTCCCCGGATAACGCATTTTCTTTTCTAGGATACTTAAGTCGAGAACAGTATCAATCAGAGCCGCTATTTAAAGGTCCTGGGTTTAACTCTAACGTCGTTGGACTAGAAAAAACACATTCTTATTGGAAGGGAGACGGGAAATATCGGCAGGTAGCAAGTAGCAGTACGTACAAATATGATAAGGAAATGTTTTTTCCTCGGTTATATAGCGATAAACATGCTGATATTTATGGTTATTATCTGGGGTTGAGCAAAGGTACAACACCTTCTTTTGGTGATAATTTGAAGTTTTTCTTTTCCTATCAGCTTAATCACATGTATCTGCGTTATTTTATGTGGAACTTTGTGGGGAGGCAAAATGATGAACAGGGACACGGTGGTGATATCTCAGGAAATTGGTTGTCTGGGATTGCACCTGTCGACAATATGATTCTGGCTGGACAGTCTAACCTTTCTGATACGATGAAAGCAGATCCTTCTCGTAATGTTTACTTTTTTGCACCTTTTATTTTAGGGGTAATGGGACTCCTGTGGCAGATAAAGCGAAGTAAACGAGACGCTCTTGTTGTGGCGTTGCTATTCTTCTTTACCGGTATAGCAATAGTGATTTATCTAAATCAGACTCCGATGCAGCCACGTGAACGTGACTACGCTTATGCGGGCTCTTTCTATATGTTTTCGGTATGGATTGGCCTTGGTGTATTGGCTTTGACAGATCTGTTGAAGCGCTATTTATCGGTCAAGGGTGCAGCTATCACTGGGGTGGCCGTAGCGATGCTAACAACTCCTGTTCTATTAATCTCTGAAAATTGGGATGATCACGATAGGTCCGATAGGGAATGGACCCGGGATATGGCGTACAACTACCTGCAATCCTGTGAGGAGAATGCAATCTTGTTTACGTATGCGGATAATGACACGTTTCCGCTGTGGTACCTACAAGAAGTAGAGGGAGTTCGGCCAGATGTGCGAATCGTGAATTTAAGTTATTTACAGTCGGACTGGTACGTGAAACAAACGATGAAGGGCATAAACCGTGCTGAGGCTGCACCGATCCAAATCGATGCTAAAAAGATTGATAAAGGTATTCGGGATGTGATGTATGTGCATGAGATGGGAATAGAGGGGCATGTGGATGTAGATACATTGATTGATATTATGCTGTCGGATAATCCGAATAACCAACTGCCCTTACAAAACGGGGAATTTGTGAATTTTTTGCCGACAAAGAAAATACGGCTAAAAATAGATCGAGAGGCAGTAATTCGGAATAAGGTCGTGCCCAAGAGTTGGGAGAATGCTATTCCTGAAACAATGCAATGGACGTATAATAAAGAGTATGTGTCGCGTGCTGAACTTGCGATGATGGCTATATTAGCGAATAATAAGTGGGAAAGACCTATATATTTTGCAAATATGTTATCCTCGGATAATTTTATGGGATTGGATCGGTATTTAGTGAATGAAGGATTGGTATACCGTCTAATGCCTATTGAAACACAACAGCCGGATAATCAGATCTCCTTGGTGAATACAGATACCCTGTACAAAAATATTACGGAGAATTTTCGGTGGGGTAATATAGCGCAGATGAAACATTTTGATCAAGATTACCGTTCTTTTGCAAATCGGTATCTGTTTGGTGAAACTGTTCGGTTGGCCTTGGATACGCTGCTTCAGGAAGGGAATCTGAAACAAGGCAAGGATGTCGCGCTGTTGGCTTACGAAAAAATGCCCAGGAAAATTGTAAATATGGAGCACGTATATGATAATGCGGTAGTGGTGGACACTCTTTTCAAAGTGGAAGAACAGGAGCGGGCCTCTATTTTAGCAAACAATAGTTTGAAGTATATTGATGAGCAATTGCGATATTACGAAAGCGTGGGAGATAAGCTTAGTACATTTGATGTAAGGAATATGCGATTGGCTGTAGAATCGTTGGAAAGCTTCAAACGAGTCGTGCACAATGCGAAGAATGAGGATTTGATTGCGCGGGTTCATGGGATAGAACTGCGTTACAAGGAATTGTAATAATAAAAAAAGGAAGCTTGATCAAGCTCCCTTTTTTTTATTGTTATCCTTTTTTAACCTCTTTGGCCCAAGAGTCTTTTAGCGTTACCGTACGGTTGAATACTAAGTGATCTGGGGTCGATTTTGTGTCAAGGGTAAAATATCCCATACGTATAAATTGATATCCCTTTCCTGGAATTGCGTTGTCCAAATCGGGTTCAATATATGCATTTTCGATGATGTGCAAGCTTTCTTTATTGATAGATGCTTTGAAATCTTCTTCTGCTGCAGGGTTTTCGACTTGGAATAAGCGATCATACAATCTAACTTCTGCTTTTTTTGCATGTGCTACAGAAACCCAATGTATAGTTCCTTTTACTTTTAATCCAGAAGTGTCTTCACCAGATTTGGAGTTGGCAATATAGGTACAATGTACCTCTGTCACTTGTCCATTTTCATCTTTTTTGAAATCATGGCACTCCACAATATATCCATGCTTAAGTCGGACAGATAGTCCAGGTCCTAAACGGAAGAATTTTTTAGGTGGTTCTTCCATGAAATCTTCGCGCTCGATCCAAAGTTCCTTTGAAAACGGAATCATTCTACTTCCTTCTCCTCCTTCTACTTCAGGGTTGTTTTCACCATGTAGTTCTTCTACCTGTCCATCGGGATAGTTGGTGATCACCATTTTTATAGGATCGAGGACGGCCATTCTGCGCCATGCGGTTTTATTGAGATCTTCACGGATACAGAACTCGAGGAGACTTACATCAATCATGTTTTCGCGCTTTTGCACACCAATGCGTTCGCAGAAGTTGCGGATACTGGCAGGAGTGTAGCCTCTTCTGCGGAATCCTGAAATAGTAGGCATTCGTGGATCGTCCCAACTTTCGACATGTCCTTCAGTAACGAGTTGTAAAAGTTTACGCTTACTCATCACGGTGTAAGTCATATTGAGACGGGCAAATTCATACTGATGTGAAGGGAAAATCTCCAGCTTTTCAATTAACCAATCATATAAAGGGCGGTGAGGGATGAACTCCAACGTACATACAGAATGTGTTATTTTTTCGATAGAGTCAGATTGTCCATGTGCAAAGTCATACATCGGATAAATACACCATTTGTCGCCAGTACGGTGATGATGCGCATGTTTGATGCGGTATAATAATGGATCCCGCAAATGCATATTTGGATTTGCAAGATCTATTTTGGCACGTAATACCTTTTCCCCATCTTTATATTTGCCGTCGCGCATTTCTTGGAAGAGGGTTAAATTCTCCGCGACAGATCTGCTACGGTACGGTGTTGGTACTCCTGGTTCTGTAGGGGTGCCTTTTGCCGCTGCAATTTCTTCTGCTGTACTGTCATCAACATAAGCTAGGTCATGTTTGATTAATGTAACGGCATATTGATATAGTGTTTCGAAGTAGTCGGAAGTATAAAGCTCTTCGGCCCATTGAAATCCTAACCACTGTATGTCTTTTTTTATGCTTTCTACGTATTCTACATCTTCGGTAACAGGATTGGTGTCATCAAAACGCAGATTTGTCTTACCATTGTATTTCTGTGCTAATCCAAAATTTAAACAGATGGACTTGGCATGACCAATGTGTAGGTATCCATTGGGTTCAGGAGGGAAACGTGTCAAAACACGACCATCATGGGTTCCATTGCGAAGATCCTCTTCGACAATTTCTTCAATAAAATTTAGTGATTTATCTTCCTCTATCATGTAGCAAAGTTACTTAATAAACGATATATAATTAAAAAGTAAGGCGTAAAAAGTTAGAAATAGGAACTAAGGAGTAAAAAATAAATCCGCGAATATGCAGATACGCGAATTCGCAATTCTACAGAATTTTATATATTTTAGGGTATGACAAAGTTAAATGTTACAATTATTGGGTTGCTACTATTGTTGCAGGGGCTGATTCCTGCCGTGGCAAAGGAGGTGAAGCCTGCTTTATTGGTGTATGGGAGTAACATAGAGGCTTTTGCAGCGGCGATGCAAGCGGCACGGTCAAACGTACCTACACTGTGGGTGTGCGATGAAGCTAGTTATTTAGAAGATCTGAATGGTAGGCCACTATCTGTTACTTCAAATGTGGATTTATTGGGAGGCGTGTGGAAGGACCTGATAATTGAGATAGGGCAGCTTAAGTCAAAAGATGATTCTACGGTTGCAGCATTTCAAAGAGATGTGAATCCAAGACTGTTGCGAAATGCATTGGAAAGAATGGTTAGCAAACAGAAGAATCTTACGCTTGTAGCGGGAGTTAAAATCTTGAATCTATCAAAGGGTAAAAAGGACTTAACTGTGACGCTGTCGAACAAGCGAAAGTATGCTGTGCGAGCCATGGTAGATGCTAGTTTGGAGGCTGAGTCTCGAAAGTTTCTTGTTTCTACAGATCTGTTTGCGAAACCTTCGCGGATTTTGGCCGTATCTGAAATGACAGATGAACAGCGTCGAACTTTGGTCGCAATAGGTGAGTATGAGGGGGTCGTGTATGGTTATACTTGGGGCAATCTGTTTTCTAGAAGCGTTTCTAATGTGTTCTATGTTAATAGTCTTGTTCAGGTGACGCTAGATGATAATAGTTTGCCTTTGCGGGCAAATTTGGGTCAGGCGATTGGTGCATCTGCCGCTTACTGTTCTTTTTTTAAAACCAGTGCAGATAAGGTGGACGTAAGAAAACTACAAACAGAGTTGTTCGCGTTTGACAGTCGTATTATGCCTTTTTCAGATGTGACTTCTTCCGATTATCATTATAAGTCTTTACAGAAGATCTTTTTAGTGTCTCTACTGCCGTTGAAAAACAACGGAAATGAGCTTGTATTTAGGGGAGAGGGATCTGTGGGACTGAAAGAGGTCAAAGATGTCTTTAATAGCTTGTATTCGCGTAGCCAATTGTGGTTCGTTGATAATGGTTCAAAAGAATATTTTGAGTTAAAAGAACTCTTAACCCTGATAAAGTATGTTTCGTTTAGAGGGGATGAGGTAGATCGTGAGGTAGAGAAGGAATGGTCTAAAAAGTTAAAGTTTGAAGGGCACTATGATCCGAGTCATATGGTAAGCCGATACGAATTTGCAGTGCTGGTGGATAGGTATGCAGATCCTTATGTTAAAGCAGTTAATGCGGAGGGTAAGATATTGCGATAGGTTCGATTGATGCCTATCGCAATACCTAGTTGTCTACTCCGTAATTTCTAAAAGACGATCGCGCAATAATAGACACGCGCCTATTGCTGCAAACTTCTGGTCATTGCTGGACATGACTATTTTGGTGTCTTTATTGACGATAGATAAGGAGTATTTATTGATAGCATTTTTTAAGGGAAGACTTAGGTATTCATCCGAAGCAGCTAGAACTCCTCCAATTATAATTAATTCGGGGTTGAATATGTTAATTAAAGCGGCTAGGCCTCGACCTAGCTTTTCGCCAATCTCGTTAATGGCTTCGATGCATAAGGTGTCGTCCTTTTTTGCTGCTTGAATAATGTCATGTAGACGAATGTCCTCTACTTCATGGAATTTTTTTGTTAGGGTGCTGGTTGCGCCCTCTTTTAATTGGGTGATTACGCTACGACGTAAAGCATGGCCGGAGGCTTCAGTCTCTAAGCAACCCTTTTTGCCACATTTACAGATAATATCGTTGTCAAAGATAGGGATATGTCCGAATTCTCCCGAAAAACCAGATTTTCCATAGTAGAGTTGGTTATTTATCAGAATGCCTAAGCCAATCCCATTGTCCACATTGATAAATAGGGCGTCTTTTTCGTTCGTTAGGATACCGCTGGAGAATTCTCCATAAGCAAGTGCCTTGGTGTCGTTTTCTAAAAAGGTGTGTATGCCCAGTTCTTGTTCAAAGAAATTGGATAAAGGATCTTCGTAAAAATTGAAGTAACTGTATGAATAACCTGTTCTGTAGTTGATACGGCCTGATAGATTGACTCCTATTCCTAAAATTTTTTCTTTTTTGATGTTCAGTTTGGCAATAAAGTCTTTTATTTCTTTGCAGATATCCAATAAAGACTGTTCGTTATTCTCTAGTGTGTACGGGATGTCATGTTTGCTGGCCACGAGTTCTTTTTTCATATTTATCATGGCAATACTCAGGAAGTCATGTCCTACCTGTACGCCTATAAAAAAGGCCGAGTTGGCTTCTAGACCGTAGTTGTTGGGCTTTCTACCTACGTTTGAGGTTTGCTTACCGTAATCTTTAACAAGTTTTTCATCGATAAGTTCAGTGATACACTCGTTTATTTTTGGGATACTTATGTTGAATTCTTTGCTTAGTTCAGCTATTGTTGCGAGTTCATGTGAGGCGAAGTAGGCTAGAATTTTTTTTTTAAGTTTTATATTCTTAAAAGCTACACCACTTATATTGGCATTATGTAAATCTGTTAAAAAGTTTGATCCCATCTTAAAAATAATTACCCGTTTAATACTCGGGTTAAATATAATAAAAAAGTTACGGAAGTTAAACCTCAATTCCAGTATCTGCTGTGGTTGACGCATTATTATTAAAATATTTTAATAATAAATTGGTTGTTAGGTTTTTTTTTGATAAAATTGAACTTTCTTAATAATCATTTTAAAACCGCATATCACTATCAAATTGGAAAATAAAAAGGCTTTACATCCAATGTATTGGATTCCTACGACTTGGTTTGCTATGGGGCTGCCCTTTGTGGCAGTGTCGGGCGCAAGTTCTATTATGTATAAAAATATGGGCGTATCTGATACACAGATCGCCTTTTGGACTTCGCTGATTATGATCCCCTGGACATTAAAGCCACTTTGGGGACCATTTCTTGAGTTATATAAGACGAGAAAGTTCTTTGTCTATATTACACAGATATTTACCGGTATACTGTTTGGTTTAGTAGGGTTAACATTACAGTTGGATCATTTTTTTAGTTTTTCGATTGCGATATTGACGATTATAGCTTTAAGTGGGGCTACCCATGATACGGCCGCAGATGGTGTTTATCTCAACGAGTTGTCAGCTAAGGAGCAAGCTAAGTATGTTGGTTGGCAGGGGGCATTTTATAACGTGGCTAAAGTTTTTTCGGGTGGTGCACTGGTTTATTTGGCTGGACAGTTGGAGCGTGAAGTCGGTATTCATAATGCATGGATGATTGTTATGTTTGCTTATGGAGGGATAATGTTACTATTGGGATTCTATAATATGCGTATGTTGCCGTCCACCGAATCGGCCGTGAAATCGTCTACTTTTAAAGAAGGTATGGCTACTTTGAAGGATGTTATTGTCACTTTTTTTCAGAAAAAACATATCTGCTTCAGTTTGGCATTCATTGTTTTCTATCGCTTCGCCGAAGGACAGGCGATCAAAATAATTCCCCTTTTCTTTAAGTCTTCGCGCACAGAAGGAGGGTTGGAGTTGAGCACATCACAGATTGGCTTGTTGTATGGTGTTTTTGGAGCTATTGCCTTTGTTTTGGGATCTATTGTCGCAGGTAATTTTATTGCGAAGAGTGGGTTGAATAGAAAATCGCTTTTGATTCTATGTACTGCATTTAATATTCCATTTGCTGCCTACGCATTTTTGGCTGTAGCTCAGCCAGAAAACCTCTATATTATTGGAAGCGCTGTTGTTATAGAATATTTTGGATATGGATTTGGTTTTGTTGGACTGATATTGTTCATTATGCAGAATATTGCACCAGGAAAATATAAAATGGCACATTATGCTTTTGGGAGCGGCCTGGTGAACCTGGGATTTATGATTCCATCGATGATCAGCGGCTGGTTGAGTGATATGATGGGGTATAAGGAGTTCTTTATTTGGGTCATGATTGCGACGATACCGGCTTTCATTGTGACTTGCTTGGTACCCCTAAAGAAGCCGGAGGAATCGGAAGAGGCGTAATAGATATATTTTTGTTTTTCGGAAATCTCATTGTTAAAAGCGATGAGATTTTTTGTTTATATAGTGTATTATTTATTTAAAAGGTGTTTTGTTTGCCTTTTTTGTTGCGTCATGCAAGTTTAATATTAAAAAAAATTATAAATAAGTTGATTGTTTGATATTTTATTTCTTATTTAGCATCGAAGTACTGAGCAAAGCTTAAATATGATACCATATTGTTCGTAGGAGATATTCTTGTTTTATAAAAGGGAATGCCAGATAACTGTTGTCTCTAACCTTGTTTGATTAACTGATATAATTTCAACGAGCAGTTATGTTTTGAATCGATGACTATTTAAAATAAACATTAAACACTAAATTATGCAATTTTTAAACTTTAAGCGGTCTTATCACCTGAAGACCATTAGTTTGCTTTTTTTGCTGATGCAAACTGTTATGACGTTTGCCCAGTCTGTGGTGAAAGGCTATGTTCTTGATGAAAGGAGTAAGCCTGTTGCAGGAGCAAATGTTAAATTAAAGGGAAAAACGACTTCTGTATTTACAGATGGTAAAGGCTTTTTTCAAATTAATTCTGTTGGTTTTCCTGTAGCTTTAGAAATTAGTTACGTTGGTTTTCAAACTAAAGAACAAGTCGTTAGGGATGCAGGCGATGTGACTATTGCATTGACTTCAAGTGATAAGGAGATAGATGAGGTTGTGGTTGTGGCGTACGGTACACAGAAAAGAAGTAATGTTGTCGGTTCCGTAACACAGATATCCGCCGATGATATTAAAAAGGCGCCATCGATGAACATTACAAACTCGCTCGTAGGGCGAGTCCCTGGACTATCAGGAGTGCAACAGTCAGGAAGACCCGGCGCTGATAATGCCTCATTGTATTTACGCGGTGTAGGTACTTATGGTGAAAATCAATCGCCGTTGGTCATCATTGATGATATAGAGCGAAGCCTGTCCACTTTGGCTTATTTGGATCCCAGTGAGATCGAAACGATTTCTTTTCTTAAAGATGCAGTAGCTACTGCAGCATATGGACTTCAGGCAGCGAATGGTATTATTCTCGTCAAAACAAAATCGGGACGTAAAGAAGAAACTAAGGTTTCTTACAATTTTGGCTATAGTATTGGTCAAAATACGAGGTTTCCAAAATTTTTGGATGGACCGGATTACATGACTTGGTACAATAAAGGAACAGAACTGGATAACGATTTCTTATTGAGTACCAACCAAACTCAGGTAGGATTGGTTTATACGCAGGAGATGATTGATGCAGTTCGTTCTGGAGCCAATACAAATCCGTTATTGGGAAATACGGATTGGATCAGTTTGTTGACAGATAATAATTCGTATTCCCAGCATCACGCGGCGACTATTTCTGGAGGGGGAAACAAATCGCAGTATTTCGCCTCTGTAAGTCATATGGATCAAGATGGGGTGATTGACAATACTGGATTTAAACGATACAATGTTAGGACAAATTTGAAAAATGACATTAATGATTACCTAACCCTTACACTAAACATGGGCTTGCGTAATCAAGTTAGCAACACCCCAGGGATTTCGCCTGATAATTCAGAATATATGAACCCTTTTTATCAGGCAGTCCGTATGTTGCCTAACTTACCTATGTATGCTCCAAATGGTCTTCCGACAGCTTACCAAGCAGGTGCTGGTTGGGTAAATCCTATTGCTTCGGTGGAAAATTCGGGTTATCAAAAGTATAAATCTAATATCTTTCAAGGACAGGCTAATCTTGATTTTCGTGTACCAGGAGTAGAAGGGCTGGTCCTGAAAGTACAAGGAGCTTATGATTTTACTGGTAGAGAAGGCAAAAGATGGACCACGCCATACCGTACCATGGGACGGTCACGCGATCAGGTAACAGGTGATTATACGGCACTGGATGTTGTACCGGGTATAGGAAAAACAACGCTTAGACAAGATTACCAAGCATCTTATAGAAAAACGATGCAGTCGAGTTTGAATTACAGTAAGACGGTGGGCGACCACGCGTTTACGGGTTTGGCCCTGTATGAATATTCTGGTACTAAAGGCAATATTTTTGCTACTGGTGCTAGTAATTTTCCAATTTCTATTATACAAGAAATTAATTATGGATCAACAGATCCAAATGACTTGATCGCGGCTACAGGCTCTAGTGATGCGGAGACGGCAAGGGCAGGCTTCGTAGCACGCTTAAATTACGCTTATCAAGATAAATATCTGGTGGAGTTAGTGTCTAGGTGGGATGCTTCGGCAAATTTCATTAAGGAAAACCGTTGGAAGTCGTTTCCCGCTGTTGGATTGGGTTGGATTGTGTCTCGAGAAAATTTCTTTGCAAAAGCTTTAGAAACCGTTGATTTTTTGAAGGTGAAAGCCTCATATGGTAGAGCTGGAAATGATCGCGCTCAGGTAGGTACTTTCCCTTATCTGTCTACTTTTTCTCAAACGACGATTAATAATCCTGTTCCTCATGGGCATACCCCACCTGTTGTGATCGGTGGAAAACCGGTAATGCCTATCTATACCAATCCTTTGCAGAATCCTAAGTTGAGATGGGAAGAGTCTACTATTATGAATGTGGGTTTTGAGTCTAGATTCTTAAATGGAAAATTGGGCTTTGACTTTGAGTGGTTCTACCGTCTCACAGATGACATACTTGAGCGGGTTAACAATTTATATCCAGGTTCTATGGGTGGTTACTATCCGGCGTTAGTTAATGTGGGGTCCGTGGATAATAGAGGATTTGATGCGCAATTGCGCTATAATGATCGGGTAGGAGAGTTTAAATATGGTATTACAGGTAATGTAAATTGGGCTCGTAATCGCATTTTAAAAAGAGATGAGCCTGATGGTACGCCAGCATGGAAGAGTTTGATCGGTAAACCTGTAGGCACCAAAATCGGATTTATCTCTGATGGAATAATTCAAGATTGGGAGGAGGCTAGAAATACCCCGACGCCTAGTGGAGGTACTTTGGCTCCCGGATTCTTTAAATTCAGAGATCTTAATGGAGACGGTAAGATTACTGTAGCAGAGGATCAGACTTACATTGGTCGTTCTAATGTGCCTGAGTTAACTTTTGGCTTAAATATCGATCTGGCGTACAAAGGGTTTGATTTTTCAGCGTTGCTACAAGGTGCAACAATGGTAAATATTAGTTTGGCAGGTACGTATGAGGGCTCTTCAAATACGAGTGGTGTTGATGACAATACGCCATTTACCAGAGCTTTTTATAATTATGGGAACTCCCCTTATTTCTTAGTAGAAAATTCTTGGAGACCCGATAATCCGGATGCGGAATTTCCACGATTAAGTGCTTATAAAGCAACAGGTATCTCCAATCAAAATGGTTTTTCTAACTCGGGATGGGTGCGCGATGGAAGTTATTTACGTTTAAAGTCTGCTCAGTTGGGCTACACTTTCTCTAAATCAATGTTGCAACAGATTAAGATTGAAAATATCCGATTGTTTGTTTCAGGGTCAAACTTGTTTACTTGGGATAAATTAAAATATATCGATCCTGAGATGCCTAATGTAAATAATGGGTTTTATCCGCAACAGCGCATCTTTGAATTTGGCTTAAATGTGACTTTTTAAGAAGGTCTAATTCATTAACAAACATTAAGTGATTCTCATGAAAAATATTAAAACAACTATAAAAAGAACGAGTTTAGCAATTTTAGCAGTGACCGCTATATCTTTTCAAGGATGTAATCTGGATCTAGATCTGCAAGATCGCCTTGTCGAGGAAAGTGTCTGGTCAGATCCTAATACAGCCGAGTTGTATGTCTCAGGTATGTATGGGGTATTTCAAAAGTTTCAGTTCGGTAATTTTCCTAATCTAGGCTACAATAATGCGATGGATGCTTTGGCTGATGGGATGAAATTCACGTCCAATACACTGGGGAATGGTACGGTTAACACTTTAATTTCTAATGCAAATTATTTTTCTCCTGCCACGGTAGGCTTGAATTTTTGGAACCCAGGTTTCGTTGGGATTAGACGTGTCAATGAAATGATAGAGGGGGTAAAGACAAAGTCTAAACTCAGTGAAGAACAAAAGTTGGTATATGAAGCTGAAGGTCGCTATGTCCGGGCTTACACTTATTTTTGGTTGGCAAAACTGCACGGTAGCCTTCCTGTTTTTAGATCATTAGGCGATTATAGCTCAAAAGATAAACCACGTTCTAGCGAGCAGGAGGTTTATGATTTTATGATTGAAGATTTAACTTTTGCTGCCGAAAATCTGCCAAAAACAAATCTCAGCGGACGTGCAACTAAAGGTGCTGCCTATGGTATGCTGTCGCGTGTAGCGCTGTACGCGGGCTCAATTGCAAAGTATGACAACAAGCAGTTCAATACGGATGCCTTGACAGGAATTTCGCAAACAAAGGCAAAGGACTATTTTGGTATATCTGCTAGTGCTGCTACAAAAGTCGTTGAATTAGCAGGCGAAGGGTTGTATGCATTGGATACTGACTTCGCTGGGATATTTAGAAAAAAAGATACGAAAGAGGCGATTTTCAGGGTGGATTATCTAGCGCCTAATATAACACACGATTATGATTTGGGCTATGCCCCACCGCGTGATGCTGCAGGAAATACACTGGTATATGGAGTACCTACGGCAGAGCTGGTAGATGAATTTGAGATGGCAGATGGAGCTAAGTTTTCTTGGTCGAATCCTGTGCATGCAGCTAACCCGTATAGTAATAGAGAGCCTCGTTTTGAAGCAACTATTCTACATAATAACTCGGTTTGGAAGGGACGTGTACTAAATACTACTGAAGCGGATGCTGTCGAGGGATTTGTCGAGTTCGGTAGAAGTGGAGATCCAAAGCGAACGGTTACGGGTTATTATGCAAAGAAGATGTTAGACCCTAGCAATACAACTTTTGTTGTGAATAAGAGTACGCAAAGCTGGATTGAGATGCGGTATGCAGAAATTATATTGGTGTTGGCTGAGGCTAAGGCACAATTGGATGATTATGCGTCAGCGACGACCTATATCAATATGTTGCGTAGTAAAAGGGGGCTTAACTCCATTAGTGTTTCAGGCAGTACACAGGCTATGCAAGCTATTGAGCACGAGCGAAAAGTAGAGCTAGCTTTTGAAGGACATCGTTTTTGGGATCTGCGTAGATGGCGAAAGGCACATATCGAATTGAATGGTAAGAAAATGACTGGCCATAAAATCACTGGACAGGGTGCGGGATATACCTACGAGGTCGTTCCGGCAGACGCTGTCAACAGGAGTTTCACCGGAAAACTTTATTACTTGCCAATTCCAGAAAATGAGGTGCAGTTAAATTTAGCTCTTGATCAAATCTTTGGTTGGTAATCATCTGTTCACTTAAAAATTAGGAAAATGTTACTGAAAAATATAGTTTATAGTGCCGCAGTTTTGTTGGCTTTTAATGCTTGTCAAAAACCAGACTATGGACAGCGAAATGAAAAAAATGGATTAGCGGATATCTATGCCACTATAGAGGGAAAGGCTACAGACCGTTTGTTTAATAGTACTTTTGCGAACGATACTTTCTTTGTAAATGTGGATTATTATTATCCAATAGATTCGGATAATGAAGTAAATCTGAAACGTATGCTTTTAAGAGCATCCTTGCCCGCAGATGCTAAAATTACCCCTGGTCTTAATGGTTTTATTGATTTGAGTGAGCCTCGGACTTTAACTGTAACATCAGGTACGGGAGACAAACAGAATTATGTCGTCAAAGCTTTGAAAAGAGGAAGTACAGCACTGAATAAAGTGACAATAACTGTTGGTGCTGATGTGGTGGAGGGAATTATCGCGGGGAAAACTGTAACTTTTTTTGTTCTCCCAGGGATTGATGTGAGTAAAGTAAAGTTGGAATATGTAATCAATAAACATTCAACAGGATCTATTGTGAATGGTAGTGCGATTGATTTAGGGACTGGATCTAAAGTTTTTAGTGTTTCCGCTCCAGGTGATGCAAAATCTGATTATACTTTTGTTGTTAAAGAGCCCGTGAAGAAAGAACGTGGTTTGGGGATAAGTCGTAGATTATTTGTGAAAACTGCCGCGGAGTTAGGGTTTTCAGCAAATAATGAAACCTCTCTGTTTGTTAGTGGCGATTATGTGGTAATTGTTACTAGAAGTAATCCATCTGTGTTTAAAGTGTACAATAGGTTTACCGGCGTATTCTCGCACAGTATAACTAGTCCTTTGCCTGGTGGTCGTCTGTCATTTCAGGGGATCGGTGATGGATCTGAATCATTTGCGATTACTAGTTATACACCCGCCAATAGTGCTTTTATTGTGTATAGGTATAATAATGTGAATGATAAAAATCCAGTTAAGCTGTTGGAGTGGACAAATGCCAAACCTGCTACTGTCCCAGGGGATGGTAGTATCGGACGTAAGGTGGCATGGGCAGGAAGTCTGACTGGTAAAGGAGTGATGACAGCCTCTTTGGCCAACAGTAGATTCTTTTATGAGTGGCGAATGGAGAATGGTTTGTTCACAAGTACGCAGCCTGTTTTAAAAGAATATAAGGATGGTGAAGCTTCCTTGGGCTTCTTGGCTGAGTACGTTCCTATGAGTGCTAATGAGGGTGCTAACTATATAGCAAGTGCAAATACGGAATTGGTTTATCTTTCTGGTGCGAGTTATGGACGGATCGCTACTTTTCCTACAGTGCCCAATACGATGATGAATAATTCTATAGCCTATGTCAGATTTAATAATGCAGATATTGTTGCTCAATTGAAGTTGATTGAAAAGAATGATAATTCACAAATGTTCATTTACGATATCACGAATAGGTCATTAATTGGTACATCTATTTCGGCTCCCAATTATAATGATTTACGTGTATATCAATCTGAATTATTTTTGGGGAATGCTAATTTGAATGCTACTGGAGACATCTGTGTTGGTACGTCGGAGAATGGAGAGCGTCTTCAGGTTTATATGCTTAGTACCTTCGGGTATTTGGTCTGTCATGAGTTTACTACCTATGCTGACTAAATAATTATTAAATTATTAACCCTGCCTTTTAAATTCACTTTGGAAGGCAGGTTATTTTAGAATCATCCTATATTTTATTATGCGCTTACTTTTATTGTTTGTTTCCATTTTGTTTATTTCCTGCTCCTCTCCAGCAAAAAACGAGAAGGCAACAAATTATTTTATCAACAGAAATATTTTGTGGTTTGACGCTACGGCCAATTTCGACCGTTTCTGCGTTAAAGATTCTATTGTTTATTACTTAAAAAAATCAAAGGATGTAGGAGTAACGGATATCGTTGTAGACGTTAAGCCAATTACGGGGGAGGTGCTTTATCCGAGTAAGATCGCTCCTGTTATGACTTCTTGGGGCGAGAGCAAGGTTAAGAAAGATCTGTCATGGGATATGTTAACGGTATTTATTGAAGAGGGACAGAAGTTAGGGTTAAAGGTTCATGCTTCTACCAATGTATTTGTGGCAGGGCATAATTACTTTGACCGAGGAGTGGTGTATAGTGATACAGCAAAAGCTGCTTGGCAGACATTGTCCTATCTACCGGAGGGGTTTAAGTTAATAACAGAACAAAAGACCAAGTATTCAGCCATGATCAATCCAGCGCTACCGGAAGTACAAGCCTATGAACTTTCCATATTGAAGGAGCTCGTCGGGTTATACCCGAAATTGGATGGGATCATTTTGGATCGGGTTCGATTTGATAACTTGAACGCCGATTTTTCGCCCAAAAGTAAGGCTTTGTTTGAAAAGCATCTGGGGAAAGAAGTTACAGATTTTCCGGCTGATATCTTTAGTTTTAAAGGTAGGGAACGGATTGATGGCCCTTTGTTTAAAGATTGGTTGACCTGGCGGGCAACAATAATTCACGATTTTATTTTAGAGGCCCGTAATGAAATCAAAGGTATTAATCCAAACATCATTTTTGGAGACTATACGGGGTCTTGGTATCCGCTTTATTATGATGTAGGTGTTAATTTTGCAAGTAAACATTACGATCCTAGCCCAGATTTTTCTTGGGCAAACAAAATCTATAAAAATACAGGGTATGCGGAATATCTGGATTTGTTTACCACTGGCAACTATTATTTTGAAGTGGAGAAGTCAGAATTGTCGCAACAGTCGGATACGACGGAAAAGACCTTGGAGTCTGGGCTGGTTGTTGAGAAGGAGGATTGGTATACCGTAGAGGGGTCTGCTGAATTGGTGAATAAGGTCACAATGGGAAAAACTCCAGTGTATGCAGGTCTATATGTTGAACAGTACAAAGATCATCCCGATCAATTTGTTAAAGCCATAAAAATGTGTCGTTCCAAATCGCAAGGAGCTATGATTTTTGATATCGTACATATTATTAATTACGGTTGGTGGGATCAGGTAAAAGAAGGACTTAAATAGAAAGCATGTCATTTTTATAGAAAGTAGGTGAGGTATTGTCTCACCTATTTTCGTTTACAGTGATTTGATTAGCGTTTGTTTAAATGAAATAATGCTTGAATAAACCCTTTGTTATTAAAATAAATTAAAAATAAGTTGCTGTTTCAATATTTTATTTCTTATTTAGTGGTGTAAATACCTAAATGCTTTCATTATGATACGAAGATTATTGTGGTTTAAAATGTTATTTGCTATTGCATTGCTGCAATTGGCTTGTGATAATAAGGAAGAGATAGGATTGTATTCCATTTATCAGTTGGATAAATATAAAACCCCAAAGCCTGTAATTGATTTAGATACAACAATTTGGGATAAACAACAGGGCTTAATGTCCAAATTTCCAAAAGGAATAGCGGTTTACAAAAGTAATCAAGCCGTGAACGGAAAAGCAACCAACATGTATATACTGGCTTTTAATCCAAAGCTAAATCTTGAGTTTAAACCTATCATGTCAACTACGGCAAAAACACCTTCAACATTTTTTAGCGAAGAGGCTGGCGAAGTATATGCCTGTCTAAATGGAGGTTTTTTTGGAACAGGAGCTAGTTATAGCTTGGTGTTGTTTAATGGGATTAAGAGCGCAGACAATATTAAGAGTTTGAATAGGACCTTAAGTGGGGTGAGCACTCCATATTACCCTACGCGTGCTGCTTTTGGATTAAATAAGGAAAATAAGCCATCCGTTTCATGGATATATACCTTAAGCAACGGGCTGTATGCTTATCCACAGCCCAGTCCTAATGAAGAAGGAAAAGCCCCACAGGCAGTCCCTACGGCTAGTTTTCCTGTAGGGGGTGACTTATGGGGACAAAACAGTGCGATTGGTGGTTCGCCTATGTTGATTAAAGATTCTCTGTTAAAGATTACCGATGTTCAAGAGCTGATTGCGGTAGATAATACTTCTTCTCGTGCAAGATCAGCAATCGGTTATTTGAAAAATGGTAATGTGGTATTATTTGCTGCCGAAGGCGGTAACAAGGACGGGGCACCTGGGTTAACTCTTAAAGAAGTGGCGCAAGTCATGCTTGAAATTGGCTGTGTGGGTGCAGTGAATTTAGATGGAGGGGGATCTTCATCGATGGTTGTCGATGGAGTTACTACGATAAAGCCATCAGATGTAGGAGGGGAACGTAAAGTAGTAAGTGCTATACTGGTTAAAAAACGATAGATAATATGCAGAAGATTTTTTTACAATTTATTTTAATTATTGCAGCGACGATTCAGCTTGGTTTTGCGCAGTTGAAGACAGATGTTATTATTGTCGGTGGTGGCGCTAGTGGTACTATGGCGGCTATTCAAGCCTCAAGACTTGGAGTTGATGTTATTGTTGTGGAAGAAACGGTGTGGTTGGGCGGAATGTTAACTTCTGCTGGCGTGTCTGCTATCGATGGAAATCACCGTTTACCTTCTGGGCTTTGGGGTGAATTTCGCCAGCACTTATATGATTATTATGGGGGACCAGAAGCCGTCGAGACAGGCTGGGTGAGCAATACCTTGTTTGAACCGTCTGTGGGTAATAATATCTTGCAGGCAATGGTGAAAAAAGAGAAAAATGTACAGGTTCTCTTCGAGACAACCTGGTCCAAAGCTAGTAAGACTGTTCAAGGATGGGTTATAACAGCAAAAGATAAAAAAGGTAAGGAAGTAAGTGTTGAAGGAAAAGTACTGATTGATGCCACCGAAT
The DNA here is from genome assembly GCF_900168125.1 of Sphingobacterium nematocida. GTDB lineage: Bacteria > Bacteroidota > Bacteroidia > Sphingobacteriales > Sphingobacteriaceae > Sphingobacterium > Sphingobacterium nematocida. The sequence goes on from NZ_FUZF01000008.1 coordinate 84,155, forward strand.
TGGGTGATGTGATGGCTTCGCTAAATGTACCGTATTATTTGGGCATGGATAGCAAGTCGCTAAATAATGAACCTTTTGCGCTAGCAGAGGCGAATGATATCGTACAGGATCTTACCTATGTCATTACGTTAAAAGACTTTGGAAAGGGAGTGGATAAGACCATTAAAAAGCCAAAGAATTACTCGAAAGAAGAATTTGCTGGATGTTGCGATGTTTCGGATCCGGCTACATTATTGAAAGACAATAATGATTGTTTCAAGATGTTGACTTATGGGCGACTGCCTAACAATAAGTTTATGGTCAACTGGCCTAAAAAAGGGAATGACATCTATTTAAATATTGTAGAAAAAACGCCTTCTGAACGAGCAAGATTATTGGAAGAAGCTAAGCAAATGACTTTACGATTTGTCTATTATATCCAAGCAGAATTAGGTTTTAGACATTTAGGGATTGATTTTAGCGAATATCCAACCAAAGACGGTTTCCCTATGATTCCTTATCACAGAGAATCCCGGAGACTTCAAGCCAAGTCACTGTTTTCCTTACAACATATTATGACTCCTTTTGAGACTCTAGAGGCGTATTACCGTACAGGAGTTGTTGTAGGAGATTATACAATCGATCATCATCATTATAAGTATGGTAATGCTCCGGAGATTGATTTTGTTAAAATACGCGTGCCTTCGTACAATGTACCCATGGGAGCCTTGATACCCAAAGACTATGAAGGCCTGATTGTAGCAGAAAAAAGTATCGGTGTGAGTAATATCGTAAATGGAGCTACCCGTCTTCAGCCCGTGGTTTTGGGCATAGGTCAAGCTTCAGGTGTAGTGGCGGCCCTAGCTGTTCAAAAAGGAATAAGCCCTTCTAGCGTTGCAATCCGGGATGTTCAATCTACTTTACTCGATCAAAAAGCCTATATCATGCCTTACATAGATGTGCCTGCATCTGATCCTCAGTTTAAGACCTTGCATAAAATAGGAGCAACAGGTGTTTTAAGGGGTGTGGGGATTCCTTATAAGTGGGCGAATCAAACTTGGTTTTATCCCGAGCGTGAAATCAGTGGTTATGAATTGATGGTAGGTTTAAGAACCTATTATCCAGAGTTGTTAAACAATTGGACAGCATCTGGCGAGCCATTGAACGTCAGTAGTTTACAGGAGGTGTTCTCGTTTATAGGGAAGCCGATTTCAATTGTCGAAATCCAAGATGTTTTCAGAAATGCAGGTATATCAGACATGGTTAAAGAAGACACGAAATTAAATAGACGTAAAGTCGCTGTATTGTTAGACAGTCACTTGAGGCTTTTTGAAAAAGGGGTCGATTTTAAAGGGAATCTGACCAACATAAATAGTTAAGACTAACCAAAAATAATCTAAAATGATAAAATGTAAACATTACCGCTCGGTAAGTCTGCTCATCCTTTGGGTGTTTGCTATCGTATCTTTGGCGCAAGCTCAAATGCGGCAAATCAATGGGAAGGTAGTCAATAGTAATGGTTCTCCAATTGAGGCTGTAACCGTAAAGTTGGAGGGAAGTAATATTACCGTCCAAACCAATAAAAGGGGAGAGTTTGTGATTAATACGGATCGAGCGAATGGTAAGCTGCAGTTTAACTCATTAGGCTATGAACCTCAGACCTACAATCTGAATGGACAGACAACAGTGCAGGTGCGCCTAGCGGAAAGCAGTTCGATGTTAGAAGATGTTGTAGTGATTGGTTATGGTGAACAAAAGCGTTCCGATCTAACTGGTTCCATTGGCTCCGTAAAAATGAATGATCTTCAAAAAGCGCCTGTCAAATCATTTGATGAGGCCCTAGCTGGTCGTGTTGCAGGGGTACAGGTTACCTCTTCTGAAGGACAGCCTGGATCTAATATCGACATTGTCATTCGCGGTATTGGATCTATTACTCAAAATACAGGTCCACTTTATGTTATCGATGGTATGCCTGTAGAAAATCCAAATGATGGAAGTGCAGCAGCCAATCCCATAAATGCATTGGATCCTGCTGATATTGAATCAATAGATATTTTAAAGGACGCGTCGGCAACAGCAATTTATGGTGCTAGAGGAGGGAATGGGGTTGTAATCGTTACGACTAAACGGGGTAAATTATCGGCACCTAAAATTAGCTATAATACTTATTATGGGTTCCAAAATAGTTCACGGAGGCAAGAGGTTCTTAAGCCTTATGATTTCGTGAAATTACAATGGGATATAGACTCAATCCGAACCAAAGGTTTGTATTTACAAGGAGGAGAAGTGGATATGGAAGACTATAGATTGCTTGATGGAATCAATTGGGAAAATCAAGTGATGCGGATAGCACCGATGTCAAACCATCATCTTTCTTTGAGTGGAGGAACTGCACAAACAAAGTATAGTGCCTCTTTGTCCAGAATTAATCAAGATGGTATAATTTTAAATTCGGGTTTTGGCCGTACACAAGGTCGTATGACATTGGATCAACAAGTCAATAAAAAGTTGAAGCTGGGATTGGATGCTAACTATTCCAATTATAAGAACTACGGTACCCCTACATCTACATCAAACTATAATCATGAACTCAATTTGCTTTTTAGTGTTTGGGCATTTAGACCGGTATCGGTAACAAACACAAATCTTCTGGAAGAAGGGCTAGATCCTGAAATTGAACAATCGCAAGAACATCGCTTCAACCCGATCATGACCACACAGAATGAGTTGAGAGAAAACTACGGTACTACCTTTACTGTCAATGGCTATGGAGAGTACGAAATTCTAAAGTCATTAAAGTATAAATTATCTGGAACATACTATAAAGGAAATCGTCGGACTGACACCTATAATGGTTCAAATTCACGGACTGGACATGAGTTTACAAACTCTCAATTAAATGGATCCCGTAGTTTTTTGGAATCCGATAGGTGGTATGTCTCCAATCAATTGACGTTTACCAAGACATTGGCCAAGAAACATTATATCAACGCAATGGCAGCATTTACTGCAGAGCGTGCTACGAGTTTAATATTTGGGGCATCTGCTATTCGTCTTCAAAATGAAAATCTTGGTCTTTCAGGGCTCGACGAGGGGGAGCCATCGAGTATTTCTTCTTCCACCTCTGCCGCTACAATGGCCAGTGCAATGGGAAGAGCAATGTACTCGTATGATTCTCGTTATATGTTGACTGTTACGGGGCGTATGGATGGTTCTTCACGTCTATTGGGTGATAATGTGTATGGCTTCTTCCCTTCTTTGGCGGGGGCGTGGCGTATTAGCAACGAGCAGTTTATGAAGGAGGTTTCTTGGGTCTCTAATGCAAAACTGAGGGCTTCTTGGGGCCGTACAGGGAATAATGCCGTAGGTAACTTTGCCGCTCATGCTGCCTTGCAAAGCCAAAATACTACGGGCTATAGTTTTGGAGGTAACATCATCAGAGGTGTCGTGCCTACATCTCTTGGCAATGCGGATTTAAAGTGGGAAACCTCTGAGCAAACGGATTTAGGTTTGGAATTAGGCTTTCTTAATGAACGCATTACTTTGGTTATGGATGTGTATCGTAAAAAAAGCATCGATTTATTGATGAATGCAGGTATGTCGCCTTCAACAGGTTTCAGTACCTCTATCAAGAATATAGGAAAGATCCAAAATGATGGTATAGAACTTACGCTTGGATTTGTTCCTGTTAAAAAGGCCTTCACATGGACTTCTGATTTTAATATTTCGTTTAATCGGAATAAAGTTTTAGCCTTAGCGGATAATCAGACAGCTCGCTTAACAAATATGCGTTGGGGAGATGATTGGGCTTCAGTATCAGGATATATAGCGAAATTGAATCAACCTGTCTCTCAATTCTATGGCCTGCTATGGGATGGCGTGTATGGTTATGATGACTTTGATTTTGATGGTGTTAATTATGTGCTAAAACCTACTCTGACCACGAATGGCACAACAACAGTTCAACCAGGGCATATTAAGTACAAAGATCTGAATGGGGACAGAATCATAAATGACGATGATAAGGTGGTTATCGGCAACCCGTTACCTAAGCATTTTGGAGGTTGGTCAAATAACTTTGCTTACAAAGGATTTGATTTGAATGTCTTTTTTCAATGGTCGTATGGTAATGATGTAATGAATGCTAACCGTATTATCATGGAGTCTGGTTATAAGTACAATACCAATCAATTTGCTAGTTATAAAGACCGTTGGTCTCCTAGCAATCCTGAAGGAACTTTGCCTGCAGCAAAAGGGGTGATTTATAAGACATACTCGAGCCGTGTGGTAGAAGATGCATCCTTTTTGAGATTAAAGACGGTGGCCTTTGGTTACAACATACCGTCTGAATATCTTAATAAGATCAAGATAGCGCAAGCACGGATTTATTTCTCGGCTCAGAATTTACATACTTGGACAAATTATTCGGGATATGATCCAGAAGTATCGGTACGTAATTCTGCATTGACATCTGGATTTGATTATTCGGCTTACCCAAGAGCTAAAACCTACACGTTTGGTTTAAATGTTACTTTTTAAATTTTAATTGAAGTGAGTAATGAAGAAGATAGTTTTATATAGTCTTTTAGGAATCTCCAGCTTTTTAGGTTCTTGTGATAAATTCTTAAATGAAAATCCGACGGATTTTGTGGCTCCGGCCAATTATTATAGAAATGAGAAAGAAGTACTAGCCGCACTGAGCGGGGTATATGATGTGTTAGGAAAATCCGCGACTTACGGTCGTTATCTGTTTTTCGAAATGGATATGAGCGATGAAGGATATATGGCATTGTCAAGTACTACACAGGATATTGCTCTTTACAACTATGATATTGGCGATAGCAAATTATTGAATACTTGGACTACCTTGTATGAGGGGATTAATCGTGCCAATATGCTCTTGGAAAATATTGACAAAGCAGATATGTCTAATGCAACCCGTGAAGTGTATAGGGGAGAAGCATTGTTTTTGCGCGCGTATTATTACTTCGTATTGACTTCGAACTGGGGTAGGGTCCCTTTGCGTCTTCAGGCAACCAAGTCGCCTAGTGAAGTCGATATGAAACCTGGTACGTTGGAGGAAATCTATACGCAGATTGTAAGTGATATGGAAGCTGCTGCTAATAAGGTAGCTGATGTTACTTCATATACGCACGCTGGGCGGGTGTCAAAGTCTGCGGTTTGGGGAGTGTTGGCACGTGTAAATTTAAAAATGGCAGGAGCACCGTTAAGGGACAAGTCCAGGTATGCCGAGGCAAAAAAATGGGCAGGAAGAGTTATCGATGCTGGTTATCACCGCTTGAATACAGATTATACTCAAGTTTTTAAAAATCATGCCCAGAAGGTATATGATACCAGAGAGTCAATATGGGAGGTTGAGTTTTCCTATATTTCTGGAGCACAATATGAAGAAGGATCTGTAGGCTCAATCAATGGTATTGGTACGTCAAATACGGTCGTGGGTTATAGTTATGGAGCGCAAAAAATCATGAAGTCTTACTATGATTTATTCAAAGTAGGAGACGAACGACGTGATTGGAATATCAATGATTATTACTATGAAGCGGCTCCTAGTACGAATAGAATAATATATACCGGAAGTTCTGCTGCTATATATTATAATCGTTGTGCTGCAAAATGGCGCCGTGAATATGAAAAGACGGGTGTCAAAAGTACGAACACCACGGTTATAAACTTTCCTTTGTTACGTTATGCCGATGTCTTGCTAATGTATGCAGAGGCTGATAACATGTTGCCTGGGAATCGTGCTACGGAGTCTGATGAATACGTAAACCAGATAAGAAGAAGAGCTTATGGCAAATTGAGAGCCGGGGCTGTGAATGTTAATGAAGCCGATTTACCTGCAGGATTAGATGAGGTTGATTTTCAGATCGCCATCCAGTCTGAGCGGTCTATGGAACTAGGTTTCGAAGGACAGAGACGTCTTGATCTGATTCGCTGGGGAGTATTTGTACCAACGATGAAAGGTTTGATCTCCTATAAGTCGTCTGCAAATGCAAGTTATCAATATGGCTTTCGAACAGCAGAGAATATTACAGATAGAGATACTTTATTCGCTATTCCGAGAGATGAGATGGTGGTGAATAAGTTAATGAAACAAAATGCAGGTTGGTAATTTTAAGCAATCACCATGAAAATAACAAAAATATTATTCGCTATTACCGTCCTTTCAAACATGATGGTGTCTTGTGTGCGGGACGAGGTAGCTGTACCGAATGTGAACGTGACGACTGCAAGAGAGGTCTATAAAGTAAATGAAGAGGTCCGCTTTAGTTTTGATGGGGGGGCTGATATGATTACCTTTTATTCTGGCGAAAAAGGGAAAGAGTACAAGTATCGGAATCGTGTAGAATTAGAAGGTGGCGATTTACGGCTTAATATCGAAACACAGGTATTGCAGTTCGGTATCCAGGAAAATAATTTAAGACTTTTGGTTTCGACAAATTTTAGTGGGAAATATACGAAGCAAGATGTTGAAGCTGCGAAATGGACGGATATCAGTGATCGATTGACTTGGGCGGTGCCCGCACCCGCTAGTGCGACGTCGCGTAAGGTTTCTGATTATGCAAGTATTAAGGATCTTTTAGAAACAGGTAAACCCGTGTTCTTCGCGTTTAAGTTTATTGGAGCAAAATCTACCAACGGTACGACCGCACAGCAAAGAACATGGCGTATTTATCAATTTAATGTTCAAAACAAGTTTTCTGATACGGAGAATATTTCAGTAACCAATCGTACAGGGGCTGCTTGGACTTCTGTTGCCATATTACCTTCTGAAAAGGGAGTCTGGAATTTTACATCTGATGCAAATATGATTTTTTACAATCCGGAAAGTAATTTATTTGATGTCGAAAAATGGGCGATTTCAAAACGTTTTGATCCGAACAAGGTGGCTCCGGATCAAGGAGCGGCAATCAAGAAATATCCCGATAATGATATGAAAGAATACGTTCACAAGTTTACAGCTCCAGGAGAATATGAAGTATCCTTTGTTTTTGTAAATGGAAATTATAACGATATTCAAGAAACAGTCAAAACAGTTAAAATAACCGTAAAATAATTTATGAAGATGAATTTGTTTAGTTTCCTTCTTTTAGGAGGAATATTGGGTGCAAATACGTGTGCATTGGCACAATCCTCGCAGAAATTTTTTTCTGCGACAGAAAGCGAACAAAAAGTTGTTCGTGAAGGAAAAGTAGGGAGTATTTTGAAACTTGAAGGTTTTTTAAGAACAGACTTTCCTAAAATAGAATTTAACAAAACGGTATTGCCTAGCCCACAGTTTATCATATCTGATGACCCTGAATACATTCGTGTTCCGGAAGCTATCGCGCTACAGGAAGACGTCATGCCTGGGGCTGTACGGTTGTATGTATACAACGTAAATGGTGTAAAGGAACCGGAGAAAATGAAGCGAAAAATCACGGCAGTAATCAAAAATACCGGTACTGAGGTGATGTCAATCCGTATGTTGAAATATGCTTCTCAAAAACCTAGTACAAATTATTTTCAAGTAGGTAAGCAAGGGTTGGAAGATTATTTTGCTTCACATGTTGTTAAAGATGTGCGTAAAGTTAAACCGGGTGAAGTTATTGCGATAGATGAACAATTGGAGAAAAATATTGTAGAATATGATGAGTTGGTACATGGCTTTTATGAATTTGTAGTGGATCAGCCTGCCCAGATTTCTGTGCTGCAGACCGCTCCTGAGATCAGCGGACCTAAGGCATTTGCTCGAATCAAAAATGTTATACCGCATAGTCATGGAAATGCAGGAAGAGGGCTGTTTGGTACGTCTAATTATTCCATAACAAGCAACGATACCTTAGATACCAAGAATGGAATATCTCAGCTTATCATAGCTGATGGAAAAGATGACCCATGGATAGAAGGAACTATTGGCGCAGGTAAAGCATATGCCCGTAATGCAGGTAACTATGGTGTTTTGTACAATACCAAAATCAAATGGAAAAGTACGGATGGAAAGGCATTAGCATTGGTAACGTGGAATTCACGTTCGGCAGATAACAAATGGTGTGGTGGCATGGGGTTGACCATGGAGCTGTTTGATAGTAACGGTAAGAAAGTTATCCGTCAGTTACCAACAGATGCACTGATTACTAAAGCTTCTCCAGAACTTATATTGGTAGAAATCTATAAAGCAGATCCATCGAAGCCGGTTCAGGAGATTAATTTTACCTACTCGCCTCCAGGAGCATCTTGTTTGCCAACACCACTAATTTTAGTTCCAATAGATTTATAATCCGAATATGAAGAACCTTTTATTTGCCGTAACGATTGGTTTATTTCTTTCTTGTGCTCCTGCAAAAAAGATGGATGTCGTAAAGCCGGAACCGACAGTGGAATCATCTATGTTTTTTCCGAATGAGGTTAAACCTGTTGCATCAAAAACCTGTTTTCAAGGAGCCTATTATAGAAAATTGGTTTCCAGCACAGATCATTGGGTGGGTATTAGTGGGACGGTGGTGTTACCGCAGATTTCTTTTGATCAGACTAGGAAAAACCCAAAGAAAGAACAACAATTTCTGGATAATCCATCCATTTATCTAGGAGGACACGTCGATGGACAGGAAACAGATATTGGCTTAAGTTGGGAGGTAATAAAGGATGAAAATGGGAAAATATCTGACGCAAGAGTGGCGTTTCGACCATTTTTGCGCAGGACAGGACATAAGTCAGGTCAGCAGGCTGTGTTCCTAAATGGTCCGGCAACAAAGGATTATTATTGGTACCCGGGTGACGAGGTGTTTATGTCTATAGAAACTGTTGGTAAAGGATTAGTCAAATTTGTTGTCAAAGGAGCGGGTAAGCAGTATGAAACCACTTTTGAATGCGCGGGATATACCTTACAAGGTTTAGGTGAGTTCAAAAGGGTAAATGCAATCGATCAGATGGGGAATGAGGGAAAGCCTGTTCAAGCTACAACTACGCAGGTAAGCTCAGGGAAATGGTTGCATACAGATTTGATGCGTTATGAAAAAGATAAAGTGCTAAAGACCCCTTTTCATAGCGGCAGATATACAGAAATGAACTGCCCACAACAGCAATTTTTTAAAGTGGATGCGTCTACGGAAGAGAAGGCTAAAGGCGCAGAAACTATTTACATCAGCGGCGCAGGCTTTTAATAGCATAAGATGAAAAGGAACTATAGCATAGATTTATTGCGTGGTCTTGCCATAATCGGTATGGTGTTGGCCGCGGTAATACCGTGGACAAACGATTTTCCTGCTTGGATGTATCATGCGCAGGTCGGTCCACCAGATTTTAAATTTAATCCCAATAATCCTGGTATAACTTGGGTAGATTTAGTGTTTCCATTTTTCTTGTTTGCTATGGGGGCTGCGTTTCCTTTGGCGCTGCGAGGAAAATTGGAGTCAAAACAGTACGCTGTAATCGGGATAGGGTTATTTAGGCGGGGGCTGTTGTTAGTATTCTTTGCGATTATGTTGGCCTATCTTACACCGGATAACTTGAAGGCTGAGAAATGGGCGAATTATGTCAGTGCTTTAGTTGCTTTTGGTGCTTTCTTTCTTGTGTTTCTGCGCTTTGAAGGTTCAAGACTGAAAAAGAATGGAATACAGTTAATTGGTTTTCTAATTTTTGCGAGTTTGATTTATTATCACAGCATAGTTCTTGGTAATACCTTTGATAAGTCCAAAAATAATATTATCATTTTGGTCTTGGCAAATATGGCTGTATTTGGTTCCTTGTTTTGGTTGCTGACAGCTAACAGTTTTCTCCTGCGTATCGCTATCCTTGTCGCATTTATGGGTATTTGGTTCACGAAGGATATTACAGGGAGTTGGACTTCATGTGTGTGGAACTTCCATCCTGATATAAAGTGGTTTTATAACTTTTCTTTTCTGAAGTATCTCTGTATAGTTCTTCCGGGATCTATACTGGGTGATTTGTTGATTAGTTATAAAGATATCACCAATCAAACATTTACCAATGATGAACGTTCTAAGGCCCGTTTATTAGCTGTACTTAGCTTTGCATTTGTGGTATTCCATGTGGTGACATTATACATGCGACTGCTACATGTCAATTTATTAGGACATGTGGTATTTGCCGTATTGTTTTATCTATTCTTTAGAAAGAACAAAGAAGGTCAATTTGCTTTCTATAAAATATTAGTAGGTTGGGGCTTGGCTTTTTCCAGCGTAGCCTTATTTTTTGAACCTTTAGATGGTGGTATAAAAAAAGATCCTTCTTCTTTCAGTTATTGGTTTTTGACCAGCGGTCTGGCATTTTTATTCTATATAGTCTGTGACTACTTGACAAAATGCTATCCTAAAAACATGATAGTCACATCTGTAGTCAAGAATGGGCAGAATCCAATGATCGCTTATTGTGTATCTGCTTTTTTTATAACTCCGGTATTAGGGTTGTTGCAGGTTCTACCGCTGTTTGATTCACTGCCAGAGATAAATCCTTATCTGGCCTTGGTAAGGACCTTCGTTTATATATTTTTAATGGTGGTAGTGACTAACTACGCTACGAATAAGAAATGGTTTTGGAGATCGTAAATAAGAATTGGGGAGTAATCAAATGAGTATAAAAAGTGTATTTGTGTTTGCCTTTTTGCTGATTAACATGCTGACAAAAGGCCAGGTAGCGATAAGTATTGATAGTAATTATGTCTTTAGTGGGTATACCGAAAGATTAGAGCAATATCGGAAAATGCCAACATTGAAAGGAGCAATTATTTTCTTGGGAAACAGTTTAACTGATGCAGGGAAATGGAATGATATTGCGCCGGAGTTACCGATATTGAATCGAGGGATTAGTGGAGATATTTCTTATGGAGTATTAGCAAGATTGGATGAGGTATTAAGACATCAGCCGCGAAAGCTGTTTTTGATGATTGGTGTAAATGATCTAAAAAGAGGAATACCTACTAGTAATATCATTCAGAATTATGAGCGTATAGTCCATCGTATACAAAATGAATCTCCCAAAACAAGAATTTATTTGAACAGTATTCTTCCGATTCATCCTGAAAAACTCATTGAATCTTTTAAGTCGGTTACTAATGCTGATGTTTCAAAATTGAATGATGGTTTGAAGCTTTTGGCGAAGTCCAATAAGAACCTCCAGTTTGTTGATCTGCATAAAGTGGTCTCCGATAAACAAGGGAATCTGAAAGCAGAAATCACACCCGATGGTATTCATCTCGAGGTGGCAGCGTATGTTGATCTTGTAAATTATTTGAAAGATATAAAAGCGTTATAATAGGTATGAGGAAGATTGTAATGGCCGTATTGGGAGTATTAGGTAGTTTGTCTGCTTTTGCTCAAGATAAATCGCAAGATAGTACGTACAATAACTGGTATTATGAAAGTCGTGAAAAGCTGTATCAAGAACTGAAAGCTGTAAAGTATGATGTGGTTTTCTTTGGTAACAGTATCACCGAAAGGGGGCCTTGGCAGGAATTGGTTGGACGTAAATGTAGAGTTGGAAACAGAGGGATCGGTGGGGATAATACCTTTGGGATGAAGGCACGTATCAAAGGAGCAATTGCTTCCAAACCTAAGAAAATTTTTCTTATGATGGGGATCAATGATGTAGGCCGTGGGCTGCCGACAACCTGGAGCTTAAAGAACTATGAAGAGATTATTCGTATCATTCAGAAGGAAAGCCCTAAAACGAAAATATATGTTCAAAGTACATTACCACTGAACGAGGCTGTACTTAAATACGATTATCTTTTGAACAAGGAGCAACGGGTACGAGATCTCAATAGAGGGATTTTAGAACTTGCGAATAAGTATAGTTTGGTATATGTAGATGTCAAATCTGTACTAGCAAACGACTATGTATTGATGAAGGAGTTTACAATGGATGGTATTCACATCAATACAGACGCTTATATTAAATGGGTGGATTATTTAAAAGCAAATAAATATTTATAGATGAAGATAACAGGAACTTTTTTGGATGAAATCAGCCATGATATCCCGCATCAAAATTGGGGAAGAGAAGAATGGGATCGCGATTTTGGTTATATGAAGGCGGTAGGTATTGATACTGTTATTTTAATTCGCAGTGGTTACCGGAGGTTTATTACATACCCTTCACCGTTATTGATCGATAAAATGGGCTGTTATGAACCGCCTGTCGACCTGGTTGAAATGTTTCTTCAGTTAGCCGATAAACATAATATGACATTTTTCTTCGGCCTATATGATAGCGGAAAATATTGGGATACAGGAGATATGCAGCATGAGATTGATGCCAATCGTTTTGTAATCGATGAAGTGTGGGCAAAGTATGGTAAGTACAAGAGCTTTGGAGGCTGGTATTTAAGTATGGAGATAAGTCGTCAAACCAAAGGAGCTGCAAGTGCTTTTCGTATACTAGGAGAGCAGTGTAAAGCTGTTAGTGGAGGTCTGCCGACATTTATTTCACCGTGGATAGATGGTAAAAAAGCAGTGATGGCTGCATCTTCCTCGATTACAAAGACGGATGTGGTATCCCTCCAGGAACATGAACGGGAATGGAACGAAATTTTTGATGAAATACATACATCGGTAGATGCGGTTGCATTTCAGGATGGGCATATAGATTATCATGAGTTGGAGGATTTTTTTAGTATCAATAAAAAGCTTGCCGATAAATACGGGATGGAATGTTGGACAAATGCTGAATCTTTTGATAGGGACATGCCCATTAAGTTTTTACCCATTAAGTTTGAAAAATTAAGACTTAAACTGGAAGCAGCTAGAAGGGCTGGGTATGATAAGGCTATTACATTTGAATTTTCTCATTTTATGAGCCCGCAATCTGCATACCTGCAAGCAGGACATTTGTACAATAGATATAAAGAATATATAGGAGCACTGAGCAAATAAAGGAATGGAAAGATTTGTTGAAAAATATAAACGTGAACTACTTGAGAACGTAATGCCTTTTTGGGTAAAATACTCTAATGATGAGCAGTATGGTGGATTTTTGACCTGTTTGGATAGAGAAGGTTCTGTATTTGACACAGATAAGTTTATGTGGTTACAGGGACGGCAGATTTGGACGTTATCTACGCTCTATAATCAGGTAGAGCAAAATGGAGTTTGGAAGGATATGGCTATTCAGGGCGCTAGGTTCATTCTAGATCATGGTAGGGATGAAAAAGGTGATTGGTACTTTTCTTTAGATAGAGCGGGGCGACCTCTTGTACAACCCTATAATATTTTTTCAGACTGTTTTGCGACAATGGGACTGGCTTCATTGTACAAAACAACAGGTGTAGATGAATACGGTCAGGTAGCTCACGATACGTTCAAGAGAATTCTCGAACGTCAGGATAATCCTAAAGGCAAATATGATAAAGGATATCCCGGTACGAGATCCCTTAAGGGGTTCGCGCTACCTATGATATTAAGTAATTTATCCTTAGAGCTTGAGCATATAGTGGGGAACAAAATTGTAGATGAGTTGATTGATAAGGTTATTCATGAAGTTATGGATGTGTTTTATCAAGAGGAATCAGGCCTTATCATGGAAAGTGTTCATTTGGACGGTAGCTTTTCCGATAGTTTCGAAGGCAGGTTAGTTAATCCAGGGCACATCATCGAAGCTATGTGGTTTATGATGGATCTGGCTTCCCGTAAAAATGACGCGTTGCTGATGCAAAAATGTATTGATATTGCTTTGCGTGCTCTAGAATATGGTTGGGATGAGCAGTATGGTGGAATATTGTACTTTAAAGATATTTTAAATAGACCATTACAGCAATTGGAGTGGGATCAGAAATTGTGGTGGGTGCATCTTGAGGCTTTGGTGTGTATGGCTAAAGGATATGCATATACGGGAAATCTTAAATGTAAAGAATGGTTCGAGCGTCTGGATCAATATTCATTTGACAGATTTTCAGATCCACAATACGGCGAGTGGTACGGATACCTTAATCGTCAAGGAGAGCCATTACTTTCGCTTAAAGGAGGGAAATGGAAAGGCTGTTTTCATGTGCCTAGGGCTTTGTTTAAGGTGTACACTACTTTGCAAAAGACTGGTGTTGGGGTTAAGCAGGAAGCCGTTTGATAAAAATCAGTTCAAAATAAAAGGCGATGAATATTTTTTCATCGCCTTTTTTAGAGAGGGCTTCTTATTTATAAGAGAAAATATCACCTAGTTCATCGTTACTTGTAAATGTACAGCCTAAATCTGTTAATTCACCGGTACCTATATTAATAACCATACCGTGTACAGCCAGGTCGTTACGTTCTTTCCAAGCATTTTGGATAATAGACGTTGTACATAGATTGAATACCTGTTCTTTAACATTTAATTCAATTAATCTATCTACTTTTTTGTCGTGCTCTTCTATTGCATCAATTTCAGCAGCATGAATACGGTACACGTCTTTGATATGGCACAGCCAGTTGTCGATAATTCCAAACTGTTGACGGCTTAGAGATGCCGCAACTCCACCACAGCCGTAATGTCCAGCAATAATAACTTGCTTTACTTTTAATACATTTACAGCATAATCGAGTACAGAGAGCATACTCATATCCGAATGAATTACCATATTTGCGATGTTACGGTGTACGAAAACCTCTCCAGGTTTTGTTCCTGTAATTTCGTTGGCAGGAACCCGGCTATCTGCGCAGCCAATCCATAAGATTTCAGGATTTTGTCCTTTTGCAAGTTGTTGAAAACGACCTGTTTGGTCCTTGCTGACAAAGTTTACCCAGTCTTTGTTGCCTTCTAATATTTTTTGAAATCCTAATTCTAATTCTTTATTTTCCATGTTATTGTTTTAATTTATGGACCGCTTAGACGAGTCCAAGTTACAGCATTTATACTTAAATAATGAGAATCTTAAACCACTTTCTGCAGTTTTTGTTTTTTCAAATATTTTTTCTTTTTGTAAGTAATATCTTTAAGATTAATATCTAATCCTTTACTCAGTGCATTTTGCTCGAAGTCTTTGATTACCTCTATTACATCCTTGTCAATAAATTTACTTTTTGTTCCATCAATGACAATAGATTGTACGGTCTTCGGAAGGCCGTAAAGCTGCTTCTGAATGGCGGCTTTATTTAGAAAAGTAACTTCCTCTGCCAAGGTGATCACAGCTTTTTCGTTGTTCGTTTTATCCGAATCCGAGTCTTTTGAAATATTAAAGATGAATGCATTTTGAATATTAGCTCTGAATATGTAAAATGTAGAGACCAAAATTCCAATACCCACTCCTTTTAGTAGATCCGTAGCTACAATAGCTATTACAGTAACTATAAAGGGGATGAATTGATCTAGCCCTTTGTTGTAAACCTGTTTAAAAAGTGTTGGTTTAGCAAGTTTATATCCTGTATGTAAAAGAATAGCTGCTAGACAGGCTAAGGGAATAAGATTAATAATCATAGGGATGGCCAACAAGGCAAGTAACAGCCATATTCCATGAAGTATAGCCGATTGGCGAGTGCGCCCTCCAGAATTAGCATTGGCCGATGAGCGTACAATCACGGATGTCATAGGTATACCTCCCAACAAGCCAGAGGTCATATTTCCAACACCCTGTGCAACAAGCTCTCTGTTGGTCGGAGAGTTTCTTTTAAAAGGGTCTAGTTTATCTACGGCCTCGATACTGAGTAGCGTTTCTAAGCTGGCGACTATAGCGATCGTTACGGCAACCATCCAAACATCGCCGTTGAATATCTGCGTGAAGTCTGGAAATACAAACAAACCTGTAAACTCTTGAAAAGAGGATACCGTGGGAATAGATACAAAATGAGTAGCTCCATTCAGAAGCGATAGGGATGTACCTTGGAATGCAAATCCGAGTCCCACTCCGAGGATAACAACAACAAGCGGAGCTGGTAGTTTATTGAGTCCCTTGAAAGTAGGCCAGTAAATTAATATAGCAAGTGATAACAAACAGATTATAGTAGCACCCCAATTAATAGCGGCAAATACGGTGTCTGTAAACACAGCTATCCCACCTCCATTTTCCATTTCAAAAGCATGTGCTTCTGTCATACCAAAAGCGAGTGGTAGTTGTTTTAATATGATTGTAATACCAATTGCTGTCAACATTCCTAAAATCACTGAGGATGGGAAGAAATTTCCAATCATTCCGGCCTTGATGATTCCTAACATCAACTGCACAACACCAGCTATAACAACGGCCAATAAGAAAGTTTCATAAGCCCCTAATTGTTGAATAGCACCATAGACAATTGTAGTCAAGCCCGCTGCTGGGCCACTTACACTTAGTTGAGATCCAGAAATAGAAGCTACTACGATACCACCAATCACTCCTGTTAATACCCCAGCAAAGAGAGGTGCTCCTGAAGCCATTGCAATACCGAGACATAACGGTAAGGCCACCAAGAATACAACAATACTCGCAGGGAAATCATATTTTAAGTCCCTTTTCGATAATTTGAGAAAAGCGGACACACGTGTTCCTAACATAATTTTTTAAACTAAATTTTAAATTATTTTCGATAAATTCTAAACGTAGAACACATGAAATTTTGATCCTATATCAAAGAGATTCAGAATAACAGTGTTGCTAAACGTTTCTTGGTATTGAATTTAACAGTTAGGAGGCGGTGTTGGAACAGAAGGATGGTAGCTGCAGATATCTTTTTCATTGCGCAGATAATTGCGCTGTTTCCCATTATTTTCAATTGAAGGATTGAATGATAGATAATCTATCGCATCAGGTTTGAAGACCTTAACACCATGTTCGTGTAAATCTTCATTATTGCTATTAGATCCTTTTGCAGTGAGTTCGACTTCAAGTTGCATGACAACTTGTAAAATTGTACCCTTGTCTAAAATATCGATAAACATAGGGCTAGCAGAGATCAGCATCTTCGTAAAGAAGACAAAAAAACAAATCTTGGCAGATATTATTCTTTTTGCTTTATTAAACATGTCTATGTTCTCTTTCAATTTCACTTTGACAAAAATAGAATAAAAATTTGCAAACACATTGTTCCTTGAAATTTTATTATAAAAAAAATACAAAACTTGTTAATAATAGCCGTTTTGTTAACATTGTGGTAATTCGGAAGGTTTTGAAATGTATTTTTATTCAATTTATTGATCGATTATTTATAAATTCGATAGTACAAATTCAAATTTGTTGACAACATGAAACAACAGTTTATAGATAAAATCGTATCCTCTTATAATCCTAAAGGGGCTTTTATCCAATTGGGATCTGGCATATTAGATGGAGAGATCGTAACCGATGCTAAGGTGAATCTGGCGTTGAAGATGATGAATCGTCATGGTCTGATAGCGGGGGCTACAGGTACAGGTAAGACGCGGACACTGCAATTGATGGCAGAGCAACTTTCTGATGCAGGAGTTCCTGTTTTTATGTTGGATGTAAAAGGGGACCTTTCAGGCTTATCAGAAGCAGGAAAGACCAATGACGCTTTGATGGAGCGGGGTGCGGCTGTGGGGATACCTTTTGAACCAGCGGAGTTTCCAGTCGAGTTGTTCTCGTTGAGTGGCAAGCTGGGGGCACCAATGCGCGTCACTGTCGAGGATTTTGGTCCAGTACTTTTGTCTCGAATTTTGGATTTAAATGATACACAGTCGGGGGTGTTGAGTGCTATTTTTAAATATGCAGAAGATACACAACTGCCAGTCGTAGACTTTACGGACTTAAAGCGCCTGCTGAGCTATCTTTCTGATGGGCCGGGTGCAGATGAAATTAAGGAGGATTATGGGCGCATCAGTACAGCTAGCTCAGGTGCTATATTGCGAAAAATAGTAGCCATAGAGCAACAGGGGGTATCGCATATTTTTGGAGAAAAGGAGTTTGATATTAATGATCTATTTGGTAAAGTCGATGGAAAAGGTGTTATTTCACTTTTGAATATTTCTGATATTCAAGACCAACCCCAACTTTTCTCTACATTTTTATTAAGCTTATTGGCGCAATTGTTTAAGAAATTGCCCGAAGTTGGGGATTTGGATAAACCCAAGTTAGTTTTCTTTTTTGATGAAGCCCATTTGTTGTTTAATGGCGCGTCAAAGGCATTCTTAACACAAATCGAACAAATTGTTCGTTTGATACGCTCAAAGGGCGTTGGGGTATTCTTTTGTACTCAGGCAGCAACGGATATTCCAGAGAGTGTTTTAGGCCAATTGGGTAATCGCATACAACATGCACTAAGAGCATTTACACCGAATGATGCTGAGAATTTACGTAAGACGGTAAAGACTTATCCAACTTCGGAGTTCTATCAGATAGACAAAGTGTTGACATCCTTAGGTACTGGACAAGCGTTGGTCACGGTACTCAATGATAAAGGAATTCCTACTGAAGTTGTGGCAACTCACTTGGTGCCGGCAAGGGCCGTTATGGGGCCATGCGCAGCAACGCATTACGAGGAGCTGGTCAGGGCGTCGTCCTTTTTTGCAAAATATCAGGAACGCATAGAAAGACGTACGGCCTCTGAGGTATTAGAGGAGCGGTTATTGACCGCCAATCGTGCCAAGGAGGAGGAGCAGGCCCGTCAACAAGCACAGAAGGAGGCTACTAGGTCCACCACGACAAGTTCTAGAAGACAAACACCTCTTGAAGCAGCACAGACTCAAGCGAGTCGTACGTTGGCAAGGGAAGGAGTTAAGTTGATCGGGAAGTTGGCATCTGGTTTGCTAAATGCCTTCTTTAAAAGGAAGTAATACAATTTCTTTTTAGAGAAAGTTCCAAATGGTTTGGGAGCTACATAAATTCATTTATATGAGACAATTATATTGCACATAAAAGTGAATTTATGTAGGTTTGTGGCAATTTAAAAAAAGCAATTACTATATTACATATTATGGGAAAACCTACTTTGTTAGTTTTAGCAGCTGGTATGGCTAGTCGTTATGGATCGTTGAAACAGGTGGATAGTTTTGGCCCTCATGGTGAGACTATTATCGATTATTCTATATATGACGCTATACACGCTGGATTTGGAAAAGTAATCTTTATTATCCGTAAGGAGTTTGAAGATATCATGCGGGAGAAATTTGACGCTAAGTTTAAAGGGCTGATTGATGTCGATTATGCTTTCCAGGATTTTGATCTGACAAAATTTGGTGTTGATCGAGTTATCGAGCGCACAAAGCCATGGGGTACAGCACACGCTGTGCTTAGTGCAAAGGACCTTATCAACGAGCCTTTTTGTGTAATTAACGCAGACGATTTTTATGGTACAGATGCCTTTGTAAAGATGGCAGACTTCCTGAACAATGAAGTGTCTGATACTCATATGTCGTTGATGGGGTTTGAAGTTGGGAATACGATGTCTGATTATGGTTATGTTTCTAGAGGAGTGTGTGAAGTGTCTGCAGAAGGAAATATGGACAGCGTCACCGAACGTACAAATATATATTATAAGGCGGATGCTGATGGAAATAAGAAAATCGTATACGAAGAAGGCGGGGTCGAAACAGAACTAGCTCCTGATACGCGAGTGTCTATGAATTTTTGGGGATTTACGCCTAAAGTGTTTGAAGTAGCGTTATCTATGTTTCCTAAATTTGTAGACGAGAATGCCGAGAATCTAAAGGCTGAATTTTTCATTCCATCTGTGCCGGATTATATGGTGAGACATGGTATAGCAGACTTTAAGGTAATTCCAACATCGTCCAAATGGTTTGGAGTTACTTATTCAGAAGATAAACCTATTGTTCAGGAGAGTATTTCTAAACTTATCGCTGCTGGAGCTTATCCAGAAAAACTTTTTTAGGAAACGGTTATTTGATTCTTACTAAAGGGGCTATCTTTTTCAGATAGCCTTTTTTATGTCGTGTAGGTGTGCAGTGTTAAATTGTATATCACTTTTTTCTTTTAAATTGCTTATATTTAGGTTAGTATCAGGATTTAAAAATAGAAACATGATGTCATTAAAAGAAACTATTAAGAATCGAATTTTAGAGAATGAGCGAGCGGATTTGGAAGCTTTGAAGGGGATGCATGCAATTTATGCAGGGGCGACAGACCTGGATGAAGAATCATCCTTGGGATATGAAGACTTTGCCAAGCAGGATGAAAGTAGAGAATCAGCAAGAAGTTTGGAGGCTCGTATCGCTCGCGCAGAGGGTATTTTGAATGCTTTTTTACAAGTTGATTTTGGTGCAAAATCTAAAGTTGAGCCAGGGGCTTTGGTGATCACGGATTCGTTGAGCTTTCTGATTGGAATTGCATCAGCTACGTTTGAACATGAAGGGAAAAGTTATATTGGTCTAAATGTAGATGCTCCTATATACACTGCTTTGGAAGGAGCTACGGCGGGAGATGAAGTTATGTTTAACGAAAAGAAATACAAAATACAACAGATCTCCTAGAAGATTTTTGTTTAAGGTGCATCCAAATTAAGTCAAAATAAAAAGAGGGACGATCGTCCCTCTTTTTATTTTGGTTATTTATGTTTTATTTACTTAACCTCTTCAAAGTCGACGTCTTGTACATCGTCAGCGCCGCCTTGGTTTGCTCCAGCTTGACCAGCTTGATCACCCTGAGGCTGACCACCTTGTTGAGATGCCGCATACATCTCTTCAGATGCCGCATTCCATGCATTTTGAAGTTCGGCAGAAGCTGTGTCGATATCTGCAAAATTACGAGCCTCGTAGGCTGCTTTTAATTTTTCTAAACCAGCTTCGATAGGAGCTTTTTTCTCTGCTGATATTTTGTCTCCATATTCTTTCAGTTGTTTCTCGGTAGAAAATACTAAAGCGTCGGCAGCATTGATTTTATCAGCTTCTTCTTTCAATTGTTTATCCGCTTCTGCGTTAGCTTCTGCTTCTTGCTTCATCTTTTGGATTTCTTCGTCCGAAAGACCTGAAGATGCTTCAATACGGATATTTTGTTCTTTTCCTGTAGCTTTATCTTTAGCTGATACTTTGATGATACCATTTGCATCGATGTCAAATATAACTTCGATTTGAGGGATACCACGAGGAGCTGCAGGAATGTCTGCCAATTGGAAACGTCCTAATGTACGGTTTTGTGATGCCATCGGACGCTCACCTTGTAATACGTGAATTTCCACAGAAGGTTGGTTGTCAGATGCTGTAGAGAATACTTCTGATTTCTTTGTAGGAATAGTTGTATTCGCTTCGATCAATTTTGTCATTACGCCACCCATTGTCTCGATACCTAGAGATAGTGGAGTAACGTCCAATAATAAAACGTCTTTTACTTCACCTGTCAATACACCACCTTGAATTGCAGCACCTAAAGCTACCACTTCATCAGGGTTTACACCTTTAGAAGGCTCTTTTCCGAAGAAGTCTTTAACAGCATCAACAATTGCAGGGATACGAGTAGAACCACCTACTAAGATGATCTCGTCGATGTCGGATGTGCTGTATCCAGCGTTTTTCAACGCTGTGCGACAAGGTTCAATCGTACGTTTCACTAAGTCTGCTACTAAACTTTCAAATTTAGCACGTGATAATGTACGCACTAAGTGTTTAGGACCAGTTGCATCAGCTGTAATGTATGGTAAGTTTATCTCTGTAGAAGAAGTGCTTGAAAGCTCTATTTTAGCTTTTTCTGCTGCTTCTTTCAAACGCTGTAAAGCCATAGCATCTTTTTTCAAATCGAAGCCGTTGTTTTCTGCTTTAAACTCGTCGTTCAACCAGTTGATGATTGCGTTATCAAAGTCATCTCCACCTAAGTGTGTATCACCATCTGTAGATTTTACTTCGAATACACCGTCTCCTAGTTCAAGCACAGAAACGTCATGTGTACCACCACCACAGTCGAACACGATAATTTTCATATCCTTGTTCGCTTTGTCTAGGCCGTATGCTAAAGCAGCTGCCGTAGGTTCGTTGATGATACGTTCTACTTTTAAACCAGCGATTTCACCTGCTTCTTTTGTAGCTTGACGCTGTGCATCGTTAAAATAAGCAGGAACAGTAATTACTGCGCGGCTTACTTCTTGACCTAAATAATCTTCAGCCGTTTTCTTCATCTTTTGAAGAATCATAGCAGAAATTTCTTGAGGAGTGTATTTACGGTCATCTATCTCCACACGTGGGGTATTGTTATCCCCTTTTACAACCTTGTAAGGCACGTGAGACAGCTCTTTAGAAGCTTCATCAAAAGAAGTTCCCATAAAGCGTTTGATAGAATAAATTGTTTTATGTGGGTTTGTGATAGCTTGACGTTTCGCAGGATCTCCTACCTTGCGTTCTCCTCCATCTACAAATGCTACAATAGAAGGTGTAGTACGTTTACCTTCATTGTTTGCAATGATTACGGGCTCATTACCTTCCATTACGGCAACACATGAGTTCGTAGTTCCTAAGTCGATTCCTATAATTTTAGACATATCTTATGTAATTGTTTTACGAATTATTGTTTTTTGTATGTTATACAACAACCCTTATGCCAACAAAATGTTTGCCTAAAAAAAAGAAAAAACTGCATCAAATTGTCTGTAATATGACACAGTACTGTGACAAAATGTCTTTTTTAATAGATTAATTGTTCCAAAATATTCTTTTTTGCCGAACCACTGTCACGTCCTCGTTGAAAGAATCTGCCAACAGCATTGGAGAATTCATCTAACGTCATAGGCTTAGATTTTTTATCCTTCCAGTCTGTGGGTACGAGTTCATTGTGATAAGCAACATTTGTCGCCCAGTACTGAATATGCATTTCAGGTATTGCCAGTCCAAGTATCATACCGGGGAGACCATGACTCAACGCAGGCCCTCCGGATACAGGAATCTGGTCGGTGTAGAAAGCGACGAGGTACAACGAGTCTGGTGTAGCACCATTTACCCTGCGGCATTCAAAACCCGCAATATTTCGATACTCATCGGTGAAGCGCCAAGTTACTTTGGAAAGCGAATCTTTTAGGATATACTTGTCATCTAGTTCAATCTGTACCTCTGCGGTGTTTGACTTTAAGTTTTGGTATAGGACTTTGGCGCTATTTCGCCGGGAAGCGCCACCTCCTCTCATAACGACGGCTCCGCCACCACCCTGGACGCTGATGGCCCCCATCGCACCGCCTCTGTTTCCTCTACCTCCTCCAATATTGCCACGTTGACCCCGACTGCTATTTTTATCTTCATCTTCTTCGATAGGAGCTAAAAGACTACCATTTTCATCAAATTGCATAGTCATTTTTTCGGTTCTTGAATCAGGCATACTGTTTATATCTCCGCCCCAAAAGTGCATCCCGCCCATGCGCCCAGGAGAAGCCTGTTCAAATTTTTTCATCATCTCGCGTGTTTGAGCACGTGTATAGGTTACTTTATCGAAGGATATTGTTCCTCGTGTTCCGAAATAAGCATATTGTGCACTCGCAAGTTTGCTCACTAAAAGTATACACGCTAGTGCTATTAGTTTGCTCATCTTGGATATAATTTTTTTCGTATTCATTGTTATTTGACAATTAGCCATTATTTTTTTTACCTAAATTTTTATTAAAATCCCATTTCAAGCCTAGTAGGACATACCGGGTCAGCATGAGTTGCTTTGATTCATTAAAGCTGGATTCTGACGACGATCGATTCGTGTTATTGAAGGTGTTGAATATATCAAAACCCTTTAAGCTTGCTGTGAGGCTCTCGTTTTTTAATAATTTTTTGCTGATTTCGGCATTGACATAAAACTGGTGTAGACTCTTGTTGTAGAACTTTGTCGGACCATCTAGGGAATAATTAATGTTACTGCTGATATTGAATTTTTTTGGAAGGAAATACTTAAATAATCCAGAGGCCCCAGTATTGAAGCTTGTATAGTTGAATTCCTTTTGTAGGCTATTTCGTTGGTTGTCGGCACTGATTCTCCAGCTAAAGTCATAGTCTAATCCTTTAGAGTCTTGCTCATTGATGCCGATGCCGGTAGATAGGCTGGTCGTCTGTTCGTTATTCAGCTCATACTGCTGGTTTTTTATATCGTTGCCATATTTTATAAAGCTGAAGCCATTGTTATAGTTCAATCCGCTAAAGATGTTAAGCTGTGCTTTTCTATCGAATATAGGCTTGTTGAAATTACTGTTCATTCCAGCACGCCAACTTGATTTCCCTAGTACATTAATGTAAGAGCTAGTGGTTACCCCAGTCGCGGTATCTATTATACGTTGGTTTACAATAGGGTCTGTAGTAAATGATATATCGGCGTTCATGTTCCAACTCGTTCCTTTTAGCAGGCTCATTGTGTTATAATTCAGTCGGAAGGAATTATTGTTTGATCGCTTCAGATCCGGATTACCTTTTTGTACGAATAGAGGATTTGTCTGTGGCTGTAGCTCCTGTAACTGTCCGAACGAAGGGATATTAAAGTTGTTTTGGTAATTCAACCCTAAATTCTTTCTATTGGAGATTCTGTAATTGGCATTCATATTCATATCATTGTCCCAAAATGTACGATCGAGGTCTATATTTCTATAGTCATCTGTCAAGGATTGATCTCTGAAATTTGTACGGTTAGAAAGATTTACTGATATTTTTTCCGTGAAATAATTGATGTTAGCTACCATTCCATGGCTGGTATTCACCGTTTTTTGATCTTGTGAATATTCTATATCCAGTACAGGATTATTGCTGTTTCTCTGATTAAATGCTTCGACTAGGGTTTTATTTGTCGAATTACTCATGTTATAGCCCAAGGAGTAATTGATTTTATTGGAGATACGGTCTGAATATTGAATCTGTCCTGAAATATTGTTGCCGTTGCTATTGTTAATCCTGTCTTGGTTGAGAATAGTCGTGTCCCCTTTTACATAATATATAGTAGTCTGGTCAACGATGCTCTTCGAGTAGTTTTTATTATAGCTGTTGTTAAAATGGAAGTTTAGTGAACTTCCTCTTTTGTTCAGACGTTTCCGGTAATTGATTCGTATATCGTTGGAGCGTGCCTGACCATTAGTATTCGTTGTGTCACCCAAGTTGGTGAAATCTTTTCCGTTTTCAGTGGTGTAGTTTTGTGATTCACTACGGCTGTAATTGTTTGAGAAATTAGCTCCTACGCTAATTTCCATATTAGATGTAGAGTCAATTCTATATCTAATCTCTGATCGTACACCATGTGTGTCTGATGAATTTGCCGTCTTAGAACTGCTTTGTGATTCCTGAACAATATCCCCTGGTAATAGTTGCTTGTTGAAAGATTCTCTTTCATTGCTGTTGCTGTTTGTGTTGAAATTATAGTTTCCGTTGAAGTTGACTTTCTTTTGAAAAAACTGATTTTCATAGTTAGCCCCCACCGAGGTACTAAGCGGATTGCCGGTGATCTGGCTGTTCATACGTAAACTGCCTTCTCGTCCTCCTGTACCGGCTCCCATATTATTGGTGTTTGCTGTGACACCGATGCGCTCCGTACGATTGAATTTGGCCGCGAATAAGTTTGCTGCAAAAAGATCTGCTGTGCCAGCGAGTGCTTCAATATTACCAAAAATCCCGTTCCTAGCTTCTTCTTTAAGAACCGCATTGACCGTAACTTCACGCACACCATCATCTATTCCCGTTAGTTCGGCCTCTTTGGATTTTCTTTCGTATACCTGTACCTTATCCACTGCATCCGCACGGATGTTTCGAATAGCAATCTTCGGATCATAACCAAAAAATTCTTCGCCATCGATTAGAACTTTTGATACCGACTTGCCGTTTGCGGTTATTTTTCCGTCTCCTGAAACAGAAAGTCCGGGCAGGCGACGCAGTAAGTCTTCTAATTTTGCATTTTTTTCAGTTTCGAAACTTCCAGCATCATATTCTAAGGTATCTCCTTTGATTCGTATGGGTAGACGTTGCTGAATCACGACCTCCTCAATAAGATTCGCCTGCGAGCTTAATGCTATAGGAGGTAGCGAGGTTTGGTTGTCTAGTTTGACTTTTCTAGAAATTAGCTCAAATTTTGGATAGGATACAATAAGTGTATATGTAGAATCTGCTAATTTGTTAAACAAGAACTTGCCATCTTCATCCGCTCTTGTAAAGTATCTCATGATAGAGTCTTGGTCCAGTAAGACGATAGAAGCATTTGTTAGAGGCTTGTTGTCTGATTTGTCGATGATTTTACCAGACAAGGTGTGCTGGCCATAAACATGGTTTGTGGCGATAAGAATAAGCAGACTAAATATAAATATTTTCATTTAATTGGTTTAAACACGTCTCAAAGATAGAGTGAACATTTATTAAATAATGTTAAATGCTTTGCAACATTTTGATGACTGTTTTGTTGGCGGATATAACTATTTTTGTGTTTACGATAGGATGTTCCATCCGAATTGAATGAGACACGTCAATAGTCTTGAAAGAAGCAAATTATAATATGAAATATTCATGTAGTATAGACTGCAGACGCACCGGTGACCGCGAAGTAGCATGCACTCCGTTGGTAGTAAATATGTGCATTATAAAAGATGAATTTTTCATTCCGACCAGTCGGAACAAGTCAATGACAATTAAAGAACAAACCGAGTACAACGAGTTCAATGATACAAATGAGAACAAACACTCAACAATAACTATATACAGGTAAAAGACAACTTATACACATATGAAATTTGAAGCATATTTAAATTATTTTGAAGAAGTGTTAGCTAATCCGTCTGCATATCCAACTTATGCCGATCCTGAATACTTTAATTATACAAAACTGAATTGGTCGCGGATGAATCGGTGGCTTAAGCGGTTTGAAGCGAATAAAGAGACGAAGGATTTCTTTTTAGAGCTGAGTGAAAAGCAGACTTGGATTTTAATTACAGAACCTTGGTGTGGGGATGCGGCACATTCTGTGCCCCAGATTCATGAATTAGTTAAAGATAATCCAAATATTGTTTTAGATATACAGTTACGAGATACGGAGCCTTTTTTGATTAATCAGTATCTTACTGATGGAGGTAAGTCCATCCCAAAGTTAATTATTCGAAATGAATCTGGTGCAGATATAGCTACTTGGGGACCACGACCTGCGGTGTTACAGCAGCTTTTCGTGAAAATGAAAGAAGAGGAAAAGTCCTTTGAGGAGATAAAGGAATATTTTCAAAAGTGGTATAACGAAGATAAGGGAATTGAACTCCAAAAGGAGTTAATGGAACTGTTGACAGTTCGGGTTTAGGTTCAAACGATTCTATTATGAACATTGAAGAATTACGTGAATATTGTATAATGCAAAAATCTGTCTCTGAAGAATTGCCTTTCGGCCCAGATACGCTAGTATTCAAGGTTGCTGGCAAAGTGTTTCTGTTAGTAGGACTTGATCAGGTAGACCAATTGAGTTTTAATGTAAAGTGTGACCCTGAGTATGCGGTCGAACTTCGTGAGAAATATGAACAAACCGTTCTGCCAGGATATCATATGAATAAAAAACACTGGAATACAGTTTTTGCAAATAGAGAATTGGCTGATGATATTCTATTTAAATTGATAGATCACAGTTATGATCTTATCGTTAAAGCTCTTCCAAAGCGCTTACGTGAAGAGATTGAGTCTTGATATATCAGACCAACTTCATGTGTTGAGTATGTCTTGATTTGTAAATTGTTTGTGCTTTTTACGCTTCGGAGATAAAACAGGTATATATGCAAGAGTTGTACTATCTTTGCGGTCTTAAATGGACAGAATTCCATTTCTATGGCAATATTTTAAACATCATTAGTCTATGAAACATAAATTTACAATACTATTAACTCTTTTAGTGACGCTGCTACTGAGTAGCTGTATAAAAGATGAACCGCTCAATATGGAGGCCGATATTGTTGCTGTCAATATCGAAGAAGGTACATTCTTGACAGAACCCCTGATTACGAACAACGCAATATTTATGTGAAACCGGGGTTATATGATTTAAAGAAATATAAACTGGACATTGAGGTCACTCCTGGAGCTACTATTACGCCTTTGTCTGGCTCTGAACAAGATTTTTCTGGTAAGGTTGAATACACTGTTACGTCGGAGGACGGTCAGTTTCAGAAAAAATATAAGGTATCCATCATTGAAACTTCAACTAGCTCTGTTCCGACATTTTTTGGTTTTGAAAACTTCCATATTGACGAAGAAAACAAGTATACATCCTTTTATGATGTGGTCAATGGACAGCAGTTTGATAATTGGTCGTCTGGTAATCTTGGTTTTTCGTTGACGTTATCATTTGATCCCACAGCAACGAAGGCTCCGGAGGCATATCCGACGTTATTTACTAAAAATAAGCTTAGTGGAGAATATGCGGTAGAGATGGAAACTAAATTAACAGGTTCTTTTGGTGCTGCTTTCAAAAAACCCATTGCTGCAGGTAATCTTTTTCTTGGGTCATTTGATACAGGCCCAATGTTGAGTGATCCGCTTAAGGCAACTCGCTTTGGACTACCATTCAATAAGATACCGTTAGCGCTGGAAGGCTACTATAAGTATACAGCGGGAGCACAGGTGACAGACAAGGACCTAAAACCTGTAAACATGCCTGATTCTTGTGATATCTACGCTGTTTTCTATAATCGGGAAGAGTTGATGGCTTCTACTAAGAAAAGCTATCTTGACGGTACAAATGTGTTGAACCATCTTAGTGTAGTGGCTGTTGCAAGATTGGGAAATGGCAGTACAACGAAGGTAGGAGAGTTTGTCAAGTTCAACATTCCATTCAATTACATAAAGCAATTTAATGATGAAGACGTGGCTAATCTTGGATACAATATCGCGATTGTAATGTCTTCTAGTAAATATGGCGATAGTTTTAAAGGAGCTGTTGGTAGTAAACTAATTGTTGATGATTTAAAAATAATAACAAAATAATGAAGTTGAAATATTATATATCCGCGATACTCCTTTTTGTAGGATCCTTTTATTTAAAAGCAAAAGAATCAGAGCCAATAGACAGCGTCTTCAGTAAAATAGGTTTTACAGCAACATTGGGAACTAAGATTGGAGGGTCTACTCCGGTATCATTGCCTGCAGAGATTCGTAAAATTAGGGGATATCAACCCGCTTACCCATTCTTTGTAGGGGTAAAAGCTTATTATCCTATCAATCGAACATGGGGGATGTCATTAGGGCTTACATTTGAAGGTAAAGGAATGAATACAGAGGCTACCGTAAAGGGGTATAAAACGACATTCAACGCTAGCGACGATCCGTCCCAAAATATAAAAGGTTATTATACTGGTGATATCACTACAAAAGTTCAAAACCTTTATCTTTCCATTCCAATACAAGCGACTTATCAGCTTTCTGAACGATGGAATTTGCAAGCAGGACCCTATGTGGCATTTGCTGTTAAGAAAAAATTCTTTGGAGAGGCTACAAATGGATATATGCGCAACATAGATCCGACGGGTGATAAGATTGATGTTGATTTTGCGGAGTACGATTTTGCTAAGAGTGTTCGTTCCATTGACGTAGGGATGAGTCTAGGAGCCAATTATAGTTTTTCAAAACGTTGTTTTGTACTGGGACAATTTGATTACGGATTTAATAATATTATGAAAACGGGCTTTGAGAGCATCAGCTTTGGGCTGCATAACATTTTCATGAACGTAGGTATAGGCTATAAGTTAAGATAAGATTATAGTGTTTTTAGCAAAAAGGTGAATCTATTTAGATTCACCTTTTTTAATTGAACGAAACTTGTAATTAATCTACATCTTTAAGCCAATTTCTCTTAAACGTTCGTCTAGATATTGTCCAGCAGTGTAATCTTCATATACCTTTGGATGATCTTTATCAATGCATGAGTCCAGACTAGCTAAGTTCATTTGAGATTTCGGATGTAAAAAGAAAGGAACCGAATAGCGTGAAGTCTTCATCAGTTCTATTGTAGGGTTAACCACCCTGTGAGTCGTAGATTTCAGCTTGTTATTTGTCAATCTTTGTAACATATCGCCTACGTTGACAACGATATCTTCGCCTTTAGCTTTAATAGGGTACCAATCACCGTCCTTTGTCAATACTTCCAACCCATCAGCGGAGGCGCCAATAAGCAACGTGATCAAGTTAATGTCTTCATGTGCACCAGCACGTACAGCATCAGGAGATAGGTTTTCAGGATTGTTGATCGGAAAGTAATGAATAGCTCTTAAGATGGAATTTCCATTAATAACGTATTCTTCAAAGTAATTCTCATCTAGTTCCAAATAGGTCGCTATCGCCTTCAGTAAATTGCGACCGGCATTCTCTAGTTTTTTATAAATTTCTCCCGTTACAATATCGAAACGAGGAAGTTCTTGTACTGTAGGGTTATCTGGAAAATCTGATTTAGAGTAATCTTCCCCTACGATAGTCTGTCCACGCTGCCAAAATTCTTTCAAGTCAGGAGTTGTTGAGTCTTTAGCTTTCTCTTTTCCTTTTGTTGTATATCCACGTTGGCCAGCAAGTTCGGGAAACTCATATTTGTCTTTAATCTCTTGTGGTAATTCAAAGAAGGCCTTTACTGTCTCATATAACTCGGATATTAATTTATCACTCAATCCATGATTTGCGATGGTAACAAATCCAGTCTCATTGAATGCCTTACCAATATCCTTCACAAACTGTGTGCGTTGTTCGGTGCTACCATCTGTGTAGTGGAGTAGGTCCAGTCGAGGTATGTTTACTAATGCCATATTAATGTGTTATTAAAACTAATACAAACCTAAATAAAACTTTCAGGATTCCACCCAACCACCTACAAAAATGAACAGAACTCGAGTGTATCGAGAGAGTTCTTGAATACCAACGTAAAGAACATCATTATGAAAAAAACTTGACGGTCTTTAAGGGTAGTCGTTTGTGCAAAAATGCGCGATGCATAAGGAGGTGTATTATGAATCGATGTAGGCTTGTGTACAGAATCGTAGATTGTTTGTTGCTGACTGCCAGTATTTAGTGTTTAGATGTAGGGGGGATTAAAAATTTGCATAAGTATTTGGATTATATAACTTAATCTGCTAAATTTGATATGCTTGCATAATAAACTATAATGGTAAGTATGATCAACAATGAGCCAAAATAATACAATTGACTATTTTTTAAAAGCGGCCTGGCAGACTGTTGCGAACAAATATAATAATATTGCTTCGCAACATGGTTTTACGCAGGCAGCCGGGTATATTTTAATTAATATCCACAAGGACGGAACTGCCGTCTCGCAGATCGCAAATTCGACTGGAGTAAAAACTACTTCGCTGTCTCGGGTGTTAAATAACTTGGAGGCTCTTGGTTTTATCTATAGAGAGGCAAGCACCACAGATAAGCGATCCGTCAAAGTTTATTTAACAGCTTTGGGCGTAGAGAAGCGTAGAGTAGCAAAAAATGTAGTGCGCGGTTTTAATGAGTATTTGGAATCGGAGCTTTCTGAAAAGGAACGTCTACAATTGATTAAAATGTTGGCCAAGGTGAATGATCTGGCAAATGATTACGAACCGGAATCAATGGAGATGGTGGAGACAAAATAGGGGGTATTCTATTGTATATCAAGAGAGTACTCATGAGTTATTAGTTACAGAAGGAAAAAAGTATTTACGGATGAAATATCCATGTAGTACAGGTTGTACAAACACGGCTGAAAATAACTACATCGCGAGTTTGTTATACTCGGTTTGGATATTCCATCCCGAAATGTCGGAACAAGATAATGGCCATTAAAAGACAGATTATTCACATATGAAATACTCATGTTTAGCGCTGCACAAACACCCATGAGTATTCCATATGAAAGATAAAAAACAAGTTATACACATATGAAATACTCATGTTTAGCGCCGCACAAACACCCATGAGTATTCCATATGAAAGATAAAAAACAAGTTATACACATATGAATAGAAATATTAAAAAGGTAGCCGTACTAGGCTCAGGCGTGATGGGTTCTCGTATCGCTTGTCACTTTGCCAATATTGGTGTGGAAGTACTGCTGTTGGACATTGCTCCCAAAGAACTACTTCCTATGGAGGTGTCGAAAGAGCTTACGCTAGAACATCCTGCTGTACGTAATCGTATTGTAAACACTTCGCTCGAAACGGCGATAAAGTCCAATCCCGCACCGCTTTTTAGTAAATCTTTTGCAACGCGGATCAGTACGGGTAACTTTGATGACGATATGGCTAAGTTAGCTGATGTCGACTGGATTATCGAGGTTGTGGTAGAGCGATTAGATATAAAGAAATCTGTTTTTGAGAAAGTAGAACAGTTTCGTAAACCAGGGACGTTAATCACCTCAAATACATCCGGAATCCCCATTCATTTAATGACTGAAGGTCGTTCGGATGATTTTGTTGCCCACTTTTGCGGTACCCACTTTTTCAATCCTCCTCGATATCTGCAGCTATTAGAGATTATTCCGACCTCACAAACCAATGAAGAAGTTGTAGATTTCTTGGTTGGCTATGGGGATAAGATGTTGGGCAAGACAGTTGTTTTGTGTAAAGATACACCAGCCTTCATTGGAAATCGAATCGGTGTATATTCGATGTTGGCGCTGACACACCTTGTGGATCAAATGGATTTGACGGTGGAAGAGGTGGATAAATATACTGGCCCGGCCATGGGCCACCCTAAGTCTGCTACCTTTCGTACAGCAGATGTGGTCGGTTTGGACACATTGGTAAATGTAGCGAATGGTTTGGATCAGAATGCACCAAATGATGAAGCCAAAGGAGTATTTGCATTGCCTGGTTTTATTACCCAGATGGTGAATAATAAGTGGCTTGGAGAAAAGACGAAGAAAGGGTTTTACGAAAAGGTAAAAGGAGCTGATGGCGGTTCTGAGATTTTGTCTTTAAATCTTAAGACATTGGAGTATGGCCCTCAGTCAAAAGTTAAATCTGCGACTCTGGATGCGACTAAACAGGTTGAAGATATTCGTAAGCGGATGAAAGTCTATGAACAGGGGGCCGATAGGGCAGGTGAGCTTTTTCGGGCCATGCACTATCCACTATTCGAATACGTGTCGAAGCGGATTCCTGAAATAACCGATGATTTTTTTCGCATAGATGATGCAATGCGTGCCGGATTTGGTTGGGAGATAGGGCCTTTTGAGGTTTGGGATGCCTTAGGTGTGCGCGAGACATTAGAAAAGATAAAAAAGGAAGAGAAGAGATTGCCAGGACAGAATGGCGAGGTCGCTCCGTGGGTGCATGATATGCTCGCTGCAGGTTGTGAATCATTCTACAAGATAGAAAATGGTGTCCGTCATTATTATGATATCAACTCTAAATCTTATAAAGCGATACCAGGGACGGAGGAACTAATTGTACTAGACCATATTCGAGAGAAGAAAACTATCTGGAAAAATTCTGGAGTGTCGATCATCGACTTGGGGGATGGTATTCTCAATTGTGAGTTTCATACCAAGATGAATACTATTGGAGGAGATGTCATTCAAGGTATCAACAAAGCTATTGATATTGCCGAAAAGGATTATCGCGGCCTAGTTATTTCCAATGATGGAAAAAATTTCTCAGCAGGAGCGAATATAGGAATGATTTTCATGATGGCTGTGGAGCAGGATTACGATGAGTTAAATATGGCTGTACGTCTGTTCCAAAATACATCGATGCGCATCCGTTATTCAGCAATACCTGTAGTTGTAGCACCGTTCCAATTGACACTGGGTGGAGGCTGCGAGTTTTCCATGCATGCAGATTTTGTACAGTTGCATGCGGAGACTTACATGGGACTGGTAGAGTTTGGAGTAGGAGTAATCCCCGGAGGGGGAGGTTCCAAAGAATTTACATTAAGGGCTTCAGACGAATTTAAAGATGATCAGATTACACAAAACACGCTAAAAGATAAATTTCTCACTATAGGTCAGGCCAAAGTTTCTACGTCGGCCGTTGAGGCCTTTGAATTAGGTTACCTGCAGAAAGGTAAGTATGCTATCACCATGAATCGTGCACGTTTATTGGCAGATGCCAAAGCCAAAGCTATAGAATTGGCAGATGAAGGCTATGTACAGCCAGCGCCACGCCACGACATTAAGGTGTTAGGCAATCAGGGATTAGGCATAGTGTATGTAGGAGCTTCGTCTATGCGTGCAGGAAATTACATATCTGATCATGATAAGAAGATTTCTGAAAAGCTAGGATGGGTTATGTGTGGAGGCGATCTTTCGGCCCCTACGGAGGTGTCTGAACAATATTTGTTAGATCTAGAGCGAAAGGCTTTCTTAGAGTTATGTGCAGAACGTAAGACGCTTGAACGTATTCAGCATATGTTGACAAAAGGAAAGGCGTTACGTAATTAGACGACAAGTATTTGGTACTTAGTATTTAGATGTATGCATCAATATAAGGAATTGAAATTATGGCAGAAGGCGATAGAACTGGATTCTGAAGTTTATAGTCTTACAAGCCGTTTCCCTGACAAAGAACGACTTGGGTTAATTAGCCAAATTAATCGCGCTGCGGTCTCAATTCCATCAAATATCGCTGAGGGAGCTGGTCGTAATTCTGATAAAGGGTTTGTTCAATTTCTTGCGATAGCACATGCATTTACATATGAAGTCAAAACGCAGTTGATTATATGAAAGAACTTAGGTTATTTATTAGACAAATCTACATACTAATATCTAACTACTTAATACTAAAAACATGGAAGCATACATTGTAGCAGGATATCGTACCGCTGTAGGCAAGGCACCAAGAGGTGGTTTTCGTTTTATGCGCGCGGATGATTTGGCCGCAGAGGTTATCAAACATTTGGTGGCTTCGGTGCCGAATTTAAATAAAGAAGAAATTGATGATGTCATTGTAGGTAATGCAATGCCAGAGGCAGAGCAAGGTATGAATATGGGCCGTTTTATATCCCTGATGGGACTGGATACGGATAAAGTTCCCGGTGTCACTGTAAACCGTTATTGTGCGTCAGGGTTAGATACTATAGCGACGGCGACGGCTAAGATTAAGGCAGGCATGGCGGATGTCATCATTGCTGGGGGGGCAGAGGTTATGTCGGGTATGCCATTTGGTGGATGGAAGATTGTACCCAATCCCAAGGTGGCGATGGCGCATTCAGACTGGTATTGGGGAATGGGGCTGACAGCCGAAGCAGTGGCGCAGGATTATAAGGTATCACGTGCGGATCAGGATGCGTTTGCGCTCAAATCTCATCAAAAGGCAATCGAAGCTATCAAGAATGGACATCTCAAAGACGGTGTTGTACCTATTACCGTAAAGGAAAATTACTTGAAAGATGGCAAGATGGCGACGCGAGAATATATCGTTGACACAGATGAGGGTCCACGTGCCGATACGACCTTAGAGGCACTGTCCAACTTAAGACCAGTTTTTGCTGCAGACGGAGTTGTAACAGCAGGGAATTCTTCTCAGACTTCTGACGGGGCAGCCTTTGTAATGGTGATGTCTGAGCGTAAAATGAATGAACTGGGGTTAAAGCCGATCGCTAAATTAATTTCTTATGCAGTGGCAGGTGTCCCTCCACGTATTATGGGGATAGGTCCTATAGTTGCTATTCCAAAAGCGCTGGAACAAGCAGGATTGAAAAAAGAAGATATTGACTTAATCGAATTGAATGAAGCCTTTGCTTCTCAGTCTTTGGCTGTTATCAGGGAGTTAGGGCTGGATGAAGGACGGGTGAATGTCAATGGAGGAGCTATTGCGTTGGGACATCCACTGGGCTGTACAGGAGCTAAGCTCACCGTGCAGATTCTGAATGAATTGAAACGAAGAGGCAAGAAGTATGGAATGGTGACAATGTGTGTGGGGACAGGACAGGGGGCTGCTGGAATCTTTGAAATGATGGGTTAGTATCAGATGTGAGATGATAGATGTCAGATTTGCAACTGAATGTTCATGACGAAGTAAGAGCAAAATATTAAAATGGGCAGTTAAATAGTTAAAAATTAAGGTGTTAGAAAAATGAGAACAACAATTAAAGGTGGTGAGTTTGTAATTAAGGAAACACTATATAGCGAAGTTTTTATTCCAGAAGAGTTTGACGAAGAAGCAAAAATGATTCGGCAGACATGTTTAGATTTTTTGGATGCCGAAGTGTTAAATAAATTAGATCGCATTGATGCACAGGAAGAAGGCTTAATGCAACAGTTGATGGATAAAGCTGGAGAGCTGGGTATGTTGGGCGTATCTATTCCTGAAGAATACGGCGGCTTTGGTAAGAATTTTAACACTTCAATGTTAGTGGCAGATGCGGTAGGCGGAGGCTTTTCTTTCGCTGTAGCGCTTTCAGCACATACAGGAATAGGAACATTACCGATTTTATATTATGGTAATGCCGAACAAAAAGCGAAATATATACCAAAGTTGACTACAGGCGAGTGGAAGGCGGCCTACTGTCTTACCGAACCAAACTCCGGCTCGGACGCCAATTCAGGTCGTACATCGGCCAAGCTGAATGCCGAAGGAACCCATTATTTGATCAATGGGCAAAAGATGTGGATCACCAACGGTGGGTTTGCAGATATTTTTATCGTGTTTGCCAAGATCGATGATGATAAAAATTTAACAGCTTTTATTGTAGAGAAGGATTTTGGTGGTATTACAATGAATCCTGAGGAACATAAGCTCGGTATCAAAGGGTCCTCCACAAGACAGATTTTCTTCAATGATTGTGCTGTACCGGTGGAGAATATGCTGTCGGAACGGGAGAATGGATTTAAGATTGCAGTCAATATATTGAATATCGGACGCATTAAATTAGGAGCAGCGACGATTGGTTCAGCGAGAGCAGTAATTTCTACTGCCGTTAACTACGCTAATGAAAGAGTTCAGTTTAATTTGCCGATATCAAAGTTCGGAGCTGTTCGTTATAAGATAGCGGAATCGGCGATTCGTCTCTTTGCTACCGAATCGGCAGCCTATCGTGCTGGTCAGAACATCGATGATGCGTATGAAGCTTTGATTGCAAGTGGAATGGATGAAGCTAAAGCCAAGTTGAAATCTGTCGAACAGTTTGCAATAGAATGCGCTATTATCAAAGTATGGTGCTCGGAGATGCTAGATTATGTAGTCGATGAAGGTGTTCAGATATATGGAGGTATGGGCTATTCGGCAGAAGCTCCAATGGAACGTGCGTATCGGGACTCACGAATCAATCGAATATTCGAAGGAACCAACGAAGTAAACCGTTTATTGGTGGTCGATATGTTATTGAAGCGTGCGATGAAAGGAGAGTTGGATCTAATGGGGCCTGCTCAAGCAGTGGTAGGAGAGTTAATGGCTATTCCCGATTTCGCTGATGAGGATACAACAGTATTTGCAGCAGAGAAGAAAATAATCGCTAATCTTAAGAAAGCAGGATTGATGATTGCGGGAGCCGCTGTGCAGAAGTTAATGATGTCGCTCTCTAAAGAACAGGAAATCTTGATGAATATAGCTGATATCATAGGCTATGTGTATGTCGCTGAATCTGTTTTGTTGAGAGCAGAAAAGTTGTACCATAGCCAAGGAGAAGAAGCTACTAGAGTACAGGCTGATATAGCCAGGGTGTATCTGTATTCAACCATCGAAAAGATTAGTGCAGCAGGTAAAGAAGCCTTGTACTCTTTTGGAGAGGGGGATGAATTGAATATGATGTTGGTAGGATTACGTCGCTTCACTAAAGCGCAACCTTTCAATGTAAAAGATGCTCGTCAGCGTATTGCACGTAAGCTGATAGAGGAAAATAAATATTGTTTTTAAAGAATTTTCTTGGTTGATTATATAAGCCTGTACGATCTGTACAGGCTTTTTTTTGGGGTTAATTTTCTATAAAACAGATGTTTTTGTTGGATGATGAAGAGTTTTTGAAATAAAATCTATTAAATAGGTAGACTTTTTGCTTTTTGTTTTTATCTTTGTTTTATTATCGTATTCAATTGGCGTTGGCAACGGTAGAAAATATTTCTAACTAATTATCTTTTATTAAAATGAAACAAGTCCATTTCCAAAAATTGCAAACTCATCAATCGAGAATTCTACATGTATTGCACAGTGCTCAGGCATGTGGAATGTGAATGTCTATCTAAATTTCTCTCCCTATATATTAAATAAGTTGGGGAAGCATTGCTTCCCCTTTATTTACTAATGAAACAAGTTTTCAATTGGCGTTGGCACTTGTATTTCTTCACTACTAAACAATTTAAACATATGAAAAAAATAGGGTTTTCCCCAATTTACTTTACGCTTTTGATAATTGTCCTATTTTGCACAGATGTGTATGCACAGGTAGAAACCAAGCCTATTATAAATGCTTCGCTTATTGGGACTGTTATAGATGCGTCTACTAAAGAGCCTATTGCAGGTGTTACAGTCCAGTTAGAGTCCGTGACACATCAAGTCAGGACGGATAGAGATGGTAACTTTCAGTTTGTAACAGGTCAGCGATTACCGTTTACGATTATCGCTTCCTATGTTGGTTACCAGTCTAGAAAAATAGTTGTTACACATTCTCCGACCCTGATTGAATTGATCCCCAGTCAAAATGCTTTGGAACAAGTTCTAGTGACATCACGTAGGCGTACAGAGCGTATACAGGATATTCCGATTCCTGTTTCTATTGTTCGCTCAAGCACTATTGAAGATGCTGGCGCATTCAATGTTAATAGAATCAAAGAAATTATTCCTACCGTACAATTGTATTCTTCCAATGCTAGAAATACGACTTTGAATATTAGAGGGTTGGGGTCTACATATGGTCTTACAAATGATGGTATAGATCCTGGGGTAGGTTTTTATGTGGATGGAGTCTATCTAGCCCGACCTGCTGCTACGTGGTTGGATTTTATTGATATAGAGCAGATAGAGGTTTTACGGGGGCCCCAGGGCACGCTTTTTGGAAAAAATACAACAGCGGGAGCTTTTAATGTTACTTCCCGTTTGCCCGAGTTTAACCCAGGTGCGAATTTTGAGTTAACCTACGGCAATTACGGTTTTATTCAAGCTAAAGCTGCATTTACCGGCCCGCTTATAAAAGATAAATTAGCTGCCCGTGTTTCGTTTTCAGGAACCCAACGGGACGGACTTTTTTATAATGTATCATCTGACAGAAAGATCAATGATCAAAATAATTTAGGACTGCGTGGACAATTATTATTCACCCCAAACGAGGATTTAAAAGTAACACTCACTGGAGATGTAACGAGACAACGTCCCGATGGATATGGCTGGGGAGTTGCCGGAGTCGTCGAAAATAAACGGACAGCATACCGACAGTTCGACGAGATTATAAAAGATCTAGGTTACGAAATTCCGTATAAAAGTGCCTTTGAAAGAAAAGTTGATTTAGATACTAGATCCCGTGCAGACAATGAATTAGGTGGCATTACTTTAAATGTAGACTATAAAATTGGTAAGGGTACCTTTACATC
Source organism: Sphingobacterium nematocida (assembly GCF_900168125.1). GTDB lineage: Bacteria > Bacteroidota > Bacteroidia > Sphingobacteriales > Sphingobacteriaceae > Sphingobacterium > Sphingobacterium nematocida. The sequence continues at coordinate 123,393 of NZ_FUZF01000008.1, forward strand.
GACATCGGCTTGGAGGTATTGGGATTGGGTACCGTTGAATGATAGAGATTATTTAGGGATTCCGGTTTACACGATTTCGTCGGGTAATTCAAAACATGACCAGTGGTCTCAGGAATTTAGGTATGCAGGGCAGATTAATGAGCGCGTAAGTGGTGTCATTGGTCTGTTTGGCTTATGGCAGGATCTACGTACAGATCCTGTACATACTGAAGAAGCGGGAGACGCGCTCTGGCGCTTTCAAAAAGGTAATGACGCACAGACACAATGGGGACCAGGGTCAATAGATCGTGTAGGGATACGCACAGAGTATGGAATTAAAAGTACGAGTTTGGCGGTATTCTCCCAGATAGATTGGGCAATAACTTCAAAGCTACATCTTTTACCGGGATTACGGTATAACTATGATAAGAAGGTTGCCAATTACGATCGAAAGAAATATATCGAAAATACGATTGAATACACTGCACAACAATTGGCTGCCATAAATAGTATCTATTCAAACCAGCAATTTGATATAGATGCAGATGCAGCAAACCTTTCTGGTCAATTGTCTTTACAATACAAGTTTAGCCAGGGTTATAACGCTTATGCTACCTATTCCAAAAGCTATAAGCCTATTGGTGTCAATGTAGGCGGTTTACCCGTTGTAGATGGAAAAGTAGCGGTTGAATTGGCTGAAGTAAAACCAGAATCCGTGAATCACCTTGAGTTTGGTATTAAAACAAATCTTTCCAAAAATTCATTTTTTAATGTCACACTCTATCAAACACATATAAAGGATTATCAGACCTTGGTACAAACGCCAGATCCTGGCGTAAATAGGGGGTATTTGGCGAATGCCGAAAAAGTTCGTGTACAAGGAGTTGAACTGGATGGGGGGATCAGACCTTGGAGTTTTTTACGGTTGAATGGTGCTTTGGCATATACGGACGCAAAATACGTATCCTTTACCAATGCACCTGTGCCTCTTGAAGAAGTGGGGGGAACAGAGGCTTTTAAAGATATTTCAGGAGGAGTACTGCCGGGGGTGTCAAAGTGGGCTGGGTCTTTGGCGCTGGAATTAACAGCAAAAGGCGATTTACTAAGCCTGCAAGGGTACTATTTCTTGGGGACAGAACTTTTTTATCGCTCTCGATTTTCATCGAGTCCGTCACCTTCTGCCTATTTGAATATAGATGCCTATACTTTGTCTAATGCACGAGTTGGATTTAGGGCAGTCAATGGATTATCTGTAACTATTTGGAGTCGAAACTTAACGAACAAAGACTACTATGAACAGTTATTGGCTGCGCCTGGTAATTTTGGACATTATGCAGGTGTTGTAGCGGATCCGCTGACTTATGGAGTGACCTTACGCTATAATTTAAAGTAACTGACCACCTCTATATAGAGCTACTCGGGAGCGCTAATCGTCTCCCGGTAGCTCATTTTTGAACGAGGAGCGCTATATCCAGAAGAAAGGACAATCGAAGCCGCTATTAAGGATTTGTTAGAATTGTCTTTAAGTTGATTTAAAGTAAGTAACTTAGTTATACTTTATGTTTTCGGATGGATAGATACGATGCAATAATAATCGGCTCTGGGCCGAATGGTTTCGCTGCTGCAATTACACTTCAACAACAAGGTCTGAGTACACTTATTATTGAGGGGGCGGATACAATTGGTGGTGGGATGCGTACGAAGGAGTTGACCTTGCCGGGGTTTAAACACGATGTGTGTTCTGCTATCCATCCCATGGCTTTGGCCTCTCCTTTTTTGAAAACTTTACCTCTCGATAAATTTGGATTAGATTTTATCCATGCTAAATATGCAGCAACACATCCGTTGGTTAATGGAGAGGTGGGTGTTCTTTATAAAGATATTGAACAGACGGCATTAGGATTGGGGAGTGATGGCAAGGCTTACCTAAATTTGCTTAAACCTGTTGTCGAAAAATTAGACCGTCTTTTATTAGATACAATGGGGCCACTACGGTTTCCCAAACATCCGTTGGATTTAGCTGAATTTGGTCTAAGTGCGCTAATCCCTGCAACTTGGAATGCCCATCGTTTTAAAACGGAGAAGGCAAAAGCACTGTGGGCGGGTATGGTAGCTCATGGTATACAGCCCTTGTCCAATTGCGCCACATCAGCAATCGGTCTCCTGTTAATGGCTGTAGGTAATAAATACGGCTGGCCGATTCCTAAAGGAGGGTCTCAATCTATAGCTAATGCACTCGAACAGTATTACCTGTCACTGGGAGGAAAGATTCAAACAAGACATTGGGTTAGAGATATTGGCGAATTGCCCCGTCATAACGTCTTGCTTTTGGATTTAACCCCTAGACAGCTTTTAGATTTAAAAGGGGTGGTCTGGGCCGAAGGGTATAAGAAGCAGCTGCAAAAATATAGATACGGCATGGGCGTTTTTAAAATTGATTGGGCGCTTTCCGATCCAACTCCTTTTAAAGATGGCTATAGCCAATATGCATCGACTGTTCATTTGGGCAATTCAATTCATGATATATCGCAAGCGGAGTGGCGATCTCATCGGGGAGAATATGTGGATAAGCCTTTTGTATTATTTGTGCAGCCCAGTCAATTTGATAGTACGAGAGCACCAGAGGGGAAACATACGGGCTGGGCATATTGTCATGTACCTCATGGATCTATTGTAGATCGTACAGAAGTCATCGAAGCACAGATTGAAAGATTTGCACCTGGATTTAAGGACACTATTATCGGACGCTCGACTATGAATGGTAAAGAGATGGAAGCATATAATCCAAACTATTTTGGAGGAGATATCAACGGAGGGATAATGGATATTCGTCAGTTGTATACACGGCCTGTCCGATCGTTAACACCTTATAGGACTTCTGATCCATCCATCTATATCTGTTCTTCGTCGACTCCCCCAGGAGGAGGAGTGCACGGTATGTGCGGGGCAGCCGCAGCAAAGGTGGTTTTAGACGATCATTATGGCCTAAAGCTTGCTTGATAATTGGGCGAATGTTAATAATGAAATGAGAAAACAATTTTATAGAGATGAAAATAGTATTAGCAGGAGGTAGTGGACATCTTGGAAGGTTGTTGGCTAGCGCATTTTTAACATCAGGAATGGAGGTTTTTATTTTGACTCGGGATAAGGGAGTGATGGCGGATAATAATGGAGTCACTCCAATTTATTGGGACGGTGAGACGATTGGCGAATGGGTTGAGCAATTGGAGAATGTGGATACACTAATTAACCTGACGGGGAAGAGTATTCAATGTCGTTTCACTGAACAAAATAAAAGGTCCTTGTGCGATTCTAGGATTGGTCCCACAAAACTTCTTGGTCAAGCTATACAGCAGTTGAAATCACCTCCTCGACTATGGATTAATTTTTCTGGAATTTCTATTTTTGGTGGGCAAGGAGGACTTCACTCTGAAGAGAGTATGAGCTATGGGTCTGATTTTTTGGCGATATTGGCCCAAAAGTGGGAAAAAGCATTTAAACAGGTGGATTTGACCGACACAAAGAAGGTTATTTTGAGGATCAGTCCTGTTCTGACAAAAGATTCGGGGATGTTTTCTGAATTGTATCCATTAGTAAAAAAAGGATTAGGAGGGGCGGTAGGAGATGGTGGACAAATGGTCAGCTGGATTCATGAAGCCGATCTAATACAAATGGTGTTATGGATAATAGGATTAGACCAACCGGCACCAATTTATCATGCTTGTAGTCCACACCCTGTACGTAATGCCGAGTTTATGAAGACTTTTAGAGAACAGGCTAAAGTGTCTTTTGGTGTTGGCATGCCTACTCCTTTAGCCTACATAGGAGCTTTTTTTAAAGGGATTGATGCAAGTTTATTGTTGCAAACAGTGGCTGTGACCACAAAAACAACAATAGAAGATGGTTTTAAATTCAAATATAGCTATCTTCACAGCGCCTTAGCGCAATTGATAAAATCAACATAAATCATGCCTTCAAAGTCATTTTCAATTACAGAAGATTGGGTCGTCGTTATTCTCGGACTCGCTCTTGTTTTTTTAGCCCTATCAGGTGTTGTTATTCCAAAGCCGACCTACACATGGAGTGATCTTCACGATTTGAGTAATACTGTCTTTTCAGCAACAAATATGCAGGCAGTTTTGAGTCAGTTTGTTGCGGTTTATTTGGTAGCCATAATTGGAACATGGTTGTTGAATAAAGATATCAAATCAATATTGATTGTTTTTCCTATTGTTTACCTATTAACAATAATGGCTTTAGTTCTTGCAGGGAATAAGTTTGTTAAAGAATATAATTTAGAGGCTGTTATTTTCAGTTTGGGTATAGGACTTCTGATCAGTAATCTATATGCATTACCCGAGTGGTTTAAGCAGGCTTTAAGTACAGAGCTTTACGTTAAGATAGGTCTCATACTTTTAGGGACAACGGTAATATTTGGAGATATACTAGAGGCGGGCTCGAGAGGACTTATTCAGGCTCTTGTTGTGGTTGTTTCTGTTTGGTATTTTGCTTTTTGGATTTGTAAGAAATTGAAAATTGATAAGGAAATGTCTCTTATGCTGTCTAGTGCGGTATCTATTTGTGGGGTGTCGGCTGCTATTGCCACTTCTGGAGCAATAAAAGGGGATAGTAAAAAGCTTTCTTATATAATTTCCCTAGTCTTAATTACTGCGATTCCAATGATGATATTTATGCCTTATTTGGCCGCTAAAATGGGCTTGTCGCAAGAAGTGACAGGAGCGTGGTTGGGCGGCTCCATAGATACCTCGGGGGCAGTAGCTGCCTCGGGAACTTTGGTGGGTGATGAAGCATTAAAAATAAGTACAATTGTTAAATTCTCCCAGAATGTGTTACTCGGAATTGCTGCCTTTTTTATCAGTATCTATTGGACATATTCGAAAACTGTCGATGATGAAACCAAACGTGAAAAGCCTACTTTAAAAGTAATTTGGGAACGTTTTCCAAAGTTTGTGGTCGGATTTGTCTTCGCATCGCTTCTATTCTCATTTTTTGTTTCAAAGGAAACGACCGAACATGTTAAAGATGGATTGAAAAGTTTACAAAGTCTATGGTTTGCATTAGCATTTACATCAATAGGTTTGGAGACAAATTTTAAAGACCTTTTCAAACAAGATAACAAAAAGCCGCTGTATGCGTTTCTCATTGCCCAGACCTTTAATGTCATTGTAACCCTAATAATTGCTCTTTTACTGTTTAGATAGTTGCTTTCGGCTGTAGTTGGCTTTTAGAGGAAGGTAATAGATGTAGACCCTATCCTAGAATGCAGAAGCTATTTTTTAATACGGTTTTTTTATGGAATTATGTATCTTAAAGCATCTTTAATTTAGAAAAGAACGGCTAATGAATGAAAAGGAGCTACTTCTGGAATACAGACTGACCGGAAACTTAGATGTTTTGGGAAAGTTGTATGCGCCTTATATGTCACTTCTTTATGGTGTTTGTTTTAAGTATCTACAGAATGCTGACCGCAGTCAAGATGCCGTTATGCATATTTTTGAAGAATTGATCGGGAAGTTAAGGTTGCACGAGGTCGATAATTTCAAAAGCTGGCTGCATGTGTACACAAAGAACTATTGTCTTATGCAGTTGCGTAAGGATAAGCGAGCTGTACATCTGGATATTGAAGACAATCTATTTGAAAGCGAACGCAAATTGGAGCAGGGTGATGAATTTAAATGGTCTGAAGAGGACTTTGAAAAATTAGACCATTGTATCCAAAAACTGAATATCGAACAAAGGGAGTGTGTACGTTTATTCTATTTAGAACAAATGTGCTATAAAGATATTGCCGAGCAAACTGGATATGAACTGAATAAAGTGAAGAGTGCGATTCAAAATGGGAAACGCAATCTGAAAATCTGTATGGAAAGTAAAGGAGATGGAAAATAATTATCAATTATCGCGAATTCATAACTACGTCAATGGTTTAATGAGCCGTGAGGAGATGCATACGTTGGAGCGAGAAGCACTAGACGATCCATTTCTGCAAGATGCTATTGATGGTTATAAATTGCAGGAGGGTGTCGATGTCAAGCAATTGAGTCTATTGCAACAACGGCTATCGACTCGGGTTAATGAAAATGTAAGTCTTAAAAATAAACGATTCTATAGTTGGCAACGATTGGCAATAGGAATGACTGCCGGTGTCCTATTTGTGACGGTATGTACCTTATTGTTGATACGTTATCTGCCACAGCAGAAATCTAGTTTGACCGAAGTTGAAATTATGCAGGATCAGGTATATTCGATCGCATTGGGAAATACGGGCAAATATGACGGAGAACCGGTGAATGGATGGGAGTCGTTTGAAAACTATTTGACACATAGTTATCTAGGAAAAAATCATAAGGAAGCCGAAATACTTGTGTATTTTAAAATAGATCAAGGAGGGAGACCTTATCAGATCTTGGTTAACAATGGTGAGTCACCTTTAGATTCTTACCAGGAAATTGTGGAGCTTTTGAAAAATGGACCGAAATGGAGAGGTACTGAAGGAGAGGTATTGATCGATGTTCACCTATTGGATATGTGATAAAAGAGCAAAGACGTTTAGTCTTTGCTCTTTTTTATTATTCTTCCCAGCGAATTTTGTCCTCAATAGGCGAACGGGCTGGTTCCCGAGCTTCTGCATGGTGATGGCCTAAGTAAAATAGGCCGATACATTTTTGATTTTCTTCTAGATCGAGAAATGTTCCAAGATGGTTGATTAGTCCTGGAGTAGCCCAATATCCACCGATATCTAATGAGTGAGCTGCCAACCATAAGTTTTCTACAGAACAAGCTGTGGCGGCCAATTCTTCCCATTCAGGAAGATCGCCCGTATAATTTACAACAATAGCAATAGCGACATTAGACATTGTGGCTTTTTTTGCCATATTTTGTTCCGTGACTTCAGTATACTTGTCAGCCGGGGTTACGGATTTGTAGATCCTTGCCAGTTCAGTTCCTAATCGTTCTAGGCCGTCTTTTCTAAAAATAACAAAGCGCCAAGGTTGAGTACGTTTGTGTGTTGGGGCTGCATTGGCGGCTTCCAGTATAGTTAAAATGTCTTCTTTGCTAACTTCTTCATTGGTGAAGCTATTTTGATTTACGGTTCTTCTAAAGTGAATCGCATCTAAGACATCGTTTCTTTTCTTCATGATATATTGATTTTTATGATTTTTCTTCCCAAAGTGCAGCGATATGCAGGATTGTTTTTACGGCTTTTTCCATATCTTGTCTGCTTACCCATTCCATCTTGCCATGAAAAGCATGTCCTCCAGCAAATACGTTGGGACAAGGTAGCCCCATAAAAGAAAGTCTTGAGCCATCTGTACCACCCCGAATACTTCGTTTTTCAGCTTTCATGCCAGCACGTTCGATCGCTTCTAAACCAATTTCCATAATTTCCGGAAATTGATCTAAAATTTCTTTCATGTTTCGATATTGCTCTTTACTCTCTAATGTATATGTACAGCCTGGATATTTTGCAATGATCTCTTTAACGAGTTGATCTAGTTCCGATTCATGCTGCTGGAGATTGGCAGTCACGTGATCTCTGACAATAAAGTCTATTGTTGCTTTTTCTACAGTGCCGTTCACATTTGTGGGGTGGAGAAAGCCTTGTTTGCCCGAGGTACTCTCTGGAGACAAACGGTCCTGTGGTAAAGATTCAATAATTTTAGCAGCAATCTTGATCGCACTTTGCATTTTGTTTTTTGCAAAGCCCGGATGTACAGATACGCCGTGAATCGTGATCTTGGCAGCGTTAGCAGAAAAGGTCTCATCTTCGATCGTCCCTGCTTTTTCACCGTCCATGGTATAGGCATATTGAGCGCCTAGATGTTCAAGGTTGACAAAGTCTACCCCACGACCTATTTCTTCATCCGGTGTAAAAAGAATCTTGATATCACCGTGCTTAATGTCAGGGTTGTTTATCAGTAATCTCGCCGCTTCCATGATCTCAGCGACCCCTGCTTTATCGTCTGCACCCAAAAGCGTAGTTCCTGACGCCGTAATTATATCGTTGCCAATTTGCTCGCCTAGATCTCTATGCTCCGAAAAACGTATAACCACACTGCTGTCATCCGGAAGAATAAGGTCCTGTCCTTGATAATTGGTGTGTATGATAGGTTTGACGTCTTTTCCTGAGCAATCTGGAGAGGTATCGACATGTGAACAAAAGCAAATCACAGGCACTTTTTTTTCCGTATTGGATGGAATCGTAGCGTATACATACCCGTTTTTGTCAAGTTGAGCGTCTTCTATCCCGATAGCTAAAAGTTCTTCAACAAGAAGGCGGCTAAGGTTTAATTGTTTTGACGTGGAAGGGAATGTTGCAGAGCTACTGTCCGATTGCGTATCTATCTGTACATATCGGATAAAGTGATCGGCGACCTGAAAGTCTTTTATAGTATTGATATTGGAATGATCCATGTTTTAAATGTTTAAAAGTGATATTGTCATCTATTTTTGTTTATCTACCCATCCAAAAACATCGTTAAGGATGTTGGAATTTCTAGATCCACTAATATTTTGTCTGATTTTAATCTCTTCGTCAGCTACCTGTACAAACAGTCCATCGATGGCTTTTTGTGTGACGTAAGCATTTAAGTCCGTATTAATTTTGTTGTTAGCGAGGGGTAGATTGTTATACGCCGACGTCAATTGGGTCCAGTAGGTGCTTACGTTGTTCTTTCCTAATGCAGATTCTACGATAGGACTGAATTTGCTAGTCAACGTGGCAGAGGTAGTGCGTTTGAAAAAGGATGTCGCTGCATCTTGTTGTGTTCCGAGAAGGATATTAAAAGCATCGCTTACGGTCATTTGCGCAAGCGAGTTGACAAATACTGGAGCAGCCTCTTTAACAGCAGATTCGGCTGCCCTGTTCAAGCTGGTTACAAACTGGTCACAAAGACTCCCCATGCCTATTGAACGAAGTGTTTTTTCTATTTGTTGAGCTTCTTTAGGCATCAATATCTTGACTGCAGCATTCCCCAGGAAGCCATCCTTGACAGACAGCGCATTGATACTGTTGTTAAGACCATTGCCTAATGCCTGTTTAATGCCACTAATCGCTTGGGTTTGCGTAATGGTACTTGCATTAGTTGGTGTAGGTGTGGCGGTGACCTTTGCCGTAGTCTTACGTCCAGAGGAAGATTTTGTGCGCTTTGTTTGTGCTATAGCTTCTATCCCAAAAAGAAATGAAATAGAGGCTATGCTTATGGCTAGAATATTTATCGTTTTCATGTACATTTTATTAACGTGCAAAAATACGAAAGTATATGCTAGAAACCTACCACTTGAGCACGCTAAGTATAGGGAAATGATCAGAAGGGAATTTTCCCATATAAGTGTCGGTTAATATTCCGTATTTTAACACTTTAAAAGGTTTCGTGATGAATATATGATCGATTCTGCCATTTTCTTTCAGGCTCTTACCCCAGCCGTTGAATGTAGAATTCGGCGCATACTTAATTGCAGCTAGTTCATAGGCATCCTGTACTATGCCGCTATTTGCCAGCGTGAAGTAAGCTTCGTTTTTTTCGTCAATATTAAAGTCTCCAGTTAAAATGAGTGGAAGATCTTTTGCAAATTCTTTGGCTTTAGACAAAATCTGTTTGGCACTTTCTCGTCTAGCCTCTACACCAATGTGATCAAAGTGTGTATTCATAAAAATAAGCTTTTTGCCATTTTTTTTGTCTTGAAAAATTCCCCACGTGCATATTCTCGGTAAAGCCGCATCCCAACCCTTATTCGGTTTTTCAGTATCACTGTCTGATAGCCAAAACGTGCCGTTCTTTAACATTTTAAAACGTTTATTGTTGTAAAATATCGCAGAATGCTCTCCTTTACTTGCACCATCATCACGACCTACTCCAACATAAGAATAATCGGTTAACCGTTCTTGCATATCTTGCACTTGTTCAATAAAAGCCTCTTGTATGCCAAAGATATCAAATTCATGAAAGCGGATTAGGTCACATACAGGATCCTTGCGATCATCCCACATATTACCCACATCGCTGTTTGTTTTTAGCCGGATATTAAAACTCGCGGCACTTAATTCTTGTGCGATACCATCGATTAAGTATCCCAATAAAAAGATAAGTATTAGTGATTTCTTCATTTTATTTTTTGCTCAATGTACGTTCTAATAGTTCGGGTTCGTCTGTAGTGATATAGTCTAACCCCAGTGTGATGAAATAATTCATGTCTTCGTTCGTATTGACTGTCCAGACATTGGTTTTTAGACCAAGTTTGTGTGCGTCTGACACCCAGGAGGGTGTCTTTTTTAGAGTAGCTGTATTATAGTCAAAACCAGATAGATTAGCAGCTTTAAGAGTTGTCGGATCTTTATCTCCGTTGAGGTAGTGGATTTTTAGTTTTTTGTTCAGAGACCTGAATTTTAAACAAGCGTCCCAACTGAAAGCTATTACCTCTACCATTTTGTTTGCTTTCAGTTTTTGGATAAGTGCCAACGATAACTCCGCAGACCGGATCGTTTTATCCACACCCAAACGGTTGGATTTAAGCTCATAGATTAATTTGGTTTCTTTTTGTTTAAGACCTTCCTTAAGATATTCCTCCGCTGTTGGAATACTTTCTCCATTCGGATGCTTTTTTGTTAAGAGTTCGGCATAGGTCGAGGTCGCTATATCCATGCCATAAAAATCGTTGTCATGGTTTACGACTAACACCTCGTCTTTGGTCATATGTACATCAAACTCGCTGCCCCAGACTTTTTGTTTTACAGCTTCTTGTAACGCTGCAATGCTATTCTGTGGGACGCTTGTGTGTTTCCATGCACCACGGTGGGCAATGATTTTTGACGATTGAGCACATACATTAGTTAATGCAAATGCCAAAAAAAGAAAAAAGGTTGATAAAAGCTTCATAGTTATTTTAGGTTAGATTTAATTTGTTAAATAGATAATGTTTGACACAGCGCGTTCGCCTTTATGGTCAAATAGTTTGTTGTCGCTGGGGTAATTGACCACGCCGTGGTCCGCTTGTCCTTTGATATACATGGTTGTACTTCCGCCCCCGTCTAGATTCATCGCAGACTGACACCCGTACCAACGGAATATTTTTTCTAGTTCCCCCAAAGTAAGTCCTTGTGATTTAGCATTTCTGCCATCTACCGTTAGAAGAATCAGTTTGTTGCCTTTTAGGGCAATAGCAGTTCGAGGATGTCTATTGTCATTAAATGCATTTTTTGAAAGGGGATATGATAATCCATCTTTTAGTAAGAGCGGTCCTGCTAACAGGATGTTCGGGTAGGCGCCGCTTTGAGTGGAATCATCGGTAATTAATAGTTTTTTATGATCAAATGCTAGATAGGCGTTGGCGCGGGCAGATTTGGTTACCGTTGTATTGATGATTTGATGTTTTACCTTTATAAAATCTACGGCTCCGCCATTTTTCATGTCAAAAAAGCCTCCATTAAGCGCTAATATAGCATCGTGTTGTTGCGCTAATGTGGATGTCTTCTCTCGACTTTTAGGCAAGGCCGCAAGATGTATCTTTTTGCCGTGCTTCTTCAAGTCAACTTCGATAATATTAATCTCCTGCTGACTCCCGAAAATTCCTTGGATATTCGCTTGTTTCCATATAATTCCTTTTTTTATAAGATGGTCGTGCCATGCAGTGTTTGAAAATAGAATGGAATCCACGTTTTGGGCATGTACTTTTGTGCCAAAAAAAAGAAAAAACAAAAGTATAGAAAAGGAAAAGGCAGTATGTTTATTTTTCATACTGCCTAAGTTAGGTATCTTTTGTTAAGAAATAGTTAACTTATTTTAGCCCATTCCATTCGGCATAGAATTGTTGCAGAAAATCTTCCATATACCGGTGTCTTTGTTGTGCTATTTCTTTTGCGGTTGTTGTGTTCATTTTATCCTTTAACAAAAGCAGCTTTTCATAAAAATGGTTTATGGTTGGCGCAGTCGTGTTTTTGTAGGCCTCTTTATCCATCGAGGTCTCTATTGGGATGTGTGGATTGTGGAGTTCTCTATTCTTGAAGCCGCCGTAGTTGAATGCACGTGCTATGCCGATGGCACCAATGGCGTCAAGACGATCAGCATCTTGAACGACTTCTAGTTCTTTGGAATGAAATTCTACTTTCCCCAAAGAAGCTTTAAAAGACATATTGAGAATGATATTTTGCACATGCTCAATAATCGTATTATCCACACCTATAGAAGCTAGAAATTGACCTGCTATATGCGGTCCTAAATGTTCGTCGCCATCATGAAATTTACTGTCCGCTATGTCGTGCAACAGAGCGGTCAACTCACAGACTAGTCGATCGGCCTGTTCCGTTTCCAGAATTAGTTTTGTGTTGTTCCACACGCGTTGAATGTGCCACCAATCATGGCCTGCTTCCGCACCTTCCAGTGTAGCTTGTACAAAAACGGCCGTACGATCTATAATATCTTGCATATTAGTTTTCTTTAGAACCGTCATACAATTCATACTGCAAGAGCCTACAGTCAAGTTTTCCGTTGAAAAATTCAAAACGTCTAGATGCTTTCAGTCCAATTTTTTTGGCAAGATCTGGATTTCCGGTGAATACATAGCCCCGGTATCCTTTACATTCTTGCTTCATAAAATCACCAATTCGTTTATACGTTATTTCTAGTTTTGTATGTGTACCTAAGCGTTCCCCATATTCAGGGTTAAACATAATGACCCCGGGTTCACTTGGTACAGTTGTCTCCGCAAAATCACAAACTTGAAAATCAATGAGGTGTTCTACGCCCGCTGTTTTCGCATTTATTTTCGCAATTTCTATGGCTTGTTCGGCGATATCTGAAGCTATGATCGTAGGTACTTGCGATTTGTCAGCTTTTTCTTTGAGTAACTTTCGTTCAGCAAAGAATACATTTTCATCATAACCTATAAAATGCATAAAGGAATAATTCATGCGTTGCAGTCCGGGCATTCTATGTTGCGCTATTAATGCTGCTTCAATAGCTAATGTGCCAGATCCACACATAGGGTTAACAAAAGGAGATTTACCGTCCCATTTGGTTGCGAGTATGGTTGAAGTTGCTAAAGCTTCTAACATAGGAGCCTTGCCAGGATGTTTTCTATAGCCATGTTTGGCAAGTGTTTCACCAGAAGTGTCCAAGAATATCTCGGCACGGTCTTCCATCCAATGCAGGTGGATGACAGATTTGAAAAAATCAGGACCAGAATTGGGACGTACACCTTTTTTATCTTTTATACGATCCACTATCGCATCTTTTACTTTTACATTTGCAAAGAGCGGGGTTGTTATCGTTTCGTTATGAACATTTGATGTCACTGAAAAATATCCATCAAAGGGGATGATATTTTCCCATTCGATTTTAATTAAACCATCGTAAAGTTCCTTCGGGTCGTTGGCTCTGAAAGAGGCCAATTCGTACAAGACCTGACTTGCCGTTCGTAGGTTTAAATTAAGCTTAATACATTCGTTCACGGATGCATATAGTTCCACTCCGGTATTGAAAGCACGTTTGATCTCAAATCCTAGGGAGACTACTTCTTCTTGTAGGTACGGTGATAGCCTTTTATTGCATGTGACGATCACCTTTTTCGGGGTGTTGAAAACTTCCTTCATATTTCTACAAAGTTAGTTAATCTAGAACGCAAAAAATGTGTAATTTTATCGTTTAATAATTTTGAATATGGAAATCAGAGGAAAAGTACATGAAGTTGGTGCTTTACAACAGGTTACAGAGTCTTTCAAGAAAAGAGATCTTATTGTTGCATACGCCGAGAACCCACAGTTTGTAGAGTATATTCGCTTTGAAGCGACACAAGATAGAGTTAACATCTTTGACAATTTGGCCGTAGGAGAGGAGATTGAGATTTCATTTAATCTACGTGGACGTCCTTGGACAAACAAAGATGGTGTTACAACTTATTTTAATTCTTTAGTAGCTTGGCGTGTGACTAAGCTTGCAAATACAGGATCATCTGCTTCGACTCCAGGTTATGCAGATATGCCAGCACCAGTAGATATCAGTTCTTCTGGCGCAGATGACGATGATTTGCCATTCTAAGGCTACTGATAAATGATTTTAAAAGCTATTCCACTGGAATAGCTTTTTTTAGTTTGTCTATTTTTTAAAATTTCATTAAGTACTTTATGCTAATATTTTAATAAACTTCTGTTTTTAAGGTTATATTTATTAATATTTGTTTTAAGTTGTATATTAGAAGCCGTTGACGATACTATAAATTGTCAATCTAGATAAGAAACCTATTTATGAGCGTATTAGAGAGCCTTTTGTTGAGTTTATCGGATCCGAAGCAAATTCGTGCCATGCAGAAAAAGAATAGGCTATTACGTGCGGTATACGTTAAAGATGCCATATCTGTTAATGAACTAATGAAGGTATTAGGGATAAGTTTCCCGACATTGAATACCTTGATTTTGGAATTGATCGAGCAAAAGCTACTCATTCAAAATGAAAGAGGAGAATCTATCGGTGGAAGAAAACCCAATTTGTATCAATTGAACGACGGAATTTTTAAAGTATTGTGCGTTGAGGTCAATAGGTTTTCGGTGAAAGTTTCGTTTGTCGATAACAATAGTAAGATTCTGGCCCCATCTCAAATATTTGAAAATAATCTGACTAGAGATTTAGAGGGATTAAAAGAATTTGAGGGAGTGATAAAAGCGTATGCTACGCAGAATGGGGTGAGTTGGTCGGATGTTTCAGGAGTTGCGATTTCTATGCCAGGGTTGATTGATAAGACAAAAGGTAAGAATTATTCCTTCTTTTTCGAGTCCGATTTTGATTTGAAAGATTCTTTGGAAGAAGCCTTTGCTAAGAAGGTGTATATTGTGAATGATGTGAAATTGACAACTTATGCTGAGCAAAATTTTGGAGCTTTGAAGCAGGTAGAAAACGGTTTAACGATTTTGATGGATTGGGGAATGGCTTTAGGGATAGTCGCTCAGGGCGAAATCTATATGGGTAAAAATGGTTTCTCTGGCGAAATGGGACATATGAGTTTTATTGAGGATGGTGAGCTCTGCTATTGTGGTAAGCGAGGCTGTCTAGAGACGGTAGCCTCAGGAATATCGTTGGTCAAAAAGGCTAGTCAAGATATCACGAATAATGTACCTACACTGTTGTCTAAAAAATTTAACAGCGATAATATACAACCCCAACATATTATAAACGCCGCTCTTGAGGGCGATCAGTACGCTATTGAACTGATTACCGAGTTGGGCAAAAATCTAGGTAAGGCGATTGCGCTCTTTGTCCAGATTTTTAATCCTGAACGGGTGGTGTTGGGAGGTAATTTTGCGAAAGCTGCTACCTTGATTACGAATCCCATTCAACAGCAGATCCAGACATATGCGATGGGAAGAATTTTAAATAATTGTGAAGTCGTACTTTCGACATTGAGTGAAGATGAAATCACGTTTGGTTTGGCTCGGTATTTTATTGTCAATTGTTTTGATAATGACCTTTTACCTTCAAATTAAGAGTTAACCGCTAACATATCTTCCGAAAGGAATCTTTCGGAGTAAATACGTTATTCCAACTGAAGCGATGATCGTACTAATTGTCGCTAAAGGAATGACCCAAGCCGTACCCATGTATTTGGATAAAAGTGGGTGTAGAAAATTCAAAGGTATAATGTGACTTAGATAGATACCGAAGCTGTATCTGTCAATGATCGCTATCCATTTTGGAGTATTGTTGTTATCTTTTTTCCATGCCTTAATCCATAAAAAAAGAAAGGTAGTAGCCAATGCTGTTGTCGGAAATAAATAATTGTACAAAAATGTATTCAATTTTTTTCCGTCCTGATTGAGCAGATATGTACCCCATCCAATGATTATGATGATAAGAAAATAGCCAAGGATGTATATGATTCTTTTTTTGTTAAACGATTTGACTGTAAGGTAGTATCCCAATACTAAGTAGCCTACATAGCCAGAAAAGAAGGTGAGATCAAATTTAGGCATTACAGTATAAAGCCCCTTATTGGAAACGAACATGGCCAATAACCAAAAAAGCAGGAATAATTCAATTTCTTTAATAGAGGATTGAGTTATAATTTTTCGGAGAAATGGAATGGTTAGATATACACCTATTATCATGTATAAGTACCACAGATGAGCATTAGCGCCATGAAGAATCTTGTCCTGGGTAATGGTCAATATTCTTTCAAGCGATAAGGATTCGAAATTGGTATAACGATAAAAATAGTATATGAGATAAACGAATGTCCAGAAGAGAAAGGGATAGATTAACTTTGGAATACGTTTTTTATAAAATTTCAACGTATTTTCATCTTTCTGCAGTAACAAAGATCCTGAAATTGCGACAAATATAGGTACGGAGCATCGTGTCGCTGCATTTATCCAATTGGCGTAATTCCAGTCGAATGCATTCGTGTCAATATGGTTGAGAAAACCTGTAGAGGCGTGTATTAGCACAACAAAGACTGTCGCAATGACACGTAGGTATATAATGTAACTGTTTTTGTCTGCCATACCGCAAAAATAGGATAATTGGAACAAGAATTGGATAACGACTTGAGAATAGATTCTTTGTAGAAATGAATAGTTGGTTGTTTACCAAAAAAAATAATTAAATTGCATTATGGGTTGGGCCACAAAAAAGAGTAAACGTTGGGAATTTGGACGATTAAAATGGACTTTCTTGTCTATTTTGATGTTTTTTCCTCCAATTCATCCACTGGTGATGATGTCGCAGGCGTCTAAAAGTAAGGTGAGATCATGGTATGCATTAGCTTGGCTTTTGCTTTTTCTACAGTTCGGTCTTCTCTATTCCTTCTACTTATTTGCTGGAGCTATGTCGCAGGGGATGCTATTCACTATCTGTGGGTATATCTCTTCATATATAGTTGGCAATGGATTGTTGCTCAATCAATCCAAATCCTATTTACAACGATTGGAGTTGGCGGAGGTACGCCCCCTGACTTGGATTAATACGTTGGCTGATCAGCGCCGTCTAGAGTTAGCGTATGCTCAGATAGAAACACCACAATCATTTGTGACAAAATTGATGTATTATCAGAAGGAAATAGACAATAGGGGGATTCAGGAACATGTTGGTAAAATAATACGTCTTTTTCATTTGTTAGAGCAGCGGGATATTCAGGAGGCAGAGAAGTTTTTAGTAAGACATGGTACTGTTGTAAATGTACTTCGTGAATACGATGACTTAGAAAACACCAGATTACATAATCAGATTACTTTGGATTCTAGGAATAAATTGGAAGCTGTCTTAGCGCAAGCTGCTTCCGCAATTGAGTTGGATGTAACCAATTTAATAAAATCAAGATTGCTAGATGTCTCCGCTGAATCGGATGTGTATCTGCAAACATTAAAAAATAAGAACCTTTTAAAAGATTAAATAATAAACTATGGCTACTATTGATCTGACAACCTACGAAGATAATAACCAAGACAAAAGTAAAGATATGCAAGTGACCTTTTCTGACGAAGAGAAGGCACTGATCCAACAATATAGAGACAAGATAAATTTGAACTCTACAACAGATATTATACAATTTGGGGTAGCTAGTCAAACGAAAGTCAGTAATTTTTCGAATGAAATATTGAAGCAAGTTCGTACGAAAGATATGGGTGGGGCAGAAGAGATCCTATTAAATCTCCGTTCGGATATAAAATCGTTTGATGAGAATCTGAATAAGAAACCCTTGATCCCCTTTTTTGATACCTTGAAGAAGAAGATTCAGCGTATGCGGACAGAGTATGCTTCGGTAGAAAAGAATATCCATCAGATCGAGCTCAAGTTGGAAGGGCATTACAAAACGTTGTTGAAAGACGTTAATATCTTTGACAAGCTTTTTATAGAAAACCAAAATTATTTCAAAGAGTTATCTTTGCATATTGCTGCTGGAGAGGAGAAGCTTCAGGAAGTACACAATGTTACACTACCAGCGCTTCGACAGGAAGCGGAATCTACGGGCGATCAACATAAAATACAGGCTTACAAAGATATGGAGCAACATGTGGTACGCTTCGAACGCAAAATACATGATTTAAAACTGACACGTATGGTGGTGTTACAAACAGCTCCACAAATTCGAATGATTCAGAGTAATAGCAGCTCTTTAATGGAGAAGATTCAGTCTAGTATTGTCAATACATTGCCTTTATGGAAAAACCAAATGGTGCTTACTTTAGGCATTGCGCATGCCCAACGTGCGCTGGATGCTCAGAAAGCTGTTACGGATGCGACTAATGAACTGTTACGTAAGAACTCGGAAATGCTTAAAGAGTCTACGATAAATGTGGCGCGAGAGACAGAACGCGGAATTGTGGATATAGAGACGATAAAAAAAGCAAATGTGGATATTATTAGTACGATTGAGCAGGTGTTACAGATACAGCGGGACGGAAGAGAAAAACGGAAAGTAGTAGAACAAGAATTATTGCAGTCTGAAAATGAGTTAAAAGCCAACTTGTTGAAATCCTCGGACGATTCGAAATTAATCAACTAAAAATAGCTATATGCTGTAAGCTACAGATTGTATGCATTCCTGTAGCTTATAGCGTACAGCTTTTACATTTCCCAGCGTTTTTTAGGAACACAGGTGATATCCTTAATTTTTCGTAGAATTATCGGACGAGAATCAAATCTATTTTCCAATACTACAGAATCTTGGTTATGGTATACCAATTTAAATCGGGGCAAGTATTGACCACTTTTGTAACAGCCTGATATTTTCTGTTTTCCGTTCTCTTTGGTGTAAATTCCCTCTACGATAATACTATCCCCCCGCAGTACATATACACCTTTGGCGTACTCTGTCCAAGAGCCATTGTTGAAGCAGCTGTCGGGCATCGTTTTCGTTTTAGACGTGACATACATCTTTGTGTATACGGAATCACAAGTGAAGGTGAATTCATGCAGTGCAAAACTGAGCATTTGATCTTGTTGAGGAACACTGTCTTGTGTCCATACCCCTTGAAGAAAGGATACTCCTTCTGTTTGCATTTCAGAATGACGTTGGCAGGCTGTGAACAAAGAGAGCACGCCTAATAAAAAGATTAGGCATGCTTGTTTATTTGTTGGTGATTTTAAGCGTTTCTTCACTCGGTTATTATAAACTACCCACCATTTCTTCTGGTTTTACCCATTCATCAAACTGCTCGGCTGTAACATAACCTAGAGCTATTGCTGTTTCTTTTAAGGTAGAATTATTTTTATGTGCGGTTTGCGCAATTTCTGCTGCTTTATAATAGCCTATTTTCGTATTTAACGCAGTAACCAACATTAACGAGTTGTCTACAAGTTCTTTAATGCGCGCATAGTTAGGTTCGATGCCAATGGCGCAGTGCTCTTCAAAGGAAATACATGCATCTCCGATTAGACGAGCTGATTGTAAGAAGTTAGCAGCCATTACTGGTTTGAATACATTCAATTCGTAATGTCCTTGTGTACCTCCGATAGTGATTGCTACATCATTACCCATTACCTGCGCTGCTACCATAGTGAGAGCTTCACATTGCGTAGGATTTACTTTTCCTGGCATGATAGAAGACCCTGGCTCATTTTCCGGAATTAAGATCTCTCCGATGCCAGAGCGAGGCCCCGAAGCCAACATGCGGATGTCATTTGCAATTTTATTTAACGATACCGCAAGTTGCTTTAAAGCTCCATGCGTTTCTACGATAGCATCATGCGCAGCTAAAGCCTCAAATTTATTCGCAGCTGTAACGAATGGATGACCCGTGAATTCTGCGATATATTTGGCAACAGTTACATCATAGCCTTTCGGTGTGTTTAGCCCTGTTCCGACGGCTGTTCCGCCTAGTGCTACCTCAGAAAGATGATCTAATGTGTTTTTTACGGCTTTGATACCATAGTTCAATTGTGCTACATAACCCGAAAGCTCTTGGCCCAATGTCAGCGGTGTGGCATCCATAAGATGTGTACGGCCTATTTTAACCACGTTCATATATTCTTCGGATTTACGTTTTAGCGTATCCCGGAGCTTTTCAACACCTGGTATCGTTACCTCAACTACAGCTTTGTAAGCAGCAATGTGCATGCCAGTAGGGAAAGTATCATTAGATGATTGCGATTTGTTGACATCGTCATTTGCCTTTAAGACAGGTTCGCCTTCTCCGATATTGCCGCCCGCCAATACTTGAGCACGGTTTGCGATAACTTCATTAACGTTCATGTTGGATTGTGTTCCAGAACCCGTTTGCCAAATCACTAACGGAAATTGATCGTCTAGCTTTCCTGCTAATATTTCATCACAAACAGTTGCGATAGCATCGCGTTTTTCGATAGGAAGTACACCTAATTCATGGTTGGCATAAGCAGCAGCTTTTTTCAAGTACGCAAAGCCTTCAATAATCTCATGAGGCATTGAAGCTGATGGGCCAATTTTGAAATTATTGCGTGAACGTTCTGTTTGCGCGCCCCAGTACTTGTCTGCAGGTACCTGAACTTCACCCATGGTATCTTTTTCTATTCTGAATGCCATAATATTTAAAGTAAAAAGTTAAAATTCAAAAATGCGATTTCTTTGTCTTCTCCTTGTCGACCGAAATTTCTAGAAGCAAAGTTACTTAATAATACAGAGAATAGGCAAGTTATAAGCTGGAAAAACAGCGTAAGATCATTTAATTTTTATTCCTAACTAGTGATAATTGGAGCATACAATGATTTACACCCCTAGTCTTCTTTGTAGATATTCGCGAATATGGTGGTACAGTTGTTTGGGCTTCAAGCTTCGCCACGGAATTTCGTTTAAAAGGCCCCCAAAGTTGATGTAATAATCTATATTAGCTCCCTGAAACTCCTGTATAACATGTTCTCTGAAATGTAATCCAGCGATCCAACCATCTTCGATATCTTGAAACCATTCTTCATAATAAGAGTCGTCTGAAGCATGAAAATTCAGTACATTTTCGCCAATAAGTATATATTTCGTAATACCTTCTTGTATCAATACATCTATAATCTCCCTTTTGAGAAGCATTATGTCGTTGTAAATAGCATCATTCCATTCGCCGATGAACTCTATAATGGTATAACCATGTTCGTAGTCGACGTACAATATCTTGAGGTAGAGGGTCTGCGAGCCAAAATCATCCCATTGTGGGTGAAGGAGGAAATTGTAGATTTGTTTGTCAAACTCAAACTCACTATAGATCGTTCCGAAAAACGGGGATTTTTCATCTTCTGAAGCAATATAATCATGCCGCCATTGATAATAAGGTTCGATCTCGTGCATAGTCGTCAAAAATTTATCAAACCTAAAAAAAATCGTTTTCATCTGCAATGTAATTCTGACTCCTCATTCTTTCTTCTAAGAATTATGAAATAAATATTGGGAATTATTTGTTGACATTTAATAGTTTGGTAGTTATTTTGGTATCTTTGTTTGTTGTTTTTTTAGGGTAAACTCCCATTATTACAACAAATTAAATCCTGGTTTAAGTGCATACGGATTAAATAAATGCAAAAGGGTACTGGACGGAATATTTTTGTAGCTGCAACTTATGCGGCAACTTTGTTTTTAGGATTGATTCTTGGTCAAAATTATGTAGACCAACAGAGCAATAATCCGGGTAGTTCGCTGGTACCTATAGGATTGTCTGACAATTCATATAAGATTCAACAAGTTCTCGACCTTCTATCTAATAGCTACGTGGATAGCTTAAATGTTGACTCTTTACAGAATGGAGCGATAAATCATATTGTAGCCCATTTGGACCCCTATTCATCTTATTTATTGCCAAATGAATCGCAGGCTCAATCTGAGGCTCTCGAAGGTACATTTGAAGGGATCGGGCTAGAGTTTTTTAATCTTAATGATACGTTATTAGTAGTAGGGGTAATCGCTGATGGACCAGCAGAAAAAGCGGGATTGAAAGTAGGTGATCGTATTCTGAGAATTGATTCTACTCAGGTGGCAGGACGAAAAGTAGGACAAAATATAGTGGATAAAATGGTTCGTGGTAAGAAAGGCTCTTCCGTTGCTATCTATGTGGCGAGAGATAATCGTGAAAGAACAGATCCGTTTCATGTTGTTCGTGACCAAATCAAAGTTAGCTCGGTTGATGTTTCGTATATGGTTAAGCCCACTATAGGATATATACGTATACGACGATTTGGCTTGAAGACTGCTGAAGATTTTAAGGCGACAATCAAGGAATTGAAAAAGCAGGGGGCTCAAAATCTGATTTTAGATCTACGTGATAATGGAGGGGGGTATTTTCACGTAGCACTACGTCTAGCTAGCGAGTTTTTTAATGACCGTAAAATGTTAGTGTACACTGAGGGGGCTCACGAGAATAAGAGGGAATACTACTCGGAGGGAGCTGGTGAGTATACGCAAGGTAAACTAATAGTCTTGATAAACGAGGGTACGGCCTCAGCTTCCGAAATTGTCGCTGGTGCAGTACAGGATTGGGATCGGGCGACTGTTGTTGGAAGAAGATCGTATGGTAAAGGTATCGTGCAGGAACAATTCGATTTTTTGGACGGGTCGAGGATAAATCTCAGTATTTCCAGATATTACACGCCGCTAGGGCGAAGCATACAAAAGAAGTATACGGCCAATTGGTCCAATATGATCGACTATGCCAGTATGTATAAAGGGCTCTGGGTTCTAGATACTACTTTTGCGAATGCACAGATGTACAAAACGTTGGCTGGTAGGGAGTTATTTAGTGGGGGTGGAATAAAGCCGGATGTTAATATCTCCATTGACTCCAACGAGCTGAGTCTTTTATATCAAGATATTATAAAATCAAGCTATCTTGAACAGTTTGTTTATGAGCGGTTTACCAAGCAGTTGCCGGCGTATTCGATTGAGAACTTTATTCAAGGGTATCATTTGCCCCAGTTGGAATACGATAAATTTATTCTTTATTTGAAAGATAGGAACATTATTGTGAATGAGAGAAGGAGTAAAGAGCTTTTAACACTTATTCAATCCGATATTGAAGCTATTGTAGGTCGGTATTATTTTGGTAGAGAGGCTTATTTTAAAGTGAAGAATAGAAAAGATGAATATGTAAAAAAAGCGATAGAGTTATTAGTCCCTACTTCGTTAATCACATCAACAAATGGTTAGTGAATCAGGTCTGCCCATATCGGGTAGTGGTCTGATAGTCGTTCGTTAACAATTCCATAATTGTCGACAGCGATGGATTTTTCGCAAAAGATATAGTCAATTTGAAACAAAGGGAGTAATCCAAAATGGGTAACCCCCCATCCAAATCCTTTTTCTTCAAAAGCATTGTACATACCTTGTCCGACCTTGTTGACGCTGTATGACATCGGTGTATCGTTAAAATCTCCCATCACAATATAAGGGTAGGGACAGGATTCGATATGTTTACGTAATGATTTTGCCTGCTCACTGCGGTTGGTAAATGCTGTTTTAAGCTTACGTCCTACGCGCTTTGTTTTTTGCTCATCTTTCACTTGTGCGGTGGCCGACTTTTGGATAAATTCTTTATCTTCTTCTTGAAATGCAAATGAACGTAAGTGCACATTATACACACGCAGCGTATCTGCTTCCCGTTTGATATCTGCAAAAATAATCCGGTTGATACCATATCCATTTTTAAAAATGGTGCCGTGGTCTATAATGGGAAACTTTGAAAATATAGCTTGGCCATATCCTTCATAGTCATTTTTTGACACCGGTTCGAAGTAATAATCTTCAAATTTTCCTTCTTCTTTTAATATCTTAGTGAATTGACGAGATCCTCTAATGCGACTGTAAAACTCCTGAAAGCAAACGATGTCTGGGTTGACTGTGTTTACCAATTCTGCTGTTTCCTCTCTAAAATTATCCTTTGGACTGTCGTATCGTTCAAAAAGATGTACATTAAAGCTCATCACTCTTAGTGTGGTGTCCGCTTTAACAACTATCTTGTCGTTGCTATTTCTGAAATTAATATGTTTGCCTAATAGGCTCCATCCGGATACAATGGCTAGTAAGCTAAGTAGGATGTATCTTTTTTTTCTTAAGAACCAATAAATAATAAAGCCAATATTGATAATTAAAATGGGCAGAAACGCTAGACCGAAAAAAGCAATCGGCCAAAATTGTTGCGGGTCGATGAAAGAAGCAGAATAGCTCAATAGTAACGCGACTACAGCAAGAATATTTGTAATAAATATCGTCTTGCTAAAATATCCAAGTCGTTTACGGAAAAATGATCGGTTTGTCATTACTGATCCTGCTTACTGGCTTTAAAAAGCACTTCTTTCTCTTGCGAATTTAGACTTTCATAACCACTTATCGAAATTTTGTCTAGTATTTGATCGATAAGTTCCTGATTAGGTAAATCAGAATGGTGTCTTCTTTTTTCAGTAGTATGTTGGTGCTTTTGACCTTGCACGACCTTAAGGTGCTGTGGACGTTTGCTTCTTTTGAAAAATCTGCTCCAATCATTCCCTTTTTGGAGTTGCCACATAAAACATATACCAAAACCGGCCATGAATAGATAAGCAACTGCTGTAACTGGATTACTTACCATCAAAAATCCAAACTCGAGCGCAAGATATATTAACGCTATTGTTTTCAACTTGACATTCCCAAAGATGAATAGACGTACCTCTAAATTGGGAACTAATAACGTCACACTGCTGATCAAGGCGGCTAATCCAAGTGCTGTAGTGTTCCAGTAAGCTGTTTGATTGGAGTAATAAGGCAATGAGCTGATCCCTAGAAAAACTAATCCACCCAGCAATATACCTCCTATAAATACAGTGAGGAACTGCCTGTTGTTTAGAAAGTTTAGAAAAATATTTCCAATCCAGTATAGCCAGAGACAATCGAATAGAAGATTGAAAATCCCCTGATATAAAAAGGGGTGGGTTATTAATGTCCAAGGCTGTTGAATGAATGCCTTGAATGACATAGGAAGGCTTAGATTTTCATATGTCCATCTAAAGAGATCTAAGGATACGACCTCGTCAAATGTTAATAGTTCGAAAATATGAAGTAAAACAAACATGAGTACCTGTCCCGTGATGATATAGGGGATAGGTGACGTGTTTTTATACGTGTCTCTAATAAATGATTTTAAGACATTTTCCTTCATGTCATCTTCTTTATGTTATAGGTTCGTTATCCTTAAATCATGATTACTCGTTAATAATATCCTTTTTTTATCTTCCAGGCTTTTATCAGTAGATAGCCAAATAATGCTCCACCAACGTGGGCTAGATGGGCAATTGAAGAACCAGAGTTATTAAAACCAAGATAAACTTCTATAAGAATATAAGCTCCGACAAAATACTTTGCTTTTATAGGTACAGGGATAAACATGAAATACAAAGGCATGTTGGGAAACAGATAAGCAAAAGCAAGTAATAGTCCGAATATTGCACCAGAGGCACCTACCATTGGTGTTCCATAGATAGAAATTAATGTGTCAAATTTGTCTTTCGTAAGGGGTAGAGAGGTGGACACACGATCTTGTGCAAAATCGAAGTTGAGAAAGGTACTCGCTCTCATATTTCCTGTAATCTGTTGTACTTCCATAGCCTGTACTCCATACTGAAGAACTAATGCACCTAAAGCACAGATAAGGTAATAATTTAAGAAACGTTTTGATCCAAACATGCGCTCGATGATTGGGCCAAACATGACTAATGCAAACATGTTAAAGAAAATATGGCTAAAACCGCCATGCATGAACATATACGTAATAGGCTGCCATATATGAAAAAACGGAGAATCGGGATAATACACCCCAAACCATCTGGTTGCAGGTTCAAAAATTAATGAACCGATGAAGCATATGATATTTATAATTAGTAGGTTTTTGACTACTGGTGTAAGGTTGTCAAGTAAGTTATTCATCTATGCTTTTTTAAAATTTATTAAATTTTTCCATTAATTCCTGCAATGTAATAGTGACAATTGTAGGTCTCCCATGTATCGAGATATTAGGACTCTCACATGCAAATAACGCATCGATCAAGTCTGATATAGATTCATTATCTAATGGAGTGCCTGGTTTGATGGCCGCATTTTTGGCTAAGCTCCTCGCTAGATTCTCTCTTTTCGAAAGAGTAAGTTCGGATGCATTGTTTTTGTAATCCTCCAATAGTTGATCGACAATTTTGGCTTCATTAACATTGGTTCCAAGGTCTGCCGGAATTCCATCTATGATGTAAGTTGTTTTTCCAAATGGTCTTAACTGAAAGCCTAGTGTCTGAAGCTCCGGAAGAAGTTCATCCATTAACGCAAAATCCGATGCGGAAAGCTCCAGCGTACTCGGAAAAAGGCTTTGTTGGCTTGAGCCTTTGTTGTTTTCCAAATGTTCCTTATACTGTTCAAATAAGATCCGCTCATGGGCCGCCTGTTGATCGATAAGCATAAAACCCGAGTGAATTTGAGAAAGAATATACTTGTTGTGTAACTGAAAAAAGACCTTCCTGTTTTCACTGTTGGATTGGAACACCTCATCGCTGTCTGATTCTGTTGGAAGGAGCGGTAGTTGAATAGGATCTTCCTGCTCTGCGATTTGGTATAACGTATCCCAATTTTGAGGTATCCCAATTGTTTTCTCCAGACCTTTTGAATAGCTTTCTGCTCGAGAAGTTTTAGACAATGTTGAAGGGTCACTTCCTCCTTCAAATGGATTGAAGTTGGGGTTGAACGATATTGTTGGTGCTTGAATCTCGTCAAGAGGCTTGGATGAAATCAGGTTACTAAAGCTAGTCTCCTGATTAAAATCGAGTGAAGGTGCTATATTATATCGGCCTAAAGAACGTTTTACTGCAGAACGAAGGATAGCGTATATCGCTTTTTCATCCTCATATTTGATCTCTGTTTTTGTAGGGTGTACGTTGATATCAATCTTCGCAGGATCTATTTCAATAAACAACACATAAAGTGGAAAGCTATCAGCAGGTAGCACCTCTTCATAGGCGTTCATGATAGCATGATTCAAATAGTGGTCCTTTATGTATCTTTTATTGACAAAGAAGAATTGTTCACCTCTTGTTTTTTTCGCGTATTCTGGTTTTCCAATAAACCCTTGAATGTTGATAATACTCGTTTCTTCTTCTACCGGAACAAGTTTTTGATTATAGTTATTGCCAAAAAGGTGGACTATTCGCTGTTTTAAGCTTCCAGGCGATAAATGAAAGATTTCATTATTATCACTGTGCAGGCTAAAAAATATGCTCGGATTAGCTAACGATATGCGCTGAAATTCATCTATTATATGACGCATTTCCACAGAATTGCTCTTCAGGAAGTTTCTGCGGGCAGGAATGTTATAAAAGAGATTCTTTATTGCGATGCTGGTTCCTGAGGGAAGAGCTTCAGGACGCTGATCAACAACTTTTGACCCTTCAATATTAATGACGGTGCCTAACTCATCTTCTACACGCTTGGTCTTTAATTCTACTTGCGCTATCGCGGCGATTGAGGCCATAGCCTCCCCCCGGAAGCCCATCGTGCGAATTGCAAAAAGATCTTCCGCTTTTCGGATCTTACTGGTCGCGTGGCGTTCAAAACATAGTCGAGCATCAGTTACGCTCATTCCACAGCCATTGTCTATGACCTGAATTAATGTTTTTCCTGCATCTTTAACAATAAGCTTAATTCTATCTGCTCCAGCATCAATAGCGTTTTCTATAAGTTCTTTCACTGCCGAAGCGGGTCTCTGAACCACTTCACCAGCTGCGATCTGATTGGCAACGGAATCTGGAAGTAATTGAATAATATCAGACATACGATGCGAAGTTACAAAAAAACCTTCATGTGTGATATCAAAATCCTGTATTCTTAGTAGCGTCGAGAGCGATTGTAGAATACTACAAGACCGTCGCGGATAGGGGGAGATTGGCTCATTAATAATATTAATGAGAAAAGATAAAGCGCACCGATTAGGTATTAATCAGTGCGCTTTAATCATTGTTTTTATAAGGTGATTTGTCTCTTAATACTTTCTTCCAAAGAGATAATAGTTTCTGTGCGCTGAATACCCTTTAGACCCTGAATATCTTCATTAAGTACCTTGCGGAGATGGGCGGTATCTTTACATATTATCTTTGCAAACATACTGTATTGACCGGTACAGTAGTGTAATTCTACGACCTCCTTTACCTGTCTGAGCTGCTCTACAGCATCTACATATTGAGATCCTTTTTCTAAGTAAATGCCTAAAAAGGCTGTTATATCAAAGCCAACTTTTTGAGGGTTGATGATTAAGTTAGATCCGTGTATGATACCCAATTCCTCCATTTTTTTCATTCGGACATGAATGGTTCCACCGGAGACAATGAGTTTTTTTGCTATTTCTGTGTAAGGAATGGATGCATCTTCCATTAAAATGGATAAAATCTGAACGTCAAGATTATCTAAATCGTAATTTGAATAGTTTTTTTCCATGAAGTATAAATTTATGCTATTGTTTTGTTGTTATCGTGTTTCTAAATGTAATATGAAGACTCTCTATCAGGTTTTCCGTAAGATAGTCTAAAAAAATAGATTTATAAAAAGCTGATTTTTTAATCTTCAATTTTTTTCAAAATTAATAACAAAAAATCATATTGTATTTTTATTTTCTAAAAAAAATGAATTGTATTTTGTAATATTTTAATAATATATCCATTTCTATAGGCTAGCACTTTTATTTATCTTTATAAAAATTAAAGTTTTAAGTTGCTTTTTATGGAGATTGATGACGTTAAGATTTCGAGAAAGAAACCTATATTTTCTGTTGGACAGGGTTTGCTAAAATACCTGAAAATGTATCAACGGGATGCTCGATTACCCATTTCTTATTACGATTTACTGTATTTTCAAGAGACTGTCCCGGTAATGGATAAATATGGGAATGATACCTTTTGGGAAACACCTTTATACCCTCCTCATCTTCAGGAGCAGCTGTACGAAGGACTCAAAGTGGTTTACGCTGTACTTAAGGCTTCCGGAAATACCCGTATTGTAGAACATAAAATCATTGATCGAATTGAGTACTGCGCCTTTGGAAATACAAAACCTTTCCGAATACGTATCGTGAATAGACTAAATGACGTGTATGATTACTTTTATGTAAAACAAGCCGATGCTTCCCGCATATACGGTCTTGAGTTGGAAGAAATCTTATCGCCTAATCAGGTCAATTATGTGTATGACAGAGATACATTAGTTGAAGAGCATATCGTCGGTATTCCTGGAGATGTCTTTAGCAAAGATCGGATTTTGACACCCGATTACAATCAAACCCGGATAGCAAAGGAATTTGTCAAATTTAATGAGCGTTGTATTATCTCTTTATTAGGGGATATGAGGGCGTACAATTTTGTAATGCAGATAACACCGGATTTTGATGATTTTCAATTCCGCATAAGAGCGATCGATTTTGATCAACAATTTTATGAAGGCAATCCAAAGGTATATATGCCTCAGTTTTTCAAAGAAAATCTTCCGTATGTTAAATTGTGTATGGAATATTTGAATGACAGAACGGTATTGCAATACCAACAGGAAGAACGTTCTTCCATTGTACACCGCGTTCGTAGCGAACGGCATCGTATCAAGGATTTAAGAGATGCTTCCAAATCGCAACAACTTTCCTCTACGGAGAATATCCAGCAATTGAGAGAAGGGTATGCCAAGTATTATGCAAATGAGAGTTATTTCAAGTGTGAGAGTATGACAGATATAGTAGAGCTTAATGTTAAGAATGTGATCCGCCAAGTGCAACTCTAGCGTATCCGATCCTTATTATCTTTGATAAACGCGGACCAGTTGGAATAACTTTTACTTCCTGAGGTACTATTTTGTTGAAAAGAGTGACAGACAGCTACAGCAAGACCATCGGTAGCATCTAGAAATTCAGGTGTCTCTTTAAAACCAAGTAAATTTTGGAGCATAGCAGCGACCTGCTCTTTGCTGGCACTTCCGTTTCCTGTTACGGATTGCTTTATTTTTCGTGGAGCATATTCAAATATGGGAATGTCTTGGCTCAGCGCGGCAGCCATGGCTACCCCTTGTGCCCTACCGAGCTTGAGCATCACTTGGATGTTTTTTCCGTAAAAAGGTGCTTCTAATGCGACACAATCAGGTTTGTATTCCTGAATCAGAGCTAAGGTTTTTTTAAATATCCGTTGTAGTTTAAGCCCGTGGTCATCAAGATGCCCCATTTTGATAACACCAAGGGATTCCAATGTTATTTTCTTGCCTACTTCTTTTATTATCCCGTAGCCTAATACGATTGTTCCGGGATCTATCCCTAAAATAATTCGTTCTTTGGCTTTTTCTTTTTGCATATGCCAAAATTACGTAATTGCTGACTATCTTTTGTCGAGTATTGGCGTGTTTACATAAAATATGCTTAAAATTGTGCTTTCTAATTTTTTGAATTGACAAAGGGACAGCGAAAATATATTAATTACGGCATCAAGTTCGGCATTGTTGGTCTAGCGATATGGTTTATTATTAGCAAGGTCAATAACCAACAAAATCTGTTTGAGTTTACATCATTGTTGAAGAGTATACCTACCGAAACAATGTATATCACACTTTCGGTGGTTGTTTTTCTTATGTTGTGCAATTGGTTTTTAGAGGTGGTGAAATGGCGGTATTTAAGTCAAGGGTTAGAACAATTAAGTTATTGGAAGGCAATTCAATCGGTATTTTGCGGACTGACCTGGGCTATATTCACCCCAAATAGAATAGGCGAGTATGGTGGACGAGTATTATTGCTACAGCCTCAAAATCGTGCACGAGGAGCTGTGTTGATGGGGGTAGGGCTCTTTGCTCAATTGGTTTTGACCAGTTTTTTTGGGGCGCTGAGTATTGCATGGTTTATTACCGTTTTTATAGACACTCCCACTTCAGTAATCTTTTCGATATGGATGATTGCCATAATTTATGCGTTTGCGTTTCTTTTGTTGTATTTCAACGTACACTGGGTCGATCAGCTCGTGGCTCGCGTGAAGTGGTTGCGTAAGGTGAGTCCATTCTTTTCGATACTCAAAGATGTTAGTTCCAAGGATCTTCTTTATGTTCTACTTCTTTCTCTGGCAAGGTTTATTATTTTTACCTCGCAATATGTAATACTGATGGTCGTCATTTTGCCCGAAATACCACTGGTATCTATGATTTTAATGATTTTTATTCTTTTCTTTGTGCAAGCAGCTGTACCGTCATTGGATATATTTGACTTCAGTGTTCGTAGTTTTGTTGCTAGCAATCTCTATAGTTATGTCACCACACAAGAAATCGCGGTTATGGCTATCGTTTCTTGTATCTGGTTTGTTAACTTGATTTTGCCCGCTATTATTGGTTCTTTTTTTGTACTGAATGTTAATTATTTAAGTGATAATAATTCTTAATTCCGCTCTCGTTTTTTGTGCTATAATTTACGTCTCTCTCGTCCTTTACATGCGTAAAGGTTGGTCGCGCATCCCTTATTTTGAACAGAATAAAATAATTCAAGAAAAAATTTCTGTGCTGATTGCAGCACGAAATGAAGAGGAAAATATCGCACGGACTATAGAGTGTGTATTAAGTCAAGATTTTCCAACAGAAAGTTTAGAACTTATTATTGTAGATGATCACTCCATTGATAGGACTGCCGATATCGTACGTTCATATTCGGATAGAGGAGTTAAGCTTTTGCAACTTTCTGTTGGGGATAAGTTGAATTCCTACAAAAAGTATGCGATTACCAAAGCTATCGAGATGTCTACCGGCGATATCATCGTGACGACAGATGCAGATTGTCGGATGGGTAAAAACTGGTTGAAAACCATAGCGCAGTATTTTGAGACGAATAAGAGCTACTTGGTATCATCGCCAGTGATGTATTCTGAAGAAAAGACGCATTTTGAAGAATTACAGACATTAGAATTTATGTACCTTATTGGTTTGGGTGCAGCAGGTATAGGTAATGGCTCTCCAACAACCTGTAATGGGGCAAATCTTGCTTACAAAAAAGCCGTTTTCTATGAAATGGACGGATTTAAAGGCATTGAGAATCTGGCTTCGGGTGATGATGAACTTTTCTTGCACAAAGTGGCTGCAAAGTATGCCGACCGTATAGGATTTTGCAAATCTACAGAAGCAATTGTATATACCGATGCTAAACCTGATTTAAAGTCCTTCATTAGTCAACGTAAGCGTTGGGCTTCAAAGAGCACTAAATACAAAGATAAGAAGGTTGTAGCCCTTGGTGTGAGTATTTGGGCATTCAATTTAGCCCTTTTGGTATCATTGTTTGCTTTTTTCTTACGGTTGCCCGAATTTAATTGGATTTTGCTGACAGCTTTTGGGCTAAAGATTATTGTCGAATTTATTTTTATGGCACCAATAACCTCATTTATGAAGCGAAGGGATCTCTTAAAGTATGTGCCTATCTTATCTATTGTGCATAGTTTCTATATCGTATATATCGGTATCGCAGGTAATACTGGTAAATACGATTGGAAAGGGAGACAGGTAAATTAATTTTCTACTTTTTCCCTTATCCTATCTTCCGCCTTTTTAACAATTTCTTCTGCTGTTAATCCCTCTGTTTGGATAGGCGCTAACACCTCCCAAGACATGTTAGTGAATGGTTGCAGCGGAAACATGCCGTATTGAACCATTTGATAAGAACCTTTAATAGCTATCGGTACAATTAATGCATTTGGATTTTTCTTTAATAACGTAGCAATTCCACCGACAGAAAAGCTTTTCATTTTACCGGTCTTGGTACGGGTTCCCTCTGGGAATATCACGGCTGACCAATTCTTTTGCTTCATATTGTTCGCCAGCTTTAATATTTCAGAAATCGACTGTTTGGAATCTTTTCTGTCGATATTGGCAGCACCTCCATGAAGCAAGTTGAAGGAAATACTCGGAATTCCAGCCTGGGCAAGTTCGATTTTTGAAATAAACTTAGCATGATATTCCCTCAAATGATATATCATCGCCGGTATATCGAACATACTCTGATGATTTGCTACGAAGATAATCGGTACTCCTTTAGGTAGTTTCTCCTGTCCGGTGAATCGTACACTATTAAACAATGTATAATTGCAGGCTGTCAGGAAAAAGTTCAAAATATCAACACTCTTTTTATGGGCGGAATAACCACCGATCTTAAGGCATAGCCATTGAATTGGATGGAAGATTAAAAGTAATACTGAAAAACAGATATAGAAAATAGGTGTGAGGAAATATCCAATAATTTTTTTCATACAAAAAGTAAAGCAGCAAACTTAGATAAATTACAGCTTATATGCAATAATCAAAAGACTCTAATTAACTAGTTTACTTGATGATTGTTGATGTAAATGTTTAAAATGTCAAATAAAACTTTAATTATATTAAGTATTGTATTGATAATGTTTATATATTTGTTCTTAATGTTCATTGTTTAATACAATTTATTAATATGAAATTACCTATACGATGTCCAAGTTGTGAAGACAAGTTACAAGTTGCGAACCTCCATTGTTCCAATTGTGGTACGACAGTTTCAGGTGCTTACGAGCTACCTGTATTCATGCAGTTGGATGCTGAGGAGCAGGGGTTTGTTTTGGAGTTTCTGCTCAGTTCCGGTAGTATCAAAGATATGGCCAGTAAGCTTGGTAAAAGTTATCCTACAGTCCGAAATAGACTGGATGATTTAATATTAAAAATAAAAGCATTTCAAGATGAAAAATAAAGTTGAAACATTTAAGGAGAAGCAAAGTTTTTTGACACGTTGGTTAATGATTCTGCTTTCTTTCGTCATGTTATATATTGCTTACGATGCCTATCAACAGTATCAAACAACTGGAATAAAGGGATTATCTGTGGGGCTATGTATTATGTTACCTGTCTTTTTGTTTTTTATGTTTAGTCAGCTTTGTACAACAATAGACGATGAAGGCATTACGATTACTTTTATTCCATTCGCATGGCGCAGACGTTGGTATTGGAGTAGTATGGCAAAAGTCTATGTTCGGAGATATGATTGGATGGAATTTGGCGGTTGGGGGTATCGATTGGGCAATGGTGGAATAGCATACAGCACAAAAGGAAGATACGGGATCCAGTTAGAACTTAAGAATGGACGAAAAATCTTGATTGGTACACAAAAGCCCGAAGAAGTAGAAAAATTATTGCCTAAAATAAATGAAAATGACTAAAACTGTATTAAATCCCTTTGAAAATTTTACGGAAATAAAGCTCCTCTTGGTCAGTTTGTTTGGTTTTTTGTTGGCTTGGCTTGCAACGTACTACAGCGATACCATGTTGCTGGGCTCGTTAAAAGTAATCAACGTAAAACCAAAAGAGTGGTATATCGCTTTGTATAACCTTTCGATCACCATTGTAATAAATACATTGACGCTATATTTTTTTGCGCTACTTCGCTACCGGAAAACACGTTTGATCGATGTGTTCAATGCAGTAGGTATAGCGCATTTAGCGATGTATCTGTTGCTTGTTGTAAGTGCGATTCCCAGTGTAACTGATTTTTTGAAATCAATGGAGTTTTTAGTTTTAGATCATATGGATAATCCCGCTTCTCTACCCAAAGATAAAATACTATTGATGCTTGTTTTTGGCGTGTTCTCTATAGGGTGTTTGGTGCTTTTTTTTACGATACTCGTTAAGGGAATGAAAATTGCAATAAATAGTAAAAAAGGGTCGGATACTATCGCGATAGTTTTGTTAATCCTGATTTGGAATACCGTATTACAGTTTTTAAATATATATCAATAAGTTAATGAAGGGATTTGTTATTTTATGCATTCTGTTTTTCCAGTCTTGTATAGGTTTTTCGCAGACTTATGAAGGGAGTTGGCAAGGAGATCTGCGTTTTGGGAGTGCCACACTACCTTTTATTTTGAATCTACATCAGTCTGATGGCCAGTGGAAGGTGACAGCAGATAGTCCCAAACAGGGAGTTAGCGGAATTTCTGGCGATATCAATGTCAAGGGGGATTCGCTATTTGTTCGTTTACAAGGTGGGATAAAGGTTATAGGCCGATTGTTGGGATCTGATAGCATTAAAGCTACTTTTGCCCAAAATGGAGTTGAATTACCCCTTACTCTTGTTCGAAAAAATGGGACAACTAAAACTTTAAAAGCATTGAAGCGCCCACAAGAGCCCATACCTCCTTACAGCTATGATACATTGGATGTTGAATTTAAAAATGATTATGATAAAATAACACTGGCCGGTACGCTGACTTTGCCGAAGAAAGCTGGACGTTATCCTGCGGTTGTGTTGTTGACAGGATCGGGACCCCAAAACAGAAATGAAGCACTTTTTGGACACGAACCATTCAAAGTGTTGGCCGATTATTTAACAAAACAGGGGATTGTAGTATTGCGTTATGACGATCGCGGAGTAGGGAAGAGTACAGGTCTATTTGAAACAAGCACGATCGAAAATTTTAGTAAAGATGCTATTGCTGCACTAGCATTTTTGAAAAAGCAAAAGCAGGTTGATGCCCGAAAGATTGGCGTCATAGGGCATAGTGAGGGGGGATTGATCGCAGAATTGCTTGCTGGACAAGGCTTGCCTGATTTATCTTTTATTGTATCCTTAGCAGGGCCAGCTATTGCTATCAATGATCTTATGGTTGCACAACTGTATGCGATAGGAAAGGCGAATGGAATGTCCGATTTTAACCTAGAAGTAGCTAAGCAAATCAATGTAAAGAACTTTGAGGTGGTGAAGGGAGCTTTAGATACAAAAACTGCCTATGAGACATTAATGAAGAATTTGGGTATTACCTCTGAAAATAAACAAAATGCCCAAATGCGCACAGAATTAATGACTATGTTGGCCCCTGCTTATCGTTATTTTCTGCGTATAGAACCCGAAAAATATATACGTAAAATTAATGTGCCGGTTTTTGCGGCCTTTGGGTCTTTGGATGTTCAGGTACCTGCTGACATTAATCTAAAAAGTCTGTTTGATCTCTTGCCTAAGAACAAGAAAAATATATTGAAAGAGTACGACGGGTTGAATCATCTGTTTCAAAAAGCTAAAACGGGGCGTGTGGATGAATATGTTGAGATAGAAGAAACGATGAATATACAGGTATTGCAGGATATAGCAGTGTGGATAAAACGTTTATAAAACTTTCATGATGCCTCTAGATCACCAACAGGCATGAAAGTTCTTGATGTCCATTAAATACGAACACTTTCAGAAAAAAAAGGAGCTTTTAAAGCTCCTTTTTATGGTGTTGTATTTGCTACCGGGAGTATTTTTCCATTATAGTATTTTGCGCCATTTTGGGCAAATTCAGCTACATAGCGTCCCATTTCAAAAGCTAAGGTTCCTGCTTCAGCATCAGGGAAGGCTGCTTCAAACATCTCCGTTTGTGAAGAACCCAATGCAAGACAATTAACCTTAATTCCTTTTTCTTTAAACTCTTCTGCAAGACACTCTGTCAATACTGCGAGTGCTGCTTTGCTGCTAGAATAAGCGCTCAAGCCTGGGAATTTTGCAGATCCTTGAAAACCACCCATGCTACTGATATTTACAATATGCCCCCCATCGGTCATCA
Source organism: Sphingobacterium nematocida (assembly GCF_900168125.1). Lineage (GTDB taxonomy): Bacteria > Bacteroidota > Bacteroidia > Sphingobacteriales > Sphingobacteriaceae > Sphingobacterium > Sphingobacterium nematocida. The sequence continues at coordinate 159,890 of NZ_FUZF01000008.1, forward strand.
AAGGGACAACATGTTTGATCATATTTATATGACCCAATAAATTGCTCTGCAGCATTTGTGCAAAGTCTTCGGCAGAACTCTCTAAAAATGGTTTGTTAATTAATGCACCAGCATTATTGATTAGTATGTCGACTTTTTCAAACTTCGATTTTATAAACGGAACCAAAGACTCGGAGTAATTATCATACACAATGTCAAATTGTGCAGGATATAGTTTCCCCCCATCGTGATTTAAAGACGAAGCAATTTCATGCAGCTTACGTAATTTATCTGCAGATCGAGCCAGCGCGATTACATTATTTTCTTTTTTTGCAGTGAGGTCTAGTACCGCTTCAAAGCCGATACCACTACTGGCACCTGTAATTATAATATTTGCCATTATGCGTTTTCTTCTAAAGTTTCTTTGTCAATTTCTTTTTCCACTTCCGCTGCAGAAGGTAGCCTGTCTTCGCCCAAAGAACTTGGTTTGAATATAAAATATATGCCAGGAAGAGATGAGACAAGTGATATAACATAGAAAATCAAACTTACTGTTATTGCCAATTGATCGTCTATCTGAATATATTTAGCAGCTGTAGCGGCAAATGCTTCGCGAATTCCGATTGCTCCACCAATGGATGGAATAATCGCGACAATCGATGAAACCAAAAATATGAGTAAATAGGGAGAGAATTTTTCGTCATGGCCCAGTGCGTATAGGATACAGATCGCACTCAATACCTGAAATCCTTGTACCATCAATGCTTTGAAATGCGTTTGCATAAATCGCTGGGCAAAAGGTCTGAAAAAGAGATAAAGTATGTACAGATAGGATATGCTTCCTACTGCGGCAGCAGTTATTGTTACCGTATTTGGGATTGCGAGACGGGGCATGAATACAACTAAAGTACAGGAAACAATCGCCATGGCCCATAGACCACTTAGCCGGTCAAAAAAGACAGCACTAAGCAAGCTTCGTCCTGAAAAAGAGTATTTTTTTTTCAGAAAGTAAACTTTGTATGCGTCTCCACCAACACCTCCGGGGAGAAAGAAATTGTATATTAAGCCTAGAGAATATAACTTGAGGTTATAGTATTCGGAAAGTTTCAACCCAATCGTTTTAAAAAAGCTATTTAATCGCGAAGAAGCGGTGATTAAGGACAGAACGTAACAGCAAAGCGCCAAAAAAAGGAATAGCCAATTTGAATCTGATAAAGTATCTCTTAACTGTTCAAAATCAATTTTTTGGGCTACCCAATACAGTGCACCTAGTGTTACAATGACTTTGAATATATTTTTTACAACATTTAGTGTTGTTTTTTTCTTCATGCTAATTTAACTTTTAGTAGCCCACAAAAGTACGTATCATATTCATACGTATTAAATTATTTATGAATGTTCGTTTTCATTTGTATAAATGAGCTCGCTTCACTCGGTTTGATTTTCAATGGTCAAAGTCTTGTACCGACTCGTATGGATATTTCTTCATACTATGGGATATATCCTTGAGTACAATAAAATAAGATAGACTATTAAAAAGATACAGGAAAGTGAAAATAGCCAATTGACATCACCATGTATAAATTTGTGTTTCAAGACGAGGAATAGAAGCACAAATACGATTATAAACAATACAATTGGGAATGCTATAGACCACATGTTCTCAAAATGTACAGTAGAAGCCATTTGTTCTCCCTTTGCAAAATAGAGATAAATGGAAAATGCCAAGATGATAATAAGTAGACGAACTAAAGTTTTAGCTACTATTCTACTTATGGTATGATTTTTGGATGCCATCGCTGATTAAGATATCAAGTTTTATATCTTTGCAAATATACATCATAGATTACTTAATAATTATATTATGCGTAAACGTATTCTTTCCCTGTTATCACTTTTTACGGTGATTATGTTGATCACATCATGTGGAGCTCAGAAAAAAGGAGCATCCAATGTCAACAATGGTTCTTCTACCGCTGCTGCGACTGGGCCATCTGCTTCGCAATGGCGCTCGGGAGTTAAGGGGACCTGGGTTTTAAATTCGGTGACTCGTCAAGATATACCAGATTCATATACGATCAAAAATATTTTCGACGAAGCTCCTGTTGAATGTTTTATCGGCAGTGTGTGGCATTTGCCGGGGGGTAATTACAGAGGAAGTATATCATTTAATTCATCAGGTACACTGTGTGCAGATGGTGCTGTCCGTACTATTATCTGGTCTATCTATGATCCAGGAAAAATGGGGGGTGAACCAGAATTTCAGTTCAAAAAGTTGTACGCAGGTGATAAGGCTGCAAACGTGACAAGTGGATATAGATTAGGTTTATCTTTTGCAGACCAAGAATCGATGGTGTTGAAAATGCCAATTCCTTTGGATAACGGTTCAAAAGGACATCTTGTTTTTAATTTTTCAAAAAGAGCAGATTAACCAATATAAAATAAAAGGCATGATGATCCACCAATTGGTGGATCATCATGCCTTTTATTTTATCAGCGATTTACTTATCGCCTGTAGAATATCTTCGATAATGTCTTCTTTGTCTTCGAGTCCAACAGAGAGACGGATAGTACCAGGTTTAATCCCTAAATTCTCGCGTTCTGCTTCTGTTAGTTTAGAATGTGTTGTTGAGCCAGGGTGTGTCGCAATGGTCCTGGAGTCGCCTAAGTTCGACGTGTACAAGATCATTTCCAAAGCGTCAATAAATTTAAAGGCACGTTCTTTGCCTCCCTTCACTTCAAAAGTGACGATACCGCCACCTGCTTTCATCTGTTTTTGTGCCAATGTGTATTGAGGGTGAGATGGCAGAAATGGATACTTTACCGTTTCTATTTCAGGGTGCTTTTCCAGAACCTCCGCTACAGCCAATGCATTAGAACAATGTCTATCCATACGGAGACCTAAGGTTTCCAGACTTTTGGACAATACCCATGCATTGAAAGGCGACATTGCTGGTCCTGTGTGACGGATAAAGAACATGAGTTTATTCATTAACGTCGTGTTTCCAACAATTACCCCGCCTAATACGCGTCCTTGTCCATCCATGTATTTGGTTGCTGAATGTATGGAGAGATCAAAACCATATTTTAAGGGTTTTTGAAGATACGGCGTGGCAAAGCAATTATCTATCGAGAAAATGATATTTGGATACTTTGCTTTTAGTCTGCCTAGTTGTTCTAAGTCATATAACTCGAGCCCTGGGTTAGAAGGTGATTCCAGGAAAAGTATTTTTGTGTTGGGTTGTATTGCATTTTCCCATGCGCTAATGTCTGCACTATCTACATAAGTTGTTGTAACTCCCCATCTTGGTAATAGTTGGGTTAATAACTGATGTGTGGAACCAAAAATCGCCCGGCTGGATACAATATGATCGCCATTTTCAACGAATGCTGCAAAGGACGCAAAAACGGCAGCCATGCCCGAAGAAAAAGCTAATCCGGATTCCGCAGACTCTAGAGCACATACTCTATTAATAAATTCGGATGTATTAGGATTAGCATAACGAGAGTAGACCATTCCTTCTTCTTCTTCTGCAAAAATAGCCCGACCCTGTTCTGCACTGTCAAATATAAAGCTTGAGGTCAAATAAAGAGGGACAGAATGCTCTCTTGTAGAAGAACGAGGTGCCTGTTCTCTAATTATTCGGGATTGATCTTTTTTCATCCGTATACAATTATTTTTATTTTTTTATAAAAATAAAACCTATTTACTGCTTATACAAAAAAAAGCTACCTTTTTGGTAGCTTTTTTTGTCATTTTCTATTAGGGTACATATTTCGCTCGACAATTCTAACGGTGCAGGTCGAAACGATCCAGTTCCATCACCTTATTCCATGCTTTCACAAAATCTTGTACAAATTTTTCTTTAGCATCGGCACTGCCATATACTTCGGCAACAGCTCTTAGTTCAGCATTCGAACCAAAAACAAGGTCCGCCCTGCCTGCTTCCCATTTTTTAGCTCCAGATCTACGATCTGACCCTTCAAAAACTTCCCGATCTGGAGAAATTGCTTTCCATACTGTTCCCATATCCAATAGGTTAACAAAAAAATCATTGGTCAATTGACCGGGACGATCAGTCATCACACCTAATTGAGAGCCGTCAAAATTCGCTTGAAGCACACGCAGACCTCCTATCAATACCGTTAACTCGGGAACTGATAAAGTTAACAGCTGTGCTTTGTCTATCAATAATGCTTCTGTAGAAACGGTATATACTCCCTTGCGATAATTTCTGAATCCATCTGCAATAGGCTCAAGATATCCCATAGATTCCACGTCAGTTTGCTCTTGAGTAGCATCCATACGTCCGGGACTGAATGGTACTTTGATCTCATGTCCAGCTGCTCGTGCAGCCTGCTCTATAGCAGTTGCCCCACCTAGAACGATTAGGTCAGCTAAAGATATCTTTTTCCCCCCTTGTTGACTTCTATTAAAGTTCTGTTGAATTTGTTCAAGCGCAGTGAGTACCTTCTGTAATTGTGACGGATTATTGACTTGCCAATAACGCTGAGGAGCCAAACGTATCCTTGCTCCATTTGCCCCGCCTCTCATGTCCGATCCGCGAAAAGTAGAAGCAGATGCCCATGAAGTACTTACCAGCTCAGCTATGCTGAGTCCAGCATTCAATATTTCAGATTTTAGCATAGCAATATCATCCGCATCGACCAAAGCATGATCTACAACAGGAATAGGATCTTGCCACAATAGTTCTTCAGTTGGAACCTCCGTGCCCAAATAACGTTCACGAGGACCCAAATCCCGATGTGTCAATTTAAACCAAGCGCGCGCAAATGCATCTGCAAATGCATCCTGATCCTCATAAAATTTACGTGAAATCTTTTGATAAATAGGATCAAAACGCAATGATAAGTCGGTTGTCAACATCGTTGGCCTACGTTTTTTGTCGGGATCGAAAGGATCTGGAATACTTGAATCAGCGCCTTTGGCAACCCACTGGTGTGCCCCCGCAGGACTCTTTGTCAATTCCCATTCATACTCAAAGAGGTTCTTAAAGAAAAGATTGGTCCATTCCGTAGGTTTTTGTGTCCAGATGACCTCCAGGCCGCTCGTGATCGCATCTGGCCCGACTCCACTACCGTAAGTACTCTGCCAACCAAGCCCCTGTTGCTCGATTCCTGCCGCTTCAGGTTCTTTTCCAACATTATCGGCAGGACCCGCTCCGTGCGTTTTCCCAAAAGTATGACCTCCAGCAATTAAAGCCACAGTTTCTTCATCATCCATGGCCATACGTCCAAATGTATCTCTGATGTCCTTTGCTGCAGCGATAGGATCAGGATTTCCATCCGGCCCCTCTGGGTTAACATAAATCAATCCCATCTGTACAGCTGCAAGCGGTTTTTCAAGGTTTCGTGAATGTTGTTTACCATCCGCGTCATCGTCTGCAGATAAAACACCATGTGATTCAACCACTCCTTCTGAACCATGAGCATAACGAATGTCGCCACCTAACCATGTTTTTTCAGAACCCCAATATACGTCCAATTCCGGTTCAAACGCGTCGACACGGCCACCTGAAAAACCAAAGGTTTTAAATCCCATAGATTCCAATGCAACATTACCCGTTAAGATCAATAAATCCGCCCAAGAAATGTTCTTGCCATATTTTTGTTTGATGGGCCACAATAAACGACGCGCTTTATCCAGACTTACATTATCAGGCCAGCTATTCAAAGGTGCAAAACGTTGCTGTCCAGAAACAGCTCCACCGCGGCCATCACTTACCCTATAGGTACCTGCGCTGTGCCAAGCCATTCGGATAAATAACGGACCATAATGCCCAAAATCTGCGGGCCACCAATCTTGTGAATCCGTCATCAATGCATGCAAATCTCTTTTTACAGCGCCCAAATCCAGATTTTTGAACGCTTCTGCATAATCAAACCCCTCATCCATTGGATTTGATTTGCTGGCATTTTGCCTCAACAGATCTACACGAAGCCTATTTGGCCACCAATCCTGGTTCTGAGTTCCTCCACCCGCAACGGCGTTGCGCATTGTCCCATTGTGAAATGGACATTTGCTAATGTCTTTTTCGTTATTGTCCATATGAAAAGAAAGTTTATTTATATAATACGTTAAATGGTCAAATTGTTTGATTACCATGTTCATAAAATTACACAAATACTATCCTTCATGTACATCGAATCATTCGATGTACTATAGTCAAAATCTATAAGGTTACATAGTAATAGATAATAAATAATATGTAGTATCTTTATGTATAAAACCTAAAACGATTAATTTGAGAACTAAAAACTTACTTCGATTACTACTATTAAGCCCACTGTTTTCTTTTGGGCAGAAAGCTCCGGATCCTTATGGGGCTTTACCTTCAGCCAGACAGTTGGCATGGCACGAGATGGAGATGTACTGTCTTATCCATTACACGCCTACAACTTTTCAAGATAAGGAATGGGGGTTCGGAGATGCTGATCCTAAGATTTTTAATCCCAGCCATTTTGATGCTAGCCAAATTGCCAGAGCAGCTGCATCAGCTGGTTTTAAGGGCTTAATCTCCGTAGCCAAACATCACGATGGATTCTGTCTTTGGCCTACAAAAACGAATACTTACAATATAGCGCAGTCGCCTTGGAAGGATGGAAAGGGAGACATGGTGAAGGAGTTTATGGAGGCGAGTCATGCTGAAGGCATGGCATTCGGGGTTTATTTGTCTGCCTGGGATAGAAATGACACGAGATATGGTACAGCAGCATATGCTGATGCATATAGGGCACAGCTGAATGAGCTGATGACAGGCTATGGCAGGTTATTTACTTCTTGGCACGATGGTGCTAACGGTGGTGATGGCTATTATGGAGGGAAAAGTGAGAAGCGAACGATAGATAGGACGACCTATTATGCCTGGGAAGAGAAAACATGGCCTATTGTACGCCGTTATCAACCTATGGCTATGATTTTCTCTGATATAGGTCCCGATATGCGTTGGGTAGGCAATGAACATGGTTTTGCGGCGGAGACATCCTGGGCCACCATTACGCCCAAAACAAAGGATGGCAGTAAACCTGTACCAGGACAACTGGACGACTCTAATCTACCTACAGGAGATCGTGGTGGCAAGTACTGGATTCCTGCCGAATGTGATGTGCCACAACGGCCAGGGTGGTTTTATCACAAAAATCAGGATATTAAAGTAAAAACTCCCACACAATTATTCGAAATATACCTAAAATCCGTAGGACGAGGTGCAAATATGAATTTAGGACTTGCACCTATGCCCGAGGGTATCTTGCATCCCAACGATGTACAGTCGTTAGCCGCATTTGGTAAGAAAATTGAAAAAACATTTGCTAATAATCTAACAAAAAATGCCAGAGCAACAGCATCTAGTAATAGAGGTAATTCATCCGAATTTGCCTTAAGCAATCTCTTTGATGATGATCGCTATAGCTATTATGCCCCTGAGGAGGCGGTGTTAAATCCAGTTATTGAAATTTCATTGCCGAAGACGGTAAGGTTCGATATCATTCGTTTGAGGGAGAATATTAAGCTTGGACAACGTTTAGATAGTGTTGTGGTCTCAGTATCCCATGGTAGTACTTGGCAACGATTGGCTTCGGCGACGAGTATTGGTGCCAATAGACTGATCAAGTTAGATCAGCCCATTGAGGCATCTAAAATAAGGATACAACTTTTCGCTCCAGTTGTGCCTACACTAAGTGATATTGGACTTTTTAAGGAGTACGAAGAGCCTTTTAGCTTTAGCGACTCTAATGCAGGGTTGAATAAATTAGGCAACTCTGCCCATACGCTTTTATCGAACTCGTTTCAAAAAGCTTTCGATGGGGATGTACGTAGTTTTACCTCTTTAAGGACCTGCAAGAGTGAGGTTGTGTTGCAGTTAAAGGAATCGATTCGCGCATTGGGATATGTGCCTCGGCAAGACGGGGCTAAAGAAGGAATGGTAACCAAGTATACCCTGTATCATAGTCAGGATGGTAAAAAATGGCAATTGTTAAAAACTGGAGAATTTTCGAATATAAAGGCCAATCCAACAGAGCAGATAATCATGTTTGACACTTTATTAAGTAGTCCATATCTAAAATTTGTGCCGAAGGAAACAATTGCCGGAACATTCACTGTGGCAGAATTTAATCTATATCAATAATGAAGAAGATTTGTGTAATAGGTGCAGTTTTATGCACCTTGTCTATGGTTTATGGACAGGATCTTAAAATGTGGTATGACAAGCCTGCTGCCAAGTGGGAAGAAGCCTTGCCTTTGGGAAATGGTCGAATAGGAATGATGCCTTATGGTGGTGTCAAAGATGAGCAAATTGTTCTCAATGAAATATCCATGTGGTCTGGTTCGCAACAGGATCCCAATAATTACGATGCTTACAAAAGTGTCGGGCAGATTCAGCAGTTGTTGTTTGAAGGAAAAAATGACGAGGCTGAAAAATTGGTGAATAAGAACTTTGTATGCAATGGTCAGGGTTCAGGTCATGGCAATGGAGCTACTGTTCCTTATGGATGCTTTCAGAACTTCGGTTTTTTGAATTTTCTTCATTTTATAGAAGGAGACTTTTCCAATTACAAACGCAGTTTGGATTTACGAACTGCAAAAGCCGAAACGAGCTTTGAAGCGAATGGGACTCGTTATTTACGGGAGTATTTCACTTCACAGGACAAGAATATTGGCATCGTGAGATTATCGGCTAGTAAGAAGAAGTCCATAGGTTTTGCGCTTCACTTTTACCGAGACAAAGATGTAAAAGACTATGAGCTACAGCCAGGTGAGATTACCGTTACAGGCCGACTTCCGAATGGTGTAGGAGGAGATGGACTCGAGTTTGTCGGTAAGATTAAGGTCGTAGCCAAAGGGGGGAAGCAGCAGTTGTATGACAATCAGATAATTATTAAAGAGGCGGACGAGGTGTTGATCTATTTTACAGCATCGACTAGTTATTATAGTAAATCACCCGATACCGATGTGTCGATTAACCTCGAGGACGCTGGACATTGGCGTTATAATAAGCTATTTGCCGAGCATCTGCGGGAGTATCAACGTACCTTTGGACGAGTCGAATTAACGCTGAAAGATCAGATTTCCAAAGCGAATCTACCTACTGATCAACGTATCAAAGACTTTTTCGAACACCCAGAAGAAGACAACGGTATGGCCGCATTGTATTATCAATTTGGACGATATTTAATGATTTCCAGTGCTGCGCCAAAACATGATAAGGCACTTCCTCCCAATTTACAGGGACTTTGGGCACATCAGATTCAGACACCCTGGAATGGTGATTATCACTTAAACATCAATGCGCAAATGAACCATTGGGGAGTAGAAGTCGGTAATCTTCCTGAATACCATAGGCCTTTTATCGAGCTGATTAAAAGAATAGCTAAGGAAGGAGAAAAAACGGCAAAGGCTTATTATAATGCACCTGGATGGGTGGTGTATATGATGACCAATATTTGGGGATATTCTGCTCCAGGAGAAAATGCTTCATGGGGAGCGAGTACAGCCTCAGGTTGGTTATGTAATCATTTATGGGAGCATTACCTTTTTAGTGGAGATGAAGACTATCTAAGAGAAATATACCCATTGTTAGCTGGAGCAGCGAAGTTCTATCAAGCGACCTTGGTCAAAGACCCGAAAACAGGATGGTTGGTTACTTCACCTTCTGTTTCTCCCGAGAATGGTTTTAGATTGACTAATGGTAAGACCGCTTCAGTCGTAATGGGACCTACCATCGACCATCAGATTGTAAGAGAACTATATGGAGCCGTGATTACTGCCGATTCTGTACTGGGGCTCCATGACCGTTTTGCTGGAACACTACGTACAGATCTTAAGCTCATTCCACCGGCTGTGCGTGTCAGTTCATCTGGTCGCGTTATGGAATGGTTAGAAGATTATAAGGAGATAGAGCCTACACATAGGCATGTGTCGCATTTGTATGGGTTGTACCCTGCGGCTTTTATTTCGCCAGTCACGACACCAGATTGGGCAACAGCAGCAAAAAAAACATTAGAGGTGCGGGGTGACGAAGGTACAGGTTGGTCCAGAGCATGGAAAATCCTTTTTTGGGCACGACTTCATGATGGCGACCATGCTTTAGAGATTTTAAGACAGCTACTAAAGCCGGCGTTCGGTGTAGGTACCACCTATCAGGGAGCTGGAGCAGGAACCTATCCCAACCTTTTTTGTGCACACCCACCTTTTCAGATCGATGGAAACTTTGGTGGTTCAGCAGGTATTTCAGAGATGTTGTTACAGAGTCACGATGGTTATATTCATTTACTTCCGGCTTTACCTACCGCATGGAAAGACGGACAGGTAAAAGGACTTCGTGCTCGAGGTAATAGAACTGTCGATATTACCTGGAAAAATGGAAAAGTGAGGTCATATAAAATTAGAGGACAGAAGGGGGAGAAAGTTCGAGTGGTTGTTGATGGTAGAGCTGAATCTGTAGTTTTGTAGCTTAAGTTTTTTTATTCAATTTTTTTTAAATATCTTGCTGTGATTTAACGGGCTGTTAATCACAGCTTTTTTTTAGAACTAATTATATAACACACAATGAAATGTCTATTTTTAAAAATAGGTAGGCTTTCATTTTTTTTCATCATTTTATTAGCTATTTATTCCTGTAAAAAAGATGGATCCGTAGATGAACAAAATGAAAATCTTCACCTTGTTAATTTCAAAGTATCAGGTTTTAACAGCTCTAAAGCCTCGTTTAAGGCTTCCGGTGTAAAAAATCAAACACAATCAAGCACGAAGCCCTCTAGTACAGGTGATTACGTCGAAGGGTATCTGTATTTTTGGTCATTTAATGCAGAGAATTTAGAGCCTGATATAGCTTATCAGAAAGAAGCCAAACCAAGTATAATTTCAAATGGTTCTAGCTCTTATGTTGCAGGTTATTCATTTGAGGAATATGAAGCAGGAAAATCGCTTTCCGTAAGAGGGGCCAATGAGGTGCTTATGAAACTTCCAATCAGAAATGTTGAGCTGATGACACAATTTGGATTTGATATGGGAAGTTCAGATACCGGTCCTAAAGATTTCGAATTGTATTATTCATTAGATGAAGGTAATACATATACACCGTTAGCGATGAATAATCAGTTTGGGAAGACTGGAGATGCCGCTCCTAAGAACACATATGTTTATCAACTTTCAGATAAAAATATTACGGGATCAAACCTATGGTTTAAGTTTATTCCTAGAGCAGGTATTCGTCGAGAAGGTGGAGCAGATTACAAGGAAAGTACAGCTACCTGGCGTTTTGATAATATCCGCCTTTTAGGTATGGCTCCATCTTCGCAAACAGGGAACTCCATCAATAAACTTCATTATTTTCTCTTTCATAAAGATAAGCCTGAAACTGTTGTTACTGGAAGTGTAGCTTATGAAGAAGCATCAAGCTTATCATTAAACCTTGTAAAAGGAAGTTACTCCATTTTCTTTGTCTCAAATGAATCGGGAAAAGACTTGTTATTTCCCGAGTCACCAACCCGATCAAACTTTTATATAGGGAATATATTTGCCAATTCAAATGCGGAGGTTTTCGGTTATGTCGGTAATCTTGAGGTGACAGGAGATATAGAAAATGAAATCAGGTTGCAGCGTTTATTCAGTCAGGTAAAGTTTGAGTTTACTGATGCTACAGATTTATCGGTGATAAAGAGAATTGGCATCAGTCAAAGACACGATCCGTTTTTCTTTGCACCATTTAATTCTCAATTAGCCAACCCTATTTTAGATCAGAGTGATGTGGAAATTGTAGCGGATTTTAATACGAACAAGCAATTGATTTTTAATCAGTTTATGGGAATCAGCAGTATGTCGGTTCCGCTGAAATACGAAGTTGTTTTATACGGTGCTACGGGGATATTACGCACTTTTCAAGTGGAGAGTACGCTGAAAAACAATATGCAACTTGTTTTTCGGGGCGATTTATTAAAGCAGTTAAACGTCGGTGGTAAGTTTCAGGTTTTTAAACATACGGATTGGGGAGGAGAGAAAGAAGAAGGTTTCTAAACAAAAAACATTTTTTTAAATCGAGGTTTGTTACTTACTTTTAGGTATCAAACTTTGATTTTAAATGCTTGTTCGATTACTTACTTTTACACTTTTGTTTGTTGGTGCGTCCTGGGCACCAGCACAGGCACAATATACGGTTCAGAACTTACCTAATCCCAAAGTACAGGGACAAAAACATTTTGTGAGTAATCCCGATGGCATATTGGAATATTATACCGTATCTCAATTGGATGATATTTCGCAAGGTATTGATAGTTTGACCAAAGCCGAGTATGCTATCGTGGTAGTCAATGACTACGTAGGAGATAGCGATTTTGAGTTCGCACTAGAACTGTTTAACAGTTGGGGGATAGGTAAGAAAGATGCAAATAATGGCTTGTTGTTGTTTATTGCGAAAGACAGACACGAATACCGCTTTATATCAGGTTATGGCATGGAAGGTATTTTTCCAGATGCTTATTTAAAGCGTGTGGGTGAAAAGTACCTGGTTCCAAATTTTCGGAACGAAGATTATGATCAAGGTATAATAGAAGCCTCGCAATTTATTGAACAGATATTGAAGTCATCAGATTCTATTGCAGAATTAGAACAACTGATGCCCGAGGCCAGCTCATTTTGGAGTTTTCGAAATCCAATCTTAGTAAATACGGTGTGGATGTTTTTATTGTTTACCGGTTTGTATCTGTATGTGCATTATATTTCTGGTCGTATATTAAAAGGTACTAAGAACAAACCGAAGCTTATTGCACCTATATTCTGGGGGATGGGCTGTATGTTACTGTTGATGTTTTTAACGCTTTTCATCTTTGTTTTTATTTTCAATAATCTCGAGGAGATTTACCAACGGAAGAATTTGCCCTACTTTGCATTTATTCTCCTAGCATTGATACTTGCGATGAAAATTACGAACGGGAGGACTAAAATTATCGAGAATTTTAAAGATGAAGAAGATCTACAGCGAGGCTTAAAAACTTATGTAAAATATTTAGTAATCCCGATGTTATTGACTCCATTAGCTTGGTTTGATTTATGGGGAATCTTGAACCGGTTTAGGCGTAATGTTGGACGATTCACACTGTAATCTTCCCTTAAAATAGCTACGATTATTAATGTAGTTTTATAATTTAGGGACAATGAAAAAAAGTAAGTTTAGCGAATCACAAATCATCAAGATTTTATCACAGCAGGAAGCTGGGCAATCGGTTTCGGATATCTGCCGAGAGCATGGTATTAGCCAAGGGACTTTCTATTCTTGGAAGAGCAAATATTCGGGTATGGAGGTTTCGCAGCTTAAGCAGTTGCGGGAAATGGAAAAAGAGTTGGCGCAATACAAAAGGATTGTTGCCGAGCAGACTTTACAGATTACGGTTTTAAAAGACGTTATCGAAAAAAAGC
>NZ_FUZF01000019.1 GCF_900168125.1 Sphingobacterium nematocida
CAGTAGAAGAAAGAAAAAGAAGTTGAATATCCCGTTTGTAGACAGTTCATTCAATGCTTCCGGACCAAATGCTATGGTGATCAACATCCCCAGAGCGACATAGATTACGATAATAAATAATCCGTAGAGAAAGGCCTGGGATATCGCTTTGGAGCGGCTGCCCGACTTCTTGGTAAAGAAGCTGACCGTAAGTGGTACCATAGGAAAGATACAGGGCATAAAGAATGCCGCAAATCCGCCTAAAAGACCGGCTATAAAGATTCCCCACATGGATTTGTCTTCGGTAGAAGCACCATTTGTAGGCACAGCACCGGCCGTTTCGCTCTGTACAGCGGTACTATCTAGCTGTGTAGTATCTTGTCCATCAGAGAATACTAGCTCTTCAGGCACTTCGCTCCCTTGAGAACTGTCCGATACACTACCATCGGTAAATGTAAGACCTGAAACATCAGCCAGACTATCCGCCTCTTGGCCGATAGCTACCCCTGAAAATAGCAGTAACAGAATAGAAAAAACATACAATAATGCTTTCATAATTTTAGCTTAAAGAGATTAGTTTTTATTAAACCAACTTAAGTGAGGACCACCGGGATCCGAAAACCCCGGTTTACCACACAAACACAAACAACACCTAAATAAATTTAGGTTGAAACAAATTCTTATAACATGTTCGATCCGAACAAAGGCTTTTCTAAACGCGCAATAGGTTGGAATCCAGAAAAATTCAATCCTGTAGAGATATAACCCTCTTTAACAGGCTGTTCTTTAACAAGATCAGTACTTAAATATTTTTTATTATCATCACACAAAAGTGTAACCACAACTGCGTCGTCACCCAATTCTTCTTTCAACTTGATCGCACCGATTACATTTGCACCCGAAGAAATACCAACAGCCAGTCCCAGCTGACCCGCTAATTTTTGAGCCATAATGATTGAATCTCCATCAGAGGCACAAACTACAGAATCTAACTCATCCAATTTAACAATGGCAGGTATAAATTCATCTGAAATACCTTGAATGCGGTGCGCTCCTACTTTATAACCAGTAGTCAAAGTAGGACTTTCCTGTGGTTCTAAAGGATGTATTTTAACAGCAGGATTATAGTTTTTCAATTGCTTACCCACTCCCATAACTGTACCTCCTGTACCTACACCGGCTACAAAAGCATCCGCCACCAATCCTTTGGAAGCTAATTGCAATGCAATTTCTTTACCAGTGGTAAGTTCATGTGCTTCTGCGTTGTATTCATTTTCAAATTGTCTAGGCAAGAACACTCCACCTTGAGCAGCAAGCTCTTCGCTAAGACTGATACTTCCAAGAAAACCACCTTCTTCTTTACTAATCAATTGAATCTCCGCCCCCATACTTTTGATAATATCGATACGCTCTTTACTCAACCAATTTGGCATAATGATTTTTACGTCATGCCCTAAAGCCTTACCAATAGCAGAGAACGCAATCCCTGTGTTACCACTAGTAGCTTCTACAATCATATCTGTCGATTTGATATCGCCATTCGTATATGCCTTATAAAGGATGTACAACGCCATACGATCTTTGATACTTCCAGTAAGATTATAATTCTCACACTTCACATAGATCTTACCCGGCTTACCTTTGTACACATATTGCAATTCTAGCATAGGTGTATTCCCAACTAAACACCACAAATGCTTAAAGCGACTTTCCAATTCTGGTGATAAACATTTACTGAAAGTAGTTTCCTCTATCATTATTTATTTAATAAATTATATTTTTAGATATTTTCGAATATAATATGGCCTTTCTACCAAACAGCACAAAATTCCAACAAAACAAAATAATATTCAACACAACACAATCAAATCGATAATTTTTATCGAATACAAAAACAAAACCAATAAAAAATACAGATTAAAATAGTAATTTAGCGGCGTCACCAAAAAAAATACGTAATGGAATTGGATCAAACGGATATGAAGCTCCTTAAGTTACTTCAAGAGGATGCGACCCTTAGCAACAAGGAATTATCACTAAAGCTACATAAATCTATAGCCGCCGTACATGAAAGAGTAAAAAAACTTAAAGCAGCGGGATATATCAGAAAAACTGTCGCTATACTAGATCGACACAAAATAGGAATTGGGCTAATTTCTTTCTCACAGGTATTTTTAAAAGCACACACCTATGAAGTTCTCAATGAGTTTGAACGGGAAGTAGCCAAATTTCCAGAAGTAATGGAATGTTACCAAATGGCTGGCTCGTACGACTTCATGTTACGTATAGCCACCAAAGATATGGATGCCTATCACTTATTTTTAAGACATAAACTAGCCGTACTCCCTCACGTAAGTACAGTACAAACCTATTTCGTACTCTCAGAAACAAAGAGTGAAACTGCTTACTCCTTCTAATAGCAAATGAAAGCAAAATCCACTATTAAGATATACCATAACGAAATGTGCAGTAAAAGCTGTGCTGCACTACAACTTTTGGACAAAAATGGAGTAAATCCCGAGATCGTATCTTATCTAGACGGAACACTGGATACAGAAGAACTAAAGAACATATTAACGTTGCTCAAACTAAAACCCTACGATCTCATCCGTACCAATGAACCCCTATTTCAGGAGCAATATAAGAACATGGTAGCAAGTGATGAACAATGGATTGAAATCATGCTGCAACACCCTATACTTATTGAACGTCCAATCGTCATCAGAGACAATCAGGCAATCATCGGTCGTCCTATCGAAAGATTAGTAGATCTTCTGAAAGAAACGTCTTAAATATAAAACAACAAGAGGATACTAATAATAGCATCCTCTTTACAAACATTATAAATCAAACAACCTTAATTTTTCTTAAACTCTTTTAAACTTCCGTCTGCATTAAAGTATCCTGAATATTGCCCCCGTGTCCCCTGCACACCCGTCATCCACTGTCCTTCTTGCTTCATCACATTCAGATTATAGTAAATATGACCATCAATCTTTGCTCCTTCTACATCTTTGGATTTTTCTTCCAATTGTTTATAAATATCAGCTACGGTCTCAAATTTCAGACTATTCAAAGAAAATACATTTGATTTCATATCTCCTCCACCAGAAATCTGAACCGGTTGGGGTTCCTGCCATTTGCCACCTTGGAACAGATAATCATCAATATTCTCCGGCTTCGTCGGGTCTTGAAGAGCCAACTGCACACGACCATCCTCGTAAAAATGAATATTTTGAAAAACCTGAATATCTTTACCTTTTAATTTAGCCATTTCTTTCAATTGTGTTTCGGCAGCCTTCAAAGCGTCACGATCCGTCAAGAAGTTCGCAGATTTTTCAGACTCACCTGTAGCAGGCCTGGATTCAGTTTTACCGTTCTCCTGCGTAGTCTGTGTATTATCAGTAGCCTTCTTGTTACTGTCACCACAGGCCGCAAATAATAAAGAGGAAAGTACGGCGATTGTCAATAGTTGCTTTTTCATTTTCTTATCATTTTAGTTTTTAATTCTTCATCAATAAATTACTAAAGCAAAACTAAGCAGACAACGCATCGAAAAGAATCCCCGAAACCAGTGGTTTTTATAGGAGGGCTAGGACCGCGGGGCTAATTGAACCCCAGATTCTCTTCCTTGCCCCTTGTAAACGAAAAAAGCCCTAACTTTTGTTAGAGCTTTTTGTGTCGGGGTGGCAGGATTCGAACCTACGACCTCCACATCCCAAATGTGGCGCGATACCGGGCTACGCTACACCCCGAAAAGGTATCACCTTTGAAAGTGATGCAAATATACATCGTTTTACAATTAAAACAAGTACTTTTTTTCATAAACAAACTAACATACTGATTTGGTGTAAGATATTTTTACAAACAACGGGTATCCAGTTGTGGAAAATAATCAAAGCCCTTTATCGTCTAGTTTATTTTTTTTTTATACCTTTGCACTCGCTCTGAGGATCGGAGTAGAAGATTTTTAAAAAAGATTTTTAAATTAAATAAAAAAGCTGTAATATTGCATTCCGATTTTTACAGGATATAAATCGTTTATAATTACTCAAAATCATGGATTTAGTAAAATTTGTAGAAGAACAAGCGGTCGTAAAGAATGAGATTCCCGCTTTCAAAGCAGGAGATACCATCAGCGTGCATTATAAAATTCGCGAAGGAAACAAAGAGCGTGTTCAGGTGTACCAAGGTGTAGTCATTCAATTAAACAGCGTAGGTGTTAACGCTACTTTTACCGTTCGTAAAATCTCTAACGGTATTGGGGTAGAACGTATTTTCCCTGCAAACTCTCCGAACATTGATAAAATTGAAATAAACAGCTACGGTAAAGTTCGTCGCGCTAAGTTATTTTACTTACGTGGACTTACTGGTAAAGCAGCTCGTATCAAATCTAAACGTATTTCTAAATAATTTAGATTTACGATATAGTAAAGCAAAAAAAGGATGCAAACAATGTTTGCATCCTTTTTTTGTTGCCCCTCGCCCAACAGTTTCGCTAAATTAATTCAACATTTTAATATTTAAAACAGGTTTATTACGTATATTCATACCGATTATTGATTATGCTAAAACCTTTTTATACACTCATCGCTTTCTTAACCATCGGAGCATATACCTATGGTCAGGAAAATCTTGCGCAAATCTTAAACATGCAGTCTTCTCCGAAGATATATGCAGCAAAAAAAACACAAGAACCTATTCTCATCGATGGCATAGCTAACGAAGCTGCCTGGGAAGAGGCTCTTTGGTCAGACGACTTTGTCGATATTGAAGGGAATATTAAACCTAAACCAAGATTCGACACCAAGGTAAAAATGCTATGGGATGACAAATACCTTTACATCTATGCACAATTAGAGGAACCTCATATATGGGGCACCTTGACAGAGCATGATGCTATTATCTACCACGATAATGATTTCGAGGTATTCATAAAACCGAGCGAACATCAGTCTTTATATTATGAGATTGAAGTGAATGCACTAAACACAATTATGGATCTCATGATGGCAAAACCCTACCGGCTAGGGGGCGAGGCTATCATGCACTGGGATGTCAAAAATCTAAAATCTGCGGTACATATAGAGGGCACCCTGAACAATCCCAATGACATAGACCAATATTGGAGTGTCGAGATGGCTATACCTTTTACATCTATAAGTTCATTCGGAAGAACCTCCACCCCAAAGGTTAATGACTTTTGGCATATCAATTTTTCAAGGGTACAATGGCAACACTCGATCCAAAATGGACAATACAAACGAAAAGTAGAAAACGGAAAACGATTAGCAGAAGATAACTGGGTGTGGTCTCCCATAGGAATAATCAATATGCATTATCCCGAAAAATGGGGATACATTCAGTTTACGGATAACGTGAAAACCAACGATCTAGCAAAATCACATCGAATCGAACAAGTCGCTTGGGATATTTATTATCTTCAACAACTATATTCCCAAAGCACCCGTGCAAAGTATAGTGGAAAATTAGAGTCATTACCTGGCTTCGACAAAGTTCTGAAAAGCAAGATGGCAGGCATTAAACACACTATAACCATCAATAAAAGCAAGACACTTTACAAAATAGAGTTAACGGATACAAATAATCACCTCAAAGTTACCATAGACAACTTTGGCAATTATACCATATCTGATGAAATATCCATGTAGCAGAATCTACAAAAACACAGATAAAAACACGTTGGACATTTTATCCCGACCAGTCGGAATAAGTTAATGTCAAATAAAAAACAGGTTATAAACATATGAATAGTAGAAGAAACTTCATTAAAGCTGCCGGCCTGGGGTTGGCTTCATTACAACTTACGCCACAGCAACTACTGGCAAAGGATCAGTCTACACCATTATTATTTGATTTTTGGTTATGGGCGCGCCCCAATGCGTCTGAATCAGAATCTGTACTAAAGAAAAGATATCAAAGTTACAAAGATGCTGGTGTACGTGGGATATTTTTCGAGAGCTATATTCCCAAACATTTTCAATTGGCAAAACAATACGGCTTAGAAACACATCGCTGGATGTGGACCATGAACCGCGGTGAAAAAGAATTACTAAATGCACATCCAGAATACTACGCTGTCAGTAGATCGGGTAAATCCTGCGCCACCAATCCTCCTTATGTGGATTACTATCGTTTTCTGTGCCCATCTCATCCCGATGTACCAAAATATCTCGAAGAGAAAGCCCGAGAACAGTTGGAGAAAGAAGATGTGGATGGACTACACCTTGACTATATTCGGTATCCGGACGTGGTACTTCCGGTCAACCTCTGGGGCAACTACAATCTAGACCAATCCACAGAACTGGCTGATTATGACTTTTGCTACAGCAAATTCAGCAAAGATGCTTTCCTGAAAGAAACCGGTATAGACATCGACAAAGTAGAACGTCCAGAACAGAGTCTTTCGTGGAGATCATTCCGATACAGGCAGATCAACAAAGTGGTAAATAGAATTTGTGACGCTGCTAAAGACTATAAGAAGCCCGTTACAGCTGCCGTATTCCCTACGCCAGATCTAGCTCGTCGCATTGTGAGACAAGACTGGACAAACTGGAACTTATCCGGGGTATTCCCTATGATCTACCATGGCTTCTACAAAGAACCTATACACTGGATAGGCACGGCAGTCGCTGAGGGCGTAGAAGGGCTCCATGGCAAATTCCCGCTTTATGCTGGCCTATATCTACCTGATTTCAAAAACTTAACGGAACTCAAACAAGGCATAGTTCTGGCTAAAGAAAACGGAGCTGCAGGTATCTCTCTATTTGGCGAGACGGATTTTGATGCGCAAACTATCGCTTTGTTACAATCTATTCGTTAAGAAACATTTTTATATTTCTGTGTATTGGCTTTGCCCCAATACACAGTCCATTCTTAGAACAGATAGCGTTAATAAATTTCAAGATTATTTTTTAAATAACTCCAATCCCGAAAAATATAGTATCTTTGTACCCCGTACATAAGGCAGATGTTTGGATACTAATTTCATTCATCTTTCGTAGAAAATTCCATTAATTGCTATGACTAAATACATCTTTGTTACGGGCGGCGTAACCTCGTCGTTAGGGAAAGGTATTATTGCAGCTTCCCTTGCTAAACTTTTACAAGCACGTGGCTTTAAAGTTACCATTCAAAAGTTCGACCCTTACATCAACATCGATCCAGGAACACTTAATCCCTATGAACATGGCGAGTGCTATGTTACAGAAGATGGTGCCGAGACCGATTTGGATTTAGGTCACTACGAGCGCTTTTTAAATGTCCCTACGTCTCAAGCAAACAATGTTACTACAGGCCGTATCTACAAGCACGTTATTGAAAAAGAAAGAGAAGGCGCTTACCTCGGAAAAACCGTCCAGGTCATCCCACATATTACAGATGAGATAAAACGTCGCATGCAGCTTTTGGGGCAAAATGGCGGGTATGATATCATCATTACAGAATTAGGTGGCACAGTTGGTGATATCGAGTCTCTTCCTTTTATAGAGGCTGTACGTCAGCTCCGTTGGGAATTAGGCAACAATGATTCTTTAGTTATCCATCTAACTCTAGTACCTTATCTTGCTGCAGCTGGTGAGTTAAAGACTAAACCTACACAGCATTCTGTAAAGACCTTATTAGAATATGGTGTACAACCTGATATTTTAGTATGTCGCACAGAACATAAACTGACACCGGAGATCCGCAAAAAACTGGCTCTATTTTGCAATGTAAACATAAATGCCGTAGTTGAATCGATCGATGCATCTACCATTTACGATGTACCATTATTGATGCTGAAAGAACAGTTGGACAAAACGGTATTGACTAAACTGAAGCTTTCAACTAAGAATGAACCAGATTTGGACAACTGGAAAACATTCCTTGGTCGTCTTAAAAACCCAACCACCGAAGTCAATATCGGTTTAGTCGGTAAATATGTTGAACTCCCTGATGCCTACAAATCAATCGTAGAAGGATTCATCCATGCAGGATCTGCAAATGAGACGAAGGTAAAAGTTAAATACATAGCTGCAGAAAGCGTGTCTCCTGAGAATGTGGTAGACAAATTAAAAGGTCTGGACGGTGTATTAGTCGCTCCAGGATTTGGCGAACGTGGACTAGAAGGAAAACTAACAACGATTAAATATGTTCGAGAGAACAAAATCCCTTTCTTCGGAATTTGCTTAGGTATGCAATGTGCCGTTATTGAATTTGGCCGTAATGTACTGGGATTGACGGGAGCGAACAGCTTCGAGATGGACGAGAACACACCATACCCTGTCATTAATTTGATGGAAGAACAAAAGAACATTACAAACATGGGTGGAACGATGCGCTTAGGAGCATACGACTGCGATATCAAAAAGGGGACAAAAGCTTTTGCCATATACGGTAAGACAAAGATCTCAGAACGTCACCGCCACCGCTATGAATTCAATAATGCCTATTTAAAAGACTATGAAAAGGCAGGAATGATAGCCTCTGGATTCAATCCAGAAACCGGATTGGTAGAAATAGTAGAACTTAAAGACCATCCATTCTTTGTTGCAGGACAATTTCATCCAGAATTAAAGTCAACTGTTGCAAATCCTCACCCACTTTTTGTTAGTTTTGTAGCCGCTTCTTTGGCAAACAAGAAAGTGGTTACGAAGTAATCCGCTTTATTCTAATTGACAAAAAGCAGAAAGAGAAAAATAGAAATGGAATAATTTATAATAGATGGATAGAAATAACATTATAGGACTAGTGCTGATTTTTGCAATTTTTGCAGGTTCATTTTATTTTTTAAAACCTACAGAACAAGAACTCAAAAACGAGCAAAAACTTCAGGATTCCCGAAAAAATGCAGAAAATGGCATAGCGCCGACCGACACGCTAGCTACTTCTAAAACAAACGAGCTACTCGATTCAGCGGCACTAAGTAAGCCTTTTGGCACAGCTAAAGTCGGACAAGAGCAATTAATCACCTTAGAAAATGAACAATTAATTGTTCATTTATCTTCTAAAGGAGGAAAAGTAAAATCGGTACAGCTCAAAGGCGAAAAGAATTTTGACGGTGCTCCACTTTATCTTCTTGAAGGCGATAATAATAATTTTGGTTTTCTTTTTAATGCAAGTGGTCAGAACATCAATACTAATGATCTGTATTTTGCGCTTAACGCATCTTCCCAAAATACGGCATCATTCCGTCTGAAATACAATGACAACCAATACCTTGAATATAGTTATTCGTTACAAAATGGATACAACTTAGCTCTACAGGTCAATGCTGTTGGTATTCAGAACCTAATTGATGTAAAACAAAAA
This sequence comes from Sphingobacterium nematocida, assembly GCF_900168125.1. Classification (GTDB taxonomy): domain Bacteria; phylum Bacteroidota; class Bacteroidia; order Sphingobacteriales; family Sphingobacteriaceae; genus Sphingobacterium; species Sphingobacterium nematocida. Next base: position 9,292 of record NZ_FUZF01000019.1, read on the forward strand.
ACAATTCTTTTGGATTGGGAGACCAATCTGCTTCAAAAAGAGCAAAACATAAAATCTGAACGTGAAAAGTCTACGATCTTTTTCAAGGACACGGAAGGTACTATAGACCATCTATCTGAAACGGGTGATGAAGAAGAAAAAGTAGAAAAAACGAAAGTAGAATGGATTGCATTCAAACAGCACTTCTTCTCTTCTATCCTGTCCTCAAAGCAAGCTTTCGAAAACACGAATTTAAAGGTCACTTTCTCAGACCAAGAAAATGTTGTTAAAAATTATAAAACAACGGCTGAATTAGCTTTTAACACACAGTCAAACAATCATTTTGAATTTAGCTTCTTCTTCGGTCCTAATCAGTATAAAACATTAAAAGCTGAAGGCAACAATTACGAAAAGATTATCAATATGGGATGGGGGCCTATGGGCTGGATCAACAGATTCATTACTGTGCCGTTGTTTGATTTCTTAGACGGTTACCATATGAGCTATGGTATCGTGATCTTAATCTTAACCTTACTTTTAAAAGGTGCCATGTTCCCATTAACACGTAAGTCTTACCTTTCTATGGCTAAGATGCGTGTTTTAAAACCACAGTTAGACCAGATAAAAGAAAAAGTTGGAGAGGATAATCCGATGTTGTTACAACAGGAACAAATGAAACTGTATAAACAGGCGGGTGTTAATCCATTAGGAGGCTGTCTACCCATGTTATTGCAGATGCCTTTTACCCTCGCTTTCTTCTTCTTCTTCCCGAATTTATTCGAATTGCGAGGACAAAGTTTTCTTTGGATGAAGGATTTATCTACGTACGATACATTCATCACCTTTAGTCCTATCTTCGGAATCAATCACATTTCATTGATGTGTGTGTTGATGACCGCAGTAACCCTACTGACAACTTGGTATAACAATGCGACCTCTGGAGCAACTTCCGGTATGGGTAATCAAATGAAGTATATAGGCTACATCATGCCGTTGTTATTCTTCTTTATGTTGAATAGCTTCCCTTCAGGATTAAACTACTACTATTTCTTAGGAGCTGTTTTCACCTTCTTAACGCAATTCATTATTCGTCAATCCATCGATGATGAAAAGATATTAGCGAAGTTGGAAGAAAATCAGAAAAACCCTAAAGTAGCTAAAAAATCATCGTTCCAGACAAAAATGGAAGAAATGATGAGGCAACAACAAACAGCCCAACAAGCTAAGAAAAAATAACATAAAAAGAGAGGCATCTAAATTAGATGCCTCTCTTTTTTCAGCTAAACGCTGCGCTTATTTTTCTGGTTTTTTAAATCCATCTTTCTCTGCACGCTTGCCCATCTCTGCTACACGTTTTTCGGTATCTGGATGTGATGAGAACAATTTTTTAGTAAAGCTTTCTTTACCACCACCGGACAACTCAACCAATCGTTCAAATGCCATAGCCATGTACCATGGGTTGATATTATTTGCTTTCAAAAACTGATAGCCATACTCGTCGGCCATACTCTCCTGCTTGCGCGAAAAGCTCATGTTCGCGACCTGCTCCCCTACCTCGCCCAACTGCGAATCGGATAGCGCCGCTGCTGTACCACCTTGTGAAGAAACACCGTCTTTTAATGCTGAAGTAAGTAATGCTGTCCGAAATGCATCTTTGGAATCTTGATTCTTAACATGGCCTATCTCGTGTCCAATGACGCCCAAAACCTCATTATCTGTCATAGACTCCATTAATCCGGCACAGACCCTTACACTACCATCCGCACAAGCAAAGGCATTGACATCCCGTACCAAATAAACTTTAAAATTAAGATTTTGTCCATCGTAATTGGTTAATCCTGAAGTTAGTTTCACCAAACGCTGAGCCAACTCATTGTCCGCAGGTGCAACTGGATTATTAGCATCCATCCAATTAATATACTCTTTTGTATAGCTGATTACATCTTCATTGGATAATGTCGCTGCCTTTACAGCTTTTGCAGCAGATCCGATAGATTTCGTGTTAATCTTGATTTGAGCTTGAGCGGCATAAGTCCCTAGCCCAATAAGCGCCGCGGTCAACAATGTTTTAGTTACGTTCATATGTATTTAATTAGTTCTTCGATTGTCAGCGCTCCACAGAAGATGACAACCAAATTGATCTGTTATTAACAAATCTGTTACAATAAACATACCAAAAGACAACTGAAAATGAAACTCAGAGATCTAACAGCAATTACACAAAAGCACTATACCCGGTAATACTTCGTCCCACAATTAAGGAGTTGATTTCTTTTGTACCTTCATAGGAATAAATAGCTTCTGCATCCGCCAGAAAACGAGCAACATTATATTCCAGAAGAATCCCATTACCCCCCATGACCTCCCTAGCTCGTGACACAATATCACGGGTGCGCAGCGTACAGAACACCTTGGCCAAAGAAGCGTGCTCGTCTTTCAGTTTTCCTTCGTCCTGTAACTCCGAAAGACGAAAAACCAAAGTCTGCATAGCCGTTAAATTGGACAACATCTCTACCAGATGGTTTTGAATCAATTGAAAAGATGCAATAGGTTTGCCAAACTGCTCCCTCTCGAGCGTATAGGCCAATGCATTCTCGTAAGCACCACGAGCGCAGCCTACCGCCATCCATGCAACTCCTGCTCGTGTCATCTGCAATACCTTTGCAGTATCTTTGAAAGACTGTGCGTGAGGTAATCGATCCGACTCTGGAACCAAGCAATCCTTCATAGTAATTAATCCATTTTGTACGATCCGTAAAGCCATCTTCCCCTTTATTTTTTCAACGGAGAAACCAGGGTTATCCTTTCTTACAATAAATCCTTTGACTTGATTATCGTCCAAATCTCTAGCCCAGATGATGGTAATATCAGAGAATGTAGAATTTCCGATCCATTTTTTTTGTCCGTTCAACACCCACCCGTTAGCTGTACGTCTACAAGTCGTTGTTAAGCCTCCGGCGGTTCCAGAACCTACTTCTGGCTCTGTCAAGCCGAATGCACCGATAATTTTTAACTGTTGCATTTTAGGAAGCCATTCTTCTTTTTGGGCATCAGATCCGCACATATATATAGATCCCATGGCCAGTCCACTTTGAACACCTAGAAAAGTCGCTATGGAAGGGTCTATGCGGCCAAACTCACTAGCAATGATACCATCCATTAGGGATGTACCTCCCGCACATCCATATCCTTGGTATACATATCCACATACATTTAACTCAGCCAGTTTAGGAATTATTTCGAACGGAAACTCATCATGTAGCCAATACTTGTTTACTATAGGCTTTATTTCTGCTTCCAGAAAGGAACGAATCCGTAACTGAAGCGCACGATCTTCGGCTGACAATTTTTCGGATACGTCGTAAAAATCGGCATCAATAGGTGGCGGATCTTTCTTTTTCTTATTTCCGGTCAACAATTTCATCGCCATCTGCAGTTGCTTTTCATCCATTTTAGAAACGGCATTCATTACTTCCGAAAGATCTACTTTCTTAGAAATCTTCTCAATCTGCTCAAAATCAACTGTTTTTATGAGTTTAAATATATTCTTAATCTTTCCTAACATAAGCTCTATTTATAGAATAACAACATTTTTAAATTAAAATAGTTTTTTATTGTTGCATTTCAACAAAACAATACTATATTTGCATCCGAAATAAAAATTTAAACATTTTTAACAACTGTAAATCAAGGCGTTAATATTAAAATAAAAAATTTTTATTTTTTGGGTTACCTTTTCAGGTTACCGGTATTAAAGGATATAAAAACAATATTTGTTTCAATTAAATAGAAAATTAAAAAGATGAAAAATTTATTCGCATTCGGATTTTTAGCATTAGCTTTAACAGTAGCTTCATGTGGTAACAACGCTTCTAAAACTGAAGAAACTGCTGATTCTTTAAAAGGAATCGTTGATTCAACAGCTGGCGCTCTTACTGATTCAATCAACAATGTTGCTGATTCAGCTAACAAAGTAATCGATTCAACTGCACAAGTTATCGATTCTACTAAAAACGCTCAATAATCCGAAAAAGAGTTAAAATACTCCTACAAAGGCCTGTGTTCTTAATGACACAGGCTTTTTTGTTGGTCTATAATTCTAAAAAAACTTCTTCTTTTTGTATTTTTGCAAAACTGGGTTCGGCAAGACAATAACTTGCATTACTTTATGTAAAGTATAACACCCTAGCTTTAACCGATCCAACAACTGCGGGATCATCTTTGAAATATATTTGACTTTTTTAATTTTCACATATAATGACACTATCAGCACTAACAGCCGTCACTCCTATCGACGGACGATACCACAATAGCACCCAAGAACTTTCGAACTACTTCTCCGAATTTGCATTAATCAAATATCGTGTATTGGTCGAAGTAGAATATTTCATTGCTCTAACCCAATCGGGGATTCCTCAATTAGCACACTTTGATGGATCTCTTAATGAAAAGCTTCGTAGAATTTACCAAGAATTCACATTGGAGGATGCTCAATGGATCAAAGACACAGAGAAAGTAACAAATCATGACGTCAAAGCAGTTGAATATTTTCTAAAAAACGAATTTGAAAAATTAGGTCTACATGACTCGTTAGAATTCATTCACTTTGGGTTAACGTCTCAAGATATCAATAATACAGCAATCCCGTATTCCTGGAAAGAAGCCTTGAATAAGGTCTACCTACCGAGTATTGAAAATGTAGTCCGTGAATTAAGTAGTCTTGCAGAGCAATGGAAAGACATAGCTATGCTAGCCCGTACCCATGGACAACCGGCTTCACCCACTCGTCTAGGTAAGGAGATTAAAGTTTTCACCGAAAGAATAGAAAAGCAGATTGCCAATCTAAAAACAGTGTCCCATTCTGCAAAATTCGGAGGAGCAACGGGTAATTTTAACGCACATTTTGTAGCCTACCCAACACATGACTGGGTTGCCTTTGGAAATAGCTTTGTAAACGAACAACTTGGTTTAGACCGCTCTCAAACAACTACCCAAATCGAACATTACGACAACTTCGCTGCTAGCTGTGATGCATTAAAACGTATCAACAATATCCTGATCGACCTATGCCGTGATATTTGGACCTACATCTCGATGGATTATTTCAAACAAAAGATCACAGCGGGACAGATCGGCTCATCGGCGATGCCTCACAAAGTAAATCCAATAGACTTTGAAAATGCAGAAGGTAATCTTGGACTTGCAAATGCTTTATTCGAGCATTTAGCAGCGAAATTACCTATTTCGAGATTGCAACGCGACCTCACTGATTCTACAGTACTTCGGAATATCGGAGTTCCAATGGCACATACTTTAATAGCAATCAAATCCACGTTAAGAGGATTAGGCAAGTTAATTCTGAATGAAACAGCTCTTCAAAAAGATTTAGAAAACAATTGGGCTGTAGTAGCCGAGGCTATTCAAACAATCTTGCGTCGTGAAGGATACCCTAAGCCCTACGAGGCTCTAAAAGACCTTACTCGAACAAACACACAGGTCTCGCAAGATACTATCGCCACATTTGTCGACAATCTTAACGTATCTGAGGAGGTAAAGCAAGAAATTAAGAATATAAGCCCATCGAATTACACGGGAGTCTCGCTGTAACTGGGCTTAGATTATATATGCTTTTTAGGTTTTACGAAATAATGACGAGTATCAAACACATATACACTATCTTTGAAGCAATAAAATAGAAACAATGGCTACAATAAACGTATATACTGAAAGTACACCAAATCCAGCAACCATGAAGTTTTTGGTCAACAAATTACTTATCAATGGTAGTGTGGACTATCCAGATAGAGAAAAAGCTCAGGAGTCTCCATTCGCTAGAGAATTGTTCAAATTCAATTTTGTAAATGGCGTATTCTTCGCAAGTAATTTCGTTACGATCACAAAATCAGAAGATGCTGAATGGGAAGATATCGAAGCCCTATTGAAAGACTTTGTTAAAGGTGCTGTAGAATCCGAGCTGAAAGTACAGGAAGTTATCAGTGACGAAAATGTTTCCTTTGAGGGAACTGAAACTGAAATAAAAATCCAACAGGTACTACACGACTATGTCCGTCCAGCTGTAGAGCAAGACGGAGGTGCTATTGCATACAAATCCTTTCAAGAAGGTGTTGTCACCGTAGAATTAAGAGGTTCTTGCAGTGGTTGCCCTTCTTCAACTATCACACTGAAAGCTGGAATAGAAGGACTCCTCAAACGCATGGTACCAGAAGTACAGGAAGTTGTTGCGGAAGCATTATAATCTATCCTCAATATAAGATACGAAAGAGCTCAATGACATAAACATTGAGCTCTTTGTCTTTAGACTACTACTTTGCGAGCCATCAATTTTTATTATCACAAAAAAAGAGTATTTTTAAGAGAAAGTATCTAAAAACAACCAGTTATGAAATATCCATATTTTACAGACTACACAAATACGAATGACCGCGATGCAGCATGCACACCAAATACAACAATTCGTGCATAATAGTGTTTGGATATTCCATATGGCAATTGAAAATCAAACCGAGCTTGCGAGCTCATCGAAGATAATTATATACTTATGAAATATACCTTTTTTATTCTTTTAGTTGCGTTTTTATTCACACGTTGTACCAGTAATACGGAAGTAGATCTTATCGTATATAACGCTAAGATATATAGTGTAGACTCGACGTTTAGTATAAAAGAGGCATTTGCTGTAAAAAATGGCATTTTTATAGATATAGGCTCCTCAAAGGATATCCTGCGACGTTACAAAGCAAAAGAAACCATAGATGCCAACCTATCGCCTGTCTACCCTGGATTCTATGACGCACATGCGCACTACTTCGACCTTGCAAATCTGTTTCAGGAGGTCGATCTCAACGGTGCTAAATCTATGGATGAGATTGTAGATAGATTAAAGAAATACAGAAACACCCATCCAGATAAGAAGTGGATCGTGGGAGGAGGATGGGATCAAAACCTTTGGGCGAACAAAGCATTCCCAACAAAAGACAGTTTGGACAAATATTTCCCAGATATCCCAATTTACCTCTTGCGTGTTGACTATCATGCAGCCCTAGTCAATTCTGCTGCATTACGAACTGCACATCTGGACTCGGTGTACGACGTGCAAGGAGGGCTTATTTCCAAAGACACAAACGGCAAACCTGACGGATTACTTATTGATAATGCCATGACCTTAGTGAGTAAGCACCTTCCAAAGTACGACGAATCCAATACATTAAAAATTCTGCAACAGGCACAAGATTCTCTTTTTGCTGTAGGATTGACGAGCATTGTAGACGCAGGACTCACGGATGAGCAAATCGATTTTTTGAAGACTTTTTATTCGAAAAATTTATTAAAAATCAGAGATTATGCAATGATTCTTGCGGAACCTACTCAGGTCGATCGTTATATCAAAGAAGACCCATTTGATAGTGACCGGTTAACCATAAAATCCATAAAACTATTGGCAGATGGCGCATTAGGCTCGAGGGGAGCATGCCTTCTTGAAGATTATCATGACGCACAGACAAAAGGATTTCTCTTACACACAGCACAACAATTCGATGATGCTATCAAAAAGTTAGCCGACAGTAAGTTTCAGGTCAATATACACGCCATTGGCGACTCCGCAAACCGATTAATATTAGACTTATATGGCAAATACCTTAGCGATAATAAGGCAAGAAGGTGGCGTATTGAACATGCACAAATCATCGCAGCGAATGACTTCGCAAAATTCAACACATTCCAAATTATACCATCCATACAACCCACACACGCTACCTCAGATATGTATTGGGCAACACAAAGACTTGGTGAGGAACGAATTAAAGGTGCTTATGCCTATAAAGACTTGTTAAAGCAATATGGAAAGGTAGCGATAGGTTCGGATTTTCCAATAGAACATTTCAACCCTCTTTATGGATTCCATGCAGCTGTAGCGCGTGTGGATAAAGAGGGCTTTCCACTGGGGGGCTTTCAATTTGAAAATGCATTATCCAGAGAAGAGGCATTGCGTGGGATGACTATATGGGCAGCTTATTCTTGTTTTCAGGAGAAAAAGAGAGGTTCCATAGAGAAGGGCAAAGATGCCGACTTTGTAATTCTAGAAAAAGATATCATGGAAATTCCTGCCGAGGAGCTACGAAAAGTAAAAACTTTACGTACAGTCATTGCTGGTGAAACTGTGTTTACCAATATAAACAACAACAAAAAATGGAGATAACAAGTTCGTTATCTCCATTTTTTATATTCTGTACCATATAATTTTATTGCATATCGAACAGGTGCTTTTCAGCATGATAAGACGAACGGACTAATGGTCCGGACTCTACATATTTAAATCCCATTTTCAGACCAATCTCTTTATATTTATCAAATTGTGCAGGCGTAACCCAATCAACAACAGGATGGTGTGCTTTTGTAGGTTGTAGATACTGACCCAAAGTCAAAATATGCACGCCTACATTATACAAATCCTGCATAGCTTCAATAACATCTTCCTCGGTTTCACCTAAGCCTAGCATAATTCCTGATTTGGTTCTTAAGCCAGCTTCTGAAATACGACGTAGACATTCCAACGAACGATCATATTTAGCTTGGATACGTACCTCTCGAGTAAGACGACGAACAGTCTCTAGGTTGTGCGACACCACTTCTGGTCTCACTGCTATAACACGGTCTAAATTATCCCACTGCCCCTTAAAATCAGGCAATAATGTTTCCAATGTTGTCTCTGGACTTTCCTTACGAATGGCTAGGATTGTCTCTGCCCAAATTGTTGAACCACCGTCCTTCAAATCATCACGATCGACTGAAGTAATTACACAGTGTTTGACCCCCATCAGCTTCACCGAAGTAGCAACTCTATTTGGTTCATCTACATCTACCGGAAGAGGTCTTCCAGTTGCTACCGCACAAAACGAGCAGGAGCGTGTGCAGATATTACCCAAAATCATGAAAGTCGCCGTACCAGCTCCCCAACACTCTCCCATGTTCGGACAGTTCCCACTTTCACAAATTGTATGAAGCTTATGCTCATCGACTAAGCTACGCACATGTCTGTACTCTTTCCCTACTGGAAGTTTCACACGTAACCAATCGGGTTTACGCTGAGTTGGATTCACGGGTATAACAGGTAATTCTATCATAGCACAAAGATAAATATTATTCGCTTAATCTAACAGACAAGATTTGTTAGTCTTGTATCATATTCACTTTAAAACAAAAAGCCCCTTGGATTTTGTCCAAAGGGCTGCTGTTATACGTTTGTATAGATTAGAATTGGAAACCAACTCCAAATGATAACACGCGGTTTGATCTGCTATCGCCACTATTATTCAATGCTGTCAAGCCTAAACCATACCCTGCATTAATTAAAAATCCATTTGACAATTTATAACCGGCCATAAAGTTTGCTCCTGCTTCTACACGTTTCGTTTCATCGTCTGCAGAACCGAACTTAACGTCCGAGTCGCCTGATGCAGAGCCTATAGGTGTGGTACCATCCCACTTATCTTTACCAGAAACATTGAAACCTACATATGGGCCTGCTCCTAGGAATACCGAACCAGAAGAACCAGTAGGAATGTAATAAACAGCGTTAACCGGAATTTCAATTGACATCAAATTTGTACTTGAAGATCCATCTAGATTATTACCATCATATTTGAATTTCTCTCCCTTACCTTGTAACGAGATTCCAGGCTGAATAGAAAATTGTGACGCTACCGGTAAATCAGCAAACCCTGTCACATAGAACGAAGTGTTATTCTTTTGATAATCCTTAACTGCATCAGGAACATTACTAAACTTACCTAAGTTAACACCGGCTTTTAAACCATAACTAACTTGAGCTTGTGCTCCAACTGCTGTCAATAATGCTACTCCTAATGTTAGTAAAACTTTTTTCATAACGTTTATTTTAATACTCTTTTTAATATATGGGGTTGAACAGACAACCCTATCACGGACTATCTATTCAAATTTGATACCAAACTTAAATATTACTTAAGATAGAACCACCAGCCTATCCCAACTACCGTGCTCAATCTCTTCTTAGGAGCACTTAAAGCATAAAAAAAGTAAACATCTTTCTACAAAAAATTATACACCCTACCGACATGTACCAAAGCACGCGGTCTGGTTATCTTTTCGTTCTAAAGGTTTTTATAATTAATTTTGCTTTTTCAATTTTTAACATTACTTTTGCATGCCCAGTAAGGGTAAAAGGGTCGGATGGCCGAGTGGCTAGGCTGAGGTCTGCAAAACCTCCTACAGCGGTTCGAATCCGCTTCCGACCTCGTTTTCAACATACAATAAAATATTATAATAAAATGGGAGTTACACGTTTAAAAAGAAAAGATAGAAGAAACAAAACTGTTTCACGTGTTGAAGTTCAGTTTCTAAGTTTAGGTCGTAACATTGAACTAGGTTCACGTTCTAAAATGCCTAAGCATAGCCAAATTACTAAAAATGACGAGATCTTAAATAAATTAGCTACAGAAGCTAAATAAGCTCCATTTAAAGATAAAATAAAAGGGATACATCAATGATGTATCCCTTTTATTTTATCCCTTCATCATGGAAATAATAACATAAAAAAACGTCATTTCGATTAATCAGCATAGTTTAATCGAAATGACGTTAAGCAGAATATCTATTTTTTTCTTATCCGTTGATTGCAGCAACTCCTGGAAGTTCCTTCCCTTCCATATACTCCAGCAATGCTCCTCCACCTGTACTCACATAACTAACATGTTCGGTCATGCCAAATTTTGCTACCGCAGCAGCAGAATCTCCACCACCGATCAAAGAAAAAGCGCCGCGTTCCGTCGCTGCTACCACCGCATCAGCAACAGCTTTTGTACCTTTAGCGAAAGTATCAAATTCAAAAACCCCCATCGGTCCATTCCACAATAAGGTATTGGACGCAGAAATTACTTCTGCAAAATGTCTAGATGACTCGGCACCAATATCTAATCCTTCACGATCAGCCGGAATCTGATCATTAGGACCATCATATGTATTTGCGTCGTTAGAGAAGCCATCAGCAATCTGCGCGTCTGTTGGCAACACCAAATTAACCCCTTTCTCCTCTGCTTTTTTTATCAATTCATTAGCTAGATCTAATTTATCCAACTCCACTAGAGACTTACCGATCTCGCCACCTCTAGCTTTAACAAAGGTATAAGCCATACCACCACCGATGATAAGATTATCAACCTTGTCTAAAAGCGCTTCAATCAACTGTATTTTATCAGAAACCTTAGCTCCCCCCATGATTGCCGTAAAAGGTCTATTCGGATGATTAAGGACTTTCTCTGCATTATTTAATTCTCCAGCCATTAGATATCCAAAGTACTTGGCGGCAGGAAAAAACTGTGCGATGATGGCAGTAGATGCGTGTGCACGGTGCGCAGTACCAAATGCATCATTTACATATACATCTCCTAATTGAGCTAGTTTTTCAGCAAATGCTACATCTCCCTTTTCTTCCTCCTTGTAAAAGCGGAGATTCTCCAATAATAACACCTCTCCGGCTTTTAGGTTTGCAGCTTTTTCAACAGCTTCTGCTCCAATACAATCATTCGCAAATTGCACCTCCACGCCTAACACTTTAGAAAGATGAGACACAATATGCTTCAACGAGTATTTGTCGGCCGATCCCTCTTTTGGTCTACCCAAGTGGGACATTAATACAACAGATCCGCCATCGTTAAGAATTTTCTTAATTGTTGGCGTAGCGCCTTGTATCCTATTATCATCAGTAATATTAAAATTTTCATCAAAAGGAACATTAAAGTCAACGCGGATTAATGCCTTCTTACCAGAAAAATTTAAATCGTCAATTGTTTTCATTCGAATATTTTTTAGAATTAAGTTGATTTAAGACGTAAACTTAGAAAAAATGCTTTGCATTCACCAGTACGCCATTAAAAAAACAGATTAATAAATTTCTATACTATATGGCAATCTGGCTTGTATACCTGTATTTTTTAACACTTTGCTCACATCTAGTAAATATTTCTGGTACTCTCCCAGCTCTTCACCAAATAACCACATTTTAACCTTATCTTTTGAAGATGATAGTATACTTGCGAAGGGCTCTTCTTTTTCTGGAAGCTCTAGAATTTGGTAATCCTTCAGCTTCGCTTTACCCGCAGCAGCTGTAATGGCACGTTGTAAATTACCAATCGCATCCACCAATCCCAGTTCAAGCGCTTGCTTTCCTGTCCATACCCTACCTTGACCGATACTATCTACCTCAGCAACGGGCATCTTCCTTCCATTCGCAACCCGTTCCATAAACGTAGAATAAGTCCTGTTTACCTCCATTTGTATTATCGAACGCTCCTCGGCCGATAGAGGTTTATCTGGATTAGACATTAAACTTGAGAATTTACCTGTATTTACTTCATCGATGTGAATACCGAGCTTATTGTTTAATAAGCCTTTGAAATTAGGAATTAGACCAAAAACACCGATAGATCCGGTTAATGTATTTGACTCTGCAAAAATAGAATCTGCAGCAGCAGCAATATAATAACCTCCAGACGCAGCGTAGTCTCCCATAGATACAATAACAGGTTTCTCTTTTTTGGTAAGCTCGACCTCTCTCCATATGATATCCGACGCTAAAGCAGATCCTCCTCCGGAATTAACCCGTAGTACTACCGCTTTAATATCTTTATCACGTCGTAATTTGCGTATCTGCCGAGATAATTTATCCCCCCCAATCTGTCCGACAGTTCCTTCGCCGTCTACAATATCTCCATAAGCATATAGCACCGCTATCTTAGCTGCAGAAGAATTCACCTTCGAACTACCGCTATAATTCAATATTGATATCGAGGAGATATCTTTATCTTCAGCGACATCTAAACGTTTTTTCAGTTCACTAAGCAGTTCGTCTTTATACAACTTACCATCGACAAATTTATATCGAACAGCATCGTCTGCATTTCGAATACGGTATTCATCTGCAATACCTTTTAAAGAATCAACAGATTGCTTTCTTGAGTTTGCAATATCGACTAAAAAAGAATCGTATATACTACCCAAATACGAGGTAACTTGCTCCCGGTTGGCTGGACTCATTTCATTAAGCATGAACGGTTCCACAGCGGATTTATATGTACCGACTTTAATAACTTGCATTTCTACTCCCAACTTGTCCATTGCTTCCTTCATAAATACCACGGATGAACTAAGTCCTCGAAAATCCAACGATCCTTGTGGATTGATATAAATACTATCTGCAACTGTAGATAAATAATAGGCCTTCTGAGAATACCCCTCACTATAAGCTATGATAAACTTTTTAGATTCTTTAAAATCCAACAACGCATCCCTTATGGCCCTGAGACTGGCAAACCCCACACCTACCGAGGCTGGATTTAGATATATCCCTTTTATATTATCGTCTGTCTTAGCTGCCTTGATACGTGCAATTATGTCGTTTAGGCCGATTGACTTCTCTACATTATACAGCGGAAGATTTAAATCTCCAAGCGGGTTACTCTCTGTTTTCTCCACAATATTGTAATCTAGCGAAAGGTATAAAACCGATTTGGCCGGAGCAACAGTCGTAGTAGGCTGTGAAGATTGTTGAACCAAAACACCAATAAACACCAAAAACAGAAAGAATAAGATGATACTAGTAATTAGTATCCCCGTGATAGTGGCTAGCACTTGTTTAAAAAAATTCATACGTAAATAATTACTTTATGATCCGCCAGCTGGCGGATCGGTTTGTTCTTTAATTGTCATTAACTTGTCCCGACTGGTCGGGATGGAATATTCATGGGTGTTTGTGTTTTCCAAACATGGATATTTCATAAATAATCTTTTTACAGACTAAATTTAGTGTATTAAATTGATTTTGCAGAATATAAAGCATCAATATCGTATTTTAGTAGCGCATGAATAAAATCTACATTTTATTGGGGGCCAATTTAGGAAGTCCTATAGCTCAGCTCGCAAAGGCATCAATCCTTTTGAAGGATAAAATTGGTCCGGTAATTAGTGAATCTTCTATTTATGAATCACAGGGATGGGGTGTCGAAGACCAACCTCTATTCTATAACCAAGCTTTGATCATACAGACAAATCTTGACAAACAAGAGTCCCTTAGAATTTGCCAGGAAATAGAGATAGAATTGGGGCGGGTACGTCTAGAAAAATGGGGAGCTAGACTGATCGACATTGATATTATATATTTTAATGACGAGATCTATGAATCTGAAAATCTCAGCATCCCACATCCCCTATTACAATTTAGGAATTTCGTATTGATTCCCCTTTGCGAGATCGCTGAGGACTACCAGCACCCAGTCTTGTTAAAGACTACAAGACAATTATTAGCGATATCTGAAGACAGACTATCTGTCAATAGAGTGGGACAATAACATAAAAAAACTGTACTATGAACTACAAAATCATAAAACCAGAGACCATCCACAAATCAATGATGGGGAATTCCGAAATGATAAAACAGTTTATTGCAATTTATCTGCAACAAAGCCCTATCGATTTTCAAACATTAGAACTGAGCTTTACCAAGAACGACATACGAGCAATAGGCGACAATGCGCACCATATCAAACCAACGATGGAATACATTGGTGCATCTTCTCTACGAATGGCCTTCCAAGATTTAGAGAATATGAGTAAATCTAATCTTAACATTGAATTGATACAGGAAAAATTTGAGGAAATAAAACCTATTTTCCAATTGATGATTGAAGAATTAAATTCCTTTTCGAAAGAAATCGAAGACACTATAAAAGAATAAAGGGTAAAATTATAAGAATTTATAATTTTACCCTTTCATACCTACTTAGCTAAGTACAACTAGCTAAGATCAAACTTATATCCTACGCCTTTGACTGTTGACACATAATTGTCACCTATTTTCTCACGAAGTTTTCGGATATGAACATCGATAGTCCTGTTGGTGACTACGACAGAATCTTCCCAAATAGCTTTTAATATCTGTTCGCGGGTGTACACTTTATTCGGTTTTGAGGCCAGTAGATACAATAATTCAAATTCCTTCTTTGCTAGCACGATTTTATCTTCACCACGATACACCAAAAAAGAATCCCTGTCGATCACTAAATCTGCTATCTCTAATTTATCCGTAGGTTCGTCGATAGACTCTTGCGAATTTCGTCTTAAGATCGCATTAATTCTAGACATCAAAGCTCTAGGCTTGATCGGTTTGGCGATATAATCATCTGCTCCTACATGAAAACCAGCTATTTCAGAATACTCTTCACTTCTGGCTGTCAAGAACACCATAAAGGTATGTTTGAATTCAGGCAACGAACGCATGATTCTACAAGCCTCTATACCATCCATTACAGGCATCATTACATCTAAGATTATTAGATCAGGACTAACCTCTTTTGCTTTTTCAATTGCTAGTTTTCCATTAGATGCAGTGTAGACCTGGTAGCCTTCCTTATTTAAATTGTAGGAAATGAGATCTAAGATATCTTGCTCATCATCCACCACAAGTATTTTTTGCTTGGCGCTCATATTAGTTTTTTTGCTAAAGTATGTACTTTATGGTAAGATAAAGTTAATCAAATGTTATGAAATTATTAACTATTAAAAATAACTTAATAAATTAATAAACTTCGTCTAATTCAATGTCTGCTTCAAGAATGTTTCTAGATCTGTCCCTCTCAAATTTTTTCCTACGATATTACCAGCAGGATCTACGATAACGGAAGCAGGAATAGCTTTAATCCGATAATTTATCACGAGATCAGAACTCCAAGCTTTAAGATCAGAGATATTGGTCCATGTTAACTTATCATCTTCTACTGCGCGCATCCATGAGCCGGGGTTATTGTCAAGAGAAACCCCGAGAACTGTAAAGTTCTTATCCTTATAGCTATTGTAAACTCGTACAATATTTGGATTTTCCTTACGACAAGGCACACACCAGGAAGCCCAAAAATCTACGAGCACATACTTCCCTTTAAAATCCGAAAGCTTGACCGTCTTATTATCTGGGGTGTAGGCCACAATTTCAGGCGCCGGCTGACCTATAGCCAGTTTTCGCAGTTTAGCTACTTCTTCTTTAAATTGTGTCACTGTTCCATTATCCGAAAAGTTCTCCCCCAGCCCATCAACATAAGCAATCAATTCGTTCTCTGCAACATCTGGATCGAGGCTACTCATCGCGTAAAATCCCGCCAAATTATCCTTATTTACTTTAGCAAAAGCTGTTGCCTGTTGCGTGAAAGAAGCCATTTCATTACGGTACTGCGCCATATAATCTGCACGTAGGCTTTCAATTTCTGCCTCAGTCTTGTTGACCATCCGCTTTACAAAATCACCTTGTAATGAATCCTCAAGAAACTCTTTGCGTTGTTTTATAGGGGCAAAACCCCGTAATACTGTAGAAAGCTCCGAACCATCCACTTGATAAGTTTCAGGGCTATTCTGAAGATCCGAACTAAAAATCAGATTTTCCCCAGGAGAAATAATAACCGGATATCTATTTTTCCCCACTTCCAATGTCAATAGACGTGGTTGCGTTGCTGCTCTTTCAAACTTAAATTTATTTTGATCGCTCAAGAAAACAGAATCCAGCTTACGATCGCCTTCATAAAACGCTACAACTTTAACATTTCCTGGATTCAAAATTTCGCCTGAAATAGCGATAGTTTCCTTATTAGAGCAGCCCCATAGCCCAATTCCAACAATGGAAAATAGAAAAACGCAAAACTTGTTCATACGATATACTAAAACATTAAACGATAAAATCCTTAGCACGTGCTATAGCATTTGCTAAACCATTTGTATCCTTCCCTCCGGCAGTTGCGAAGAAAGGCTGTCCGCCTCCGCCGCCTTGGATATCTTTTGCCAGATCGCGCACGATGGCACCTGCATTCAAGCCCCTTTCTTTCACTAACTCTTCAGACACAACAACAGTCAAGCTAGGCTTACCATCAATATTCGCCCCTAAGACTAAGAAGAGGTTGTTCATTGCTCCCTTCAATGCGTATGCTAATGTCTTAACCGCGTCAGCACTAGGCAGATCTACCTGCGTAGCCAAAAAGTTAATACCATTTACGACCTCTAATTTTTCATTCAATTCATTCTTCAGAGATAGTGAGCGTTCCTTTAAGAAATTATCAATTTCCTTTTTCAATGAGCCGTTCTCTTCCATAATCTTGGTTACTGCAGACACAAAATCTTTAGGATTGTTTAAGATTTCCTTCATATGTTGGAAAAGCTCAAAGTGCTCCCGGATAACAGCAGCAGCTTTTGTACCTGTAATAGCTTCTATCCTTCTGACACCTGCAGCTACCGCAGACTCCGAAACAATTTTAAAGAACCCAATCTGACCTGTTGCCTTCACGTGCGTACCCCCACAAAGCTCTTTGGAGTACTGGTCATCAAAAGTTATAACACGCACATAGTCGCCATACTTCTCGCCAAAAAGAGCTGTAACACCAGAATTAACGGCCTGTTGATACGGTACTTCTCGTTCTTCCTTCAACGAAATATTAGCACGGATTTTAGCATTTACAATATCCTCAACCGCTTTTATTTCCTCATAAGTCATTTTCGCAAAATGCGAAATATCGAATCTCAAAATATCTGCGGACACCAATGATCCTTTTTGATTTACGTGATCACCCAAAACTTCTTTCAATGCAGCGTGCAACAAGTGAGTAGCCGAGTGATTGCTTTCTGTATCAATACGCTTAGCAACGTCAACTCTAGCCTCGAAAGTTGCATCTATTTCCTCAGGAAGCTGATCTACAAAATGCACAATAAGTCCATTCTCTTTCTTAGTATCGGTTACTTTTATTTTCTCCCCACGAACTGAAATTAAAAGTCCTGAATCTCCAACTTGACCTCCCCCCTCTGCGTAGAATGGCGTAACAGACAACACCAACTGAAACTGATCTTTCCCTTTAGCACTAACCTTACGATATTTTAAAATTTCAGTATTAGCCTGCAAACTGTCATACCCAACAAATTCAACATCATCCCCTTCATTTACTACAACCCAGTCGCCGGTATCTATAACGGTAGCCGCTCTTGACCTTTCTTTTTGAATTTGCAAAGCCTTGTCAAACGCTTCCATATCGACAGTCAGTCCTTTCTCCCGTGCCAAGAGCTCAGTCAAGTCAATTGGAAAACCATAGGTATCAAATAGTTCAAAAGCAAACTCACCATCTATAACCTGATGACCTTCGGTATAATTTTCAAAACGCTGTATACCCGTTGTCAAAGTCCGTAAAAATGAAACCTCTTCCTCTAGCACTACTTTTTCTACGAAGTCTTGTTGTTGGTACAACTCGTCAAAGACACCCTTAAATTGCGCAGCCAAAACAGGCACCAGTTCGTGAAAAAATGGTTGCTTAAAATTAAGGAACGTATACGCATAACGCACCGCTCTTCTCAGAATTCTACGAATAACATATCCTGCTTTATTATTTGAAGGCAACTGTCCATCTGCAATTGCAAAACTCACAGCCCGGATATGGTCAGACAACACCCGCATAGCAATGTCTGTTTTTTCATCCGCACCATAAGCGATCCCTGATTTCTCTGCAATAAAAGAAATCAACGGTTGGAATACGTCGGTATCATAGTTGGAAGTTTTGCCCTGGATAGCACGCACCAATCGTTCGAATCCCATTCCAGTATCCACATGTTTTGCAGGAAGCGGTTCTAATGTTCCGTTCTTTAAACGGTTGAACTGCATAAAAACCAGATTCCAGACCTCAATTACCTGAGGGTGATCGGCATTAACGAGTTCCTGTCCCTTTTGACGAGCACGTTCTTCGTCCGTCCGCATATCATAATGGATTTCTGAACAAGGTCCACAAGGCCCCATATCCCCCATTTCCCAAAAATTATCCTTTTTATTCCCCAATAAGATCCGATCTTCAGCAATAAATTCTTTCCAAAAATCATAAGCTTCTTGATCGCGGATCAACCCTTCAGAATCATCCCCTTCAAAAATGGTAACATACAATCTATCCTTATCAAGTTTATATACCGTTGTAAACAGTTCCCAAGCCCAAGCAATAGCATCTTTCTTGAAATAATCCCCAAAAGACCAATTCCCCAACATTTCAAATAAGGTATGGTGGTACGTATCGATTCCCACTTCCTCCAAATCATTATGTTTACCAGACACCCGCAAACAGCGTTGCGTATCCGCTATTCGCGAATATTTAACGACAGCCTCTCCTAAAAACAAATCTTTAAACTGATTCATTCCAGCATTAGTAAACATTAATGTGGGGTCATTTTTCACCACTACAGGTGCTGATGGAACGATATGATGTGATCTATTTTTGAAAAATTCTAAAAACGCCTCGCGTATTTCTCTACTGGTCATGAAATTTATTTTAAAGTTATAGTAGTTATAAAAGTGATGTAAGTGATGAAGGTGTATTTCATAACCGTCGTAACCTCTGTCACCATTGTAACTTTATTTTATAAACCGCCAAATTTACTCAAAATAGAGCGCTATTACAATTGATTTTTTTAGTGCATATGTAGCTTGACATCAAAACAACAAAACGCTTTAACTACAATAGACCACAACAAAAGATACACCCTATTTCAATGGTATTGCATTTTGTCAGATGTGATTAATATCTCTTTTAAAACTAACCCTAATCACTAAAAAGTCAATTTATATTAGTAAATTTATTCTTTCTTACGATGTAGATAGTTAGCAGAAATATGATAAAGAAAATAATAGTCCCTACAGACTTTTCAGACAACGCTTTAACCGCGACAAAATACGCGTGTAAGCTCGCGGTTCAAAACAATTATGCCATTCATCTTTTCCATTGTTACACGTCTAACTCTGCTCTTTTTGAGGAAGAAAAGGAAAATAATGAAACCAACATCCCTTTGTTGAAAGCAGACGTATTGATACTAGAACTAAAAGAGAGCTTACAAAAAGAGTATCCTTTGCTGAGGTTTGAAACCACCTGCACTAGTGGCCTTATAGCAGAAGTTCTACCGACCATCGCTGTGGCTCCTCAATATGCGTTAATAGTAATGGGCACTACCGGCACTGGAAAAGGAAAATCCATCGTATGGGGAAGCAACACAAGTAGTATTACGACCAGAGCAAAAGTGCCCGTGATTGCAATACCAAATAATACAGATAGCTTCGCTTTACAGAATGTAGGAATGCTAACTAATTTCAAGGCGGAGGAATTAGACACGTTAAAAGAATACCTCACATTAGTAGCCCCGATCGAGAACTTGGATATTATCCACGTTTTTAGAGACTCAAAAGATGCAAGCGAAATTGAGCAACATCTAGACACATGGTCATTTAATATCAAAAATCTCGATGGCACTGAAAACGTACGGAGTTTGGCTCAACCTATACACATCCAAGACGAAAATCTAGACAGCATCCCTGAGGTCATCAATCATATCATTAAAGAAAACAACTATGATATGCTTGTTGTTACTAAAACAAGAAAGTCGTTCTTTGAGCGACTTTTCAGAACATCGGTTTCTAAAGAAATCGTACTTGATTTAGAACGTCCTACTTTTTTTGACAATAATTAAATACGCAGATACCATGGTAAAAAAAATACTTATCCCAGTAGACTTTTCAGAATATTCGAATAAAGCGATTGACTATGCACGTCAGCTTTCTAAAATAACGAAACACGATCTCGTGTTAATCCATGTTTTTACTGACCACAGCAACATATACCACAATGCGACAGAGGACATAAATCTTGTCGATCCAAGAGTGGGCTCTGCCAAGAGAGAGATGGAAAAACTAATCACTGAATTAAACGAGAACGAACCAGATATTCTGGTGAGCAGTATCTTTACTGATGGCAACCTTTATGAGGAAATAGGGAAGCTAGTCACTCCTGAAGCCTATGACGCCATCATCATGGGGACCAAAGGTTCTTCTGGACTAGATGCTATGCTGATCGGCTCCAACATGTTCGACGTGTTTCTCAACACGAACACTCCTGTATTAGCCATACCATTTCAGGAAAAGAAATATAAAACTGACAAAATAGGACTATTGTGTAATTTCAAGGATGGCGAGATTGCCGTTCTAAAACAAGCAACGGCACTTTATGGTACAGATTTCGAGCTGATATTAATCCATATCAACTCCTCCGATGATAGCATCAAAAATCTTGACGTCAAATTCGATCAGTTTATTGAGCGCGTCATTGCTGAAACAGGTATTGACAACATCTCTTATATAATCAAAGCCCAAGCATTCTTTATCCAATACAAAGAAGACATTTCATCAGCGATAGATTCTGTAATTGCAGATGAGCTATTGGATGTTCTACTCGTCACCAAGAGCAAAAAAGGTTTTTTAAGAAAAATAGTTGAAGAAAACATCGTTAAACGGATGGCTTATCAGATCCAAATTCCAAAATTCTTCGCCCGCTCCACTACTTTGTAGATTTCAATCCACAATGTCGCTATTTTAAAAGTAGCGATTTGTTCTTTGTATGTGACAAAGCAGTAGTTTTGCCCGATCATCTTTTAAAAATTAAATATGGAAATTAAAAATTTACGCAATTTATCATTGGTTATCGCAGCTGGATTAATCAGTAGCACATCTTACGGACAGAGCTCCAACAACTCTAGCTCGACTCCATTTGCAGGTTCATCCGCCTACAAAACATGGTCTGTAGGTGTAAATGCAGGTCTTCTAAACCAGACCAACCTATTCCATTTCAACCGTGAAGGATTTGATAAAATGGACAACAATGTAGGATACAGCGTTTACATTAAGAAACATATCTCCCCATCTTTTGGCTTAAAAGCCCAATATCTAGGTGGTAAAGTTGGTGGGACTAATGAGATTGCATCGAGCAGTCAAATCTCCAAGTTTGAGACAAAGACACCTTGGTCAGCAGCATTATCTGCAGAGTGGACTATGGCAAACACGGATTGGATGTTTCTGAACAACATCATTAAACCTTATGCCGCTATAGGTTTAGGAGCTTTAAACTACGAAACAACAACTTTTGTTGGCTCCGCAAGCAATACAGCAGATTCTAAAACAAAATTATACGTACCTATAGATGCAGGGTTAAAATTTGCCGTTGCAAAAGGTATTAATCTAGACCTTGGTTACCAATTAAATTGGGCTAACAAAGATTTCAATGGTATCGTTTCAGGATCTATCAAAGAGGACCTGTTCACTTACATGCATGCAGGTATCGAGATCGCTCTTGGCGGAAGAGAAAAACCATTTTTAGCGCAGAGCAATCCTGTAGCGACACTTGTAAATGATTCAAACAAAAAGTACGATGCTTTAAAGGCAGAGAAAGATGCTCTAGCAGCTTCAAATGCGCAGTTAAAACTAAAACTAGATGAACTTTCTGCGGACCTAAGGGATGATGATGGTGATGGCGTAGCCAATAAATTTGACAAATGCCCGAACACACCTGCAGGAGTAAAAGTTGATGGTGCGGGATGTCCATTGCCAGAGATGAAAAATGAAACTAAGGTAATCGAAAAGATCATCGTTACCGAAGAAGACAAAAAGGTTGTTGATGAAGCGATCAAAAACCTAGAGTTTGACTTAGGTAAGGCAACAATCCGTTCTACATCTCACGCTTCCTTAAATCGCGTAGCTTCTTTATTAATCGAAAAGAACTTCAGTTTAAAATTAGCAGGTCACACCGATAATACAGGTTCTTTACAGACCAACTTACGCCTTTCTAAAGAACGTGCTGAATCGGTAAAAGCCTACTTGGTATCCAAAGGCGCAAATGCTTCACGTATTGAAGCTGTAGGTTACGGTCCTAACCAACCGATCGCAACCAATGCTACAGCTGAAGGACGTCAACAAAACCGTCGTGTAGAATTCACGTTATTCTAACAGCATAAAAGAGTAAAAGAAAAGAGGGAGCTTTATAAGCTCCCTCTTTTCTTTTACTCTTTTCCTGACTCAATCTCTTTCCGTAAAACAGAATGCCTTTTGCCATATATAAAATATATAACAACGCCTATCAACATCCATATACCTAAACGCTCCCAGCTTTCTAACGGCAAGGAAGCCATCATCAACACGCACACAATTATACCTAGAATTGGAATTAAAGGTACCAATGGTGTCTTAAATGGTCGATCCACATGTGGATTACGTTTACGCATCACAATAACACCTATACACACCAGCGTAAAGGCAAATAATGTCCCAATACTTACCATATGTCCCAATTCAGCTACCGGCACAAATCCCGCAAATAAACTAACAAAAACCATAAAAATAAGATTAGTCTTCCAAGGTGTCTGCCGTTTAGAAAGGTCTGAAAATACCTTTGGCAATAAACCATCTTTACTCATAGAATAGAACACTCTACTCTGTCCCAAAAGCATAACGAGAATAACAGATGTATATCCCGCAATGATAGTTACAATCATCGCAGTATTTAAAAATGTATATCCTGTTTTTGCAAAAGCTGTTGCAACAGGCTTCGCATCCCCTTTAAAGTCTGTATAATGAGCCAACCCTGTCATCACATAAGAAAATAACACGTACAGTAATGTACAGATGACTAGGGAGCCGATAATCCCGATAGGCATTCCCTTTTTCGGATTAATTGCTTCCTGAGCGGCTGTACTTACCGCATCAAAACCAACAAAAGCGAAAAACAGAACTCCAGCAGCACGCAATACCCCCGATATCCCGAAATGACCAAAATACCCTTCTTTGAAAAAATCAAAGACTCCTATCTTCCCTTCTTTTAATAACTCCTCCCCTTCATTCACAGGAATAAAAGGAGTATGATTTGCAGGATCGATAAATTGCCATCCTAGAGCAATAAACAACACAACAACGGCTACCTTCAATACCACCAAAACATTATTTACCATCGAAGACTCTTGTGTACCCCGAATCAAAAGCAAAGACAAAAGACAGACGATGATTATCGCAGGCAGATTAACAATACCACCAGAAAAGACTGTCCCGTCTGCCAAATGATGTTCTACCCAAGGAGAATACAGTAATTCATTGGGTAGAGCCATCCCAAATATCTTGAGTAATTCGTTAAAATACTGAGACCAACTGGCAGCAACGGTAGCTCCAGCTAAAGCGTACTCCAACACCAGATCCCAACCGATAATCCATGCCATAAACTCTCCCATCGTAGCATAAGAGTAAGTATAAGCACTACCAGCAACAGGAATCATGGAGGCGAACTCCGCATAGCATAACCCAGCGAAGGCACAACCAACGGCAGCGATAATAAAAGAGAGCATCACCGCAGGTCCTGCATTCTCTGCTGCTGCAATGCCGGTTAGCGAAAATAAGCCTGCACCAATTATTGCACCAACCCCCAAAGCGACGAGCCCTGAACTAGATAGCGTTCTTTTTAAAGTTCCCTCCCCGCTTTGCTCAGATTCAGCGACCAGTTTGGCTATTGATTTTTTATACCACATAATTTAGTAAGTTAGTTTAATATTAATCCAAACCTAAAAAAAAATCGGCTATTTTCAATACACCTTTATCATTTTATATTTAACAGGAAGATTCGCTTACATCAACACAAAAAAGGACAGCTCATTAAATTTCAATCAATTACACACTAGGATTTATCAATTATTAGTTGTACCTTTGCAGCGCCTTAGGCAATAGTGCCTATTGTATAATTTATTTCATGAACCCATTTTTAGAACTGGGAATCCGTGAGGAAGTTGTTAATGCCATCTCAGAATTAGGTTTCGAAAAACCTTCTGAAATTCAGGAAAAAGCCATTCCTGTATTATTGACTGGCAACGACGATTTTGTCGGATTAGCCCAAACCGGCACAGGTAAGACAGCGGCATTTGGTCTTCCATTATTAGAGCAATTAGACTTTTCTCAAA
This sequence comes from Sphingobacterium nematocida, assembly GCF_900168125.1. GTDB lineage: Bacteria > Bacteroidota > Bacteroidia > Sphingobacteriales > Sphingobacteriaceae > Sphingobacterium > Sphingobacterium nematocida. The sequence goes on from NZ_FUZF01000019.1 coordinate 34,141, forward strand.
AACAACCGCAAGCCTTGGTACTTTGTCCAACGCGTGAGCTCTGTTTACAAATCTCTAAAGATTTAGAAAAATTTGCAAAATACATCGACAACGTACATGTTGTAGCTGTATACGGAGGTGCAAACATCTCTGATCAATTACGTCAGATCAGACGTGGTGTGCAAATTGTAGTGGCGACTCCAGGTCGTATGTTGGATATCATTGGCAGAAATGCGATTGATTTTTCGCAAGTAAAATATGTTGTATTGGATGAAGCGGATGAGATGTTGAATATGGGCTTCAAAGAAGACATTAACAACATTTTGTCGGAGACACCAGATGACAAAAAAACATGGTTATTTTCAGCAACCATGCCAAAAGAAGTGCGTCGTATAGCTCAAAACTATATGACAGATCCGGTAGAAATGACTGTCGGAACGAAAAACACAGGTAATGCAAACATTGAGCATCATTACTACCTGATCAGAGCAAAAGATAAATACGCAGCTTTTAAGCGCATCGTGGATTCCAATCCTGAAATTTTCGGTATTGTATTCTGTCGTACTAAAATCGAGACGCAAGAAATTGCTGAAGCTTTAATCAAGGATGGATACAACGCGGATTCACTACACGGGGATTTATCTCAACAACAACGTGACAAGGTAATGAAACGTTACCGTGACCGCAGCTTACAGTTATTGATTGCTACTGATGTTGCAGCGCGTGGTATAGATGTAAACAACATTACGCATGTTATCAACTTCTCTTTACCTGACGAAATCGAGAACTATACACACCGTTCTGGTCGTACAGCTCGCGCAGGTAAAACAGGTATTTCGATATCTTTGATTAACATCAAAGAACAAAGTAAAATCCGTCAACTTGAAAAAGTAATCGGAAAAACTTTCGAACGCAAACAGGTACCTCAAGGTCCAGAAGTTGTAGAAAAACAACTTTTGACAATCATCAACAAAGTTCAGAATGTTGAGGTAAATGAAGCACAAATCAATCAATTCTTACCAGCTATTATGGAAGGTTTTGAATCGTTATCAAAAGAAGATATCGTAAAAAGATTTGCTTCATTAGAGTTTAATCGATTCCTAGAATACTACAACAACGCACCTGATCTAAACATCGATGCTCGCGAGAGTAGAGACGGAAGAGACCGTGACCGTGGTGAGCGCGGAGAACGTGGCCCGCGTACAGGATCAAAAGGATACACCCGTTTATTTATGAACTTGGGTGCTGTTGACGAGTTCTCTCGTGGAGACATGTTAGGATTCATCTGTAACAATGCTAAGATCTCTGGAAAATCAATCGGCAAGATTGATATGAAAGGAGTATTTACATTCTTCGAAGTTCAAGACGAAGAAGTAAATAAGGTATTTGAAGGATTCAAAGCTGTTGATTTCAATGGTCGTCAAGTACGCATCGAAGTCTCAGGCGATAGCCAATCGGATAGAGGTGGTCGCTCAAGAGGTGGAGAGCGTCGCGGTGGCTACGGCGGCGGCGGTAGTGACAGAAGAGAGCGTGGAGGATATGGTGGCGGTGATCGTCGCAGCAGCGGTGGTTACGGTAGTGGTAGTGGAAGAGGTGATCGCGGTGGAAACAGCGGTGGCGGATTCCGTGATTTCTCTGGCAAACGTCGTGAATCAAAAGGTAAATATTAATCTTTAGGATTATCGTTAATAAAAAAAGCCTCATCTAATGATGAGGCTTTTTTTATTAACGACTAAACCGTCTTTTCAAATGTTCCCTACGTGACCTTCTTAACCGGGATCCCTTTACGGGATAGTGTCTATTTTTAGTAATATTATTAAACAGTAATGCTACTAAAAAAAGGATTAAAGCACCTGTAAATACTGGGCTCAACACATACCAATAACCTAGAGAAGCTATTTTCGTGCCTCCAGAAACTGCTATTAATGCAGTCGCTCCTCCTGGAGGATGCAATGTGCGTGTAATCTGCATGAAGACTATAGAAAAGGCAACAGCCAATGGAGCTGTCAGCCAAATGATATCCGGAGCCAATGTGGCCACTGTAACTCCAACCAGCGCCGACACCACATGCCCTCCTATCAAATTACGCGGTTGAGCCAATGGACTTTGGATCGCTCCATACACCAAAACACTGGATGCACCAAAAGAACCAATTAAAAAAACATTTTCCAACGATGGCAAATGCAAAGACTGAATATATGCAATGATTCCAATTCCAACGAATGCACCTACAAAAGACCAGAAATGTTCACGATGATCAATCAGTGTCTCCCGATACATGACATATCGGTATTTTCTAAACTGCCGCTCTATCTTCCTTTTTAACATCTATTGTTTAGCATTGCGTATTAGCGAATTCGCAAATTTACATTCTAACCTTTATTCCCTAACTCTCTTTGACGTATAGCCTCATAAATAACGACTGCTGCCGATACCGAAACATTCAACGAACCAATCTCCCCAAACATCGGGATCTTAGCAAGCTTATCTGAAATCCGGATTAATTCGTCCGACACACCAACGTCTTCAGCCCCCATAATGATACAGGTAGGCCCACTATAATCAACATCATACACAGAGTCTTTAGTTTTTTCTGTACTGACGACCAATTGTATTCCCGATTCAATTAAAAAACGTCCGGTTTTACCCAATGAGTCTTGTCTGCAGACAGGTATTTTGTATAGCGCTCCAGCAGATGTCTTAATCGCGTCGGGATTGATTTCAGCAGATCCCTTTTTGGGTACAATAATAGCATGTACACCGGCACATTCCGCTGTCCGTGCAATGGCCCCCATATTACGAACATCTGTCACACCATCCAACATCAATAACAAAGGAGTCTCTCCTCTCTCATAAATCTGTGGCAACAAATCTTCTATATTATGATATACTATCGGTGATATGACAGCGATCACCCCTTGATGATTCTTTCTGGTTATTCTATTCAACTTCTCGATCGGAACCTGTTGATAACCTAAACCGTGCTCTTTCAATATGGATTTCAATTCGAGGAAGAGGCTTCCGCTGATTCCGCGTTGTATAAAAAGAGATTCTATTTCCTTTCCACTGTCAATCGCTTCGATTACTGCACGAATACCAAAAACCATTTGGTTAGTCTCTCTTTTTTCGCCCCTATCGTGACGTTGGAAATTATTTTGCATGTTTTAAAGTATCTGAAGATGAGCTCGCTAAAGCTCGGTTAAAAAACCAAAATTAAAAATTAAAAACCATTCCAATCGAATGGCAAGAATATTACTTAACTAAGCCCTAGATTAAAAGTCTTTCTCAATACTTCCAGGGCAGGATTTTTGGTAGCCATTACCTGATATTTTTCTTGGGCGGTATAGGCTTTACGGATTACGGATTGTTCCAATTGAATGGTCACAATATCCAAGGAGAAGTTTTGAAGCTCCGGACGCAAGTAATTCAGCATATCGATCTTACCTTCACGAAGTTGATCACTTTGAATAGCATTCTCTACATCGATCTCAATAATATTTTCCTTCAGTCTTGGAGGTGTCGATGTCATCAATGTATAAATGGTAATACGATTATTGGCTTTCATTTTTTCAGCCAACTCATTCCATTTTCCGATGAACGTATTAAAGTTTACCTCCCTAAACTCAGTTCCCTGCACAAGGTCATTCTCCTGCTCTTCGTCAACTGCTTTTTCTTCAAAGACAGTATTCAAGTTAGGTACCTCTACAGCCGACTTAAAATTTCCCCAGCCTTTTCCGGATGCAAAACTTTTCTTTTCCTCGACGACAGGTTTAGTTACTGGCGTAGATGGTTTGGGAGTCTCTACTGCCTGTGGTGTATTCACCACAGGAGCAACAGGACTAGGTACATTTGCAGTCGATTGTACTTGTGATTTTACTGGCTCAGGTTGTTTTTTTTTTTGATCGACCTGAGTCGATACACCATTTATTCCGAGCTGTATAGCGGCGGCTAGGTGGCACATCTTCAATAGAGCCAATTCAACCTGTAGTCGTTGGTTCTTGCTACTTTTATAACTAATCTCACATTGATTGGCAATGTTCAGAGCTGACAGAAGCAATCCAGAACTAAGTGAAGAAGACTGTTCAAGGTATTTCTTTTTGATATTATCACTTACCTCCAACAACTTTAAGGTCTTTGGTTCTTTTGTGATCAATAAATTCCTAAAATGCCCCGATAACCCTGCGATAAAATGCCCACCGTCAAATCCACGGTTTAACACATTATCCAAGATCAATAGCGTTTCAGCGGCGTCCTCTTTAGCTATAGCGTCGACGATATTAAAATAATAATCGTAGTCTAGAATATTTAAATTCTCTATGACCGCTTGATAAGTCAGATTACGGTTTGAAAAACTAACAATCTGATCAAACATGGATAGCGCATCGCGCAACCCTCCATCAGCCTTTTGAGCAATAACATGAAGACCGTCTATTTCAAAAGTAATATCTTCCTTTGTCGCTATTGAGCCCAGATGGCTTGCCATATCATCGACACGGATTCTATTAAAGTCAAAAATCTGACACCGAGACAGAATAGTAGGAAGGATCTTATGCTTCTCTGTCGTAGCTAATATAAAAATAGCATACGAAGGAGGTTCTTCTAATGTTTTCAAGAAAGCATTAAATGCCGCCTGTGATAACATATGAACCTCATCAATGATGTAAATCTTGTATTTACCTGTCTGTGGCGGTATACGTACCTGATCGATCAGGTTACGGATATCGTCTACCGAATTATTAGAAGCAGCATCCAGTTCGTGGATACTAAAAGAAGTACCTCCTGCAAAGGATTTACAGCTTTCACATTCACCACATGCCTCTGTATTGGAAGAGATATTTTCACAGTTTATTGTTTTAGCTAATATACGTGCACAGGTCGTCTTTCCTACTCCCCTAGGACCACAAAACAAAAACGCCTGAGCCAGCTGATTACTATGAATCGCATTCTTTAGCGTATTTGTAATATGCAATTGTCCTACTACAGAGTCGAAGGTAACTGGGCGATATTTACGGGCTGAAACAATGAAATTATCCATTACTGCAAAGATATGGAATTAGAATTGAAAATCTATCTCCAAGGTTTGAAATTCGACACAACTGGCTTCGTCAAATCAAACTCGACCGAAAACAAGCGATCCGAACCTATACGCCTCAAATTGTACGTAAATTTCTTGGTATCAATAGTCACCCACCATACATTATACGCTGCATAATCTATAAGCTGCTCTGTCTCGGCATCTGCCGGAAACATCTGCATACCTGCCTGTCCTTCGTTGGGGGCGGTACCTCCGTAATAAGTTACTTTATCCGGTGTACCATCAGACATTCGATGGTCATGCTTCAACTCGACGCGATTATTACTCCATGAAAATATCCAAGTTCGGGATTTGTCTTCCCCAACAAAGAATGGCACTTTTACCGTTCTATCCTCCCAACTCATTACCTGCATCAATAAACGTTGCCCCGTAAAGCCGTCACCTTCCTTCCCTCCTGCGACAATAGTTCCCTCATAGTACTTACCAAGGTGCGGCTTAAAAGCTTCCATAAATGATTTAGAATTCGAAGTCTGCGCATTTGCCCAGCTCATCATTATGCTTAGCAGCAGAAATAAAATGCCCTTTCTCATAAAAATAACATAGTCTTAACCTATTACCCCAATATAAGATACTTTTTCGACTTTCTGTCTTAAAACTCCGATATCTACTACACATATTCTGATCCGCGAAGCCAAGACGCAGAATTATTTGTTCAAATGCCGCGAAAATTAATATTATTTTTTTACTAACTTTATATTAAGCAAATGTTAATAAATGAAATCCACTGTTCGCTATATTCTGTTATTTTGCATAGGTCTTACCTATAGCAATGTACTGTGGGCGCAACAACTAGATACTATAGATTTCTTCAAAGAACCATTTGTTTTTGACAAATCAGAAACCCCGCAGGTTCAGATTCAAGGAAAGACAACTGAAAAATCTATTCTGGAGTTTTACAGCGCGATTGATTCAGGTCACTACATCCGACTTATCAGTCAATTAGAAACCTTTAAAACTGAAAAACACTTAAACGACTGGCTGTACTACCAGCTCGTACGAAAAGTATCGGAATCGATCAGTCCGAAAGCAGAAAACTATCATCGTTACACTTTATACAAATGGTATCTGATGAACAAGTCGGGCTATGATGCGAGATTGGCAGTAGGAAATGATCAGATTATCTTCTACATTAAAAACAAAGAAGACATATCGGACATCCCATTCTTTCTTTTAGATGGAGAACAGTTTACCTGCCTTAATTACCATGATTATGGCAAACTATTCAGGCAATCTGATGCGTATACCCCCGTATCGATCACTATACCAGGTGCTACCAAAGACTTTAGCTACAAGATAGCCGCTATGCCCGAATTTAAAGATGCATCTTATGCAGTCAAGAATGTAAATTTTCAGTATAAGGACAAAGTCTACGAGTTTGATATCAAAGTGAATGACAATATCTCTAGTATTTTCAAAAACTACCCCGGTGTTGATTTCGAGACCTATTTCAACATTCCTCTAACCCAAGTGACTTATCAATCACTGATACCGGTACTCAAAGAGAACGTAAAAGGAATGCTCACGAAAGATGGTGTAGATTACTTAATGCGTTTTACACGATACGCATTTCTGTATGAGAATGATGATATCAACTTTGGAAAAGAAAAACGACTATCTCCGGAACAGACTCTCTTAAACAACTACAGCGACTGCGACGACAGGGCTGCCCTCTTTTTCTTTTTAGTCAAGGAGCTATACAACCTTCCTATGGTAGCAATATTGTATCCGACTCATATTACCATGGCAGTACAGTTCGAACAGAAAATAGGAACGGCTATCAAGTACGAAGGGCAATATTTTTCCATTTGTGAACCTACGCCTCAGGGACAAAACCTAAATATTGGCGAAGTAGCCGATAAGTACAAACACGAAAAATACGAGATCGTGTATCATTACAAACCGAGATAAGATTTCTTTGCCAACACTCTATTACTTTAATCTAGCTTTCCGAGCTATACCGAATCGGACAGCTCGCCAGTAATACCATGTCTTTCCTAATTTACACGCTTAAATTTTTCCCCACAACCTTCGAAACAGTTATAGTAAAGGGTTAGCTCATCCGACTTAATTTCAAAAGATATTTCAGTCTCACACTTTTCAACAATAATTTTATTCAATCCACCATACATTTCTTTGATTTTAAAATTAGAACTTTCATTAGCATTACTGTTTATATTGATTAAACATAAATCACCATTCGTTGATTTAACTTTGCCTTCTTTAGTAAACTCTAATATTTTTTTACCTTCTATTTTTCTGAACTTGCCTGACCCATCTCCAGGGTCTGCATAAATCTCTGTTAATTTCCATGTGCCAGCGAGTTCAAAAGGATCTGTCGAAGTCACATCTGACTTCTTGCAAGAGCAGAATAATACTATAAACGTAATGGCAAATACCGGGGAACATCTTTTCATATATAATTTGATTTTTATCCACTAAATAGCGGATTCTTTGGTTTTTGATTAATGTTTCAAGTTAAAACGAAACTACTCTCCAGTTTGCTACATCAATTAAATCGTCAAGAAAAAGTGACCACTTTATGTGATACTGCTACCACTATATACTAACAAGGGATCACTATCCAGCGAAAAGTGATCACAATTTATAAAAAAGTGATCACCGACTATCAATCTGCGGTCACTTTCTACCAATAACCGACCACATTGTCCAAACAAGTGATTACTATACTCAAACAGGTATCCCCCTCGCCAAAAAAAGTGACAACAATATACCAAGAAGTAACCACTCCAAAGCATATTGTAATCACCGAGCAGCAAGAAGTGAACAGTCGCCTACAATTTGTGATCACTAAATCGTACATTGTGGTCACTCCGCCTAAAAGAGTGAGCACTATTTCAGAAGTCGTAAACACTGAAACAGAAAGAGTGACCACCTTACATCAACAAAGGTACACAACTCAATAAAAGGTAGCCACTTTGTGCCAAATAGGTATCATTCTGTAGCAAATACCAGTCACCTTATTGCTAAAAGTAGTCACTGAATACCAACATGTATTCACTCATTCCAGAGAAGTATTCACTTTTTCCCAGCTTTTATTACCAAGTTGTTGTTTGATTCCTCTATTTCTCTTCCTTTTTTTGCGTAAAGTAGGCAATTGAAAAGTTAGAAAAACATAAACTTACTCACCTCAAAATGCCGAAATAAGATCGTAAAAATCATCCCCGCAAAAGATGGGCAAGTATGTCTTACAGAGAAGAGTTACAGCGATTATAAAGTAGATATTCCGTATCATCTGAGGCATTTTTTATGTACCGGTTTGTGCCTTGCCCTTCGGTCGTTCTTGCATGCCCCTTAAAGAGAAGTAGGAAACATGTTCGAGACTGTCTTGGGACATCCTCACCTGTTGTTCGCTTATTGTTCGAGTACCGTTTGCCTTGGTGACAAAGCTTAGTCGAAGAATTGGCAAAGGATAGTCGAAGCAGTCCCGAAGAAATCCCGAGGATGGCACGGAGCATTATCGAAGCATAGTCGAATCTATAATGGAGTTGAGGGGACTTGAGCCGACTTAAGGGGACTTGAAGGGACTTTGACCAATTCATTGATAGCATTCCTTGATTATTACCAAAAACTATACTAAACCTATTCATAAAACGGCTATGGAGCATTCACATCTACCCACACAACTAGCTCTTAACCACTTATCGCTATAAGATTTAGTATATTGCGTTCGACCATTAGTGAACCGAGTTTATAAAACCCTTTAACCTTTTCTTTCAATAATGCGGGGCCGCACTATCGAATGTATGAAGACATCGGGCGACTTACCAATCCCAGCTACAATAGCCCAATGGAAAACGGCTTAGGCAGCATATCGTGACACGGTCATACCAACTATCAATCTCCATTTAGTCGCCTAACCATATTGTAATACAGCATAACATTCGGTTCCTTTTCATCTCTAGAACTACCTCTAACAGCTCTGAGTGACCCATCGATATTATAATCAAAATGACTCCCCCAAATTTCACGAATTCGTCCATTCATATCGTAACTCACACGTTGCTTACCAAACTGCCGAACCTTATCATCCAAATTGTATTCTATATCTTCTCTTCCAAATCTCCGAACACGATCATGAATGTCATAGTCTATTTCAATATCTCCAATTCGACGTATCTTATTATTTAAGTTATAATCGACCCTCCTATCTCCAATCCGTCTTATTTGTTCATCTGAATTATAGTCGATATATACATCATCTATTTTTCTCACCTTCCCATCCATATTATAGTCAACATTAATTTCACCAAAACGAACCAACTTTCCATCAAAATTGTAAGAGATATCCACGTGCCCCACTTTTGATAAACGTCCATCAAAATTGTATAAAAAATCAAGATCGGATGCAAGCTTCGTCGTGACGTATAGCAGATCTCCCCTACTACTCAACATAAAAATCGCTGATCCTCTTTGTACGGTGACGAGTGCTTCCTTTTTGTATTTGGAAATAGATAATGCTTGGGCATAACCATTACCAGCTTGTAAGCTAACAAGCAGTAAGAGTAAAACGAGTTTAATCGAATCTTTCATTATATGACTTCAGTATAGCTAAAGATAAAAACAAAAAGGCTAACTCTAGGAGTCAGCCTTTTTGTTTTTATCTTAGTACGGCTAAGTTTTAAAAAGTGAACTTTGTCCAAGCAAACACTGAGGTGTTGGCTCCTTTTGACGTTGCATTTTTAGTTACCGTAGCACCTTCTGCCTTAATTTTTGAAGCATTGAATTTTGATTCTGGTTCAAATGAATAAGTAATTGTAGATGCTGGATTTCCGATACCTTTACCGTCAGTGAAATCAATGATATCAGAGAAAGCATATTGATTATCAGCAGGGGCTTTCAATAATAAATTTGTAATGGTAGCTTTAGCTCCTCTTCTAACCTTGATAAAGTCATCCATCAAATTAACAGTTTTGCCATCTTTATCCAAACCTCTATTTTTAGTACCATTGTTTACAATAGTAATATCTTCCATTTTGAAATCAGACTGTCCGACATGGTTGGAGCCGTTACCATCATGATTCCCATCCGCTTCTACACCGCGAGGGTCTCCCTCATCAGTAGAGAATGCTGCCGTCCAGATACCATAGGCATTTTTTAATGTCCCTGTGTAACCTTGTGTAAAGTCAAACATATCATCTTCTGAATTCACTACTAACAAATTAGTAACGTTTACAGAACCTCCAAAGAACTCTACTCCGTCATCAGCACCATCTTTAATATAGATATTTGATATTTTTGTACCATTACCTACACCATTAAGCGTTAACCCATTATGTTCTTTATCATCAGAGATATTTGCTCCTGTATATTCTAAAACAATATAATCTAACTCTCCAGAATTGTCGGCAACATCACTTCCTCCATAAAAAATATTATCATTGATTTCCGTACCGAATGAACTTGGATCTGATGCATTTGCTCTTGATAAAGGAGCCTTACCATTAATAACTAAACCTCCCCAAGCACCAGACTTAGCAGTTGCCGATGTAAATGTAATTGGGTTATCTGCAGTACCTTTTGCAATGATTTTAGCCCCTCTCTCTACCAATAAATAAGAGCTGTTATTTTTAGCTACAATTTTAGTACCTGCAGGAATCGTCAATGTAGCCCCTTCGCGAACAATAGTAGCCCCGTCTAAAGTAATTGTACCAGCTTTTACAGATTGATTAGTAGTTATGTTACCTTTTAGCTCTGTTAAACCTTCTGGTTGCGGTGTAACTGGTTCTTTTTTGTCGTCTGAACAAGCTGTAAAACCTAAAGCTGCAACAGCTAAAACTGCAAATAATTTTGTTCTCATTTTATTTAATTATTGTTTATTTTCTGTTAAATCTTCTATTATTTATTCCTCAAATATAACCCCACTATAAGAACAGAATGTTACATCCTGATTAAGAAATCATTAAAATTTATAAGATACTCCGACACTAAAATCCGCTCCTCTTTTTATTGACTTCAATGTAATATTCTCTCCTTTATCTGACTCTCTTTCTAAACGAATCGCAGGGTTCAAAATATTTCGAGCCTTTATATTTGCTCCCCAACGCTTATTAAACGCTACATTCGAAATAAAATCTAATGTCGGTATACTTTTCTCGATTACATTTTTGTACCCTTGAGTTCCTATTGCAAAAACTCGATCACTGAAATAGTTTAATACGACTGTTGAGGTCCAATTCCAATTTCTTCCATTTAATAAGTAACTAACATCTGCGTTTAACAACAATGGAGAAGCACCTTGCAATTTAGAAGTTCCATTAAATTCTGTGAAGTTAGCCGTAGGATTCTCTAATTTTTGACTACTGTACAGATATGAAACATTTGCTCCTGCAGACAATATATTCTCTCCATTCGCTGTAGTTGTACTCAATAAATTTTTCTTTAATTCAATTTCAACTCCTGCTACCTGTGCGGACGAACCTACATTTCGGTAGGTCAACACATTACCACTACTTTCGACACGAGCAATAGGGTTTTTCAAGTTTTTATAAAACGCTCCTACAGATAACAATTCACCTTTAGAGGGAAACAATTCCCATTTAATATCAAAATTTGTATTCTCTACGGGTTTTAAGCCTTGGTAACCTATTACAGATCCCGTAGAATATGTGTTTTTGAAATAAGCAGTTTCAATAAACTGAGGCAATGTATAACTCATACTAGCTGAAGCCCTCAAGTTACTCTTCTCGTTTAACTCATACTTCAAGTTAGCACTTGGCAAAACATAATTTTTCTTAATTTCGTTATCACCGTCTACATCAGAATTACCAATATTGGTATCGTATGTAATTTCCTGAAATACGTTATCATATCTTAGACCTAATAATGCCGTAAACTTTTCTGTAAATTGATAAGTACCGGAGACAATAGCCGAGTGAATATTTCTTGTTCCTTTATACCAGTAAGGTGTTAAATCAGTATCTCTACCGGTATATAATGTAAACTCTCCTTTGCTAAAAGGGTTATGACCAAAAATGCCATCCATGTCCTCAATGTCAATCCCTCCCAGTTCCATTGAACCAACTCTCTTATGGCCAAAGAAAACAGCATTAAAATCCCTACTTGTTAAATTACCATTGTAACCAAATTCTATTTTACGATCATAGTCATTATCATTTACGAATTTATAGGTTGCAATAGCCTTTGCAGAAAGACCATTCTCGTTCAAATCAGAAAAGTAACGCTCGTTAAAATTATATGTATCAAACAAACGATAAGAACCAGTTTGACCTACATCTAGCATTTCTAACGTACGACGATCAGGCTCGTCGCTTTTCACTACATTATACCCCAGTCCCAAGTCTAACTTCCAACTATCTGTAAGATCCAATTTCGACAACAATTGATTTACCAACAGATGATTATCAATTACATGACTTCGTCTGAAATAGCCATTATCTTTTACATCAAATAATTTATAACCGATGTTGCTTTCGAACTCTTGACTCTGATCATTTATGTATAATGAATTAAAAGCCAAATAGTGCTTTCCAAACGAATACTTCAGATTTGCCATAGCTGTTTTTGAAACATTATAATTTGAAAGTGTACTCTTTTGATCCAAAGAAATGGTGCCGTCATTTGTAGTTTGGCGGATAATACCCTCTGCATACTTATAATCTGATGTCATATTACCAATAAGTAGAACATTCAGATTATTCTCGCCAATCCTGAATCTCTTTCCGCCTATGATAGAAAAACTTGAGTTAATTGGAGTTTCCATGTTTTTGGGATTCCAATTATTACTAAAATCATAATTACTTAAGCTTGTAATCGGAGATTTCTTTTGATTTAAAGAACCGAACCAATTTGTACCATCAACCCTTTTAAAATTATCAGCATTGACAGCTTGTGTATTAATCCCTGAAGATAAGCTCAACTCCAAACTTGCGTCTTCGTTTAATTCCTTCGAAACAATATCAATATTAGCCCCTGCGACATCAGCAATAAGCAACGGATTGAATGTTTTATTTACTCCAACACTTTGAATAACATTTGTTCCAAAAAAATCTAAAGAAATATTTTTATTTAAAGGATCCTCTGATGGCAAAGCCAATCCATTTAATGTCGTACTATTATACCGATCACCCAATCCGCGGACAAACACATTCGCTCCCGAAGCCGATTTTGTAACACCACTCATCTTTGTCAATGCTCCTTCAGCATCGCTTACCCCTTTACGCGATAACTCCTGCGCCCCTATCTTCTCTACAAATAGATTGGAATTCTTACGTTCCTCTAATAAAGCAAACTCACTAGCTTGTACGCGTCTTCTGGTCACGACAACTTCATCTAGTGTAGATGATTCATTAACTAATACAACGCTGACCATCTCCCAGTTTTTAGCTTCCAAAACTACCGGCGTGATCTCTTTGTTATATCCTAAATAGCTACTTACAATACTATATTCTCCTTTTTTGTTTACGGGGATAATAAATTCACCGTTGGCATTAGTTGAAGTCACTTTACTATTGTCCGACAGGGAAATACTGACCCCTGCAATAGGTTTCATTGTCTCCACATCGATCACCTTACCGCGAATACCGAAAACAGATGAACTTGCTGAAACTCCATCTGATATCGAGGCGCTATTTTTTTGCTGTGCGTTCAATGTATTGACCGTATCTTTTTTATTCGCTTCTTTTCCCAAGACATTTCCTTTTGTATCTGTCTTTTGAGCGAAAACAACTGAGCCTGCTACTACACCTAATACTAGCAAACCTGCCTTTTTAATGTTTAAATTTAGTTTCAACTTGAATTAATTTTAATTTAACACAAAAGTATAATGGGCATATTAACTCAATGTTACCGACAAATTACCTTTACCTCAATCTAGCGTTAATTAATTATTAACTACCTCCCGATAAACGGCAAACAGACCTCATAACACACCAATAGACCTACATTTATTTACAACACATTAATTTTTCTTTAAGGCGAAGGGCTCTTAATCCTGTAATAATTTCATTAAGATTTTCTATTGTAAGCAATTTCCGATACCTTTAAGGTTGAAACTTTACACCGCAGGAATAACAAATTCATGATACGTTCAGAAAACCTTACGTTCAAATATTTCCCTTCGCACGAACTTCAGTTTCCTGATTTCAAAATAGAGAAACATCAACACAGCCTTTTGTTGGGCGATTCGGGCACAGGAAAAACAACCCTACTTCATTTACTAAGTGGACTATCGAAACCCTTTAATGGGAAAGTCTTTATCGACGGACAAGATATCTATCAATTGAGCGAAAGTCAGCTTGATCGATTTCGGGCAGATAACATCGGTTTCATATTTCAAGAGGCACATCTTTTAAAAAACCTCACTATCAGCGAGAACATCGAACTGGCGCAACACTTAGCAAAAAGACCAGTAGACAAAAAAGCTATTGCAACAATCTTAGATAAATTGCAATTGATAGAAAAAACAGATAGCTATCCATCTCAATTGAGTAGAGGGCAACTACAACGTGCCGCCATAGCTCGCGCTGTAATCAACGGCCCTAAACTCCTCGTTGCCGACGAACCTACCGCCGCACTGGATGACACCAATACCAAGCATGTACTAGATCTGTTATTGGATACCGCTACATCTTTTGGAGCAACATTACTGATAGCCACCCATGACAAAAGAATAAAGGACAACTTCTCCAATACCTATCAATTATAATATGAACACGTTTGCATTAGTCTGGAAGAACATAACTCAGCAATGGGGTGCCACCTTATTAAGTATAGTATTAACTGCTTTTGGCGTAGCTATACTTTTGGTGATCTATATATCGGGAGATACGTTTGAGAAACAACTGGAAAATAACAGTAAAAATGTGGACTTGGTCATCGGAGCTAAGGGCAGCCCCATGCAGCTCATACTAAGCAGTCTATACCATGTGGACAATCCAACTGGTAATATATCACTCGCGGAGGCAAATAAAATAGCCGAGAATCCATTTGTACAACTAGCTGTCCCCATCTCGTTGGGCGATAACTATAAGGGGCACCGTATAATAGGCACGGATACATCCTTCATGGGATTGTACGAGCTTAAGATGGCTGAGGGTAAGCTGTGGTCAAAAAGCTTTGAAATCGTGCTCGGAGCCGAGGTAGCACGCAAGCACCAATTAAAAATCGGTGATGAAATACACAGTGCACATGGTCTATCGGCCGATGCCCATGTACATGATGACCATCCTTTTAAGGTGGTGGGTATCCTATCTCCTGCGCGATCCGTGGTAGACAATCTGATTCTCTCCAATCTAGCAAGTGTATGGGAGGTACATGGTATAGCCCATGAAGGCGAGCATATACATGGTCCGGACTGTGACCATGACCACGACCATAATCATGATCACGGAGATGGGGATCACAACCATCAACATGCGACAGCACATGAGCATACGCATGACCATGTGGAAGCGGAAGAAGGATTGGTTAAAGAAAAACCAATAATGGAATCTCCTACTATGGTAAAAAGTATAGGTCAGGACATGATCGAAGATCACGGTGTTGAAATCACTGCATTATTAGTAAAATATAGTTCGCCTGCAGCCATTGGTGTCTTACCGAGGCTGGTCAATCAAAGTACACATATGCAGGCTGCATCGCCTGCTATAGAAAGCTCTAGAATATTTTCTCTTTTAGGCGTTGGTTTGGATTCACTAGCGATCTTGGCCTATGTGATCATGCTGATTGCAGCCCTCAGTGTATTTATCAGTCTATACAATGCGCTGAAGGATCGTCGTTACGACATGGCGATAATGCGGACAATGGGAGCTACTAAAGCTAAGTTATTCACTTTGGTCGTGGCTGAAGGCCTAGTTATCACTCTAATTGGCGGGGTGATAGGGCTCTTATTAGGGCATAGCATATTGTACTATATAAGTACACAAACCAGTCAGAGTGCTGATTTTATAGAGGCATTCAAGCTATATCCAAATGAGCTCCTGATCCTCGCTGCTGCAATTGCTTTGGGCGTAATAGCAGCCTTGATCCCTGCTTTTAAAGCATACAACACGACAATATCAAAAACTTTAGCGTCTAAATAGATAGCAATAAAACGACTACAAAAACAAAAAAATGAACAGAATACTTCTCATATTAAATTTTCTGATACTCGGCACAGCAATTAGCAATGCCCAAATTAAAGACTATCCCAACCTAAATGTACCGGATCATACCCCTATGATGAACAACACCTGGGAGGCTATTGACAAAATGATGTATCGAGTAAGCACTGAGGGAAACAAAAAAGTATATACCCCACACTATCCACCTGAACTGAAAAAATTGGAAAACAAAATTGTGGACCTACCAGGTTACATCGTCCCCTTGACTAGTGGACGTAATCACAGTACATTTATGTTATCGGTACTCCCTATCGCACAATGCCAGTTTTGTGGTACAAATGGTATTCCGCCTATGGTGGAGGTATTTATGAAAAAGGGCACTATCAAATACACCGAGGAGCCTATCAAAATAAAAGGTAAAATGAAATTCAATCCAGAACCGTTAAAGGGCAATGCAGAAATACAGATTATGGATGCAGAACTAATCCGCTAGCGGTTCAACAACGATATTTCGAGAACTGTAGCTAGAGCAGCTGTCTCCGTGCGTAATCTAGCATCTCCAAGAGAGATAGGAATAAAGCCAGCATCCAATGCCTGGCTTATTTCTTTTTCGGAAAAATCGCCTTCGGGACCGATGAGCAAAAGGTAGTTGCTTTGCTTTGTAAAAGCAGTCGATATATACTTCTTTTCCGAATCCACACAATGTGCAAGCCCCTTGAAGCCTCCAAAGTCTTCTACTTGGGAGATAAACTTGGAAAAAGAAATTGCTGGATTAATCTTAGGCAGATATGCTTTTAGTGATTGCTTCATAGCAGAGATAGCTACTTTCGCCAAGCGCTCTACCTTCACCTCTTTGCGTTCGGAGTGCTCGCAAATAATAGGTGTAAACTCTTGAATCCCTATTTCGGTAGCTTTCTCTAAAAACCATTCTAATCGATCCATATTCTTAGTCGGAGCGACAGCCATATGCAATCGGTAGGACGCCGTACCGTATGCAGTCTGCACCTCCAATACCCTAAGACTAGTACGCTTAGGATGCGCGTCGATAATTTCTGTTTTATAAAAGCCTCCTGTGCCGTCGACCAGGTAGATACAGTCTCCCGGTTGCAAACGGAGTACACGTACAGCATGCTTACTTTCCTCTTCGCTAAGCAAAAAAGAAACATGATGGGGTTCTATTTCAGGGGTATAAAAAAGATGCATTATTCGCTATCATCGTCTTCTGCTGTCTCCACTAGATCCAGCTTAACATACTCAATATTCTGTTGTGTTTTCTTCATAATCGTGAAAACATAACCAAATTCTTGTGTTGACTCGCCTACATCAGGTATTTTTTCAAATACATGGCTTACCAGACCGGCTATAGTATCGTAATCTGAACTCTCCGGAAGTTCTAGCGGAAGATATCCGTTAGAGTCATGTACAGAAGCTCCGGCATCGACCATATATTCCGTCTCAGAGATACGCTCCACGACAGGTGTTTCCTCATCGTATTCATCCTGTATTTCTCCAACCAACTCTTCAACGATATCTTCTAGTGTAACCATCCCTGCCGTTCCACCAAATTCATCCAGTACAAAAGCAATCTGAATGCGCTTTTGTTGAAACTCGGTCATCAAGTCATTGATTTTTTTTGTTTCAGGAATAAAATAAGGCTTACGCATGATGTTTTTTAATACCACCTCTTTTCCTTTGACAAGCAAAGGGAGGATATCTTTGGTATGTACAACACCTACGATCTTGTCAATATTATCGTCGTAAATAGGAATACGGGAGTAACCTTCTTCTGTAACGGTATTTATAAACTCTTCGGCAGTATCATCGACTTCCACAGCAATAATCTTGGTACGAGGTACCATGATATTTTTTACAATGCGCTCGTTAAAATCGAAAACATTTTTGATAAGCTCGTGCTCTGAGGTATTTAATGCACCAGACTCCTTACCTTTCTCCAACAGATATTGAAGCTCTTCGGAGGAGTGTGTAGAGTCATTAGGATGGGGATGTATACCTACCAGTTTTAACAGAAAATTGGCAAATCCATTAAACACATAAATCAAGGGCATTAACACCCATGAGAAAATGCGTAACGGAACAGCTACTTTCATCGTCGTAGCTACAGGCTTTTGTATTGCTATAGACTTGGGAGCAAGCTCACCCAGAACCACATGCAAGAACGTAATGGTACCAAAGGCAATAGCAAACCCTAACCACTTGGCCCAACCTTGTGATACGTCGACCTGCAGGTAACCAAACAGCTGGGATACAATCTGTGTCATCACAGCTTCACCTTTCCATCCCAGGCCTAGTGAAGCTAAAGTAATACCTAGCTGTGTTGCAGCTAGGTATTTGTCCAAATGCTCTGTAATATTTTTAGCAATTTTAGCGACATTGCTACCCGACTTTGCCTGAAGCTCAATCTGGGATGCCCTGACTTTTACAATTGCAAACTCTGCTGCAACGAAAAATCCATTCGCAAAAACTAAAAAAATTGTCCAAAAAATATCGAGGGCCATTAGGTTTTATTTGTTTCTAATTTCTTTGTTGTACAATTCGATACTCTCCATGATAACATTTTGAGCATAAGTACGTCCGTACAAGTTTTCTATTGTAACATTCTTTCCTTCCAACGCTTTGTAATCTTGGAAGAAACGAACGATTTCCTTCATCGTATGCGGAGGCAATTCAGAAAGATCATTAATATGATTAACTGACATGTCATTTTTCGCTACAGCAATAATCTTATCGTCTTGTTCGCCGCCGTCGATCATATGCATTACACCGATTACTTTGGCTTCAATAAGACTCATTGGAATCACATCAACAGAACAAAGAACCAAAATATCCAACGGATCTTTGTCATCACAGTAAGTTTGTGGAATGAAACCGTAATTTGCAGGGTACATCACAGACGAGAATAAAACCCGGTCCAATTTTAGTAAGCCACTGTCTTTGTCAATTTCATATTTCGCTTTCGAACCTTTTGGTATTTCAATAATAGCATTTACGGAATTTGGCAGGTCCTCTCCAGGAGAAACTTGATGCCAAGGGTGTTGTGTACTCATTAATTATAATTACTGTTTATTTTGTTTCTTTATTTTCTTTTTTTCCTTTTATCCAACGTTTTAACAGCGCAATAATAATCGGTAAGAATGCGATCACAATCATACCGACAATAATATACTCTACATAGTTAATAATAGAAGGGAAAAGCTCTCCTAAATAATAGCCCGAAAGCGTCAAAACAGACACCCAAATAATTGCGCCCAATACATTATAAAGCACAAATTTTTTAAAGTCTAACTTGACAACCCCGGCAAATATTGGCGCAAATGTACGAATAATTGGAACAAACCGTCCAATAACTAATGCTGTACCACCATATTTTTGATAAAACTCTTCGGCCATCACGACATATTTACGCTTAAAGATAAGCGAGTCCTTTCGCTTGAAGAGCATGGGCCCCGTTCGATACCCAAACCAATAGCCTGCAAAATTGCCCAATATCCCGGCAAATAAAATACCGAAATACATCGTCGTGATATCGACATCTATTTTGTTTAAAGCACAGAACAATCCTGCTAAAAACAACAAATAATCTCCTGGCAGAAAAAAACCAAAGAAAAGTCCCGTTTCTGCAAATACAATTAAACAAACAATGTAGAACCCGCCATGACTTAATAAGTACTCCGCGTCCATTATCTGTTGGAATGACACTAAAAATTCTTGCATATTAATTTGTTAGGGTATCAGAATGAGATCGTAGTTAATCACCATTTGTGATGGAGACTATAGCATGGCGAATCTCTTCCGCAATTCGAGTCATTTCCTCCGCAGGTAGAGACAATTTTGCTTTTTCAAAATTCATATCACTAACCTGATTCAAGGGAATAAGATGTATATGTGCATGCGCAACTTCTAGACCAACTACAGCAACTCCGACTTTTCTACAAGAAATCACTTTTTTTATACCTTGGGATACGATCTTAGCAAAAACCCACATCCCCATGTACTCGTCATCATTGATATCAAATATATAATCGGTTTCCTTCTTTGGTATCACCAACACATGGCCTGGTGTAAGAGGTGAAATATCTAGAAATGCCAAATAATCGTTACTCTCAGCAACTTTATAAGCAGGAATCTCTCCCGAAATAATCTTTGAAAATATTGTAGACATTTATCTTTCAAGTTGATCAATGAGCAAATATAACAAAACCTACAAGAAGTATTGGTATAAACTGCAATGAAAGTTGGTCAATCCCCATTTGTACCCACGTAAAATAAAACTTTCATGATTCCATTGAATCACCAACAGAAATGAACCGAACCCGATCGTGTCGGGTGAGCTCTTGAATGCCAACAATAAAGAACAATGTTATGAAAAAAGTTCTTGATGTCCATTAAATACGAACACTTTCAGAAAAAAAAGAGGACAATGGATTAATTGTCCTCTTTTCAAATAATAAAGTTATGAGAGCGGTTATGGCGAACCGCACATAACCTATATAAATATTATCTAGAAATATCCATTATCTCAAACTCGATCTCTCCTGCAGGTACGCTAACCTTTGCTACATCCCCTACAGACTTTCCTAACAAGCCCTGAGCGATTGGAGATTTAACAGATATTTTACCTGCTTTCAAATCAGCCTCAGTCTCTGACACCAACTGATAAGTCATCTCTGCTCCGTTTTTCTTATTCTTAATCTTGACAATGGAAAGTGCCAATACTTTGGAAAGATCCAATTTTGATTCATCGATCAATCGAGCACTAGCCAACACCTCTTCTAATTTAGCAATTTTTGCTTCGTGTAAGCCCTGCGCTTCTTTAGCTGCATCATACTCGGCATTTTCAGACAAATCTCCCTTGTCGCGCGCTTCTGCAATCGCATTGGCCATCTTAGCCCTTCCCTCAGTTTTTAGGTACTGTAGCTCTTCTTTTAACTTCGCTAACCCTTCCTCTGTGTAATAAGTTACTTCCGCCATAATTATTCAATTAACTTAAAATAGTAAACACTAAACTCTTAATAAAAAAGAAACAAGACCACTCTTTCGATATTTGAAAGAGTGGTCTTGCTCGATATTGACGAAGATAATTAAAACGATTTAATTATCCAAATCAAACACATTATTCTTCGTCAACAAATTTATAACCTAAGCCTCTGACCGTTTGGAGATAAGTAGGCTTATCGGGATTATTTTCTATTTTTTTCCGCAAGCGAACCACATGCATATCCAACGTACGGGTATTCACATTAGAACTATACCCCCACACGACTTCCATCAGTTCTTCGCGCGTAATCTCCCGCCCCATATTCTGGAGAAAATGCAGTAAAATCCTATTCTCTAAAATAGTCAGCTCGATCTTACGACCATCCCTAACTAAAGAGTGAATCTGTGGATGATGCTCCGTATTGCCAAAGACATGCACATCTTTATTGCTACTTTTCGGAACAAAGAAACGCACTTTATTCTCAATCATAGCGACAAGGACATCCATATTGAAAGGCTTCGTGATGTAATCCGTAATACCATAACTATAGGCATCTATTTTATCTACATCCTGAGATTTGGCCGTCATCATGATAATGATGTTTTCAAAGCCTTCTTTACGTACAGCCTCGCACACTTCGATGCCTTCCTTTCCTGGCAGCATCCAATCCAACAATACGATATCAGGTTGAAGTTCTAAAATCAACTTCTCCGCTTCCAACCCGTTGCCGACCTGTACAACTTTATAATTTTCAGTTTGCAAACGATGACTTACTAAAAACCGCAAGTTTTCGTCATCTTCAACAACTGCAACCGTAATATCTTTTTCCATAATTTATGTTTTTTTAACTTCAATTGGGAAACTAAGTGTAAAAACCGTACCAACATTTAACTGGCTATCTACTTTTATTTCCCCGTTCATAAACTCAGTAATCTCTTTACAAAATGCGAGTCCTAAACCAATACTGCCTTGTTGGTTAAACTGGTTCTTGACTCGGTAAAACTTTTTAAAAATACTATTAAATTCTTTCTTATCTATACCAATCCCTTGATCTTTGAATAAAATAACAAAATTTTTCTTGTTTTGTTGAACACGGATATCTAAAACCTTCCGATCCGGTGCAGAATACTTGTAAGCATTATCAATCAGATTCTGAAAAACACTGGTCAATAGAACAGGATCCGCATACATCTCCGTCTTGACATCGATCTCATAATTCAATGTCAAATCGGGATATTTTATATGAGTCGCATCAAACATATGCTGACAAAACTCATTCAACTCAATATACTCACCATTAAACTTGATGGATTTATTTTCGATCTGAGCAAACGACAGTAGCTTATTCATCAACGCATTAAGTTTATCTGCTTCCTGATCCAGAATGCGACCGTACATATTTCTCTCCACATCCGATAGCTTCTCCGCGCTCTTGATATTATTTCCTGCGATCTTGATCACGCTAACCGGTGTCTTAAACTCATGGGTCAGGTTATTAATAAAATCATATTGCAACTGGTACAACCGACTATTGATCATAACATTCCGATAGATGAGATAACCGACCGTCAAGAGTATCAAATAAACTAACAGGAGTCCAATCATAACAGGAAAAAAACGTCGATTAATATCACGTTGAATAAACTCTCGGGACGTATCAAACTGAAGCTTATAATCAGATAACGCACCCGGCAAGGCCAATTCTGTACGCAGATAAGCGACATGCTCCTCCACATATTGATCCACCACAGGTTTGATAACAATCTCTTCGTATAGATTTGGATACTTATTCGTAATAGCCATCTTGCGTGGTTCTATTGAAAAGACGAACAAATCTTGTTCATAGTCACTCTTAGGCAGATCACTAAAACGCATCATGGTTTTATAGGCCATGATATCCGACATACGTGGAATATTCAAGTAAGAGATCTTACCAGGCTGAAGTGTATAGAATACTTTATAAATATCATTATCTGTCAATTTGGTTGAATCGGAAACACGATCCAAAAACCCAGCTAGCTTGAGCATCATATTGTTAAAATCCTCGGCATGATTTTTATAATCATCCGAGCTTTGATGCACACCAATGAAGCGATTGTCCGTATTTAACTTAAAGCTATAGGAATTACGCAATGAAATGCCTAAATTATTAAATCGAAGACCTTTGCCCAAGGTATCTCTATTTGTAAATACAACATCAAAAAAATTAACATTACTTACGAAGGGATAACGTCGTAATACCGTGTTAGAGAATTCAGCAGCCTGTGCAGAGTCAATATAGCCCTGATAATAGGATATCTCAGGAACCTTGGAGGTAAAAAAATCATTAAATGGCTTGATAAACTCATCGAAAACTTCAACTTTCTTGTTATTGAACTCTGTCTCGACAAAATTGGTTGTCATCTTACGCGCAAAAAAAGCCGAAGTGACAAATAAGACAGTCACCAAGACCAAGAATGTTATTAGAAGGCCAAAATTCTTTCGATATCGTAAATCAAAGTTTCCCATTAGCTACATTTGTTCTTTAAGAAACTGTTCGATCATCTGGTAATACTCAATTACATTCTCATCTTTCTTAAAACGACGGCCTTCATCCTCTTTAAATACATAACGGACCGTTACATTATTATTTTTCACCTTCTGCACAAATTGATTAACATCAGTAAGGCTATTAAATCGGTCTTTCCCTCCGTGAAACATCAAAATAGGCATCCTTACTTTCTCTGCGTGAAACAAAGGTGATATAGCTCTAAATAGCTCATACTCCTTAGTCGGGTCTCCGATGATGTTATAATACAACTGCAAATAAGGCTGATAATATGGAGGGATCTCCTTTAGATAAGTAAATAAGTTAGTATATCCGGAAGAGGAAATAGCGCATTTATATAAGGTAGGGTTAAAACAGGCCGCATACAGTGCTGAATAACCTCCAAAACCTGTCCCCATGATGGCGACCCTACTTTTATCAGCTATACCTTGGTGGATAAGCCAAGCCACGCCATCACTGATATCATTCTGAATCTCTCCGCCCCATTGCTTAAAACCTGCTGTATAAAACTGCTTTCCATACCCCACAGATCCCCTATAGTTGATTTGAAAAACGGCATATCCCCGATTTGCTAAAAACTGGACTTCAGAATTAAACCCCCACACATCTCTCCTATTTGGCCCATCATGAATCAACACCACTACCGGATAAGATTTTTGCTTGACTAAAGGATAGGTTAGGTATCCTTTAATAGTCTTTCCATCCCTAGAGTTAAAACTAACTTCTTCCATCGGGGCCAAGCTCTTTCCTGTCAAAGCAGGATTAATAACAGACAGTTCAACGATTTTATCTTTCTTCTTAGAGTAATAATATATCCCTCCAGGATTGACATCCGTATAAGTTTTAAATAATACAGCATTAAACGCGCTATCCATGTCAAGAATGTCTATATTATAACCATCAAACTTATTGGTTATCTTAGAATATATCTTTTTAAAATCCTTATTGAGGATACGCGTCTCCTTTTTATTCGATAATCCTGCAGTATAAATAACCTCTTCTCTAGAAAACGAATAACCTTCTCTATTCATATCCACAGATTTATTCTCTGCGACAACCTCTTCTTTTCCAGTCTGCAGATCTAACTTCACCACAGCCAGTTTATCACGTCCAACGTTAGACATTGCATACACTGCAGTATGCTCCCCTTTAACAGGCCCCAACGGCAAAACCGTTGTTGCAAAATCTGTCTCTACTACTTTTTTATAAGCCGCTCCCTCTTCCTCTCGATACAACAACTGATCTTCAACACTATCGCTCGAAAGTGCAAGACGCACTTTTCCATCCGAAGAGGCATACCAGGAGCTTATCTTTCCTGAATTCTGCTCGACAAGTTTAGGCCCAGATCCATCAAGCGGGATCCTATACAAATCAAAAACAGAAGAATCGCGTATATTCATCTCAGCAAGAAGGTTGCCATTTTTAGATTTCATCGGCCCTAACCATGCTAAGGTATGCTTGGTTGGAGGAAACAATGGTTTCGCTACTTCGTGATGGATATCAATTGTAAAAAGACGCAAACTATCTTCTGGAGATTGACTGTTGGAAAACACAATACTATCTGAAGCACTCCAGAAAAAATATTGAACATTTATATTATTCTGATAGGTCAATTGCTTAGAAGAGTCTGGTTCCTCAATATCCAACACAAATATATTACGGCAGTGATCTTCCAATCCCAAGTAAGCAATGTATCGCCCATCCGGTGATACTCGAAAATTTAATCGTTCTGGTTTGCCAAAAAAATCCTGTACCGGAATACGTTCAACACTCCGGGGGCCATTACATCCCATAAAAATGAATGTAACCAATAGGAAACAAAAGACTGTTATTAAAAATCTCATCCAACTATTTCTCGTTCTCTCAAATATTATAATTTTCCTAGACTAAACCTATATTGCAACTTTTTTTTTACAGGTTCAAAAGCTACATTTCGTACCTTTGTGACATGTATCTATACAACATTTCTATCATCATCGAAGAAAGTCAGCATCATGCACTTTTTTCATGGGTCCAACAGTCTTGGATACCTACATTACCGGCGGACACCAAATTGCTCAAAATGGTTAATTCTCCGCATGAAGGATATACTTACTGTATACAGCTAATTGTCAATGACGAACAACAGATTCAACACTTTCAATCGGAACACATCAGTTCGCTGCAAGCGCATATAGCACAACACCATAGCGAAAAAGCTTTTATTTTCGATAGCGTGATGCAATACCTATAAAACAGAGATTAAGCTATACGGCCTGATTATCACGACTAGTGACGAGACAAGACTGCGGGTTTAGGGGATTTTATACGATATTTTTTATACCAAAGAATTCCTATACCCGCTCCTATTAAGAAAGGTGCACCTAATAAAAATAATATCCCATTGTTTAACCCCTTACCCTGGGTACTGCCATGTTGTGTACTATTTTCAGCATTCAAAGAACACATCGCACACTGGCCAAGAGTCACTGTTGAGGATAATATTGTTAATCCAAGGGACAATAATCCGATTGTAAGTATACGGCTAACTACTTTCATTTTACAAAGTTACAGAATTTAATATACATATTAACGTAACAAAACAATACAGACAAGACCAATAAACCAAGATATGGATTCAATAGTCCTATTTGTGCAAGATAATATTAAATTTTTCCCAGAAACCATCTTCTGGCAGAGGAGCTTCGATACACATGGGTTCCTCTTTGACTGGATGCACAAAGGCCAAAGACCGAGAGTGCAAACAGATGGTACGTCGCGTGGATCCTCTAGGGTATCCATACTTGTTATCCCCTACTATTGGACAGCCCATATAGGCAAGCTGACAACGAATCTGATGTGTACGCCCTGTCAGCGGTAGCACCTTTAATAAATAGAAACCATCTAACTGACCTAATACTTCATAATCTAGCTCTGCATAGCTACCATTCTTCACTTCCCTATCATAGGCTTTGGTTATCATTTTTTTGCGATCTCTCAACAACCAATTAGTAAGTTTTCCTTTCATCCTCGCTGGACGTTCCTTGACCACAGCCAGGTAAGTTTTTTCTACCGCTCTATCGTGAAACAATCGATTCATACGATCAAGTCCCTTACTCGTTTTGGCCATAAGGATCATTCCGCTAACGGGCCTATCCAAACGATGAATCACACCAACAAATGCCCGATTAGGCTTATTATATTTCTGTGCGAGATAATCTGCCAACATCTCTTCAAGAGATTTATCTCCTGAAGGGTCGACCTGCACGATATCTCCTCCTCTTTTATTAATAGCGATCAGGTGATTGTCTTCGTAGATAACATCCTTATCTGTAACTTCTCCCATATTATATTACCTGTTCAACGTTAGCCTTACTTTGCGGTAGAGTCAGTAGCTTCTTTCTCAGCCTCTTTCGCCTTCTTCTTAAAATACCCTCTTAATAAGAAATTACTCTGCAAAGCTTCCATATTGACATCCAACTTTTCTGTGCTTGTATTTAAGTTTTTTAATATTTGACGTATCTCATTTGCTGCCTCCGCATCATTGGTAAGAACCCCCAATGCATTATCTTTATCATTCAAACGAGCAGATGTCTTATTCAGATTTTCCATTAGCGCATTTGCCGTCTGAGTTACCCCTTGTAATTGTGCTGCAGACTCTCTTAAGCTAGCAAAAACCTCTGTGTCCGTTGTCAAGTCATGAATAAGACCTTGATTGTTATTCAACTTACCCGTCAAAGCGACCAAATTATCAACAGCCTTATTGGCATCCGTCATCACATTATTCAAAGAGACGACCGACGACTTCAAATTCGTGGCGATCGCGTCATCTGTCATCAATGCCCCGATTGTTCCTTTTCCATCGACCATCTGTTGTGATAGCTTAGCAAAATTCTGGGTAATAATGGTCAGATTCGCTCCATTCTCTTGTAGAAGCCCCATCATCTGCTCCATACCGCCACTAGGGCCTGATTTTAAAACGTCACCTTCTTCAATTTGGGGAGTCGCAGCACTACCGCCCACAAGACTAATAATCGAATTACCAATCAGTCCATCCGAGCCTAATGTAGCGACTATATCCTTACGAAGAAACTGGCTATCCTTTTCCTGTATGCTCATAACCACACGAACATTCTGCACGCTCTCGAATGCAATTTCCTTAACAATCCCTACCTTGACGCCGGAAAACCACACGTTATTACCAACTTTCAAGCCTTTCACATCGTGAAAATAAGTCTTAACAATAAGGTTTTTACTAAATTTATTCTGTTGGGTACCTAGGACTAAAATACCTGCCACCAAAATCACTAGACCTATTAATGCAAAAAGTCCAACAATTAATGATCTCTTATTTTCTGTTGCGCTCATTCTTAAACTATTATACTATAAAATTATAATCATAAAAAGGTTTTACTCTAGGATCTTCGGTATCGAAAATCTCTTCAAAAACACCTTGACGTTCAAATCTACCATCCAGTAACATCACCATTCTATCTCCAACCATCTTAGCACAGGCAAGATCATGGGTAATGATAATGGATGAGGTCTTATATCTTTCTTGCACCTCATTAATTAAACCATTGATATCTAAGCAAGTAATCGGATCCAACCCTGCAGTAGGCTCATCATACAACATGATATCCGGTCTCAAGATCAATGTACGCGCTATACCAATACGCTTCTTTTGACCTCCAGAGAGCTCTGAAGGCATCTGATTCAAAGCCTGAAGCAATCCTACACCATCCAATACATCTTCTATCTCTCGATTGATCTCCGCCCGTGTTAGATTTCGCTTATTCCGAATCAGCGGAAACTCCAGGTTTTCCTTTACTGTCATACTATCATACAAAGCCGAATTCTGAAAAGAAAAGCCTATACGCAAACGTAATTGCATCAGCTCCTTTTCCGTCAAATCGTTAACCTGATGTCCTAAAACATTAATATTTCCACTGTCAGGCTTTAATAAGCCTGATATCAACTTAATAAGCACCGATTTACCAGTCCCCGATCGACCTAACACCACTAGGTTTTCACCGTTATAAAGCTTCAGATCGACGTTGCGTAAAACATGTAAATCTCCAAAAGACTTACTGACGTTGTCCACATGAATCACACAGTCCTCATAGTTAATTGTACTTCCTGTCTTTGCCATGTCTTAAGAAATTAAAGATAATACCTGAACGATAAGTAGCTCCTCAATAAATACAATAAACATAGAGGCTACAACAGCGCTATTCGCTGCCTTTCCGACTCCTTCTGTACCTTTAGAGGAGAAATAACCGACATAGGTACTTACAAAACCAATGGTGAAACCAAACACGACAGCCCGAAGGACCATCGCAAAAATATCGATTAACTTTATGGACTCAAAAACTTGCGTAAAAAAGCTTAATATACTTAGATCATCCTTTGCTGCTAAACTGAGATAGCCCCCTAATAATCCTATACCAGCGACATAAAAACATAGAATAGGAATCATAATGGTCGTCGCAATTATACGGCTCACGACCAAAAACTTGAAAGGATTGGTTCCCGAAACCTCCATCGCATCAATTTGCTCCGTAACATTCATGGAGCTCAATTCGGCTCCAATCTGCGAACCTACTTTTCCGGACGCAATCAATGCTGTGACCAGAGGCGCCAAAGCCCTAACGATAGCTATCGAAATTAAATTAGGAAGCATAGAAGTCGCTCCAAAATCTTCAAGTGAAGGCCTAGACTGCTTCGTAAACACAAAGCCTACGATAAAGCCGGTTAACGAGATCAGGGGAAACGATTTCCAACCTATTTCGTAACATTGCCTTATTATCTCTTTGAATTCAAATGGTGGACTTACGACTTCACGGAAAAACCGCATCAAAAAGCGATGTAACCGGGCAAATTCAAGGAGTAGATTATTAAATTTCCTTCCCATTTATCTTTTTAGAAGTGAATAAAAAACAACAACGTGTTTATCAAAAAACTGGCCAAAGGTACAACTTTTTAACCTTTATCATCGGCACAAAACATGTAAAACACTAAATGTAGTAATAAAACTACCAAAAAAAATCTATTAAATATAGGTTCATCCTAAAGCGATTAAACCTTTTCCTACATTCTACCGTCCTACCAACAACAAGGAAACAAAATAATTAAGTTTAAAGAAACGAAGAGTATGAAAAGGAGTATAACAACATTAGTCGCAACATTGGTTTTCATTTTTGTAGGTGTCCTACAGATATCCAAAACGTATGCACAAGTTTATGGAAATGTTTCCTTGGATCTGTTCTATGATGAACTATCGCCGTACGGGTACTGGGATAACGACCCTTCCTATGGAGAAATATGGTATCCTAATGAAGGTCGAAATTTCCGCCCATACAATACCAATGGTTACTGGACCATGACAGAGTATGGTAATACCTGGGTATCGGGATATCCTTGGGGCTGGGGACCATTCCACTATGGCCGCTGGGTACACACAAACTATAGAGGATGGGGATGGATACCTGGTTATGAATGGGGACCGGCTTGGGTAGAATGGCGCTCTGGCAATGGTTACTACGGATGGGCCCCTATGGCACCCCGTATAGGTGTGCACGTATCTATTGGATTACCGATAGATGTATGGGTATTTGCCCCGACAAGACATATATACGCCCGCGATATACATAGACACAGTTACTATGATCATAGAAGTAGAAATATATACAACAACACTACGATTATAAACAATACGTACGTCGTCAATAACAACCACTACTACGGAGGCCCATCTCGAAGAGATATGGAACGTACCACCGGAAGAAGGATTGAAGTACGAGAAATTAGACAATCAAGTCGGCCTGGTGCATCGCAAAGCGACCGTAGATCTGTTTCCATTTATCGTCCAGACAAAGATAATAGTCGTAGAGAGACAACATCCAGCCGCACGGATCGTGGCAGCTCAAGCAATGCTAGCCGCAGAGGAGCCGAAGCAAGCCGAAACGAACGCGATGGGTCTAGAAATGGAAATGTATCAAATGGAAATGTATCAAACCGCGACCGCTCTAGTATGGGATCAAGAAATGCAGATAACGGTAACCGCGAAATGCACATCGATAGAAACGGTAATGTCTCTATGCGCAATGACGGAACGACTTCACAAAATCAACGAGCAGAAAGGAATGCAGAGAGAAGAACTGAAAGTGGCACGCAACGTCAAAATCAAAGAGAGCAAAGCAATCAATCACGGAGATCAAGAGAATCGGAGGTAACAACACGCCCTCAAAATAATGGAAGTATCGAACAACGTCAAGCCCCCAGGAGAGAGCCAACACAAACAGCACCACAACGTGAACAACGAGGACAATCAAGAGAAAGTCGATCGCCACAACGAGCAAATACACAGCCCGTCTTTCAGGCATCCAACAGGGAAAGCTCCAATGGTTCATCTTCTCGTTCTGGCAATGTTCGTGAGGAAGGAGCCTCAACTAGAAGCGGGGAATCAAGCGGCCGGAGTAGTAGACGATAATCTTTCAACATCGAACCTCCTTTCTTTTTTCTGAAAGGATATATTCCCACGGGCCATCAAGAACTATCATGATCCGCCGAAGAGCGTATCATGCTAATTTTAATTGAAACATAAATTGAGCGGGCAGCATATTTTGCTGTCCGCTTTTTTCTGATGCATAAAAACTCTCTATGCAATTAACAACCGATGTACCAAGGGCTCATCATTTTTTTTTGGTATTTTCGTTCACTTTACCCCAAAGTAGGCCTTAATAGTCGAGACTTTACTTTGGAATAATACAAAAACAGATTTCGTAATGGCAAGACTCGATTCTATACTAGACAATGACTTCTACAAGTTTACCATGCAATATGCAGTCGTAAAACTCTTTCCTAAAGCAAGGGCTAAATACCAGTTTATTAATAGAGGCAAGCACTCGTTTCCTCCCGGATTTGCAGAAAGGCTGAAAGTAGCAATAAACCATATGGCAACCTTAAAACTCAGCAAATCTGAAAAGACTTTTTTTTCTGACACCTGTTCTTATATCGATCCTACTTATTTTGATTTCTTACAGGGATATCGCTATGATCCAGAAGAAGTAAGCATCAGTCAAAATGAGGGAGAACTCTCGGTTAAAATTGAGGGTCTATGGTACCGTACGATACTATGGGAAGTACCGATCATGTCCTTGATATGTGAATTATACTACGAAATGCAGGATGAGAAGCGCGTAGATGATGTAGAAGTAATGAATATCGTAACAAAGAAAATGAATAAGTACGATAAGCTAAAAATTACAATTGCCGACTTTGGTACACGTCGCAGACATTCTTACGCTGTACACGATCTGGTCATTAAAACACTAAAAGAACATACGTCCAATACATTCATAGGTACAAGCAATGTACACCTAGCGATGAAATATGAGACCAAACCGATAGGCACGCATGCACATGAATGGTTTATGTTTCATGCTGCGAAATATGGCTATAAAATGGCGAACTTGTTAGGATTAGAAAACTGGTCTGATGTATATAGGGGAGACTTAGGCATCGCCCTATCTGACACTTATACAACCGAGGCTTTTTTCAGACAGTTTGACAAAAAACTCACTAAGTTGTTTGACGGGGTCCGGCATGATAGCGGTGATGCAATAGAGTTTGCAGATAAGACGATCAGACATTACCTAAGCAAAGGAATAGATCCACTATCCAAGACAATTATTTTTTCGGATGGTCTAGATTATGAGAAGGTCGAGAAAATATCAGACTACTGTAATGGAAAAATAGGCTTCTCTTTCGGGATAGGAACGGACTTTACCAATGATGTTGGTTTGGAACGCATGAATATTGTACTTAAAATGACGGAGACACTTCCTGAAGACGGCGAGTGGACTCCTGTGATAAAACTTTCGGACGAACCTCTTAAACATACAGGCGATCGCAGTGAAATAGAAATGGCGATACGATACCTTCAACTTGATGAACATGCATAGAGACATTTACGGCGAGGCTTTAAGCCAATTTCACCAAACAGGTACACTTAGTACCCCACTATTGTTGCACAGCACCTATGGCGACATCGAAGAAATGCCAGTTGAAGTATTTTTCCGAACAGAGGAGGACTTCCCCGAACTCGAATTCATAGCATTATCTCTTTGCGATGGTAAGGTATTGGATGTTGGAGCCGGAGTGGGGTCTCATGTACTCTACCTACAGGACAAAGGTTTTGATGTTGCTGCACTAGAAGTATCAACACCTGCCTGTAACATCATGCGCGCGCGCGGTGTCCGTCATATTATACAAGACAATTTCTGGACCTATGACCAAGAAAAGTACGACACCTTACTCTTCTTAATGAATGGTATCGGTCTAGCCGAAGATCTGCAGGGATTCCGACGTTTACTTGCGCATGCTAAAGATTTATTATCAGAAAAAGGTCAGTTGTTATTTGACAGCTCGGATATCTCCTATCTTTATGAGGAATACAAAATTCCTAGACCAGAATACTATTTTGGCGAGATCGGTTATCAATACGAGTTTGAAGGAAGCAAAGGGATGCCATTTAAATGGCTATACATAGACCAAAAAACACTCATCCAGATTGCACACGAAGAAAAATGGGTAGTCCAAGTGCTTTACGAAGATGATAACGATCAGTATCTGGTACGGATGGAACCTATGAAATAGAATTGAGCAATTTTCGGATTGTAGCCCGTCATCTTAAACACGAAATTTGTGTATGACTGAAAAAGAACAACACTGGAACTACGAGCGCATAGCCAAAGCTATAGCTTACATTAAGGACAACTTTGACAAACAACCCAGCCTTGAAGATATCGCTGCACATATCCATTTAAGTCCATACCATTGTCAACGTCTATTTAATGAATGGGCTGGCACTACACCAAAGAAGTTCTTGCAATACATCAGTTTGAGCCATGCGAAATCATTACTCCAAAAAGCTGATTCCATAGCAACGACAACATACAAAACCGGTCTGAGCAGCACGAGTAGGCTGCATGAGTTGTTTGTGAAATTAGAAGGGATGACTCCGAATGAATACAGAAATGGAGGTCAGAATCTAGCTATAACCTACAGCTACATCAACACCCAATTTGGAGAGATGATTATCGCTACGACAACAAAAGGCATCTGTCATCTCTCTTTTATCATAGATCGGGAGAGTGGATTAAAAGATCTAATCAAAGATTTCCCCAATGCCCACTTCAAATCAGAATTCGAACCTTTACACCAGCAGGTTGCCGACTTCATGCGTGGAGAGGTCGACTTATCTACGCCTATAAAACTTCACGTAAAGGGAACCGCCTTTCAGATGAAAGTATGGGAAGCACTGCTAAGAATCCCATTAGGAGATTTAAAGACTTACGGTAAAGTTGCCGAACATATCGGGAATCCCAAAGCATCCCGTGCGGTGGGCACTGCTATAGGAAGTAACCCTATTGCCTATCTTATCCCCTGCCACCGTGTGATCCAATCTTCAGGAATAATAGGTGGATATATGTGGAATCCTATCCGTAAAACTGCTATCATAGGCTGGGAAAATGCGCTGGCAAATCTCTAACGTGCTATAGATGAAACTATTTCCTTACGATAACCCAAATAAAAACTGGCTTCCCTATGATGGAATAGTCAACTATCATGGTGTCATCTTTTCAAATCCTGATCACTACTTCAAAATCTTGCGCGAAACTATTGCTTGGCGTCATGATGAGGCCGTCATTTTTGGGAAACATATTTATACGAAGCGAATGGTAGCATGGTATGGCGACAAACCTTTTGAATATACTTACTCTGGTATACAGAAAGTCGCCCTCCCCTGGACCGATAGTCTTTTGGAGTTGAAAACTATTGTAGAAAAACAGGCCAGCGAAACCTTTAATTCCTGCCTTCTTAACCTTTACAACGATGGTAGCGAAGGAATGGCTTGGCATAGTGACGGGGAGAAAGATTTAAAAAAGAATGGCGCTATTGCTTCGCTCACCTTTGGTGCGGAAAGAAAATTTTCTTTCAAACATAAAGAAAGTAAGGAAAAAATCGATCTATTATTGGAACATGGCTCCTTGCTCATGATGAAGGATACCACACAAACCTATTGGCAGCATAGGCTACCTCCAACAAAAAAAACACAACAAGCGCGAATAAACCTCACATTTAGAACAATAGAATTATAAATTCCTTATTTTTTCGTAACTTTCATTTTAAACAAAAAATGAATTCGCTATGCGCACGGCACTTTCCTTTATTTTCGCCACAATGAGTACTTTTTTAGTTTCAGGTCAACAAATCGACAGCACCTATGTTGGAGATCTCCTTAAAAAGCATTCTGATCTGTTCAAACAGGTGCTAGATCATCCCACACATAACGAAGTACAGATACTATATACACAGATCGACCGGGACAAAAACAATATACCTCATTTTAAATCTTATAGCTATCGTCTAGATCCCACTTGGTATTTTTACCCAGCGAGCACGGTGAAGCTACCCACTGCAATATTCGCGCTCGAAAAAATAAACGAACTTAAAATCAAAGGACTAAATAAAGACACCCCCCTTAAAATAGATTCAACCTATGAACGGCAAACATCCGTACAAACCGACACTTCTTCAGACAACAACTTACCCAGCATAGCGCATTACATCAAAAAGGTCCTTCTCACCTCGGATAATGATGCTCATAATCGCCTGTTTGAGTTTGTAGGGCGTGCAGAGATTAATCAAAAACTCAAGAAACACGGTAGCAAATATAGCCGTATTGTAAACCGGCTTGCAATCGGAGACAAAGGAATCTGGGCAAAGCATACCAATCCTTTCACTTTTTACAAAGACGGTAAGAACATTTACCAACAAGACGCCCAATACGACCCCGAAGACTATGCGATGCCTTGGTTAAAAAATACTGTTCAAGGGAAGGGCTATATGAATGCAAATGATGAGCTGATTAATGAACCGTGGTCTTTTGAGGGATTAAATGTGTATGCACTGGAGGACCAGCAGCTTTTACTGAGAAAACTACTCTTTCCAGAAGCATTTCCCGTGAAACAACGCTTCAACCTGACAGAAGATGATTACCGCTTTCTTTATCATTATATGTCTAGAGGGCCTCAGGAAGTAACTTCTCCAAAATATGACAGCAAAGAGTTTTGGCCAACCTACAGCAAGTTTGTCTATTTTGGTCGAGACAAATCTGTAAAATCATTTCAAAATGTGCGAAGCTTCAATAAATACGGTGACTCTTACGGTTATAATATAGACAACGCATATATCGTCGATTTTGAAAAGGGAATTGAGTTTTTGGTTGCTGTCGTTATTCAATCCAATGAAGATGGTATCTATAATGACGGTATCTATGAATATGAGACTATCACCTACCCTTTTTTAAAGAACCTAGGACAAGTGCTTTATCAAGAAGAATTAAAGCGCCCGAGGCCATACCGACCAAATCTGAAACGGTTTATATCCGAGCAAAAATAACCTTTCAAAAACAAACACCCCTGCTTTCAGCGTATTCTAAAAGCAAGGGTGCAAGGTATTAATAAGATTCAGTCTATTTTATAGCTGCTTCAATCAGCTCTGCATAAAAATCAGACTCTTTCATACCGTACGCTCTTACTTGCTGTGGGATAAAACTCTGAGCCGTCTGTCCTGGTATGGTATTGATTTCAATAAAGTAAAACTTATCTGTCGTATTTTCTAAGAAGAAATCTACACGAACCATCCCCTTGCAGTCCAATCGCACATAAATATCTTTAATGATACGAGCAGCACGTTCCTGTTGCTCCACAGTTAGATCTGCTGGAGTAATCTCTTCCGTCAGTCCAGGTATATATTTGGCCTCAAAATCAAAAAATTCGCGTGTAGTACGTACTTCGGTAGCTGGCAATACGATTAGTTCGCCTTTCGCATTTCTAAAGATACCTTGCGAAAACTCCCTCCCTTGAACAAATTCTTCTACAAGCACCTGCTTTCCTGTATTTTCGGCATCATAAGCCTTATCCAAAGCTTCCTGCAACTGCGATGCTTCTTTTACCTTTGTCATACCGATACTTGATCCACCCGCGTTAGGTTTCACGAAATAAGGTAACAACAGTTTTTCTTCGACGAGACGAACTGCATCCATCCGATGGCTATCAAATAGGAGTACCGACTTGGCAACATTAATCTCTGGAATATCGGCCAAAATAGATTTGGTATACCCTTTATTCATCGTCAGTGCTGAGGTGAGTGCCCCACAGGATGTATACGGTAGCCCAATCATGTCAAAATACCCTTGTAGACGCCCATCTTCTCCTGGTGTACCATGTAAAATGATCAACGCCACATCAAAACACAATTTATCTTGATCTAACTGTATAGAAAAATCACTTTTATCGACTTCAACTTTGCGGCCCTCCCCCACTGTAGCGTACCAACCATCGCTGGTAATGTCTATGATATATACCTCGTATTTATTTTTATCCAATTGACCATACACGAAAGCCGAGCTTTTGTAAGATACTTCGGCCTCCCCTGTAAATCCACCAGTAATTAATGCTACTTTTGTTTTCATATATTTAGTTTGTCCGTCACAAACCTAATTAAAATGCTTAGCATTCACGAATGCATATTGGAAAAACATTCTGGCTTTTTGTTTTACAAGAAATATAATTTGTGATACCCAGAAAATACAAATATTTTTGCTTCGTAAAACTACAATGTTAAAAAGGATTCTGCGTTTTAGTAGAATCATATAGGATTAATAAAAATTTCATTTCATGTCCAAACTATTGCTCTATCTACGAACTGATGTGTTCAGAAAAAATCTGATTTACGCTTTGATCACACTTTTCGTTTTATTCCTATTCGTGTACTTCGGCTTAAAATTCTACACCAAACACGGGGATGCTCAAGAAGTCCCTGTTTTAAAAGGATTAACCATATCCGAAGCGAAACAGATTCTTGATAAAGCTGGCTTAGAATACAAAATAGACTCCGTATACCAAATGGACGCCAAACCAGGCTTAGTAATTGAACAAGACCCAGAGGCTTCTGCGTTGGTAAAAGGAGGAAGAACAATCTACCTCACTATCATCACACAAGTAGCACCAGAGATTGCGTTGCCTGATATTATCGAGAGAAACTATATCGAAGCATCCGCAATATTAAAGAACCATAATCTTAAAATCGGTGACACGATCTACGTCAACGATATAGCCCGTGATGTCGTATTAGATATCCAATTTGGTGGTCAAAAAGTAAAAGCCGGACGAATGATATCCAAAGGATCTTCTATAACATTGGTACTCGGAAATGGTAAAGGAGCAAACGAAGTGGAAGTACCGCGGCTCATCAACCTGACATTATCCGAGGCAAAGTTCGCATTGCAAGGACTAGGACTACACATTGGTGTCATATCTGGAAATATTACAGATTCCACGTCTGCAAGAGTTATCGCGCAAACACCAGATTCTACATCGCGATTTATCAGTATCGGTACACCTATCAATTTGACATTATCTAACGAATAAATATGGCAGCAAAAAGAATTTTCCCGAATTGGTTAAAGGGAGTTATTATTGTAGTATTAGTTGTCGGTGCTTTTATAGGCTGGAAAGCGTATCAGATTTTTTGGGGCTCTTCGGTGACTGACGCTCAGAAATACCTTTATGTACACACGAATGATACTTACGAAAATGTATTACATCGTATAAAACAGGAAAAAATTGTTAACAACCCCGAATCTTTCGACTATGCTGCCAAAGCAATGAAATACCCGGAGAGTGTAAAAGCAGGTCGATACAAACTAACTCCTGGCATGGGCAACCGCGAATTAATCGGAAACCTGAGAGGAGGTTTTCAAGATGCTGTCAAACTGCGCTTTGCGAACATAAGACTCAAAGAAAATCTAGCGGGATTATTGGGCAAAAACTTTGAAGCGGACTCTGCACAATTTAGTGCCATATTGAACAACGAGGCTGTGGCTGAAAAATACGGTTTTACCGCTGATAATTTCTTCAGCATGTTCATTCCAAATACATATAACATCTATTGGAATACATCACCAGACAAAGTAATCGAACGTCTTAACGAAGAATATAAAAAGTTCTGGACAGATGAAAGAAAAGAAAAAGCTAAAAAGCAAAATCTTACCCCTATTGAAGTGTCTATTTTAGCTTCAATTGTACGAGGCGAAGCTTTACACAATGATGAGATGCCACAAATCGCTGAACTATATCTCAATAGGCTAAAAAAAGGCATGCTACTACAGGCAGACCCTACTGTTATTTTTGCCAACAATGATTTTACAATCCGAAGGGTACTAAATAGACATCTTACCATAGACAATCCTTACAACACCTACCGTTATAAGGGATTGCCTCCGGGCCCAATCACTATGGCCCCTGTCGTAGCAATTGATGCCGTATTAAATCCTGCAGAGCATGACTACATATACATGTGTGCCAAAGAGGATTTTTCGGGATACCATGCATTCGCGACGAATGAAGTGGAGCACCTAGTCAACGCACGTAAGTTTCAAAAAGCACTGGACGAACGGAATATTAAAAAGTAGACGAAAGATCTATCTATCTCACATCTAAAACATGTTTATATACGAACACCAACTACGGGTAAGATATGCGGAAACAGACCAAATGGGGTATGTTTACTACGGCAACTACGCCGCATTTTATGAGGTAGCACGTACCGAAATGTTACGTCAGACAGGTATGTCTTACAAAGAACTGGAAGAAATGGGAGTAATGATGCCAGTCCTCGAGATGCACACCAAGTATCTACAACCGGCTAAGTATGATGAACTAATCACGATAAAAACAACCATACGAGAGCGACCGAGTATCAGAATCACATTTGAATATGAGATTTTCAATGAAGCCGGAACCTTACTAAACACAGGTACGACACAACTTGTGTTTGTGGACATGAAAAAAAACAGGCCGTGCCGTCCACCTGAAGTATTTATGAAAAAAATGGCAGCCTACTTTTCGTAAAGAAAGATTTTGTCCGGATGAAAAAGCTACACAACAGTCTACTCCTATTAAAACCCTACGATAATTTTATCGAGTGGACTAAGACAGCTGTACTGCCCGGATTCAGCAACCTTCCACTATTTACTGTAGCGACATTCTTTTTTCAGGAAATCAAGCGAGAAGCTATCTTGAATAAGGCTTCATCACTGGCATACAACTTTATGCTAGCTATGTTTCCAGGAATTATCTTCCTATTTACGCTAATACCCTACATTCCTATTGATAATTTTCAACAAGGACTTATGGACTTTTTGGCGATTGTGATTCCGCTAGAGGCTTTCGTGGCCATTGAATCTACGTTGGAAGATATTATTAAAAATCAAAATGGCGGCCTATTGTCATTTGGTTTTCTTCTTGCCACATTTTTTTCCACCAACGGTGTTACAAATCTCATGATGGCATTTAATAAATCGTCCTTGACTCGAGAAAACAGAAGTTGGGGACAACGTAGACTTATTGCATTAGGTTTATCTATTGCAATCGTCTTAGCACTAACAGTGGGGATAGCTGTCTTTACAGGAGCAGGGATGGTTATCAGCTACTTAAAAAACCATATCGCTTACGACATATCTTGGCTTTGGACGTTCATTATTAAGGCTGCGCGATGGTTGATTCTTTTCGCTATTTATTTTATCACTGTAAGTCTACTTTATAAATTTGGCCCATCTGTATCTAAAAGATGGAAGCTTTTCAGCCCAGGAGCCACATTAGCTACCATACTAGCCATTCTTACGTTTTCAGGATTCGTATTCTATATCGACAACTTCAATGCTTACAATAAGCTCTATGGCTCCATTGGAACCATTATTGTGATTATGATTTGGATGTATTTAAACTCTTTGATACTTCTAATCGGTTTTGAGCTCAATGCAAGTATCACCCTGTCCAAGCAGAGTATTAAAATTGTCAAACCAAAGGTTTACAATTCATTCAAATCTTCTTCAAATTAATTCCTGAATCACATAATTTCAAAAGAATAAGAAGTGGAAGACATTTTTTTTCACTTAAAATATTGTAAATAAAAGTTTTTCGTATCTTTGCACTTCCTACAATGTAGGAAAAAGGAGATAATTAATTAATGGCAAAAAAACAAGAAGCAGAAAAAGAGTTAGCGGCGAAAAACGCAGAGCTACAAGGTGCTGACACTAAAGTAGTGAAAGACACTGAACAAATTGAGTCTGAAGCTGATTCAAACTTAATCGACGAAATCAAATCAAACACGTGGATCACTCCTGCTGGAGACTTTGATTGGGATGCTGACGAGAAAGCTTTCGGTAACTACAGCGAAGCTGAACGTACAAAATTGGAAGAGCAGTACGCTGGAACTTTCAATCAAATCAACCAAGGCGAAATCATTGAAGGCGTCGTGGTATCTATCAACAACAAAGACGTTGTTTTGAATGTTGGTTTCAAATCAGATGGTCTTGTAGCAAAAACTGAGTTTCGTGATCTTCCTGATTTGAAAATCGGGGATACTGTTGATGTATTTGTTGAATCTCAAGAGGATGCAAATGGTCAGTTGGTATTGTCACGTAAGCGTGCAAAAACTCAAAAATCGTGGGAAGCTATCAACGAGGCATTAGAAAACGATGCAATCATTGACGGTTTCGTTAAATCACGTACTAAAGGTGGTTTGATCGTTGACATCAAAGGTGTAGAAGCATTCTTACCTGGATCTCAAATTGACATCAAGCCTATCCGTGACTACGATGTATACGTAGGAAAAACTATGGAATTCAAAGTTGTAAAAATCAACCACGAATTCAAAAACGTAGTAGTTTCTCATAAAGTATTGATCGAAGACGATTTGGAAAACCAAAAATCAGAGATCGTTGCTAAATTAGAAAAAGGTCAAGTATTAGAAGGTACTGTTAAAAACATCACTGACTTCGGTGTATTCATCGACTTAGGTGGTGTAGATGGTTTACTTCACATTACAGATATCTCTTGGGGACGTATCGAGCATCCAAGAGAGGTATTGGCATTAGACCAGACTATCAACGTTGTTGTATTAGACTTTGACGACGAGAAAAAACGTATCGCTCTAGGTTTAAAACAACTTTCTCAACACCCTTGGGAATCTTTAGATACAGCGTTAGAAATTGGTTCTAAAGTAAAAGGTAAAATCGTTACTGTTGCTGATTACGGTGCTTTCTTAGAAATCATCCCAGGAGTAGAAGGTTTAATCCACGTATCTGAAATGTCATGGTCTCAAAACCTACGCTCTCCACAAGAGTTCTTAAAAGTAGGTGATGAAATCGAAGCTCAAATCTTAACGTTAGATCGTGAAGATCGTAAAATGAGCCTTGGTATCAAACAATTGACTCCAGATCCTTGGCAAAACATCACAGAGCGTTACCCAGTAGGTTCTAAACAAAAAGCTGTTGTTAAAAACATGACTAACTTCGGTGTATTTGTTGAATTAGAAGATGGTATCGATGGTTTAATCCATATCTCTGATCTTTCTTGGTCTAAGAAAATCAACCACCCTAACGAATTCACTAAAGTTGGTGAGACATTAGACGTAGTTGTATTAGAATTAGATGAAGAAAACCGTAAGTTATCTTTAGGTCACAAACAATTAGAAGAAAATCCTTGGGATACTTTTGAAACAATCTTTACTGAAGGTTCAATTCACGAAGGAACTGTTATCAAAGTAGGTGAAAAAGGAGATATCGTAGCTTTACAATACGGTGTTGAAGGATTCTGTCCATCTAAACACTCTGTAAAAGAAGACGGTGCTTCATTGAAAGTTGATGACGTTACTGAGTTCAAAATTATTGAATTCAATAAAGAGAACAAACGTTTAGTAATTTCTCACTCTCGTATCTGGGAAGATGCTAAAGAAGAAGTTCGCAAAGAAGAATCTAACAGCCGTAAAAAAGATGCTAAAGCTGCATCAACTGCTGTTAAAAAAGTAAAAGATTCTGTTGAGAAATCTACTTTAGGTGACCTAGACGTATTAGCTCAATTAAAAGAGCAAATGGAAGGTGACGAAAAAAAATCTAAATAATAACTATTAGATTTATATAAAGGCCCCATCATACGATGGGGCCTTTTTTATTTGTATACTAGCCTTTAATACGTTAATTTTAAACTCCGTAACCTAAAGCGACGTAGCCTACGGTTTTGTGTCTGTAAATTTACTCTTGTAATGA
Organism: Sphingobacterium nematocida; assembly: GCF_900168125.1. Lineage (GTDB taxonomy): Bacteria > Bacteroidota > Bacteroidia > Sphingobacteriales > Sphingobacteriaceae > Sphingobacterium > Sphingobacterium nematocida. The sequence goes on from NZ_FUZF01000019.1 coordinate 76,999, forward strand.
AGAATAACCTTCGAATTCTGTTATTGGTGTTAACGCTATTATTTATAGCAACAGCTTTTTCTATTCGAAAATCCATATCGGAAACAGACATATTGGATTTAGACACCAAATACCTTACAGAAAATCTTCGAAAGAGAGAGGCATTAATTGATAATATATTCACCGACTCGTTATACCTAAAAACATTCATAAATAGTGATCGGTATCCCCTGCAGATAAAAGAAATATCCCAACGCTACGAAGAGTACTTTATATACCTATATCTATACAAAAACAAAAAACCTATTTTCTGGAGCTCAAACATGTACGTTCCAGAGACTGAAGCTGGGTTAAAAAACGATGTCACGTTCATCAAACCGGACAACTTTTCCTTTGTGGTCAAACGCAAAAAAATAACAGATGAAATCAGTATTCTTGCCCTGATTCCGATCGAAAGGAGTTTCAATGCATCCAGTGGATACTTCAAGACAACGCAATTTTTTAGTTTTCTAAACACAGACAATCTTCGTCTAGCCAATTTTGGCGATTCTGAAAACATAAGAAATATATACGCTAAAGACAATACGTTCCTTTTCTCAGTCAAACTTAAAGAAGGAAAACACAACAGTATCTTCCTTAAAATACAGCTGATATGTTGGATTTTAGGAACCTTATGTTTCGTACTATGGGTAAATGGTGCCTGCTTGAATTTAGCGCGTCGAGGACGTCCATTATTATCTGTCATTATTCTTTCCCTCACCTTCTTCTTAGTCCGGATCATAGACATTGAGACCAACTGGTTTACCCAATATTCTAGTTTAGACATATTCGACCCTAGATATTATGCTTACAGCTACCTTTCGCCAAATTTATGGTCATTCTTAATTAACAACATTGCTATATTCTGGATCATCTGCTTTATCAAAAACATTAAAAAACAATGTCAGATACCATCGCGATTAATCCACACCAACTGGGGAGCATTCGTTTACTATATACTACTATCCGCACTTTATCTATCATTTTTTTGGAGTTTCGACCAAGTGACGACCTTGATTACCCATTCCCCAATAATGAATAAAGATTTTGTGCAGGTATTCTATCTTAATCCGCAAACGATATTCCATGTCCTGATCTATTGCTTGAGTATCCTTTCCCTCATTTACCTAACAGATCTCGTACTTGCATTTGGAAAAGCGGTTTGCAAAAAAGTAACCTTAAATCTAAATATACAACTAGTAACTATCGTTCAGTTTCTAGTTTTGGCGGCTATTACTCAAGATTTCAGTCTCTTCAATGTCCTCGTAGGTCTGCTTATAATGATTCGTTCTTTCGACTATGCAATGTTCAAAGATAATAACCTATCTACACATGTTGTATCTCTCGTCACTCTTGCACTGATATCTACCATCAAGTACGCAGAGGCCGTTAAAGAGACACAACAAGAACAGATGAAAGTAACGTTGATGACTTTAGAGTCGGATGATGATGTTGAAGCCATATCCCGCTTTTCAGAAATAGAAAACAGCTTACTAAACGATCAACAACTCAAACATTTAATCGAAATATCCTTGCCAAATACGGACACCAAGGTGATCAACGAATATCTAAAACAGAAATACCTAGACGGCTATTTATCTAAATATGAATTTAGAGGTTACTATTACTACAACGAAACACCTCTAGGTAAATACTCGGGCAATAAAATAGAAGAGTATAGAGAAAAAGTTATTAATAAATCTATCAAGGTCAACGAAACGAATTTATTTTATAAAGCACAGACTGAAATCGGCACCTATGAGTATTTCTGCATAGTTTCGATTCCGCTTGCTAATGAGCAAAGTATATCTCTCATACTAGACCTTAAAAGCAAGGCCTTTAATCCAAATTTCCCATTTCCTGTTCTCATAGAATCCCAATCAGTTGAAGGAAACAGCCCACAAAGAGTGATAAAAGATAGCTTTGCATTGTACAAAAATGGGAATCTGGTCACGCAGAACGGGAAATACACTTACCCAAATTCAGACAACAACTACCCCAAGACCACCCAAGAATTTGTATACCTAGATGACAATAACGGTTTTTACCATATCATTTATAAGCCCAATAGAGAAACAACCATAATTGTCAGTAAGCAACATCAATCGTATTGGCAATACATAGCTGTGGCGTCTTTGGCGTTTTTAACGCTCTATTTAGCGCTGTTAATATCGAATTTTGTTCTCGTTATCATCCCTAAGTATGCGCGTCACGACTTCAAACTACGTAATATCAGCTATCAAATACGCATCATACTATCCCGTATACGATACAGTACGCGAATACAGACATTGGTAATCTCTTCTGTATTGGTTGCAATCGTAATTTCTGGACTCATCACATTCTTCAGTATCAGTTATCAATCAAAAAAAAGCACAGAAGAACAGCGTCTTAATTATATTTCGGAGTTGGTAACTAAACTAGAGACACGCGCATTGATAGACACTGTTGGTGATGCTACTACAGATTTAAAATCTCTAATGACTTCTCTATCTGATCTGTTAATTTCTGATTTCAATCTGTATGACAAAAATGGAAAATTATTCTTCACAACCCAACCTAAAATATACGATCAGAAACTATTATCAGAATATATAAATCCTGATGCGTTCATTACGCTCAATGTGTTAAAGAAAACAGAAACACAGAATAGTGAATCGATAGCAGATTTCAGCTATGTGTCCTCCTACGCAACCATCCGAAACTCAAACTACCATACCATAGCCTATTTAGGTGTCCCCTACTTTGATTCGAATGCTAACGCTTCGGAAAGCCGAGGAATTCTGCTCAACACGATATTGAATGTTTACACCGTCATTCTGATCGTATTTGTTTTCTTATCGGTCTATATATCGAATAAGATTACCGAACCTCTACAGATCATCCGCAAGAAATTATCACAGACCAATCTGGGGGGGAAACAGAATGAGCCACTCTATTGGGAGAAAAACGATGAAATAGGTGTACTGGTCAAAGAATATAATTTCATGTTGGTAAAACTGGAAGAAAATGCGAAGCAACTTCGTAATGCTGAACGAGAAAGTGCTTGGAGGGAAATGGCCAAACAGGTGGCACATGAGATTAAAAACCCATTAACTCCAATGAAATTGGGGATACAACAACTCAGTCGTTCCTTTTATGAGAACGACCCCAGATTACAAGAACGGTTTCAGAAAGTATCAACCTCATTCATACAGCAGATTGATGCTTTGTCGCACATTGCATCTGAATTTTCAGCCTTTGCTAAATTACCAGATACTAATCTCGCTCCCATTGATTTGATTGCTAAAATAAACAAGTCAATAGACGTCTACAATAACAACCAAAACACTGCAATTGTATTCGAAAACCACACAAATATGCACCGCATCATCGTTTTGGGAGATAGGGATCAACTCTTGCGTTCTTTTAACAACCTATTGAAAAATGCCATTGAGGCAACTTCAAGACGCAGAAAACATAAGATAAACATACATGCACATCTATTAAATGAGGATTGGGTACAAATCATTGTAAACGACAACGGAGATGGAATTGCAGAAGAAGTGATCCCCAATATATTCAGACCAAACTTCACAACGAAAAGTTCCGGTACAGGTTTGGGGTTAGCTTTTGTAAAACAAACGATCGATGGTATGGGAGGAAAAATAACCTTTCAGACCAAGCTAAATGTGGGGACCTCCTTCGTAATGGAAATACCACTATACAAAGACCCTATCTAGCATCATAATATTTTTACAAGGTAAGTTTTTTATCAGACCTAATAAACCTCTATATTAGCATCAAATTAATATATCAATAATATGAATTGGAGAAAATCTCTATTTATCGCCGCTGCGATGTTTGCTACTACGCATACATTTGCACAAGATAACCTAATCAATGCCCTTAAAAATAATGTAAGTGACAAAAGTAAAGACGGATTTGTCTTTACCCAAGTGATTAATTTAGGAAATACGTCAATCAAAGATCAAGGTTCTTCAGGTACTTGCTGGTCTTATTCAGGTAACTCCTTCTTAGAGTCTGAAATGATTCGTATGGGAAAAAAACCTGTTGAAATTTCTCAGATATACACGGCATATTATACATACCTAGAAAAAGCAAAGACTTTTGTAAAACTACATGGTGATCAAGCTCAAGGTGAAGGAGGACAATTACATGATGTATTGACTATCTTCCGTAAATATGGTGCTGTACCGCGCGAAGTATATACGGGATTAAGAGACGGTCAGACACGCAATAATTTTTCAGAAATGTCTACACTTATCCAAGGCATGAACGAAAACATTGTAAAGAGCAAAAAACCAACTCCAGCTTGGCAAAAAGCGATAACGGGAGTAATGGATTCGTACCTAGGTGCACCTCCTCAATCTTTCCAATACAATGGTAAAGCGTACACACCTCGTACATGGGCTGATCAAGTCGTCGGTATCAATCCTGATGATTATGTCGGTATCAGTTCTTTCAAAGAGCATACCTACTACAAACCATTTGTACTTTTGATCCAGGATAACTGGTCGTTCGAAAGCTTTTATAATGTGCAAATGAATGACTTGACGAGTATCATAGACAATGCACTTCAGAACGGCTATACGGTAGCGTGGGCCAGTGATGTTTCAGAAAAATATTTCAGCTGGAAAAACGGTGTAGCTTTTGTTCCAGAAAAAGACAAGGACAAAATGAACAAAGAAGAGCTAGCAGACTTGTTTAATGGACCTAAAACAGAAGCAAAAACAACTGAAGATCAACGTCAAGAAGCTTTTGATGATTATTCGACTACAGATGATCACGGAATGCACATCGTAGGTTTGGTAAAAGACCAAAACGGTAAAGAATATTATATCGTGAAAAACTCTTGGGGCGAATCCAATGATTACAAAGGATATCTATATGTAACAAAAGAGTATGTGAAATTCAAAACCATCTCTATCTTACTGCATAAAAATGGTATTCAAAAAGAAATTAAATCAAAGTTAGGAATATAGTACCCATATATTTTTGTGAAAAGCCTACTAATCAACATTAGTAGGCTTTTTTAATTATTTACGACGGCTAAAACAATTCGCTACAAATTCTGTTTTCTCCGTATAACAAAAGATCCTACCTGTAGCGCTTTGTATACGCGCCTCGTTGTGATAGTAAAGTACATTAAAACATATAAATACAAGCATACATATGAGATTATCATTTATTACTCTAAAAAACAACATTTTTGTTTTTATGGCCATCATTTCTTTAGGAATCAGTAGCTGTGGTCTATCCAAAACCGGATCAAAAGAAAAACCTGACATGACTGCAGGCCTATATAATACAACCTGGAAACTAACAGAGCTAAATGGTAAGCCTGTGCCAGACAAGGTAAATGGTAAAGAACCTTTTATGTCCTTTGATAAAGAACAGAATAGATATAACGCTAGTGGCGGTTGTAATGGAATCGGTGGTACTTTTGAAGTGAAATCGAATAAAATCAAGTTTTCTCAAGGTATGTCAACAATGATGGCCTGTCCAGACATGAGCATAGAACAAGGAATAGGACAAATGGTTGGAAAAGTAGATAATTTTGAACTAAAAGAGGGCATGTTGATTTTAAATCAAGGAAAAACTGCACTAGCAAAAATGACTGTTAGCCAAACAATAGATAAAAAGGCTTCGCTGAAAGGAACTTGGGAATTGGACTATGTGCTAAACACAGGCGAGACTTTTCAAGCATTATATCCCGAAGGAAAACCTACCATAACCTTTGAACCCGCAGAAAACAAAGTAAACGGCAATAACAGCTGCAACAACTTTTTTGGTTCCTACACCAGCGGTGAAGGTAATCGTATCCAATTTGGAGCCTTAGGAAGTACAAGAAAGTTTTGTCCTGGTAACGGAGAGTCTGTATTCATGAAGAATATGGAGAAAGTAACGCGATATGCAATTGATGACAATGGTCTTACATTCATCAGTGATGACATTGTCGTCATGCATTTTAAGAAGAAATAAAAATTAGAACATCGAAGAGGCCTGTATCAAAATCACTTTGATACAGGCTTTTTTTATAAAGGCTTAACCAAATAAGGTTGAACTGAGGTAACGATCTCCACGATCACAGGCAACAAAAACAACGACACCACGTTGTAACCCATTTGCAACCTGCAGAGCAGCCTCCAGCGCTCCTCCGCTGCTCATCCCAGCAAATACACCTTCCAATCGAGCCAGCTCTCTAGATCTTCTTATTGCATCCTTTTCATCAATATCGATTACACGATCAACGCGACTAGGATCAAAAATCTTAGGCAGATAGGCGGCAGGCCAACGTCTTATACCTGGTATAGAAGAAGTTTCTGTCGGTTGACATCCTATAATCTGTATTTCCGGATTCATCTCCTTTAAATACATAGATGTCCCCATAATAGTACCTGTAGTCCCCATTGCACTCACAAAATGCGTGATCTGTCCATTTGTGTCACGCCAAATTTCGGGCCCCGTGGTCTTAACATGAGCCAAATAATTATCTGGATTAGCAAATTGATTTAGAATAAAAACACCTTCTTTAGCCGCCTTTTCTTCAGCATAATCACGACATATCTCCATCGACTCCAATAGTGTGACACGAGCACCAAACGCTTCCATCGTAAGTGTACGCTCTCTAGTTGAAGTAGACGGCATTACCAATTCTAAATCCAGTCCATACATGCTTGCAATCATTGCCAATGCAATCCCAGTATTACCGCTCGTCGCTTCGATCAATCGATCTCCTTGTTTGATTTCTCCACGCTCCATAGCTGAGCGAATCATATTCAACGCGGGTCTATCTTTAACAGACCCAGCAGGATTATTCCCTTCCAATTTCACATAAATCTTCACTTCAGGATTATTATGAAATCGCGTGATTTCAACCAAAGGAGTATTACCTATAGTATCAATTATATTTCCCATTATAAAGCTGGTTTCGTTTCTATAAACTTCGAGTTCGACTGATGATATACAGTCGTATAGGGTTCTATACTATTGGTTAACCAGACATTTCCGCCAATTATCGAATGATGCCCAACCCTAGTGTCTCCCCCAAGTATGGTAGCACCGGCGTAAATAATCACATAATCTTCAATAATTGGGTGACGCTGTACATTTGCCAAGGACTTTTCGACACTAAGGGCCCCTAAAGTAACCCCTTGATAAAGCTTAACGTGACTCCCTATAATACAGGTTTCACCAATTACCAAACCTGTCCCATGATCAATATAGAGGTAAGGACCAATCTGAGCTCCCGGGTGAATGTCAATACCTGTCTTGGAATGTGCATACTCTGTCAGAATTCTAGGAATCAGCGGTACCCCGTATTTTAAGAGTTGATTAGCTATGCGGTACATACTGATAGCCATGAACCCTGGGTAAGTACGAATTACCTCTCGTAGGCTTTGTGCTGCAGGGTCTCCATTCAATATGGCTTGAGCATCTGTATTCATCAACTCATAAATACCCGGTAGATCTTCAAAAAAATGTCTGGCGATTATTTTATTATCACAATGAGCGCAGGCCTTTGTTTTAAGTAAAAGCTCAAACAATTCGATTTCAGCCTGCCCGAAGGCAAGTTGCAACTCTTCTAGACTCCCAAAGCTTTTGGAATTACGCTCAGGATACAACAGATCCAATACATTCTTGGCCCAATTGGAAATACGTCCATTAGAAGGCATATCCTGAACCTCCAATTGTTTTAAATACAATTGTTGATAAAATTCTGCTAAATAATTATCCTCCATCAATTCAAATATACTATTAATACTACCAATATTATAGAATTAATTTCTCAAACAATTCTCCGTGTGTTTCTTCTGCAGAGACACACATGCCCGGATGAGTTACTGAACATTGAATTAATGTACTTCTATTGGCAGTAAGCCATCGAAAACGTTCGGCTTGTTCTAATCCGGCAATACGCCCTGCCGCTTTATCCCCAATACAAATACGACGGAAAGATTCTAAATGCTCCTGGATCATATCAATATCTACTTCTGAATGCAGTGCTCTCAACTTTACCTCATCGATATGCAATTTCACATCCGCATAACGCTGTCGCCTGCAATAGAGCGCTACTCCAACATTAACAAATTCTTCACGCTCGACACGAGGTACTACCCGCACTACTGCATACTCATATACCGTTCTTTCGCTCATGCTCTATTTGATTTATAAATATATCGGACTGACTCAATCTACCCATCAAAAACTTCAAGTATACATTACGCACTTCATCTGCGGATAATCCTCGTCCCTCCTCCTGCAACCACTCGTCTGGAATTACCTGTAAAACAGAGGCTATATTATCTTCATTAAACACAGTACGGTAGTGTTGATCTATAGTTCTGACCTGGCTTGCTTTATTCAACAACACATGATCTTTGATCTGCACAAAAGGCTTGGCTACAAGCTCCTCCCAATTGTCCCATGAATGATGGAAATATAGGGATGCGCCATGATCAATCAACCACAATTCCTTATGCCATATCAACATGTTAGTATTACGCGCTGTCCGGTCCACATTCATCAACAAAGCATCCAACCAAACTATTTTAGAAGCTTCTTCTTCGGATACGACATCCACATTAGCATCAAAAGTAATTGCCCCACTTAGAAAATGAACACCAAGATTTTTACCGACAGAGAAGCGCAATAGATCCTGGATCTCTTCATCGGGCTCCATACGGGCAAATGATTCGTCGAGTTCAGCAAAAACCATCTCAGGCATACGAAGACCTAACAACCGAGCCAGCTCTCCGCCGATCAGCTCCGCGACCAGGGCCTTTTTACCCTGACCAGCACCTCGGAACTTAATCACATAACTAAACCCATCATCCGCGTCCACCAACCCTGGCAAAGAGCCCCCCTCTCGAAAGGGCTGTATATAACGGATAATATTCACATCCCTTATTTCTATTTTTTTGGCCTTCATTTATTCTATCGTTTATCTACTATAAAAATAAAATTCACAACTCTAATCTAGCTTAAAAAACTGTAGCTATTGATAGAAAAAAGCAAATCATACAGTTTTGTGACTATCAAACAAACAGATTTCTAGCTATATTTGTCTTTCACCGAAAAGGAATACGAATTACATTATATGAATACAACCACAGAGTACAATGCTGTAATACACTATTGCAAAGATCTATTTATAAAAAAGACAAAAGACTATGGAACTGCCTGGCGAATAATGCGCCTACAATCCATTACCGATCAGCTCTATATTAAAGCAAAACGTATACGTACTTTAGAAATAAAACAGGTATCAATGGTAGGCGACGACATTTCAGATGAATATATCGGGATTGTCAACTATTGCGTAATGGCTCTTTTACAATTGGAACTGGGAGAAGATGGTGAAGAAAATCTTCCAACCGCTTTTGTTGATCAAAAATACACGGAAAAGGTGGACGAAACGCGTGACTTAATGTTTGCAAAAAACCATGATTATGGGGAGGCTTGGCGCGAGATGCGCATTTCTTCTATGACAGATCTTATACTTATGAAACTGCATCGTGTCAAACAAATCGAAGATAACGATGGACAAACACTTGTCTCCGAGGGTTTAAAAGCCAACTATCAAGACATGCTAAACTATGCCGTGTTTGCATTAATAAAATTAGGTTTTGCTGCTAAAAACAAATAAAATGTCTAATACTTCTTACTATGCACCATTAAAAAACGACAAATCTTCAGTTGATATCTTATTGTGGATATCGAGATTGTTCGTTGGGTTCCTATTTATATTCTCTGGACTAATCAAAGCTAATGACCCGATGGGATTTGGGTATAAATTGCAAGAGTACTTCCACGTCTTTAACCTCAATTTTCTGAATGACTATAGTACATGGATTGCTGTGGGTATTTGCGCTTTTGAGATTATCTTAGGCGCTCTGTTGGTACTGGGAATAGCTGGCCGCAAAGTAGCTTGGGGATTGTTACTACTGATTATATTCTTTACTTTTTTAACATTCTACTCCGCCTTTTTTGAAGTTGTAAGCTCCTGTGGATGTTTTGGAGATGCTATCCCATTAACGCCTTGGCAATCCTTTATAAAAGATCTAGTATTGCTTGCGTTCATATTGATCATATTTATAAAGAGAAAAAAAATAACACCTCTTATAGCTAGTTCGTTTACGAATAACTTATTGAGTTTCTTTGTCATTATCCTATCCTTTGGAATAGGTATTTACACCATCAGTTATCTACCATTTATTGACTTCTTGCCTTACAAAGAAGGAAATAATATCCCTAAATTGATGGAAATACCAGAAGGAGCTGCCCAAGATGAATACGAACATATCTATTCCTTAAAAAACAAATCTACGGGAGAGGAAAAGAAAATGACGGATAAGGAATATATGGACCAAAAAATCTGGGAGGATGAAAACTGGGAAGTTATTGGGGAGCCTGAATCAAGACTACTAAAGAAAGGTTATCAAGTACCCATCCCAGACTTGATCATATCCGATGCTGAAGGCAATGAAATTACGAAAGAAATCGTCGGTAATCCGTATTACAACTTTGTAGTGACCAGTTTGGACGTTACAAAATTATCTCCGACAGATTTAGTGGCTTTAGATAAAATCAACCAGACTATTCGTGATTTATCCAGCGAATATAATATTAGAGCAGTGTTACTAACTGCAAGTTCATCGGATGACGTTAATTATCTTAATGATCAACTAGACCTTGTGCTAGAAACCTTCTATGCAGATGCCGTCCCACTTAAAAGTATGGTACGCTCAAATCCTGGTGTGATGCTTTTACAAAATGGTATTGTTGTAAAAAAATGGTCTAAAAACGCCTTTCCTAGTAAAGAGGTGTTAATAGATACTTACTTAAAAACTCAATAATGAGAACACCAATCTTCATTGTTGGATTTATGGGCAGTGGTAAGACCACTGTCGGCAAAAAAATTGCTGCGGCAACTGGAAGACGGTTCGTCGATTTGGATCATGAAATAGCATCTTATATCGGCATGAGTATTCCTGAATATTTCAACAAGTTTGGAGAAGATAGTTTTCGTGATCTGGAACGTACTTTTCTAAGAAATCAGCAAGGAGTGGATGCTATAATTTCTACCGGAGGGGGTACACCTTGCTTTTATGACAATATGCAATGGATCACAGAAAATGGCATTGCACTCTACTTCCAACATACACCAAAGTCTCTGTGGTCTAGACTGAGTAAATCAGATGTAAACAAAAGACCTGTACTAAAGGGATTAAATGGAGATGAACTTTTAGCATTCATTGAAGGTAAACTCAAAGAACGTAGCCCTTATTATGAACAGTCTCAGTTAATAATTGACCAGCTCCACACTCCTGTTGAGGAGATCGTAAGATTGATAAACGATTATCAAAAAGAGGCTACACAATGAAAAGTAAAGCTCAATATGCCTTTATAGCGCTGCTGCTAATATTAGTTAGTGGTTGTTTTCGCAATACAGACAGTACACAAAAGTCATCCCTTAGGGAAAGCAGTACACAATTATTCAAAAATCAGACTTTTGAGCTAAATACTGTAGAGGACCTCTATCAACTATTGACCTATAGCGAAAACAGCTATCCACTGATCAGTGCACATCGTGGTGGTCCCAGCAAAGATTATCCTGAAAATTCTATTGAGACCTTTACCCGTATTGCGAATAAGATGCCAGGCATCATCGAATGTGATGTGAGGCTTTCAAAAGATTCTATCTTGGTATTGATGCATGATGAGACATTGGACAGAACGACTACCGGAAATGGAAAAGTGGTGGACTTCACCCTCTCTGAGTTAAAAAAACTGAAACTTAAAGACATTGAAGGAAAAGTCACCTCCTACCAGATCCCCACATTAGAAGAAGCCCTCAATTGGGGGAACGGAAAAGTAATCTTCACCTTGGATGCAAAAAACGATATTCCTTATAAATTATTGTCGAGTGTCATTACTAAAACTAATGCACAGCCCTATACGATTGTAATAACTTATAATGCCAAGCAAGCTAAGGCTCTATATCGGATTAATCCTGACCTGATGATTTCGACCAGTATAAAGTCTATGGAGGATCTCAGCCGGTTAGCAAGTCAAGGGATTCCTGATAATAGAATTGTCGCTTTTGTTGGCATACGCCAGCCGAAACCGGAATTAGTTCAGCTTTTACATCAACATGGTATAAAAATCATATTAGGCACTATTGGTAACCTAGATCGACAAGCTGATAGTAAGGGGTACCAAACCTACGCTGAGTATATTGAAAATGGAGCTGATATTCTGAGTACTGATCGTCCATTAGAAGCTCATAAAGCATTAGATTACTACATTCGAAAGCGAAACATCAGTTCCCCTTATATCCGCCATTAAACTATGTCAATTGAAGTCCAAAATCTCACAAAAACTTACAAGCAACAAAAGGCTTTAGACCAGATTTCGTTTGTGACAGGAAGCAATCATATTATAGGTTTCCTTGGTCCTAATGGTGCAGGCAAATCTACTACGATGAAGATTTTAACAGGCATATCACCTTTTGACCAAGGTCTCTGTATGGTTAATGGTATTGATATAAAACTGGATCCACTAACGACAAAGAGAATGATCGGCTATCTGCCCGAAAACAACCCGCTTTACCTCGATATGTATGTGCAAGAAATCCTGTCTTTTGAAGCACAAATTCATAAGCTCTCAAATCCTAGTAAACGAATAAAAGAAGTAATAGCACAAACGGGACTAAAACAGGAACAACATAAAAAAATAGCTCAGCTATCCAAAGGTTTTAAGCAACGTGTTGGCTTAGCGCTTGCTATCATCCATGACCCGGAAGTATTAATTCTTGATGAACCTACAACTGGACTCGATCCAAACCAGATTATTGAGATCAGAACCTTGATTCAACAGCTATCACAAAACAAGACAGTTTTTATTTCTACACATCTTATGCAAGAAGTCGAAGCCATCTGCGAGGAAGTTATTGTTATCCATAAAGGGCAAATAAAGGACCATTTTCTATTCAAAGATAGAGAGATGAAGTATCCTAACCTAAGTATGGAAGAAATTTTCGTGAAACTGACGCATTCGTAAAACAACATAGCGATTAGATTGTTATAAATACAATGAGAATATTTATAATTAAAAACTAATAGATATGAAGAAAAAACTACTTACAGCAGCCTTATTGCTTGGTACTTTTATGTATAGCAATGCCCAGGAAATTAAAACAGTACCTCAACATTCAGCCAATGTAGGTCTTGCGCCGATTAAGGCAGGTAACTGGATGGTCGGTGGGTCGATCGGAGGTTTAGGATACAGCTTTGAATCCGAAGCATTTAACATAGGGGTAAGTCCACGTGCCGGATATTTTATCGCTGATGGTCTTGCATTAGGAGCCCAAGCTTCATTGGGACTCAGAACAGTAAAAGATGCCGACAACCAGTGGAACTATGGTATAGCACCATTTGTTCGTTACTACATACCTCGTGGAGCCAGTGCTACAGGGCGCTTCTTTGGTCATGGTGATGTTGGTATTACAGGTAGCAATGCAGGTAAGGGAACATCCTTTGCTTTCGGTGTTAATGCGGGGTACGCACACTTCATCACGCAAACTGTTGCACTTGAAGTAATGGCGGGATACAACTACTCAAAAGCAAATGTCAATGTCGGAGAAAAAGCAACTGGATTAGGTGTGAGCCTTGGGTTTCAAATCTACTTACCAGGTAAAAATAGATAAACGCTATGATAACACAAACAGCATGAGTTATAGACTCGTGCTGTCTTGCTTTCTAACGTACATTTTCCTAATTTCGGAACAAATTAATCGAAAGCAAGTTGTTTAGCATATACAAAAAAGAAATAGCAGGTTATTTTAATTCCTTAATCGGCTATCTGGCAATCGGGATTTTTCTCTTAATAACAGGCCTACTACTATGGGTTTTTCCCGACACCTCCTTATTAGAAGCTGGATACGCATCGTTAGATAGCTTCTTTAACCTCGCTCCATACTTATTACTATTTTTAGTACCAGCCATTGGCATGCGCAGTATAGCTGGCGAAAAATCAGACGGTACATACGAGTTGCTATTAAGTCGGCCTATCAGCTTAGGACAAATCATCCTGGGAAAGTTTTTAGGAATCCTGACTATTGTCCTACTCGCTATCATCCCTACAATAGTATACGCGATAACGACTTATTTACTAGCTTTCCCTACAGGAAATATAGATATCGGAGCCACTATTGGCTCCTATTTAGGTCTTCTGTTATTGGGAGCCACATTTGCTTCTATAGCATTATTCTGTTCATCGCTAACGGATAATCCTATTATAGCTTTCCTAATGGCGGTCTTAGTCTGTTTCTTATTCTTTTATGGGTTTGATGCTATCGGCCAGATTACCTTTTTATTTGACTACGAAGATCTTATTAAAAAAATTGGAATCATCGAACACTACGATGCTATAAGTAGAGGTGTTCTTAGTTTCAGTGACCTCATGTATTTTTTAAGCGTACAGACCCTATTTTTAATATTTTCAATAGGTCATTTAGGACGTCGATTCAGACCTAGAAAAAAAACCTTAATCGTATACTCTACTTCTCTATTAATAGCTTTTACGCTAAATCATCCTATTTTTCAACAATTATATGGAAGGTGGGATTTTACATCCGACCAACGATTTACCTTAAACGATACATCTAAGTCGATCGTTGCTGACCTTAAGAAAGAGACTTATATTACCATCTTTCTAGATGGTAAACTGCCCGCTGGATTCAAGAGACTGCGACAAGCAGCCATAGACATGGCCCATGATTTAAGGTCATACTCCAACGGTAAGTTAAAAGTCAATATCATTGACCCTACTGCAGGGAGCCAAGAAGAACAAAAACAATATACCGAAGCCCTTATAAGTCGTGGGCTGTATCCGACCAACTTAAGTATCAAGTCAGGAAGTGGCTTCAATCAGACATTAATCTTTCCTGCTGCTATTATTAGTCACGGTGACCAAGAAATAAATGTCAACCTATTACAAAACAAAATAGGACAATCCCCAGAGCAAGTGCTAAACAACTCTATTCAAAACTTAGAGTATGCTTTTGTTTCCGCTATTACAAAAATTAACACGGACAAACTTCCATATATCGCTTTTACCGAAGGACACGGCGAACCATCTGATTTAGAACTATATGACGCCATGCAATCTTTAGGTGTCTCTAATCAGGTTGGTCGGTTAAATCTCGACTCTATATCCCTAAATAATCTCAAAGAAATTGCTATTCTTATCATTGCTAAGCCTGAAAAGGCTTTTTCTGAACGGGAAAAATATAAACTGGATTATTACGTAAGAAATGGAGGTTCAATCATTTGGGCGATAGATCAAATAGATGCGAGCTTGGAGCATCTAAAAAAAACAGGCAGTCAACCATTGATTGGAAAAGAACTAAATCTTGATGATCAATTATTCCTTTATGGAGCAAGGCTAAACTACAATCTACTTGCTGATTTGAACTGTTCGCAAATCCCATTATCTGTAGGCAATGTAGGTACTCAAACACAGATAGAACTTGTCCCGTGGTATTTTTTTCCAATTCTAATGCCTACCAGTCATAATCCCATTCTAAAAAATCTAGACGGTATACGTGCTGAATTCGTAGGAACTGTTGATACCATCGCTGTAAAAGGCATCAAGAAAGAGCTTCTGTTGTACTCATCCCCATTCAGTCGTATAGTTAATACTCCAGGCCCTATTTCTTTGCAAATGGTCGAAGAGCAACCCGACCCCAATAAGTTCCGAACGGAACCTAAGGCAGTAGCAGCCCTTTTAAGCGGTAAATTTCCATACCTATTTCAAAATCGGCCTATTCCCCCCGGAGTTACAGAAAAAATTGATTTGACCAATACATCAGAAGAGGCCAAAATGTTAATCATTGCAGATGGAGACTGGCTTATTAATCAAGTAAATTACAAAGATCAATCCCCATATCCCCTAGGTTGGGACCGCTTTACAGAACAACAATATGCAAATAGGACATTTCTAGAAAATATTGTTGACTACTTCATGAATGATGAACGCCTGATTTCCCTGCGAAACCGAGAAGTAAAACTACGACTACTGGATCAATCGGCAGTGAAAAATGAGAAGTTAAAATGGCAGTTAATTAATGTGGTACTCCCTATTTTAATACTAGGCATAGCTGCGGGGTGTCAAAATTATATGCGCATACGTCGTTACACAAGGGAAAATTAAGACTACAAGAGGTTAAATCCCCCTCTTGTAGTCTTTTTATTATTTTTTCATCGTACCACTTTCAGCCAATCTCAAATGCCAGCTAAAGGCCTCTTCTAGCAAATGTGGTGTATGTCCACCTCGTTCGCAAGCTCGGTCAAAATAAGACTGTAATTCCGCTCTATAATCCGGATGTACACAATTGTTTATTATCTGTTGAGCTCTCTCTCGAGGAGCCAATCCTCTTAAATCAGCCAATCCAATATCGGTAACCAAGATATCAACATCATGCTCTGTATGATCTACGTGAGACACCATCGGCAATACGTGCGAGATTGCATTCTCTTTGGAAGCCGCTTGTGTCACAAAAATACTGAGGTAAGCATTACGGGCAAAGTCTCCAGACCCGCCTATACCATTCATAATCTTTGTTCCGGAAACATGTGTCGAATTGACATTTCCATAAATATCGAACTCTATCGCAGTATTAATCGCGATTATGCCGAGACGTCTTATCAAACCGGGTGTATTCGATATATTTTGAGGTCGTAACACAAATTTATCCCTATAACGCTGTAAATTATCAAAAACGCGATGATAACAATCTTCCGATACCGTTATCGAAGAGGCAGAAGCAAAACTCAGCTTTCCAGAATCAATGAGGTCGAATGTACTATCCTGCAACACTTCTGAAAACATCGTCAAGTCATAAAAGTTGCTATCTTTAAATCCCATCAATACCGCATTGGCGACTTTGCCAATTCCTGCTTGAATAGGAAGTAAACGATCCGTCAAATGTCCAAGTTTAACCTCATTTTCAAAAAACTCTAAGATATGTTTTGCAATAGAGGTAGTCTTCTTATCAGGTGCTGCGATATCCGCGGGACTATCCGTAATATTGGTAAAGACGATACCTATCACCTTTTCGGGATCCAAAGGAATTGTCTTTCTTCCGATTTTATTCCAGGGCGCTACAATTGGGATAACGTTACGATGCGGATAATTCTCAGCCTGATAGATGTCATGTATTCCATATACCTCTTCAGGTACTGCGGTATTGATCTCCAAAATAACTTGTTTGGCCAACGCCGCAAAAGTGACCGAATTACCCACAGAGGTAGTCGGCACAATGCTTCCATCTCGATCGATATAGGCGACCTCCAGTATCGCAATATCAACAGGAGGAAGATTTTTATTGTGCAACAACTCAGCACTCTCACTCAAATGCTGATCAATAAACAGTACTTCGCCTGCATTAATTTTGTTTCGCAGTATCCGATCTACCTGAAATGGCATTCGCTTACTAAGAGCACCAGCTTCGGCCAACTTGCCGTCCGTATCATGGCCGAGAGAAGCCCCTGTCATTAATGTTATTTTTACTCCTTCCTTCTTCGCCCTTTCGGCAAATGCCGGTAGGACTACTTTACTGTCACCTGCCTTTGTAAAACCGCTAGAGCCGACTACCATACCGTCTTGGATAAATGCGGCTGCCTGTTCTGCAGTTATCACTTTATCCTGCAAAGTTTTTAAACGTATTCTTTCAATGCTCATTATTTTAAAATCTGGCTATTTGTATCTTTCTATTAATCAAACAATTTACAATATTATAAATTAATAATATAGCTAAATTATTATATTCTGCCAGTAAATTATTGATTCCAATCAAAAAAAACATAACAGACTAATAATCAAACAAAAAACAGAATAAAAAAACGAAAGAAAACAACAGCCAAACATATTAACCCTCTAAAAATCAAATAGCTATAAATGTTACTAGATAAAGACATGAACACTGTTTTACCACCTACTGTCTATTTTTTGAGTAAGCTAACACTTACTTTTTGGTATTGTAAGCAAAAAACAAGAAATTTAGGCCTCAAATAATAAGCTATGGAAAAGGAATATGTAAATAAGTATTACATGACCGATGTAGACGCATTTGAAGATAGTATTTATTGTCATCACGCGTTGATGGGCAATAATCACATCGAAGAGCATCTGCACAAAAAGGGACAATTTTTGTATACCGAAGGTGGTGTAGTATTCCTTAAAACCGCGGACAAGTCCTATTTTTTACCCGCGCGTCATTACATTTGGATTCCTGCCGGCATTAAGCACAGCATTCACCCTAGCTCTTCTCATGTCGTCATGAGAAACCTATATTTTCCAAAATATGAGACAGACACTGATTTCTTCGATAAAATAAACATCTATCCCGTTAATGATTTGCTTATCGAGCTAATCATGTTTACAAATCGTTGGAACGGTAATATATTTCCTGTCGAAGAACCTAAATATTCTATAGCAAAAGCTTTCAAATTAATTTTGCCTGAATTATCCCAGTCTGAGCTACCACTAGCACTACCTTATCCTCAGCACGACAAACTAAAAGACATCGTTTCATTCTTAGAAAAGAATATTTCTGAAAATATTAGTTTCAAAGACCTATCCCAAAAATTTGATGTTAGTGAGCGTACACTAGCCCGTCTTTTTCAAAAAGAGCTAAATATGTCGTTTATCCAGTACTATACAATACTCCGAATGCTTACAGCCCTTCGTCTTCTATTAGACGAAAGAATAAGTGTCAATGAAGCCGCTTTGAGAGTAGGATACAGCAGTCTTCCAACTTTTAGTAATACATTTAATAAGGTAATAGGTATACGTCCAAGTGACTATGTAAAACATCAAAACACATTATTATAAACAACATACAATAATCATATGAACCTAAAACCTTTTTTTACAGCGGTACTAACTACCGCGACTTTATTATCTTGTAACACGGTCAAGAGTACGTCCAATCCAGTTGCTAAAGTCCCCAATCCCATACAACTATTTAATGGCAAAGACATAAAAGACTGGACTGTTAAAATTCGATCACACGAAGTTGGAGAAAATTACCAGAATACATTTCGTGTAGAAGATGGCTTATTAAAAGTACGCTATGATGGATATGAGAACTTTGACCAACAATATGGACATCTAGGTTACAATAAACCCTATGGCTATTATGTACTCCGTCTTGAATACCGATTTGTAGGAGATCAGGCAAAAGGAGGTGAAGGCTGGGCTTGGCGCAATAGTGGAGCGATGCTACACAGTCAATCGCCTAATACGATGTTAAAAAACCAAGATTTCCCAATTTCTATCGAAGCTCAATTACTAGGTGGAGATAACACCCCTACTTCTATACGTACCACTTCTAATCTATGTACCCCTGGCACAAACGTTGTGTATCGCAATGAACTATTCACTCCACATTGTGTCAATTCAAATTCGAAGACCTATCATGGAGATCAATGGGTCACAGCAGATTTTATTGTATTAGGAGATTCTGTAATACGACATGTACTTGAAGGTGAGACTGTCCTTGAATATTATAAACCTCAAATCGGGGGAGGAAATGTAAGTAATTACGACAAAACACAGAAGAAAGATGGCGAGCTACTTAAATCGGGTTTTATTTACTTACAATCAGAAAGTCATCCGATTGATTTTAGAAAAGTCGAACTGTATGACTTAGAAGTTTACAAAAACAACCCGGGACAGCTAAAAACAGTCACAGAGGCTATAATCAATACGAAGAGGCATTAATTAAAGCCTCTTCTACAAATAAAAAAAGGATGCCTAAGCATCCTTTTTTATATTCTTTCGTAAAAGACTACGCTAATTTGTTAACAAATTTTGTCAACTTAGATTTGTTGTTTGAAGCCTTTTTCTTGTGGATAACATTTTTCTTAGCCAAACGATCTAACATAGAAACTACGCGTGGTAATAACGCTTTAGCTTCTTCAGCAGAAGTTGTAGTACGTAATTTTTTAATCGCGTTACGTGTAGTTTTTGCTTGGTAACGGTTTCTTAGACGCTTCGCAGCGTTAGCTCTAATTCTTTTAATCGCTGATTTATGATTTGCCATTTCTCTTAGCTATATTTTATTATACTTTTTATACTAAATTCGGATTGCAAAAATAACCAGTATTATCCAATATTCAAAATCTATTTTAAAGTTTTATTTTAAGATGCCTACAAACACGATACAAATTACCAGATATCTTCCTTTTTACATTTTTACTATTTAATTTTGTACATGCAAAAACTTTCAATGGATCAGTTGAATCGCGCCGATGTACCCTCATTTAAAGCGCAGGAAAAAACTCCTATCGTATTAGTATTAGACAATGTTCGCAGTATGCATAACGTTGGTTCGACATTTAGAACGGCCGACGGCTTTGGTCTAACAAAAATTATATTGTGTGGTATTACAGCTCAACCACCACATCGCGAAATAGAAAAAACTGCATTAGGTGCTACACAATCTGTAGAATGGAAACATTACGATAATAATATAGAAGCCATTCAAGAACTAAAAAATGAGGGCTATAAAATTTATGCAATAGAACAAGTATCTAATTCGATATCTCTGCCAGACTTTGTCCCATCTCTTGATCACAAATATGCGCTAATATTTGGAAACGAAGTAAACGGAGTTGATGAAAAACTCTTGCCCTTAGTAGATGGCTGTATCGAAGTGCCACAGTTTGGCACCAAACATTCCTTCAATGTCTCGGTTACAGTGGGGGTCGTATCTTGGGATTTGCTATCCAAGATGAAGTTTTCTAACAAAAAGTCCGATTAGCATCCCCATAATTTCCAGAAGTCATTACAAAATAGTAGATTTGCTCTGCAAAAAAATAGAACAATGAGTGTATTAGTAAATAAAGATTCAAAAGTTATCGTTCAGGGTTTTACTGGAACAGAAGGCACTTACCATGCTTCTCAAATGATTGAGTATGGTACTCAGGTTGTAGGTGGTGTAACACCAGGTAAAGGTGGTCAGTCCCACTTGGATCGTCCAGTATTCAACACTGTACAAGATGCAGTAGATAATACCGGAGCTAATGTTTCCATCATTTTTGTACCTCCAGCATTTGCAGCAGATGCTATTATGGAAGCAGCAGCGGCAGGAATCGCTTTAATCGTTTGTATTACGGAAGGTATTCCTACTAAAGATATGATTCAAGTAAAATCTTACTTGAGTGACAAAAACTCTCGTTTAATCGGCCCTAACTGTCCTGGAATCATCACTGCTGAAGAAGCTAAAATAGGTATCATGCCAGGATTTATCTTCAAAAAAGGTAAGGTAGGAGTTGTTTCTAAATCAGGAACATTAACATATGAAGCAGTAGATCAAACCGTTAAAGCTGGCTTAGGAATTACAACGGCAATCGGAATCGGTGGAGACCCTATCATTGGAACAACTACTAAAGAAGCTGTTGAATTATTAATGAACGATCCAGAAACTGAAGCAATCATCATGATTGGTGAAATCGGTGGAGGAATGGAAGCTGAAGCAGCTCATTGGATCAAAGAAAACGGAACTAAACCTGTTGTTGGCTTTATCGCTGGACAAACAGCGCCTCCAGGACGTCGTATGGGACACGCAGGAGCAATTGTTGGTGGAGCAGATGATACAGCAGAAGCTAAGATGAAAATCATGCGTGAGTGCGGTATCCGCGTTGTAGAATCACCTGCTGAAATTGGAAAAGCTATTGCAGAAGAATTAGCTAAATAAGCTATCTCAATTTATATAATAAAAAAGGCTTCATTTAAAATGAAGCCTTTTTTATTACTAGCCTTTATTCATATCGTCCGCAGATGGACCGTATATCCCTGGTACAGGAATATCTAATAACCGTAAATATAGTGATAGCTGCCCCCTATGATGAATAAGATGATTCTGAATTATAAAACGCATTGCACCGATTTTGGGCATCTCTGCTATAACATGATCTCCCGCGCGTAAACGCCACATTGAAGACCAATCCTCCTCTGTTAACGAATTGATCATTGCAACATTCTTATCATACCCTTGATCAAGCACTTCCTTTATTGCGTTTATACTTGTCGCTTTAAGTGGGACATAATGCTTTTTAAAATCAAACTCAGCCATCCCTAAGGCGGCATACACCCAATTATGCAACTCGACAACATGAGCTGCTAATTCTCCAACTGTCATTGATTTGGTATGCGGCCTCCAATCCAAATGCTCATCTTTCAATCTACCTATAATACGTCTTGTATTCTCTGTTTCTCGTTCTAACTCGACTAAAAATCCTTGCTTTAACCCCATGACATTTTAAAATTTGTGTAGCCCAATTTAGAAAAATTAGTATAATTCGCTATATTCAATTGTAATTTGAATACCATTTTATTTATGAAAAAATTATTTACCCTAAGCCTGCTCCTTTTACTCATTAATTTTCTTCGGGCGCAGGAGGTTAATGAAACTTACATTAAGGCACATTATGACAAAATAGAAGAATATATCCCTATGCGAGATGGAACCAAACTATTCACATCTATTTATGTTCCTAAAAACAACAGCACGAAATACCCCATATTATTAAACAGAACCCCCTATACTGTAGCTCCATATGGCATTGACAAATACAAGAAAAGCTTGGGCAATTTTGACGAAATGGCGATAGCTTCCTATATTTTTGTATATCAAGATGTGCGGGGCAAATGGATGAGCGAAGGCACATTTGAAGACATCAGACCCACACGAACAAAAGAAAACAAGCATAAAATAGACGAAAGTACAGACACCTATGACACCATAGATTGGCTCATAAAAAATGTTAAGAATAACAACGGAAAGGTAGGAATGTATGGCATCTCTTACCCCGGATTCTATTCTACAGTGTCACTTATTGGTTCACACCCGGCTCTAAAAGCAGTCTCCCCGCAAGCACCGGTTACCGATTGGTTTATTGGAGATGATTTTCATCATGGAGGTGCGTTATTTCTTATTGATGCCTTTCGGTTCATGTACACCTTTGACGCTCCCAGACCTGCACCTATCACTAACGAGCAAGGTCCAAAAGGGTTTAATCTACCTTCAAAAGATTGGTACAAGTTCTTTCTAGATAATCCTACACTCAGCGAATTAAAAACGAAGTACTTAAATCATACAGTCAAATTCTGGGATAACCTTGCCAAGCACAGCACCCTAGATACTTTCTGGAACAATCGTACCATTACACAGCATCTGAATGCTGTGAAACCAGCCGTGATGGTAGTAGGTGGTCTTTTTGATGCCGAGGACACTTATGGTGCTTTTGAAACCTATAAACAGATTGAACAAAGAAATACCAAGAACAACAACATCTTAGTTATGGGGCCTTGGTTTCATGGTGGCTGGGTACGTACAAAGGGAGATTCTTTTGGTGACATTAAGTTTAATCAAGAAACCAGCACGTATTATCAAGAGAACTTTGAACTTCCTTTCTTTGAATACTACCTTAAAGGAAAAGGCAATTTTGATCCTGCAGAAGCTAATATATTTATAACAGGTGCTAATAAATGGCATCAATTTTCGCAATGGCCACCCAAAGAAGCCAAAATGACTTCACTCTACCTTAATGAAGACAAAAAATTGACAGAAAAGGCAAATGATCAACAAAACAAATATATCGAATACACGAGTGATCCCAAAAAACCTATTCCTTCTCAAGATCGAATATTCACAAATCGTACCAGGGAATATATGATAGCAGATCAACGCTTTGCGGCAAACAGACCTGACGTAATGGTGTTTGAAACAGAAGTTCTAACACAAGATCTGACCATGGTAGGTCCTATACAAGCCGACCTCTATGTCTCCATGACAGGTACGGATGCTGATTTCATCGTAAAGGTGATCGATGTGTATCCAGATACCTCGAGTGCTATTTCTCCATTGAATACAGAAACAGTTATGCAGAATTATCAAATGTTGGTTCGAGGTGAAATATTGCGTGGTAAATTTAGAAATAGTTTCAGTTTACCAGAACCATTCAAACCCAATGAAATCACCAATGTAAAAGTAAATCTACCTGACGTAGCTCATACTTTTAAAAAAGGTCATAAAATAATGGTTCAAGTACAACACAGTTGGTTTCCTTTGGCAGATAGAAATCCCAATCAATTTATGGATATATACAAAGCAAAGGCTGAAGACTACATCAAAAACTCACACCGCATATACTTTGATAAATCAGCAGCCAGCAAAATAAACTTCTCTATTTTATAAACAGTAAGGGCGCATTTACACGCGCCCTTACTGTTTATTATGAGTTAACAATTTTCTTAACTTCATCGAATTCATCTTGAATTTCCTTGTTAACAGGTTTGCTAAATAAAGAAACAACAATTATTGTTAAAAAACTTAAAACAAAGCCTGGTATGATTTCATATACTGCTTTATAATTGTGCGGCACATATACCCATAGTAAGACCACAACTCCTCCAACCAACATTCCTAACAAACCTGCCAATGCTGTAGTACGCTTCGACAATAGTGAAAGAACGATCAACGGTCCGAAAGCTGCACCAAAGCCAGCCCAGGCATTCCCGACAAGATTCAGAATGCTATCCTTCGGATTCAAAGACAATAACAGCGCGACTACAGCTACGATAAGCACAGAAAGACGACTTACCACCAACATGCTCTTAGCAGAGGCCTTTCTGTTGAAAAATGCCTTATAGATATCTTCCGTCATAGAACTCGAGGTAACCAACAACTGAGAAGAAATCGTACTCATTACTGCTGCTAATATTGCAGAAAGTAAAAATCCTCCAATCAACGGATGGAACAATACCCTAGACAAATGTATAAAGATAGTCTCCGCCATTTCTTTCGACCCATCAAAACTAGCCATTTTAACCTGGTCAAACTTATACAAATAGGCTATCCCAAAAAGTCCCACCAACATCGCTCCGCCAACGGTAAAAATCATCCAACTAATACCTATCCGTCTAGCTTTAGTTATATCTTTAATATTTCCTATAGCCATGAAGCGAACAAGGATATGCGGCTGTCCAAAATACCCCAGCCCCCAAGCCAACAGAGACACTACAGAAACCGCTGTCGTGCCCTTTAGAAGGTCAAGGTAATTGACATCCTTTTGTTTAATAATATCCAAGGTAGTACCTAAGCCACCAATTTGGGCAACTACGACAATAGGAATAATTACTAAAGCTGTAACCATTATAGTTCCTTGAACAAAATCTGTTAAACTCACAGCTAAAAAGCCTCCTAAAAAGGTATAGAGTACCACGACAAAAGTTGTCAAAAAAAGTCCTGTATAATAATCTATTCCAAATGCTGATTCAAAAAGTCTCCCCCCAGAAACCATACCTGCTGACGTATAAAGCGTAAAAAAGACCAAAATCAATATCGAAGAACAGATCTTAAGTAACTGTGTTTTATCACGAAAACGATTCTCAAAGAAAACTGGCAAAGTTATAGCGTTATTAGCTACCTCCGTATAAACACGAAGACGGGGTGCAACGATTACATAGTTCAAAAAAGCACCAGTTGTTAATCCAATAGCGATCCATGCACTTGACAAACCGGAGAGATACATAGCGCCCGGTAAACCCATCAACAGCCATCCACTCATATCTGCCGCACCAGCAGAAAGCGCCGTCACCGCGGCCCCCATTTTTCGGCCTCCGATTAAAAACTCCTCAGAGTTACTCGTCGACTTTCTCCAAGAATAAACGCCTATTCCTATCATCAGCAACATGTACAATCCGATAGAGATTAGTTCATATACATTCATACACTAAATTTCTAAGCCATAAAGATGCTATTAAATTGCCTTAACATCCAAAATTTTTATATAATCCAATAAATAAACTATCTATATAATTCAAAGTAAGCTCTCTTAATACTTGGCCGCTTGATCAGTTGCCGGAATAGATTTCTTAATAAATTCTCGAATATCATTATTAGCCTTTATCAGGTCCTCCTTCCGTAGGTACATCATATGCCCACTGCGGTAGCCAAAGAAACTCATCCTTCCCGACAATTTACCTGAAGGATCCATCTGCCATAGGTTATACTTTGCATTAAAATAATCTGTCGCCCCATCATAATAACCAGACTGAACCATAACGTGTAAAAAAGGATTCGCAGCCATGGCCTGTCTCAGACTAAAACCGGTATTATCGTTCGATCGGTCCCATGGATGCACAGGCCCAAACATATTATATTTCACATCTGTCTTATACTTAAGCTCATTTAAATAGTAATAATTTATCGCTGGCGTGAAAGAATGTAACCATGAAGTTAACTCAGCGTTGTAATCAGGTCGTTCACCACCATCTTTAATGTCTATTCCTAAATATCTAGAATCTAATCGTCCTATCGTCATTCCTCTATCCCTCAGGAGTTCTTTCCAATAAAGGGAGGTAGAAATATCCAAATTATTTTGCTCGATCACTAATTCGGTTAGACCAGAATATCTAGACATCTTTTTCACCACAATTGCTCTATCGGAAGCAGGCAAACTACTCCCTCGTGCTATTGCAGGAAGCAACTCATCCAGTGTAAAAGCTTCCACTTCTGGCAAAAGCTCTTCTAGATCTCTATTTTGCAGTTCGGGAGACAATCGTTTATGATACCATGATGTTGCTAAAAAATAGGGTAAACGGTTAGCTTTATCCACAGCACCTTCACGTTTTATGCCTAGATCAGTAGGAGAAACCAAAATAACACCGTTAAGATACATCCATTGTGCATTTTGCAACTCCAAAGCCAACCCAGACACACGTGTCGTACCATAGCTTTCTCCGATAAGGTACTTCGGAGAACTCCAGCGATTGTTTCTCGTAACAAATGTATTTATCCATTCCGCTAAATACTTAATATCTGCATTAACCCCAAAAAACAATGCTCGATCAGCCTTTTCATCTAGAATCCGCGAATATCCTGTATTAATAGGATCCACATACACGATATCCGCTACATCCAATATTGTATAGGGATTCTCCTTAACACCGTAAGGCTGTAAGGGGTACCCTTCGTCATCAATATTTAATAACCTTGGCCCTGTATAAGCCAAATGCATCCAAACAGAGCCTGAGCCAGGCCCACCGTTAAAAGATATTACTAAAGGTCTCTTATTGCGATCTGATACATCGTCTCTCGTGTAATACGTGAAATGAACAGTCGCTAGCACCTTTCCATTCGCATCCCAGACTGGTTGAGTTCCTGTCTTTGCAGTGTAAGCAAACTTTTGTCCATTTGCAGCAATTTGATGCTTTGTTGTGATCACACTGTCCACTTGAGGAACACGCTGTGCCATTAAAAAATTAGAAAAGAGGAAAAAAATTAAACATATACTTGCTCTCATACTTTTGGTTATTAATCTCTTTATAAAATACAGGGGTAGTGCTATCGACACAAACTGGTATGAAAATACAAAATATGATAGAGAAAAGAGTATACTTTACCTATCTGGTCAGGTAACATCTTTATAACAACAAAAAGCCCCTCCAGTTACCTGAAGGGGCTTTGTATAAAAAAAGGCACCGACCTACTCTCCCACCTGTTACGGCAATACCATCGGCTCTGGCGGGCTTGACTTCTCTGTTCGGAATGGGAAGAGGTAGACACCGCCGATATAGGCACCTGAAATA
>NZ_FUZF01000015.1 GCF_900168125.1 Sphingobacterium nematocida
AGGATCAAACTCTCCATTGTAAAATGAAGTGTAAGACCAAGACTATTTATAAAAATAGAATTGTCTTTATTATAATTTCTAATTCTAAAACTAAAGGCTGATTTTTTTAACTTTCGTTGTTTCTCAACACTACTCGTTACGTTACATGATCATTTTTTAAAGAACTTCTATCGCATCCGCTTCGCGCTTCTGCTTTTATGATGTCGGAAATAAATCCCTTATCTTACTTTTCTGTTGCCCTTCGTTTCCGTTGGGACTGCAAAGGTAGGAATCTTTTTCAAACCTCCAAAATAAATGTGAAATTTATTTTTAACGGCCTCTCTTTCATTCCTGCGTTTAAATAACTTTAAACCCTTCTTTTTTCATGGCCTCGTCCTCAGATCCGACCGTCCCTCCCTTGCGGAGTGGTGCAAAGATAGGACAATAATCCTATCAGTTCCTAATCTTTCATGACTTATTTATTTAAAATAAACTTAACGTACTGTAACATTGAACGATAAAATCATAAGAACACAGCTCCCACCCCCGGGGAACGTCCTAAATAAGAACCGGCACCTGTAGTATATTAGATATCTATATACGGAAGCACGAAAAACAGGCATCCTCCCCTATCCCTTCGCCCCTATGATAACAAAGAAGGCAGGGTAATTCCAGGCTTTCCATATAACACTCCTATTTTAACCGAGGGTTGACAGAGAGAAAATAGGGGTTTACCTCTATGAACCCTCTACAAACCCTCTATTATAGCCCTAGAAAATCTCTATAAAAATAGAATATGTATCGGTTCTATTAGCTATTAAACTCGGATATAAATACACAAAGAGTTAAAGGGTGATTTGTCCAAAATAAATTAAAGAGACGCTACTATTTGTTCTGGTAATATGTACCCCTCATCCAATTCGACCAATTTCAAATTCCTAAACTCAATCTTCGCACCTTCTGACTCTAAACATAAATACCCTTTACGTTGTGTTGATCCTCGTACACCATTCACAAATTTTCCATTAACAGACAACTTTATAGTCCCATCGACGCATACCACCGTATATCTATTCCATTCCCCAACACCTAGACACCTGTTTTCGATAGATTTACTCCTTACCCCTCTGGGATTATCAGGTACCGTCTCGGCCTTACCGGCGCCAAAAAGTTCACCATGAACATAAGCAACTGGAGGTACTATACCATTTTTCTGATTCTGATTTACCCAATCGAGCTCCAACATCTGAACCTCAACCCCACTTGGCAATCTACTAGACGCTTCAGGAACCGCATCACACCAGACAAAAATCCCCGAGTTTCCTCCTGCCTCTAAATGCCGCCACTCCACATCTAGAATAAAGTTCTGATACATTTTTTCCGATCGAATTACCCCAATAGGCAACCCAGCGCATACTAATACCTCTTTATCCGTGTGCCAGGTAGCAGCTGTAGTATTAACATCTACCCATTTAAGCGTCTCATTACTGGCGTTTCCAGTGATGAGATTTCGCCAACTTTGCTTTTCTCCAAACTCAAAAAGGACTTCCTGTGAAAAACAAGGCGTAAACAACATAAAACTTAATAAACATAAACCAACCAAGCATCTGTAGCGACAAATGCTATACAAATGGTTTAATCCACTTTTGGAAGAAATATCGTCTCCAATAAAAATATACCGAATCATTTTACTATAACAGGTTAAGGATGAGTTTCTAAATTAAGAAATAGAAAGCAAATCTAAAAACTGCTAATCCCTGTGATGTCCTGTCCTGTGATCAATAAGTGTATATCATGTGTGCCTTCATAAGTAATGACCGATTCTAAATTCATCATGTGCCGCATAATTGGATAATCTCCAACAATTCCCATCGCACCTAAAACCTGTCGCGACTCACGTGCTATTCGCAATGCCATATCCACATTATTACGTTTCGCCATAGATATTTGCTGCGATGTAGCACGATTCTCATTCTTTAGTACCCCAAGTCTCCATGATAAGAGCTGTGCCTTCGTGATCTCAGTAATCATTTCGGCTAATTTTTTTTGCTGTAACTGATAACTAGCAATCGGATTTCCAAATTGTGTTCTTTCGGAGGCATAATTTAAGGCCACCTGATAACAATCAATGGCAGCTCCGATTACTCCCCACGAAATACCATAGCGGGCAGAATTCAAACATGACAATGGTCCTCGCATCGAAGACACCCCGGGTAGTAATCTTTCTTTTGAGACATACACCTCATCAAAAACCAGCTCTCCCGTTCGCGAAGCTCGCAGTGACCATTTGTTCTTTATTTCCGGTGTTGAAAAACCTATATCATCCCGCTCTATAATCACTCCCTTTACCTTCCCGTCCTCATCTCTAGCCCACACTATAGCAATATCACAGATGGGGGCGTTCGTGATCCATGTTTTAGTCCCCGACAACAGATAGCCTTCTCCCTCTTTTCTTAATCGAGTTTCCATACTCGATGGGTCTGACCCATGATTTGGTTCGGTCAGTCCAAATGCCCCAACCCAATCGCCGGTAGCCAACATAGGCAGGTATTTTTCCTTTTGCTCCTCAGACCCGAATGTATATATCGGATACATCACGAGAGAAGATTGTACCGAAGCGGCCGAACGAATAGCAGAATCCCCCGCTTCCAACTCTTGCATAATCAAGCCATATGCCAGATAATCCAATCCAGCCCCTCCATATTTACTCGGAATGAATGGTCCCAAAGCCCCTATACTTCCCAATTTTTTCATTAAATTGGGGATCTCTTCATGTTGTTGTGCTTTTGTATCAATTTCGGGCAAAATCTCTGTACGCACGAAATCGCGCACGGCTTGACGAATCAATAAATATTCTTGTCCTAAAAGTTCGTCTAAATTAAAATAGTCTACAGTGCTGTTCATATCTAATTGGGCTTTCTATAAAAATATTAAAAATTCAACACAAATACATATACAATAAATATTATTCTCTATATTTATGAAAATTTCGAATAATATAAACCATATTATGACAATTAAAGAATTAAAAACACTAGGAATAGAAATCAAAAACCTAGGCACATCAACAGGCACCAAATGGTTTGCGAAAGGGGAATCTATAGCTTCATTTTCACCAACCAACGGTCAACTTATTGCAAATGTTCAATCAACAACCCGTAAAGAATACGACAAGGTTATCGGCGAAGCTGAAAAAGCAAAACTAATCTGGAGGGATATTCCAGCTCCCAAACGTGGAGAGATAGTGCGCCAATTGGGAGAAAAATTAAGAGAGTTAAAACCCGTATTGGGCAAATTGGTTTCTTATGAAATGGGCAAATCCTATCAGGAAGGTTTAGGAGAAGTTCAAGAAATGATAGATATCTGTGATTTTGCGGTAGGTCTTTCCCGTCAACTCTATGGAAACACAATACATTCTGAAAGACCGGGACACCGTATGTACGATCAATACCACCCCTTGGGTATCGTCGGTATTATCACCGCTTTTAATTTCCCTGTTGCAGTCTGGTCATGGAATACTGCCCTTGCTCTGGTATGTGGAGACGTAGTCATTTGGAAACCTTCCGAAAAAACTCCACTATGCGCAGTTGCATGTCAAAAAATAATTGCTGAAATTTTAAAAAGTAACAAATTGCCAGAAGGTATTTCATCGGTGGTAACAGGTGATGCCGAAGTTGGAAAATGGATCTCGGAAGATAATCGCATCCCGTTAGTTTCCGCTACAGGATCTACTAGGATGGGTAAACAGGTCGCTACTAGCGTTGCTCAACGACTTGGTAAAACATTACTGGAACTGGGGGGTAACAATGCTATTATTGTCACGCCCAGCGCCGATTTAAAAATGACTATTATAGGTGCTGTATTTGGCGCGGTGGGTACCGCAGGCCAACGTTGCACAAGTACAAGAAGATTGATCGTACATGACAGTATCTACGACAAAGTCAAGAAAGCGTTAACAGACGCCTATAAGCAGGTGAAAATTGGAGATCCACTGGACACAAAGCACCACATGGGACCTTTAATCGATACCGATGCAGTTAACATCTATTTAAATGCGCTGGAAAAAATAAAAGATCAAGGTGGTAAAATATTAGTTCAGGGGAAAGTATTGACTGGCAAAGGTTATGAAAGCGGATGCTATGTAACCCCAGTTATCGCTGAAGTAGAAAATCACTATCAGATTGTCCAGGATGAAACTTTTGCTCCAATATTATATCTTATTAAATATAGTGGTGAAGTAGACAATGCCATAGTATTACAAAACGATGTAAAGCAAGGATTATCATCCGCTATTATGACCTCAAGCTTACGGGAATCAGAATTATTCTTGAGTCAGAATGGTTCAGATTGCGGCATAGCCAACGTCAATATAGGTACATCTGGTGCTGAAATCGGTGGAGCATTTGGCGGTGAAAAAGAAACAGGTGGAGGCCGTGAATCGGGTTCTGACGCGTGGAAAGTATATATGCGCCGGCAAACGAATACCATAAACTATACCACCAGTCTACCATTGGCACAAGGGATAAAATTTGATCTTTAAAAACTGAAAATTATGAGAGAAGTACATCAAAGATTGGCGAAGCATATTTTGGCTGACGGCTTTCCTGTCGTTATAGATCTGGAAAAATCACACGGTTCATACATAGCCGATGTGGACGGCAACGAGTACCTGGACATGTTCAGCATGTTTGCCTCTTCCCCTATTGGTTACAATCACCCTTATATTCTTAAGCATGTAGACCAACTGGCAGATGCAGCCATCAATAAACTGGCGTTATCTGATATTTATCCTACAGTATATGCTGATTTTCTGGATACTTTCGAACGCGTTGCTATCCCTAAAGAATTGGATTATTGTTTCTTTATAGATGGTGGGGCTTTGGCTGTCGAAAATGCGCTAAAAGCAGGGTTTGATTGGAAGACAAGAATCAATCTATCAAAAGGGATTGATCATGAAGCCAGTCAAGTAATTCATTTCAAACAGGCGTTTCATGGACGTACAGGATATACCCTTTCGTTGACCAACACGAAAGATCCAAAAAAATACATGTATTTTCCTAAATTTAACTGGCCTCGTATCACTAATCCCAAATTAAAATTCCCAATCGATGAAATAAATCTTGCCGAAACGATAGAATTGGAAAAGCAGGCTGTTGCCGAGATCAATGCAGCCATAGCACGACATCCTGAAGATATCGCTTGTCTTATTATCGAAACTATACAGGCCGAAGGCGGAGATAATCATTTTCGAAAAGAGTTTTTTCAAAAATTGAGAGCTATATGTGACCAACATGATATCATACTGATACTGGATGAAGTGCAGACAGGTATTGCTATGACAGGTAAAATGTGGGGGTATCAACATTATGGCATTATACCAGATGTGATTGCATTCGGGAAGAAAACTCAAGTTTGCGGAATATTAGCTAACCGAGAGAAATTTGATCGTGTAGAAAAAAATGTATTCAAAGAATCTAGTCGTATCAACTCTACATTTGGCGGCAATCTTGTTGACATGGTACGATTTAAACTTATTTTAGAAGTTATAGAACAAGAGAACCTGGTCGTTAAAGCGGAAGAAAAAGGAAGATACATTTCCCAACAAATTATTCAGTTGGTCAAGGATTTCCCTAATTTATCTAATGCCCGAGGAAAAGGATTACTTGCTGCCTTTGATTTCGAGAACGAAAAGCTACGCGATGAATTTATTCAAAAAACAATGGATAACAAGCTATTAATATTGGGATGCGGCGAAAAAAGCGTACGCTTTAGACCTCATCTTACGGTGACGATCGAAGACATCGATAAAGCTTTTACAATAATTCGCAATTGCTTAACCTAACTAGCTCTTGAAAAATATCTCTACAGCTTACAAGAGATCCTATCATTAATAAAGGCTGCCCGTAAGGGCAGCCTTTATTAATTTAGTAAACTAGCTTTCTAAATAAACTCGCCGTGATTAAGTAAAATAATTCAATTTGACCTTTTAATTACTTTGTTCAAAAAATAAATATATAAACTTGCGCAAAACACATGATTGTTTAAACATACACACATGCTTTTACGTAAAGAAACATATATTTTAGTAGCGATCATTTTCATATGCATACTTAATTCTTGTAATCGAAATTTTCAATTTTCAGTACTTGAAGTAAAACCCTTGGATCGAAATATCAACCAAAAGGCAATTGTTCGACTGAAACAAATTGCACCTAGAGACAGTTTCAGCTTCCTAGTCATATCGGACACACAGGTAGCTTATAATGAACTAGAGGAATTTGTATCCCATGCCAATAAGAACTATACGGAAGACAGCATCGTATTTATTCTACATGGCGGTGATTTCACAGACTATGGTGCAAATTTTGAATACAACCTATACTACGATGATGCAAAAGATCTTAAGTTTCCAGTCATTGGTGCTATAGGTAATCATGACATGCTGAGCAATGGCCGTGAAATTTTTCGTAAACTCTTTGGTCAAGAAAATTTTTCATTTACCTATGGGGACAATAAATTCATCGTTTTCAACACCAACGGTAGAGAAGTCGGATTTAACAGTCTACTTCCCGACCTTACTTGGTTAAAACAGGAGGTAGAAAACACAAGTGAAAACAATATTTTCTATTTAGCCCATGTCTCTCCCATGTCCTACGACTTCGACCCCACTTTAAGAGCTGAATATGTGGAAACCTTGGCTTCCAACAAAAAAACGAGATTATCTATCCACGGACACACCCACTCTTACGAGTATGACACTCCTTATAATGATGGTGTTCCGTACGTCGTGGCCCCTACTTTACAAAAAAGACAATATGTAAAAGTATCTGTAATGGGTAAAAACATCAAAATACAACAACGATTCTATTAATGCGGTTAATATTAATTTTACTATTGACAAGTTTACAACTAAACCTGTGGGCTTCGTCATCAGATTCTACAAAAAACTTATTGTCCAAACTCGTGCCGAACGACATTGTCCTGCAGTTTGCGGGAAATATTGGTATGTTTTCGACAGGCGTACGTTATCAATCTCCAAAACAACATTGGAAGGGTACTATTTTATACGGATTTGTACCCGTTAGGTACGCCGATGATCCTATTCACTCTGTAACCATTAAAGGCCAATATAGCACATTGCATAAAGACTACACCCCTCATCTACAAGTAGAATGGTTGAATGTTGGTCTTTGGTACAATTACGCATTCGGACGAAAGTACTTTTCTAAATTACCTCATTATTACGATAGTGGATATTACTATTTCCCTACAGCGATCAACATCGGATTAATAATAGGAAGTGAAGTAAAATACAAAAATTGGGGAATATATTATGAATTAGGCACTACCGACAAAAGAGTAATAAACTATGCCAAAAGTGCTAAAGCAATCTCCTTTAGGGAAATATGGAATATAGGAATCGGGATTGTCTATCGCCTAAAACATTAGGTAAGCTTTAAAAAATCAATTTTGAGATGTATATTTATCATCAAAAGGCAATTGAAATATTCATGCAACACAGGCGTACAAACACATATGACAGCGAAGAAGCATGAACACTATTCGCTACAAAACGCGTATAGCATACTTTGGATATTAGATTTCGATAAACCGACCGCAAGGAGCTTGTCGAAGACAATCGGAACAAGTTAATAGCTTTTTAAAAATAACAAACCGATCCGTCAACTGGCGATCATGAAATAATTTTTCACTTATGAAATCACCTTTAATCAACGTACAGCAACTGAGAAATTTAAGTCACAGTCATAACATCATCCTTCTTGATGCCACAATCGATAAAGTTAATGAGAAGATCGACAACAACAATATATCGTTAATTCCAAATTCAATATTCTTTGATATTGAAGGAGTTTTTTCGGATCACTCTACCGGATTACCACACACTATGGTGGATCCGATTACCTTTACTGCACATGTACAAAATTTGGGGATAAATCAAGATAGCATTGTCATTATCTATGACCGCTGGGGTGTGTATTCCAGTCCACGCGCATGGTGGATGTTTCGCTATATGGGACATGAACAAACATATGTGCTTGACGGCGGAGTAAAGGCATGGCAGATTGCAGACCTTCCGGTAAGTAACAGACACCATATCCCAACCGAACGGGGTAACTTTCAGTCTGTCGTTCAGGCTGATTGGTTTAAAAACACGAAAGACATATTACAACACCTAAAATCAAAGACATCTACTATCATAGATGCGAGAGGAGCAGGCCGATTTAGCGGAACCGTTGCTGAACCCCGTCCCGGTGTCCGGTCCGGACATATTCCGACTTCAAGCAACCTCCCATTTGATCAAGTACTGGAAGGGCCCTTCCTGAAAGACAAGGCCCTATTGGAACCCCTATTCGCCCCGCATTTACGCGAAGCCCACTCGAATATATTCACCTGTGGGTCAGGGATTACAGCTTCTATCCTAGCATTAGCCGCATATCAAACAGGCGTAAAGAACATCGCTGTTTACGATGGTTCTTGGGCAGAATGGGGTGCAGATCATGCTTTACCAATGGAGTAAAGTCTTGTTTAAAACAAGACTTTACTCCATTGTTTTTGAAAGGCTTTCTCATCCATCCAGTCATAAACAGAACTTTTCAATAGTTCTTTAATCTCCTCTTTAGATTTCGGCTGTATCTTTTTGCTTTTAGTGAGTTGGCTCGACACGGGTTGATTATTTAATTCTACTTGAGTAGCAAACATATTAATATTCCACCCCGGAACGGATAAGCCCAATATTGTACCTGGTAATCCCTGTATAAGCTCAGGGCCGCAAGACATCGCAATCTGATTCGTAAAAAAAGCCACCACATATATAGAGTCCTGAATCAAGCCATTAGCCCTTCGGCACTCGTACCCAACAATATTTCGATATTCATCGGTATATTTCCACTTGACATTTGGTATAGTATCTTCCAATAAAATCTCATCCCCTCCAAATTGAATTACCCTTGAAAACATATTCGTTTTTTGATTTTTATAGGTTTTTGAATCATTGAACACTGGAAGATAATTTAAAGCACTACGATAATTAGAAGGATAGTCTTCTTTGATAGTCTCAAATAGTGTTTCTCCATCATAAAATTTAAGACTATGCTTAGTCCCTATTTCCACGGGTCCATTTTTCACCACCTCATCT
The DNA here is from genome assembly GCF_900168125.1 of Sphingobacterium nematocida. Taxonomy (GTDB): domain Bacteria; phylum Bacteroidota; class Bacteroidia; order Sphingobacteriales; family Sphingobacteriaceae; genus Sphingobacterium; species Sphingobacterium nematocida. The sequence goes on from NZ_FUZF01000015.1 coordinate 9,137, forward strand.
ACAAACATCTTATCCCAAGTATCGAGATCTGCCTTATTCAAGTAATTACGTTTTAAATAATTTTGTACATGAAACTTACGTTCATATGTGATCGTCCCACTATTTGGAAAAAAAGCATATTGTGCTTGTATTTCAATAAATACGATATTCAGAAATATAAATAATAACATTGCTTTAACCATCTTAATTACCTCCTTTCATAGTTGTAAAATTGTAAATCAGTTTAAACATCCCATAACGCTTCAATACATCATTGCTTGTCTGTACAAAGGAATACCCATTCTGATAACGACTTATACCATTGTTTTTATTTAAAATATCATTTACAAAAACCTGCGCTTCCAGCGATTTGTCCTTTAAGAATTTTTTAGAAATATATCCAGTCATATTAAAGGTACTAAAAGCTTTAAGGGTCTCGGTTGCTCCTTGATACGATTGATCCATGTTCACAGAAATTTTAAAATCTTTAGGAAAATAATAAGTAAGGTTTGAATTGGAGGACAACGTAAAAGTCGTACTATTCAACTCGGACTGTAACGATGAGTTAAGTACCTGCACTCCTGGTCGAAAATCTACAGAAAAATCCATCTTATTGGCTCTGTACCGACTAACTCCCAAAGAAGGCCCAAAACTAAAGCGCTCCGTATTATTCAATTCGGGCTCTTCCTGGCCTGTAGACAAATAATTATAAGTACTATTAAAGTTTGCCGATAGACCGGTATTTATATTAACACCTATTTTACGGAATAGAGGCATACGATAGCCTCCTCCCATATGTGCTGACCAATTTTGCTTATCAATATTAACAAACGAAATATCCCTTTTTCCAGTCTCTGAGTAATAACGAACCCTACTATTGATACTATTGATACTTTGATTGGCACCTCCATAAAGGTATAAACTACGGTCTTTCAACGGTCGATAAGAATTAAAATCCAGAGAATAGGAATTACTGAACCCTGCAGACAGATCAGGATTATCCAGATAATTAACCAATTGATTCGCATTTTGCTTTAAGGGCTCAATCTGTGTCAAGTCAGGCTGTACTGTACGCCCGTAGTATCTAAAACTGATATTTTTACTCTTTGACAGCTTATAACCCAAATAGAACATGGGGTTAACAGATGTCTGTGATCGCTGCAACTGTGTATTTAGATTGTTATAGGTCCGACTCACATCTTCAAAATCTAATCTGTTACTGACGTTGATAGTCCAAAGGTCATTTTTAAAGTTTAACCCTGTATTAGCTGTATTTTTTGAACTGTTGACCCGAAAATCATTCAAGACCTGCAAATCTAACAGGGTGTAGTCCCCTGTTGCTGGATCCTTATCAAAAGATTGGTTTAAGTTGGTAGCGTTATTTTTTTGAAACGAGTATCCCAACGTAGCCGTAAGGTTCTTACTCAATGGCTCTGTATAATTTAGCGAAGTGGTAAATACCTTGCTCCCTACCTCATCGCGTTTAAATTGATCGATTTCAGTCTTTGTCCCTGTGGAATAATAGTTTGCTAGCGAATAATAATTGGTTTTTCCATCCGTCTGGTTCGACCGAATATTTGCGTTCAATGTCATTGATCGTTTGTCCTTTTTAAACTTTCTAGTTAATAGAAAATCGAGATTTAGGTTTTCATTACTATTGACTGCGTTACTTAGATTCTCCGTTTCGTTGATTAAATGCCCCTCTAGACTTCGACGATCCGTTTCCTTATCTTCGTTATTCTCCTGATTCTTCCGGCTATATCCTAAGCGAACTGTTCCTGAAGACAAAGAATCTATATTAAAATCATATCGCATATTAATATTATGTGACTTATCCTGGTTGTCTGTTCTTGTAGAAGCATTATCCAAGGTGGGATTCTCAGGATAGCTTTCTTGCGCTTGATAGGTGCTATTATTCCGAACATCCATTTGATTCCGTTTGTAACTTACATTCAGCTTATGCTTATCGTTCTTTGATTTATCAGAAAAACTAAATCCCATATTCAGTGCTTTGGGCACGCCTGCTCCCCGATAATTACCGCTCCAGGAGTCTGTACCGTCAAAACCTCCATCAGACGTTATCATAATTCCTCCTCCGTCCATTACGGTTACATTCGTATTCCCTCCTACCCCATATTTTTGGCCATCCTCAAACCCTAACCCTACCAATCCGTCATTTGCTACAATTCCGTATGCTGCTATTTTTTGAGTTCCTTTAAATCGATTTGCCATTACCTTTCCAGCATAGTATTTATCGGTCCCTACTCCTCCTGAGGCCTGGCCGAACATTCCCTTCTTTTTGTCTTCTTTCAACTTAATATCAATTGTCTGTGTTCGTTCACCATCGTCAATTCCCGTTCTTACCGCGAGATCCGATTTTTTTTCATAGACCTGTACTTTACTCACCATGTCGGAGCGTATATTTTTTGTTATCAGAGTAGGATCATCGCCAAAAAATTCTTCTCCATCCAATAATACTTTTTTCACTTCTTTGCCTTGTGCTGTAATCCTACCGCTGGCATCCATGGTTATCCCAGGAAGCACCTTCAACAAATCCTCTACTTTAGCATCCTTTTCCACCTTAAAACTGGCAGCATCATATTCTATTGTATCTCCCTTTATCACCACAGGCATCCTGCCCATTACCTGAACTTCTTCAATCAATAATGCAACTTTAGAAAGCTTAATAATTCCCAACTCCTTTCCTTCAGCATCTAATACCAGATCCTGAGCAAAATCCGCGTATTGGGGATAGGACACAAGTAATTTATAACTTCCGGTGTCTAAATTGGTAAGTGAAAAACCACCATTTTCTTTCGACCACGTAAACCGGACGAGAATGGAGTCCTTGGCATTCAAAAGCGCGATAGACGCTTTCTCTAGCTTACCATTATCAGAGCCATCAACCACCTGTCCAGAAACTTTGGTTTGTGCAGAAGCCGAAAAAAAACTCATAAAAAGGAGGCATACAAAAAGTAGCAATAGTAGGTTTGGATTCATAGCAAATAGTTTATAATATAAGTATTATATCAATCACTTAAGTCAAAACTAAATATTTAGTTACTAAAAAATCGTAAAAATATGTTAAATATAGTTATTCAAATGTTAAATATTAATGTTAACATTTTTCTAATAATTAAACATATCGGTGGCGCAAAAAAAAGACCGATCCATTTTGGATCAGTCTTCTCTTAATCTTTTGTGATTAGTTATTCAGTCCCAGGAAACGGAACATAACCATTATCTTCGGGTACTTTAGGAAACTCTCTAGCAATCCATCTTTGTTTAGCTTCCTCGTTGATAGCTTTGTCGGTAGCTACAAAATTCCAAGAGATAAATCGTTCCTCAGGAAAAGGTTCTCCTCCAAAAATGTATACCGTAGTATTAGCTTTCATCGTGAACGAGCATAAATGAGCATCTTTCGTAATCAAAATCTGCTTCGATCCATAATCGAACCCATTACTTTCAATATCTCCCTCCAAAATATACAAACCACTCTCTCCATATAACTCACCTCGAATATCGATAAAAGCATCTTTATTACCGGTCTTAATCTCAATCATATATAGCTTGCTATATACTGGTACTGGAGATTGCTTACCGAAGGCTTGTCCAGCGATCAATTTATAAGACACTCCATCTTGTACCCAAGACGGTATATCCTGAGCTTCGGTATGATGGAATTCGGGATCCATGAATTCCAGTTGTTTAGGCAATGCCACCCAAATCTGTAAGCCATGCATAAATTTATCTTGATGACGAAGATATTCTGGTGTACGCTCGGAGTGTGTCACTCCTTTTCCTGCTGTCATCCAATTTACCGCACCTGGCTTTATCTCCATCGCTGTACCTAAGCTATCGCGATGAAAGATAGCACCATCAAAAAGATAAGTAAGTGTCGACAGACCAATATGTGGGTGGGGACCTACATCTAGATTTTCATGATCCGCAAGGCAAACTGGCCCCATGTGATCGATAAATACAAATGGCCCTATCGACCTCTTTTGTCTGAAGGGCAATAACCTACCTACAAAAAAATTCCCTATGTTAGCAGCTGTTTCTTCTCTAATAAAATCAATATTTGACATGGTGTATCTCCTTCTTTTTTCAACTAAAGTTACACAATATATGTGAGTTGTAGAGGTAGAAAAAAACGAAAAAAAACGTTCTTCTACAGCAGCCATAAGGCAAACAGGCATCAAAATAGACACCTGTTTACTGTATAAGATCTTCTTTCTTTAAAACTGTTGCAAAAACTTAAAGATTAAATCAGCCCCCAGTTTTGTCGTACGTTGATCAATATCATACAAAGGATTTAACTCAGCTACATCCAAACTAACTAAATTTGGTAAATTGATAATCGATTGAAAGACCCGTCGAAAGGTCACATCGGGAATAATACCATTAAAAGCCAATGCGCTCACACCAGGAGCATAGGGAGCTGCGAAAGCATCTAAATCTATTGTGAGATAAATCTGATCGACTTGCGCTGCAAAATCGTGAACCGCAGCAATCACCGCATCCACATTGGCCGCGCAGATGTCTTCTGCCTTTATGATCTTAGTTCCTTTTTCTTTTGCATAGGATAATAATGCTTGCGTATTACTGATATCCTGAATACCTAAAGCCAAATAATTAAAAGTCCTACCAGAATTGGTCAGGTCCTCTGCTATCTGATAAAACCCCGTACCTGAATTTCCGGCACCGTCTTTCAACGGGCGAATATCCAAATGTGCATCAATATTAACAATACCGATACTTCGGTCATCAGTATCCAAACCTTTAAAATGTGCATAGGTGATTTCATGCCCTCCACCCAGTAATAAAGGGAAGCCTCCTTGTTTTCGGATTAGAGTCACGAGTTCGGCCAATTTCGACTGGGCAGATTCTAAATCTGCACCAAGACAATGTACATCTCCGGCATCCACGAGAGCCACCATTTCGGAAAAATGCACAGGAAGTCCAGATAGCACCTTTCGGAATTGTTCAGGCCCCGCTTTAGCACCTATCCTTCCTTGGTTGCGTCGTACCCCCTCATCACAACAAAAACCTAAAAGTACAACTGTACCTTTAAGATCATGAACCTCATGAAGGTCTACACAACGTATCACTTGATGCCATCGACGCATCCTTTCATCAGTGCCATCTACACGTCCCGTCCACTGTGCTATATCTCCAGATCGATATCCTGAGTCCATATCTTAATTATTCAAAAAGTCTGTCCAACAATGTAGCATCCACTAATTCTGCTTTCGTAACCTTCAGAGTAGCACTACGCATTAACTCCGTATCTATCGCCTGCATCGCTTCTTTATTTCTAGCCCAAGCTCTACGTGCTATCCCGTTATTGACATCAAAAAACAACATATTGCGCAACTTCTCTTCTGCCGCCGCAGATCCATCTAGCAGCATACCGAAACCGCCATTAATCACCTCGCCCCAACCTACGCCCCCACCATTGTGTATAGATACCCAGGTAGCACCTCTAAAACTATCCCCTATGACATTGTGTATAGCCATATCGGCCGTAAATTTACTTCCGTCATAAATATTGCTGGTCTCTCTATACGGCGAGTCGGTACCGCTGACGTCATGATGATCCCTTCCCAATACCACAGGCGCAGAAAGGTCTCCTGATTCTACCGCATCATTAAACGCTTTGGCAATCATTATCCGTCCAAGGGCATCAGCATAAAGAATTCGTGCTTGAGAACCTACCACCAGACGATTTTGCTCAGCATCCTTAATCCATTTGATGTTATCTGCAAGTTGTTGTTTTATTTCTTCAGGAGCTTCTTGCTGAAGTCCTTCCATAACCCGCAGCGCGATATGGTCGGTCGTTCTTAGGTCTTCTTCCTTACCAGAGGTACAGACCCAGCGGAATGGTCCGAAACCGTAATCAAAACACATCGGCCCTAAAATATCCTGTACATAAGAAGAGTATTTAAAGTTCATGCCATCCGTAGCCAGAATATCGGCGCCAGCTCTTGATGCTTCCAATAAAAAGGCATTACCATAGTCGAAGAAGTAAGTTCCACGTGCAGCATGCTTATTTATAGCCTCGGCCTGTCTGACCAAAGATTGCTGTACTGCACTTTTGAACTTTTCTGGTTCCTGTGCGATCATCCTATTTGCCTCCTCAAAACTATACCCCACAGGATAATAACCACCTGACCAAGGATTGTGTAGCGAAGTCTGATCTGAGCCTACCGTAACAAATACTTCCTCTTCATAAAAAGTCTCCCATACTTCTACTACGTTGCCAATATAAGCCAATGATACGACTTCTTCTCCTTGAATGGCCTGTTGCACACGTTTTACCAACGTATCTATATCTTCATGCAATTCATCGACCCAACCTTGCTCATGACGTTTGCGCGCCGCCACAGGATTTACCTCTGCACAGACCGTAACACAGCCAGCAATATTTCCTGCTTTGGGTTGTGCCCCACTCATTCCTCCTAATCCCGAAGTCAGGAATACTTTGCCCTTTGAGGTATCCCCAGATTTTAAATGCTTACGAAATGCATTCATCACCGTAATCGTGGTACCATGCACTATACCTTGGGGGCCTATATACATATATGAGCCAGCAGTCATCTGTCCATATTGAGTTACGCCCAAGGCATTGAATCGCTCCCAATCATCTGGTTTAGAGTAATTAGGTATCATCATACCATTGGTAACGACAACCCGTGGCGCCGATGTTGACGAAGGGAATAAGCCCATCGGATGCCCAGAATACATATGCAAAGTCTGCTCGTCCGTCATCTTGGCTAGGTACTCCATAGTCAATAAGTACTGCGCCCAGTTTTGAAATACAGCTCCATTTCCACCATAGGTAATTAATTCATGCGGATGCTGAGCCACTGCAGGATCCAAATTATTCTGGATCATCAACATAATCGCAGCAGCCTGGCGACTTTGAGCCGGATAGCTATCAATAGGCCGTGCATACATCGGATATGCAGGACGAAACCGGTACATATAAATACGGCCATAAGTACGAAGTTCTTTCAGAAAATCAGCAGCAAGCTCCTCATGCCATACCGTTGGAAAATAACGTAAAGCATTTGCTATCGCCAACCGCTCCTCTGCCTTGGTCAATATTGTTTTGCGCACCGGCGCATGACTTACCGTAGGGTCCAGAGCAACTCTAGCAGGTAATTGATCCGGTATGCCCTGTATTATGTCGTTTTTAAAATTCTGCATATTTATTTTATATTAGACCTCACTTCAACGCCATTCTTCCAAACAGCGGCAGGCTGTAATGCCCCCTGTAGATAGGTTATGTTCTGATAATTGTCGGTATCGTAAATCACAAAATCCGCTAGTTGTCCCGTCATTAATCTACCACGATCAGAGAGACGAAGCGCGTGCGCTGCCCTAAATGTAATTGCTGCCAAAACCTCTGCGTTAGATAATTTCTCCATGGTCGCCAAAATAGTAGCCGACGCCATAAGCTGTCCCATAGGGGCCGAACCAGGATTCCAATCCGTAGCAATGGCAAGTGATGCTCCAGCGTCCAACAAACGTCGGGCAGGTGTAAATGCACAACCTATCCCCAAAGATGCAGCAGGTAATGCCACAGCAACAACATCAGAGTCGGCAAGCAGCTGAATTTCCGTATCCGTTGACGCTTCTAAATGGTCGGCAGACACGGCCTCAAATGCAACCGCAACTGCTGATCCCGAGGTACTAAATTGATCTGCGTGTACCGTAATCATAAATCCCATCTCGCGGGCAGTCTCAAAATAGTTCTCAATATCTTCCGCTGAAAAAGCAGTTTGCTCTATAAATGCGTCTATACGTTCAGTCAATTTCTCTTCACATAAAACCGGAAATAACGTACTAGACATTAATTCCAGATACTCCTTGCCAGTTCCTTCAAAATCCTTTGGCTTCATATGTGCAGCCAGGCAGGTCGAAACTAAGTCCGTTGCAACTTCTGCATTAGCTTGTTTAATAGCTCGTAAAGTCTTCAACTCCTCATCCCGATTAAGACCATAACCACTTTTAACTTCAACCGTGGTTATACCTTGTCCCAAAAGACTTTCAGCCCGGTCCTTGGTCATCTCTTTCAATTCTTCCTGTGTCGCTTCGCGTGTATGTTTGACGGTACTCCAAATACCGCCTCCAGCTTGCGCAATTTCTAAATACGAACTTCCTGCATTACGCATCGCAAAATCATTTGCCCTATTACCTCCAAAGGCAATATGCGTATGACAATCTATAAATGCAGGCAAACATACCTTATCTTCAGTCACCAACTGGAGCTTCACGGACTCTCCTACCTGACCACGGAGAGTCTCAAAATCACCCACTGCTTTGACCTTACCGTCTTCAATCCATATTCCTCCTTGTTCAATAACCTCCAACTGACTATCTTTCAAAGCTCCTTTCAGCGGTAAATCTCGCATAGTAAGCAACTGTCGAAACGGTCCTATCAATAGTTCATTCATCGTTTAGTAGTTTTCAAAATATTCAACACCTGTTCCCAAATACGAATTATCTCCTGTCGATTTAGCTAGCTCAATCAATTCGCCTGATTTCACAATTGCTAAAGCTTTATCCAGAATATCCTGCATCGGCTGATCTTCTTCTAAATGTGGTATCTGCTTTCTCACATGTTTATGCAATGCCTCTATTACAGCTGTCGACTGCAATGGGTTGTGAAAATCTTTCGCCTGCGCTGCACAAAGCAATTCCACGCTTAAGATCTTGTCGACATTGTCAATCACTTGCAAAAGTTTTCTTCCCGATATAGACCCCATACTCACGTGATCTTCTTGCCCCATAGAAGTCGGGATGCTATCTGCAGATGCAGGAAAACAAAGCCCTTTATTTTCACTGGCAATAGCAGCTGTAGTATATTGCAAAATCATAAATCCAGAATTCAAGCCTGTCGATTTCATTAACAACTTCGGGACTCCATTTGTTTCTCCTTCTAATGAGAGGTATACACGACGGTCTGAAATATTCCCCAATTCACTGACCGCTAATGTCGCATAATCCAATGGCAGAGCTATTGGCTGTCCATGAAAAGATCCTCCGCTAATAGTCAATTCATTATTAATAATAATTGGGTTATCTGTCACAGAGTTAATCTCCGTCTCTATGATTTCTTTGAAATGCAACCATGCATTACGAGAAGCCCCGTGCACCTGTGGTATACAGCGCATAGAGTATGGATCCTGTACCCTAGAGCAGTTTTTATGGGACTCCAATATAGCTGAACCAGATAATAGATTATACACTGTCGAAGCGACAAATACATTACCTTTATAAGGTCTCAACTGATGCAATTCGGTAAAGAAAGGTTTAATCGATCCATTTAATCCTTCGATCATCAATGTCGCTATCAAGTCCGCATTATTCATCAATCGATTCATCTCTACCACAGCCTTCACACCGTGTGCCGCCATAAACTGAGTTCCGTTGATTAACGCCAACCCTTCTTTCGCTCCTAGTGCTACGGGTTCCATTTCCAATTCGCTCAATACATCTGCCGTATTACGTACTTCACCTTTATAAAACACCTTTCCAAGACCTATCAATGGCAAAAACAAATGTGATAATGGCGCCAGATCACCAGAAGCGCCTACGGATCCCTGTTTCGGAACGACAGGCACGACATCCTGTTGTATATGCCAAATGATGCGTTCTACAGTACTTAATTGTACTCCCGAAAATCCTTTTGCTAGTGCATGGACCTTCAGTATCATCATCAATTTGGACAATTCTTTATCTATAGGTTCCCCTACGCCAACAGCATGACTCATCAAGATGTTTTCTTGTAGCTTACGTGTATCGTTAGCATCGATTAGCGTAGTACACAATGGCCCAAAACCGGTATTTATCCCGTAAACAACCTTACCGGAATCGACTATATCCTGTACGTAGCCTGCACTTCGATTGATATCTTCTATAACTGTTTGCGTCAATACGCCCTCAATACTACCTTTTGCTATCCCTATTGCTGTAGAACTTTGTAAAAAATCTACTCCGTATTTAAATGTGTTCATCTTATCCTTTGCTTTTATCCCAAATTTAACAGCTATATTTGATAACTAGTAATACTATTTTAATCAACAATTGATAACCATGAATTATCAAATAGAACTTCGACACCTTTATTACTTCAAGGTCTTGGCTGAAGAACTTCACTTTAGAAAAGCAGCGGATCGCCTCTTCATCTCCCAACCAGGGTTAAGCAGACAGATAAAACAAATGGAAGGGATTTATAAAACAGTCCTTTTCGACCGAAGCAAACGTTCGGTACACCTTACCGAAGCAGGTAAATACCTGATGCAGGAAGTTGACCTCCTATTCAGTCAATTGAATAATATCCAAACACAGATTGAAAAAATAGCTGAAGGAAAAGTAACTTCTTTAAAACTAGGCTTTATAGGCTCCGCAGTACAGACCATTCTCCCCCAATTGTTAGCGTCATTAAAGCATAAGCAACCTTTAATAGATATTACGCTCAATGAACTTAGTAATGAAATGCAATTAGAGATGCTCTCCCGCAATGAACTAGATTTCGGATTCGTTCGTATAGATACAGCTCCACCAAACATTAAATCGTTACCAATCCTTACCGAACACTTCGCCCTTGTCATCCCTAAGAATCATCCGTTAAAATCGAAACGTAATCTGGAATTGACTGATTTCAAAGACGAACCTTTTATTCTCTTTTCAAAAGCCTATAGCATTTCGTATTACGACCTGGTAATGAGTATATTCCGAGATCAAGATTTTATACCCAATGTAACATTGCGCACTGTTAATGCCTTGAGTATATTCAATTTAGTATCCCAGGGGCTAGGCGTTGCCATTGTGCCGTCTTCGCTTAAAAACGGTTACAACACCGATGTTGATTTCATTGAGTTAGAACATATACACCAACGGACAACACTGACACTGGCCTGGAATCACGAAAATCGCAACCCAGGCATACCCGCATTACTAGAGGTTATAAATCAACTTTTGTAGGATATATAAAAACTCAATACGACTAAGGCATCGAATCTTCAACATCAAGATTGTACTTAAGCAATAAAAGCTCTAACTGATTTATTGTAAACTTCGCCTTTTTCATCTTATTAAGATCAGGATCTAGAATTACGTTGGCAGAAGTTCTAAAATCTACTTTTTCTAAGTTTGTTCTTGAAAACACTGTACTAAGAAGATTGCATTCGGCAAAGACACTACCAGACAAATCGGCTTCACTAAAATCGACCTCCCGAAGCGAGCATTTAGTAAATTGCATTTTTTTCAACTTAGCTCCATAAAATATGGAATAATCCAGCTGACAGTTTTCAAAAGAAAAAGAAAACATAAATTTATTTAATGCGGAAAAGTCTATCCCCATTATTTTACTGTCTTTAAAAATAATATTGCGTAAGCCGACACCTTGCAGGTTGGCCATTGATAGGTTACAGGTTTCAAACGTGCAATCCTCAAAGTCGTTGGTTCGCAAATCACTTTTCGAAAAATCACAGCCTATAAAATGACAACGTATAAACTCACGGCTACGAAGTTCTTTTTCTGAAAAATCTACTTGTTGAAAAGTTTTATCGGTGTGTACGACGATATCAGTGTTCATTTTTTTATAAAATACCTAAAGAATATAGAATTGGTAATTCCTTTGGAAAGATAGGAAAGATTTCATTCCTTTCCTTAGAAGCGACAGATTAAACTCTTATTTTTAAATTTCATTTATGGAATTTAACTTAAAAGGGCATCCGTTGCAAAAAAGCAATTAATTAACATTTTCTATCACAAGTTTGAAAATATGAATCACTCAATAAAAGTATTTTTTTTGCTATTAGTATCTCTCTTACCTTACTTCGGTATTGCGCAGACAGTTATTACTCCCCCTTCAGCAAAATGGCACGAGATAGAGCGCCTTATTAGTGTCAAAAATTACGAACAGACACTTCCACTTCTTGCAGATATTAAAGCTGAAGCAAGACGAAGCAACAACTCAGCAGAATGGGTTCGCGCTTTTATGGCAGAGAGTCAGGCACGAAAAGTAAACAACACTGATGACAGTGCTTTTATCGAAATTCAAAAACATTTCGAACAGAATATTAATATCGCCTCTTCGATAGAAAAAGCTATATTAAACAATTTTTATGCTTTATTTCTTGCTTCAAACTCGAACCGATACCTCAGTAACAGTAAGAATCTATTTATTTCAAGCTCCAGCAAAGACAAACTAAAATACATTGATTCTGTATTTAATAATTCAACAGCACCAAAAGAATTGCTGATTAACGAACATCTGGAAAAATGGAGTGATATGTTTGTGGAAACTCAAAATCAATCCTTATCCCCTACTTTATATCATTTTTTAACGTACCATTATCTTGACTTCCTCTATACACAGGGTCAGAATCAAAATACTAAAGCCCATAAATTAAGGGAGGAACTAATTGAAATCAACAAGAAAAAAGGATATGCTAATGCTACTTCATACCTTCTTACGCGCAATCTACCTACTTTACAATACCTTACTCAGCAAAATACGATAACCACATACGAAGAAATTATTGAAAATTATAAAAGTGACTATAATGCTTATCTCTTGTTTCAGTTAGCCCATAGCTATGACAGACGAGGCAATAAAAAAGAAGCCCTAAAGTTCATCAACCAAGCGTTAGATCGATATCCAAATTCACCTTGGATCGATAATGCAAAAAATCTTCAAAAGGCCATTAAACAAGCACATATTCAAATCAATAGTAAATCATTTGCACCTTCAAACCATTATACACCAATTAAAATAAGTACTACCAACGTAGACAGTGTTTACATTCGAGTCTATAACACCACCAATGCGCTCAAATCGTATCGGACCTTCGATGTTAAATATGATTCACTGACCCACCAGACGAGCTTAGACGCCAAACTTGTATATGAGGAATTGTTGCCCTTAAAATCCTTTGCAGACTATCAGAACCATAATACGCTCTACAAATTGAACCCACTGCCATTTGGCAATTACACGGTTCTAGTATCCAACAACAAAGAATTCAAGGATGATGGTCTATATTACGAAGTCGTACATCAGAAAATTATCATTTCCGACCTTTTTATTTCGGCCAGTCAAGATAAAGCCGATGACAATAGCACCTTATTTAAAGGTCTACTACTAGACCGAATGTCGGGCAAGCCTTATATGGATAAAAAAATACAGTTGTATGAGCTGAACCGCTACAATACCCTGGATCTGGCTCAGGGAATACGCACTGATAAAAAAGGCGAATTTTTATATACTTCCAAGCAGAGAAGCGGATTTGGTGATTACCTACTCTATCTCCCACAGGAAAATCAATTGATTGACCTCAACAAGCTAAAAACCATAGGCCGTCATGTTTACAATAGACCGCAACCGGACGAAACCAATCAAATCTCTATACAGACTTTGACAGATCGTGCTATCTACAGACCGGGACAACGGGTTTACTTCAAAAGCATATTGTACAATAGCCACGCACTATTGGGCAAAGTGATGGAAAAAGAAGAGCTAAAGATTTATCTTCACGATGCCAGCTATCAGAAAATAGACTCTTTGACCCTGACCAGTAATGCGTATGGCTCGATAAATGGAAGTTTTATTTTACCGAACAAAACATTGGCAGGATCATTCAGAATCGTAGCTCTACATAAGGGCAGAGAACAAGGCTCCCATTACTTCCAGGTGGAGGAATACAAAAGACCAACGTTCAAAGTAACTTTTGACACGAACAAGGAGACTTATACGCTTCAAGACACCGCATTATTTACAGGTTCTGTTGAAATGTTATCTGGAGCGGCATTGCCGGATGCAACGGTAAAATACAGCATCACGTTTTATAGCAACAAGCTTCGTCAATATGTTACTTATATGGATTCCACCACAACCACTGATGCGTCAGGAAAATTTGCATTTAAGGTGGCGCTGATGGATTCCACCTTCAAGGGTTTGGATAACTTCTCTCTACAATACAATGCCGAGGTAACCAGTCAAAGTGGCGAAATGCAGGCTACAAGCGATCAGTACAATTTCTCTACCCGGCCGTGGCAGATTAAAATCCAGACCTCTGCTCGAATAAAGGAGAAAAAATGGAAGAACTTAACCATCAAAACTACCAATCAAAATCGTCAGCCACTTTTGTTTTCTGGCAAGGTCATTATATACCGATTAAGTCAGCCAACGACAGTCATGACCAGAGAAAGTAGCCAGATATTCGGCAACCTCGAATACCATCTATTGAGTACCGAGGAATACGAAAGATATTTCCCAGCAATATTTGATCAGAGCCTATTACAAAAAGAGCAACAAAAAGAGCTGCTCGCATCCTACGACTTCGATACACGCGATACGGGTCTTGTCCAGATAGATTCCAATCTATTTACCAAAGGACGCTATATGATCGAGGCCATCAGCATACAGCAGGGAGATACCATAAAGGCGACCAATTATGTACAACTGTACGATGCCGTCACTAAAAAAGTAAGCAATACGGAGTTCTTGACAGCCAATACCGACAAGACAAACTATAGCATTGGAGACAAAGTCACCATCACCTATCAAACCGACGAAAAAAATGCTAAATACCTCTATTTATTCAGTTCCCTTGGGGCATCAAAAAGACCAACTCAACTATTGGCTATAAAAAATGGTCAAGTTACCTACACCTTCACGCTAGAAGAGGAGCAAATATTGCCCAACATCTCTTTTACAGCCCTATTAGTAGCGAACAATAAATTGGCGATCACATCGACAGCTATACCGGTGATTCGACAAGACAAACTCTTACGGATTACCGCTAAAACATTTAGAGATAAAATCACACCGGGCCAAAAGGAAAAGTGGAGTTTCAGTATCGCGCAGAAGGACCTATCAGTATCCGAAGCTGAGGTATTGGCTACAATGTACGACAGCGCACTGGATGTATTCGCAAACAACAGCTTCCCATCGTCATTACCACTCCATACCTCTTATTTTGGTAACATCAATTATTACCACCTCCTTAACGGGTTCTATAAAGACGATTATTCAAACTCCGTATTCTATAAAGACAATAGACTACCGACCTCAGGAAATAGACTATCTCACGTTTATACCTATGGTCTATTCGACGAGTCTATGCAATCTGGGTTCGCGACTGGATCAACAAAAGGTGTTGAAGGTCGATCTGGATCTGGAGTGGCTGAAGAAGTAGTATTCCAAAGTGTTGGCACTATGTATGATGAGCTCAAGGATCCTAAACTACGGGTTGAAGTACAAAACCTGCGTATACGAGGAGCAGCCAGCCCAGGACAATCAACTCCACTATACGTTGTAGATGGAGAAATTATGGACGGCTTTGTCCTTGAAAACTTCTCAGCAGATCAGATTGAAAAATTAGAAGTTCTCAAAGATGCTGCTGCAGTAGCCCTATATGGCTCCAAAGCTGCAAATGGGGTCATTCTTGTTACCACCAAAGAAGGTAAAAAGAAACAAGATCAGCTGGATCAAGCGCAGATCCGTACCAACTTACAGGAAACTGCATTTTTCTTCCCGACGCTGTATACCGACGCAGAAGGAAATATCAACTTCGAATTTGACAGTCCCGAAACGCTCACAAAATGGAAATTGCTCTTATTTGCGCACCGCAAAGATCTTACATCCGGCGACGCCACTTTCATCAGCCAAACACAGAAACAGCTGATGGTACGTCCTAATCTACCTCGGTATTTCAGAGAGGGAGATGAAATCACATTGAAAGCACAGGTACAGAATGTAAGTAAGCAAGCATTGAAAGGCAATGCACGGATTGAAATACTTAACCCAGAAGACAACACAAACATTACCAATCTATTTTTAACAGGAAATAGTACGACGGCTTTCGAGGTCCCTACCACAAACAATAGCATTGTCGAATGGAAACTTAAAGTACCGGCACATATACCAACAATACAGATTAAAATCGTAGCCGCTACGGATTCATTTTCTGATGGTGAAATTGTAGAGTTACCGATACTCTCCAATAAGGTGCTGATTTCAGATACCGAAAAAATCATACTGAAGTCTAGAGAATCTAAAGACTACAGCTTACACAGTGCCGGAAAAGACAACCTACACGCTAAGGTACAGGTACAGAGCAATCCTATTCTAGAAATTATCACAACA
The DNA here is from genome assembly GCF_900168125.1 of Sphingobacterium nematocida. Lineage (GTDB taxonomy): Bacteria > Bacteroidota > Bacteroidia > Sphingobacteriales > Sphingobacteriaceae > Sphingobacterium > Sphingobacterium nematocida. The sequence goes on from NZ_FUZF01000015.1 coordinate 25,281, forward strand.
CTAGATTATCTGAAGAACTATCCATACGAGTCCACGGAACAGAGTGGTAGTAAGTGGTTCGGTCTGAAGATGGTACAATATATGGAGAAGAACTATCCAGAGATTGCCACTTACTTCAAAACACTAGACAAAGATCAAAACAAAAGCAAGCTAGAAGAAAACAGCAGTCTAAGTGAGTTGAAACAAGAGGAAATGCCATGGTTACAAGCCATTAAAAGTGAAAAAGAAAAATTAGCCGCTATCGCTGCTCTTTTCAATAGCGACATCCACGGAGAAATCAAGGCGGTAGAAAAAAAGATACTCCAGAACCAAATTGACGAAGGAGGGTTCAGCTGGCTTCAAGGAGGAAAAGTAGATAACCGTATCTCTATACGCATGCTTGAAATCGTGGGCAAAGTGCTCCACCTCGACCATAGTTTAGTGGATTCGGACATGCTAGATGCAATGGAAGGTCTCACTCAATACCTAGACCAAGACAGTAGTATCTTTAGTCCGAAAGCATCTGTAGAACTCGCTCTGAGTTACCTGTATGCCCGCCATTACTGGACAAGTTATTTCAAACCTCAGGGCAACAGCATCCAACAGCTCACCAATAAGTTGATAAAAGCTCCGGAGGTGACGGCCAAAGGATCGGCAGGTTTAGCGGCCAAAGCATGGATAGTCAACCAATTGTATGGTAACGCTAAACAATCAAATGAATTAAAGAACAGAATCAGCCAAGAGGTCGTCCATGATAAAGACAGAGGAATGTACTGGCCGAGCAACGACCGTGCTTATGATGCTGTAAGTATGCAGTCGTACCTTGTTGAAGCCTACAAGCTAAACGACCCTTCTCAGCTTCAGGCCATAACCCAATGGTTATACTATAAAAAACAAATAAACCATTGGAACAGTACCTGGATGACCGTAGATGCCATCTATGCACTCCTACTCGCGAATAATCCCGATGACTTTAGTTTGGACAATAAGGTAAACGTACTTGTTGACCGCCAACAGGCCCACACTAAAGATATCATATTGGGTCAAGTTTCCCTAGATTTCGATCGGTCTGCACTGCAAAAAGACAAGCAGCTTACTATTCAAAACAACAACAATAGAACTATATACGGCGGGATCTATCATCAGTATTTTGTTCCGCTTTCCGAAGTGAAGCGTAATACCAATGCACTATCCATTCAAAAACAATATCTTGTTGAGCGTAATGGCAAATGGATCGAGACACATGAAGCCAAACTGGGCGAACGCATTAAAGTCAAAATCGTTATTGTCAACGATGCCGCATTACAATACGTACATATGAAAGACAGCCGCCCGTCTGGAGTAGAACCAATCTACCAACCTTCAGGCTACCGTTGGTGGCAAGGGTATTACTTTAGTATGAAAGATGCTTCGACCAACTATTTCTTTGATAATCTCCGTAAAGGAAAGCAGGAGTTCGAATATGAAATTAAAGCTAATAATGTTGGTGTATTTAATTCAGGAGTAAGTAGCATCGAGTGTATGTACGATCCTACCGTAAATGCAAGATCAGAAAACATACGATTGGTTATTATTCCTTAAATGAGAGAACATTAAAAAAAGGGGAGCAACCATCTGGTTGCTCCCCTTTTTTTAATACTCCCAAGTAACTACTTCGAGTTCGATTGCTTTGTCTCTAGCATCACTACCTTTTCTTTTGCTACTTCTTTTTCCTTTTGAGTCGATGTCAATGTATGTCCTCCAAGAATAGGCGCAATAACTAACCCAACCAAACAAGTAAGCTTAATCAGAATATTCATTGATGGGCCTGATGTATCTTTAAAAGGATCCCCTACTGTGTCGCCTGTCACCGCGGCCTTATGCGCATCTGAGCCTTTGTAAGTCATTTCACCATTAATTTCTACGCCTGCCTCAAAAGACTTCTTAGCGTTATCCCAAGCTCCACCTGCATTATTTTGAAATATGGCCCACAGGACACCTGATACAGCAACTCCGGCCATATACGCACCCAATGCTTCCGGTCCCATGATGAAGCCGACCAAAATAGGTGTAATAATCGTTAATGCACCAGGCAACATCATTTCGCGTAGCGCTGCTTTGGTCGAAATCTCCACACACTTATCATACTCCGGCTTACCTGTCCCCTCTAATATTCCTGGTATTTCACGGAATTGTCGGCGTACTTCATTAACCATATCCATCGCCGCCTTGCCAACAGACTGCATGGCCAATGCAGAAAATACCACAGGAACCATCCCTCCTATAAAAAGTGCAGCCAACACATCTGCTTTAAAAATATTAATACCGTCGATACCGGTAAAAGTTACATAAGCAGCAAATAACGCTAATGCCGTCAATGCTGCAGAAGCAATTGCAAAGCCCTTACCTACAGCGGCAGTTGTATTTCCAACAGAATCCAAGACATCCGTTCGCTGACGAACCTCCTTTGGCAATTCACTCATCTCTGCAATCCCCCCTGCATTGTCTGCAATAGGACCAAATGCATCAATCGCCAATTGCATCGCAGTCGTCGCCATCATCGCTGAAGCCGCAATCGCTACACCGTAGAATCCTGCCAAAGCATAAGAGCCCCAAATCGCAAATGCAAATAATAACACAGACGAAAAAGTAGACATCATACCTGTAGCTAGTCCGGCAATAATATTAGTGCCCGCACCCGTTGAAGAGTTACGTACAATATTGAGTACAGGCTTCTTTCCTAAACCAGTATAATATTCTGTAAAAGCTGAAATCAAGCCCCCTACGGCAAGCCCCACAATGGTCGCATAAAAGATATTCATTCGTGGTATGTCCTTAAACCCCTCTCCAAAAAACTTCATTTGAATTACTTCTGGTAGCATATACTGAATCAAGAAAAAACATGCGACCACAGTCAGAGCAATCGAAACCCAATTGCCCATGTTAAGTGCCCTTTGCACCTCCGCTTCTTTTGCGTCATTATTAGAAACCTTAACAAAGAATGTTCCGATAATAGACGCTAATATACCAACACCAGCAATCACAATGGGCAGTAAGATAGGCCCCATTCCCTGAAACGCATCCGTGTAGGCTACACCTGCGGCCTCTCCCATATCTTTAATTACATAATTACCCAACACCATAGACGCTAACACTGTAGCTACATACGAACCAAAAAGATCAGCTCCCATTCCAGCGACATCTCCCACATTATCACCTACGTTATCAGCAATAGTAGCGGGGTTTCTAGGGTCATCCTCCGGAATACCTGCTTCGACCTTACCTACTAGATCCGCTCCTACATCGGCAGCCTTGGTATAGATACCGCCTCCAACCCGTGCAAACAAAGCTATAGATTCGGCCCCCAGAGAAAAACCAGCCAATGCTTCCAGCGCTACTGTCATTTCACTATAAAAGCTATTTTCCCCGGAAACAAACATCTTAACAAACAAGAGAAAAAAGATACTCAAACCCAATACAGCCAATCCAGCCACACCCAACCCCATCACAGTACCTCCTGAAAACGAAACCTTTAAAGCCTGCGGCAAACTGGTACGGGCAGCTTGCGTCGTACGGACATTCGCACTAGTAGCGATACGCATCCCTATGTTTCCTGCCAGGGCAGAAAAAAAAGCCCCAAAGACAAAAGCAACAACAATAATCCAATGACTAGTCTCTACCAGTGTAGAAACAAAAAATAAGGCAATTGAGGCAATCACCACAAAAATTAAAAGTATTCGATATTCGGCTTTCAGAAAGGCCATTGCTCCTTCTTGAATACTCTTAGAAATAAATTGCATTCGGCTTTCACCTGAATCTTGCTTTCTTACCCAACTTGCCTTGGATAGCATAAATAATAGACCGAGCACAGCGAGAGCTGCTGGTAGGTAAACGATAAGGTTCTCCATAAACTGTTTATTTGGTTATCAGTTAAAGCTATCAATTTTTTGGGAAAATAGAAAACCTTTAACACTTTCTTTTTGAGAGCTTTCACGATCAAAAAAATCAGTTTACAACCCAATAATAAATGGCATCACGTTCCTCAATCTTTCCTAAATCCACTAATTTCCGCAACACTTGGATTCGCTTACTTTCATCCGCAACGGGGATCGCATCAATAAGATCATGAAGCCCCAGGCCGTTCTCCAGTAATACAACCCGCATCTCCTGCTCAATCTTATGCTCTTGTCCTTCCTTAAAATCCCGGGTCAAACAAAGATCACAAACACCACAGGATTCCGATTCCGATTCACCGAAATAACTCAATAAGGCTTGGCTCCGACAAACTTTCTCATCAAGGTAGTCATATATCGCTTTCACTTGTCGTTCTTTAAATTGTCTACGCTCGCGCAAAAAATCAATATCAATGTATAGGTTTTTATAATCTACCCGGCTCTGCAAAAATTGAAGCTGGGGTTTGTCTGTACTCTTCAAATAAGAACCGACCTGTTGTTTCTCTAAGCCTTGCAGCAACTCAACGACCGCCTCGTAGGGAATCTTCAGCTTTTTTGCGAACTCATATTCATTGATCGGCACATAGAAATCAAAGACACCACCATAAGTCCGTAAAATGGCCTTAATTACGGGATCATACTTTGCAGATTGAACCTGAAACTTGTACAAATCCTGAAAATCGACTTCAAATTTGAACCGTGAGGGAATGTAAACGGCCTCCGACAAGGAGATCCAACCATCTCTTTCTAAAAATTTAACAGCACTTAACGTCTGTAGCAGATCTATTGTGTACTTCTTGCTAAATTCTACAATATCGAAATCAAAAAAAAGACCTTTTCCAGCACCATAAGCAATCTGATAGTAATTTGCTAAATAATGGTAAACCTGCTGAATGAAACTTATCTCTGGAAAACTATTTTCCAAATTACTCCATAACCGTTCACGATCTGCCTGTTGATACAGAAGGACAGGGAATGCCTTCTTTTCGTCCCGTCCGGCCCTACCGGCTTCTTGATAGTACGCTTCCAAAGAGTCCGGGACGTCCAAATGAATTACAAAGCGTACATCCGATTTGTCTATCCCCATCCCAAATGCATTCGTCGCTACAATAACCCGGGTTTTGTTGGATGTCCACGCCTCTTGCTTTAATGAACGTTCTTTCATCCCGATACCCGCATGATAATAATCTGCCGGAACCCCATGGTTCAAAAGAAACCTTGCTACCTCCTGCGTCTCCCTACGATTACGAACATATATCACGCCTGTACCACCAACTTTCTTTACAATACGCAACATTCGATTCATCTTATTTTCCTCTTGTAGCGCCATATAGCCCAAATTATAGCGGGCAAAACTACGACTCAACACATTGGGTGTTGTGAAACCTAATTTATCTTGGATATCCACCACAACCTCAGGAGTAGCTGTAGCTGTCAAAGCGAGAAAAGGTACATGGGGGTGTAACTCTCGTAATTGTGCAATCTGTAAATAAGAAGGTCTGAAATCATACCCCCATTGCGAGATACAATGCGCTTCATCAATAGCCCAAAGGCTGACCTTCATATACCGAAGACGTTCTCTCACCAAATCAGAATACAACCGTTCTGGTGCTAGATAAAGAAATTTGATTTTTCCAAAAATACAATTGTCTAATGCAATATCCACCTCTCTATACCCCATTCCTGAATAGATCGCAATAGCTTCTATACCACGACTCCGTAATTGTTCAACCTGATCTTTCATTAATGCAATCAAAGGACTGATCACTATACATATTCCCTCTTGCAACATGGCCGGTATCTGGAAGCATACAGACTTACCTCCTCCAGTGGGCATTAAAGCAAGCGTATCCCGTCGATTCAAGACAGACTGTATTACTTCTTCCTGTAACGGCCTGAATGCATCGTAGCCCCAGTATTGCTTTAATATAGAAAGACTATTTTCTATCATATCTTATTCCTCATCCCAAACATAAGCAAAATTATTTTTCAGTATATATACCTGTTCCCTAAGAATATCATTCCTAAACTGAATATATGCTAGAGTTTTATCCGAGTTGCTACCATCAACTAGTATCACAGGGACCTTGCGATCTGTATTTATGAGGTATTTCAATTTACTTCTATTATTTTTGCGCCATACAATAATATCCACATCCTTTACAGTATCGACCAGCTCTCTTTCTAAAACAAGTACCCTTTTATTCCCCAACGATAGCGTATAGTTAATACTATCATTATCAGGAAGTTTTACAAATTCTATCGAATGCTCATCAGCAAACTGTCTCAGATCCGGTAAAACGGCATAAACGTTATTTCTGTGTCTCAACGAATCAAATGTACTATACAACACTACTTTTCCTTTCCTGATATGAGCAATACCTACTTCCGAGCGGACATTATAAACACGATAACCACTGAGATTTTGTCGCTTTATATACAACGTACCAGTACAACCCAAAAAGCACACGAGCAAGCTTAAACCCATAAAAACAGCTTTCTTATCTTTAAAATTCCAGGCCCATATTAATGCTAAGAGTACTAAAAAAAACAAGACGACTTGAATTTCATTCCAGATAATTCCCTTCAAAACTGCAACGGGAAGTCGCTCTATATAGCCCAACCCTTCTACCGAGAAATTCAATAACCCATGCAATGCCAGCCCAAAATAATTATTTACCATTGAAAAAGGGCACAAAGCCAGCAATATCCCCAAATACATTATCGCAGTACTAGGGATAGCGATAAATAGATTTGCAGGTATAAAATAAGTTGGAAATTGTCCAAAATAATAAAGTATTACCGGCAAGGTAAATAGTTGAGCGGCTATGGAAATATAGATGTAGTCAACTATGATACGCGCCAAGCGCTGTTTCGGACGATAGAAAGATTTAAACAATGGGTAGAGTATCAATATGCCCAACACGGCCAAGTAGGACAATTGAAACCCAACGTCAAATAAGCTTTTGGGTGAAAATATTAGGATAAATAATGCCGATGCAAACAATGTGTTTAACGGTACTTGAGTTCTATTCGCCCCTATGGACACGATAAAAAAAGTAATCATAATTCCAGCCCGAAGAATCGGTGGGCTCATCCCGGTAAGAATCACATAAAACCATACAGCCAACAAAATAACAACACTTCGTATATGCCTTCCGTAAGAAAATCGATTCATCCATTTTAACAACAGCGTGAGAAGTGCAAAAACCAATCCTACATGCAGACCAGAGACACTCAAAATATGTACCGTGCCAGTATTCCGAAATACATCTATTGTATCTATGTCTATCTGAGATCGGTAACCAAAAATAAGAGCCATAGCCAGCTGCAACGAACTACTATCTTTAATATTGACTGCAAATTTGTGCATCATCTGCTCTCGGAAAAATAAGGCTCTATCTACAATAGGATTACCTTTTTGCAAACCAACTTTCACTATTTGATTAGCAGAAAGAAAACACTGTTGCTCTATGTCTTTACTTTGAAGGTATTTTCTATAATCAAATTCTTTAGGATTAGCTGCTGGTTTTACTATTTGTATCTGATTCGGTATTTGTAATAAATCACCATAACGGAACTCTTCTCTTTCGGTTGTATCCAATCGCAACGTTACCATTAATTGACCTGTACTTGCATGTACCCTCCCTTCCTGAACGACAGCTTTCACATCGGCTGAAAAACGAATATTCTCCCCTTTAATTTGAGGCTCCTCGTTTACTACAACAAAAAGGTGCTGGGATTCAAAGTTTGAAAAATGCGCGGTCTGATAAGATGGCATTGTACACACGGTGGTCCATACCCCCAGCACACTCCATGATAAATAAAAACTCAAGGGAAATAGTAACCTACCCCAAGACTTTCTCCGGTTGAAGAAGCTCACCAATTGTAAAACAATCAAAATAAGTAGTACGTCGATCCAAAATGAAAATTGGAAAGATGTGGTATAATAACCGACACATATACCGGGTAAAAATGCTAATAATGGTTTTGCCATCGGGATTTTCCCAAAGTGTAATGCTAGGATATTCTGCTTTACCATTGCCATCTCAATTGCACTTTTAAATCGGTTTTCTTAGCTCCTTCAATTAAATCCAATCCAGAACCAACCTCCTTTCTTTGGAAATAATAAGTCAATGCATACCGGGTCCATATATCAAGGTTTCTTTTTATCTTATAGCGAATATTAAGGTAAGAGCGAATACCTCTATCGTAATACATTGGAAAACCAGATGCATACAATACATCATTTTCATAAGCATATATACGGGAATCGTAGTCGTCAGTATCAAAATAGGCTAGACGCATATTAAACTGTAACTGGGGTTTTCTAATCTGCCAGAAAGCGTCTTGGTAGCACAGAAATCCTTTACTTCTACTTGTACTTTCCTTTTCAAATCTCATGATCTCTCCCCGTGTACGTATACGCCAAGTGTCACTCAGCTTATACTGAAAATCAACTCGAAATTGATGTCTGTTTACATCAGCCAATAGATTGGTATTTCGATCTGCTATAACCGTATTCTCCTGCTTAAGCCGATATCGGTATCGGAATGTCAGTTTTCCAATCTTGTACCATGTGTATGTAAATTGGCTTAAGAAATCTACGCCAGAGCTAGGTGCATCCACTCGATACCGTAACCAAGGAAACTGGAATAGATCAATATAATTTACCCATTCTACCTTTCTGCTCGGATGGTACACCGCCCCTGTATATACTCCTCTTTCATTGGCCAACTGACTTCCCTCACCTAAAGACTGTCCATAAATTGTGTGATAATCACGCTGGTAATTTCTATAGTTAGCAAATAGAGAAAGCTTAGAATGTACACTGGCTATAACACCATTATTCGTAGCCCAGCCCCCACCAAAGCTATATGCAGTTTCCCCAAAAAAATAATAGTTTCTAAACGAATAATTGTAGTGCCCGCCAACACCATGAAGGCTTTTGCCTTCAAAATCGAACTTTTGTCGAAGGTCAACACCTCTTAGCTTGAGCCCATCATATGTACCCCCCATATAAGTTATGCCGATTTTTAATCTCCTGTGCCTGTACCTAAAATTACTTCCATAAACCACTTGTCCCACAGCTTTTCGAGAAGACTGCTCGCTCTCGGTCCGATGTAGCCCAGACATATTGATACTGGAAATAATCCGATCTCCTTCAAACTCTTCTACTTTTCCTGACAACTTATTGTATGCAACAAATGGTGTCCATTCCACATTGCCCACGTCTATTGAAGCAGCGAGCCCTCTTTGAAAATTATTTTCATTCATAGATGAGTAAGGAACCAATCCTTGCCCCTGTCGCGCGACACTTCCTATCCAGGCGCCCTTACCGAAACTTAATCCGTTCCATGTTACCAGCCCCTGACCAAATTGTAAAGCATAATCTCCGAGGACCACCCTTTTTACATATTTATTCAAAGCCCTTATCTCTATATGACCGGAATAAAAATCGAAACCATACCGTTGCTTTCCTTTGAAGAATGGCTCACCTGCATCCTTTTCCATATTTATCGCTACCCGAATTTGATTATCATAGTTCCATCGGTAACGCAATGCATACCGATTAGGATCTCCTAGATATCTCGATCGATCGCTCCCCTGGATTTGATATCCGATTGCAGGTTCAAGGTTTCGTCCGTAACGTATCATTAGCATACTTTCGTCTTTGTCCATCATAGTTCTGAACTTAAATCCTTTCAGCGGATTTATTGGCGCTATCTGTACAAAAGGAACAATCCTTTCGATCAATTGAGCGTCAAAATCTTTAATTGCCTGTAATTCGAGAATATTGAGAAATGGTCCTGAGGAAGTTCGATGATCAATTAAGTTTTGAATATGTTGTGGTGAGAGAAAGAATAGATCGCCAAGCTCAGATTCACTCGCGGTATTTAGATCCAAGGGATTTTTTAAGTAATAGTGCAATTTTTCCGAGATTTCGCTGATATCAACATGCTCTCCCAATTCCTCCTGGATTTGCTCTAAAAGCAACTCATCTATACGTTCTTCTTCTTGTGCAAATGATAGACAAGGCCCCAGCGTTAGAAAGAACATGGTTATTAACGATCTAAAAGCCATAATTCAAGGCTATTTGAGGAGAATATCCTATACGTGTATGAAAAGAAGATGAAATATCAAAAATCAGCTTTCCTATTGTTATTCCCGCCCCAGCAAAATATTGCATTGGCTTTGCAGTCACCCCTGCCCGTAATATGAATAATCGATCTATATCGTAAGCAAAACCTACTTTAGGATCTATTGCCCGTATTGTATTATAATAAACATCCGCAGTTACCAACAATTCCTTAGACAAGCGATACAATACACCTACGCCAACCTCTTTTGTGATATGTTGATCAATGGTGTCATCAAAACTAGAAAAAGAAACATTACGCAATAAGGTTCCAATAGCAAACATTTCATTAATCATAAAATGGAATCCTAGATCTAAGGACAATGCTTGATCTCCGCCGTACCCCTTTACCTGATATTGATGATAATTGGTAGATAGTGACGTGGAAATAAAATCACCAAAAGCACGTGCATATACAGCACGCAAAGTTAATAAGGAAGAAGTTCCCTTAAGCCCATAATTATTAAGAGCCACACCAATCGCATTTTTCTTTTTGATTGGGACGATTGAAAACAAAGCTTGAGCCTGTATATCATTTGTTAAAAAATGAGGTTGATAAGCTACCGCGACCTGAGCATTTGACAGCTTAGTGAGCGCAGCTGCATTAACTGTGAGATTATAAATAGAGGGCAAGGCCAATCCCGTATTGCCCATACCTTGCAATGGAGCTGCAAAAAAATCCTGCGCATAAGTTGGTAATCCTAGCAGCAACAGGAACATCACTACACTTGTATTCATACTTTAAGCCTTTGGTTTTCACTAAATTAATAAAAATAAGGAAAATAAAAAACAGATGAATCACAGATTATATCCAACGAGTTAAAAAATCATCACATAAAAAAAGCCAGATAGTTTTCACTATCTGGCTTCCGAAATAACGTAATTAGTCTTCTAGATATCTATTCTAGCATACTTTGCATTTCTTTCAATAAATTCTCTTCGAGGAGCTACCTCATCTCCCATCAACATAGAAAATACGCGATCAGACTCTGCTGCATTTTCTATCGTAACTTGACGTAATGTACGATACTCAGGATTCATTGTTGTGTCCCATAGCTGCTCTGCATTCATCTCACCAAGACCTTTATAACGCTGTACATGTACTGAATCCTCTTTTCCCGTTCCTTTCAAACGCTGTATCGCAGCTAGACGTTGGTCTTCATTCCAAGCATATTGAAAATCCTTACCTTTTTTAACCAAATACAAAGGAGGAGTCGCTATATAAATATATCCTTTTTCGATTAGCTCGCGCATATACCGGAAATAGAAAGTCAAGATCAACGTAGCAATGTGGCTACCATCGACATCCGCATCCGTCATGATGATAATCTTGTGATATCTTAGTTTAGCCATGTTCAATGCTTTAGGATCCTCTTCTGTACCAACAGAAACGCCCAAGGCAGTAAACATATTTTTGATTTCTTCGTTCTCGTAGATTTTGTGCTCCATTGCCTTCTCTACGTTCAAGATCTTACCGCGAAGTGGCATGATAGCTTGATTGTTACGGTCACGTCCTTGTTTGGCTGTCCCCCCCGCCGAATCTCCCTCGACAAAAAATATCTCACATATCGAAGGGTCGTTACTCGAACAATCTGCCAGCTTTCCAGGTAAACCTGAACCACTCATTACAGTCTTGCGCTGCACCAATTCACGAGCTTTACGTGCGGCAGCTCTTGCTTGAGCGGCTATAATTACCTTTTGAACTATAATTTTAGCTTCTTTCGGGTTTTCCTCCAAATAGACGCCCAAAATCTCTCCGACCGCGACATCCACCGCGCCCATAACTTCCGTATTTCCCAGTTTTGTTTTCGTCTGCCCTTCAAATTGAGGTTCTGCGACTTTTACAGAAATAACCGCTGTTAGGCCTTCACGAAAATCATCACCAGTAACTTCAACTTTTGAGTTTTTCAACAGACCAGATTCGTCAGCATACTTTTTAAGTATCCTAGTTAAACCTCTACGAAAACCTGCAACGTGCGTTCCGCCTTCTATTGTATTAATGTTATTAACGTAAGAGTGTACGTTCTCAGAATAGGTATCATTGTATTGAAACGAAAGCTCTACCGGAATACCTTGCTTTATTCCTTCCAAATAGATTGGCGTAGGGATCAATGCATGTCTATTACCATCTAAGAACTTGACAAACTCCTGAAGTCCGCCCTCGGATAAAAACACATCTTTCTTTTCTGAGCCATCCTCATTCGTCTCACGCTCATCTAATAAAGTCAATGTAATCCCTTTATTCAAGAATGCGAGCTCTCTAAGACGATTAGCTAATGTGTCATAATTATAAATAGTCGTTTGCGTAAAGATTTCAGCGTCTGGCTTAAATGTAACTATAGTACCATTTTTGTCAGAAACACCCACTTCCTTCACCTCATACATTGGCTTACCGCGCTCATATTCTTGATTGAATACTTTACCTTCACGATGTACTTCAGCCTTCAAATGAATCGACAATGCGTTCACACAAGATACCCCAACACCATGCAGACCTCCAGACACCTTATAAGTATCTTTATCAAACTTACCACCTGCGTGAAGTACCGTCATTACCAACTCTAAGGCAGACTTATTTTCCTTCTTATTTATCCCGGTAGGAATACCTCTACCATTATCCTTTACGGAGATGGAGTTATCCTTATGGATCGTTACAAAGATGTCATTACAGTAACCAGCAACAGCCTCATCAATAGAGTTGTCAACAACCTCATAAACTAAATGGTGTAAACCTTTAGGGCCTGTATCTCCAATATACATGGAGGGGCGTTTACGTACAGCTTCCAATCCCTCTAATACCTGAATATTATCAGCTGAATACGTTGTAGGATTCTTTTTTTCTTCGCTCATGAAATAAATTAAAAACAGAAAAAATCTTTATGCAGCATTATCCCCAATCAAAATAAGAAGTATTTTCTAAGATCTATATTGATCTAACAAAAGACAACACTACCCATAAAAATTAACTCTCAAAGTTAATAAAAATTAGGCACTTAAGCAAGCAATAGCTTGCGTAAAATACCGCTAAAAACACATTTTTTATTTACAAAACGACTAAAAAGATGGATTTGTAATTTTTTTATAGTAGGTTTGTTTTTTAAACTGAAAATAGACAAAAGAATGAATAGATTTTTAGCAAACTTATCAAAAGTTACTTTAGGATTAGGCTTGGCAATGGCAGTTACGGCATGTAATCAAAATGCCCCAAATACAACTTCTACAAAGAACGATAGCACAGCTGTTTCCCCATCCAAAAATCAAGAAAAAATTGTCTATGTAAATTCGGACACGCTTTCTGAAAAGTATGTTTATTTCAAAGACATCAAGACCAAATTGGAAGCTAAAGTAAAGAAAGCGCAGACTGATCTACAATCCAAAGGTCAGGCCTTTCAACGCGAAGTAGCAGAATACCAACAAAAAGCCGCAACGATGAGCGCATCTGAACGTCAAGCTACCGAGGAAAAATTAGCACGTAAACAAGATGAGTTAGGTCGACTTGACCAAAATGCATCACAATCATTAGCTCAAGACGAAGCTACTGAATTTAATGCCGTTTACAACGCTATCACAGAATACTTGAAAAAACATGCAGAAGAAAAAGGTTATCAGTTTGTTTTAACTTACTCTAAAACAAACCCTGCTGTTGTTTATGCCGATTCAAAATTAGACATCACTAAGGAAGTGGTAGAAGCATTGAATAAGGAATACAACACAAAGAAACCAGCTGATAAAAAATAAAACTAAACTTTTTTATATAGAACTAAGGGATTCAAGATACTTGAATCCCTTTTTTTTGGAAAGTACCCGCACTATTGATTCGTTTTAACTCATTATGGCATAATATGAACCTTTTATTTGAACGACCACTTTGCGAATTCAAATGAATATCATTATTTTGAAACAAAATTAAAGCGTCTTATCCTAAAATGGTTACATACATCCTCCAACATCCAGAAAGTAGCTTTGAATGGATAGATATATCCAACCCTAAACTCGAGGACTTTCATGAATTAAAAGAAAAGTACAAGCTCAACGAAGCCTCCATACGGGACTGTATCGAAACCGGGCACCTTCCCAAAATAGAGGAATTCGAAAACTACCATTTCTTAATAATACGTTCTATCCCTAATAAGTTTGACGAAGAGTCAGATTCTTTAGTCGAAGTAACCGAACGAATATCTTTATTTTACAACGAAAATTTCGTCATCACGGTACATCGCAACGAGATTGATTTCCTCGAACGCATCAAGACAACTGAAAGATCACATCGCAGACTACAATCTAGCAAGACACTAGTTAACGGCCTCGTGTCTGATGCATTAAAAACATTTGAAAACCTAGTTTTAGGAAAAATGGCGCTACAGCTTGACTACTATGAGGAGATTGTATTTTTACACCATAGAAGAAAACCATTTCTTAAGAAGCTATATTACATCAAAAGACAAATTGACGTAATCCGAAGTGTTTTGACGTTATACAAGGATATTGTCGATTACTTCCATATGCCAGAATACAAAAACATATACACCCAAGATCTTAGGGATTCATTTTCCAGAACCAATACCCTCTTCAGAAATATATCAGAAAACACATCTCAATTGCTGAATATCTACTTCAACATTGAATCCAATCATACCAACGAAATCATGCGTACACTGACGATAATATCGGTGTTTTTCATGCCACTGACTTTTATTGTGGGCGTATACGGTATGAATTTCGAACACATGCCAGAACTGGAATGGGAATACGGATATGCAGGAATACTGATTGCTATGACAATTTTATCCGTATTAATATATTATTGGTTTAAAAGAAAAAGATGGCTATAAGTCACGCCGATCAAATCAGCTTCTTGGATACCGTCGCAACAAACTCTTTAAGATAAAACGGCTCAAAATAGACCAGGTCCTCAATCTCTTTGCGCTGTAATCGCTGAAAAGCAATCTTACTAAGATAAGTTGAGGAATGTCGATACTGATCGTCAATCATAATATGCTTTCGGTCGCTTAGTAGTTCCCCTAGTTTATTCGCTCCAGATCCAAAAAGTACAATCTTTTTTTGAGGAAAAGCATCAAAAGTATCCATATCAACGATAACAGCTGCGGTATCCTTTACAGAGTTTCTTGAACTGTCAAAAATGGCCATATAAACCTCCATACGTCGCGCATCCAACATTGGAACATACAGACAGTCATCCGCTAAGCCAAAATGCGTCGCATAGCCCTCAAACATACTATCCAATGTGTTTATTCCAAGCAGAGGGATGTCAAGCGCATAACACAGTCCTTTTGCGGTAGACACACCAATCCGTAGCCCAGTGTAGGAACCTGGCCCCTTGCTTACGGCCACAGCAGACAGGTCTTTATAATCCAGAGATAACTCCTTCAATAGTCGATCGATGTAAACAGTCAACATAGAAGCGTGAACATTCACCTCTTGCACGGCATATTCGCCTATAAGCACACCATCAGCACTTATAGAGACTGAACAGATTTCTGTTGCGGTATCGATTTGTAATATGTAGTTACTCATAGAATTATATATTCAGAAAATATATCAATTTAAGGAACAGGATCATGTCCATGTCCACCCCAGGGATTGCAACTAGCTATACGCTTTATCGCTAACCATCCTCCCTTAAAAGGGCCATACTTTATAATGGCTTCCTTACCATATTGCGAACAGGTCGGTGTATATCGACAGTTAGCACCCAACAATGGAGAAATTAGAAGTTGATACAATCGGATTATCAACAAAAAGATTTCTTTCAAAACCCTGACACCAAGTGCACCAATCTTACTGATTACCTTCATCAACCAATTGCTTTAATGCCTTTTCCATCTTGCCCATCATCGTTGCGAATGGCATTTCTTCCTTACCAACATACTGAATTGCTAACAACAGGCCCAAAGAACGTAACTTTACAGAAGGATACAAAAGGTCAGCTTTTTGCAAACGATACACCTCACGCATCAAACGCTTAATCCGATTTCGATCATGTGCGGCTTTAAATCTCCGTTTAGAAACGGAAATCACCACATTGACAGGCGATTTAATACGATCTAATGGTATATCCATATACACCACCCGAAAAGGGTATACAACAAAAGAAGAACCACTATGAAAAAGCTTACTTAATAAACTTTTGTTACATAGTCGTTCTTCTTTTTTAAATGTTTTTCTCATTCGATGACGTTAAAGTCCGAATGGCACAGTTAAAGTCACCGGCGCTAAAAAAAAGACTAGCCTTTGTGGCGGTACTCGTCAGAAACAGTAAGACGTTTTCTTCCTTTAGCTCTACGAGAAGCTAATACTCGTTTACCATTAGCTGTGCTCATACGCTCTCTGAAGCCGTGTTTGTTTCTTCTTTTTCTTTGCGAAGGCTGAAATGTTCTTTTCATGACGCTTTATTATATTTTTTTATATTCTAACCAATAATTATCCTTAAACAGGAATGCAAAAGTACTGTATTATTTCTAAACTATCAAGCACTAAAAGCAAAAAGTTTATGCCACAACACCTTCTTGAATGGACTGGCTATTTATTTTTTAGAATATCTCTAATCTCTGTAAGCAAAGTCTCTTCTTTGGTTGGAGCTGGTGGCGCTGCAGGAGCCGCCTCTTCCTTTTTATTAAGCGAATTTATCCCCTTAATAACCAAGAAAATACAAAATGCGATAATCAAAAACTGAATAATTACGTTTGCAAAGTTACCGTACTTAATAGCCACTTCCTCAACTCCGGCAGCAGCATTAGCTTCTGTAATAACGTACTTCAACTTACTAAAATCTACACCACCTGTAATAAAACCTATAGGAGGCATAATAATATCGTCAACAAGAGAAGTGACAATTTTACCAAAAGCACCACCGATTACAACACCGACAGCTAGGTCTAATACACTGCCGCGCATTGCAAATTCTTTAAACTCCTTTAAAAATCCCATAATTTATCAATGTTTTGTTTACCAATTATACACACAATAATAACGATAATAATCAAAACTACCTCCATCCAATCCGATTTTTTTATTATTAATTAATGTAGACAACAGAGTATATATATGATTATTTCGTATGTTTGCATTAGCATTACCCTATTCAAGCCAGTGCTAAAATAATTGCTAAAGTATAAAACGTACATCCCTCTTTATGAAAAAGATACTCATCGCAGATGACCACAGCATAGTTAGATTAGGGGCTGCCGTAGTGATTAACGAAAAATTCAATGATATTTCTATAACTAATGCAGTCACTATCAAAGAGGTCTATGATCATCTGAAATTTGAAAAATTTGACTTATTGCTTTTAGACATCAACATGCCTGGAGGCAACAATATTAAGGTTATCAGTGAAATACTTAATCTACAACATGACCTCAAAATATTGGTTTTTTCTTCTTATGACGAAAATATCTATGCGCTACGCTATATAGAAGCCGGAGCAGCTGGATACCTCAATAAAAACACAGCCATGGAAGAACTCGCTAATGCCATTCAAAGCATCCAGGATCGCGGAAAGTACATGTCCAACGAAGTAAAGGATCTATACGTCCAAAAACTAACAAGTACAAAGTCATCTATAGATCGTGTCAACCCTTTGAACAAACTGTCCAACAGAGAAATGGATGTCGCTAAGCATTTAATCGAAGGACATGGTATCCTTGAGGTATCGAATCTTTTAGCATTAAGCTCATCAACAGTGAGCACATACAAAAGTAGAATATTCGAAAAACTGGCAGTTAGTAACATCCCAGATCTTATAGAACTATTCAAGCTACACGCCAAAGATTAACATCCGGCAGGACCAGTCTGTTATATGCGATTTAAATTACAGACACAACACACCTACAGACCGCTACCAAAACATCGGTAAAAGCGATCTAAAGCACCAAGAATAAAGAGCTAGCGCTCTCCTTATAAAAAACGGTCGAATACCTTAGGCATTCGACCGTTTTCACAGCATATGATTCTTTATATAATACCTTCTTAATCTACATTATCGTGCAAAAACGAATTGTTTGAACGAATCTCTGTAACACCCTCGTCAAATGATAGGGTAAAACGAGACACTTGCGAATCCGCAGAATGAGGCACATCTTCTAAAGTTTTTTGCTTTCTTTTATAAGCCGGCTCATTTTCTAACTCCTGTAATCCGTTTGAAGATTTAAGCTTCATACTCAACTCCTTCAGGCGCAATATACGTTCCTTAGTTTTTAAAAGCTGATCTTCAAAATTCACTTCTTCTTCAACCTTAACTGTAGTGCTCGCGACATTCATTGTTGGCGCAGCGCTCGAACTCACTATATTATTTACCTGACTTTCCACTTCCTCATCAACCTTCTCCTCGTACGCATCAAATACAGTAGGTAGCTTGAATTCGAAAACTGAAGGTGAGGTCTTTAACTCAAAACCATGATTCTCTTCCTTTTCTTCAACAAAATCATCTTGCACATCTAATGTGTGTCTTACAACTTGAGGTTCAGCCTGCACATTAGAATTTGTGAAACCTGTAGGCTTTACCGGGGCCGTAAATAAATCGGCTTGAGGAACAGTAACCTTCTCCTCCACCACATTGGTAGGAGTCATTGGCTTTATGTAATTATCCACTCTTGACTCGATCGTTCTCTCCGCAAACTGGTTCTGAGAAACAGGTTTAACAAAAGAACTTGATGACTCAGGAGTCAAAGGCAACGCTACCTTTTCTTTTTCTTTCTCCTTTATACGCTCTTCTGAAGTCTGAAATCCCGTAGCAATAATAGTTACAGATAGATTTTCCTCTAGAGCCTCATCGATACAATTACCCCAAATTAAATCCGCAGTCAATCCTGCCTTCTCTTGAATAAAATCAGTAACGATCGCAACCTCATCCATGGTCACCTCGGTCTTACCAGAAGTAATATTCAACAAGATGTAACGCGCTCCTTCGATTTCATTATCCTTAAGCAGTGGAGATGCTAATGCACCCGTTACAGCTTTAATCGCTCTATCTTCGCCTGATGCAACGTGATTACCCATGATTGCTACCCCGCTATCATTCATAACGGTACGCACATCTTTAAAGTCCACGTTGACATAACCAGGAATAGTAATAATCTCAGCAATACCTTTCGCTGCTGTAGTCAATATATCATCTGCTTTCGCAAAAGCCGCAGTCATCGTAAGATTACCAAAAATCTCGCGAAGGCGGTCATTTGAGATTACAAGATAAGAATCTACATACTTGCGCAATTCATTCAAGCCTTCTTCAGCTTGCGAACGACGTTTCTTACCTTCAAATGTAAAAGGAGTTGTAATAATTGCTACTGTCAAAATCCCCATCTCCTTCGCCGCTTTAGCGAGTACTGGACTAGCCCCAGTTCCCGTACCACCACCCATTCCAGCAGTAATAAACAACATTTTAGTGTTGGCACCTAACATTCTCTTGATATCGTCGATACTTTCGATAGCAGAATTCTCACCAACATCAGGATCAGCACCAGCACCCATACCTTCTGTAAGACTAGCTCCCAATTGTACTTTGTTAGGAATTGGGCTCAACTCCAACGCTTGCGCATCTGTGTTGCACACAATAAAATCTACACCACTAATCCCTTGCTTGTACATGTGATTTACGGCATTTCCACCGCCACCACCAACACCTATAACCTTGATTATAGATGATTGCTCCTTTAACATTTCAAATTGTATCGACATAATATCCTATTTTTATGAACTGCCAAGCTACCGATCAATACCAAACTCAACAATTCGAATGTAATAATACCAAAATATCCACAACAGTTTTCCACATTTGTTAAATTGTGGAAAAAACCTCCCTGTGTTGAAAATTATTTCTTACCTATAAAAGTATCGTCATCAATCTCTTGATTATCCTTAATGAATTCAGAAATAATTTTAGTAAACCAACTCTCCTTTTTACTTTGTTTTTCTGCGATCTCCTTCACAGGTGTTCTTTCTGTTTTCTTGCTTGCGATTTCTTGATGTGCAGCCTCCTCGTCCTCTATAACCTGAATACCTTTAATCAAAAGACCAATACTTGTTGCATACATTGGACTTTTCATTTCCTCAAATGTCTGCTTGTTCAACATATCTGTTTTAGCAAGATACTCATTCGGGTAACCGATACGACAGTCTATTCCGGTGATATACTCGACCAACTGAACCAAATGTTTCAATTGCGCTCCACCACCAGTAATAACGATACCAGCAATTAATTTATCTTCGTAACCTGAAGATTTTATCTCGTAATACACGTGCTCGATGATTTCTTCCATACGAGCCTGAATTATATACGCTAGATTTTTGACCGAAATCTCTTTTGAATCACGTCCACGAATACCAGGTACACATATTACTTCATTTTCTTTATTTTCATCAGCCAATGCTGATCCATATCTCACTTTCAACTGTTCCGCCTGGTTTCTAAGTACAGCACAACCTTGACGGATATCTTCAGTTACAATATTACCCCCTAATGGAATTACAGCAGTATGGCGGATAATACCTTCGTGGAAAATAGCCACATCCGTAGTACCACCACCGATATCAACAAGTACAACACCAGCCATTTTTTCTTCATCATCCAATACAGCCTCGGAAGATGCTAATGGCTCCAACACTAACGAAGAAACTTCTAAATCAGCGTTATCAACACATTTCTTAATATTTTTGATATCCGTCACTCGGCCTGAAATAATATGAAAGTTAGCTTCCATACGACGTCCTGCCATACCAATAGGCTCTTTGATCCCTGGTTCATTATCGATCGTAAACTCCTGAGGTAATACGTGGATTATCTCTTCGCCCGGAGGAAGCACCAATTTGTACATATCCGAGATCAAACGCTCAACATCGATTCTACCAATTTCATCATCATCGCTTTTGGTCAAGATACCACGATGTTGAATACTCTTGATATGCTGTCCTGCTATCCCGATATTCACCACTTTAATATCCACATTGGACTGTCCTTCTGCAGAGGATACCGCCTCTCTAATGCTGAAAACCGTCTTTTGAATATTAGCGACTACCCCACGGTTGACTCCTGCTGATTCGGCTTTACCAACTCCCAACAACTCAATCTTATTCGAACCACTGCGTCTTCCAACAGTAACACAAATCTTTGTTGTACCGATATCCAATCCTACGACGATTGGATTCTCTCTTTCAATTTCTGTAATTCTTGGTTTCATATGCTGTATATTATGCTGTATTTTAATTCTTCATATTAATTTTCATTTGCAAACTGTCGATAAACCAGTTTCCCCTACGTTCGCAAATGATCTGTCCGCCATACTTGACGTTCACCTTCTCATAGGCATCACTACCTACTTTTGGAAGGATATTCTTATAGTACGCCTCTAGTCGTCTCAATTTATACCCCAACGAGTCTGCTGATCCGATCACCAAAACCTCTTTACCGACTCTAGGTATCAATTCGATATCCCGCTGATCGTTTACAAATATTTGAACGATCTGATTTTCCCAAAGCTCATCTCCGCGAACATGATCGACAACTGTCACCAAGTCCTGCACCAATTTGGACTCGATCTCCTCCAGAGGTTGTTTATAGCCCTCTGTGATATTACCATTCGCAACCATCACATGCGGTACATATTTCAACGTGACAGGTACTTTCTTCCCGGAACGATCTACATAGTACTCACGTCCGGCCTTATTGATAATACGGAGTACAACCTCCCGCTGCTGAACCGTAACCTGCACTGTACCATCCATATCCAAGTACACTTCCGCATTCGACACATAAGGCAGCTTTTCAATTTCCTTCTCAATCTGCTCAACCTTTATCGTTTTTAGGTCTTTCCCTACCACGGCACCAAACTTTTGATCGATCATCTTTGAAATATCGTGTTGATCAATAAATGTTTCCTTACCCTCAACAACAACTTTTAACGTTTTACAAGCTTGCACCCGATCCTTTTTCACAACCAGACTCATAAGCATAGCTAACCCAATAAAGGTCACTAGACCTAAAAAAATGTAAAAAACTACGCTCCATCTGATATTGCTCATATCTACTTCTCCAATATATCTTTCAACGGTCTCACCAATCTATCTATATCTCCCGCTCCGACAGTAACCAGTAACTCCGGCTGTTCGTCTTGTGCTATGGTTAAGACCTCTTGAGGGCTCACTACCCGTTTATTTATTAAATCAACCTTATCGAGCAACCAGGACGAAGTTACTCCTTCAATCGGCAACTCTCTCGCTGGATATATCTCCATAAGCAACAGCTCATCTGCCATACCCAAAACCTCCGCAAACCCATCTATAAAATCCCGGGTACGGGTAAACAAATGAGGCTGGAAAACCACCGTCAATTTCTTTTCGGGATACAACTTGCGCATTGAACTCAGAAAAGCTCTCAATTCTTCAGGATGATGTGCATAATCATCGATATATATATGCTTTTCGTTTCTAACAATAAATTCAAAACGACGCTTTGCACCTTTAAAATTAGCCAGTGCAGCTACAATCTTTTGGTCTTCTATCTTTAGCAATCTCGCTACTGTTATAGCCGCGACCGCATTCTCTACATTATGAAGTCCAGGTATACCTAGTAACACCTGTTCAATCGTAACATCAGCACCGACATAATCAAAATAAAACTGTCCGTCTTTAACATGTATATTTTGTGCATATACATCTGCCGGGCCATCCTTTGAATAACTGATATCACCGGCAAAAGGCAATCCTGTTTTAACGATCCGTTTTCCTCCGTCAACAACTCTATCCAAATACATTTCAAACGAGGTGATCAAATGCGATTCATCACCATAAATATCCAAATGATCTGCATCTGCCGAAGTAACTATAGCGATATCTGGATGCAAAGTCAAAAAAGAACGATCGTATTCATCAGCTTCCACTACCACCACGTTATTAGCCCCAAAAAGGACATTCGTATTATAGTTTGAACTTATCCCACCTAGAAAAGCCGAACAATCATATCCCGAATCCTTTAAGATATGAGCAATCATTGTCGATGTTGTCGTTTTTCCATGCGTCCCGGCGACACCAATCGTAAAACGACTAGCACTGATCAAACCCAACACCTGCGAGCGCTTAAAAAGCTCAAAACCCTTTTCCAAAAAATAGTTCTTTATTTTCAGATCAGCAGGGATTGCTGGAGTATATATAATTAAAGACTCTTCCGAAGGAACTACAAAATCAGTATCAATCAACGCCACATCATCCGTATAAATAACTGGAATCCCCTCCTTTACCAGAGCCATTGTCAATTCGGTTTCCGTCTTGTCATAACCACTCACCGCACACCCCAACTTATGAAAGTAACGAGCCAAACCACTCATCCCGATCCCACCGACACCGATTAAGTAAACTCTTTTTATTTGATCAATATTCATACTCCTACTTAATTAATTTCAATACCTCTCTAGCTATTACTTCATCAGCATCTAATAGTGCTAACGCTTTAATATGGGTTGCCAACTTTTGGCAAGTCTCTTCATCCTGCAATAATGCAATCGCCCTATCCAAAAGAACAGTTCTAGCATCCACATCTTTCACCATCACTGCGGCATCTTTATTTACCAATGCCATAGCATTTTTAGTCTGATGATCCTCTGCCACATTCGGCGAAGGGACTAGAATAACGGGCTTACCTACAACACAGAGCTCCGAAATAGTACCAGCACCTGCCCTCGCAATAATAAGATCTGCTGCGGCATAAGCATAATCCATCTTCTGTAGAAAAGCAGACATTTTGATATTATGGGGAAGTTTCCCACCAAGCTCTGCAGTCAGCTTATCGATATAGTACCCGCCACATTGCCAGATAACCTGTACACCTGCTGCATTAAGCTTGTCCATGTTATTTTTCACACAGTCATTGAGCGTACCTGCTCCAAGGCTTCCCCCTGTCACCAAAATAGTTTTCTTGCCCCCTTCTAGACCGAAATGAACCAATGCCTCACCTTTTTTACCTTCAATATCTACCGACGTACGGCGAACCGGATTTCCGGTCAACAGCACCTTTTCCTTTGCAAAGAATTGCTCCATCCCCTCATAGGCAACACAGACTTTCTTAGCCTTCTTGCCCAGACTCTTATTCGTTTTACCCGCAAACGAATTCTGTTCCTGGATCAACGTAGGCACGCCCATCATATTTGCCATCATCAACAACGGACCGGAAGCATACCCACCTACCCCCACAGCGACGTCCGCTTTAAAGTCTTTGATAATCCTTCTTGCCTTCAACAAACTATCCACCATCTTAAATGGCAAAGACAGATTCTTCAACAAAGACGAACGGTTGAATCCTTGAATATTCAAACCTATTATCGTGTAACCTGCTGCTGGCACTTTTTCCATCTCCATCTTCCCCTCGGCCCCAACAAATAGAATCTCAACATCAGGTTCAATACGGCGCAAAGCATTAGCAATTGCTATCGCAGGAAAGATGTGTCCCCCT
Organism: Sphingobacterium nematocida; assembly: GCF_900168125.1. GTDB lineage: Bacteria > Bacteroidota > Bacteroidia > Sphingobacteriales > Sphingobacteriaceae > Sphingobacterium > Sphingobacterium nematocida. The sequence continues at coordinate 49,789 of NZ_FUZF01000015.1, forward strand.
GTACCGCCACCACTGATGATTACTTTATTCGCCATTACTTGTTTAGTATTTAGTAATGAGTATTGAGATATGAGATTTTAACCTCGTAACTCTAGACTCATTAACCTTGTAACTTTATAACTCTATTAACCTTATTAACTTAAAATCAAATAGTCCCGACAACAACCCTTTTAGGTTTTATCACCTCGTCCAATTCTTCTTTACCTTTTAATTCTTCAATATTCCTACTTACAGAAAGAATTATCCCTAATGCCACTGATGTAAACAAAATGGAAGTCCCCCCCATACTCACCAATGGAAGCGGAACTCCTGTCACCGGACCTAAACCAACTGCAACAGCCATATTTGCCAATGCCTGAATCGTGAGACTAAATCCCAACCCAGCAGCCAGAAAAGCGCCAAATGCCCGGGGACTCATCGTCACGATACGGATACAGCGATACATCAGTGCGAGATACAAGAACAGAAGAATAACACCTCCCATCGTCCCATACTCTTCAATAATGATGGCAAAAATAAAATCCGAATAAGGGTGCGGTAATACGTTACGTTGCACACTATTTCCTGGACCTTTACCGAATACCCCACCTGTAGCAATAGCGATTTTCGCATTATTTGCCTGATAATTCTTATCCTCCTGAAATGGCACATTACTTTCGTGCACCTCTTCAGTCTTAAAAAATCCTTCGATACGACTAAAATAAGTTGCCCTACGAGGTCCTATCGAAATGACGATCAATCCCAAAACCCCCACACCTGCAGTAACCAATGCTATCTGCTTAAAAGAGATACGACCAATTAACAACAACAACACACTCGTACCGAAAAGCATCAATGCTGTAGAAAGATTGGCCCATGCGATCAAAACAAATACCGCACATACAGCTCCCATTATAGGGACGAACGACTTCTTGACATCCTTAATTTCTTCCTGCTTTCGCGAAAGCATTCTTGCCAAAAATGTAATCAAAGCCAACTTCGCCAAATCCGAAGTTTGGAACGTTTGATTAATTACTGGTATTGTCACCCAACGGGAAGCATCATTCACCGAACTACCAAAAATTAGGGTATACAATAACAAAGGAATCGTAATCACCATCAAAATCTTTGAAATCCCGGCGTACCACTTATAATCCAATTTATGAGACAGATACATCAACACCAAACCAATCGCAACGATCGAAAAATGCTTGAACAAATACATCTCGGTCCCCTTACCTTCCTTATAGGCAAGTGTACCGACGGAGCTATAAACAGCAAGCAAAGACCATCCTGATAGAATTATCACGATAATCCAGATCCATTTATCTCCCTTTAGTTTTGCAAATATTTGTTCCATTCCCTTTTTATTGTTAACAAGTTAACTTGTTATTGTGTGATCATGTTATCATGTGATCTTGTAATCTCGTTAAATTCTTAACTTTTTAACTAGTTCACTTGACAACTCATAACCTCTTAACTCGACAACCTACAAAGCCATCACAGCTTCCTTAAACTTATCGCCTCTTTCTTCATAGTTTTTAAACCAATCAAAACTTGCGCAAGCAGGAGACAACAATACTGTATCCCCTTTTTTAGCCAGGTGCGAAGCAATCTGAACAGCATCTTCCATAGAAGCACTGTTTACAATTACATCGACCTCATCTTCAAATGCATCGTGAATACGCGAAGTATCCTTACCGATACAGATAATCGCCTTTACCTTCTGCTTTACCAGATCCAGCAACATGTTATAATCATTTCCTTTATCCACTCCACCTAAAAGCAGAACGATATCAGGAGAAAAACTCTCCAACGCATACCAAACCGAATTCACGTTGGTAGCCTTAGAATCATTAATATAATTAACCCCACCTATAAATGCCACATGCTCCAATCGGTGCGGGATATTCACATAAGAGCCCATACTCTCCTTCATCGTCTGATTGCGCAACTCTTGTACCTTAGCGACCAAACCTGACGCCATATTATTGTACACGTTGTGTCTTCCCTGTAATGATAACTCTTCAATATTCATCGCAAATATTTCTCTATTAGGTGTGTTAATTATTATATCTTTTTTATCGTTCAAGTAGGCTCCCTGAGACACCACATTTTCCTGTGTCATCGGCAGCATAACAGCTTTTATATCAAATCTAGGCAACGCCTTAACTGTTTCTTCGTCATCACTACAGTAGATAAAGAAATCTTCTGCCGTTTGATTCTGGATCACTCTAAATTTTGAATTCACATAGTTCTCCATCTTATAGTCATACCGATCCAAATGATCTGGTGTAATATTCAACAATACCGCCACATCTGCTCTGAAATGATACATATCGTCGAGCATAAAACTGGATATCTCCAAAACATAGGTGTCAAAATCGGAGCGTGCTACCTGCAAGGCAAAACTCTTTCCTATATTTCCAGCCAATCCAACTTTTAGACCCGCCTTTTGCAGCATGTAATGCGTCAGCATAGTCGTTGTCGATTTCCCATTCGATCCTGTTATACAAATTAAACGAGCATCCGTATACTGGGCTGCAAATTCAATTTCCGATATAAGCGGTATACCAGCGTCTCTCAACTTCTTTATCAACGGAGCCTTTTCTGGGATCCCGGGGCTTTTCACAATCAGATCTGCATTCACAATAGCCGCTTCTGTATGTTGGCCACTCTCAAAAGCGATCCCTTCATCTTGCAATTGCTTCTGGTAGCTATCTGCAATAACGCCAAGATCCGACACGAACACATCAAAGCCTTTATCCTTACCTAGGATAGCAGCACCCACACCACTCTCTCCTGCGCCGAGGATTACTAAGCGACCTTTTTGGGGATAATATGTATCAGCAATATTTGCCATCTTATCTAATTTTCAGTGTGACTATTGTCAAAATCGCCAAAATAACCCCAACGATTACAAAGCGGGTAACTATCTTAGCTTCGTGATATCCTTTTTTCTGATAATGGTGATGCAATGGAGACATCAGAAAAATCCGTTTCCCCTCACCAAACCTCTTCTTCGTATATTTAAAATAAGAAACCTGCATAATGACCGATATGTTTTCAATCAAAAACACACCACACAAAACAGGAATCAGTAATTCTTTCCGAATCAAAATTGCGAAAGCTGCGATTATACCTCCAATTGCAAGAGACCCTGTATCTCCCATAAAAACCTGTGCTGGATAAGCATTGTACCACAAAAACCCCGTACATGCACCGATAAAGGCTCCCGCAAAAATCACCAACTCGCCCGAGTTCGGGATATACATGATATTCAGGTAATCAGAGAAAATGATATTACCCGACACATAAGCCAATATTGCCAATGTAATCCCGATAATAGCCGAAGTCCCGGTCGCCAAACCGTCAATCCCATCCGTAATATTTGCGCCATTGGACACCGCGGTAACAATAAAAACAACAACAAACAGAAACAGAAAAAAAGTCGCCCACTTACCCTCCAAACCAATCACATCCAACACCTTAGAATAATCAAACTCATTATTCTTGTAAAAAGGAATATTCGTTTTGGTCGATTTGACATTCTCCGCGTACGTTTTTTCTCCGGTCTGCGGATTAATAACTACCTCCACTGGTCTAGACGAACTCGGATTTGACACCTGTTCCCGCACAACGATATCCGGGTGGAAATACATCGTAATAGCAATCAATGTCCCCAACCCCACCTGACCAATCACCTTAAAACGGCCTGCCAATCCTTCTTTGTTCTTACGGAACACTTTGATATAATCGTCCAAAAATCCGATAGCTCCCATCCAAAGAGTCGTAATGATCATGATGATCACGTATATATTGTCAAGCTTAGCAAATAACAGTGTAGGGATCAGAATACCAGCGATGATAATCAATCCTCCCATAGTCGGTGTACCCTGCTTTTTCTTCTCACCTTCTAGACCCAAGTCACGAATAGTTTCTCCGACCTGCTTTTTATGCAACAATCGAATCAGACGACTACCAAATACCGTTGTAATTATCAAAGACACAATAACCGCCATGGCCGTTCTGAACGAAATGTACTGAAACAGTCCCGACCCTGGAATATGTAAATGTTCTTGTAACCAAGTAAATAAATAATATAACATCGGCTCTCGTTATTGTTCGTTAAATGTATTTTCTAATTCTTCACGATCATCAAAATGATGACGCACACCATTGATCTCTTGATATTTCTCATGTCCCTTTCCGGCGATAAGCACGATATCCCCAGGCGAAGCCAGATGGCAAGCCGCACGGATCGCTTCTCTTCTATCCGAAATACTGAACGTATTTTTCTTTTTATCTGCAGGAACACCGGCTTCCATTTCCTTAATGATAGCCAATGGATCTTCCGTACGTGGATTATCCGAAGTGATAATTAATTTATCACTGTACTTCAACGCTACTTTAGCCATTTCCGGCCGCTTAGTTCTATCTCGATCGCCACCACAGCCCAACACCGTAATAATCTGTTGTCCGCCTGTACGCAATTGCTGAATCGTCTCCAAAACATTTTCAACCGCATCCGGTGTGTGGGCATAATCGACCACCCCGACAATTCCTTTGGCCGATCGAACAGTTTCAAAACGTCCTTCAGCCCCTGTGATTTCACTCAATGCAGTCAACACTTTTAGCGTTTCCTGTTCCAACAAAATGGCCGCACCATATACTGCTAAAATATTATATGCATTAAATCCACCTACCAATTTCACCCACACTTCATGACCATCGATCTGCAACAACATACCATCAAAGTGACTCTCTACCACCTTAGCCTTAAAATCTGCCATACTCTGCAGACCATAAGTTTTTCGGTGCGAAAAGGTGTTTTGCAACATAACCGCACCATTCTTATCATCAATATTCGTTAACGCAAAAGCATAACGATCTAACTCATCAAAAAAGCTTTTTTTCGCCTTAATATAATTGCTAAAGGTCTTATGAAAGTCCAAGTGATCGTGGGTAATATTCGTAAATATTCCGCCTGCAAACCGCAATCCAGCAATTCGCTGCTGTACAACAGCGTGCGAACTCACCTCCATAAAACAGTAATCACAGCCTTCATCCACCATCTCCCGCAACAAATGATTTAAAGCCACTGGATCCGGAGTAGTGTGAGTTGCCGTTACGACACGGTCACCTATTCGATTCTCTACAGTAGACAACAACCCCACTTGATATCCAAGATGATTAAAAAGATTAAACAATAAGGTGGCTACCGTGGTCTTTCCATTGGTCCCAGTCACACCGACCAACTTCAGGTCTTTGGACGGATTACCGTAAAAATTTCCCGCGATAAGTCCCAATACATACGCACTATCATTGACTAATAAATAAGTCACCGTATCCAGCATATCTGCCGGTAGCTCTTCAACAACGAGTGCTACAGCTCCAGCCGCCGCAACTTTGTCTACGAACAAATGTCCATCGGTATGTACACCTCGAACCGCAACGAATAGCGACCCTGCATCAACCTTTCTCGAGTCAAAGCACACCGAAGTGATCTCCACTTCGAGCGAGCCTTCAACCTGAATTACAGGCACTGCATGCAATAACTCTTTTAATATCATATCTAGTTCAATTCAAGTGCAATATTTGTCCCTATTTTCAATTTTTCACCTGGCAACAACGATTGGGAAACTACCTTCCCTTTACCATTCACCCGGCTTTTGAACCCTGCATTCTCCATCGTATATAGCGCATCTACCAATCCCATTCCTACCACATTAGGAACCACCCCTTCACGAATAGATACCTCCACAAAAGGAACTCCCTTTTTTGAGGTATCCGCACCTGCCCCTTGTGCGATACTGTTCCAGTTATAAGATGTAAACCCTAAGGCTTCATACACCTTAGTCGAAGCTTCTTTAGATCCAGCTAAGGTCAACGGTGTTTTAGTCCCGGCAACATTTACATCGCGTGTAGCAAACGTACCATGCAACGATAAATCATTCGCATACACCATATCAGCCAATTCTTTAAACACCGGTCCTGCTACCGAACCACCATAGTATCCATTCCGCGGATTACGAATCACCACGATCATCGAATACTTCGGGTTCTTCGCTGGAAAATATCCCGCAAAGGAAGATTGGTACCTTCGCTGTCCATACCCACGCGAATTGTCAGCCATCTGAGCTGTACCTGTCTTTCCAGCAGAAGTATATAACGGGCTTGTTAATTTTTTACCCGTCCCCTGCGTCATCACACCTTCCAACATACGCTGCATTTTGGCTATCGCATCACTAGAAGCCATTTGCTTGTTAATAACACGCGCTTCAAATTTCTCCACCGTATTTCCCAAATGCCGAATCTCCTTTACAAAAAGAGGCGCCACCATTTTACCATCATTAGCCACCCCGTTAAATAGGACCAATGTCTGCAATGGCGTAAGCAACAACTCGTAACCATAAGCCATCTGAATTAAAGACAACTTACTCCAACTTTTATTCTTTGGCGTCTTCACCACTGGTGTAGCTTCCCCTGGAATCTGCAAGCCTAAAGGATCATTTAACCCCCAACTGTGCAATTTTGAAGTAAATTTAGAAGGGTTCTCACCATACTTCATATTTATCAACTTCGTGATAGCCACATTGGATGAAGCCTCAAAACCTTCCTTTGCAGTCATCAAAGACTTTTTAGGAGCGTGTGAATCCCGGATCGTATGCGAAGGAACTTTGTAAGTACCATTCCCCACATCCACCATGGTATTCGTATCGATTAGCCCATCGTCTAGTGCCGCCAAATAAGAGGCCAACTTGAATGTTGATCCTGGATCAGCACGCTGTGCTATTGCATAGTTAAATTTTTCCCGATATTCACCATCTGTATCTCTAGTAAAGTTTGCAATTGCACGAACTTCCCCCGTAGCGACCTCCATCAATACCACACACCCCTCATCCGCATTAGAGATTTTCATCTGCTTACCTAGCGCACGTTGTGCCATATCCTGCATGTTGACATCGATCGTCGCGATGATATCCGAACCATCGACAGGCGCTACTTCAACCTCTCTATTCAATGGCACCCAAACACCACCAGCGATACGCTGCATCATTTGCGCTCCACTTTTACCTTCAATATAATCCCCATAAGCACCCTCCAGCCCTACACGGAATTCATCATTTTTATAACCGATAGTCCGTGCTGCCAAATTCGTAAACGGCAGAATCCGTTTGTTTTGACGAACGGATACCAGACTACTTGAAAAACGGGTTTTCCCCTCTTTAAATGTTTTCATCAGCGGAAAGGTCTTTAACACTTTCAGATCCTGATGAGACACTGCTCTTTTTAGGAGTACGTAGCGTTGCTTTTTACTACGAGCTTCCTTCAACATATTTAGATATTGCCGCGAAGACTTATCTTTAAAAAAACCAGATAGCCGGATAGCCAAGGAGTCCACTTTCAGATTAAAAACGTCGTTATGCTCCAACGGGATAGCCATCGCATCAAAACGAATCTCATACTCCGGCACCGAAGTCGCCACTAGACTACCATCATTCGAATAAATATTCCCTCTAGCAGCCTCTACCACACGTTCTTGAATCGTCAAGCTATCAGCAATAGCCTTCCATTCTTTTCCGTCCACATACTGCAAGTGAAGCAACTTGGCAAAAACCGCCAAGGCCCCAAACACCATAAGCCCGAAAGCCAGGTATACTCTTACTAATATGGACTTCCTTATATTCATTCCACCTAACCGTTATCCTTACTTTTTTTCCTTTAAAACCTCAAGTTTTATAGGCGGTTCCGTCCGTTCTTTCAACCCTAGCGTATCCGCCCTTTTTGCTATCTCTGTCTGCGTTGTCAACTTCATCAACTCAGCCGACAGCGACTTATAATCCCAACTCAACTCCTTCACCTCTTTACCCAACCGATCTATCTGACGTACGGTACGCTCCGCCAAATGCCGGTTTGATATATATATCAATGTCAAAAAAACCAGAAAGGCGACAAAGGGCAAGTTCTTGGTCACCAAATAAGTTGAAATCTTTTTCGGCGAGAAAATCGTTCGGATAAAATCCTGCGTTTCCTCTACCTTCTCCTCAACCTCCTCAAACATCTCCTCTTGAACATCCTCACTCAACTCTTTGTTACGTATCGTGTTTTTTCTAGACATCCCTTTTTATTTTACACGCCCGACAATATTTATCAAACGCCGTTATCGTCAATTAGAAATAACTTTCTAATCCGCTTTCGTTTCAGCCAACTTTTCAGCAACTCTCAACTTTGCACTTCTTGATCTATTATTTTCCGCAAGCTCCACCTCCGAAGCTGTAATCGCTTTACGAGTCACCACTTTAAAAGGCTTAATTTCATTCCCAAAAAAATCCTTCTCCACCTCACCCTTAAACTTACCTTTCAACATAAAATTCTTAACCAAGCGATCCTCCAAAGAATGGTAAGACATTATTACCAATCGCCCCTCCGGCTTCAGAACGGAAATAGTCTGCAGCAAAAACTCCTGCAATGCCTCCAGCTCCTTATTCACCTCGATACGCAAAGCCTGAAAAACCTGCGCATGATATTTATGTTCCTTCCCACGAGGCACCATCTTTTTTATCACCTCCTTCAACTCGGCAACCGTCTCAATCGCTTTTGTTAATCGCGCAGTCACAATCGTTTTTGCTAAAGACTTTGCATTCTGCACTTCTCCATACATTCCAAAAATCCGATGCAACTCATCTTCCGGATAGGTATTCAACACTTTTCGTGCATCCAAATCCGACACCTGATCCATTCGCATATCCAAATCCGCATCAAAACGGATGGAAAAACCACGATCGGCATCATCAAATTGATGCGACGACACACCAAGATCTCCCAACACACCATCTACCTGCTTAATCCCCTCCAATCGGAGATAATTTTTCAAAAACCGAAAGTTCTGATGAATCAATACGAAACGATCGTCATCGATTTTATTACGTAGCGCATCCGGATCCTGATCAAAAGCAATTAAACGCCCACTTGCCCCCAATCGCTTTAAAATCTCACGCGAATGCCCACCACCACCAAAGGTGACATCGACATAAACCCCATCCGGCTTAATGTTCAATGCCTCCATACACTCATGAAGCATAACCGGAACATGATATACCTGTTCATTAGCCATCGATACCTCCAAAATCTAAACCACCCATTACTTCTTCTGCCAAAGCGGAGAAATCTTCTCCATCACCCAAATCCATCTTCTCATCATAAACTGCTTTCGGCCACACTTCCACCTTATCAAACTGACAAGCCAACACCACATCACCTTCTATATTCGCATAGTCCAAAAGAACTTTTGGCAACAATACCCGACCCGCCGAATCCAACGATAGAATCGTGGCACCACGCATAAATTGCCGCACAAACTCCCTGTTCTTAGCGTTAAATGTATTCAACCTCGAAATCTTAGCAGCCTGCTTATCCCACTCTTCCCGCGTATAAATCACGAGATTCTTATCAAAACCCCGGTTCACAATAAGCCCCTCCTGCTCTACATCCGGCAATTGCCGTTTGAGCGCAGCAGGAACCACCAATCTTCCCTTGGCGTCCAACTTACATTCGAATTCTCCGATGAGCTGAATCATTGAGCTAGTTATGCTAAATTAAATTTCAATTGTAAAAGTATACACTTTCCCCCACAATCCCCCACTTTCCCCCACAAAAAAGTTTTCCACATAGAATTTGAGCTACAAAGCACACAAAAAAAGCCCCGTAAACAACCAAAAACAAACCTACATACTGATTATCAATAAACTCTAAAAATTAATCAGTTTGTAATTTCTGTTCCCATAACACCTCTGTTTTCGCAAAAAAAAGCTACAACTACCTCAGTTTTACTAGATCAGTGGGGCAAAGTGGTAGTCCATAAAACTTAAAATTATTAATGTCCCATCATTCGTTATTCTCCTCCAAATCCGATAATTTTGCAACTCAACCATCTGCCGGGCAATTCTAGACAGATGGTTCGTTTTTTACTTTTAACTTTTCACTTTATATATAATGTATAGAAGTCATAATTGTGGCGAGCTACGTGCAGCAGATGTCAACAAAGAAATTACACTTTCGGGTTGGGTTCAAAAGAGCCGGGATAAAGGTTTTATGATCTGGGTAGACCTTCGGGATAGATATGGTATCACGCAGCTTATATTTGACGAAGTACGTACCACCGAAGCTGTAATGAAGTTGGCAAAATCTTTAAGCCGCGAATATGTCATCCAAGTCAAAGGAACAGTAATCGAGCGCGAATCAAAAAACAGCAACCTCGCCACCGGTGAGATTGAAGTTCTTGTCAGCGAGTTAACTATACTAAACGAAGCACAGTTACCTCCGTTCACCATTGAAGACGACACCGATGGTGGCGAAGATATCCGTATGAAATACCGCTATCTAGACATCCGTCGCAATCCGGTAAAAAACAGCTTGTTATTTAGGCACAAAGTAACCCAAGAGGTCAGAAACTATCTTTCTAACCTAGACTTCTGTGAGATAGAGACACCTTACCTTATTAAGTCTACTCCCGAGGGGGCCCGTGACTTTGTAGTACCATCCCGCATGAACCCGGGACAGTTCTATGCATTACCACAATCTCCGCAAACCTTCAAACAATTATTGATGGTCGGAGGCATGGACAAATACTTCCAGATTGTAAAATGCTTTAGGGACGAAGATCTTCGTGCAGACCGCCAACCAGAGTTTACACAGATCGACTGTGAAATGGCTTTCATCGAGCAAGAGGACATCTTAAACGTATTTGAAGGGCTAACAAGACATTTATTAAAATCAATTCACAATATCGATATCGACGCTTTTCCTCGCATGACTTTTGACGAAGCGATGCGCAAGTATGGAAACGACAAACCGGACATCCGTTTCGGAATGGAGTTTGGAGAGTTAAATACGGTAGCACAACATAAGGACTTTGCTGTATTCAACAATGCAGAACTTGTAGTCGGTATCGCCGTACCAGGAGCAGCAGGCTACACCCGGAAGGAGATCGATGGTCTTATCGACTGGGTAAAACGTCCTCAAGTTGGTGCCCTAGGCATGGTATACGTCAAGTGCGAAGCAGATGGATCCTTCAAGTCTTCTGTTGACAAATTCTATGACCAAGAAGACTTAACAAAATGGGCTGAAGCCACAGGAGCAAAAGCCGGAGATTTAATCTTAGTATTATCGGGTCCTGCCAACAAAACACGTGCTCAGCTAAGTGCACTACGCATGGAACTAGGTAATCGCATGGGCTTACGTAAACCGGACGAATTTGCTCCATTATGGGTTATCGACTTCCCGCTATTAGAATGGGACGAAGACACAAACCGTTTCCACGCGATGCACCACCCATTCACTTCTCCGAAGAAAGAGGACATGCACCTATTAGATACAGATCCGGGCAAAGTCAGAGCAAACGCTTATGACCTAGTTCTTAACGGAAATGAAATCGGCGGCGGATCGATTCGTATCCACAACAAAGAAACACAGGCATTAATGTTCAAGCACCTCGGCTTTACAGCAGAGCAGGCTCAAGATCAATTTGGATTCTTGATGAATGCGTTTCAATACGGTGCCCCACCACACGGTGGCCTAGCATTCGGATTAGATCGACTTACAGCGATATTGGGCGGACAAGAAACTATCCGCGATTTTATCGCCTTCCCTAAAAACAACTCTGGCCGCGATGTCATGATCGATGCTCCAGCAACAATCGACCAAGCGCAGCTCGAAGAGCTGAGTCTAGCTTTAAATGTTAAAGCATAAAACAATAAAACTCCCGCTGCAAAACAGCGGGAGTTTTTCATTAAAATATACACTTTCAGAAAAAACTTTCATGATTCCATTGAATCACCAACAGCGATGAAAGTTCTTGATGTCCATTAAACCGAACGAAGAGAGCTCATTGATACCTTGAAATATAATGTCAAATCAATAATACGGACAATTTCAGAAAAAAAGAGTAGTTTTACCACATGGCACAGAACGTTGCAGAGAAATTTTTAAAAGACAGCACCACAAAATCCTTTGACCTCCGTCATCGAGAAATTATCAATAACAATATTGACAAATACAACCTGGCTTTTGAAAAAGGAAAAAGCAAATTTCTGGATTTAGCCAACTCCAAGAAGAAAGCCAATCTGGTAAAATGGAAGGTAATTGAGAATCTGGATAGATACCTTTTGGATTTCGAAGCAAATTTCACGCGCAACGGTGGTAAAGTAATCTGGGCCAACGATGCTGAAGAGGCGAGACAGGAGATCTGGAAGATCATGGAAAAGCACAAAGCGAAATCCGTAGTCAAGTCCAAGTCTATGGCCACCGAAGAGATTGAACTCAACCATTTTCTCAACGACAAAGGAGTTGACACGATCGAAAGTGATTTAGGAGAATACATCATTCAACTGTTGGATCACAAACCTTATCATTTTGTGACGCCGGCAATGCACCTCAGTCTAGAAGACATTGCTAAGCTATTTCACGAAAAATTCGATACCCCCTTAGATGCAACCGCCGAACAACTCACGATGAAAGCACGCGAACTGTTACGGTCACATTATACCAACGCTGATATAGGCATATCAGGCGCTAATTTTTTGATAGCCGATTCAGGAAGTATTGCTATTACCGAAAATGAAGGCAATGCCCGACTGACTACCACCTTTCCGAAGGTACATATCGCTGTCGTAGGTATTGAAAAAATATTACCAAGTCTGGCCGACCTAGACCTATTCTGGCCCTTACTTGCTTCACATGGAACAGGTCAAAACCTCACCGTGTACAACAGCATTTTGAGCGGGCCACGACTAGACACCGATACTGACGGGCCAGACGAAATGTATGTTGTCCTATTGGACAACGGGCGCTCACATCTTCTAGAAAAGAAAGAGCAACGTCAAGGATTGTACTGTATCCGTTGCGGATCCTGCCTTAATGTATGTCCAATCTATCAAAACATAGGCGGACATACCTACGAAACCACCTATCAGGGACCGATTGGTTCGTTGATTTCACCGCATCTGAGTGGCATGAAAGAATTCAAACACCTATCCTATGCTTCCAGCCTCTGCGGCAAATGCACCGAGGTCTGTCCAGTAGGAATAGATATACAGAAAATGCTTTTATTAAATCGTCGGGATGCCGTACAAGAAGACCTAACACCACCTATGGAAAAGCGAATGTGGAAAGGTTTTACCTATGCGATCCAAAGACGTAAACTCATAGATTTTTTCGGCGGTAAACTTAAGAATTTCTTTGCCCGCAATTTCTTCAAGAAAGCTTGGGGTCCGAATAGAGCACTTCCTGAATTCCCAAAGAAATCCTTTGCACAGCAATGGAAGGAAAAGGAGAAACAGCATTAAAAAAAGCGAGCCTAGGCTCGCTTTTTTTAATGCTGTTAATCAATATATTCAAAGCCCGTATACGGCACCAAAACCGCCGGAATCTTAATCCCTTTCTCGGTTTGATTGTTCTCTAAAATAGAAGCCACAATACGAGGCAAAGCCAAAGCCGATCCATTCAATGTATGTGCCAGCTGCATTTTGCCGTCTTCATTCTTGAAGCGTACTTTCAATCGATTAGATTGATAAGTTTCAAAATTAGATACAGAAGACACCTCCAACCAACGTTCCTGTGCAGCACTGAACACCTCCATATCGTAAGTCAAAGCAGCAGTAAAACTCATATCACCGCCACAAAGACGAAGCACGCGGTAAGGTAGCTCCAATTTCTGCAACAGACCTTGTATATAAGCGCTCATCTCTTCGATCACTTCATAAGACTTAGCCGGATGCACGATCTGTACAGCCTCTACTTTGTCAAACTGATGCAGACGGTTTAGGCCACGCACGTGTGCACCATACGATCCCGCCTCTCTACGAAAACAAGGTGTATAAGCACAGTGTCTGATCGGAAACTGCTCTTCTTTCACGATCACATCGCGATACAGATTAGTTACGGGCACTTCTGCTGTAGGGATAAGATAAAGATCATCATTTGTAACATGGTACATTTGACCTTCCTTATCTGGCAATTGCCCCGTTGCAAAAGCAGATGCTTCATTGACCATTATTGGCACTTCTACCTCAGTATAGCCTGCTTCAGCAGCCTGATCGAGAAAATAATTGATCAACGCACGTTGCAAGCGGGCACCTTTACCCTTATAAACCGGGAATCCCGCACCTGTTACTTTTACACCAAGCTCCAGATCTACGATATCGTATTTTGTCAGCAGTTCCCAATGCGGCAACTTACCTTCGCCCAACTCTGGTATAGTACCATTTGTCAGTACCACCTCATTCTCTTCAGGAGTTATCCCCACCGGCACCGAGCTATGCGGCAAATTAGGCAATTGCACGATTTTATAGTTCAATTCCTGCTCTACCTGAGATAATCTCTCCGTAAACTCTTTCAGTTGCTCTTTGTATCCGGAGGATTTTGCTTTAATGGATTCGGCTTCTTCTTTCTTTCCCTGACGCATCAAATCACCAATTTGCTTAGCGGACGAATTTGCTTCAGCAGCAATAGCGTCGGACTCGTTCTGAATCTGACGGCGTTGTTCATCCAAGCTAATGATTTCATCAACCAAAGCCACATCTTTAAAGTTTTTCACAGCCAATCTTTCAATGACTGCATCCCTGTTTTCTCGGATAAAATTTAACTGCAACATATATTTTGAGTTTTATGTCGCAAAGATAACCATTTATGTCGCTCGAGCCGTGACTAGCTCACACTTTTTTCCGCCTTTTACTTAATTTCTTTACCTTTGAGTATGCTATACTTAGTCCCTACACCCATTGGCAACTTGGAGGACATGACCTTTAGAGCGATACGTATCCTCAAAGAGTCTGACCTTATACTTGCTGAAGATACACGTACCAGTGCACCACTATTAAAGCATTTTGGTATTGACAAGAAGGTTTTTGCACATCATCAGCATAACGAGCACAAGGCCGTCAATGAGATCATCCGTTTTTTAAAAGAAGGGCAGCAGATCGCGTTGATTTCAGATGCTGGCACACCCGCAATCTCCGACCCTGGCTTTTTATTAGTGAGAGAGGCTATAAAAGAAGGCATCACGGTACAGTGTTTACCGGGCGCAACAGCGTTTGTCCCTGCGCTCGTCAATTCAGGTTTACCCAATGACAAATTTTGTTTTGAGGGCTTCTTACCGGTCAAAAAGGGCCGTCAAACCCGAATGAAGCAGCTTGCGGAAGAAAAAAGAACGATGATATTTTACGAGTCACCGCACCGCCTGCTCAAAACCATTGAAGAGTTTATAACTTATTTTGGAGAAGATCGACAAGCGTCAATTTCCCGGGAACTTAGCAAACTCTATGAGGAGACCCAACGCGGAACACTCGTCGAATTAAAGACCTACTACGAGAATAACCCAATCAAGGGAGAGTTTGTCTTTTGTGTCGCCGGACTAGAATAACAAGATTCTAGCTTAATAAAAGTTTTATTACACTTGCGTGAATACAAAGCTTTTTAATTAAGTTTACTTAGCAGATATAGTTTATATATTGATCATTATCATTGTACAGAAAAAATGAGTTTAGATAAGTTTATACAAGACGGACAAGACCTTAAAGTTGTAGAAAAAATATACAGCAAAATCGTCGACATGTTGACACATGGCGAATCATTGAGTTACATCGCTTTACAAAAAAAGCCGGCTGTAACCCTACTTCCTGATAGTATCGCTATCAGTAACAAACGTATTTTTCTTTGCGAATTCACCAAATTAGGACTAGCAACCAATTTTGAAATATTCTCTTGGAAGGATATTAAAGACATCGCGTTCAAAGAAGAAATATTTGGTTCTAAGGTAACCGTAATTCCATTTACCGGAGAGAACCTGAGCATAGACTACATTCCTAAGACACAGGCCCGCAAGCTGTATCAGCTCATAAAAGAAGCGTTGGAAAATGTCAAAATCGAAAACGAAGAGCCAGCACCTGTTACAAAACCGATAGTTCCTATTCGTGATATTTACGAAGAGCCAAAGAGAGAAATCCCAACCCCCATCCAGCCGGCTTTCGAAGCACCACAACAACCTCTGGTCGAGCAACCTATTGTTGTACAAGATAATACCCGAGTCGAGTCAACTCCAATTTTCGAAAGAACAGAATCTACACCTGGCGCTACTGAGGTCGAAGAAGACGAAATCACACTAAAGTTGAAAAAACTGAAAGGACTGTTTGACAAACAATTGATCTCTCAAGCAGAATACGAAAGTAAGAAAGCAGAAATTCTATCTCAGTTATAACATAGCACGTGAAACAAAACTATTTACTGGCACTACTCAGTGCCATTTTGCTCTGGCTTGCATGGCCACCAATCCCTTACACTGGATTGCTATTGCTCGTAGGCTTTGTTCCTCTTTTGGTGGCTATCGAAAATATTATCCGGGGCAACTATAGCAAAAAGGGAGCGAAGATATTTCAAGTTGCTTTCTTAACGGGTTTTGTCTGGAATACGGCATCCATATATTGGGTATTCAACGCTATGAATGCGTTCTTGCCCACAGCGGTATCTTTATTTATCGCACTGATTCCTTATGCATTAGCCCCGCTACTTATGGCCTCGGCGTTTAGACTATACTATCAGATTCGTAAACAACGACACATTGCTGTAAGCTTTATTGGACTCGTGTCCTTATGGATCGGTTACGAATATCTGCACCAGACCTGGGGATTAGCCTTTCCTTGGATGAATCTAGGCAATGGACTCGCTAATGTCCATCAATTGATACAATGGTACAGCTTTACAGGTGTGTACGGTGGTACACTTTGGATTTGGTTAACCAATATCTTTGCTTTCCTTTTGTATTGGCAATACAAAGAAAAAGTCGCCGCCTTTTCGCAAAAAAAATTAATGATTGGGCTACTATCGACAGTTCTATTGCCGATAACCGTTTCTTTAATTCAATATTTTAGTTACGAGGAGCACATCAACCCTTCTGAAGTTGTTGTCGTGCAGCCCAGTATTGACCCTTACCAGAAGTTCGGTTCCATCACGCCGGCAGAACAGCTAGACAAACTATTCAAGCTCTCGGAAAGTGTAGCCAAACCCAACACCGAGTTTTTCCTGTGGCCAGAAACAGCTATCTCCGATCGTAATGGAATCAATGAAGAGGATTTTAGAGCGTATCCAGCTTACGAAAACAGTGTTTCTTTTTTGGAGAAGTACCACAATGGTAATATTCTCTCTGGAATCGAAAGCTACCTCGTCTATTCCGACCAGAAAACACCAACAGCTCGTCCATTTGGAGATAAGTATCTCGACAGCTTTAACGCGGCAGTATTGATTGACGGATCAAGCAAAGTACAATTTTACCACAAATCTAAGCTGGTACCAGGGGTAGAGCAAATGCCTTTTGGCAAAGCGCTATCTTTTATGAAGCCACTTTTTGAACACTTTGGCGGTACTACAGGTGGTTACGGTCACGACAAAGAGCCTTCTGTGTTTTACAGCCAGAGCGGTATCGGTTCTGCACCGGTAATCTGTTACGAATCTATCTGGGGCATATACGTTGCCGAATACATAAAAAAAGGAGCACAGTTTATCGCAATCGTCACCAATGACGGCTGGTGGAAAGACACTTCTGGCAAGGACCAGCACATGTCCTATGCCAAACTAAGAGCTATCGAGAATAGACGTTGGGTCGCTCGCTCGGCCAATACCGGAATATCTGGGTTTATCAATCAACGTGGCGATATCGTACAACAGACAGAATGGTGGGTTCCTGCAGCACTCAGCCAGGAGATCAATTTGAATGAGGATATCACATTTTACACACAATATGGCGATCTTATTGCCTATTTGGGTTTATTGGGCTGCTTGGCCAGTGCACTACTCTTATTGATCCCAATCCCGAATCAGAAAAAAAATACAAAGAAATACACGCACAATAATTAATTTTGCTACATGCAAGTATATCTAGACAACGCAGCTACTACAGCACTTGATCCTGAGGTCATTGAAGTCATGACGGCTACTATGCAAAATGATTTTGGGAATCCATCATCCATACACACGCATGGTAGACAAGTAAAGACTATTATCGAAAAAGCGAGAAAAACCATTGCCAACTTACTGCACGCCTCTCCTTCCGAAATCTTCTTTACTTCAGGGGGAACCGAAGCGGACAATATGGCTATTTTTCGTTCTATTGAAGATTTTGGCATCACACATGCCATCACCTCCCCTATTGAGCACCATGCAGTACTGCACACCTTAGAAGAGCTCGAAAAATCTGGAAAAATCCATCTCGATATATTAAATCTAGATAGTGAAGGACATATAGATCTACAACATCTAGAACAGCTCCTAGCCTCCAACCCTCGCAGCTTTGTTTCGATTATGCAAGCCAACAACGAGATAGGCAACCTTACTGACTTACACCAAGTATCCGAGATATGTCAACGATATAATGCGGTATTGCATTCGGATACGGTCCAGACAATGGGCCATTATACGCACAATCTTTCGGAACTTAAAATAGATTTCATCACTGGAGCTGGCCATAAATTTCATGGACCCAAAGGTGTCGGGTTTTTATATATCAACGGTAAGAACAAAATCAAACCTTTAATCTATGGTGGGGCCCAAGAGCGCAACATGCGTGGTGGGACCGAGAATGTTTATGGTATAGCCGGCATAGCGCGTGCCCTCGAAATTGCCTATCGCGATATGGAGGAACATCATGCCTACATTCAAGGGTTGAAAAGCTACATGATTAATGAATTGTCTAAGGCTATACCTGATATCCAGTTCAATGGCTGTACAGATCCTAACCGTTCCCTCTACACCGTGGTGAATGTGTCACTACCTTGTACAGAGATGGCCGATGTATTATTGTTCAATCTTGATATCATGGGAATCTCCGCATCCGGCGGTAGCGCATGCAGTTCAGGATCCGACATAGGTTCACACGTCCTTACTGGAATCAAAGTTGATAGCGCGAGACCATCTGTACGCTTTTCTTTCTGTAAATGGAATACCAAAGAGGAAATAGACTTTGTTGTAGAAAAGTTAAAAGAAATCTGCGAACATAAATAAAATAAAAAAGGAACTTTACAGTTCCTTTTTCTATTCTAATCTATTCCAACCGCGCTAGCTGATAGCGTTCGGCCAAGTCGCCAGTTATTTCATTCCCAGACAGATCCAACTGTACAAGAATTTCACTTTCGATCTTATATTTATAATCGACACCGTCCAGTATCAATTTATTCTTTTCAATCTCCCAGTTTCCTTCTTTCACAAACTGATCATCCGATTTACCATCGTACATATAGGTGAGCGTATACGAATGGTTACGGTGCAATTCCAGTACAGTACTGATCGCATCACAGTCTACACAAGGAAGACTTCCAGCATACACGCCTACGATATTTGCGGCCAATAACTCTACACTCTCCAGCTTATCCTTTGCTGTAGTTCTCTTTTTATTGTTTATACAACCAACAAAAAGAACTGTTGCTATTAAAGCAGTCGATATGTAGGCGAAAATCCGCATTTGTACTTCTTTCTAAGGGAAGTTCAAAAACAGTACCAAAAATTAGTTTTTAACAGATTTTGCCCTACTTAATAGTCATCGTCATCATCCAGTCCACGTAGAAGATTCAATGCCGCTTGCAATTCGCCCATAGCATGCCTATTCCGCATCTTATTTGCAACTAATATCCCCTTTTCGTAAATCAGTTCTGCTGCCTCCTTTTCGTTTTGCTTCTCTAGAAATTTCGCGTAATGATAGTAAGTCCCCACATAATCCGGATATACAGACACTAGATTCTCAAATCCAGCCCTACTTCGATCCTGGTCATCCAATTTAACATACTCCATGGTGAGGGCATAGTGCAAGAATGGATCATTGGGGGTTTCCTTTATAAAGTCGTTAAGCTGCGCAATCCTATCCATAGGTATTAAAGTTTAGTGATAATCTACAAAGAAAACCAAAGCCTATCAAAAAACAAAATACAACTTCTCTAATGCCGCAAAACGCAACAGAAACCCAGTTGACCACAGTACGTCATTTCGCTGTGTACCGAATTTATTCGGGGACCGTAGCAGAGAACGCCGTAGGGCTCAACGTAGTTAAATCTATCGATGAAAAGAATTAACGTCATAGATTTCTCCACAGGGCCGAAATGACGAGAAGCATATTTTCAACGCGCAACCCAATATTATGCACGCATAGGATTTTACAAAATTTTGACTATATTTGATAAATAAACTTAAGTGTAAATCAGTAGATTTGAAATAAAAGATTAGTATATGAAGATATTAGTATGTATAAGTAATGTCCCTGACACTACATCGAAAATAACATTTTCCAACGAAAACACGACCTTTAATTCGACTGGCGTTCAATACATCATCAACCCATACGACGAGATTGCTCTATCCAAAGCGGTTGATCTAGCCGTAGCAGCTAGCGGTTCCGTTACGGTAATCACCGTCGGAGATGCTGCTACCGAACCGACCATCCGTAAGGCATTAGCGATAGGTGCCGACAATGCGGTACGTATCAATGCATCACCTTCCGATGCTTGGTTTGTAGCCAATCAAATCGCCGCCTATGCCAAAAACAACAGTTTCGATCTGATCTTGACAGGCCGTGAATCCATCGATTATAATGGAACTCAGGTAGCTGCCATGTTAGGAGAGCTGTTAGGCATGCCATCCGTATCTATTGCCAAAGGCTTGCACATCGAAAATGGCCAAGTCAGTGTTGAACGTGAAATCGAAGGCGGTAAAGAAGTTCTAACGGCGTCATTGCCTATTGTTATCGGTGCGGCCGAAGGGGTAGCCGAACCTAAAATCCCGAATATGCGCGGTATCATGAGTGCGCGAACAAAACCTTTAGAGGTAATCGAACCTATCGCTGTAGATTCCTTTACAAAAATCACATCGTATGCGACTCCAGCGCCAAGAGGTAGCGTAACCTTAGTGAAGGAAGATCAGGTTGAAGAACTTGTCAACCTATTACACAATGAAGCGAAAGTAATCTAACAAAGGTTATCTTCAAACTATAAAAAAAGAATTCTTATGTCAGTATTAATATATATAGAGAATACAGAAGGTCAATTCAAGAAATCTGCTTTCGAAGCAGCATCTTACGGTAAGGCTGTGGCCGACTTACTTCAAACCGAAGCAGTCGCTATATCCATCGGAGATGTGCAAGATACAGAACTGCAAAAATTAGGAAATTATGGGATCTCAAAAGTTCTCAAAGTCTCTACTGATAGCCTCAAGTCATTTGTCAATCAGGCCTATGCAGCAATTCTAGCTTCTGCCGTGCAAAAGGAGAATGCATCTGTAGTTATTCTTTCCAATACTTTTAGCGGTAAGGGGCTTGCACCACGTGTGGCCGCAAAATTAAATGCCGGTATTGTATCTGGAGCTTCAGCCCTACCACACATCGCAGGCAATTCGTTTGATGTACAGACATCTGCTTTTTCAAACAAAGCAATTGCTACCGTATCGCTCCAGTCTACCATAAAAGTATTGACGATCAATCCCAATGCTTTTGCGGCAAAAGAAACCGGCGGTACTGCGACCATTGAAGGTTACACACCCGATTTTGCATCGTCAGACCTTAATACCCTAGTTAAAGAAATCGTTCGCGCTACCGATACCATATCATTACCAGAAGCGGAGATCGTCGTATCGGCAGGGAGAGGTCTCAAGGGACCAGAAAACTGGCCTATGATCGAAGAGCTGGCTCAAGTACTAGGAGCAGCTACAGCCTGCTCAAAACCGGTTTCAGATGCAGGTTGGAGACCCCATTCAGAACACGTCGGTCAGACAGGAATTGTGGTAAGCCCTAATTTATATATTGCTATCGGAATATCTGGCGCTATACAGCACCTAGCTGGGGTTTCTTCATCCAAGACCATAGTCGTCATCAACAAAGACCCCGAGGCTCCTTTCTTCAAGGTGGCCGATTACGGCATCGTTGGAGATGCTTTCGTCGTCGTTCCAAAATTGATTGAAGCTTTAAAAAAGCATAAAGGAAATTAAAAAAACAGATAAGCAACGGCACCAAGTACTTGGTGCCGTTGCTTATTTGCCTCATTTTATCTAAGTTTGTACCATTGGAAGAGGAAGTCGCCTAATCCATATCACAGCGTGAATTAGGATGAAGAAATTAAAGTTAGACATTGTAGGCTTATCGTATAGCCAGACCCAGTCTGGAGCGTATGCATTAGTCTTGGGCGAAGTTAATGGGAATAGACGTCTTCCCATCATCATTGGTGGTTTTGAAGCGCAAGCCATCGCCGTCGAAATTGAGAAAATGACGCCAAGTAGACCACTTACCCACGATCTTTTTAAATCCTTCGCTGAAGCCTTCAATATCGAATTAGAAGAAGTACTAATCTATAATTTGGTCGATGGAATTTTCTTTGCAAAGATCATTTGCAAAAGTACCAACAACCTCAAAGTAGAACTCGATGCCCGCACTTCAGATGCCGTGGCGCTAGCGGTACGTTTCGGTTGCCCGATCTTCACCTATGACTTTATTATGTCCTCTGCAGGAATCATTATTGAGAATAATGATTTTGCCTTTTTAGAAAATATATCCTCTGCATCAGCAGCAGATACAGACAATCCGACTTCCACTCCTGAAGAGAAAAAGAAACAACCTATTGAGCCTCCCTCTCCTTACGCTTCATTAAGCGATGAGCAACTGAACAAGACGTTACAAAAAGCTATCGAAAATGAACAGTACGAGGCCGCAGCCCGTATCCGGGATGAGATCGAAAGAAGAAAATCATAATACACATATATGTCTATCAAACTAAGACTGACCATCATGAACTTCCTGCAGTTTTTTGTGTGGGGAGCATGGTTGATCACAATAGCCAATTATTGGTTTGGCACTAAACAATGGGATGGCACGCAGTTTGGCGCTATTTTTTCGACAATGGGAATAGCCTCTCTATTCATGCCTACCCTGATGGGAATCATTGCCGACAGATGGGTCAATGCAGAACGACTTTATATCGCGCTCCATCTCTTGTACGCAACCTGTTTAATTTACTTGGCGCAGGTCAGTAGTCCTGACAACTTTTTCACCGTGATGTTATTGGCTATGTGCTGCTACATGCCTACCCTCGCGTTATCCAATTCTATTGCCTACAGCTCCCTGACCAAAGGCAACCACGATCTGATCAAAGCATTCCCCTTAATTCGGGTATGGGGCACAGTAGGATTTATCGCGGCCATGTGGCTCACCAACCTTACAGGCAATAAAGCGACCGAATATCAATTTTATATCGCAGCAGGGGGGTCTATTTTCCTGGGAATATACGCCATGTTCATGATACCTAAATGTCCTCCCCAACACCTCACCAAAGAAAATGCGAAACTTTCTGAACTCTTAGGACTAGAGGCTTTCAAACTATTTGGGAACTATAAAATGGCCCTATTCTTCATTTTTTCGATGTTCCTGGGAGCAGCACTTCAGCTCACCAACGCCTACGGGGATGTGTTCCTGAGTGAATTCGCATTCTATCCAAAATATGTAGATTCATTGGTGGTCGAACGATCGACAATCATTATGTCCATCTCACAGATTTCGGAAACCCTATTCATCTTAGCGATACCTTTCTTCCTAAAGCGATTCGGAATCCGTAATGTTATGCTTTTCGCGATGGTAGCTTGGGTATTGCGGTTCGGTCTATTTGCTTATGGGGATCCCTCTTCCGGATTATGGATGATTATCCTTTCCTGCATCGTATACGGAATGGCTTTTGACTTCTTTAATATTTCTGGTTCCTTGTTTGTCGAGTCATCGACCGATTCCAAGATTCGTTCATCAGCACAAGGACTTTTCATGATGATGACTAATGGATTTGGGGCTATATTAGGCTCACAGGTATCAGGATGGTTGATTGACAAGTATTACACCCAACCATACAACGATATTAATGCTTTGGCAACTCGTCTAGATACAACAGCAGACAATCCAAAACTACTGGATCTGGTTGCTCAGAAAGGGGTTCAGATTACGAATGGTACATTTGACGCAGCAATATACCTCAAAGACTGGCAACATATCTGGCTCGCCTTCGCTGCGTATACCTTGGTGATTGTTATTGCTTTCTCTATTTTGTTCAAGCATAAGCACGATCCCAAAGACTTAGAAAATACAGGTCATTAAAAAAGAGCTCTTCCGAAAAGGAAGAGCTCTTTTGCTTTACAATTTAAATGTCAATGAAAACTGTCCCGTCTCAAAAAAGTTATTAAATGAATTTACATTGAGGTAAAATTGATTCTTAGACTTAGCCCCTTCCTCATCAATTTTAGAAGTACTAAATCCTATAATATTACCGAAAGAGTAACCTAGTGCCACATTTTTTGTTAAGAAGAAATTGGCTCCGATACCGCCATTAGCAGCGAAATAATTTGATTTCACATCGTCATAATCCACTGCCATTGTAGTCTTGCCCTGATGGTAGGCCATATTCAATTCCGAATAAGCTTTAAAGCGCTCGCCTATGTTCAGGAAATAATATCTTCCAAAAGCACCAACCTTAAATTCGTTGTATTTGCTCTTAAATATATTATTATTTGTACCTAGCTCCTCTCGATTAGTTTTAGAAAATCCTAAATCAACCCCAACAGCAAATTTATCGCTTAAAAAATAGCCAACCTTAGGCGAGAACCTAAAATAACTATTTTTCAAATCAGCATTTTTATCTTTACTACTGTGGATATTGATTTGTCCTTCCAGTAGTATGTCGCCTTTATTAAGCCCAAATTCTTGGGCTTGAAGCATCGATGTTAAGCCGGCAGTCACGGCAATAGTTAGTAGAGTTCTTCTCATATTTTTAATTTTTAAAGTTTATTGACAACAATAATATTCAAATTAATTTTCACAAAAAACTATTTAACCATTATTAACTAAAAAAGGCAAGATATAACTACCTTGCCTTTAATTATTTAAATAAAAACTATTATCGCGCTTTAACTTCTGCTATCATAGTTAGCACCGCATCTATAGTTGATTTGGCTGCATCTTTCATCTTCTGTGTACCAGGATAGTCCGCATCCAATGTCACTTCTTTAGTTTTCTCCTTATAGGTATACTTGAGAATATAGCGAGGTACATTTTTTCCTTCTGTAGAATCCTTACGCTCTGTCGTCATATCATTATCCACATTCCAAAATCCCAATTCCATTGCTTTACGATGAAGATACAATAGATCGTTATCCCTCATCTTTAATGTATCTGTCAGCACCTCATTATCCTTAGTCAAGTAATGATAGATCTGCGTTTTAGAATTATATGTATTCAGCATCTCTCCTGGTGTACCATAGGTGATTTCAATAGATTCAAAATCAGAAAACCGGTACGGAGCATTTTTGATCATTGACGAATAATAAATTGCACAGTAGACCACAAATGGAACAATGATACAGATTCCTAAAAAGATTTTCCTTGTCTTATCGCTCATAACTAAAAAATATCGGCAAAAGTACACAATTTACCATGATCCTGTGTCAGAGAATAGCAATTAGAATACGATTACTTTTCCCGTGCAGATCTTTCCTTAGCGAAAAACTCCAATAAGTTGTTATCAAATTCGCTTATGCGATCATGTAGTACATCTATTTTGTTGTTCAGTTCGTCATAGGTATCAATAAGTCCATTCATCGTTTCATAGTACTTGCCTTCACGCTTTCGCATATGGCCTAATACCCCTTTAAAATCATCCAGATCACGGTCGAATGAAACCATATCCACCTTACAACTTTTATAATCATCAAAAATAGCACGAAACTGCTTAAAGGCTACATCGCTCAGCCAGGTATCTTCCTCTACGGTGAATGTATCATATTCGTAAAAGTCTGCAGCCTGATCAATCAAATCTGGGACAAAATCGCATAAAAATCTATTCAATTCTTCCGTAAACATCTTGAGTTGCATCTTTACTCTCGGCCGCTCGGGGTTCTGCGGTATCATGACTAGTAGATGTTCGAGCTTGCAGTTTGCTTCTTCCCACAATTCCTCCGCCTTTTCCACACAGAGTTCCAATGCAGGTATCTTTTCTCTAGCTATACGTAGCCGTTCCATCCACAGCCAGGTACGGTTGTGCATTTCATAGTAGATATCCAACGCCTTTGTTTCAAATTCGGGAGCTTCTTTGCTCTCGTCAAACTCCAGTATAATGGTCCGGAGGGCATGTTCTGTTAATATCATATTCATCATATTGGTTGTATTAAAAGTAAGGAAGAATTGCGCTGACACATTCTTCCTTACGGTTTGTATATTAAACGACAAGAGCCGTCACGACATCACTAAAATTGGTTACGGTGTCTGTACCGAGATAGGAAACCCGAAATTCATATTCCTGTAACTTCTCTAAACCGCTAAGTTCGACGGTGGATTTGCTGTTCAGCATACTGGTCCATTCTTCGATCCCCTTCTTTCGATATTCATACTGGTAGAACCTTGCTGGCTTCCAGGGATCCACGGTAATTTTTAAAACACCAGATCCGACCTCCATATTTCTGACTTTAAGACCTGCCGCCTTTGGTGTACGCCCAGACCGGTTTTGTGTCGACTTTGATGGCTTGTACCCAGCCGCCAGGATGATATTCGGATCGCCCAGTGCCTGCGCGTCCACATAATGAGATAACCTATAGATCACCTGCTGTAGATCTTTTCCTTTTTGCCCCTTGATTACTACCGCCCGCATATCCCGATGTGTAGCTTCGGCGTATGCCGCACGATAAGCGACTAACGCACTTTCCAAGACAGGAAGAGCAGGCACTGGATCGACGAACATGCCTGTATTATCCGTCATACTCTTAAAAATGTGTTCTGCATAGTTCAACAACTCTGTTGCATCTTTGCTTCTGTAATTTGGTTTAATCATTTTTGTTAAATTTTAAATAAATAATAATTAATTAACTCCTTACAAAGATGTGGCACAAAACAACCGAAAAGGTTTAAATTTCGGCCAAGTTTAGGGGGTGACGAAAATATCTTTTGCCGTTTTTTACCCCTTTCAACTCGGCATTTTAAGGATTCAACACAAAAAAACAGCCCTTTAAACCACCTCCAACATTGTTTTTGGTTCAAAACTGCTTTTAAAAACCGGGCACCTCGATTCTAGCGTGTAGACTGTAAACGCTAGCATTTTAGCATTAATCCCTAGCGTGCCGCTCCCAGACGCTAGATCATCAGGCTTGTTCCCCAGCGTGCACAGCCTAAGCTCTAGCATCCAGGACTCCTACACAAGCTTATTAAACCTAGACGCTAGACTATCCCTTTTATACCCTAGCTTATCCAATCCAGCAGCTAGCGTATGATCTCCATACGCCAACGTCTCAAATCCCCACGCTAGCCCCTCCTTTCTATACCCTATCTTATGCGCACAAGCAGCTAGTGTATGACCTTCGTACGTTGGCGTATATGCACTAAGCGCTAGGTCACCATTCTCCAACGCTAGGCCGTCAACCCTATCTCTTTACACATCGCCTACAAATGCTAGCTACTCTTTATCCAAAGCTCCGTTTGTTGCAAAAGACTTGCTTTACGTTCAGCCCTTGGCGAGCAATGAAAAATTTTCTTATAGTGCATCGCAAAATGCTTTGCATCCCAAAAATGCAACATCCCAGCGATACGTTCGACAGATAAGTCGGGTTGGGTCTGCAACAGCTCTCTTGCTTTGTACAATCGCACTGTCATTACAGTAGCTTTCACTCCTAACGATCGTCCTTCAAATGCCCTTGTTAGATTCCGGACCGAGCAACCGAGTATATCAGCAATCTTTTCGCTGGTCAAATCTTCCGCTAGGTAATGTTCCTGTATGTAGGCCAAGGCCCGATGATAGATCTGCACCTGAAATTCTTCTCTAGATAACGTTTTTGGTTTTACCAACTGCTGGGTATAACCCGCAAATAGCTTCCCTATCGCAACACCGGTTTGATACAGCGCATTGAAAGGGCCCAATGCTTTTTTGCAAAGCTCTTCTATAAGCTGTCGTTCGACGGAAGAAATAGAAATCGCTTGTAATATATTATTTGGCAGATCCTGAAAAGCCTGCCTTAGCTCGGGTAGTTCGGCCAGCAGCTGCAGCTTTGAATTGCCTGAAAGTCCAAAAAAGAGCATCCACTGTCGTTCCGCACTCAGTGTAATCGGATAGTCCACGTTCTGCTTCATAAAAGAGAGCATATTTTCAGCGTATATATTATGACCATTTGGGAAAACTGTTTTACCGAGAAGCTGGATACAGAGCCATAACATTTCATTGTTGCTGGTTGGCAGATCGATCAGATGTAGGTTTGGAGGTCGTCCCTTTATTTCGAAGAGAATGATATCGGCCATCTGATATTGGATCAGGTGTACCCCTTCAACAGGGCTAGATGCTGTACCTTGCGGATAGGCGGACAGATGCATGGTCTTCCGCACATCTCTAGGATCGGGCCGCGCCAATAGTGATTTACTCCACAATTGGGAGAGTTCCTTCTGTGACATGCTTTTCTAAGTTTACAATTGATGGTAATCCTAAGATAAGGAAAAAGGGGCTAAATAGAAAATTTACACTTCATTAAATAATCCATAAGGAAGCAAACTCAAAGTAACTTATAAGGGAAAACCTCCTAAAAGAGGTTCTCCATATTTTGTCCACGTGAGTACAGCACTACCTATTAGTAGTGAGTCTTTTAATAGGATTCTGATCAGAATTTAAAGGTAACCCCTGCATTAAGTATCGAAACACCGTATCCCAGCTCTGCATAAGCACCTATGCTTTCGGCAAAAAACCACCTTCCACCAATAAAACCTGAAAAACCCAATCCACTTCCATACGTATTGGCAAACGAGTCATCCCCGCTATCCGACGAGTATTTGGCAATATTATAACCGAGCATCGCGCCTCCGTATACATCCAGCTTGGGAACGGACGTAAGGCCATTATAATGATATGCTCCTCGAGCACCTATGATCGTATAATTCCATTTAGCCGTATAGCCCAAGTCATCGTATTTATACCCCGTATTGCCGATATAGCCTCCTAGGCTGACGACGCCCGGGCCTCCGACAGCCCACATCCCATGGTCAACAGCTATTGCAATAGCAGGACGGGCCTTGCCGAGACCACCCAAAGCCGTCCCCAGTCCAATACCGGCATTGATTGCGGTAGTCCCTTTTTGAAATTGTTGTCCGTAGACGGTTATTGTCATAAAAACCGCAAAAAGGATAAAGAATAGTTTTTTCATTTTTCTGTATATTAAGTAATGCTGAATAATCTTTTTAATTTGCTTTTTTATAGGTAAATTCTCTAGTTTCTATTAATGTATTGGAGGCTTTGTCATAGACTTCTGCCTTAGTGGGGTAACCAGCAGCGTTATACGTATATTTCCAGATGTCGTCTCGAGATATTTCTCCACCTTCCACTCCCATAGCCTTCAATTTTTGGCTCCTTGCATTATTTAAAGACCTTGATTTCCATGACCACGGATAGGCAGTATAACGGTAATGCTTGTCGTCATAGTCGCCATATTCAATCGTACTCAATAGTAGCCCCCCTGCTGTTATTTCTGCTTTTAGGAGATTCTCTCCATTGCTGTCGAATGTATAGCTATTGATATTGATTCCCCCCTCAGGAGTGTAGACCTTTTCGATGACCGTATTATTTACGTACTCATACAGGACGTTTGCCACAACATCGGAATCAGTCCAGGTTGCTGATACGGGCCGGTCACCAGCACCATAGGTATAGGCTTCGCTCATTACAAACTGTCCGTTGGTTTTTCGTTCCAACTTGATCATTTTATTGCCGTTGTAGGTGAAATGTTCGGTAGTTAGACTTCCTTCAACACCATGCACGTGCCGCACCACCACCTGATTTTGCTCATTGTATTCAAATCTCATTTCCGTCTTACCGTTTGTTTTCTCTTCAGTCAGGAGCAACCTGTCTCCAGAACTGACACCTACGTAGCACGGACTGTTCTCATCTTCAGGATCGCAGTCATCGTCTTTTGAACAGGAAGCCACGGCTACTGCAATGAAAAGCAGCCATATTGTTTTATTGATCATTGTTTTCATTTTGTTATTTTTTTAGTTGATAGTACTTTTTTAATACCCGATTGCTATAGATGCCGAATTGTGACCTCTATTCGGCGGGTCGGGCAGGAAATCCAGGAGGATCTCGGGCTTCAGCCCATCCTGTTTATCCCAATCTTCGACCTTCAATGGCTGGTCTGTGCCGTTCTTCTTCAATGTTGCCTTCACCTTATACCGTCAAATGGGAATGTCCTGTAATTCATAGCGGTTCTGCCACTTGTCCTCACCATAACGGATCGTCAATGTACGTCCCGCAGAACCGTCGATAAGCGGTCCAAGAGGCGTAAATACCAGTTCGATGTCTTTCTCATCTTCGTAAAAACCATCCGCTCCCCGTAACATCACGAAGCCTCCGTAATAGTTTTCAGCTTCCCAAGGCATAGTCCCCTCCAGTTTCCAGCTAAAATTGCGGACTGCACCTTCTTCGTTATAGGCATCAGTCTTGTCCGGAAAAAGCTCCATAGTATATTTCTGTCCGTTGTACGTCTTATCCACATAAGCAAATGTCCGCCATGATCCGGGCTGTGCTTTAATTTTGTAGACACCGTCCCTATCAGTCGTCCCGTGTATGTAGGAGGCATATAGTATCGTGTTGTCCAGCAGTATTCTTGCTCCCTGAATAGGCTTTCCTTGCGTATCCGTCACTTTACCTGTTGCATAACCTTTTTCTTCACTTAATTCGTCTGTGTCCTCGGCAGACTTTGTACAGGCTAGTAGCATGATCATGACCAAGCATAATCCTATTGCCTTGTTTTTAATTGTTGTTTCCATTTTGTTTATTTTTATAATTGATATTTTTTTCGGATCAGTCCAACAAAACACATTTACCGCGTCTATTCACTTGATAAAAACAAAGGTAAAGTGGAAAAACTTCCTCCAATATCCCCCAAAGGGGGTTTTTACGGAGACATATAAAGCTACCTTTGTCTTACAACGACGGGGACAATCTCGAATAACCAAACAGGATGATGAAAAGATATATACATACAATAATCCAAGGGCTATCTCATTTACCGCTATATCTGTTGATAGCACTTGTACCGGTTATAAGCTTCGGACAGAATTTGGATTCTTTGGAACAAGTCTTGAAAACGAATAAACTGAGCAATCAAAAGAAGGTCGACACGTATATGGATTTGGCATTAGCATATCTAAATGACGATCCTATCCGGTCTAGGTCTTTTAGTTTGGAAGGGCAGCGTTGGGCGGAGAAGATGGGCGATCAAAGGTCTGAGGCTAAATTTCTGTATTATCTGGGATCTTCTTACTACGTGAGCATGGTATTCGACTCTGTCGCCTTCTATTTGGATAAGGCGTTGATCCTTACAAGACAGAATAAGAACGAAGATGACGAGGTGCCGATTCTTAAGATGTATGGTCAACTCTATCGTCGGCAAGGCCAGTATAAAAAAGCCTTAGAACAATATTTTGAAGCTGCAAAACTGGGCGAGCGGCTTAGGGATGACCAAAAAATGTGTGATGTGTATATGGGCATAGGGGGAACTTATCACCTCATGCAAAATGATACTCAAGCGTTATACTATTACGGGAAAGCAGAGAAAATCGCGTTTAAACATGGAAACACACAAAATTTGGGAGATATTTATCTTTCACTGAGCAGTGTCTATAAAAACGAGACTGGTGGTCAGGAAAAAGCGGTATACTATGCGAAGGAATCGCTTAAAATCCATCGTAAATCAGGTAGCCGTTCAAACGAAATCAGTGCATTGCAAACACTTTGTGGCGCTTATTTTCAGTATGATGACTACCCCAATGCGATGAAATATGCAGAGGAGGCGCTTCATCTTGCGAAAGAAACGGACAATGTAAATCTAATTGCGCACTCCTACGCCGATATCTCCAGCATCAGCTATTACATGCAACAATACGAAAAATCTGCTGAAAATGCGTTGTTGGCACTGCAAACCGATTCGACAGATCACCATTTGAAACTAACACTATTTTCCAACCTACCCTTGATATATGCACACTTGGGAGACCTTGATGCGATGGAGGAATATATGGAGCGGTATAAGTCTACCGTAGACAAATACAGCAACGAAAACTATCAAAATTCACTTTCCACGCTGGAAGTAAAATACGAGACCGAAAAGAAAGAGCTAAAAATAGAAGCATTGGAAAAACAACGTCAACTGTACATCTGGTTGGGAATTGCAGGAGCAGCTATCCTCCTCATCGCTCTCGCCTTTGCCTATATACGCTACCGACTCGCAGTAAGCAGGAGAAAGCTCGCCGAGAAAGAAAGCCAGCGGCTCGAGCAGGAAAAACAACTGGTTGCTGTACAAGCCACCTTAGATGGTGAAGCCGCTGAGCGCACGCGTCTAGCGCGTGATCTGCATGACGGCCTCGGAAGTATGCTATCGGCCGTAAAGCTCAATCTACCTCAGGTACAAGGAAATGCATTGCTCGAATCCGTCGATGTATCCCGATTCCAGAAAGCATTGGGCATGCTCGACGATTCTATACAGGAGCTGCGTCGCGTGGCTCACCATATGATGCCCGAGACCCTGTTACGCTTTGGGCTTAAGGTATCGCTATCCGATTTTTGCGCTGCTGTCCCCATCGCGCGATTCCATTATTTTGGAAACGAAGCGCGCCTGCCCGACAAAATGGAAATCATGCTCTATCGCTGCATCCATGAATTAGTGAACAATGTATTAAAACATGCACAAGCCACCCAGATCAATGTGCAACTTGTCCAGGAAGTTGACCGTATTTCTTTTACGGTACAGGACAATGGAAAGGGTTTTAACCCCAATACTACGCCCGAAGGAATGGGACTCCAAAATATCCGAAGCCGGGTAGGCGCATTTCAAGGAAAGATGGAAATCCTCTCTTCAGATCAGGGCACAGAAATACACGTCGAATTGGATCTAAAAAACAACATAGCACATGATTAAGGTAGCCATTGTAGATGACCATAAAATCCTGACCGACGGATTGCAGGGATTGATAGAAGATTCAGGTACAGCACATGTCGTGGGCATAGCCCATAGTGCTGCTCAATGTAGACATTCCATTAATTTCTGGAAGCCCGATGTTCTGTTAATGGACGTAGGCCTACCGGATATGAGCGGCGTAGATCTATGCCAAGAAATAAAAACGCAGCATCCTGATATAAAGGTTCTAGCGCTGACTACGCACAATGAGTACAGTATCGTGCGACAAATGCTCGATAACGGGGCTTCGGGTTACTTGATTAAAAATGCGATGACCGAAGAGGTGATAGCTGGAATAGAAGCTGTAGCGAATGGGGAGACATTTCTTTGCCATGAAATCGACATGCTGATGAACAGACCCAAAGAGACCCATATTTGGCTCAGCGACCGTGAACGGGAAATGCTGAAACTCGTAGCGGAAGGACTTACTAACGGAGAAATTGCAGAACGTATTTTCTTAAGTCCTGAGACCATCAAAAGTTATCGAAAAAATCTATTACTGAAACTGGATGCTAAAAATACAGCTGTACTGGTAAGAATAGCTATTGAGCAAAAATTGATCTAAGTATACTGGTGACAATAGGGGTCTGTTGTCCCATATATAATCCTTGTGGGGAGTTTAATAATTTATGGATTGTACATCAAGTGAAGTTTAATTATGTTTGTACTATTAAAAATTAGTAACAATTATAATATTATAAAACAAACACTTTTCTTTATCCGTAAATATGTAGCATTCTTTCTTGTTTTGTTTTGTACGAAATCACTAAGCGCACAAGAAACGATTGTGACCTACATGAAGAAAAATGGCAGTTTCACCGCTCAAAAGGATTCAGCCGACTATACCCGAATACTACGTATTTCACCTAATAGTCTCGCTCTCTATGAACTAAACGAATACTATCCTAACGGCAGTTTAAAGAGACACGGCTGGGTAAAAACCTTAGACCCTAAAAGACTACAATTTGAAGGGACAGTGGAGACATACTACGACAATGAAACATTGGCTGCTATATTAAATTATGCACAGAACAAACTGGTAGATACCGCTAAAAGGTACTATAAAAATGGCGTATTAAAGGAAAGTATTTTCTATTTAAAACCACAAGAGAACCAAGAATCGGCATTTGGCTCCGACCCCGACAGTCGATTGGTTTACTACGCAGATTCCCTAAACAATGTTCAGATAACAAATGGTAAGGGAACCGCAAGATTTGTGGACAAAGATAACGACGTTGAACAGGGCGAATACGCCGACGGTGTACGTATCGGCCACTGGAAAGGGACCATTAATAAAGGCAAGTATAAATTTGAGGAATGGTATGAAAAAGGAATCATTGTTAATGGAGAGACCACCGATAGTCTTGGAAAGAAAATAAAATATACAAAAGTACAGGTACAACCAGAATATCCGGGAGGGATCCAACAATTAAGGATGTTTATCGGCAACAACTACAAATACCCTAGAGAGGCTATTGGAGCTCGAGTAGTAGGCCAAGTAACCATCAGCTTTGTTGTTGAAAAAGACGGTAAAACTTCAAGTTACAAAATCATCGACGATCTTGGATATGGGACGGGTAATGCTGGCGTCGCTGTCCTTAAAAAAGCTAAAGATTGGTCTCCTGGCTATGAAAGAGGGATACCTGTCCGCGTCGCGTATACGCTTCCTATACGTCTGAATTTAACTAAATAAGGAGATCTTTATTTGACTTCATCTGTTTTAGTAGCATTTCCATTTCTCGATATTTGATCTTATTCGATTTATAAAGATCTTTTGCACGCAGGAGTTCAGTTTCAGCCTGAGCAGAAAAACCGATCTTATATAACAACATAGCTAGGGTATGGTGATATAGTCCGCTTCCCGGAAACTGTTCGATAGCTTTCTGCTGCCATCGAATCGCATCATACAGTGCATCTGTATTATTCGGAGCAAAGGTCAATATTTGACGCGCACCATAACTCAGATGCTGCGCATGCTCATATTTGTACCTAGATTCACATACCTTAAACCACTTCTGAAACGCTTCATTTTCTACACGTTTTAACTGCCACTGATAACGCGAAACATTAATCTTCTGATCCACGGCATAGTCTAGCCGGGCCAAAGAGTCTGGTGCCACACGATAATAGTGCGTATTATAATAATTTCTCGCCATAGCAACATATCCCAAGCTATCCTTAGTCAAGCGCTTATATTCCATGGGATAAAAAGCACTACTGATCTCGGCTCGTAAATAGTTCGGACTCCAAGTGCCCCTTACGAACTGCTGCAATTCGTGGGCTAGATAGAAATTTGAGGTTTCCAAAGACTGTCGAAACGTCTGTTGAATGATACGGTTGTTGATGTTAATACGAGTGGGTAAAGGTAAAGTAGCATATAAACTATCCACCATCTTGGCATTGGTACGTGACAGTCTATAAATGTTTTCGTTATATACCGGTCCACTTTTCATTAAGAAAACCACAGTTTCAAAGTTATTCAATTCTTGGACAGTCAGCTGTGAAAGATAGTCACCCAATATCCGCTGATCCGCATAGTAATTGAAAAACTGATATTGGGTCAATAGCTTCGTCAACAATGCCCTACTACGCATCCCTTTCTTATATTGTCTGACTAACTTACCTAAGGTTTCTCCCTTAGCGAGTGTATGAGCTGAATCAGCAAGTTGTAATAAGACCTTTTCATCCTTGATAGGCCTATTATATCTCAAAATTGGATACCCTTCGCTATCTGCAAATAGATATACCGGCGAGGTCAGATAAAATGCTTTACGGAGGGAATGTTCAAAATTCTCCCGCTTTACCTGTACGATACCCGACACAAACTTTTCACCGATAAAGGCTCTATTCTTTTTAGAGACCGACGCTTTCAGCGGTTCAAAGTTTTCATTCTGCTCATGTACCAGTAGAAACATTAACTTATTTTGGCTATTTGCAACCGTTCGTATGCTATCATAATCCACCCGTTCAAGAAAACCAGTTTGAGCATTAACGGAAAAAAAGATCAAGAATAATACAAATAGAAAAGGAGTTTTTATCCAAGTTACATTGATCATATCAGTAATTTATTGGTCACCCAACAAACATAGTCAAAATATTTTGAAGGGCAAACGAAGTTCAAATACAAAAGGCTATTTCCCCTTTCTCTTCAAATACTTTTTATAATTACCCTCCTTGACATAGTCCAATCCACCTTCTTTACAGTACCCTGTCAGATAAACCGAATATTTGTTACTATCGGCTTTATCTGCCCCAAGCTCTTTTATTACATCAGAGACACGTCTTGGGGTTTCAAAAAAATCGGAGTCGTATACCAAATGATCTAGCTTCTGATTCTTCTCTATACGCTTTTGAGATTCTGGAGGCAAAGCAAAAAGTGGGGTGAGTTCGATGTCGCTCTCGAAAAGATCCCGCGGCTGGATTTGTAAAGCGCGACAAATGAGCAAGAAGTTATTAAGGGTAGTACCACGACCTTTTTCTAAGGCGAGTATGGTAATGGTTGTAAGCCCGGTTAAATCGGCAACATCGTTTTGAGAATAGGAAAGTTCTTCACGACGAATACGTATCTTTTCACCTAATACCTTTAATATATCTTTGTTTACTGCTATCACAAAACAAATAGAACCAATATTTGCGCAAACAAAATAAAATATAGTTTTTATAATATTTGTTTTTATTAATTCTTCTTTGTATCTTCGATTCAGTAACCAATACTTATATAAACTATGAGAAGTAACTTGTATAAGAATGTGATTAAGTCTCCTGTTTAAAAAGGTAGATTTATTTCATGAGGTGATATTTTAAAGCAATTGTATTAGCGCCCAAAAATCATACAAAAAACCAATTATTTGCTTAAAAAATCCTCTAAAAACTTAGTAAACATTACTTGTGCTTTTTTGGCATAAGGTCCGGAACGAAAACTTGATTGTTTTTGATTCCTTGGAAAGATATTGTTCTTTGACATATTGGTATGGGTAAAAAAGGTTAAAGGGAAAGGAGTTCACTAAACAACATACATGAGGCTGCTTGTTTAGCCGTAGGGTGAGGGTATATTGCCACTCACTAAGTACCCTAATATTGATAACAGACAGCGTAGGGCGGTTCTTGCTATTTGTAGGGTAGTGACAACTGAGCCCTTCCGATATTGAATCAATCAGTTCATACGGATAATCACAGTTTGTAGAGTATACACA
The DNA here is from genome assembly GCF_900168125.1 of Sphingobacterium nematocida. GTDB lineage: Bacteria > Bacteroidota > Bacteroidia > Sphingobacteriales > Sphingobacteriaceae > Sphingobacterium > Sphingobacterium nematocida. The sequence continues at coordinate 86,994 of NZ_FUZF01000015.1, forward strand.
ACAGGGTGACTCTTATTGTAACAGGATTTTAGCCTATAGATGGTCACAATCTGTAGGGTAGTAACAACCGTGGCCTGAGAAACCAAATTTTGTGAAGGCCTGTAGGTGACCACAGTTTGAATACCATATCGTCACCCTGAGCGGAGTGCAACGGAGTCGAATGGGTCTAACGACATAATAGTTAACCCTATACAGTTAATAGATATCTCCACAAGGTCAGTATGACGCAACAAAATAAGCAAGTGCAATTTGTAGGGTATACACAACTTACGAGGTGGTCGGCCTAAAAGACTGGGGCCTGTAGATGACCACAATTTGTAGGGTAGGTACAACTAAACGTTAAGGCATTTCCTCGGTTTTATTCCTGTAGATGATCACAATTCGCCTTCTAGCCCGTCATCTCGCGCGTCCCGAATTTATTCGGGGACCGCAGCGGAGAACCCCGAAGGGCTCTCGGAACGAAAATCTAAAGGCAAGGAGTCAGACTATATAGTTCATAATTCTCTCTACAAGTTGAGATGACGAAATCAAATAAGCAAGCACAGTTTATAGAGTAATAACAACGAGAACTTACTTTTTCAATGCTAAGATTTGCCTGTAGATGGTAACAGTTTGTTGGGTATTGACAACTAGCAGAAAGAGAGATGGGGTATCCTCCTTTATACTTCTACCCGTCATCTCAACCGTAGCGGAGAGATCTAACTATATATTATCACAACTTATAGGGGATTCGCAACTAGCTCATGGGCTTCTATCCTTTACATAGGGCATTAACAACGGCAGGGCCTGTTGAAGAAATCGGAGACACCTACATGTAGTCATACTTTGTATACTATATCGTCACCCTACTGTGTCTCGAGAATCAGGAAGCGTAACACAGTACTATCGAATGGGTCCAACGACACAATAGCTATTCCCATATGGTCCATAGATATCTCCACAAGGTCGATATGACGCAAAGAAATGAGCAAATGCAATTTATAGGGTATACACAACTGAGTCTCGTCTACAAAAACTAAGCATTTAATAAACAGACACCTTAATTTACCACTCCTTTACAATCTCCCAGAGGTCGTTCCATTGTGGGTTAAGCTTGTTTATGAGATTCTCTTTCTTTGCGCGACTCCATTTCTTGAGCTGCTTTTCTCTGTCGATGGCTTCTTCAATAGTAGGAAAGGATTCAAAATAAACACAGAGATAGGAATTGTACCTGCTCGTAAACGAATTAGAATAACGCTTCTCTCTATGCTCAACCAACCTTGAGTATAAATCAGAAGTCACTCCAATATAGAGTACAGTTCGGTTCACATTAGTTAATATGTATATCGCACCACCTCTTTCCATAGGATTAAGTTACTAAAAATTAAACAACATACAGGAGGCTGCTTGTTCAGCCGTAGGGTGAGGGCGTATTGCCACTCACTAAGTACCCTAATATTGATTGCAGACGAGGTATCCTGTAGGTGATCTCATTTTGTAGGGTATTCACGACATCTGTGCCCCCGAGTAGCTCGGTAGGCGACGTGTAGATGATCACAGTTTGTAGGGTATTAACAACGGCTTCTACTGTAACCCTTTTGCTTTAATCATCTTAATGAAAATTTATTTGTCCTGTCCCCGTCATCTCGATTGTAGCGCAGCGGAATAGAGAGATCTAGCGAAATAACATTTACCCCTAGACAGTCCATAGATACCTCGACTGCGCTCGGTATGAAATGAATAAGTAAATACAATTTGTAGGGTATTAACAACTTCTGGAACCTTAAAGGTAATGATTTGTAGCCCTGTAGAGGACCACAGTGTGTAGGGTATTCACAACTATAAGTACAAATTATGTGTAAAAGAAGGCCTGTAGATGATCACAATTTGTAAGGTAGTAACAACTAAACTATGACAATACATGAGTCATTAACCTTGTAGATGATCACAATCTGTAGGATACACAAAACTTAAATCATCTTTGATTCAAGATACTGATCGCCTATAAGTGGGCAGAGCTGACCTCCATCACGTCATTTCGATTGAAGCGTAGCGGAATAGAGAAATCTAAAAACATATAACATAGTCCATAGATTTAACTGCGTTGAGCCCCACGTCACCTCTCCACAAGGTGACGTGGGGTTATTCGGTAAAATTTAAACAACAGACAGGAGGCTGCTTGTTCAGCCTTAGGGTGAGAGTATGCCGCCACTCACTAAGTACCCTAATATAAGCGTAGAATAACCATGCATAGTCACAGCTGATAGGGGAATGACAACTTGGGTCTACACCTGATTCCGCAAGAATTACCTGTAGATAATCACAATTTGTAGGGTAATTACAACGCGAGCTCTTTTGGTCCATTGGAAAACAATCCTGTAGATGGTCACAATCCCCGAACTATGCCGTCATCTCGAACGAAACAGAGAACCCCGAAGGGCTCAACGAAGTTAGATCTAACGACTAGAATTAACCCTACATAGTCTATAGATCTCTCTATTCCGCTTCGCTCCAATCGAGATGACGGGAATTACGAAGCAAGCGCAATTTGTCGGGTAACAACAATACGGACCTAGGAAATAAATTAACAAACTACAACTACCAGAGTACACACAACTATAGTCTTGAAGCGCAATCTATCCCCCATACCAATACGTCTAGCAAATAAAACACAACTGCGGTAGCCTTGGCAACAAAAGATAAAACTAGCAAAACGCTGAGGTTATCCGCAGTTATTTGACAACAAGCAAAAAACCAAATCATGAAACTAAACAACACACAGCTACACCTCTCCCTTCTAAAAGAAGGAAAAGAGAAAGGCCTAGACTACTTTTACAAAAAATATTTCGACCAATTCTGCTATCGGGCCGAACGAGCTACCGATGACCTGTGTACAGCAGAAAGTATTGTACAGGAAGCTTTCTTTCGCCTTTGGCTCTTCCGCGAACAGATTGAAGACAGCGAGTCTCTTTTCAACTTTCTAAAAAAGCAAATCCGAGCCGCTATCGGTGTCTACTTTACTAAATCCAGAAATAGATTTCAACGAAGCTTACTTCGATTGGATGGTATTGAAGACTATCAAGAATTTATGTTAGGCTATGACATGGAAGAAGAGGGAGAAATAGACACCATATACATCGAACGCTTGGAGGAAGAAAAACAGGTTCAGCTTGATAAACTTAATAACCTAATCCCTCACCTGTCTGAGCAGCAACAGCAATTCATCAGGCTTTGTCTTAAATACAGTTTTAATTACGAACGTATCGCCTATTATTTAGGAGGCATCTCAGACTATGAGGTTAGTATTCAGGTAGAGAAAACCATTGATACGCTCAAAACGATTTTCAATAGTCAAGACAAATTAAACATCTTGAATAAACCGACAAAGCTGACAATAGAGGGCGAATTTTCTGATGAGCAAGCCGAAGTGCTGCGTATGCGCTACGATTTACAGATGTCTTTCGACGAGATATCAGAAGCCCTTAAGCTAAATTCTTCCATCGTCAGAAAAATATTTATCGAAGCAAGAGCTAAAGTTAAACCCACTAAAAGAACAGCATAATCATGGAAAAAGACAATATCGTACTCACTAGAAAAATACAGCTTCATATCGACTCTGACGATAAGGATAAACGCTCTGAATATTATAAAACCCTATTCGAATGGCAAGATGTCGTATTCCGGGGAGCCAATATGGTCATGTCGCACCAATATATCCAAGAGCAGATGAAAGACCTCATCTATCTACAGGATGATGTTAAAGTCAAACTAGCCGACCGCAACAAGGATGAAGAAGGCATTCTAAATACGTCGCGGATGAATACGACCTATAAAATATTATCCCGTTATTTTAAAGGAAAAATTCATTCCGATATCCTATCCTGCATCAACATGACGCTCATCAAGACTTTTAATAGCGAAAGACTAGATTATTGGAAGGGTGTCAAGTCGCTGCGGAACTATAAGAAAGATATGCCTATCCCCTTCTCGGGAAGCCAAATCAAGCTCAGTAAGGATGAAAACAATAGAGACTTTAAGTTCATGCTGTTTAAAATTCCTTTCCGAACCTATCTGGGTAAAGACCGCTCGGACAAGCGCGTATTATTGCAGCGGGCACTTGTGGGTCAAATCAAAATCTGTGGTAGCTCGATCAAGATCGTTAAAGGGAAGATCTTCCTGCTACTCGCCTTAGAAATGCCCAAGAAACAACATGAGCTAAAAGATCATGTCATTGCCGAGGCGTCTCTAGCCGTAGAGCATCCTATTACCGTGCAGATTGAAAAAGACAGTTTTCAAATCGGTAATAAGGAAGAATTCCTGTACCGTCGTATCGCGATACAAGCAGCGAGACACCGTATCCAACGGGCTGCGGCATTCTCCAGAGGTGGACACGGTCGCAAGAAAAAGCTAAAAAGTCTCGAACATTATGATCAGAAAGAGAAAAGCTACGTTGATAACAAGTTACACCTCTACAGCCGAAGACTGATTGATGTCTGCATCAAAGCCCAAGCTGGCACTCTCCTGCTCGTCAACCAAAGTCTAAAAGAAGAGGTCGCCAAAGAAGACGAATTCTTATTGCGTAACTGGTCATACTATGGACTTATCGAGAAAATAAAGTACAAAGCAAATTTGGCTGGAATCCAAGTTATTATTGAATAAATAAAATCCTTGATTATAAAGAAGCACATGGGGCTATATCAAAAGTAGAATTTACCGTAATTTCGACTGTAGCGCAGCGAAATGGAGAACCCCGAAGGGCTCTCGGAACGAAAATCTAAAGATTTGAAATTTAAGTTTTTAGATTTCTCGACTGCACTACGTTTCGCTCGAAATGACGTGAGAGTTTCAATTATGATACAGCCCAATATGAAAGAAAAGGGATTATCTTCGTAAAACAATCCCTTTTTCTAAACTGAATATATTTAAAATTATAAAGACTTTCATGCTCCCATTAAAGGATCTGTGACACTATCTTTACCATTTTCTATTCTACCGGCATATCTTCTGCTAAACTGGGAGCCTGGATCGAGGCTCTTAATTTCAAGATCGTACCAGCGGTATACATGTTTTGTCTTGATCTTTATTTCCTTCTTCTTGGATGCAGCAATCAGCATAGGAGCAGAATCAGCATTTTTGTAATGATCCGTAATCTGAAGTGTAATCGCATGGCTATTTCTATTGTGAATAGTCAAGACAATTTCTTCATCAGCAGCCCTGTAGGATTGTTCGATCAGGATATTATTGGATTTCTGGTCTCCTTGGTACGATCTATAATACCCGTTTGGCCCATGTAGCACCAAGTGATACGCCTGCTGTTCAAATTCATCCAAGGACCAAGCGTAAGAAACAGACTTTCCAGCTGAAGCAGCGAAAGCCCAATTGGCCTTATCTTTTTTGTAGCCATGCGCATAGACATTGAAGGCTGCACCCAAGGACTTTTTCTTAAACAGCGATGCAGAAGCTTCCATACGTAGCACCAACTGTCTGTTCTCTATATTTTCTTGAACATATAGTTCGTAGTTAAGCGCATTGGACGGCTTAGTCCCTTGTTCCTGCGCCGGGAGTAAATTCCGGTATTTTCCTTGCTTTATGAGCGTACAGTCTTGCTCTTCGAATTTGCGAAAATTGTTGGGAAGAGGTTTTTCCCGTGCATTATTGATCGCCAAGATCTGGCTGTTGCGATCTAGAAAGTCAGGAAATTTGAAGTTCCCTTTTTGAAAAGGTCTGAACGCAGATGTTAGATCTCCAGTGATCGCCCGCCGCCAAGAACTAATATTATCCTCAACAAGATTTACTTTAAATTTTTGTTGGACAAAGTGTTCCACAAATTGGATCGTAGACGTAATGTCAAAGACCTCAGAATTAACCCAACCGCCTCGGGACCAAGGCGAAGCTATAATAAGAGGCACCCGATAGCCCAACCCCACAGGTCCTTCGGTAGCGTAGTCCGGATCTATACCGTAAGCAAGCTCTTGCTCTCTACTAACATACTCTGTGCTGTAATCAAGGTCGGCACTTGTCGCACCAGTACTCGAATCGCCCGGTTTGGGCGCTACGAATGGTGGTACATGGTCAAAGTAACCATCATTCTCATCATAGTTAAGGATAAAGATGGTCTTCTTCCATACCTCCGGATTTTCGGTCAAAATCTGTAAAAGCTCAGATACATACCAAGCTCCATACATGGGAGCACTAGGATGATCAGAAAAATACTGCGGCGCGACCAACCAGGATACGGTAGGCAGCTGCCCGTGGCGTACATCTTCTCTAAACTGATACAGGACATCCCCCTTGGGTACGGTAATCTCTTGTCCGTCGATCTCTACGACCTGTGTATTGTGATAGTCTGGGTCTCCCTCATTGGTCTGAAAGGCCCGTTGGTGCAGGGACTTTGTAAACGTATCCAACCGATCAAATTTGTCAGCGCTATAATTTTCAGATTCCCTTTTAAAACTTTCCAGCTGCTGTTCCTTCTGTTCAATTTTCTGCTTTAACTTTTGATCATTGCGGTTGCCTAATTCATCTTTCATCTTTTCGATTTCGAATGGTAACTCTTGTATACGTCGCTGGTAAAAGTCAAGATGGCTCTTTTTGAAGCGAACCTTATATTGACTAAACCATTCCAGATTATTGTCTGTAAAATTGCCAAGCCAGCTTTCGTCTGCACCACTCAAATCATTCTGCACGCTCACTTCATTTTGATAAACCTTCCAACTGATGTTATTTTTCTCCAGTAACTCTGGGAATGTACGCCAATGCGCTTCCTTATTGAAGTATACGTCAGAATTTCTAACCAGAGGTTTTGCGCCCTTCTCAGGAACACATTTGCCTGTCCAAAAAAAATGTCTGTTGGTCGTAGTACCTGTAATAGAAGAACAGAAGTGTTGATCACATATCGTAAATGCATCTGCAAAAGCGTAATAGAATGGGATATCTTCACGGGTATAATATCCCAATGTCAAGGGTAGATCCCGATATTGCTTATTGCCAGATCGCTTGGATTCTAACCAATTGTCAAACCGGCCATTGTTCCATGCCCCTATCTGATTTTCCCAAGAATGAGGTAGATCTCGTGTCCAAGCCGCATTAGAGTTTTTAATATCAAGACGAAACGGCGCATAAGTTTCTCCATTCTTATTAGACTGCAACCATACTGGATTTCCATTGGTAAGGCGCAACGCTCTAGGATCATTGAAGCCCCGGACACCGCGGAGACTGCCAAAACTATGGTCGAACGAACGATTTTCCTGCATGACCATGACGATATGCTCTGCATCCAAATAAGTACTGCCATACGCAGGATCGATACGCAATGCTGCCTGAATAGCCGATGGAAGGCTATTGAATAATCCAAAAGAACCCGCTAGCATTCCTGCCTTTTTTATAAAATCTCTTCTGCTTTCCATTTAGATTGTTTAAAGTATGAAGGTGCCCATGGAGAGCACCTTCTAATATAGTTTTAATACATTTTATTTCAAAATCCACATCAGCTGGTTGATATCGTCACCCCCTCCGAATTGGCGCTTGACCGCCTCGTCTACGTTTTCGATGTTGTAATCAAACTCCGAACTTGGATACTTCCAAAGCGTACCCTCTACCGATTATACGGATACTCCTGTATCCAGTTAAATCTACGTTTCATCAGTTCAAACTCTTCAGGTTTCTGTTTGATCAGCTTAATCACTTCGGTACGATCATCAAACACTTTCTTCAAGAAAATATCACCGTTGTCGGCAACAGAATAATCAAATGTATAGTTGTTTAACGATATTTTCTTTTCTCCAGGATTGATTTTTGGTTCTATAGAAGATTTCTTATAGTACTTATCCCGAACTGAAGCATGCCCTTCATATTCAAAAACAATCGACATCCAATCTTGAGGTATGCTCTTGCGCTCCGTCTTATCATCGGCAATGAAAGGTCCAGGCTAGTCCCATAGGAGAGAACTCGCCCAAAGGCTGCATCAGTCTACCTAACCCCGGCGGCGGCATTTGTGAGTGTGTCAGTTTGATTACACCGTAGTTAATCAACATGAAGGCTATATAGTATCTCGTGATAGCTGTCAACCAATAATAGCAGGTATTGTAGCTTTTCCTATTTCTGTCCAAGACGGACCAAATAGCCGTTCCAAAAACAGCTACAAACAAAAAGACTGTGATAGAAACCCAATCGTATGAAGTATCTCCACTTCCATTGGTATAAATAGCATAATCGTATTGATAACTCAGAATGTTAGACGCAAACCAATGGCAGACTTGGCGTATAGGTGTCATAAGAAATTGGGTCAAATAACCCAAAAACGAAAAAGCTCCATTATTCTTAAACAGAATAAATAATAGAATAAAAATAAAGGCAAAGCGAAAACCTATTTTAGCAGAAATGCTCCAAGGTTGATTGGTCATAGTTTATAATTGCTGATCTGACAGCATAAATATAAACAAAAATCTGATCTGCTAAAGTGAAGACACCCTGTGGTTAAGGAGTTTTAACAATCTTTAATATTTTAGCTCGTAGGTGTTCCACAACGCTTCAAGTATTTATAATACCATACGTCTTTAAGATTGGAGATAACGACTCCCTGTTTGGTCGAAACATGTACAAATTTTCCATTTTGCAGGTACACACCTACGTGATCGATATCACGGCCACCAAAGGAGAAAAAAACTAAATCTCCCTCTTTGAGCTGATCGTCGTATTTTCGCTTAATATTTTGTGCCATATCCCTAGAGGTGCGTGGGAGATCTTTGCGATACACCTCATTATAGACCATCCCTACAAAAGCCGAACAGTCGATCCCGGAGCGCGTAAGTCCTCCCATACGATGTGGACTTCCCATCCAATCATCAATAAAAGAATAAAGATCCGCATTCATATCCCGAGAATCTGTACCAAGTAACTCTGCATAATAGGCGGTAAGATTGCCCTTGTTCTTTGTAGTTGTGGAATTGTTATTCCCTGTTGTCGGCTTATGTCCATGGCCGTACAGTGTTTTCTTTTTGGCACCACAGGATGCAAAAATGAGAGGTACGAGGAGCAGTAATAGAGATAAGTTTTTCGTTAGTGTCATAGTATATCCTCTTATTTATACGAATATAGTCGCTCACAATAATACTATAAAACAGATAGTTTTCCACATTTGTGATTTAAATAGGTCCTATTTAAATCATAAATCAGTCAAACCCCATATACAGCTCAATACAATTATATCAAATCCTTTTGTACAAACACGCATAATTACACTAAATTTGTAAACATGAAAAACGCACTCAACCAGTGGTTATTAGTACCGCTCTGCATCCTATCGCTAGGCACTTATACCAGCTGTAATAGCACTCCGCAGCAAAACAACAACAGTCCCCAGGTCAGAGACAGCATACCTCAGCAAACTATAGAAAGCGCAACAGACGATACGCTATCACATCGTGATATTGGCTTTGGTCTATTCAATAATTTGCGTAATCAGATTATCTTAATCGATGATGAAGAGCGACCTACAGACGAAAAGAAACTCGAACATGCTTGGGTCAATTCGCAATCCTATAGATTAGATTTTGCTAAAATCCAAAAAGAAGGAAATGCCTATAATGGAAGACAAACACCCGATAATTTTGACAATATCCCTGGTGCTGTTTTCAATCTAGCAGAAAAAGTAAAACCGGGCGAGGCATACGTCCTACTTTGCGATGCTATTTTTTTGAAAAACAGAAAGCCACTTACTCTCAACAACACCTTTGTAGATGCTTCGGCCAGTAGCGTAACCTCCGAACTGAAAAAGGCATACGACAGATCGATAACCAACGCCAAACTCATTGCGACGACATCACAAAAGGACAGTATCTTCTTAGTGCAATTAGCTCCGATAGCAGATAGCCTGACTGTCGTACTCGTAACAAAAAGAAATACTACTTCAACATTGTTCACTCAAGAATTTAAAGCCGAGTACAATGAGATGAGTACCTGGCGGGTGGATGATGGAGGTCAATTCCCTATGGAGGATTTTACTATACTAAATGCGTTTGAGCGCCATGGTAAAATAGAACTGGTTACCTCGTTCCCAGGGGCCGAAGGTGGCAACTTCTCATTCATAGTCCCCAACAGTCAAAATAAGTATCAGTACATTAAAGAAGCATATGTATATTGGTCTCCATTGTAATTGAGTTGGTTGCAAAGCCTATTTTTAACATTAAATAACTGATACTCTGAAAAAAAAGCACTAATTTGAGCGCAATTTTATGAAACTGTACAATCCGGCCTTTCCTCCTAACGAAGAAGACTCCGTCTTATTGAGACGGTATCTTCAGGCTAATGATATGGAAGCGCTAGGGACCTTGTACAGCAAACATGCCGAAATGGTATACTACGTATGTTTGCGCTACTTCAAAGAAGAGGAAAAAAGCAAAGACAGTGTGATGCAAATCTTTGAAGAATTGATAACTAAAATTAAAAAACAGGATATCGAAAGTTTTCCTAAATGGCTATATGTCGTAAGCAAGAACTATTGCTTAATGGACCTACGATCAAAAAAAGGTAAACTAGAAATTTCGGTGGACGAATTTGTGGAATTTCCTACGAATATGCATCAGGAAGAAAGCTATCTTGAAAAAGAAGGAAAATTATCTTTATTGGAGCACTGCATAGAAAAGCTTCCAGAAAAGCAAAAGGTAACTGTAGACCTTTTTTTTATCAACGAGCATTGTTACAAAGAAGTAGCGGAAATAACAGGGTATAGCATGAATGAAGTGAAAAGCTACATTCAGAACGGGAAGAGAAATTTAAAAAACTGTATGGATAAAACCGATGCGTAAACTCACTTTCGATATAGACCACCTACGCAAGTATATCAATGGCGAATTATCTGCACGAGAAATGCACGAAGTAGAACGTGCTGCTCATGAGGATGAGATGCTGACGGATATACTGATGGGAATGGAAATAGAGAAAGAGCAAGGATCGAATTCTATACCACTGGACAGTATCCGCCAACAGATTAATCAGCGCACGCAACATCGAGGTATTAAGCGACCATTATGGCACAATCGATACCTGCAGATTGCTGCATCGATCGTATTGTTAGCTACTGTAGGGATTTTGTTCTGGCACCAACAGGATAGCAGACCTACAACAGAGCAGGCCATCGCAAGTAAGTCTCCTGAATCAATAAGTGCCCCTACACAGGCAGACATTCTGGAAGCAACAGCACATGATAGTACTAATCATGTGTTGGCGCATGCAACCCCTCAGCCCTCGACAACGCATCCGGAAAACACACAGAGTGAAGTACAAGCGTCTTCTGGAAATAGATCCCTCACTCCTCATGAAAAGCATATATTAGCGTATACGCCGGTGGAAAAGAATGTGGAGCTTTCGCAAGATATAGCTGGAACCTTAAACTTAGGACATCCAAAACACGAGAGCGATGTGATTATTATCAACACAGAAGCGACAGATAAATCAAACTTATTGGCTTCCAACTCTAGAAAGCAGCTTCAGTCTAAAGTCCCTGACGCTCGGGTAAGTGTTAACCCGAATAATACGCCATCGGCAGCACAGATGAGAGCAAGGCTCAGTAATATGGGCTTAGATCCACAAACCAGCTTTATTTTGGGTCAGGTTATTGATCAACAATCTAGACAACCCCTTGCTGGAGCTGCTGTAAAAGATCTTCAAAACGACAACGTGGTAGTCACCGATGCAGAGGGGCGTTTTGCATACGCTGCAAATAGCAAAAAGAACTTGGAAATTAATGCTAATGGCTACAATGCAAGGGAAATTGCTGCTGAAAGTGGCGAACAAACTATCTTACTGTCCCCAAAAGAGACTAAACCAGAAGAAGTGAGTACCGGTAGCACTACCAAAATCACTAGGAGCACACCTTCCGTAGGTTGGGAGAAATACCTGGCTTACCTTCATGAAGAAATCGCAAAACATACCAGCTCGAACTATACCTTTAACCTCCAAATGGAATTGGATAAGAAAGGTACTCCGACTCGTATCTCTGTATTGAAGTCTTCTGACAAAACGTTAAATCCAAAAGTAATCTCTTTAGTAGAAAAGGGGCCATCCTGGAAAAGAGGAACCGATTGGAAAAATATTTATCTGCAAATAAAATCCTTATAAATATTTCTCAGAAGTCATTTCGAACAAGAGATAACAAAATGAAATCTATCGTTCGAAATGACAATCGATTATTATTGCTGAATCGTACTAAGTCGAATCGGTAAGGTGTAAGCAACCCGAACAGGAATTCCATTTTGGATACCAGGGCTCCATTTCTTCGCCCTTTTCAAAAGCTTTATTGCCTGATCGCCGGTACCATAGCCCAAATCTTTGACGACCTCAAAAGAACTCAATCCACCATCTTTCTCAACCACAAAAGACACTTGAATAACTCCGGCGGCCTCATTATCGACAGCTGCCGACGGAAATTGATAATTTACAGCCACCCAATCCACAAATGCTTTCATTCCCCCCGGAGGCATAGGCATTATTTCTACCGACGTAAATGTACCATTCTCATCGCCTCCTCCCCCTGTCACATCTCCAATCGAACGACCGATGGAACCCCCATCTCGTTTTTCCTTACCAAACGTACCCTTAGGAATCAACGTCCCCCCTTTTTCACCCTTCATAGAAATTGCCGCAATCATCTTTTTGGGTGCTAAGGTCTCCGATGTAGCGATCACATCTTCTTTGACCGATGCCCGGTCTGTGGGATTAATTTCCGTAAATTTCACCAGATCGACAGCAGGCACATCCTGAGCTACTTGTTGCACATCTCCCTCTGTCTCTTTAGGCTTGACAATTTCCTCCTCTATTGGTAAGGAGTTATCAATCTCCACCACCGTCAGACTCATCTCAGGCGTTGGCTGATTCGACGTAATTTTCGGTGTAGGCTCAATGAAAGATAGGCCACACAGAGCAGCAACAATCAATACAACCCCGCCTAATGAAATCTGGATCGCTTTCTCTCCAAAAAGTCTTAACTGATAGGCTCCATAAGCTTTGTTCCGACCAACAAAAACGACATCCATCCATTCTTTGTTGAAAATAACTGACTTTGAAAATAGCATAGCAATAAAATTAAAGGTTTATAACTCTGTTTAATGCTATGATGACCCGCTCTAGCTTTTTCCATAAAACTTTTTCCGAGGCTCTCTGTAATGGATAAATCCGTCAATTATTGGACACGCGACATCAACTTGGTGTATACTTTAAGCAATAAAAGGGCTGCAAAAACTAGCCCTGCAATACCAGCTATAGCTACTAGCGGCTGATCAAAAAAATCCATCATAATAATTAGATAAAGGTTAGCTAACACTAAGATAACAATAATGTTGCAGGTATATCATATTTTTTATCATTTATTTTACTTTATATTTGCCAGTAATGAAAAGATTTCTAGCCCTATTAATATGTATAATCTACACCATAGTCTCTTTTGGAGGTTCAGTGTATATGCATAATTGTTGTGGAGGAACATCGATCAGTATCTACGAAAAAACAGGGCATGATGCATGCCCACTATGCACAAAACACGAGGAGCAAAAATCCGACTCGGAGCACCATAATACATGCTCCGATGGTAAATGCAACGATGTAGAGATCAAAATAGATCAGCTAGCCAATAAGCTATTTTCTGGACACCCTCACTTTTCGGTACACTTTGCACCTTCTATCCTTACACGGCTTTGGATCAACTCCAAGCCATTAGCTGTGGAAATAGAAAAAGAAAAGCTACCACTGAAAAACAGTTTTGTCTATATAGACTCCTCTCCGCCCACCTTTCTATTGAATTGTATTTTTATAATTTAGGATTGCCCCCCCTTATTTAGTTTGAGTACCGAAAGCTGTATCTCAAATAACTACTTACATAACTGTGTCAAAGTAATATTTAGTCTATGCTAAGAATGTCTTTTTTAGGACAAAAACAGCTGGAGTAAACATTTCATTAGAACCAATACAAGGTTTAATTAATTTTATATGCGTACAATATTTAAAATAACGTCTTTAATTATATTTATATTCATGACGCAAGTCACCATTGCCCAAACAGATAGCACGACTACATTTGAAGTCCCTGGAAACTGCGGCATGTGTAAAAAACGGATCGAAACAGCAGCGAAAATACAAGGTGTGGAATCTGCCGTTTGGGACCTAAATACACACAAAATAACTACCAAATACAATTCAAAGCAAGTGAATCTAAAACAGATTCAACAAGCTATAGCTAAAGCTGGTCACGATACACCTTTAATCAAAGCAGCGGATGACGTCTACGCTAAACTCCATGAATGTTGTCTGTATGAGCGATTAGGCGACGGTAAAGAAGAAAAACATGACCAGGAGGATCATAGTGGACATAATCACGATGACCACGCTGGGCATAATCATGATGACCATGCGGGACATAATCATGATAATAAAAAAGGAGGAACGAGAGCTGAACAAGAACACCATGACCACGATCATATCGTAACTGGCGTCGTGGTAAATGAAGATGGTAAAGCAGAAATGACCCCTATCGCTGGTGTTAATATTAAATGGTTAGAGGCGCCAGAAAAACAAACAACCAGTAATGACAACGGTGTATTCAAAATTAAACATGAAAAAGGGTATAAACATTTAGTTTTCTCTCATTCAGGAATGACTCCCGACACCGTAGAGGTTAAAGATTTACATGAAGTTTTGATAATCCACTCAAAAGATAATGTATTGTCTGAAGTAGTGGTATCACGCAGCAGAAAATCAACTTATATCAATAAGCTTGACCCAATGCGTAAAGAGATTTTAACGACAAAAGAACTTTTCAAAGCTGCTTGTTGTGATCTTAGTGAAAGTTTTTCGACAAATGCTTCCGTAGATGTAGTGAGTAATGACGCAGTAACAGGCAGTAAGCAGATACAGATGCTAGGACTTAGCGGTATCTACACACAACTTACAGTTGAAGGTTTGCCGGGACCTCGTGGTTTTGCTACTCCTTTAGGACTTAACAGCATCGCTGGAACCTGGATCAATTCCATTGAAATATCTAAAGGAATCGGCTCTGTAGTAAATGGGTTTGAAAACATGGCCGGACAAATCAACGTAGAATTGAAAAAACCGCACGATTCAGACAAATTATTTTTCAATGCCTATGCCAATAATATGGGACGTACAGACGTAAACTTAAACTTGGCTCAAAAACTCAATGACAAATGGTCTGTGGGATTCTTATTACACGATAACTTCATGTACAATAAAAACATGAACTATAGCGACAATGGCTTTAGAGATGTTCCTGTAGGAAACCTATTTTCGGGCATTAATAGATGGCATTATGAAGATGGTAAGGGGGTAATTGCACAATTTGGTGTCAAATATCTAAAAGATGATCGCACGGGAGGGCAGACCGACTTTAACAAATCCACCGACAAAGGAACAACAAACCGCTATGGTCTAGGTTTTGACAATCAGCGCATTGAAGGTTTCGCTAAAATCGGATATGTATTTCCAGAAAACAGACTGAGAAGTATCGGCTTACAGTTGTCAGGATCAAACTATAAGCAAGATAGCTATTTCGGGCTTACCAACTATCTGAGTAAACAAAGTAGCGGATATGCTAATCTTATTTTTCAAGATGTAATAGGTTCGGTCGCTCATAAATATAAAGTCGGAGCATCGGTATCGTATGACGATTACAACGAAACGGTCAACACCTTCAATTTTAAAAGAAAAGAGGCTGTAACAGGAGCATTCGCAGAATATACGTACAGTCCTGCCGAAAACTTTGACGCTGTATTGGGATTACGCCAAGATTACAATTCTTTATATGGCTGGTTTACTACGCCTAGAGCTGTGGTACGATACGCTCCTACATCGACAACGACACTTCGTCTTAGCTCAGGAAGAGGTCAGCGTACCGCAAATATTTTCGCAGAAAATATGAGCATCTTTGCTTCTAGCCGTACCATCGATTTTGCTTCTTTAGCAAATCAAAATAATGCTTATGGATTAAAACCCGAAGTATCGTGGAATACAGGTTTGACATTCGACCAAAACTTTCAATTGTTTGGAAGAGAGGCTGGCGTTTCGGTAGAATTGTTTCACAACAATTTCCAGGACCAAGTTGTTATCGATTTCGAAGACGCTAGGACTGTTTCCTTCTATAATTTGGATGGAAAATCATTCTCAAACAGTTTGCAAACAGAGCTACGTTTTATGCCGGCTCAGCACTTTGAAGCACGCTTTGCATACCGCCTATTGGACGTACAGACAGACTATGCAAATGGTCGCTTACAAAAGCCATTGACTGCAAAACATAGAGGCTTTATGAATCTAGCTTACAACCTACACAGTGGCTGGTCATTTGACTATACATTAAATGTCGTTGGAGAAAAAAGAATGCCATCGACGGCAGCCAACCCTGTAGAATTTCAGTTAGCATCGCACTCGAAAGGCTATGTAACGATGAATGCGCAGGTCAGCAAAACTTTAGGTAGAAACAAAAACTTTGATATCTATATCGGAGGAGAGAATCTTGGCAACTATTACCAAAAAGATCCAATCCTTGGTTTTGACCAACCATTCGGACAATACTTTGACACCAATCTATTGTGGGGACCACTAACGGGTAGAATGTTCTACTCGGGGGTAAGGTACCATATCAAATAATAAAAAAGGCGGTTTTTAAAACCGCCTTTTTTATTATTTGATTAACATTTGTTTGAGTTCGCTATAAAGATGGCTCGTAGGGAGTCCTACCACATTTTCAAAAGCACCTTCAATAGAATCCACACCTATACGTCCAATCCATTCCTGGATACCATAAGATCCCGCCTTGTCGTAAGGTTTATATTTATCCAGATAATAGTCTATCTCAGCGACTTCTAATGACCTGAACCGTACCACAGTCATACTGGTAAAGCTTTTTACCTCTCCACGATAGGCTATTGCCACTCCCGTATAAACGAGATGTGATCCTCCACTCAAAGTCATCAAAACTTTTCTTGCCTCCGCTGCATCTTTTGGTTTGCCAAGAACCCTATCCGCGTTGTCTACAACAACAGTATCTGCCGTAATAACGACATGATCATAAAATTCGGAATCGGAAAAAGCTCCAATTTTTTCTAGCGCTATGTATTCGGCAGCATCTCTTGACTCAATATGCGAGGGCACCACTTCTTCTATCTCTCGTACCAACACCTCAAACTTCAAATCCAATGACGCCAAGAGTTCTCTTCGTCGTGGTGATTGGGATCCCAATATAACCGGGATCGATTGCATAACGTCTGCTAACAACATATTAAATACTCTTTATAAAAACATCGGAATGCCATTTATCCTGAAGTCGCAAAATCTTTTCGATGATCTCACGGACGACCCCTTCTCCTCCTTTTTTGGAAGAGACATAGTGACTGAGCTTTTTAATATCTTCGACAGCATCCGCTGGTGCAATGGCGGCCCCTACCTGCTGCATACAGGTATAGTCAGGCATATCGTCGCCAATAAATGCGATCTCGCCAAAACTTAGCCCATAGCGATTCGCCAGATCCTGCAACAGCCCTAATTTGTCAGACACCCCTAAATGTACCTCCGATACCCGAAGTCCCTCCATGCGGCTCAAAACTCCCTGAGAACGCCCTCCTGTAATCACAAAAATCAATAATCCTTGTTTTACAGCGTATTGAATGGCGTAGCCGTCCTTCACATTAAATGTACGTAGCTGATCGCCACTTTCATTAACTAAGATATCACCATTTGTCAGGACACCATCGACATCCAGAACGACACATTTCGTATTTTTCAGTGTTGAATAAATCATAATAAACGCAAAGGTAAAGATTAAATCATATATGCTAAATCGTTTATTTACTCATAGTCGCCACAGATTTATCGAGATAAACCAGAAACATCAAGAATTTGTCACAAAGTAGTTGTTTTCGCAACTTTTTTCACCAAAAGTATTGACTCCTATCGTTTCTTGACGTAACTTTGTGTTAACAATTCGGAAATATAATGAGTTGTTTATAAAATAGTCTTTTCATAATTTAGGTTTATAATTGGTTAGTAGCAAACCTTGGCGCCCATCGTCAAGGTTTTGTTTTTTTCTAAAAAGCTCAAACCCTACCGACCTAAAGTAAAACTTTCATGATCCAAAGGAATCATGAAAGTTCTTGATATCCTTAAGGACAAACACTTTCAAAAAAAATGTCTTCATTCCGATCTCAAAAAGCAGCCATCGGAATGAAGACATCATTAAACAACACAAATCTTACGATTTACCCTTATCATTTCCTTTCGGATTGGATATAGAAGAACGCATATCTGTGTCGGCCTGAATATTCTGCATTTTGTAATAATCCATCACCCCCAAGTTACCACTGCGGAAAGCTTCCGCCATAGCTAAAGGTACCTGAGCTTCCGCTTCGATAACCTTAGCCTTCGCTTCCTGCGCCTTGGCTTTCATCTCCTGCTCATTCGCTACTGCCATCGCTCTACGCTCTTCGGCGCGCGCGTTAGCTACCTTAAGATCTGCCTCGGCCTGATCGGTCTGTAGCTTTGCTCCTACGTTTTCGCCGATATCAATATCAGCAATATCAATTGATAATATCTCGAATGCCGTACCAGAATCCAATCCTTTGGACAATACAGTTTTCGAAATACGATCAGGATTCTCTAGCACTTCCTTATGATTAGCCGAAGAACCGATCGTCGTAACGATACCTTCACCAACACGGGCAAGAATAGTCTCCTCTCCTGCTCCACCGACTAATTGATTGATATTAGCACGTACAGTAACCCGGGCTTTGGCAATCAATTGAATACCGTCTTTGGCAACAGCAGCCACAGGAGGAGTATTAATAACCTGCGGATTAACAGAAAGCTGAACCGCATCGAAGACGTCACGCCCAGCCAAATCGATAGCAGTCGCCAGTTTAAAATCCAAAGGAATATTAGCCTTATCAGCTGAAATTAACGCTTTGATTACTTTATTGACATTGCCACCAGCAAGATAGTGCGTCTCTATATCGTTAGTACTGATGCGTAATCCGGCCTTGGTAGAAGTGATCATCGCATTGGTAACCAATGCTGGTGACACCTTACGCAAGCGCATTAACACCAAATTCAAAAGACTAATCCGTACATTAGACAATTGTGCTGTAAACCACAGGTTAACAGGCAACAAATAGAACAGAAAAAAAAGGGCTATAACAGCACCGATGATGGTTAAAATTAAAGATACGTCTGGATTCATATATTAAAATTAAAAAAATAGCTTTTTAAAGATATTAATTTATTTTAATTTTCTGTGCATTATTGTGCTTTATATTATTAACAATACGTATAAAGAAATTAAACTATTATATACCTTTGTATACATCTAACCTAATCCTACTGGATGAAAAACAGTTTAGATACCATCAACATGAATAAACGAAATAAATTAAAAACCCAGGTTTTTATAAGCATTGGCATCGCTACTAGCATTATCTTGTTGTCAATCATATATTTATTTAGTCAGTTTTCTAACTTCATGGTTAGAAACGACGAAATCATAAAAAACTCGCAAGAACAATTACAGTTAGCGACAACCGTCAACAAAAGTCTTTATGATCTAACCCGAGCGCATATCGATTTGGTAAAAGGACTGAACAGTGCAGAAATCGAAATTGCTAACAACACCGACGAGCTGGAAGAACATGTTACAGCGATAAGGAAGGTAAGCTCTCAGAACAGCGAAAACGCAAAACACCTGATCGACCGTGTTGAGACCGTATTAGACATATCGTCATTACGTGATAAAGGGGGATCCAAGGATGAGACAATCAATTATTGGCTCAAAGAGCAGAAAAAAAACTTAGAATCTACCAACATATTTATAGAATCTGTTATTGCCAATCGTGCGAAAGAGATGGCAAAAAACGAAAAATATATCAGCGATGTTGAAAAGGTAATAATAGGGCTGATTATTATCAGCTTGCTAATTATTGCTTATTCATTCTACAAGATTTTTCAAATACTAACCCAACTTCGCAAATCCAGCAACGAACTGAAGAATGTCAATAAAGAGTTTGAAGAAGCTCGCATACATATTGAAGATACAAACTGGATACTGGAGAAAAGTGCTTATCTCGCTGACAGAATAAGTGGTATAGATGATAGCTATAAAATAAGTCAGATTGTAACCAAACTACTTAACGAACAACTTTCGACACAAGCTATCGCAATATATGTAAGAAAATTAGACTCCTACCAATTCGAAAGAACTGCTGCTTTAGGTCTGAAAAACACACTAAACCTCGAAAACTTTGTAAGTGGGGAAGGTTTCTTAGGAAAAATAGCTGAAGACAAAAGCTTTGTCATACAAAAGATAGAAGATACAAATCACCTAAATACAAATACTGCTACGCTTAATCAATTACCCGCTACAGTATTTATTTCGCCACTGATACATGAAGACCATTGCCTTGGTATCATTGAAATCGCAGCACTATGCACTCCTGAAAAACAAAAAAAATATAAGGATTACCTAACACGAATCAGTAGATTGATCGCTACCCGTATCAAATTTGGACAAAGCCATTTATTGGTCGAACAATTGCTGGAAGAAACACAAAGACAAACAGAGGAACTAGAAGCTCAACAGGAAGAACTACGAATCACGAACGAAGAATTAATACATAAAACTCATCTTCTGGAATCTTCTGAAGAAGAGCTTCGTGTACAACAGGAAGAACTCACACAAACCAATGTCGAACTGAATCAAAAAGCAGCCGAAGTCGAAAAAAGAAATACAGACCTAAACCATGCCCATAGAATCGTAGAACAAAAAATAGCAGAAGTACAGCAAGCTAGTAAATATAAGTCTGAATTTATGGCCAACATGAGCCACGAACTCCGAACCCCGCTAAACAGTATCCTAATACTGGCAAAACTCCTACAGGACAATAAGTTAAAAAACCTAAACACAGAACAGGTAAAATACGCCAGTGTGATACACGGGGCTGGAACAGATCTTCTGGAACTGATCAATGAGCTATTGGATCTAGCAAAAATAGAATCAGGAAAAATAGACCTAAACATCGAAAAAATTTATTCCAAAGATTTTGCAAGTAATACGGAGGAACTATTTAAAGCCGTAGCGAAGGATAAAGGCATAACTTTTACAACAAAATTAACAGACGATCTACCTAGACACTTTTTATGTGACGAGTATCGCCTACAGCAGGTTGTCAAAAACTTTCTTTCAAACGCATTTAAATTTACCCCTATCAATGGCACGGTAGAGTTTAGCATAAAAATGCAAACCAATAATTTATGCTTTGAAGTCAAAGACTCTGGAAAAGGCATCTCACCGGAAAAGCAAGAACTCATCTTCGAAGCCTTTAGGCAAGAAGATGGCTCTACAAGCCGTAAATATGGAGGGACTGGACTAGGTCTATCTATTAGTCGGGAAATAGCTTCCCTATTGGGAGGAAGAATCACACTGGAAAGCCAGATCGGAATAGGAAGTACATTCTCCCTAATCATCCCCTATACAGCTTCCGAAACCGTAGCTGTAGAAAAGACACAACCTCCTGTCGAGAAGAAAGAAATACAAGTAAACCCAATAGTTCCGATTGCCGAAAACGGACGATCGGCCCCAGAAAAAGAAAGGTCCATTCTAATTATAGAGGACGACATCAATTTTGCAGATATCTTAAAGGGCTTCGCAGAAGAGTATGGATTTGTAGTCAGTCTTGCTCATGACGGGGCGAAAGGAATAGAAGTGGCCCAACAAATCAATCCCGACGCCATTATCCTTGACGTAATGCTCCCTATAGCTGATGGATGGGAAGTATTAAGACTTCTGAAAGAAAACCCGTTGACCAAACATATTCCTGTACATATGATGTCTGCAGCGACTTTCAACAAAAAAGATTTCTTAGAAAAAGGTGCTATAGGCTTTATGCACAAGCCGGTGACAGCAGACACGATCCAGCATACGTTTGAAACAATCAATCTTAATCTAAGCCAGGCAGTCAAAAAGATCTTACTGATAGAAGATCAAGAGTTGCAGAGTGATTTTATTAAGGATTCGTTTGCCGACCACAGTATCAATGTCATACAGGCCTTTTCATTAGCTACAGCATGGGAAAAACTCTCTGAAGAAACAAATATTGACTGTATCATTCTAGATATGCAGCTCCCCGATGGGAATGGCCTAGATCTAATAGAAAAAATAAAAAAAACACCTCGTTTAGTAAATATTCCGATCATTATCAATACGGCATACGAGCTCCCAAAAGAGCAATATGATCAGATTATCGCTGATGCAAGAGCAACTATTCTAAAATCCGACAAATCAAGCGACCGATTGATAGATGAGGTCAATCTTTTTCTAAATAAGATCAATGATTCCTCCTATCAACCGATCAAAAACATGGGTAACATTCAGCAGACAAGCAATTTAAAAGGAAAACGGGTTCTTGTCGCTGATGATGACATGCGCAATGTGTTTGCACTTACCACGTCGTTACAGAGCTTTGAGATGGATATAGAGATTGCCAATAATGGCAAAGAGGCTGTACAGATCATGAGTAATCCGGACAATAATGTAGACATTATTCTGATGGATATTATGATGCCTGAGATGGACGGATACGAAGCCATAAGAATAATCCGTGAAGACCTAAAGTATAAAAATGTACCTATCCTAGCTGTCACAGCCAAGGCTATGAAAGGCGATCGAGAGAAGTCTATACAAATCGGAGCCAATGATTATGTCAGTAAGCCTATCGATATAGACAAGTTAACGTCATTAATGCAGGTATGGTTAGGGTAGCAAGCAAAAGTGAATTCATCAGTTTTTCAGATTTAGATGAAGTCATCTATCTACTGAAGAATATCTCAGACTTCGACCTTACTGGATATTCCAAATCTTCATTAAAACGAAGGGTAGAACGCTTTCTTATGGTTGAAAAAATAGATCTGGTCGACCTAAAAAATGCTATACTAAATGTCGATGGCTTTGAAAACTATTTTATACAAGAATTGGTGGTCAATGTGACCGAAATGTTTCGGGATCCCGAATTTTTCAGGCAGTTAAAAATTAAACTATTCCCTTACCTAGAGACCTATCCTCAATTGAGAATATGGAGTGCCGGCTGTGCAACAGGCGAAGAGGCGTACTCTCTAACAATACTGCTAAAGGAAAATAATTTATTAGATCGATCTTTCCTATACGGAACAGATGTCAGTCTAAAAGCTTTGGACTTCGCTCGAAAAGGAGTTTATCCACTAAAGAAAATTAAGTCATATACAGATAACTATAATAAATCAGGCCTTCCTTCTGAATTCGCCTCTCACTATACGGCCATGTATGATGCGGCAATAATCAATAATGAGTATCGAAATAAGGTGCTATTCTCTACACACAACTTAGTGTCAGATAATGTCTTCAATGAGTTCCAACTGATATTATGCCGTAATGTGATGATCTATTTTGATAAAGAATTGCAGGAACGTGCCTTGAATTTGTTTTATCAATCACTGGCTCTCTTTGGTTTCTTGTGCTTGGGAACAAAAGAAAGCCTATATGGGCATGCTATAAAAAGCAAATTTAAAGTTATAGATAGCACCTTAAATATCTACCAAAAAATTAGATGAAAGGAACTGCAGATAAAATAGTGATCATTGGGGGCTCAGCAGGTTCATTTACACTAATCACTGAAATACTCGAAAAACTACCTCAACAGCTAGACTATGCACTGTGCGTTGTGATCCATCGCAGCATTACATTTAACACCAAAATTGAAAGTAGTCTTTCAAAAAAACTGAATAGACCTGTTGTATCCGTGACAGACAAAATGGAAATCAGAAACGGCTATGTTTATTTTGCTCCAGCGGGCTACCACTTACTTGTCGAGCCCGACCGAACATTTGCACTGGACAGCTCAGAGCATGTTAACTATTCAAAACCATCAATCGACGTTTTTTTCGAAACAGCTGCTCAGGTGTACCGAGAAAACTGTAAGGCCTTTTTATTCTCGGGAGCTAATATAGATGGCGCCCACGGCCTGAGCACTGTGGAACATTTTGGTGGAAAGACATTTATACAAGATCCGGATGAAGCCATAATTAATACAATGCCGCTTTCTGGTATCCAAGAATCTACCGCTGCTACTGTACTTAAAAATCAAGAAATAATACGTTACTTTTGCTACAATCTCTTTTTACCATGAAAAACATCAACTTATTAATACTTGACGACAAAGAAGAGAACATCATAAGTTTACAAGCTCTTTTATCCGATATTGAAAACATTAATATCATCTGCTCCACCGATCCGAATGAAGCGCTCAAATTATGTTGGAAAAACGATATATCTTTAGCTTTGGTAGACGTTCAAATGCCGGAAATAAACGGTTTTGAATTTGTCTCTTTGCTCAAAGCCAACCCAAAGACAAGCCACATCATGGCTGTAATGGTTACAGCGATATCGAAAGAGGATAAATATCTGATCAAAGGTTTGCAAAGTGGTGCTGTAGATTATCTTTACAAGCCACTCAATCCCGAAATCACCATTGCTAAGGTAACATCATTCATCAAACAGATACATATTCAAGAAGAAATAATCCAAAAAAACACCGAACTAGAACTTTCTAAGAAGGCACTGATACAAGCCAATCAAGAAGCGGAACAAGCTCGAAAATCCAAAGAAATATTTTTGGCCAATATGAGTCACGAGATCCGCACCCCTATTAACGGTATCAAAGGAATAGTGCATATGTTGAAAAATGCAAATCTAAGTTTTGAGCAATTGGACTGGGTCAATCGACTGGAGATTGCCTCCAATTCGCTATTACTGATCATCAACGACATTTTGGATATTTCAAAGATCGACTCGGGCATGATGAAGATTGAAATGGAGGACTTCCATCTCACTAATCTACTTTTGGATCTGGGGCAGATGTTCAAGATCAAAGCATCTGATAAAAAGCTAGAATTTGATGTAAGACTTGATTCAAAATTGCCAAAACATGTCCATTTTGACTCCTTGCGACTCGAACAGATCATCAGCAATTTTGTATCCAACAGTTTAAAATTTACCGAAAGAGGAAAGATAACATTAGCGGTACAGACCCTAGAAGAGACGGATGATATCCATAAAATAAAATTTTCAGTCACTGATACCGGAATCGGTATAAAGCCAGGCTCAGTGGACAAAATATTTCTCGCATTCGAACAAGGCGATGATGGAATCACCAAAAAATTTGGCGGTACTGGTTTAGGATTAGCTATTGTAAAACGCCTTTCCGAGCTTTTAAATGGTGAAGTGCATGCCCAAAGCGTATACGGTGATGGGTCAGAATTTTCATTTATTGTCGATATCAAAGAAGTTAAAAACAAGGAGAAAATCAAAAGAGAGATCAATCTACCCTACTCGCAATTCCCTAAACTGGAAGGATTTAACGTTTTGGTAGCAGAAGACAATGAGTTAAACAGCTTTATGCTGGCCCATATCCTACAGACTTGGGATTGCAAAGTCACTGTCGTAAAAAATGGACGTCTCGCGCTAGAAGCTTTAGAAAAAGACAGTTTTGACCTGGTCCTCATGGACACCCATATGCCGGTCATGAGTGGATTTGAAGCTATTAAAGAAATCCGGGGCAATATCAACCCGGCACGCAGACAGACACCTATAATTACCATATCCGCATCGGTACTGGAGCATGAACAACAAGCAGCTTTTCAAGTAGGGGCAGATGAGGTCATTGGTAAACCTTTTGATCCTGCCGAGCTCTACAAGAAAATAACAAAAGTATGTGAATCAGAGAAAGTCAACAAATTGCCATTTTGAGGTCTAATTGCCATCTAGTACTTTTATTTTTAGTATCTTTAAGCGTTCTATTTAACAATGGAATAATGGCATAAAACAACATTGAAACCTGTTTTAGCTCATTTATCATTAACAACAATCCGGGTGTAACTAGCTCTATTGTACAATGGAGTTTTTATACGCTTAAATTTAATTACTTTTCAATGAAATACTCATGTTTAGCGAAGCACGAACACTCATGAGTATTCCATTTGACCATTAAAAGACAAATTATACACATATGAAAAAATTATTTTTTATCCCAGCTTTAGCTGCCGTTGTATCTCTAGCTGCTTGCGGAGGAAACAACACGAAGTCAGAAAGTTCAACGCAAAACACGACCGAAGAAACGACTTCGGAATCTCCGGCTGAAACGGTACCTGGTATCGAAAATGTAGCGATCTCCAACAGCTGGACTGTAGAAGGTAACGATCAAATGAAATTTAACACGGAGTTGATCCGCGTAAAAGCAGGAGAACCTCTAGAATTAACATTGAAAAATGTCGGTTCAATGCCAAAAGAATCAATGGGACACAACTTGGTTATTCTTAATCCTGGTGTCGATTTGCCTACTTTTGGCGGCGAAGCATCAGCTGCAGCGGATAACGAGTACATCCCTAAATCTTCACTTTCATCGATTGTAGCACACACCAAATTACTAGGCCCAGGTGAAGAAGATAAAATCACCGTGACTTTGGAAAAAGGAGTATACGACTATATCTGTAGTTTCCCAGGACACTATGGTGTAATGCACGGAAAAATTGTTGCTGAATAATAGCAGTACGGATTTTCTTTTAATATAATACAAAAGGCACGGAGTCGTGCCTTTTGTATTATATTAAGGCTTTCGACGTTAAAACAAAACCTAGAAAGCGATAGAACAAAATAAACAGAAACTTTAAGGGGTATTTTTGAATCAATATTTTGGAATTACTTAGAGATAAGTCTTAACTTAGCCTCAAAATTTAAAACTCGCAATCATGCAATACGACGTTATAGTTATAGGCAGTGGTCCAGGTGGTTATGTAGCCGCTATCCGTTGCGCTCAATTAGGCCTAAAAACAGCGGTAATCGAAAAATACAGTACTTTTGGGGGTACCTGTCTTAATGTAGGCTGTATACCTTCTAAAGCCCTATTGGACACTTCAGAGCACTATCACAACGCAGCTCATGCCTTTGCTGATCATGGGATTAGCCTTAGCAGTCTTAAAATAGACGTTAAGAAAATGATCGATCGTAAGAACGATGTCATTGCCCAAAATACGGCAGGTATCACTTACTTATTTAAAAAGAACAAAGTCGACTCTTACGAAGGAGTAGGTTCTTTTGTTAATAAAAATACCATAAAAATCACTAAAAAAGATGGTACGGCAGAAGAAATCACAGGCAAGAACGTAATCATCGCGACAGGTTCCAAACCTACTGCGTTACCATTCCTCCCTATTGACAAACAGCGTATCATTACTTCTACAGAAGCATTAAACCTTACTGAAGTACCTAAACACCTTATTGTTATTGGTGGTGGTGTAATCGGTCTGGAATTAGGATCAGTTTATGCGCGTTTAGGCGCCAAAGTTTCTGTCATTGAGTATGCTAAATCTATTATCAGCACAATGGATGGTGGTTTAGGAAAAGAACTCCAACGTGTACTAAAAAAATCTTTAGGTATGGAGTTTTTCTTAGGACACAAAGTAACCGGAGCTTCCGCTAAAGGTAAGAAAGTGACTGTTACTGCTGAAGACAGTAAAGGTCAGGCTGTTTCTTTTGAAGGAGATTACTGTATCGTATCTGTAGGCCGTATCGCTTACACCAAAGATTTAGGTTTAGAAAATATCGGAATCACTCCAGAAGAGAGGGGCAACAAAATCACGGTCAATGATCATCTAGAGACTTCGGTAGAGGGTATATATGCAATTGGTGATGTAGTAAAAGGTGCGATGTTGGCACACAAAGCGGAAGACGAAGGAATATATGTTGCAGAACGTATTGCCGGTCAAAAACCACATATCGACTACAACTTGATCCCTGGGGTCGTATATACATGGCCTGAGGTAGCATCTGTTGGGCAGACTGAAGAGCAACTGAAAGAAGCTGGTAAAAAATACAAATCAGGTTCGTTCTCATTCAAAGCTTCCGGTCGTGCCAAAGCATCAGGAGATACCGATGGTTTTGTCAAAGTATTAGCCGACGCTGAAACGGACGAGGTGTTAGGAGTACATATGATAGGGCCACGAGCAGCAGATATGATTGCAGAAGCAGTCGTAGCTATGGAATACAGAGCTTCTGCTGAAGACATCGGCAGAATATGTCATGCACACCCTACATATACCGAAGCATTGAAAGAAGCAGCATTAGCAGCTACAGCTAATAGAGCTATTCATGCTTAATTAGAAATCAAGCTTTTTAAATATAGAAATGCCTTTTGCTAAAACCGTATTTTCTTACGGATAAAGGCAAAGGGCATTTTTTGATTAATGAAATATATACAACGTTTAAAACATGAATTTTCACACACGTAAATGGATAAAACCCGAAGACCTAAATCCAAACGGGTCGCTATTCGGAGGTACGCTACTAAGATGGATTGATGAAGAGGCAGTAATCTACGCTATTGTACAATTGGGAAATCCGCATGTAGTCACCAAATATATTTCTGAAATAAACTTTGTCAGTTCAGCCAAACAGGGCGATATTATTGAATTAGGCATCACCGCAACAGAATTCGGACGTACCTCGATCACAATGCGTTGCGAGGTAAGAAATAAGATAACTCGAAAAACAATACTTTCTATTGACAAGTTGGTGTTTGTCAACCTAGATGAAGAAGGTACACCAACTCCGCATGGCAAGACCGAGATAACCTATGCCTATATGAGTGTCGATAAGTTCACCAAGGACGAGACACCGTAACGTCCTTGGCAGATTCGTATAGATTATTAAGCAGCTTTAACTGTCTTTTTGGTGGATAGAATATCCTTCTTTACGTCACGCTCCACCCAAAAAGAAACGACAGGAATCAATGACAACACAAAGTATTTAATAACTCTGGTGAACTTCCAGCTATAGCTTTGCCAGCAGGCCACCAAAAGAATAACAAACAGTACGACCAAAAAACCGTGGATGGATCCGGCTATACGTACGGCACCATTCCTAATGTCATCTGGAACATCCATAAGATGTGGCAAAACATACTTAATCGGCATCGCGATAAAGAACAAAATAATGGTGGAAATAGCCTCCCAAAGAGCAACTTGCTGAAAAATACGTAACATCGTGATAAATTATTTCAGGCAAAAATAAACCAAACTTTGACCTCTCAAAAATCATTTCATAGAATTGACTGCCCTTTGACAATCTATTTCATTGGATGTCATGTTTTTATTAATATATCCAATACAAATACAGATTGACGCAATTAATGCCTGTCACTTGTCTATTTAAAAACAGATACTTTCAATAAAAAGATGTATTTTTGGGAGCAAATATGTTTAATATAAATACTAAAAATATATGAACTACGACATCATCGTGATTGGAAGTGGCCCAGGCGGTTACGTAGCAGCTATACGTGCAGCTCAACTAGGCTTTAAAACTGCCGTTGTAGAGCGTGAAGCTTTGGGTGGGATCTGCTTGAACTGGGGATGTATACCAACTAAAGCCTTATTAAAAAGTGCACAAGTTTTCGAATATTTAAACCATGCTGAAGAGTACGGAATTAAAGTACAAGGAGGTGAGGCTGATTTTGGCGCTATTGTAAAAAGAAGTCGCGGTGTAGCTGAAGGCATGAGTAAAGGCATCCAATTCTTAATGAAAAAGAATAAGATCGATGTTATATTAGGCACTGCTAAAATCAAAAAAGGCGGTAAAATAGATGTAAAAGCAGCGGATGGAAGCACAAAAGAATATACTGCGAAACATACTATTCTAGCTACCGGTGCTCGTTCTAGAGAATTGCCAAACCTTCCACAGGATGGTAAAAAAATAATTGGTTACCGCCAAGCAATGAATCTACCTACTCAACCAAAATCTTTGGTAGTTGTTGGTTCAGGAGCTATCGGTGTAGAGTTTGCTTATTTTTATAATGCTATCGGCACGAAGGTAACTATCGTTGAGTTCATGGACAGAATTGTTCCAGTAGAAGATGAAGAGGTTTCTAAACAATTAGAAAAATCGCTAAAGAAAGCTGGTATTGAAATTCTAACAAAATCAGAAGTTCAATCTGTAGATACAAGTGGTGCTCTTTCTAAAGTGAGTATCAAAACAGCAAAGGGTACTGAAGTGATCGAAGCAGAAGTTGTTCTTTCGGCTGTAGGTATTATGCCTAATATCGAGAACTTAGGTCTTGAAGAGGTTGGTGTAAAAGTGGATAAAGGTCGTGTAGTTGTCGACGATTATTACAAAACAAACATAGATGGCGTATATGCTATAGGTGATATTGTAAAAGGTCAAGCTTTGGCACACGTAGCATCGGCAGAAGGTATAACCTGTGTTGAGAAAATCAAAGGACTACATGTTGAACCTATCGACTATAACAATATCCCAGGATGTACTTACTGCTCACCGGAGATTGCTTCCGTAGGGTATACAGAAAAGGCTGCCCGTGAAGCAGGCTATGAGGTTAAAGTTGGAAAATTCCCATTTTCAGCATCAGGTAAGGCTTCTGCCGCAGGCGCAAAAGATGGTTTTGTAAAACTAGTTTTTGATGCAAAATATGGCGAGTTTTTGGGCGCTCATATGATTGGAGCAAATGTAACAGAGATGATCGCTGAAGTTGTTGTAGCCCGTAAATTAGAGACTACAGGTCATGAAATGATTAAATCAGTACATCCACACCCAACGATGAGTGAAGCTATTATGGAAGCTGCTGCAGATGCATACGGCGAAGTAATCCACTTATAAGAGGATATAGAAAATAAAAAAAGCGGATTAAAAATCCGCTTTTTTTATTTCAGTACTAATTTAGAAGAAAATATGATCTCCTGAGGTTCAACCTTTTCTTTGCTTTCTAAAATTTCAAAAAGTATTTCTGCAGCCTTTTTCCCTTGTTCATCTGGGTACTGTTCTATACTCGCTAAAGGAGGGTTCTCCATATATTTCCAAAGCGGATAATTCGCAAAACTGATGAAATGCATATCCTGGCCTACGATTATACCTTTACCCCTAGCATACTTGATCACATCGAGTGTCACAAAATCATTAAAAGAAACGATAGCAGAAGGCCGCTCAGGCAATACACACAGTTGTTCCATAGCAGCGTGATTACCGTGTTCCGTTAGATCGGTGTGCACCACATATTTATCATTAAATTCGTAACCATGCTTCAATAAAGCTTCCTGGAAAGAAGCCGTACGTTCTGTTGCCGAGAGTAATGTCTCGGGTCCATTGATCAGTGCAATATTCTTATGCCCACGACTAATAAATGCCTCAATGGCTTCATCCATACCCGTAGCTAGATCACAATAAACTTTATGGACGGAAGTCGACTCCGGTACACAGTCAAAAAAGACTACTGGTATATCCGAACTCTCTAAGACCTCTACAAAGCTCAAATCCGTTGTATTCTTACCCAGCGACATCAATATACCATCAACACGATGTTTCTTAAAAGTGGCAATAATTTTAGCCTCACGATCGGCATCATCCAATGACTGTCCCAATAACACCGTGTACTTTCTATCTTCAGCAATCGCTTCTATAGCACTGATTGCGGAAGAAAAAAAAGGCTCAGATAATGCAGGTAAAATAACACCTATCGTGAAGGTCTTCCGCTGTTTAAAAAAGATAGCTGTCTGATTTGGCTCATAATTCAACTCCTCTGCCATCTTTTTCACCCGCATTGTAGTGACCAGCCCTATGCTTGGATGATCATTCAAAGCTCTCGACACTGTCGATGGTGAAATTTTTAATTTCCTTGCTATTTCCTTAATCGTTGCCGGTTTGTTCGATTTCATAATGACACTGTTTTATTTA
Organism: Sphingobacterium nematocida; assembly: GCF_900168125.1. Classification (GTDB taxonomy): domain Bacteria; phylum Bacteroidota; class Bacteroidia; order Sphingobacteriales; family Sphingobacteriaceae; genus Sphingobacterium; species Sphingobacterium nematocida. The sequence goes on from NZ_FUZF01000015.1 coordinate 118,783, forward strand.
CCCCCTCTAATCCAAACCTACACAAATTCGTGTTTACACGCAATATAATTGTACTGTAATATAAAACGAATTTTGTAGCTATCCTCTTCTATTTAGATTTTTTTAGAGAGGAGCTGTAACCTTATTCTTTCAAACGTGATGTCCCGCTATTAAACTTGAACATACGTCCTCTCGTATTACTTCTTTGTTGTATCCGCTCGTCCATAACTCGGTTTTTCCGGACAAAACCACTTGATCGCAGAGAGGGAGCCGTAAAGCTGCCCGTATTAATATGCGTAATCGCAGCACGTAACATAGACTCTCCCTCCTGGCCAAAATCCAGAAAATTACTAAACTCCCAGACATGGGCACTCGGCTTCATACCGTTAAAATAATCGCCCTCACCAAGTTTATTATAAGTCTTGAACGATGCTGGATAAAGACTGACGTCATTGCTAGGGTTATTCGCATCCTCCACAACAGGCCATTCCCAAAATCCCACAGGCTTACCATAAGTATATTCATCAATAATTCTATCGTTGGCATCCACCGCCTTTGTACCGACCATAAAAACTGGTATATGGGGCTTCATCACGTTCATTAAGAGTTCACTGGCTGATGCTGTTGAACTGGACACCAAAAAGTAGATACGTTTTATTTCTATTCCCCCTCTTTTATTAAAGAAGACTGGGCCAAACTCTCCTCCAGGACGTGTCCACCCTTCTTTCTGAAAATAACTATTCATCGTAGAGGTATACATCAGTTCTTTGTTTTTGGAAGCCGGCACAAACCAATCGGCCAAGTACTCGGCCGTGATTACAGCACCTCCTCCATTATATCGCAAATCAACAACAAACTCATCGATGCCTTGCAAGCTCTTCAGAACCTCTTCAAATCTATGATACATATCCGTTTTTATCCAATTTCCATTCTCCGACTTTTCTGTCGCTAGAAAAGAGTTAAAAGCAAGATATCCAATTTTCTTACCGTTGTTCAAAATAACACGGTAATCTAAGATTGGATTTTTTTCAAACGGCTTTTGGGTAATAGTTTGCGTTAAGATAGTTCCCGAGGGTTGCTGGAATACGACAGTCAAAGTGTATGCATTTAGATAACCGTTTAAGCTTCTAAAACTTTGTGCCTTCTGCGCATCATAGTCTATCTTGGTATCGCCATTGATACTAATAATCCTATCACCACGTCTCATTCCGACCTCCCATGCCGACGAATTTTTCTCAACCATACGGACATACAAATCCGCGTTATTTCCAGTGTTCTCTGTTTGTAGATAAAACACCTGCATTCCAAAACTTGTAGATATCGCGTCTTGAACTTCGCCACTTACCACCCCCGCTCGATCCAAATAACTGTACCTGTCTATAGGCTGTCCCGTTTCGGTATTTTTGGGAGTTAGGCTCACTAACCAATCCAACACATGTTCTCCTCGCTCGAAATACTGCGTATATTTTGTACGGATTAAATCGGGTTTGTTCAAGTCATTCAAATTCTTTGGTGGCATATTGTCCTGCCACAATGAAAATAGTTTAGTATAATAAAAGACACTGTCTTTGATCATATTCTCCTTGACATCAGAATTATAAACCGTTGTCTTCTGCGGGGGTTCAATCTCCGTATCCTCCTTTAGGTTTGGAGGTGTCTTCTTACATCCGACCGTTATAATTACCCAGGCAAGAAGTATGATATAGGATGCTTTATTTTTCATACACACAATCGTTCTATAACTAATCTACAATCGTATTAACAATTACAATCTGATCTTTCGGCAAATCATATTCTGATGCAATATAATCAATTGGCACGAAAGATTTAAACTCAAGCTCGTCCACAAAAAATACTTTTAACGTATGCTTGATCGAATCTGCCTTGCCCCAATCCAAAAATTTCAATTTGTTTAATTGCTCAACAGGATTACCCTTTGTCAATACAGCAACCTGCCTTTTATCTTCGACCAATCGCACTAACAGGTCGGCTCGGGCTTCCGGCAACATCAACTTAAGAGGCAGCTGTGCATTAGCCTGCAAACGCTGCAAATTGACTTCATATTTATCATCAACCCCAAACATGACCTTTGTTGCTGGAAATACAGCATCCTCGCCGTGATGATCGTATACTTTCTTCATAAATTCGGCCATATCACTGGCCTTCGCCGTCCCCTCAGTAAATTCATAAAAACTACCGAAAAGATAATAAACCTGTAACAAGTATTCTCGCCTGCAAAAAAGCACATCGTCCAACTCGAACAAATAAAGTGCTTTATCGAAAGAAATTTCGCTTAACTTCATTTGGCAACTGCTAATATAAATGTATCACCTGAATCGGAAAGCATGCCCAAACCATCGAAAGCAACCGATTCAGATGTCACCCCGAAAACATCATACCCGCCGACAAAAAGACTTAATTTTAACTCCTTTGCTGGATTGTCCAAAACCGAAAGCATCTCTAAATCTGCAATCCCAGGGCATAATACCTGAATCCCATACTCTTCAAAAAGGATTAAAGAGCCGCTCAACGTAACAATTTCATCCATAGCTAAAGGAAGAACGTAATCGCATTTCAAATCCAATGCAATTTTAAGAACTTCATGAGCATAAGTAGGATTAGCGCCTTTCGGAATCTTGTGATAACGTCCCTGCAAGACTGTAGGCACTTCGTCTGAAGTAGCTGATATAACCTCAAAATGAGGGGACAACAACTGCGCGACACGCATTGAAAATGAACGTGTGGCACAGGTAAGTAAAATCTTCTTCATGTATAAATATGTTTGACTATTGAAAGCCTGCTTACTGATTGATCTGTTTACGCGTTTCGAAGACAGCGGCTTTTCAAATCTATTCGCTACGCATATACGAGTCCATCACGCATGTGGATCGTACGATCTGATATTCCCGCCAACTCTTCATTATGCGTAACAATAATAAATGTCTGATTCATTGTATCCCGCAGATTAAAAAAAAGCTGATGCAAAGAGGCTGCATTCTCAGAATCCAAATTGCCTGAGGGTTCGTCTGCTAATACCAACGATGGATTATTAATCAAAGCCCGGGCAACAGAAACACGTTGTTGTTCTCCACCCGAAAGTTGGCTCGGCTTGTGCTGCGCCCGATCTGCAACACCAAGAATATCCAATAGCTCCATAGCTCTACGTTCAGCTTTTTGTGTGGCAGTACCATTGATAAAAGCAGGGATACAAATATTCTCAAGAGCTGTAAACTCGGGTAGTAAATGATGAAATTGAAACACAAACCCAATATGCATATTTCTAAATGCACTCATTTCGTTTGATGACAACGTATGTATCGCGGTATCATTGATAAAAAGCTCACCTTTGTCAGCTTTATCCAATGTTCCGATAATATGCAAAAAAGTACTCTTCCCTGCTCCCGATGCTCCAACGATGGAAACTATCTCACCACGCTGCACTTCAATATCAACCCCTTTAAGTATCGGCAATGAACCGTAAGACTTATGAATATTTGTGGCTTTAAGAATCATAATGCGAATTTACTAAAAAGAATCAAAAACCAAGCTCTATAACGACCGCTAGATAGCTATCTTATGGAACAAGCTTTTAATTTTTAACCTTGTTCCATAAGAATAAAAACCCTATTTTTACGTCAAATTTTTTTATCAATGAACATTCACGAATATCAAGGAAAAGAAATACTTAAGAGTTTTGGTGTAAGAGTCCAAGAAGGAGTCGTTGCTGAAACGCCTGAGCAAGCAGTTGAAGCTGCTAAGAGAATGAAAGAAGAATTCAACTCGGATTGGGTTGTGATTAAAGCACAAATCCATGCAGGAGGCCGTGGTAAAGGTGGTGGTGTAAAGTTAGCTAAAAACCATGATGAAGTATTGCAACGCGCTACAGATATCATCGGCATGCAACTTGTTACTCCGCAAACAGGTCCTGAAGGTAAAAAAGTTAATAAAGTGCTAGTCGCACAAGATGTATACTACCCAGGTGAGAGCGAAACCAAAGAATTCTATATGTCTGTTTTGTTAGACCGTGGTACTGGTCGTAACATTATCATGTACTCCACAGAAGGCGGTATGGACATCGAAGAAGTAGCTGAAAAAACTCCTCATTTGATCTTCAAAGAAGAAATCGACCCTAAAGTTGGCCTACAAGGTTTCCAAGCGCGTAAAATCGCTTTCAACTTAGGTTTATCAGGCGCTGCACACAAAGACATGGTTAAATTCGTAGCTGCTTTATATAAAGCTTACGATTCTATCGATGCCTCTATGTTTGAGATCAACCCCGTATTAAAAACATCTGATGATAAAATCTTAGCTGTTGATGCTAAAGTAAATTTAGACGAAAACGCATTATACCGTCATGCGGATATCGCTGCGATGCGTGATGTCACAGAAGAAGATCCAACAGAAGTTGAAGCTGGTGAGTCAAACTTAAACTACGTTAAATTGGATGGTAACGTAGGCTGTATGGTAAATGGTGCAGGACTTGCAATGGCAACAATGGACATCATTAAACTTGCTGGTGGTGAGCCTGCAAACTTCCTAGACGTAGGTGGTACTGCTAATGCAGAAACTGTAAAAGCAGGATTTAACATCATCCTTAAAGATCCAAATGTAAAAGCAATCTTAATCAATATCTTTGGTGGTATCGTACGTTGTGACCGTGTCGCTCAAGGTGTGATTGATGCATACAACGAAATTGGCAACATTCCTGTTCCAATTATCGTTCGTCTTCAAGGAACTAATGCCGCAGAAGCTAAAAAATTAATTGATGAGTCTGGCTTACAAGTTTACTCAGCAATATTACTGAAAGAAGCTGCAGAACTTGTTACAAAAGTATTAGGCGAAAAATAATCTTTCAACATTAAAAAAGGAAAAGGGGTAAAATAAAATTTACCCCTTTTCCTTTTTCTATACTATTTTGTTTTTTATCCCCCCCAAGATACACGAAGGCAAAGAAAATCCAAGAACCGAATAACAATCTTACATTTCCTTACAAAATTCAGAAAAAATCGGAATTCATAGAACAGGTTTTTAACATATGTAAAAATTTATTACTATTATAAAACCGATTTTTGCACGTGACAAAACACTTAATATTTAAAGTCATTATGAACACTATTTTCTCAAAGAAGACAATATTCCGACTAGTTATCATTTGGTTAGTTGTTCTTGTATTTAGTATTTATGGGCACGCCTTCAGCCAAGAGCTGAACCCGCTAAATGGATCTATCTTATTCGTGGTACTATTAAGTACCATCATATTTTCATCTTTTGGTGTGGTAAAAGAAGCTGATGAATTGGCGCACAAACTAGGCGAACCCTATGGAACATTAATCCTAACCCTATCTATCGTCGCTATTGAAGTAATACTTATTTCAGCAGTTCTTTTAGGCCCGGGCGAATCTGCCCAAATAGCAAAAGACTCTATTTTCTCGGTGATGATGATCATCATGAATCTAGTGGTAGGGATATGTTTACTCTTTGGAGGGTTGAAATACGGCGAACAGGAATATAATGCGCAAGGCACAATGACTTATCTCTCGATGATTATCATGCTCTCAGGAATATCTATGTTATTACCAAACTTTATCCAAGGAGCAGGAAACGGAATATTTACGAATATACAAGCTATCGGAATTTCTTTGTTGATAGCCATTCTATACGCCTTCTTTCTTGCTTATCAAATGAAGGGATATAGACATCTATATCTACAACCCGAATCCGGTCACATGGAAATCGTCTATGCACAACGTAATAACAATCGAGAATTGACCGAAGAAAACGGAGAATCTATTGATAAAAAAGAAATTATTCTTCGCAGTGTCTTGCTTATAGCGATGATCCTCCCTATTGTACTCTTGTCTCACCATATGGCCAGCATTGTCGATTACGGAATAAGGACCACACAACTTCCTCCTCTTTTAGGCGGAGTCTTGATTGCTATTATCGTATTCACACCGGAATCGATGACTGCTGTAAAAGCCGCATTAAATAATGAGTTTCAGCGAGCAATTAACCTTTGTCATGGAGCCTTTGTATCTACCGTAGGGCTTACAGTACCGGCTGTACTGACTATCGGATTATTGACTGGTAAGACGGTCGCTTTAGGCCTTACATCAACAGAAACAATATTATTTATTATAACCCTTTTGCTCAGCTTGATGAGCTTCTTAGGTAAACGCACGTCTCCCATATTAGGTATCATGCATATTATCCTATTTTTCTTATTTATCCTTCTAGTATTTAACCCTTAAGTTTAATACCCGACAGACATACGTGCTAAAGGAGCGATATCCTGCCCGACGAAGTCTTTCTTCAGATATTTATGATAACCGGCGATGGCAATCATCGCCGCGTTGTCTGTGCAGTATTCAAATTTGGGAATAAACACATTCCACTTATACCTTTCGCCCATGGCCAATAAATCTTTCCGTAGACCGGAATTAGCAGATACTCCACCTGCAATAGCAATATCTTTTACGCCCGTTTGTTTAGCAGCCTTTTTTACTTTGTTCAATAGAATAGACACTATCCGTTGTTGTACGGAAGCACACACATCATCCCTATAGTCTTCTAAGAAAGATGGATTTTCACTCACTTTGCGTTGTACCAGATATAAAATGGCTGTCTTGAGACCAGAAAAACTAAAATCCAAACCGGGTATCTGTGGCTCAGGAAGGGCAAAAGCCTTGGGGTCGCCCAATTGTGCATACTTATCAATCAAGGGACCTCCCGGATATGGAAGATTCAAAATTTTTGCAGTTTTATCAAATGCCTCCCCCGCTGCGTCATCTAATGTCTGTCCAATCAACTCCATGTCAAAGTAATCCTTCACTAACACGATTTGCGTATGCCCTCCAGACACGGTAAGACATAAAAAGGGAAAAGATGGCTGGGGATTGTCAATAAAATGCGCTAGAATATGAGCTTGCATATGATTAATCTCAATCAACGGAATCTGACGCGCTAGTGCAAAAGATTTCGCAAAGGAAGTTCCAACCAAAAGAGAGCCCAATAAACCAGGTCCGCGCGTAAAAGCTACCGCATCTACATCATTTTTTGTAATTTCGGCCTGTATTATCGCTTGGTCAACAGTCGGGATAATATTTTGCTGATGTGCCCTCGATGCTAATTCTGGGACGACACCACCATATTTCGCGTGAATTGCTTGACTCGCAATAATATTTGACTTAATTTCACCGTCTATACAGATGGATGCTGAAGTTTCGTCACAAGAGGATTCTATTCCGAGGATAATAGCCATTTTGAGGAAGTAATTTTAAAACACAAAAGTATCAAAAAAATACTAAAAATAACGCTAATTACTACTGTCAGTATCCTGCTGCTTATTGTTGCGGCTATTTTTGTCCTACAATTTCAGAGCGTCCAGACTTATCTCTCTCAAAAGGTAGCACGTTATCTATCCAAGGAACTCGATAGCGACATTCAAATCGACTACGTATACTTCAAACCTTTTTCCGCCGTCACCCTCCAAGGATTCGCCATCAAGGACCGGAAAGGAATTCCATTAATGAGCATCAAAGAACTTTCAGCGGATTTGGTATTATCTCAACTATTAAATAATAAAATAATTGTTGAAGAGCTCTATCTCGACGAGGGATATATTAATATTGAACTCTACAAAGACAGTTCAAATTTTTCTAGTCTAGCAAAATACTTCGCTCCAAAAAAAGACAACAAGAAAAAAAAGAAACAACAATTTGGCTTTAGATTAGACAAGGTTGAGTTAGTAAATAATCGCTTTAAACTGCGTAACCACAATTTCAAAAAACGTAATCAGGGTATCAATTTCGCTGATTTAGACGTCAAGAACTTCTCTGCTATTTTCGATAAAATCAGATTAGACTCTATCATTTCAGCAGAGATAACCGACTTTACGTTACTTGAAAAATCAGGACTATCGATTCAAAAACTTAACACCTCTGCTTCTTATAGCAACAAACTAATGGAGTTTAAGAAGCTATACCTAAAAACAAACCGATCGCTATTACAAGATTATGTATGCTTCGAGTACGATAAGATAAATGATTTCTCCGAGTTTCTCACCAAAGTAAATATCACGGGTAATCTCAAGAATTCATCCGTAGACTCCCGTGACATTGAGTTCTTTGCGCCTACTATGCGTCATGTCGTCTTCAAAGCAGATGTACATCGTGCAACACTTAAAGGGACTGTCGCAAACATCAGGGCACGAAATATCCATTTATCGACAGGACAAAATACAGAGTTAATAGGAGACTTATCCATAAAAGGTCTCCCCTATATAGATAAGACAGTATTCATTGCCGACCTAAAAAAGCTTCATACCTCGCCTCAGGATGTGGAAAAAATTGTACCACAACTAGCAAACAAAAAGAACTTTAGTCTTCCGGATCAACTTCACCGTCTTAAGGAAGTTACTTTTGAAGGTACTTTCAATGGTTTCTACAATGATTTTCTAGTAGACGGAATATTTAATACAGCAATAGGCAACCTAAAAACAAAAAGTTACATCGATATAAAGAAGAATTTGAAGTACAAAGGAGAGCTATCGTCAGCCCGTTTAGACATCGGTACCTTTCTTGCTTCGTCCACTGTTGGCAATTCTTCTGTGGAAATAAATTTCGAAGGACAGGGACTGACATTGGATGAATTGGCGCTTCAGTTTTCAGGAAAGATGAACAATAGCGAGTTGTTGAACTACACCTATCAACAGGCCTTAATCAATGGTAATCTAACGAATAAGAAACTAGAGATACAAGGCGATATTGACGATGAAAACCTTAAAGTAGACTATAGATCAACACTGGATTGGGGACAAAGTTCACCTAGTTACCTATTAGATGCCAAAGTACGTCATGCTGCCTTGAATAAACTGAAATTACTCCACAAGGACAGCGTCACCATCCACGAAGCAAACATTAACACAAATCTAATCGGTAATTCTTTAAACACCATAGCGGGGCATTTCAACGCAGATTCTATTGAGCTCTCTACGACAAAAGGAGATTTCAGGATCAAATCTTTAGCTTTTACCGCCGAAGGCAATGAAACCAATAGGACTCTGACGCTAGAGTCGGACGTTTTGGACGCTAAAATGGCAGGTATTATTGACCTTAATACAATCATTCCCTATTTTAAATCATTGGCAATGCGTTATGCACCAGCCATAGGAATTGAAACACAACCTTACAATGTTCAGGATTTCAATTTAGAAGTAAATGTCAAATCATTTAAGCCTATAGCTCCGCTATTGGATCCATCTTTGAACCTTGATGACGGAGCGCACTTAAGTGCTATATTTTCGTCCGAGAATTATACAGCTAGCTTTGTTGCATACAGTCCGACAGTGGTTTATAAGGGCGTCAAATTAACCAATCTATCTATCCAAGAAAAAGCAGACGACCGTGCATTCTCTCTCGATGTGTTAGCGGATCGGATGAGCGTTGGAGATAGCACCTATATTAATAGCATTGCTATCCGCAATGTGCTGGCAAATGATAGCCTATTATTCAATGTACGCATGTCTGAAAAGAGTGCTATCAATCACCTAGACCTTCATGGCAACATACACTTTGCACACAATGCACCTGCATATATAAAATTTAAACCTTCTTCGATTACGATTAACAAAGAAGCTTGGCAACTCAATAATGATGCAGCAATGCGCGTCTCAAAAGGAAAATTTTTCATTTCAAATTTGATTTTAAGTCAGGCTGAACAACGTGTAAAACTCGACGGGGTAGTTTCCAATGAAAATGATAAAATCAACATTCTATTTGACCGTTTCAGTCTAACATCACTCAATGGAATAACCAATCCATTAGGCATTGAATTAAAGGGATTCCTGAGTGGTAATATCGAATTGACTTCCCTTTTTAAAAAACCCTTTGCTTCCGGCAGGATTCAGACTACCCCAATTATTTATAATGGTTTTCCCATCGGACAACTAAAACTAAAAGGTGATTTTGATCCTGACATAGGTACAGCAAATATAGATCTCGCTCTTCTTGATGAACAAGAGAGAGGTATCAATCTCAGTGGTAATTACAATTTTTACGATGAAAATGAGCCCTTAAATTTATCGGGAAAGCTCAAAGAAACGGATTTGATGTTATTTCAGCCTTTCTTAAAAAATCTAGTTTCCAATTTACAAGGAAAAGGTAATGCAGACATCAACATAAAGGGGACTTTCAAAAATCCTAAAATCACGGGATTGGGACGATTTACAAATACATCGTTTACAGTCAACTACCTGAAAACGGATTATTATGTGGACAATCAAATCGCGATGGTTGAAAACAATGCTATAATGCTCCAAAACCTTCAAATTCGAGATAGCAAGAATCAAACTGCAACAGCAAATGGCATTGTCAATCTTTCCAAACTAGCGACCCCCTACATCGACGTTGATGTAAATGGAAACAATTTTATGGTATTAAACACCAATTACAAGGACAATAATCTATACTATGGTACAGCACACGCTACAGGCATGTTCCGCTTCAAAGGTTATACCTCCGCGATTGATATTGATATCAAAGCCAAATCTGAGAAAGGAACTACGCTAACTATTCCATTCAACAGTGCAATGACCGTCTCGGAAGAAAGTGACTTTATCTATTTCATCAGTAAAGACTCTACAGAAAACGAAAAGCAACGTAAAAAATCCCTATTCAAAGGAATTACAATGAATATGGACTTGAGCTTAACAGCCGATGCGGAAATCAATCTACAAACAAATCTAGGCTCCTTGAAAGGAAACGGACTGGGAGAGATAGGTATGAAGATAACCTCTCTTGGCGATTTCGAGATGTTTGGTGATTATACGGTAAATACAGGAAAGTTTCATTTTACAGCACAGGATTTTATCAACAAGTACTTTGATATCCGCGAGGGTGGAACTATTCGATGGACAGGAAAGCCTAGCGAAGCAAATATAAACCTTACAGCTATATATCAACAAAGAACCGCTGTAGGTCCCCTTTACAATGCTGCAGGACGAACTGGAGACGACGAGCGCGTATTGGCGCAAGCCGATATGCTGATAAAGGGAACCTTAGAACAGCCCGATATCACGTTTGATCTTAACTTTCCACAAAATCCGTATATCAAGGATCAACTTCAAAGTTACTTAAGCGATATCAACAATGTCAACCAACAAGCATTAAGTCTAATCGTGCGACGAAGCTTCACACCAAATTCAACAAGTGAGATCGGAAGAGAAGTTAATAGTACGCTTCTATCTGCAGGGACGGAAATTGCTTTTAACCAGCTAAACAATATCATTTCTCAGTCACTCAATGTCAATTTTTTTGATCTCAACATACGTTCGTTCAACGACGCTTCCGCATCTGTCAGACTGCTGAATGACCGCCTCATATTGACTGGAGGTATCACAGACCGCACTAATTATCAAGCAAATGATCTTACTTTTTTTAGGGAGGGAATTACCACCGACGCTGAATTGACCTACCGACTACGGAAGGATGGAAATCTTATTCTAAGAGCATACAATAGACCTTACACCCGAAATTTCCTTATACGTATGAATGACGGAGAGTACATCAGTGCATTTGGTGTTGTATATCGGCAGGAATTCGATTCCTTTAGTGAATTTTGGAGAAAAATGTGGAATTGGGGGTATCGAAAGGAGCAAAAACCAAAAGACGTTTCAAAAAAATAAAAGCTCTCCGTTAGGAGAGCTTTTAAATTATTTAAACTTGCTTGCTAGCGCAGCTAGCTTAGACGCCATGTCTGTTTCTGGCACCTGATGTGTTTCTCTTTTTTCAGAACGCTTACGAGGAGCTTTATCTTCAGTCTTCATAGACAACCCTATACGATTACGTTTTTCGTCCACTTCAGTTACAGTTACCATCACCTTTTGCTGCACCTTCACTACTTCATGAGGGTCGGAGACAAAATGATTGGACAATTGACTTAAGTGTACTAATCCATCTTGGTGTACCCCGATATCCACAAATGCTCCAAAATTCGTAATATTTGTAACTATACCCGGCAATTTCATTCCCGTCTTAAGGTCACCAATAGCATTTACACCATCGGTAAATGAGAACGTCTCAAACTGCTCACGCGGATCCAATCCCGGTTTAGCCAATTCGGTGATAATATCATTCAGTGTAGGCAACCCGACTTCGTCACTGATATATTTTTTCAAATCGATGCGCTGGCGTAGTTGTCCATCTTTCATCAATTCGCCCACTTCAACGCCTAGATCTTTGGCCATCTGTTCTACCAAACGGTATCTCTCAGGATGCACAGCGGATGCATCAAGCGCATGCTCACCATTACGTATACGTAAGAATCCGGCCGCTTGCTCGAATGCCTTGTCGCCCAACCGAGGTACTTTTTTAAGCTCACGTCTAGAACCAAATGGCCCATTTTCTTTTCTATAGTTTACAATCTGCTGAGCCAATGATGGACCGAGCCCTGAGATATATGCTAAAATTTGCTTAGATGCGGTGTTAAGTTCTACTCCAACAGCATTTACACAAGATACTACCGCATCATCCAACGCAGTCTGTAATTTATTTTGATCCACATCATGTTGATACTGACCCACACCTATCGATTTCGGATCTATCTTAACCAGTTCCGCCAACGGATCCATTAATCTTCGTCCAATGGAAACGGCACCACGTACAGTAATGTCATAATCAGGAAACTCTTCACGCGCTGTTTCAGAAGCCGAATAGATAGAAGCTCCGCTTTCATTGACCATAACGAGTGTGACTCCATCCAAACTTAATTTACGAACAAAATCTTCAGTTTCACGGCCTGCGGTCCCATTTCCGATTGCAATAGCCTCTACGTCATATTTTGCAACAAGGTGCTTTACCGTTTTTTCTGCTTCAATAACACCGCCTGCTCCTGTATGAGGAAATATTGCTGTATTCTCCAATAAATTACCCTGAGCATCCAACACAACAGTCTTACATCCTGTACGGAAGCCAGGATCTATAGCTAAAAGTCGCTTCTGACCCAACGGGGCTGCCAGTAAAAGTTGTCTTACATTATCCGCAAACACCTTGATGGCTTCCTCATCAGCACGCTGTCTAGTCAACACACGTACTTCAGTTTCCATTGATGGCTTTAATAATCGTTTATAGCCGTCAATTAAAGCCAACTCAACCTGTTTAGAAGATTCATTATTACCTTTGATATACAGTTTTTCAATACGAGGTAGAACTTCCTCTTCCTCCACTTCGATATCTAAATACAATAACTCCTCTTTCTCCCCGCGACGCATAGCAAGAACACGGTGCGATGGGGCAGAGTTTAGAGACTCATTCCATTCAAAATAATCTTTATACTTTAAAGCTTGTTCTTCTTTACCTGGCACTACTCGTGACACAAATAGACCTTTCTCTAGAAATAACTTACGTACAGTGGCACGCACTTCGGCATCCTCAGCGATAGTCTCTGAAATAATATCTCTAGCACCTGCCAATGCCTCTTCAATGTTGTTGACACCGAGTTCTGTATTTATGTAGTGTTCAGCGTGTGTATCTATTTCGCCCGCATTTTGGTTCAATAGCAATTCGGCTAGCGGTTGCAATCCTTTCTCGCGTGCGACAGAGGCTCTTGTCTTACGCTTCGGTTTATACGGCAAGTAAATATCCTCGAGCGCTGCCATGTTTTCGGCAGACTTAATTTGCGTTTCAAGCTCTGCTGTTAGCTTGCCTTGGTCTTGAATTGATTTTAAGACCGTCTCTCTACGTTTGTCCAGATCACGCAATTGCTGAATTCGGTCACGAATAGCCGTAATCTGCACCTCATCCAAACTACCTGTCAATTCCTTTCGGTAACGAGAAATAAATGGAACAGTGGCACCCTCGTCCAAGAGTTCAATAGTTGTACGGACCTGTCGATCTGTAAGAGACAACTCATTCGAAATAATAATTTCGTGTAACATAAATTGGGATAATCAAATAAGAAAGAGAAAGCTGTTGAAGATTTATTTCAACAGCTTTCCATAAATTTAAAATATAATTTTTAAGCTTGTTTTGTTGGCGCATTCGTATCAGAAGATTCTTCATCTGATTTACTCGCTAATATCTCTTTACCGTCTACAGATTCGGTGGTAGATTCTTCTGACGCAAAGTGGTCATTATAACCATATTTATAATACTCGGTATCATCAACAGGATGTCCTCCCGGATTATGTTGGTACGTATTCTCAGGTGCCGAAAACTGTGGAAACTTTTTCTCAGCAGAGCTGTCAGCAACGACATCCGTATCTGAAGAAACTTCATGTTGTTCAGTGGTTGCTACTTTGTTCTCTGACACGTCAGTTTTTGGCTTGTCTTCTACGGTAACGTCAAGATCTTTTTCAAAATTGTTAATTTGATCTGAAATTTCTCTTTTTATTCCTTCAGAAGCGTCTTTAAACTCCCGAATACCACGACCTAGCCCCCTAGCCAATTCCGGCAACTTCTTTCCTCCGAATAATAATAGTATCACAATTACTATTAAAATCATCTCCTGCGTACCAATATTCAAAAATGCTAATGTCATAACTATAAAACTTTAGAAAGGCTAAGGTAAGTCTATTATCTTTTTACATCAATAGTTTCTTGTAATTATTTGAACACATTTATAACCTAATTTTTCAATTCAAACTTTCGTACCTTTGCAAACTAGTCGAAAAAATATGTTCGGGAATATAAAACTCAATAAATCTTATTACCTGAGTACGATGGCGCTAGCGGGCCCTGTTGTCATTTCTCAATTGGGCCACACATTTGTGCAAACAGCCGACACCATGATTGTAGGGCACTTTGCTGGTACAATTTCGCTTGCGGCAGTTTCTTTAACCCATTCCGTATTTATGGTAGTCTTAGTAATAGGCTTAGGAATCGCCTACGGTCTCACTCCGCTAATTGCCCAAGAAAACGGAAAGTCAAATAAAGAAGAATGTGCAAAACTGCTATCAAATAGTTTTTGGATCAATATCATATCAGGGATACTGCTTTTTTGTGTTGTATATTTTGGTTCCATGTTTGCCATGCAACATGCGGACCAAGATCCTGCAGTCGTAAAGGAAGCTAAACCCTATTTACTGTTGCTCAGTCTATCCATATTGCCTCTGATGACCTTCAATACATTCAAACAATTTGCAGAAGGACTGGGATTTACCAAGCAAGCGATGCAAGTAACTATATGGGGAAATATACTGAATGTAGTCCTAGCGATTATACTCGTAAAGGGAATGTTTGGCATCGCTCCTATGGGAATACGGGGCGTAGGGATCGCAACCTTGATTGATCGGGTACTGATGATGTTGGTCATGATGATCTATGTATTACGGTCCAAACATTTTAAAAGCTATACAGCTCATTTCAAGTTTTTCTCTATTCAGAAAACGAGAATTGTATCCATTCTCAAAATCGGGACTCCAGTTGCATTACAGTATGTTTTTGAAATCGGAGCTTTTGCGGGCGCATCACTCATAGCGGGTAAAATTGGAGCCTTAGAACAGGCGTCACACCAAGTAGCCATCACATTGGCATCTATGACGTATATGATGGCGAGTGGTATTGCAGCCGCTGCTACAATTAAAGTTGGCAATAGCTTTGGTAATAGAAAATATAGCAGACTGCAGAAATTTGCAAAAGTATCCTATCATCTTGTACTGATATTCATGATATGCACTGCAGCCTTGTTTGCTATATTCAATCATCAATTGCCCTACCTCATCAGTAAAGACAGTGCTGTAATACATTTGGCCGCACAACTGCTGCTTATAGCCGGTCTATTCCAATTATTTGATGGCACTCAGGTTGTCGGTTTAGGTATTTTAAGAGGCATGGGGGATGTCAATATCCCAACGGTAATTACATTCATCGCTTATTGGATTATAGGTATACCAGCAGGATATGTAATGGGAATCAACTTTCAGTGGGGGATTCAGGGTGTTTGGTATGGTCTGACACTCGGACTACTAACCTCGTCCATCTTACTAAATATACGATACCGTTATATTACAAAAAGTAAGCTTGTAATTACCGGATAACCATAGATTTCATTAAGCACAATTAATAGCTCCCTCAATATACAACAGGGGGCTTAAATAAGGTATGTCCAAATTTGAGCCACGTAAGATAAACCAGATTCCCATTAACAGATAAAAAACTGGAATTATTGTCGAAAATTTTATCTTAAACATTTTTTTTGTCCATAAAGAAGTCAGAGCGAATAGTAACATGAGTGGAAGTGTCCCTAACCCAAATAAGACCATGAACTGAAAACCCGCTGCTGTGCCATCGGCATTCATAGCGGATGCTAGTGCCATATATACCATACCACAAGGCAACAGTCCATTCAATACCCCTGCAATGAATGCACCCCCAGGTCTGTATAGCCAGCGCCCCATGAGTTTGGCAAACGGTTGAATCGCCCGCGTTTGAAACTGGGCCAATGCCTTAGAATTTTTTGCAAAAAGCTGAGATAAACCTATTATTACAAGGATAACACCTGTCAACAAAGAGAAAACCTGTTGCCAACCCTGCACAGAAGCAATACTTCCTATTAGCGCCAATAACAAGCCCAAAGCGCCATAAGTCAGTATACGTCCAAACTGATAAAGTAACTTATTGAAAGTCTGTTGCCAAGATATTTTTTGATTTCCTTGGATAGCTATCAGAAGTGGCCCACACATCACTGCACAATGAATGCTTCCAAAAAGCCCCATAAAAAATGCCAAATAGTAATATGTCATACCTCCTTATTGTAGAAATAAAGATTGGCTATCCATATAGCTCCGTTCCTTACTCTCCCAAGCCAACTCTAATGTCCAGTTTCCCTTTAAAAAGGTAGAAAGTGGCAACCTAAATACATTGGATGCAGTATAAAAAGGAATTTTCAAATCCAATTTACCATCTGATGGTCTTTTGAAGCTAAGTTCTCCCTTATTGACATCTCCAATAAAAAAGATGGACAGTGTATCTCCTTCTAATTGTAGGCGAGGCTTAGCCCCATCATCCATGGTATTTTGTTTACGCTTATAGACATCATCGTACACCAAGCCCTTTTCGTAGTAATCTTCGTCAACAAGTGTATCAGTATCTTTCGAAACCATATAAATACCTGCACTGGCAATAAGTAGCATGAAACTGCCTAAGCCTACAACTATTTTCATTCCCCAATTCATATCTACTTTATTTTAAGATCCCGAAGGTGAAATAAATGTAGTCTTTAAAGTTTCGACTATTTCTCCCTCTGAAACGACATTTACACGTATATCTGTTTTGTATTTCTCAAAAATACCCTTTTCCCCTATCAAAAAGAAGCTCAGTTTTGCTGATCCATCTTTTGAAAGTTTCCCAACATTATTAACCAACTGAATCGTTAATTTAGAATCTTGGGGAACCAGTTCAAAACTGATTTCCTTTCCACTCTTATTAATCAATTCTAACGTATACAAATTACTGATAGTTCCATCCGTACGAATTTGATAAGTACTTCCTGTAGCACGCAGCAAGGACCCCCCTATTAATGAGCGATTGAAGATCATAAAGCCAAAACCACCAATCAAGAAACACAATATGATTGCGTAAATAATATGACGAACACGGCTTTTTTTAAAGTCTTTCTTTCCCTCGATTTCACCTAAAGAATAAAAACCAATCAAGCGTTTAGGTTTATTGATTTTCTCCATAACGGCATCACAGGCATCAATACACGCCGTACAATTAACGCATTCGAGCTGTATACCATTTCTGATATCTATTCCTGTAGGACATACGTTTACGCATAGGTTACAGTCAATACAATCCCCCTTATGTTCATCATTTTCACCTTTACGTTGCTTACCTCGAGGTTCTCCTCTCTTTTCATTATACGCTACAGTAAGACTCTGATCGTCGAGCAGCACTCCTTGAAATCGCCCATATGGACATATCGTGGTACACACGATCTCTCGGACAAATGCAAACACCGCGTAGAATAACAAAGTAAAAATTGCAATAGCAATCAATCCTCCAATATGACTATCAATAGGGTCAGTGATTATCTTTACCAAAGCCTCCACACCGATAATATAGGAAAGAAAAATGTTGGATATTAGAAACGATATAGCCAAAAAGATAGTATGTTTCAATAACTTTTTCCATGCCCGTGCATCCGTATTCGGCCCATTATTCAATTTTTTCTGTTGCGTCCAATCACCCTCTACCCAATATTCTATACGTCTAAAGACCAACTCCATAAAAATGGTCTGAGGACAAGTCCACCCACACCATACTCGGCCAAAAATAGCAGTAAACAATACGATCCCCACAAGAACAATTAACGTCCCAAACACAAAAATATGAAGGTCCTGAGGAAAGAACATATTACCAAATATCGAGAACTTACGTTCTACGATATTGAACATCACAAAGGGGTTGCCATTAATCTTTATAAAAGGAGCTGCAAATAGAAACAGTAGCAAACTGTAGCCCACATACTGCCGGGCATTGTAAAATGTACCTGATGGCTTCTTAGCGTATATCCAAGTTCTCTTCTTCCCTTCCGAAGGTAATACGGGTCCTTTGTCATTTACTACTGCTTCCATTGCTCCTAATAATTAAACACTATTAAAATTTCTATTTATTCACTGTTGAATCAGTTGCTGCTTCATTGACGTCATCGCTAGAAGCACCCTCAGACTCATAAGCCTTAATCTCAACTCCTTCCGAAGCTTTAGCATTTGCAGGCTTTGTGTCTCTCAGTGTTAAAATATAACTACTCACCTCAGCAATCTGTCCAGGTGTCAAAGTTTGTTCCCATGGAACCATACCCTTTTCTGGCACTCCGTACTTAACCGTCTTAAACACATCTTTAATTTCGCCTCCATGTATCCAAAATCTATCGGTTAAATTAGGCCCGATCCCTCCCTCACCATTAGCGCCATGACAGGCAACGCAGTTAGCTGCAAATATTGCTTTACCAGCCGGAGCCATCGCAGCATCAAACAAAACAGAACTCTCGTCTATTAAGTTTGCCGCCTGAGCAAGATATTCCTGCTTAGCTTTTTCAGCTATAGCCAACTCTTGCACATACTCCTGATCTTGATTCATACCCCATCCAAAAACGTGGTAAACCAAAAGATATACAAAACCGAAAAGTACGGTTGAATAAAACAAAGCATTAAACCAAGTTGGAATAGGGTTGTTCAATTCCTGAATACCGTCATATTCATGATCGATAACCATATCTTTCTCTTCTTCGATAGGGCGAAGCTCCAATAGACTATTCCAGATCCTACCCCACTTCCCTTTTTCCTGAGCCTTGGCTAATCGCTTTTTCTCCTCTTCTTCTTTGACGAGCTCAGGCATCGTGACCCGAAGAATAGATTTCATTGCTTTATTGACCACCAAGGCAGAAAACAACAAGGTGATCATCACGACAATCAATGCCACAATTAGGATATCGCTGTATAAATCGACTGCTCCAAATTTCCATTGGGTAACACCTTCAACAGGTTCAGCAGCCATTAAAAATAAACTCATAATTTCAAATTATCTTCAGATGAACACTTGGTTTCTTTCTCCGACTCGTCAAATGGTATATCCTTCATATATTGGATATAGTCCTTCTTCATAAAAAACAACATGATACCGACCATTGCAAAGAAAATGATGAATATCCATAGTGACGTGATTAGATACATCTCATCACCATTTAAGTTTGTTATTTGCTTAAACATATTTTTTAACTTAATTGAATAACATTCTGTTCTTAATTCTCTGCAGAGACAACCTCATCAGTAGTCTTTACTTCAGCCTTTATATCTGTACCTAAGCGTTGCAAGTAAGCGATAAGGGCTATAATCTCACGATCAGCCTTTACATTCACTTGGTTCGACGCTAAATCCTTAGCAATCATTTGTGCTTGCTTTTCTGCGTTTGCGACAGCATTGTCCACATCCGAATTAGAATATGGCACACCTAGTATCCGCATAGCATTCATTTTAGCAACCAATGTACTGTTGTCCAACTGTTGGTCTATTAACCAAGGGTAAGAAGGCATAATACTTCCTGGAGAAGTGATCGTAGGATCCAACATATGGTCAAAGTGCCATTTGTTGGGATACTTTCCTCCTACACGATGTAAATCTGGTCCTGTACGTTTTGAGCCCCATAAGAATGGCTGATCATAGACAAACTCCCCCGCTTTACTGTACTCACCATAACGTGCCGTTTCAGAACGGAATGGCCGTACAGTCTGGGTATGACAGTTGACACACCCTTCTTTTATATAAAGATCCCTTCCCTGAAGTTCTAAGGCGGTATAAGGTTGAACGCTTTTAATCGTAGGAATGTTATCCTTAATCATAAAGGTGGGTACCATCTCAACAATCCCTCCGATCAAAATAGCAATTAACGCTAACACCATAAATAAAACCGGCTTCCGTTCTAATCGTCTATGTGATGATCTTTCACTAACAGTAACTGGCAATAACGCAGGGGCCTCCGCTGGTTCATCTGCTACAAGTTTCCCTGACTTCATTGTCTTCACCAGATTGTATGTCATAATAATAACACCTGTTAAATACAATGCTCCACCTAATGCACGCATCATATGCATCGGCAGAATTTCTAATGTAGTAGTTAAGAAATTTGGATATTTAAGTACACCTTCTGGAGTAAACTCTTTCCACATTAACCCCTGAACAACTGCTGCCCAATACATAGGTACTGCATAAAATAGGATACCTAACGTTCCAATCCAGAAATGTACATTGGCTAATTTTTTTGAATAAAGCTGAGTTTTATATATGCGAGGCAACAACCAATACAATATAGCGAAGGTCATAAAACCATTCCAGCCCAATGCTCCAATATGAACGTGTGCTACAATCCAATCTGTAAAGTGAGCGATAGCATTCACTTGTTTTAACGAAAGCATAGGACCCTCAAATGTCGCCATTCCATAACAAGTCAAAGCAACAACCATAAACTTCAAGATAGGTTCCGCTCTTACTTTATCCCAAGCACCACGAAGCGTTAATAAGCCATTGATCATACCTCCCCAAGATGGAGCTATCAACATAATCGAAAACACAACCCCAAGAGACTGCACCCAAGATGGTAAAGACGTATAAAGTAGATGGTGTGGTCCAGCCCATATATAAATAAAAATCAACGACCAAAAGTGTAATATACTAAGTTTATAAGAATAGACTGGTCGATTAGCCATCTTAGGCAAGAAATAATACATCATCCCCAAAAATGGTGTGGTTAAAAAGAACGCTACTGCATTATGCCCATACCACCATTGCACCAACGCATCCTGCACACCAGCATACACATAAAAACTTTTCCAAAAACCTACAGGCAACTGGATCGAATTGACAATATGTAAAACTGCTACCGTGACAAAAGTCGCTATATAAAACCACACAGCAACATACATATGACGCTCTCTTCGTTTTATGATAGTACCGAACATATTAATTCCGAACACGACCCAAATCAACGTGATACCTATATCGATAGGCCACTCCATCTCCGCGTACTCATGCGAAGTGGTAAAACCTAAAGGTAGCGTAATGGCCGATGCAACAATAATAAATTGCCACCCCCAAAAATGGATCTTACTCAATACATCACTGAACATCCTCGCTTTCAACACCCTTTGTAAAGAGTAATATACTCCCATAAAAATGGCATTACCCACGAAGGCGAAAATGACCGCATTTGTGTGTACTGGACGCACCCGACCGAAGGTGGTGTATTGCGTCATAAAATTCATCTCTGGCCATATCAGCTGCATCGCTATCAGTAAACCAATAGACATGCCGACGATACCCCAGATAATTGTTGCAATCCCGAAGTTGCGTACAATCCTGTTGTCGTAATTAAATTGCTCTAGCTGCATTACATTTCATATTTGATTATCAATATAAAAGTACATACAAAAATTTGACATTCCAATGATATACAGCTATAATAAAAGTGATTTTCGTCACTTTCTTTTTTTTTACGTATCAAGCAAAAAAAAGAGACATATACGATATATGTCTCCTGATATTTAACCTATTAAAAGGAATTTTCTAAATCCGATACCCGTGCTTTACAGGATTTTCAATGACTTCTTTCACAGAAACAAGCTTGTACACGTAAGAACCAGTCTCCGCGTTCAGACGTAATTTAAAATAGTTATCTTCCTTTTGTCTACGCATTGAAGCTTTCAAACTTCCGCCACCAACATTATATGCTGCTGCAACCAAAGTCCAATCACCAAATTCTTCATAAAGCGATTTAAGATAACGAGCCGCTGCATGTGTAGACTTTAGAAAATCAACACGATCATCTACATTACCATTGACTCGTAATCCATACAACCTCGCTGTGGCTGGCATAAACTGCCAGTAACCTCCGGCTCCTTTATGGGAAGTTACTCGCGGATCAAGTCCACTTTCCACCAATGGAATGTACTTGAAATCCTCAGGTATACCATAAGATTTAAGGATTGCAGCTATTTGCGGAAGATACTTATCAGCTTTTTTGTGCATTTGATAAGACTGTTGTCTTTTAAAAGAAAACTTGGAAAGATATTTACCGAGTTTCTGCTTTACGGTTGTGAGTTCCGTAGGAATACTTTCGTTTGCGAAAGTAAGAGAATTAAAATAATCCTCATTTGAATTTGACGTCGAGCTTATTTTTTCTTCCTTCAACTTTTCAGCGTGCTCTAACATCAATTTTTTGAACGGATTTTCAAAAGAATCCGGTTGCGGATTTGAATACAATCTCGATAAAACCATTATCGAAAAAATTGCACTAATGCATAATACTTTTTTTCTAATCATTCACTCCCTTAATGCTACCCTATCCACGACATCTGTCGATCAAAAAATAGCTTGGTCCATTTATGAAGGGTCAAAGGTATAAACTATTACACTAAAAAACAAACACTTATAAATCCATGCATACAGCGTATATCCAAAAATCGTCCTTTAAAGCAGTATAGGCAAAGAAAATTGAATGCAAAAAAAATTCCATAATTACGTTATTTTAAGTAACTTTGTCCTCTATTTTTATTTAAAAATTATGCCATTCAAAAATCAACGGAACAGTCGAGATGACAACTCCAGAAAACAAAGAAGCAACTCAGAAAACTTCAAATCCAAAGGTGGTTCTGGAAGAAAAAGTACAAATCCTAGAGGCGAAAGCTTCGGTAAATCACCTTTTTCCAAAGACAACAGAGAAGAAAAAACATCATTTGGAAAATCCAGTTTTGGCAAAAGCAGACCCGAAGAAGGAAGATCTTTTAACAAAGGCTCTTTCGCGAAAGGCAGATCTGAAGAAGGAAAGTCTTCTAATAAAAGCTCCTTCTCAAGAAGTGGATCTGAAGAAGGAAGATCTTCTTATAAAAGCTCTTTCTCAAGAAGTGGATCTGAAGAAGGAAGGTCGTTTAACAAAGGTTCTTTCGCAAAAGGCAGGTCTGAAGAAGGAAAGTCCTTTAACAAAAGTTCCTTCTCTAGAAGAGGCACAGATAACGACAGACCCTCAAACAAATCATCTTTCTCTAAAGACCGATTTGAAGATAAAAGATCTACAGGCAAGCCTTCTAAATTTTCAAAATCAAGTTCTTCTGCTTTTGACCGATCTAAGGATGGCGAAACAAGAGAAAACAGAAACTTCAAAACTGGCAGAAAACGTACCTTTAGCGACGAATATAAAGAACAAAAGGAAAACAATGACTTCAAATATTCGGATAAACATAAATTCAGACCAGCTCATAAACCCGCTAACCACGAGGTTGAAGACGATGGGTTAATCCGACTTAACCGATATATTTCCAACTCTGGCATATGTTCCAGAAGAAAAGCAGATGAATTGATTAGTGCAGGAGTAATTTCTGTTAATGGTGAAGCTGTAACTGAATTGGGAACAAAGGTGGATCCTGCTAAAGACGAAATCCGTTATAATAACGAACGATTGAAGCGTGAAAAAATGGTTTATGTCTTATTAAATAAACCAAAAGATTATATTACTACTACCGATGATCCGCAAGAGCGCCGTACCGTCATGGAGCTTGTTGCAAAGGCTACCAAAGAGAGGATATATCCAGTAGGTCGTTTAGATAGAAATACGACAGGATTGTTATTAATGACTAATGATGGTAACCTTGCAGACAAACTATCTCACCCCAAAAACAACATTACCAAAATCTATCAGGTAGAGTTGAATAAAAGTCTTACTCAGGGTGACTTCAATAAAATAGAATTTGGTCTGGAACTTGAGGATGGCTTTATCAAACCAGATGACTTAAGTTATGTACAAGGTGCGTCAAAGCGTGAGGTTGGTATACAAATCCATTCTGGAAAAAACCGAATTGTACGTCGCATTTTTGAATCCTTAGGGTATGAAGTTGTCAAACTCGATCGAGTTGTGTACGCTAGTCTAACCAAGAAGGACTTACCGAGAGGACGTTGGAGATATCTAGAAGAAAAAGAGCTTATTCAGTTGAAACATCTGATAAAATAAAAACTAAAGTCTCGATAATTTCGAGACTTTAGTTTTTTCTGGATCCCTTAGAATACCGGTAAAGATTTGTATTTTTATAGATTAATAAAGAAGAACTATGACAGACCCTAAAACACTCACTTCCGTTGCTGAATTTCATCAAACCTTCCAGCATCCTATACTTGAGACACCTCAGATTCCTTCAGAAAGCAGATGCAAATTAAGGGTTTCTCTAATTGAAGAAGAATTAAAAGAACTTGAGGAAGCAATACAAGATAACAACATCGTAGAGATAGCTGATGCACTATGCGATATACAATATGTATTATCTGGCGCAATATTAGAATTTGGCCTAAAAGACAAATTCAATGCCTTATTTGAAGAAGTACAACGCTCCAATATGAGTAAAGCTTGCAAAAATGAAGAAGAAGCCCTAGCGACACAGGCGCACTACAAAGCAAAAGGAGTAGATTCTTATTATAAAGAAGTTGATGGTAAGTTTCTAGTGTTCAGAGACGGAGATCATAAAACACTTAAATCGGTAAATTACTCTCCAGCAGATCTAAAATCTATTATAGAACAATAAAATTAAAGCGATCATTGATCGCTTTAATTTTATTTATTTAACAATATCCAGCCTTTCTGCTGCACAAGATCTCCATTTTGCTTTCGGTATTTTATAATATAATAATAGGTGCCACCGCTAAGCCCTGAGCCATCCCAAGTATTGTGATAAGCTTTACTTTCGTAAAGACGATCCCCCCAACGATTAACAATAGTCAATTCTAACTGTAACAGTTTCTCTTTATTCACGAATACCAGTTGATCATTATAACCATCTCCGTTAGGAGTCAATACATTACTCAAGACCAATAAACCTTCCCCTAAATTGCTTTCTCCATCTACCGTAATAAAAACCGCGCTTCGAGAGGCCAAACCGAACTCATCAATAACTTCATAAATAAATGAGTCCGAACCGGTAAATTTATTAACAGGTTTATAGCGAACTTCGCCAGAAGGTAAGAATTCCGCAAAACCATTCAAAGGTGCTTCGACAATCTTCGTATTCTCCAAAATCAATTTACCATCGCCAGCTTTATCATTCGACAAGATTGGTATTACAATGCTTTGCCCCTCCTTCATTGTTACATGATCATCTTTAGTTTGAGGCATCGCCCTTAGTATACCGAATTTAGAAAAATAATTTACAGATACATTGGTATACATACTGGCCAGATTTTTCGTGCTATGTTCTCTACCACCCAAGTAATTGGTGGTCGTCAACTTCCACTCATTAGCATCGGAATATTGAAAAATCTCCATGTCGGAGCTTCTAAGTAAGTTCGATTCATCCTTTTCATTATGTTCAAAAGTATAGGTTGTACGTACTTTATGGTCGGCATGCACGCCCCAAATACGATCAATACCTCCCGCTTTATTTGCGAAAGATAAAACACTATTCGTTGATGAATGCTTGATTAAGCTGACAAAAAGCTGGGCCTCTTTCTCCGGCTTGAGAACAACAGAACTATAATCTCCTTCTACCAGTCCTATAGGGAACTCAAAAACAGAATTTGCATACATTTTTTTGGAGAACAAAGAATTAATATTACCGTTAGAGATTATCATTCTCTTTGGAGAAGCATTCTCGAGAACAGCATCCAATCCTAGTGTAAAACAATTACCCCGTAATTCAACACATACACCATCTTCCATCAGACTAAATTTTGAATCGACGCAAAAGACGCCAGGTTTCAATAGTTCTCCCTTTATAAAAGAATGTGTCAGTCTAGCAAGAAGTAAGTTTGCTTGATTACTAAGTTCAATATTAACCTTAATATTCGAATTGCCATTCCCGTCAATCACTGTAGGTGTATTCTCTTGAAAGCGTCCGTCCTTTACTAAAGTTGGTGATACAATCCGAATAGTGCCAGATCCATTAACATGTGCTCTAGGATCAAGAATTATATAAGGAGACTGTACTACCAAGACCCCTTCTACGGAGAGATCCGCATTAGGTCCAAATATTAGTGTATCCGCAGCGATAACCAAAGACTCATTTTTCCGTATCTCCTGAACCTCATCGAAGATCACAGCCTTGCTGTTCTGAGCTTGAGAATAAATATTGAGCGACGCCCCTATCGTCAGCACAACCAAAAATAACCACTTCATAATTCGATATGCTTTTCCGATGAACCAATTATTTATTAATCATCACATACCAATGTTTAAACACCTGAAATGTCAGTTTATCACATTAAAAATAAAAGCACCAAAAATCCTTGCGCACAAATAATATCATTCGAATTACAACAGTAGATAGTCCAGAAACTAATACGTGAACGAACAAAATCAGATATTAAGAATGTTTATCCCAAGAGGGAAAACCTTCTCGTTTTTCATAAGTATACACAAAGAAAGAAAATAAAATGCAGAAAACTATAAAGAATGGAAAAAATATTAAGTGAGGCTTATAGTAACGCCACACTAACTTATTATTATGATTTAGATATTGACCTAAACATTAAAAAACGCTTAAGCTCAACTTAAATACTTTTCGCCTTGTTTTACACCTCGACTTTCCAATCCTTTATCAATATAAGTTTGAATCTTAGATTTGGGGAAACTCCAATTAGGCGCAATTAAAAGCTCTTTATCTGCAATACCGAAAATACGTTGTATAATAATATCAGGCCTCAATAATGGGATAAATTTTGCTAAAAAATCAGTATATTCTTCAATACTAAAAAGTTTGAAAGGTTCTCTCTTGTATTTAACTCCCATAATCGAACCTTCAACAATGTGCAAATGATGTAATTTGACAAACTTAATATGTGGTTGCTTATTAATCTCATCTGCATATCGTAACATCATTTCTTCACTTTCCCAAGGAAAACCAAATATCGTATGCACACAGAGCTCCAACTTCGTACCTTCCAATGACTTCATCGTACTCAAGAACTCTTCGTGCGAACATCCTCTATTAATAAGCTCTAATGTCTCATTATAGATTGATTCCATCCCCATTTCTAAGTCAACGTCCAATCGGTCTGTATAAGATTCCAATAAAGCTATCTTCTCAAAATCCAAACAATCAGGACGAGTACCGACCGACAAACCCACGGTATTCTCAGGATCAATACTAAGCGCCTCATCATACATCATCTTCAGAAGATGAGTTGGGGCGTAGGTATTTGTATTAGGTTGAAAATAGATAATAAACTTCTCCGCCCCATAGCTATTTCTAGCGCGCTCAAT
This sequence comes from Sphingobacterium nematocida, assembly GCF_900168125.1. GTDB lineage: Bacteria > Bacteroidota > Bacteroidia > Sphingobacteriales > Sphingobacteriaceae > Sphingobacterium > Sphingobacterium nematocida. The sequence goes on from NZ_FUZF01000015.1 coordinate 146,493, forward strand.
GCCATTCTCTACCTGTTCTCTAATACTGGGAATTTTCCTAGCAGTATCTGGGGTAAAAGAATCCACATTACAGTATGTACAGCCTCCATATCCCTTACTACCATCTCGATTTGGACAAGTAAAATTTCCATCAACAATAACCTTAAATACCCGTTGTCCACTATACTTTTCCTTCAAGTATGCTCCGTAATGATTATATGGCTTTACGCCGCTATCTAATAATGTACCCATTGTGGCTACAAAGATAGAGATTAGATAGCACATTTTCCCGTTAATATGAGCTATTTGGTTGTTTTGCTGGTAAATATCCGGCAAACAGCATCTGGATAGGTATATAGCAAAAAAGCCCCTCCAGTTACCTGAAGGGGCTTTGTATAAAAAAAGGCACCGACCTACTCTCCCACCTGTTACGGCAATACCATCGGCTCTGGCGGGCTTGACTTCTCTGTTCGGAATGGGAAGAGGTAGACACCGCCGATATAGGCACCTGAAATAGCTTTTTAATGGTTAATGAGCAATTGTTAATGATTAATGAAGGAAAACCTAATTAACCATTGATAATTATACATCAACAATTATATTGACATGTTATTGAAAGAAAAAGAACAGTCAGAGAAGACAACAGGTCTATCTGCTTGG
>NZ_FUZF01000020.1 GCF_900168125.1 Sphingobacterium nematocida
ATGGACCGTCTCCCTTGGAGAAGATGGCTATGGCCTTTTTTAGAATATCACGCTCTAACTCCGCATCTTTAAGTCGCTTACGCAAAACCCTCAGTTCCTGTTCCTCGGGGCTTATCTTAGGATTGTCCGGGAGAACCTTATTACCATTGTAACGTGGGTTCCTGCGCCATTTACTAAGTAAACTGGGATCAATATCCAATTCGCCTGCAACTTCTGCTACTGAACCTTTAACAACGCTCAAATCGACCGCCATTATCTTAAATGAATCATCAAATTTTCTATGCATCTCTACAAATTTATAATTACTTATTAAATCTGTCTCGCATTAAAGGTAGCAACTCCAAAAATATCACTTTTCAAAAAGGGGCTCAAACTAAGGTTGAACTAGCCTTAACACAGCCTAAGACTAAGGTTGAACTAGGAATGAACTACCAAACAACTAAGGTTGAACTAACAACGAGCCTAGAACGAACTAAGGATAAGACAAGAACAAGACAAGAAACCCCCAAGCGTGAGACAAGGATAAGACAAGAAAGTCGTAATTCTACTTCAAAAAATATACCCGAAAGGTACTGCAAAGGTACGGGAAAGGTACTGAATAGTGGGGGTAAAGGTACTGGAGAGGTACTAGAGAGCTACCAAAGAGGTACTAAGGAGGTACTAACTGGTAGTAGGTCGGTGGTAGGTTATGATAGGGATGGTGGTGAGTCGCAAGTAGCTAGTTCGACTGATGATACATCTGTTATCGTAGATGACCTCCGTATGAATCGATTGATTCTAAGGTCTTTTCGTGCGATCTGTGAAGATTTTAGGGTCAAAGTGGAGTCTATGGTCGTCGGTGATAAAATAAAGCAGCAGAGAGGCTTAAAATGTGTTCTTTCTTTTTCCTTGATGAAAAAGGAAACAAAAAATCAAGGCGTTGAATGCTCGCCTAAGTTTCGAACCAGCCGTCTAAATCTCAAAACCGGAACGAAGTGGAGCTCAGCGCAGCTAAACTCGCTACACTCGAACAGTTTGAGATTTTATACGCCTCCTGATCCGAAATTCTTAACGGCTGCGCATCCAAAGGCCATGTCTACGCTTATTAGCTTGTTGCCTAAAGCATATAGCTTACAGCTTATAACTTTATTGTGTGTGTTGTTTAGTTTTCCCGACTTGCTGGGGGCTCGAGCTTTCGCTCAAACCCCGCATCGGGACAAGCGCCATGTGTTTACACAGGCGGTCGCTCAGGAGCAGTCGGGGTCTGTACTTCAGGGGGAGGTACGCTCGGCTGCCGATGGGGCGATTATCGAAGGGGCGACGGTCACGAATGGTAAAAAGACAGTACGCACAGATGCGAAAGGCGTATTTAGTATCACTGTAGATAAATCACATGGATCGTTAGTAATTAAATATATAGGTTTTAAAGAGCAAACTGTTGCTTATGATAATAATACTGCTTTTTTAAAGATACAGCTGCAGGGTGGCAGCAAAGAAATAGACGAAGTCGAAGTGGTTTCGACAGGGTATCAGCACATCAGGCCGGAACGCTTTGTAGGCGCCGCCTCTAAATTGGATAGTACCACCTTTCACAATCAGGCAGGAAAGGGGATCATTGAAAGACTAAAGGCAAATTTGCCTGGAGTGCTATTTTATAAAGAGGGTTCCGAATTGCCCGAGGTCCGTGGGTTAAGTACACTTTATGCAATTTCAGGTAATGATGCTCATCTTCCTTTAATAGTTGTAGACAACTTTCCAATGGATCATCGCTTCGATATGAACAGCATCAACCCCAATGATGTATTAGATATCTCCGTTCTGAAAGATGCCGCTGCCGCTTCGATCTGGGGAGCACGCGCAGGCAACGGAGTCATCGTGATAACCACTAAAAAGGGGAAATATAATCAGAAGATCAATATTTCTGCAAGCTCGAACATAGGAATCATGGAAAAACCTGATCTATATGCCTATGATCGCATTGAAATTGCTGATTTTATTGATATCGAACGCTTTTTATTTGATAAAGCCTTCTATACAAGTACGCTTAATAATACAACGACACGGCCTGTTGTTTCGCCCGTTGTAGAAATACTGAATCGATTAAAGCTAAATCAGATTGATCAAGCCACAGCCGATGCGCAGATCGATGCCCTCAAAAAGAATGATATCCGCAGGGACCTAGATCGTTACGTTTACCAAAATGCGATACAGCAACAGCATCATGTAGGCATGAATGGTGGGACGGCGAATGCAAACTACGCTTTGTCGTTTGGTTACAATCAGAACAAGTCAAATATACAGCATAGCACCGCTAGCAAAGATTATACGTTAAAAGCAAACTATGGATTCAAACCGCTAAAGAATCTTGAGGTAACTACAGGGGTGTTCTTTACCAGTGCCAAGAGTCCTAGTGCTGCTTTACCGATCTTTTCGTCTATACCTTATGAAGCACTGGCGGATGCGAATGGCAATCCATTACCTACCAGTTACCAATACCGCGTTAGCTATTTGGACACAGCTGGTAATGGCAAGCTACTGGACTGGCAATACCGCCCTCTGCATGAAATACGATTGTCGGACAATAACAGTCAGACCAAGTCAATCAATCTAGATGTAGGTGCGCGCTATCGCATTATCGATGGTCTAACAGGTAGTGCTCGCTACAATTACCGCACCCAGAACAGCTTTCAAAAAGAGCATAATACGCTAGAATCGTACTATACGCGAAATATAATCAATCGGTTCACTGCGATTACCAATGGAGTTGCCAAGAGCGAAATACCTATGGGGGCAATTTTGAATCTCTATGATTACGAAACAAAAAGCACGCAAATACGCGGACAACTGGACTATGCCAAAAACTGGAATAGCCATAGCCTATCGGCCATGCTAGTGGCCGAGAAATCTGAATCTGTAAGCAGCAGATGGGTCAATACTTTTCTTGGTTATGATGATGAATACGAAACTTATAAGAAAGACTTGAACTATAACGTAGCCTATCCAATATTTCAGCGTATAGCAGGTACGACGGGGAAACTCCCAGAGAGTAACAGCGTCTCTTCGGGAAACATTAGTCGTTTTGTATCTTTTTTAGCCAATGCATCCTATACCTATAAGAATCTATATACCTTATACGGGAGTGCCCGTAGGGATGGCACTAATTTCTTTGGCGCCACCACCAATAATAAGTGGAAGCCGATGTGGTCCATAGGAGCGAACTGGAATATAGCCAATGAAGAGTTTTTTCAATCTTCTTGGATTAACTCCCTAAAAGCTAGAAGTTCTTTTGGTTATATGGGGAATACGGTGCCGATTATGGGATTAATGACTATTCTATATTTACAAAATCCAGATGAATTTACTGGCTTAATCAATGCTAATATACAGACTCCTCCAAATCCAACGCTACGCTGGGAGGAAATTAAAACCATTAATACGGGTATAGACTTTTCGCTGTTTCATAATCGCCTGTCCGGTAGTATTGATTACTTTCACAAAAAATCAACAGACCTCATTGCCAATATGCCGATTGACCCAACTACGGGGATAGAAAAACAACAAATTAATTCCGCTAGTTTAAAGACGAATGGGACCGAGTTCAAATTGAATAGTAGGAATATACAAGGCTCTATCCAATGGAATACAGGCTTTGGCTTCTCTTATGTGAAAACCGTTGTAACTAAGTTTTCCGATAATGGTTACCGAGCAAGCGACTTTATAATTGGAGGTATTAATCCTGCAGAAGGACAAATTGCTTATGGTCTCTCTAGTTATAAATGGGGCGGCTTGGATCCATTGAACGGCGCGCCCCGTGGGTATCTGAATGGAGAGCTGTCGAAAGATTATCTAGCTATTGGGAATGACTCTGTTCAAAATCAAATCTTTCACGGTTCGTCAAGACCTTTATTTTATGGCTTTATCAACAATAGTGTCAGTTGGAAAAATATTAGCCTTTCTGCCAATATAGCCTATCAATTGGATTATTATTTCAGAGCCTCGACCATCCAGTATAGCGCCTTGTTCGGCGTAAACCGTGTTGGGCATATCGATTACTATAAGCGTTGGCAAAAGCCTGGCGATGAGCTGAGCACCACCGTGCCTGCCATGATCTACCCGGGAGACGGCAGGAGCGATTCTTTCTATGCCAATTCCGAAATCAATGTACATCGTGCCGACCATATTCGCTTGCGTGATTTACGACTGCAATACGTCGTTAATAAAGAGACATTGCCTGACTTTCCCGTTCAATCGATCCAGCTATTTCTGAATGCGAGCAATTTAAATATCATCCTGTGGCGAGCTAATAAACAGGGACTAGATCCTGATCTATCTTATCCGTCACAGTACGCGTCATATCCTTCTTCCAGAATTTGGACTATGGGTTTTAATATTCAATTTTAATCAATACTAAAATGAAAAAATTAATTCTGATTAGGCTTAGCCTGTTCACACTATCTTTTAGTGTTCTTTCTTGTCAAGAATTTTTAGATGAGAAGCCCGAGAAATACTTAACGGTCCCGACTAGTTTAAAAGACTTACAAGCGATAATGAATCATCGTAATCTGTTTTTTCAAAACAGCAGTACGCCCGAAGTTTTGGCGGACAATTATTATCTTGAACAAAATGTTTGGCTCGCTACTACCGAAACTGGTGGAAAGTTCTTCTATACTTGGGAACCAAACGTTCAATCTGAAAGATCGTGGAATGGACTTTATAAAAACATGGTGTATTATCCAAATGTGGTATTGGATCAATTAAGCAATTTTAAAGAGTCTTCTGAAAACAAGCTGCTTTATAATACGATTAGGGGAGAAGCACTATTCTATAGAGCATTTGGCTTTTACCAATTGGCACAATTGTACTGCAAACCCTACTCGGAAACGGCTAAGACGGATTTAGGTATTCCTTTGCGGACTACGGCTGCTATTGAAACGCCCTCCGTACGCGCGACGGTTCAGGAGACCTACGACAAGATTATTGATGATTTAGTATTAGCATTGGATCTTTTGCCTCAGAAATCCGATTTTCCGACAAAACCCAATAAGGCAGCCGTATATGGCTTGCTTTCCCGCTGTTACCTTACGATGCGTGACTATGAAAATGCGGGGAGGTTTGCCAATTTATGCTTAGAATTGCATTCGGAATTGATTGATTATAATACGGTCAAAACTAATCCCACACCCTTTAAGCGTTTCAATAAAGAGACTATCTATTATAGCTATTGTTCCAATACGTTAACTGTTTTGCATAGTCCAAGAGCACGTATTGATACCTTACTCTACCAATCCTATTCCGATAAAGACCTGAGAAAAAAGCTGTTTTTTAAAGCAATGACGGGAGCTAATGTAGGAAATTTTGAGTTTAGCGGTTGTTATGACAGTGAATATTTTCCCAATGGTGTTTTTATTGGCATCACTACCGGGGAGATGTATTTAAATAGAGCGGAATGTTATGCGCGGGAGGGTAAAAAAGACTTAGCCTTAGCGGACTTGAATACATTGATGAAAAAACGGTGGGATAATACCGTCCCATATCCTACAATTAGTGCTGGCACTGCCGATGAAGCCTTAGAAAAGATCCTTATAGAACGCCGAAAGGAATTGGTCTATCGTGGAATTCGCTGGTCTGATCTTCGCCGGTTTAATCTGGAAGGACGTAATATCAATCTAGAACGCAATGTAAATGGTCAAAAGTATCTGTTAACTCCGGATGATCCAAGATGGGTATTACTTATTCCGGATGATGCCATAAATCGTTCGGAAATGCCGCAGAATCCAAGAGATCAATAATAATCTAAACTACTGATAAAATGAAATATATACTGATAACATTTCTACTAATTCTGTTATGTCGTCAAGTCGATGCACAATATCAAGCTTTGAAAATCGGCGACAAGGTACCTGATTTTGAATTTCAGATTAAAAACTATAAAGCGCCTACGGCCAGAATGTCGGATTTTAAAGGAAAGTTGGTCTTCTTTGACTTTTGGAGTACCTATTGTAGTTCCTGTATTGCTGGTTTTCCGAAGATGGAAAAACTGCAGCAAGAATTCGGGGATAAAATTATTGTCATACTTGTCAATATGCGGGAAACGCAGGAAGAAGTCAATAACAGGCTAAAAGCTCGGAAAAGTACAGCTCCTGAGCTAAGCCGTATGCCCTCTATTATAGACGAACAGGCATTTGCACAGCTGTTTCCTCACCGCTATGCTGGGAACTATGTATGGATAGGTCCGGACGGCAAACTACGATTAAATAGCTATATTCCTTATAATATTCATCCGAAAAAAATCAGGGAGGTACTAGCAGGGAAAGAAATTACTTTTTTAGCCCCAGGAGAGCAGTATGGTTTAACAGAGCGCGCCCCAAGCCTGTTAAACATCGTTAATGATTCCAATCCAAATAATTTAGACATCTATTCTTTACTATGTCCGGTCAACTTAGACTATTATCCTATGGGTGGACAAAAATTAAATCAAAGGGACACTATTTTAAACACAGTTCGAAATACATTTATAAATGGAGGAGTCGCCGAATTATATAATTACGCATTGCAAGGAAACTTAAACGACGATTGGAAATCAAATGTATATGGCCCTAATCCGAATGTTTATCATAATATAAATCGGTTTCGCTTTTTGGTTAAAGACACATCTAAATATGATAACAGGTTAATCTCTAAAGATAAACGAACGGATGAATATGTAACGCGTAGCTTATATTGTTATGAACAAGTGCTGCCACAAACGGTAACGACTGAGCAAGCCCTGGGTTATATGAAAGAAGACCTAGATCGCTATTTTGGTATTCGCTATGGAAGTAAGGTTACTATAGAAGAACGCGAAATACCTTGTTATTATTTGAAGAAAACAAATAATGCAGCAAAGCTTTCGGAAGATGAAATAAAGAAAAAGTTGAGAGATTTGAAATACAAGGAATTTACGAATACTTGGAGCTATAACAGTTTGATGAGTTCTTATTTTAGAGCAATAGGGGATTACCCTTATATCTTTCTTGATGCTGATACGCCGATCAAATTCAGCGCTCTAGTGCCAAGGGACGACGAATGGAAAAAAGAAAGCAACCTGGAAGACTTTCAGCAGGTTTTGGAATTAAATAATTTAAAACTTGTTAAAGGAACAAAGAAAATAAATATGATCGTGGTTCGAGACTAGAGGAATACATAAAATCCCTCTTTGAGTATTAATCCAAAGAGGGTTTTTTGTACAATGAGACGATCTTTTATTTATTACCTTTCAGCTCTAAATAATAGTGTTACTGTCTTGCCATTGGAAGCGGTAATCGGGTCATTATGGACACCAGTATTATTCCAATTGGCCAATACGACTTCGCCTAATGCTGTGGGTAAACTGGTAATTGGATCTATAAAAAGAGGCTTATCATTACCATCCAGTTCAAAGTCCCCTTCTTCAAAACATATTCCACATAATGTTGCTTCAACACTAGGACAAGTTATGCTTGGCATAGCCGCTGCGTAGTTTGCCGGAGTTGTCGCCTGAGCATCCGTCGGATTATCCGAATCCGTATACTCAAAACAGGTCTCCGCCAGATTGACTTCGCCTTTTTTCAATACGGTAAAAGAGCTTACTACTAAAGCTAAAAATACGACCGCTAAAGCTGTTCCTAAGCCTGCGAATCTGTTGGTGGATTTGGCTTCCACTTGTTCCATGTTTTGATCTTGCTTTTCCATGATCTTGTCTGTTAAATTGTTTAAAAAATTGATTGTTTTTTGGATTACATGTTGTTTTTTCATGACTTTATAATTTACTGTTATTACTTTTTATTGAAAGTTGATATCTAAACCGATGCAGATATATGCCTGCAATTGCTAAGGCAATCAGCAGGCCATTGAACCAAAGATGCTGACTAGCGGACAGCGTATTGATAAAGCCGCCGCAATTGCAATAGCTAGAATGTAGCACATACGTGATATAATATAATGCGATTGTAAACGCTATCATAAGAAGGAGCGAGGCATAGAGTCCTATCAACCGTGTCCTCCCAAATAGCAGTAATGTCGCAACTAGAATTTCAGAGCCTATAACTACAGCTGCAATAGGCTTTGCATAATCTTTGAAATACGGATGTCGTGCCATACTCTGAACGAACGTTGGAAAATCAACCGATTTTTCAAAAGCGGTATAGACAAACACAAATAAGAACAGGTATGCGATGCCAGTTGATAGCTGTGTTTTAGTCATATGTATCTGTCCTGTGTTCATGTTTTTTTGTTTTTAACTCTTGTAACCTTCTTAACTTTTACCCCATTCCAATTCCATGTCGAATTTTTATTTCAACTAATTAAAAATCAGATATTTATATTTGTTTATTTAACTTATATGTTTTACCTTAGTTTTACCGATTATAAATTCATTGTCCTTTATATATAACTATCTTAAGAAGCCGAAACGTAATGTCTGAAAATCAATATGTTTTATAACTGATTGGTTTTCAATTGAATAATTTTTGTTAAAGAACGAGTGAAAACCAACATTATCAAACTAAAAATGGAATTATGGACAAAGACATATTTAAACTATTGATAGACGATCCAGATGAAGGGATGAAACAGATTGAGGTGCTTTTCGGAAAGAAAATAATAAAGCGTGTTAGTCAATTCATAAAGGATAACGAATTCTTAAAAGATGTAATACAGAATGTGTATCTCGATATTTTTCTGTGCCGTGAAAAAATAGTAACGAACAATAATCCACTGGGCTACATATTAAAAATGGCTAGGAACCATGCGATTAAAGCGTTGAAAAAGGAGCATATTGGATCAAAAGCCCCGTTGAAGGAACTGAAATACCATACAGCAGAGAATGAAGCGGATAAAAGCCTGATGCTCAATGAGGCTTTGGAACAGGTGCTCCTTAAAGCGGAAGAATTGACGGAGAGGGAAAGAAACCTAATGCACTGTATTGTAAAGGAAGGCCTCAATAACAGGGAAATTGAAGAAAAACTAGGCTTGACGGCCCAAGATGTCAGAAATGTTAAATATATAGCTTTTAAGAAGCTGCGCCATCATTTTGATGTGTTATCAAAGGATTGAAGTTAGGAGAAAATTAGTAAAAAAGAATCATCATGGGACAAAATACGCTATATATTAAAGAGTTGATTAAAAAGGACTTGTTGGATAGGTTAACAGCAGATGAGCGCATCATATTGGACGCTATCCGTAGACAATATGACCAAGAGGAGTACGACGATATGGAGGTCGAAGTCCTCAGCGCATTAGAAGAGTCATTACCGCTTGGCCCACTGGATGATTGGCATCCCGACATGGATAAAATAATTAAACGGGGCAGGGCTATTGAACGAAGGACTAGAAATACACGCTGGACAAAATATACGGCTGCGGCTGTTGCGCTGCTAGTGCTGACCGCTACTGCACTGAATTGGCTAGAATGGACAGCATTAGATCTTGATTTTGAATGGAGAAATAGAAACTTATTACAGCAGGCAAGTAAAAAGGATATTCCCTTTGGGGAGTCTTCCTGTTTGTTGTACGCCGGTGATTCCACCTGGATTGAAATAAATCGTGAATCCAAAGGTAAAATAACTCAGGTCGGAAACCTCCTGATCAGCAGAGCCGAGGATGGGGTGCTGCATATCAGCCAAGCCGTGGCTGAGGCGCAGGAAGCTCCAAAAATAGCTCAGATATACCTCTATACGAAGCCGCGGCAGCAATGTGTAGTCCAGCTGCACAATGGCGCCCGTTTACGGATAAATGCCCAGACATACCTGGAGTATCCTATAATGCAATCAGCAGATACGGCGTCTATAAGAGTTACCGGCGAGGCTTATGTCGAAGTTTACAACAAAAGTAATAAAGAGATGCTCCATATCGGAATCAACAAAGGTAAGATATTAACCAAACAGGCATCCTTTTATATACGGTCTAATGCTGACGAATCTAAGATAATGTTGCGCAACGGTATAGCTACCCTTTACGCGGAGAATAAAAATAAAGGCCTTCGCCTTAGCCAACGTGGGGATTTTGGCGCAATAACTAAGCTTCTATCGGCCCAAGAAAGTACTTCGGTAGACACCCTACTACTGGCTCGCAATCAAGACATAGAACAGGCTAAACAATGGACACATAAAGTCCGAAAGTACGATGATATGCCATTGACGGCTTTCATGCATGAAATGAGTCGCTGGGAAGGCTTTACGATCAAAAACTGGGATTGTATACCTAAGGATAAGCCGATTACGATTGCTATCCCTTATACCGGTGGTATGGATCTGATATGGGCTGCAATCCGGGAGAGGGGAGTGCCACTGTACCAAAAGAATACGTTGATCAGCTTTTGTGCCGAAGATATAGATCAGGATACTAAACTGGCAATAGCACCCGACAATTAAAACCGAAGAAAGGAGTGTGATGTATGAAAGGATATAAACATTTTTTAGATAGCGTCTTCTATAATACAGATATCAATGAGCTGGTGGAGCGACATAAATGCAGGGCTACCGGAAAGGTAAGGTTTAACAGTAAATCCGAAGCTACCTTTTTTGTGCATTGGCTGAAATGGAAATACAAAAAATGGTTAAAAAAACGGGCTAGAAATAAAAGAAATAGTGGGGGAAAAACGTCCAGACCTCGGTATGTGTATCACTGCGAATTTTGTGATGGATACCATATTACCAAAGAGCACCCTTACAGTTACCACAAGAGAACAGAGAAATATCAAAAGAAGTATTTTGGTTAAAAATGTGTCTCAGCACAATATTATATAATAAGTAGCGTTATTATACCAAACAGCAATATTAAAAAGTAACTCCTCAAGTAGGAGATCGTATTATAAAATAAATGCTTGATTACAATATCCGAAAAGAAAAGTCGGACGACTGATTCGAAAAAAGAAACATAGACACGGAAAAAAAGGAAATTGTTGAAAAAGTTAGAAAGGGTTCGGATTTTTCTGAACCCTTTTGCTTTTACGTGCGTTTAAAACACAAATAAGGCCCGCAAGAGTGCGGGCCAAGCTCGAAATAAAAAATAGATTATTTGCTTTGAATAAACTCAATAGCCTTTTCAAGTACTTCGTCTTTACCCGCGCGAATCCCCAAAACGGTTGGTTTTACTTCAATATCTGGTACTATACCTATCCGTTGGGTAGCTTTGCCGTCTGGATAATAGATGCCAATACCAGAGATAGCTGTTTGTAGTCCGCCAGGAAGTGATAAAGAAGATACATTGCCATCGGCACCAGCAGTAGTACTACCAATTATGGTGGTATTCACGCCTGCACGGAAAGCCATAGCGGTATACTCCGATTGACTGATGCTTTGTTCATTGACAAGAACGACAACAGGACCGCTGTAATGTTCGTCCTTGTTGGTAATAGCCAAACTTTCACTTAATGTAAAATATCCGGGATTGCTAATGTCACCTATGGTAAACTTGACAAACGGACTGCTTCCCGAAACAAAAAAGGAACCTAAAGTAAAAGGAACAAAGGAGGATGGATAGTTTCTGATATCAATGATGATACCTTTTGAATTCTTAAACGCTTTCTTTAGTTGTGGTATATCTTCTTGCTTGATCGTCTTCAAGGTAATATATCCGATATTGTTATCCAGCATCGTATAGGAGGCTGGTGGCGTTATTTTCGGTGAAACGAATGCTTTCAACTCGTTTGGAGTATATAGCTGTAGGGTTTTGGTATGCTGTATATTGTCGATAGAGCTATATACGATAGTGATGGTTGGCTTGTCCGAACGTAGTAGATCGTTGGACATCGCATAGAGTTGTGTAGTGCGATTGGAAGCAGGGTAATAAGGTAGACGCTCCTCGATTATCCGATCGATTGGTACATCGTTGATACGGTGAATGATATCGCCTACAGCGAGTCCGCTTTGTTGCCTAAGCTCTTCATTGAGAAATTCGCTAATGACCAGTTGTTCGCCAATAAACTGGGTACGCATAATAGGTCCATGCATCCCTTTCCATACTTGAATCTTGTCTGCTGCCCCACGCAGGTTGGCATGGGTGTCGTGTACTTCGGCAATCAGTTTAAGTGTAACCTTTTCATACGCTAGTTCGTCGGAAGCTTGGATAAAAAGGGGGAGATATTCGGTTAGCACGGTACTCCAGTTCTTGTCTGTAACATACTTGTAAGGAAAGAAATAATTGATGATATTCCAATATCTATACAACGAGAGCAATCTAAATCCATCATCCGGATAAGACAGGGCGGAGTAAGCCTCTTCTTTTTTAAATATTGGATTTCCGATCCCTTTGGTCAAATCTATGTAATAGTGATCGCTTGTATTACGGTTGGTATAGACATGTTTTAAAACATTTTTTAACTTATCATCTTGTGCGTCGACCCAGGCCATGTCGGCTTTTAGATAGGGGTTGGACGGGGGGGACGGACAATCTTTGCAGTCTAGAATAGGGCCTAGTGATTGTATCCAACTGACGAGTAGATCATCGCGATCTTTAGCGTTATTTGCCTTTAGGTATTTGGGTAAGAAACGAAAAAGTTCGTAATCCCAATTGTAATTTCCTTTTGCGATTTGGGGATGATGGTATTTCAAAAAGCCCCACAAACGCGCTAGAAGGGACAGGTCGTCGATTTGTTTGGCAGATAGCTCCGCCAAGGATATACCCGAGCCTTTGTCAAACTCCCGGTCTAGATCGGCTTTTGGGACTATTTTTTCGACTTCCTTTAGGGTTTGAATATCGTTGCCATCTATCGTGACCACAAATTCGTCGAACCAGGCCTGGCCTTTTCCGGACAATATTCCGCCCACATAGATGGCGTCAGCGTCTCCTGGATAAGGGAGCGTGGTTTCGTACATCTTCCAGTCGGTAGTACCTTTAACTGGGCGCTGTTGCATATTGTCAAAGGCAAGAGATTTGTCCTTCTTGTCAATGCGCAATAGGAGTCCAGCGTGACCGTCGGTTACGTTTTCGGTTTTTATGTATCCCTGTAGTTTGATTGTTTTGCCCGTATAATTGGCCGGTACGCGATAGACTATACTACCGAAAGAACCTCCCGCTTCTGTAGCGGTTATTTTCGCTGCAGATTTGCTTGTATGACCTGGAGAAATAGAATTTAATGTGTAATTACCCCATTTGAACCAGCCGTCTGGTAAATCTTGCTTATCCTTGATCGTTTCAAATCCAAGATTGTATTTTTCAATTTGTTGTGCATGGGCAGATATTTCCACTGCTAGAACTAATAAAAAACCGAATAGTATTCTCATATGTTTAATAAATAAATTGGAGCATCACTAAGTTAGTTTATTATGACTTATTTTTAAGCTTAAAAACAAAACTGTTTTTTTTGGTCAAAAACATGATGAAAACCTAGTAACTTTTCCATAAAAGGGAATTGGATTTTTTAGATCAATGGAAAATTGAGGTATCATATCCATATAGCGTTATTGAAATCGTTGGAGAAGTTTGGGCTTGTTCAGTGCAAGTCCATTAATGAATGAGATTGGTTAGTTAAGAAAATAATATTTTAAAAAAATGACACTGAAAACGGTATATCTTTGAGGGGTATCAAGTTTTCAAATAGAGCAAAATGTAGGAAGTCTGTAAAATCTTTTGAATTAACTGAACCAGATAATTATGTTTGTATTTTGTAACGATTAGAAAGATATGTCGATCAGTGAAATAGCGAAGCATCTAAAGGTTTCAAAGTCTACGGTTTCCATGGTTATTAACGGTAAATCTGAGCAGGCGCGAATTAGCAAAACCTTGGCAAAGCGGATAATGGATTATGTGGAGGAAATAGGTTATAAGCCCAATGCATTGGCTAAGAGTCTGGCAACGGGTAAATCGCATACAATTGGCCTTATTGTGGAAAACATTGGAGATTCTTTCTTTGGTCCTATAGCACTGTATATCGAAGAATATTTAAGACCCTATGGGTATCATGTACTTTATAGTAGTACATTAGGCGACGCGGATATTGCACATACTATCCTAAATGCGATGGTTGACAAACAAGTTGAAGGCTTGATTGTATCGCCGACCATTGGGCAAGAGAAACAGGTGCAACAGGTTTTGGATAGTAAAATCCCACTGGTTATTTTTGATAGACGTATACCGAAAATTCAGACCAATTATGTAGGTACGGACAATTATACCGCAAGCAAAAAAGCTGTAGAACATCTATTCAATAATGGGTTTTCAACTATAGGTATGATCACGATTGACTCTAAGCAGCCACAGATGCTCGACCGCCTCCGTGGCTATAAAGAAATTGTGAGCTCCCGAAATGAAGATTGTATAGTTTTGGAATTACCCTACATTCTGTCCCGTAATGAAAGAGACGAGAGGATAAAGGAATTTCTAGGCCAGAATAGACAATTGGATGCGTTATATTTCAGTACTAACTATTTATGTGTATCAACACTTAAAGCTATAAAATCGCTAACTAGAAATAAAACGTACGGTATGTTGGCTTTTGATGATCACGAACTATTTGAATTATTGAATCCTACAATATCTTGCATCCGACAGCCTTTAGAAAATATCGCTCGACAGGTTGTGGCTACTTTAATAGCGCAAATTAACGATCCAGAAATGCCCTTTTCGGACCATGTAATCTCCTCAGATCTCGTCATCAGACAAAGCTCCCAATAAAAAAATTTGGAAATTGAATTTTTATAGTATACCTTTACCTTAGTTGCAAAACCGGTTTTGCAACTAAAATAGTAATAACCACTATAAATCCTTTATGTCAAATTCTAAATTTTTTATCCATTTGGGAACGATATGCAGCTATATTGTTTGTGCCGCGCTTAGCGCGCCTGTGTCCTATGCTAATACAGCAAGAGGCAAGGAGATAAAGGCAACCAAATATGTACAGCAACAGTACAGAGGACAGGTTACGGATTTCCAAGGGGCATTCCTGCAAGGAGCTTCTGTAAGAAATGTAAGTACCAATGCTGTCACCGTAACCGATGCAAATGGCCTATTTACCATTTCCGGCAAAATAGGCGATGTGATGGAAGTCTCCTATACCGGATATCAGCGGTATAGCACGACTCTTGCGACAAACACATCCCTGACTATCCGTATGCAATCCAGTACACAAGATGTGGAAGAGGTTATTGTAATGGGGTATAATACATTGCGAGCATCTAATATATCGGGCGCGGTTAGCAGGGTCGATATGTCAGTTGCTGAAAAGCGGAGGGTACAGGATGTCGGTCAATTGCTTCAAGGGCAGGCCGCAGGTATTAATGTAACTCAATCTACTGGCCAGCCTGGGGATGCTATCGATATTCGTGTGCGTGGAGTAGGGACAATCGGCAATAACTCACCATTGTTTGTTATAGACGGTATACCCACCACAAATTTTAGTTTTATTAATCCGGCAGATATCGAATCTATGTCTGTACTGAAAGATGCTTCCGCAGCGTCTATATACGGATCAAGGGCAGCAGCAGGAGTAATACTGATTACCACTAAAAAGGGGAAGAGCGGTAAAACTAGATTTGATGTTAATGCTTACACCGGTATTCAAAAGGTAACAAATCTGCCTAAAATGATGAATACAAGTCAGTATCTCAATACTTTGGAACAAGCCTGGAATAATACAAACTCAACTGGAACGAACCCTTACATTGCTCAGAAACAGCGTACAGATCTATCCGATACCGATTGGTTAGACGAATTATTTGAAAATGGTAAGACCAATAGTTTTCAGATATCTGCGTCGGGGGGATCAGAGAAAGTGACCTATATGTTATCTACTGGGTATTATGACCAAGACGGTATTGTAATCTTTGATAACGACAGTTATAAACGATTAGAGTTACGGTCGAATGTATCTGCTAAGCTAACAGATCGTATTGAGGTTAAAACGAATATTCTCTTAAATCATCAGAATAAAATGGTGGTCTCTTCAAGAGGAGATGCGCCTGGTATTATAAGACATGCGCTGTTGAGACCTCCTGTGCTTGGGGTTTTAAAAGCTCCTAATGATCCGACTGCGTCCGAGAACAATCCATATACCGACCTGCCTTTTTATACTGGACCTAAGAATTTCCAGTCTGGTCTTTATGAATGGAGCCAGAATCCCATTGCTGCTGCTTATTTTTCGAATAATAATCAAAAGCAGTTTAAGCTATTTGGAAATGCAGAGGTCGCTGTCGATGTTTTGAAAGACAAATCTTTACGTTTTAGGTCTACTTTGGGATTAGAGCTTAACTTTAACCATAACAAAGCGTTCATGGCAAATTATGGTGACGATGAGCGCGTGGATCCTACCGTGGATATTGGTACGGGACGAATCAATAGACCTAATGGACTCAATGAAGATCGCGGAGAGGACTATACACTGACTTGGAACAATGTGTTGAATTATGATAAGACAATCGGTGATCATCAGATTAATGCGTTGGCTGGTACGGAATTTATCAATAACCAGAGTAGCTCTATCAATGCATCTAGACGCCGGTTTGAATATACCTTAGATAGATTTCAATATATGGACCTAGGGGCAACTGCACAGGATTTGTGGAATGGGGGGTATGCGCAGGAATGGGCACTGTTTTCTTTGTTTGGCTCTGCGACTTATTCGTATAAAAATAGATACAGTGTGACCGGAAATCTGCGAGCAGATGCATCGTCGAGATTTGGGTCGGATAATAAATGGGGGTATTTTCCTTCGGTGGCCTTAGGATGGACATTAAGTAATGAGGATTTCTTTCCGAAAAATGATATCGTGAACTTTGTTAAACTAAGGGGAAGTACCGGAAAACTGGGTAATCAGAATATTACCAATTATGCATATTTGACACTTTTTAGTAGAGAAGGAAATATTACGAGATATGGTAATCCAAAACTAAAATGGGAAACAACGCTGCAGGATAATCTCGGGTTAGATATGCGCTTGTTTAGTAATAAGCTAGAGTTGAATGTAGATGTATTCCACAAGAAAACAAAGGATATCCTGTTAGCCGTGAGTCTACCAACGTTTATTGGAAATGTAGATGCTACTTATGTTAATGCAGGACAGGTGGATAATAAGGGATTTGAGCTAAATCTGAAGTATCGTGATCGATTTGCCGAAGATGGGAACTTTACCATAGGAGGGAATGTAACCAATATTAAAAATAAGGTGGTGGCGTTACACGAGAATGTACCACGTATCATCGGCGAAGTATCAAGAGCAGAAATAGGACAGCCATTGGATGTGTACTACGGTTATCAAATGGAGGGGATTTATCAAACCCAATCCGAAATACAACAACATTTACATGGTGTAAATACACCGGGAAGTAAACCTGGAGATATTCGATTTAAAGACTTGAACGGAGATGGAATTATTAATGATGCCGATCGGACGTTTATCGGAAATCCGATCCCAAAATGGAGTTACGGGTTCTTCGCAGGATTGGATTATAAAGGCTTCGACCTCAACGTGTTCTTTCAAGGTGTAAAAGGGGTAGATCGTTACAATGATGGTATGCGGATTATTAACTTTGATTCGAGGCCTTTTAACTATACCACGCGTATGTTGGATGCCTGGGATGGAGAAGGAACTAGTAATACGTTGCCGAGAGTTGCATTTGAAGATACCGGAATTAGTAAATTCTCGACACTGTACGTGGAGGACGCATCTTATCTAAGATTGAAAAACGTAGAGTTGGGCTATTCGTTTGGTAAATGCCTGAATAAATGGGGGCTTAATAATGCGCGGGTTTATGTGTCGGCTCAAAATCTGTATACATGGACTAACTATACAGGGTTGGATCCAGAGACGACAGATCTGATTGATAAAGGTACGTATCCGCAATCCAAATCTATTCTGTTTGGTCTTAACTTTAATTTCTAAGTCATGAAAACTTTAACTTTATATACAATAGGTGCAACACTGTTATTGACCGGCTGCACCAAATGGCTGGATAAAGAGCCAATAGGCATTTTAACCCAAGAGCAGGTTCAGGTCGATCCGACAGAAGGAACCGTGGTTACGGGGATAGACAACGCTTATAGACCTTTGTCATACACATTAAATCTATTTGGAAATTGGGATTGGACTGGGGGGCTGGTGATCCGTCCTGATTTTCTATTGGAGGATATAGCTGCAGGCGATGCGACAAAAAAATGGGCTCCTGATGGTGATCAGGCCTGGATGGATGATGTGGCTAATTATAACTTTACTGCCGAAAACGGTGCCTTTGCAGGAATCTGGAAATTTAACTACGAGGGGATTTCTCGATGCAATATGGCGATATTCCAGTTGACCGATCCCGAGACTCGGGCCAAAATTAATATGCAAGAAGATAAGCGTAAGCAGCTCTTGGCTGAAGCTTCTTTTTTACGTGCTTTCTTCTATTTTGATTTGGTCAAATATTTCGGCGATGTACCTATGGTATTAAAGCCACTTAAAGATTTTAATGAAGCTTACGAAGTAGCTGTGAAGGTGCCTAAGGCACAAGTGTACGACCAAGTAAAAAGTGATCTCCAAGAAGCAATAAATGGATTTCCAAACGCAAAATACAGCAACCAAAGTGAGAAGTGGCGTGCATCGAAAGGTGCTGCGATAGCTTTGCTAGCGAAGGTAGCGCTGTTTAACGATAATTGGAAAGAAGTGATCACACAAGTAAATAGTTTGGATCAATTAGGTTTTTATGGGCTCAACGATCAATATTTTGATGCATTTGATGATACAAAGGCATATACTGAAAAGGAAAATATTTTTATTTATGATCATGAGCCGGGTAAGCAACCGATTCGCGGAAATGGATTTACAGCACTGATGGGATGGGGATTTATGGCTCCCAGTACAAATTTCTTGACCGAATTCGAGACAGGTGACCCCCGTAAAGATCTTACAGTTAATACAACAGATCAAGCGATATATAAATTGTTGGGTGCACAAAATGGTAACTATAAAGGAAATGATAATTCGCCAGTAAACCGAATTTATATCCGATATGCAGATGTTTTACTCTGGAAGGCTGAAGCCTTGATTAAGGATAACCAAATACGGGAGGGAGTAATCTTAATTAACAAAATACGTCAACGGGCGAGAGGCTCAAATAGCATGGTGTTGCCGGATCGTGATATAAATATTACGGATGCTAATCTAGCCATGCAGTGGCTACAACATGAACGTAGGGTAGAGCTCGGCCTGGAAAGCCATCGACTTTCGGATCTAAGACGTTGGAAAATTGCTAAAACAACATTGACTGCAATGGGCAAGCCATTTTTGGATCGGCATATACTGTTCCCAATTCCACAAGCTGAAGTAGATAAAACTGTAGGTAAAATAGCACAAAACGAAGGGTACTAATTTATTATGAAGAAAAAATCAATTTTAATCCTAGCCGCTACGTTAACACTGGTAGCTTGTCGTGACACTAAACAAGTACAACAAAGTACATCGATTGATTGGACACTAGGTGGATTTCATAGGCCCGAAGGAGTAAATCCAATCATATCCCCAGATTCTAATACCACATTTGTGGATCCTATGTCGGGAAATAGGATTAGATGGGAAGAAAACGATACCTTTAATCCAGGGGCAATTGTGAAAGACGATACCTTATTTGTGTTGTATCGCGCTGAAGATAAATTTGGGATAGGGATTGGCTTTAGAACATCTCGGTTGGGACTGGCTAGTAGTACAGATGGTGTTCATTTTGAAAGGGCCAAAGAACCTGTTTTGTATCCGGCTGAAGATAGTCAAAAGAAATATGAATGGCCTGGTGGACTAGAAGATCCTCGGGTAGCGGTAACCGAAGATGGTACATTTGTGGTATTTTACACGCAGTGGAACCGAGATACCCCACGTCTAGGGGTGGCTACATCAAAGGACTTAAGAACCTGGGAAAAGCATGGGCCTATATTCGCAAAATCGAAATATACAAAATTGATGGAGACTTCGCATAAGTCGGCATCTATATTGACGACTTTGAAGGATGACCGATTGGTAATCACGAAATTGAATGGGAAGTATTGGATGTATTGGGGCGAACATGGCGTAAAAGGTGCTACATCCGACAATCTTATTGATTGGGAACCCGTATTGGATAGTAATGGTGAACTTGCCAAATTTATAGAGACCAGACCAGGATATTTTGATAGTGCGCTTACAGAATGTGGACCTCCAGCACTCTTGACAGATAAGGGTATTCTGCTAATTTATAACGGTAAGAATCATGATGATAAGGCAATAGCGGACAGTCGTTTCACATTGGGTACTTACAGTGGGGGCCAAGTCCTGTTTGATAAAACCGATCCTACCAAGGTCTTGAAAAGACTGGATACACCTTTTATAAGGCCTATGGAAGATTTTGAAAAAAGTGGTCAATATGTCGATGGTACAGTCTTTTTACAGGGTCTGACCTACTATAAATCAAAGTGGTACCTATACTATGGCTGTGCGGACTCGAAGGTCGGAGTAGCTGTATACGACCCGAAAAGGCCTAGTCCATTTGATCCTCTACCTTAACAGAAACTTGTCTTATGAAAACTGATTTAATACTGTGCATAGATATAGGAGGGACACATATTACAACAGCTGTAATAGAAAGAGGTACTCTCATTTTAATTGAAGGTTCATTAATCCATAAGTATGTGGACAGTCAGGCGAGCAGAGATCATATTCTATGGCAATGGAATGAAGCGATAGAGATGTCAATGGATTCAATTGAGCAGAAAATAACAACTATGTTGGTATCTATTCCTGGGCCATTTGACTATAAAAAGGGGATATGCTTAATGGATGGTATGCATAAATATCAGTCTTTAATGCATATGGATGTGCGCCATTATCTATCCACAAATTTTCATATCCCTAAAGATGATATTTTTTTCTTCAATGATGCGCATGCCTTTTTACTGGGGGAGGTGTATTATCATAAGTGGGTTGGTAATAGGGTAGTTGGGTTGACATTGGGGACTGGGTTGGGGTCGGCATGGTATGATGGTATGGTTCCAAAGGATTTGAATTATGGGTCGGCGAGTTTTAGAGACGGGATTACCGAGGATTACATCTCGACCCGAGGAATAATAGACTTTCTAGCAACAAGAACCGACCTGAAATTTAACAATGTCAAAGAATTGGTAGAAGCAAGAGGAGCCGATGATAGTCGGAAGATCGCTTTTTCTTTCTTGACAACAGCGTTGGTAGAGTTCATATGTTTGTATATCAAACCTCTAAATCCAGATGCCATTGTGATAGGAGGAAGTATTGCTAAAGCACATGCTTTTTTTATGGAGGACGTAAGGAGAGCGGATACAATCCCTATTGTAATTGCTTCAATGGACGAAATGAATCTGTTTTATGGAATGATTACAGCTTTAGATATTAAATAGTTTATAAATTAATTAGAATCGACATGAATAATGTTTGGAAATATGCGTTGATCGCGTCTTTGGGAGGCTTTCTTTTTGGCTTTGAGACTGCTGTCATATCTGGTGCGGAACAAATCATACAACGACTCTGGTCTTTGGATGCATTTTGGCACGGTCTCACTGTGTCTATCTCATTGATAGGTACAATTATAGGCGCTCTTATTGCTGGGCGTATCTCGGAACGGTACGGTCGTAAGCCTGTATTGATTGCAATTGCTCTTTTGTATTTGCTGTCGGCCATAGGATGTGCGGTCTCTCCTTATTGGAGTTTCTTTTTGTTATTCCGCTTATTGGGAGGGTTGGCAGTCGGGATAAGTTCGGTAGTAGGGCCTGTTTACATATCAGAAATAGCGCCATCGAAAGATCGCGGTAAACTAACAGGTCTCTTTCAGATTATGATTGTAAGCGGTATTTTTATCGCCTACCTGACTAATTTTTTGTTTACCGGAATCGGCGGAGATGCGTGGCGCTACATGCTAGGTATTATGGCTGTACCAGCCGTATTATTTTATTTGTTGTTAAAAGGTATTCCTGAAAGCCCAAGATGGCTTGGCTTACACAAAGGACCGCAAGCTGCAGCGGAGGTGTTCACGCTTTTAGGGCAGGAATCATTTACGTCAACGGACGAAAAGAAGGTAAATGTAAAGGTTAGCCTATTTCAATCTAAGTATGCTAAACCTATACTTTTTGCAGTAATGTTGGCATTTTTTAACCAAATGACAGGTATTAATGCTATACTTTATTATGCACCACGTATATTTGAAATGGCAGGTTTCGATGCACAGCTAAGCTATATGCAACCTATTTTTATTGGTGGAACGAACGTGCTGTTTACATTAATAGGAATGAGTATTATTGATCGCATAGGTCGAAAGAAATTATTATTGTCAGGTGCTATTGGGATGTTTGTTTTTCTACTATTGACAGCATACGGTTTGAAAGGAGATAATTCTACAATGTTGTTATATTACATACTTGGTTTTATCGCTTCCTTTGCACTATCACAAGGAGCGGTAATCTGGGTATTCTTAGCTGAAATATTTCCCAATGAGGTGCGTGCACAGGGATCTTCGCTCGGAAGTACAACACATTGGGTGTTTGCAGCAATAATTTCCTGGATATTTCCCGTTATTGTGGAGAGTGTGCCACAAGGAGGGTTTTATGTCTTTATGTTCTACGCTACAATGGTGGTGTTATCTTTTATTTTTATTCTGTTTATACCTGAGACAAAGGGTAAATCTCTTGAAGATATTAAAGATGTTGTCCATGGATAGTATCTAAGAAGTAGAAACTTAAAAGCCGTATTTCTAGAGGAATACGGCTTTTGTTAAATACTAAAAAGGCCCGCACTCCTGCGGGCCCTGAAACAAAAATTACCCAGTTCCTATGGGTAGGTCGTTACCACTTTGCTGACTTTCCATCCATCTACGGTCTGAACCATTGTGATGTAGTCTACACGGGTGAATTTTTCAAATTGCATAGTAGCCTTTGCTACAGAAGTAGTACCTGCTTGATCCAAGATCTCGTATGTGGTCTTACAGTTGTATTTTAATCCTTTGTTGGCTTTTAAGAAAGCAAGATATTCTGATCTGCTGGATACTTGTTCGCTTGTCGCGTTGCGGTATTCAAAATCTGAAGTAAACAAGTGTTTATTGAATTCGGTATTGCCTATGGTGATAGCCTCTACATAGGTAAGGGCAATTTTTGTAGCATTCACATCTTTTAATGGATTGGCTGTTTCTGCGGCCGATGCATTCAATCCGAATGCTAAAATGAATAGGGTTGCGATGGTTGCGATAATCTTGTTCATGGTGTTGAGGTGTTTTAGTTGTTGTTATTTTTTATTGTCTTTAATCCTTTTGTTAGTAAGACGCTGATTCTTTTCCTGAGGTTGCGTCTGTTCTTTGTTTTGTTGTTGATTCAAAAGTAGGGCACAATCCGCAGGTACGAAATGGGCTTTCGACCAAATGATTTTATTTTTCGGTGAAATGGGAGATTATTTCGGCGAAAACAGAAGGTAGGTTATACCGTTGATACAAGAACAGTTCTTGCATTTTATTTGTTCATTTACTAAGTTTGGCACTTGATATGCACGCTATACTAATCCAAAGCTTATTCTTAAACAAATGAAGCTTCCTGTTATCAAAGAAGAAAATCTAGGTCAACTCATAAAAGAGGGGAACGGATTAGCTTTTGATATGGCTTTTAGACAGTACCGTGAACTCCTCTTTAGGCATGCCTATGGGATATTAAGGGATATGGATGAAACCGAAGATGTGGTACAGGAAGTGTATACCGACCTTTGGGAAAAAAGGGATCTTATACCAGATGGTATCGAGATCTCAGGCTACCTTTACCGCATGACCCGAAATAGGGTACTTAATAAATTGAAGCACGATAAGGTTATTGTCAAATACCTAGAACATGCCATATACCAACAGAAGATTGAAACGCAGTTGTCGGATCAGTGGGTGCTGGAAAAGGAACTGGCAACTATTATAGAAGCGGAAATTAAAAAATTGCCGCAACGTATGCAGGAGATTTTTTTGTTGAGTAGAAAGGAAGGGCTTAGCCATAAAGAAATTGCATCTCTTTTGCAGATAACTGAAGGAACTTCCAAACTTCAAGTATCAAAGGCTTTGAAAATCCTTAAAAATAATGTGTTGATAGCCATAGCTTTATTGGTTTTAGGTTAGTTTTTTTTAAAATTATATATATCCTCCGGTCGTCGAAGTTGTCTTATCTCTAATTAAGCAATTTTATCATTGACCATGGTACCTGAAGAAGTACAGAAATTAATAGACAAGTATAATAATGGAAATATCTCTGAAGAGGAGCTTTCTGTATTATTCCACTGGTACAATCGCCGGGCGCAGGATCCTGTTTCGATAGACGAAACGGATATGCAATTGCGATTGGACCGTATAGGGCAGCATCTGCCTGATACAGGTGCGCAAAAAATCTCTTTCATCAAACCTTGGTATAAGTGGGCAGCAGCGGCAGTACTATTGGCCGGCATAGGTTTATCGGTATTCCGCCTTCAACAGCAGCAGGATCCTGTTGAAGAAGCTTTCGTTGTAAGGGCGGATACAACCGCATCAGCACAGTTCATAACGGCCGATAACAGGTCTATTTCGATTAATACTATCGCTGTGGGAGATACCTTGGCCACCGAAGGACTGTTGCTTTATAAAACAGCGGATGGCTATATCGCCTATGAGTATCGGGAGGGGCAGCAGGATCTGAATAAAATGCATACGGTACGTACACCAATTGGTACGGAAAGTAAAATATTACTGCCAGATGGTACTAGGGTGTGGTTGAATGCGGCTTCTGAACTGACATTTGCCAAACAGCTGGGGGAGACTAATAGGACAGTGTTTCTAAAAGGTGAGGCTTATTTTGAGGTTAATAAACAGCATGTAGATGCGCATCGTCTTGCAACTTTCCAAGTGCATTCTGAAAAGCAGGTGGTCGAGGTGTTGGGTACCAAGTTCCAGATAAAGAGTTATGCTGATGAGGCTGTGGTGAGCACGAGTCTATACGAAGGGTCTGTCAAATTGCAGACATTGGATGCCTCAAACCGCACCGATAAAACGGTACTTCTTAAACCGGGGCAACAGGGATTGTTCAATCGCGATGAAAATGTTTTGGATTTCAAGAATATCAGCGAAGCAGAGCCGCAGACCTGGCGTGATGGCTACTTTAGCTTTCATGGAGAATCGCTGATGGACGTATGTCAGCAGTTGGCAAGATGGTATCCGGTACGCTTCGAGATTCCGGAAGGACTGCCTAAAGGGGAGTACCATGGTGATATACCGAAATCGTACTCTTTGAACGAAGTTCTGAATATCCTGATGCAGGATAAGATGAAGTATCGCTTATATAATAAGGACAATCAAATGGTTGTAAAACTAACACAATAAAAATAAATTAATCTAATCGTATTTTATGAAGCAGTTTACTTTTAGAAAAAACTGGAAATGGAGCCGTGTCCCGGCTGTAAAACAATTTGGGACAGCGCTCTTTTGTCTGTATCTCTTACAGAGCAATCCAGGATTTTCGCATGCGCAGACATTGAATGTTCAGGCCAAGCAGAAAAGTCTGAGCCAGATTTTTGAATCCTTAAAGAAAGATAGCGGTTATCATTTCTTTTGGGAAGGAGGTGATTTTTCGGGAACACGCGTAGATGTATCGGTCAAAGGTGATATCAATGAGGTGCTGGATGCGCTATTTGAAGGCTTGCCTTTAGATTATACTTTGCACAAGAAGACGGTAATCATTAAATCTAACCCGAATAAGACCCGTAAGGCTATTCAGCAGGAGGTTGTAGGGCGTATTATTGATGAAAAAGGAGAGGCTATTGCCGGAGCTATTATTAAATATAGTAGTTCGGGTAAGTATGCTACGGTGGTAACGGATTCTAAAGGCAGTTTTAAATTAACGACAGATAAGTTTCCGGTTCATTTGCAGATTAGCTACCTAGGGTATAAACCACAGGATTATGTTGTTGAGGCGGCTAATCAGCCTGTCTTGGTTCAGCTGCGCCTTGCTGAAACCCTGCTGGAGGATGTGGAGATTATACATACGGGGTACCAGAGCTTATTGAAAGAAAATAGTGCTGGAGCGACCAATACGATAGATAAAGAATATATCGAACGTCGAAATAATGTCAGTTTGGACAATCTCCTGGAAAATGCGGTGCCAGGATTGAATAGTTACAGAACACCTGATGGGAAATCTGATATGCGCGTGCGGGGAGGAAGTTCTTTGCGCAGTGAGGTAGCTCCACTAATGGTTGTAGATGGCTTTCCTTCGGCAATGATGCCTGATGTAAATGAGATCGAGAATATCACGGTATTAAAAGATGCTGCTGCAGCAGCGATTTGGGGAGCGAAGGCATCCAATGGTGTTATTGTGATTACCACGAAAAAGGGGAAATCAGGTACGCAGGTTATTCAATATTCGGGCAACTTGCGTGTGCAGATGCGCCCTGACTATTCGGCATTACAGCGTACTACAGCAGCCCAAGTGATCGATTATGAAAAAGAGCAGTACGACAAAGGATATATCATGGCCCCGATATTTGATGGTTCATCTACAGGATACTCACAGTCCATCGGTATTTTTAATGATTATGATCGTAAAGATATCGATTTGGCCGAGAGAGACAGACGTCTAGGTCTATTAGCAGGAATGGACAACCAGTCTCAGATCAACAATTTGCTATTGCGAAATGCAGTAAATCAAAAGCATTTCCTTTCGGTTTCGGGTGGATCGGATCGATTTGACTACTATAGTGCTGTTAATTTTGGTCATGACGTCGCTGGTACCAGAGAAACACAGAATAAGGACATATTGGTGACGAATCGTATGAATTATAAACTTGCTGATTTTGTAACGCTGCGTAGTAATATCGCAATGCAATATGATTGGGGCAAACAAGGTTACGGCTCACTGACGGAGGAAATTCGAAAATTACAACCTTATCAGATGCTGAAAGACGAAAACGGCGATCTGGTCTATAATTATTTTGGTTTTAATAAGGTAGAAAATGATCGTTTGATCGGCTTGGGCTATTTGGATAATGGGGTAAACCTTTTACGGGAAAATGAACTCGCAAACAATCGTTCTACTGATTTTGGTATAAGGACGATCATTGGTGCGGATTGGAAGCTAATGGACGGTTTGACCTTGTCCAATAATGTGGTGTATGAGCGTAGATCAGGCGGTCAACGTAATTTGTTTGACACTGAAACAAGCTTTACCCGTAAGTTGGTGAATCAATTTACGAGTTACGATAAGGCTAAGAATGCTTACGTAAGGAATATACCATTTGGCGATGTCCTAGATCTACAGAATTCGTCCTATAGAGAGATCGCAACGAGAAATCAATTGAACTATGTAAATACAATTCAAGACAAACACTATATCAACGCTTTGTTTGGATTCGATATTAGTAAAACAATTCGAGAAGGAAATATCCAGCGGTTATTGGGATTCAATGATGATCTCTATAGTTCACAAGATGTAGATGCAAAGGTTCTCGCAACTGGTGTCTTAGATTGGGAAGGAAAAAGACAGATATATAATACCGTATCTAATAATAGGGTGAATTATGCCGAAGGTAGAAAATATTCCTACTATTCAACTTTGGGTTATACCTACGATAGACGATACACGGTAACGGGAAGTTATAGAACGGATTTTTCAGATTTGTTCGGTGCTGAGGCAAAGTTAAAGAAAAGACCATTATGGAGTGTGGGGGGGAAATGGCTAGTGCATAATGAATCCTTCTTTAATGTAGACTTTATTTCGGAGCTGAATCTTCGGGTGACCACAGGGCTTACTGGTAACTTTGACGCTGGTAATACGACCACGACCTATCTTACAGCGACTCGGTTCTTTAATACGATAGCGGATGACTATGTGGCGCGGTTATCGACTCCTCCAAACAAGAAGTTAAGATGGGAAGGAACAAGAACGTTTAATACTGGTTTTGATCTTGGATTGTTACACAATAGGTTTACGCTATCGCTTGACTATTATGATAAATTCAGTTATGACTTATTGGGAAGCCAAGAGTTGGATCCAACGGTGGGATTGACAAATGCATCGATTAATGCGGCTGAGTTGTCTAATAAGGGAGTCGAGTTAGGTTTGTCCGCTGGTATCATCCGGAATAAGGATTTCAGCTGGAATACGCGTTTCAACTTTGCCTATAATAAGAGCAAGGTGCTTTACAATAAAATTACAGATTCTGCCCCGGAAATCAACAGAGTCAATAATACTGTGAAGTATCTCGAAGGGTATGAGCGCGAGTCGCTATGGAGCTATCGCTGGGCTGGCTTGGATGAAAAGGGGAGACCACAGACTTATAATGGAGATGGAGAAAAAGTTCGTGTGCCAGTCTTAGAATCCTTGGAATTGAATGGTACAAGCCGTCCGCGCTACAGTGGGGGCTGGAATAATGATTTTATGTATAAGGGATTCAACCTTTCGATTTTCACCGTATTTAACGCAGGACAGAAGGCACGCATGGAGATGCCTACGATGTATGGATTTGATTGGAATAGTTCGTATAACAATAAGATTGCTAACCGTTGGAGACAACCAGGAGATGAAAATAAAACCGATATCCCTGCGCTCGCTGATATGGCGGATTTGAGTGATAATTATACTCGGTTAGCAACAAAGTCTAGTAATTCGGTCTTTGATGCATCTTTCCTACGTATCCGTGAAATACAATTGGGCTATACGATCAAAGGTGGTGAGCTGTTGCACCGCTTACCGTTTAAGACGATACGAGCGGTAGCACAGATCAATAATGTCTATCTATGGAAAGCCAATAAGTCAGGAATTGATCCTGAAGCAGTCGTTGTAAACAGCCGCAATGAGCCTCAGTTCCTGTTGCCCGAATCAAAAGTGGTCACCTTTGGCTTGAACTTTACCCTTTAATTGAAAATCTGATGAAAAAAATATTTTTTGCACTATTAATAGCAGGCTCTTTGACAGGTTGCCAGGAATACCTGAATGTGCAACCAAAAGGACCATTTATCCCTAAGACGATGCAGGATTATGAAGAGCTGTCTTCAAATCCATCCTATAAAAGTAATAGTAATGCATACCTAGAGCGTCTTTCTGATGGTATCTTTATAGCTGATGCTAATGTAAAGTCAGGGATGAATAGTGCTTCGTCTAAAACATATATCTGGGCCGCAGAATATTATAAAAACACGGAGGCTGACGGGGCATGGAATGGAAATTATAATAATATTTATAATACAAACATTATTCTTCAGGAATTGGACGGTATTCCTGATGGTACTGTGGAGCGTAAGAATATCGTAAAGGGGAATGCACTATGTAATCGTGCTTATGCTTATTTGAATTTAGTGTTGCTGTATGCACCATATTACAATGAGGCTACTGCTGCAAAAGATTTGGCGGTGCCCTTGGTGACTACGCCTGATCTAGAAACAAAATCGAAGCGAGCTACGGTCAAAGAGGTTTACGATTTTATCTTATCTGATCTAACAGAGGCTTTACCTCTGTTGCCAGAGAAAGGAAAGAATGTGTATCGTAATAGTAAGGCAACTGCTCACGGCATTCTAGCCCGTTTGTACCTGAATATAGGTGACTATGACAAGGCCGCTGCCAACGCAGCTGAAGCGCTCAAGTATAATACAAATCTGTTTGATTATAATACGGTCTCGTTTCAGAATCCTTCCCGTCCATTTCTGGGCTGGGCAACTAGAGAGTTGCCTTACCAACACACGGAGATGTTGGGATATTTTACGACGTCGTTCGGTTCTGTTCTAACAAGTACGCACATATCTCCTGATTTGCTTGCAGTTGTGAATGAAAAAGATCTGCGTCTAAAATTTGGATGGAGCCCAAGTGACAGACAGGGAGTTCCTGTTAAAGAGCCTTATCCAATTTATATTAATACGGATTTGAACTATAATATAGCAGTACCCGAAATGATGCTGATTGTTGCCGAGGCAGATGCTCGTGCAAATCGGACAAGCCAGGCATTAGCCCAGTTGAACACCCTCCGCAAGAAGCGATTTGCTCCTGCGGACTATAAAGATTTAACTGCTGTCGATAAAGATGAAGCATTGAAACTGGTGATTAATGAGCGTAGAATAGAACTGTTTGGCAAAGGATTACGCTGGTTTGATATGAAGCGTCTGGATAAAGATCCGATGTTTGCAAAGACCTACACACGAGCTAATACCTACGAGGAGTTCAAATTGGAAAAAGGCTCTCCGAACTTTGTGAGTCAGATTCCAGCGAATGTGATGTTGCTCAACCCGAATATCTTACCTAACCCAAGGTAATACATATCAGAACCATGGAGTGGATATAGTGTAATCTCTCCATGGTTTTTCTCTTTAATACTTACATATATGCAAAAGAACTTAATACACAGCTTGTTTGTCGCTTTTCTTTTTTCCGTTGGCGGAGTATATGCGCAAAGCAATTTCAAGATCAAAGGTGAGGTGGTGACGGATAAACCTTTGACATGGGCCTACTTGTACAAAATGGAAAAAGGGAGGCAGTTATTGGACTCGGTACCGGTGAAGGATAACCAGTTTGAATTTGCCGGATCCATTGATAAAGCCTATTCGGCCAGCATCGCTGTAAAGGGGATACGACGTAGTGTTTCCTTTTATCTAGAACCAGCTTCATTCTACACACGTATCGAAGAGGATTGGAAGAAACCTAGTCCGGTTATCGGAGGCGTACAGAATGCTATTGCTAAAGGATATGAGGCCGAAAACAAACGTATACAGGATACAATGATGGTTTTGGGCGGCAAGTATGAACATGCCGATTCGGAAGGAAAGGTAAAGTTGAGCCTCCTGATGGAGGAGTGGAGCGAACAGCTGGATTCGACACGTTTTCGGTACATCGAGAACTATCCAAATTCCCTCGCTATAATCGATATCAATAAACCGTATTTCGCAGTATTAAATTATGTGAAGCTACAACGGATGAAGTCTCTGTTTGATCCTGCTCTAAATTACTCGTCTGCCTATCAAGAGCTGGATAAGTATTATGAACAGAAAAAATCGGAGTACTTGGTAGGGCAGAATGCGCCTGCCGTAAAGACGAAAACGGTAGATGGAAAATCGTTTGATCTCGCTGGCTTAAAAGGAAAGCTGGTACTACTCGATTTTTGGGCTTCATGGTGTGCGCCATGCCGCGTAGCAAATAGAAAACTCGTACCTACCTATGAAAAATATAAGCAGTACGGATTTGAAATCGTATCGGTATCGATGGATGACAAAGAAAATCTGTCGAAAGAGGCCATCAAGAAAGACGGCATCCCTTGGACGCAGGTTTCCGAACTACAAGGGATTAGAGGAAGTCCGATTGCTGCGGCTTATTCCGTAAGACAGTTGCCTACACTGTTTCTGATTGATGAAAAGGGAAAAGTCGTCCGCCAGAATATGGATCACGAAGAATTGTTAAAGTATTTAGAATCACGATATGGACAGTAAAAAGGTTATTTTGAAGAGTCTAGCAGTAATCTGTGGGCTTTCGTTTGCTCAGGCACAGGAAAAATCGGTAACAATAAGTGGTCGAATAGATGGGGTTGGAAATCAGGAGGTCCGGCTAATGGACCCGATAAAAGGGGAAGTGGCGAAGGTGTCTGCTCTACAGGACAGTTTTTCGTTCGACGCGATAATCAATGTAAGCGACCAACGCTTCTATACGTTGCATGTGCCATCGTTGGGCGATCTAGGACCATCGATGAAGCGCCCAGCAATCTATTTTATCGCCGGACCTGATCCTATCCGTATCAATGCAAAGATAATGGATGGTAGCTTGACCAATGAAAAGATAATAGGTTCGAAGGCTATGGATGATTTTAATGCCGCGCATAAAAGCCTATTGACTAATAAAGCTATCGAAGAGGTGGGAAAGGCTTATAATGACGCATTTCATGCATACAATACGGTATCACAAACGGAGGATAATCTGAAGGTGCTGAAGGAACAGGGACGCAAGCTGGATTCTTGTTATAGGTTGCAACGCGCTGAGATCATACAGCGAATAGCTGCTAACAATAATTCATTGACATGGGCTACGTTCGCATCACAATATGCCGCGCCCCAATCGAACAAAGAAGGATTGACCGAATTCTTATCCCAGTTTGGGGAGCAAGTTAAAAAGGAAAGTTATTATTTGCAGAATTTTCAAACTCATCTGAAGAGGTATAGTCAGACCGAAGTAGGACAGCTAGCACCGGATTTTGAGCTGGCTCAATTGGATGGCAAGACTGTAGCGTTGAAATCTTTTAAAGGTAAATATGTGTTGCTGGATTTTTGGGCTTCTTGGTGTGGCCCTTGTAGAAAGGAAATGCCTCATGTGAAAGCTGCATATAACCAGTTTAAGGATAAGAATTTTGAGGTATTCGCGGTATCTATAGATAGCAGTAAACCTGCATGGGAGAAAGCGATGAAGGAAGATGATATGCCTTTTGTGCATGTGTTAGACAGCAAAGAGGGACAGGGTAGTGCGAAGCTCTTGTATATGGTACAGGCCATACCGACTAACTTTCTAATTGATCCAAATGGAAAGATCGTGGCTAAAAATCTTCGTGGGGAGGAGCTTGCTAAATTTTTGGCTACAACGCTATAAGTAGAAGCAAAGTTAAAGATAAAAGACCTGTACTACCACAGGTCTTTTTTTTGTGCCTATGGCGGGGATGATTTCCTAAAAAGGCGGGAATTCGACTTTTACAATAAGATTATTTTCTGAAAAATAGTGTATGATTTAGATATAAATACATAGGTTTTCCGTTGGGATGAACTTTAGCTTTGAAGTACTAAAGGGATAACCATGGAAAAGAAGAAAATCATTCACCCAGATAGGGATTTAAGTTTTGTGACCGGAGCTTATTCCGACGGTGTGTTAGTTAATAACGTATTATTTGTCTCGGGACAGGCGAGCGTGGATTTTAAACGTTCGCAATTTGTACTGGGCACGATCGAAGAGGAGACGATACGTACCTTGGATAATATTAAAGCGATCATCCAAGCTGCGGGAGGGCAGATGGATGATGTGGTCAAATGTACGGTGCACCTGTCTGATATAGCCCATTTTGATCGTTTTAACGAGGTTTATGGGACATATTTTACGGGCGTGAGACCAGCAAGGACCACTGTGCAATCTGTTCTGGCGGAAGGAATTAAGGTAGAGATCGATTGTATTGTACAGTTAAGCTAATGGAAACAGAAAGACTTGGGAACCGTATCGCTGTAGTGGGGTTGGGGTTGATGGGGAGTAGCATAATTGTCTCCTTTCTGAAAGCGGGCTATGATGTTGTTGCGTTGACTCCATTGCTGGAGGAAATGGAAATCGGCGCGCAGCGTATTGAAGAACAGCTTGAGCTCTGTACTAAAATGGGGTTGCTGCCTCGTGAAAAAGATTCCTATGCAACATCTTATATCGTAACGCATGATTATACGCTCCTGCAAGGCTGTAGACTTGTGGTCGAATGTGTGATCGAGGTAGAGGCTATCAAGAAGGAAGTGTATGCTCGGATAGAACGGGAGGTGGATGCCAATACAATAATAGCGACCAATACCTCTGCAATACCAATAAGCCATCTACAGCAGTATCTGCAACAACCGAACCGCTTCATGGGGATACACTGGGCCGAACCGGCTTATGCTACACGATTTTTAGAAATTACCTGCGGTAAAGAGACGGATGTGGTATTGGCAGAGAAGATAAGAGATGAAGCGGAAAGTTGGGAGAAAGAACCGACGTTGCTGTATAAAGATATTCGCGGATTTATTACGAACAGATTGATGTATGCAGTATATCGCGAAGGTTTTAACCTGATCCATAAAGGACATGTTTCCATGTCTAGTTTGGATCGATGCTTTCAATATGATATCGGTGCCTGGATTACCATTATGGGGATTTTTAGAAGGATGGATTTTATGGGGCTCTCTGAATACGTCAATACCTATAATCATATATTTCCTAAACTAGGAAACCTAAAGAATGTCCCTCAACAGATGAAAGGGATATTGGAAGAAGGTGGCAGAGGAATTCACAATCTTAATGGACTGTACCCGCATACGGAGTCTTCTGCAGATAAACTGGAACAGGAATTTTCTCATTTTAACGAAGAGATATATCGCTTAGCTGATAAGTATAGAAAAAAATTAAACGATCTTAACCTATAAATTAATGCAAAAGAACGTCTATTTAAAATCAAAGGAACTACTGGATAGAGCAAGTAAAGTTCTTGCGTCTGGTGTGTCTTCCGAATTTAGAAAATACAACCATCCACACGCCCTGTTTTATAGCCATGGGAAGGGATCACGTATCTATGATGTAGATGGGAATGAATACATCGATTTTACATTAAGTCAGGGACCGTTAATACTCGGGCACTCGCATCCAGAGCTTCTGGATCAGATAACAAGATATAGTGCGGAAGGGCAATTGTATGCGGGGCAACATATACAGGAACTCGAGCTTGCTGAAACCTTGAATCGTCTTATTCCAGCGGCAGAGTTGATGCGGTTCTGCTTGGATGGATCTGAAGCGGTGCAGACTGCTATTCGGGTGGCTAGGGCAAAGACGGGTAAACAACTTTTTTTACGGTTTGAGGGCCATTATCACGGGTGGTTGGATAACGTAGCCTGGGGACTAGGGCATCCTATAGGTGCTGATCTTGGACAACGAAATGATCCGCAGGTATATCCTTGGAGCGAAGGGCTTTCGGAAGCAAGTAGGAAGGAGTTTCTTGTCATCCCATGGAATGATGAGAAGCTTTTAGAGGAAACGATAGAGCGGTATAAGGATCAGTTAGCTGCTGTGATCACGGAACCTATAATGTGCAATAATGGTTGTATTATGCCAAGAGAGGGTTATCTGGCTAAGATGAGATCTCTTACGGAGCGCTATGGAATTGCCTTTATTCTAGATGAAGTCATTACGGGCTTTCGTATGGGCTTGTCAGGTGCGCAGGGGTATTTTGGTATAGAACCAGATATGGCAATTTTTGCCAAGGCCATGGGATCTGGATATCCCATATCGGCTATTGTAGGTAAGAAATATTGGATGGAGGAAATCGCCGAAGGCCGTGTGATCCACGCCGGAACTATGAATGCATCAAATCCTACTGTGGCAGCTGCGCTAGCGACAATCTGTATACTGGAGCGAGAGACAGGTGTTTATGATCGCATATTTGCATTAGGGTTGAAACTCAAGTCGGGTTTAAAAATGTTAAATGAAAAACACAAGGAGAATATGCTGGTACAGGGGCCTGGCCCTATGCTGAATACTTCTTTCACAACGTTGAACGCAGTGCATGACTTTAGAGATGTTCTGCAGGCTGATAAGGGGAAGCTAAATCTGTTTGTGGCAAAACTTCATGATAAAGGGATACGGGTGATAGGTAGGGGATTGTGGTATATTTCGGCTGCGACGACAATGGAGGACGTTGATACGGCATTGAATGCTGTGGATGAGGTATTGTACGAAATTAAAGACAAGTAAACTATTATTTAAGATGCGCATAGCTCAGAATAGCCCTATTTTGGTAGTGGGACTAGGTCCTGTAGTGCTGGATTTTTATGAACAGCTGATGGCTGATGGTTTCGAGGTAGATGTAATGGCGTATCCGGGGACAATCGACCGAAAATATGACCTGATTTTTGCCTTTACAAAAGACAATCTGGAAGAGAAGGTCAAGTGGATCAGTAGTGTGGAATCTTTGGTTGCTGATGATGGTCTACTCTGTATTAATATTGATGGGATCAGTCTTGATGAAATACAACAATCGTTAAATAGCGAAGTAATTGGTGTCAATTTTTGTTATCCAGTATGTGCTTCGCCATTTATGGAGATAATAACTACAGCCAGAAACAAGCCGCAGGATATCGATGCACTATATGATTGGGCGGTAGGGCGATGGAATAAAGATCCCTATATCGTAAAGAAGGGAATCAGCATTAGAGCCTACATGGTGGCTGCAATGGCTAGAGAAGCTTTCTATCTTGTGGAGCAAGGCTATGCTAGTGTAGAGAGTATAGATCGCGCTTGCCGTAACGATGCTGGATATTATTTGCCTTTTACTGGCAACTACCTTTATATGGATCTCATGGGGACGGTAGCCTATGCCTTGGTTATGAAAGAACTGAATAGTGAGTTATCTAACTCCAGCACCGTACCTGACTGGTTTTCTGACAAAATCGAAAAGGGACAGGGCGGAATGAAAGATGGTTTGGGACTATATGCCTATAACGAGGGGGATGATGTCAAATGGAATGCAATAGTTCGAGAGTATTCCAAGGAGATTAATGAATTGATAACAAAATATAAGAAGGAGTATGCAGAGGGATAATCACAATCAGCGTTTTATCGTAGATGCACATTTGGATTTAGCAATGAACGCGATCGAATGGAATCGCGATCTGACTCAACCTATAGATACGATAAGGCAGAGGGAGTTGTTTAAGACGGATAAACCGGATCGGGGAAATGGTACGGTATGTCTGCCGGAGTTACGCAAAGGAAATATAGGGTTGGTGGTAGCGACTCAATTGTCCAGGGTCGCTCCTGTAGGATCTCGACTGCCAGGATGGAACTCTCCACAACAGGCCTGGGCCATGACACAGGCGCAATTGTGTTGGTATAAGGAAATGGAAAAGCTGGGAGAGATGAAAATGATTGGAAGTAAAGCAGAACTGGAAAGTCATTTGAACAGTTGGAACGATGGGAGTTCAAATGAAGGTAAAGCGATAGGTTATATATTAAGTTTGGAAGGTGCTGATTCTTTGGTTGATATAGATTATTTGCATGAAGCACATGCCTATGGCTTACGCGCCATAGGGCTCTCCCATTTTGGACCAGGGAGATACGCCCCGGGTACAAAGATGACGGGAAGATTGGAACCTGAAGCACATGTCTTATTAAAGGAAATGGGAGGGCTAAATATGATCCTCGATGTAACACATCTCACGGACGAAGGTTTCGATGAAGTAATAGATAGCTACGAGGGACCAATCTGGGCCTCACACCATAATGTTAGAAATATTGTGCCCAATCAGCGTCAGCTGGCGGATGAACAGATAAAAAAACTAATTGCTCGCGGGACCGTGATAGGGGGGATGCTGGACTGTTGGGCGATGGATGTACGGTTCATAGATACGGTATCGGATCCTTGGCAGTTGGATATTAAACTGGAGGCGCTCGTAGATCATTGGGATCATATCTGTCAGCTGGCGGGAAATGCGAAAAACATTGGTATCGGTTCTGATTTAGATGGTATATTTGGGACAGAGCAGTCACCATGGGACCTAAATAGTATTGCCGACCTACAGAAATTTGATGCTATTTTGAAGAATAGGGGATATTCAGATGAAGATATAGATGGTATCTTTAACGGTAACTGGCTGTCTTTTTTACGAAATAACTTAAGTTAAAAGCCGATGAGTATGTTATATGCAAATGCAAGTCAAATCGATATCACACCACCTTTAGGGACTGTTATCAATGGAGAATTTACATGTAGGTATGCGAATGCAATTGCAGATCCCCTGTATGCCAAAGCAATATACTTGCGTCAAGGTCGCGTTAAACTGTTGTTGATCGTGGTGGACATTTGTGTCATGAAGCGTGAGTTCCTCGATCCCATCAAAGCCGAAATAGAACGGCAGACCGGTATGCCTATCGCCAACCAGTTAATATCTAGTACACACGCTCATTCAACAGGTTCTGTTGCTGATCTGTTGCTAGCGCATGCTGACCTAGGGTATCGAAAGTTATTGTCAGAAAGGTTATTGGACTTGGCAACACTTGTCGTTGAAGATCCTAAGCCTGTTAAAATTGCTTTCGGACGTGTAAGCAAACCAGAGCATGTGACTTGCAGACGATATCATATGAAAGATTCGTATCAAGCAAATAACCCTGTTTCAGGCTTGACGGATCGTGTAAAAACTAATCCTTTTGGTGCTGAGGAGAATATCGTGGAAAGGAATTCTGAACCTGATGGTGAGCTCTGCTATCTCGGAATCCAGACAATATCCGGAACATGGATAGCATTGCTCGCAAATTACGGCCTGCACTATGTCGGAGACTGCCCTCGAAATACGATATCGGCTGACTATTTTGGGTATTTTGCTAAGGCAGTCGGACAGCTCTTGGGAACTACCGATGCCGTGATAGCTATGACTAATGGAACAAGTGGTGAGGTAAATATTTGGGATTTTATAGATGGGAACCGCTATCCTAAAGAAGACCACGCGAAAAGTAAATTTATAGCGGATGATCTGGCGAGCGCTGTGGTTGAGAGTTTGAAAGTTGCTGACTGGGAGTTAGATCCCGAATTGCACTGCGTGGCTTTAGATTTAATACTGCGTAAACGTCTTATCTCATCCGAACTGTTGGAAAGAGCAAATAAAATTGTGAAATCTACGGATTATGAACAGCTGAGCTATTCGGACGAAGATCTTTATGAAAAAGTCTATGCACGCGAACAGCTACTACTGGAAGATCATCCAGATTCTGTTCAATTTCCGATACAAAGTATTAGGATCGGCAAAACACAGATTGGTGCGTTAGGAGGAGAATTCTTTGCAGCCACGGGGCTCTCGCTTAAATCCATCTTTCCTCAGTACTTCACCATAACAATGGCCAACGATTACGTGGGATATGTACCCCCAGCCCATGAGTTTGAAAAAGGTGGGTATGAGACTTGGCGTGCAAGGTCTTCTTTTTTAACGGAGCAGGCTGAAGCGCAGATTAAGCAAAGTTTAATTGAGCTTCTAAACGAACAGCGTGATGTAAATAAACGCTAAAAATATAAGCAGACTGAAGTTACTGCGGTATTGGAACCTGATATTATTCTGTATCCAGATTTGGTAAAAAGGGAATATTAAGTTGACGTTGAAATATTGTACCAATTATGTATTGAAAAGTAGTAGTTAGCCCCTTAAAATCAAGCTACTTTTGGAGTGTTAGATTATATTAAATTATGAATGATCGAAGAGGTTTCTTAAAACAGGTAATAGCATTAGGTGGGGCCAGTCTACTAGCCAATGAAAATCTTATGGCGTCTATTCTGAATCAAAGTCAGGTGCATAGAAATGATAAAATATGGTGTAACCTAATTCATTTGAGTTTTAACTTATGGGAGGACCATGACCGCTTGAAAGATAGCCCAGACCCAACGATAAAAGCAAGGATTTTTGATGATACGTTGCGCTTGAGCGATCAATTATGGGAGGATAGTATCGCCAAAATGAAGCTGTATGGTATGAACATGGTCTTATTAGACTTAGGGGATGCGATCAAATACGAAAGCCATCCCGAAATAGCCGTGAAAAATGCCTGGTCGGTATCTAGGTTAAAAAAGGAGGTTAAACGATTGAAGGCAATGGGGATAGAGCCGATCCCGAAATTGAATTTCTCGGCTGGACACGATGCCTGGTTGGGCAAATATTCGCACATGCTTTCAACGGATACATACTATAAGGTATGCAAGGATTTGGTAGACGAGGTGGTCGAAATATTCGAAAACCCAAGGTTTTTCCATATAGGCTACGATGAAGAGGATTATCGTAATCAGGTGTTTTATGACTATGTGGTATTAAGACAAAATGATCTTTGGTGGAAGGACTTGTATTATTTTGTTGATATGCTTGGTAAACACAATGCCAGACCATGGATATGGTCTGACTATGCATGGGAATATCCTGAATCATTTTACAGTAAAATGCCTAAGGATGTAATCCAAAGTAATTGGTATTATAAAGATGACTTTTCGAATTTGAATGACATCGCCATAAAAACTTATATAAAATTGCAGGAAAATGGTTTTGATCAGATTCCGACAGCGGGGTACTACGAACATACGCCGGGAGTATATCGTGCGGAGAAAAGTGCTGAAGCGACAGTAAAATTCAGTCGTCAACATATCTCAGATAAACACCTGTTAGGCTTTATCCAGACTAATTGGCGTCCGACAATAGAAGTCTACCGTGCCGATATCTTGAAATCAATAGATCTCCTGGGGGAAAGTATGAAGATGTAGTTAAGGAATAAAATTGGTCTTTAGTTTATAGTTAGCATACGCCTAAATTCAGAAGGGGACATGCCTTTTAGTTTTTTAAACTGTCGGTTGAAGTTGGCTACACTATTGAATCCGCAGGAGTACGCCGCTTCTAGAATAGATTTGTCTTTTTCAGAAATCAATTTGCAGAAATGACCAATACGGACTTGGTTTACGTATTCAACAAATGTCATGCGGTATTGATCCTTAAAGAAGTTGCAAAACGTAGTGGTGGCCATATTGGCTTCGTCTGCCACTTCTTTTAAGGTGATATTCTTTTGGAAATTGCGTAAGATATAATCGTTTATACGAGTATAGCGGTTACTTTCTTTGTTATTACTGAAGGTAAAGTTAGGACTGGCCAGTGGCTCATAGTCTTTCATCGTGGAAATAATATCAAAAATTTCAAAAATAGAGCTAAGACGTTTCAACCCACTTTCTGGTACCATGCCATTCATGATGTGAGCAATCTGAATAGCAGATGAACCGCGAATATGTATTCCTCTTGACGATAGATTTAGAATATCGCTGAAAGTAGCGAATTCCGGAATATTAAAAATGTCTTGTCCAATAAAATCGGGTGTAAAGTGAATCACGCTTGCGTCTGCTACTACTTCGTCATTGCTCGTACTGTGTTTGTCATCGCTGACCCATACATGTGGAAGATTGGGACCCATCAATACGAGGTCGCCAGAGCTGTAATAGCCGATATGATCCCCTACTAGGCGCTTTCCTGAACTTTTGTTTACTAATACAAGTTCGAATTCTGGATGATAGTGCCAAGGGCAGGGGAAGTGTGTACCTTTTTCATTGAAAAAGACAAATGACTTGTCAAATTCTTTTGGTAGTCTAAATTCGACGGCTTTCATACTGCTTATATTTGTGGTTAGTGGTATCAAATTACAGTTTTACTGCGAAGATACCAAGTGATAAGTGTCTAAAATGAAAAATAGTATCAGTATTGGGTAATATTGATTAGGTCGGATTTGCTTTTAATAACTCCGTAAAATGTCTGAACATTCACCTTTATTTTTCTGTTGGTTTTTATGTAGATTTGTCGGCTAATCAGTTAATCTAGATTTTCTAAGGTTTCGGCATCAATGGAAGCTAATACAGTATATGTGAAGACGATCGATATAGGACAGGAGTCTGTTTTTGAGGCGATGTATTTGCGTTTTTATAGCCCGCTATGTTACTTTGCCAGTAAATATGTCATTGATAATAATGATGCTGAGGATCTCGTAGGTACGGTGTTTACCAAACTGTGGCGAGATAAAGGATACTATGATAGTTTCGATCATTTGCGCAACTTTTTGTATAAAGCGACGTATAACGCTTGTTTAAATCATTTGCGGGGTATCCAACGTAGTCTGCAACATAAAAAGCGCTTTGCCGAAGAGCTATCCGAAGTTGGAGAAGACTATTGGTCTGGGGTAATACGGGCCGAATTGATA
Organism: Sphingobacterium nematocida; assembly: GCF_900168125.1. Classification (GTDB taxonomy): domain Bacteria; phylum Bacteroidota; class Bacteroidia; order Sphingobacteriales; family Sphingobacteriaceae; genus Sphingobacterium; species Sphingobacterium nematocida. The sequence goes on from NZ_FUZF01000020.1 coordinate 41,386, forward strand.
ACGAAGATATTCGACGCTATTGATCGTTTGCCACAGCATTATGCAAATGTACTCCGCTTGGCATTTGCTGAAGAACTGAAAAACGAAGAAATAGCTGAAAGATTGAATCTAAGTTTACAGACAGTAAAAAATTACAAATCCTCTGGTCTTGAAATGTTGAGAAAACGCATCTCTCCGATAGCGTTGTTTCTGCTTACCATTATGATGCCTTAATATTATTTTTTATTTTTTTACTTTTTCAAAGTACGTTACACTGCTACCGGTGTATATAGTGTTTGTGATAGAAATATTTTCTCATGGAGCCAGAAAAACTAGATAGAATAATAGATCTCTTATTTAAACAAAAAGTAGATAAACTGTCCCCATCCGAACAGGATGAGCTGGATCGCTGGAAGAAGGAAACTAGTGCTAACCTGAGACTGTCGGATCAACTGGGGGATGAAGTGCTGTTTGCCGAGGAACTGGCTTTATATAAGCAATTTGATGGAGAGAAAGCGTTGAATCGCTTTAAAGCTGATAACCTCATAGAAAGACATTCTGTATTTAAACGCCTTTGGAAATATACAGCAGCAGCAGCAGTCGTATTGATCGGTGTCACTGTGGGGATTCGGTATATAAACTTAGATAAGCAGGATATGAAGACATCTGAACAAGCTGTTATTGTGCCAGGAGGAAACAGGGCCGCTTTGGTGTTGGAAAATGGGGAACAGATACTACTTCATGAAAGCGAAGAAGGGATAGTCTTTGGCGATTCAGTGTATTATGAAGACGGGAAGGCTGTGGCTAAGGTTGCTCCTTCACAGTGGTTGACAGTAGTAACTCCAAGAGGTGGGACGTATAAAATGACGTTGGCCGATGGGACAAAAGTATGGCTTAATTCAGATTCGAAATTTAAATATCAACGTGGACAGGTAGGGGGAGAGAGAAAGGTGTTTTTGGATGGGGAGGCTTATTTTGAAGTAGCAAGTAAGCGCCGCTCTTCGGTGAGCAACCGAGATTATATCCCATTTCGGGTGATTAGTGGAATACAGGAGGTGGTGGTATTAGGTACGACTTTCAATGTAATGGGATACGCAGCAGACAATAGTGTAGAGACAACATTGCTAGAAGGAAAGGTGAATGTATATGGGATAGGTAATATGAAGGGACAATCTACACTTTTAGCTCCCGGACAGCAGTCGGTCTTGACTAGGAAAGGGCAACTATTGGTGAAGGAGGTAGATGTGGAGCCTTATGTGGCATGGAAGGATGGTAGATTTCAATTTGAAAGTCAAAAGCTAGTCGATATTATGAATACATTGGCTAGATGGTATGATATCGAGGTGGTATTTGATTCGGATAAGAAGAATGTTTTATTCACTGGATCGATGGATCGTAATGCTTCATTTAATGATATTCTGGAGAAAATAGGAGGCACAAAACAGGTAAGCTTCCGTATTGAGGGAAGGAGGGTAATCGTGATGTAAACGGATGGTACAAAAATGTGATAGGATCATCTGTAGTAGAAAATAAAGCGGAAGTGCTTGAGACCCCTTCCGCTTGTGTTTCGAGATGTTTCTTATCAAATTCAGATCTAACAAGAATTTTTAACCAAAACACAACCAAAGTTAATGAATTTAGAGAACTATTTGGTAGTGCGCAAGCTTATGGAGTACTACCATTTTATAAGTAAAGTAATGCGCATTACATTTTTGCTGCTAACGGTATTTCTAGTGCAGGTCTCTGCCAGAACGAATGCCCAGATTAATATCAATGAGAAGAACGCGTCTCTTCGAAAGATTATCAAACAGATTGCTAAACAGACTGGATACGATTTTGTATTTGCGGATAAAGATTTGGCAAAGGCCAGTCCTGTGAGCGTTAATCTGGAGAACGTCTCTTTGGATCTAGCGTTGAAACGTACTTTTGCGGGGCAACCCTTAACTTATCATATCGATGAGCGAACGGTAATCTTAAGTGGGATGCCTCAAGTGCCTGCTAGGACGGTTAATGCGACGGGCACTGCAGTGCCTATTCAAGAATATATAACGGTAAATGGAACCGTTCAAGGAACAGATGGAGTAAAGCTTCAGGGAGCTTCTATTAAAGCTTTGGATACGAAGGGGAATGAGATCAATCTTTATGCATCGAGTGATAGTAACGGTGATTTTGTGCTAAATAAGGTGCCTATTAGTGCGTTATTGGAATTTAGCTTTGTGGGCTATCAGAAGCGAATCCTAGCTGCGCGTACACAGATGGGGATAGTCAGCATGCAGGCTGTAACTGCACAAATTGAAGAGATCCAAGTAGTAAATACAGGATACCAGAGTCTGCCGAAGGAACGATCTACCGGGGCTTTCGATATAATTGATAAAAAGGTATTGGAAACACCACGTATATCACTGGCCAATAAATTGGTCGGCGCATCTGCAGGTTTGCAACCTTCTTTTGACGCAAATGGTAAAGCTTCTTTTGTGCTAAGGGGAAAAGGCACATTTGGCGGATCGGCTCCATTGCTAGTTGTTGATGGTTTTGCAATCAATGGTGGCTTTGAGTCCATCAATCCAAATGACGTGGAGTCTATTTCTATTCTTAAGGATGCAGCAGCAGCTTCCATATGGGGAGCTAGAGCTAATAATGGGGTGATCGTGGTGACGACTAAGAATGCAAAAAAGTCGGGTAAGTTGCGTATTGATTTTTCTAATCAATTGCAGGTCGGCAGTATGTATGATATCGATTACTTGCGTAATCAGGCTTCATCCGAGGAGACGGTAAATTATGAGCGGGCAACTTTTGGTAAGTACCAATATAAGACGATGATGGGGGGGATGCCTCCCGTAAATGTCAAGGAGGGAATAAGCCTGCCTTACTCACAGGCCCAGACGCTGTACAATCAATATTTTTATAAGGAAATAGACGAGAAGACCTATGAAGATGGTTTATACCGATTGTCGCAATTGGATAATACACAGCAGATTAAAAATCTACTTACTCAACGACCTATTACACAGCAATACAGTTTTTCGTTGGCCAGTCCATCGGAGCGAATGTCTAATTACGCATCCCTCTTGTATAATCAGGAACGGAGTGGTTTCGTCGGAAATAAAAACAGAAACATGCAGATGGATTACAGAGGGCAAGCTGCTATAGCCTCGTGGTTGGACTTCTCTTTGTCTAGTATGTTTCGTTATCAAGAAGCTGATAATTCTGGTGTATCGTCTGGAGATATAACCGAATTGCATCGCTATGATATGTTAATAGGTGAAAATGGTCAACCTACTAATATGAATTATCTAAGGTACTATCAACCTTTGTTGAACAGTTCGGTGCCGATGTCTTCATTCCCGTATAGCGATTGGAGTTATAATATTCTGAATGAAATGAAATCTAGAGAGTTAAAGTCTAGTGGCTTAAACTTACGTGTACAAGGAGGGCTGGATTTTAAATTGGGATATGGTATTCGTTTGGAAACAAAATTCATGTTTGAAAGGCTACAGTATGACAATCGTAATCTATATTATGAAGATTCTTATTTTGTGCGTAATCTCGTGAATACCTCCGCAGAATGGAATAAGACAACAGGGGCTATACGTACCAATATTCCAAAAGGGCAGGTATTAGATCAAAATACCAATGCTACTAATGCGTATAACTGGCGGAATCAATTGAATCTTAACCGCACTTTCGCTGAGATCCACGAAGTGAATGCATTGGTTGGAGCTGAGATTATTCAAAGAAATAATAAGCGCGTCAATATGGCGAGAACGTATGGCTATAGTGATGATCAGCTTACGGTTGGTATATTACCGAATGGGACTGGAAATGGATTGCAGCTAACTAATTGGTTGGGTAACCGCCTAACTATTCCATATACAAATGCATACGGCTATGCTATGGATCGCTATTTTTCCAGTTATGGGAATATGGCCTACACTTACGACCGTAAGTATACCTTGAGTGGCTCGTTTCGGATAGATGCATCTAATTTTATCAGTGATGAGCCAAAGTATCTCTATTCACCGTTCTGGTCAATAGGTGGTAGTTGGAATCTTAAGAATGAAAACTTCTTGCTTGATAATACACGCGTAAATGCGTTGAAATTAAGGTCTACATATGGGTATAATGGCTCATCGAATACAGAAACTTCATTTAAGCCATTGATACAGGTGAATGGGGTCAATGCGGAGTCAGGACATATGGAGGCTCAAATACATAGTTATGGTAATCCTACCCTGCGTTGGGAGCGTACAGGCACGCTCAACCTAGGCGTAGACTACGAACTTTTGAATGGGCGATTGTTTGGTAAATTGGATTACTACCGTAAGCATGGAAAAGATATCTTGGCTTATGTCTCCATTCCATTGATTAACGGGACGTATACCGCAAACTTTAATAGTGCAGAGATCCTGAACAACGGTATCGAATTGGAAATCGGATCGCGCTGGAAGAATGGTAACGGATTTTATTGGGAAGGTGTGCTAAATATGGCGTACAATCATAATGAGGTGAAGAAGTTACTTTTGGTAAGTCATCCTTACTGGCACCTATCTGGATCTGGCGGAACTACCTACGTGGAAGGCAGGCCAATGTCGGCGGTCTATTCGTTTCGTTACGCTGGGCCACACAACTTTGGAACAGAAGGGTCTCCACAGATAAGACCAGCTGTGTATCTCAAAGACGGAGAGGTGATGGATATTGTGAGTGGACAAACTCAACTTGATGGACTTGAATTTATGGCTTATCAGGGTGCTTCGGTAGCTCCATATACCCTAGGAATGCGTCACTCGTTTGGATATAGGGATTTTGATCTGTCTTTTTCCTTGATAGCCAAATTAGGACATATCTATAGGAAGACACCATTCAACCACCCTGGGAGAAATGGTCAGCCAAACTCGATGTTGAATACTGCGAGGACAGCAGAACCGGAGGGGATGTTGCCAGCATTGCCATACAACGAAAACGATGCGCTTTATTCTGTTTCTTATAGCTCGTATATGGATTATCTGACTACAAGTGCGAATCATCTTCGTATCAATGATATCACGTTAAGTTATAATCTTAAACAAGGTCTTTCAAGAGTAGTTAAACTTGAAAGGGCACAGCTGTTCGCACAGACAAATAATCTAACGATAAAGGGAAAGGGAGAGGACCCGGAATTCTTATATGGTAGGATGCGTTTGCTGCCAAGTTTTATGTTGGGTATTAAGGTTGGATTTTAAAGAATTAATGTAATGTATATTAGAAATATAGTTTTAGCATCGTTATTAGTATTCGGTGTTGTTTCTTGTGATAAGTATTTGGCCGAGCCTCCTTCAAAGAATAGAGGTGTTGAGATTAAGACAATTGACCAACTGGATGCATTATTGAATAAGGCTTCTTTTTCGAGGCTTCGTACGCAGATTGCGCCGGCGATTATGTATAGTTCAGATAGTTTCGAAATGACTCCGGAACATTACGCAAAGGGATTCCGTTTTGCAGGAACAGATATGGATATCATTCAGATGAGTGTATGGGAAATGCCTTTTACAGAGAATACGAATCATTTGACCAGTTACTGGGGCGCGGGCTATGAAGGAGTATATATGGCCAATCTGGTGTTGACTAATATAGATAAAGTATCCGGCACAGATAAGGAAAAAGCTAAAGTCAAAGCGCGCGCACACTTATTACGCGGTTATAGTTATTTCGAACTGGCACAGTACTATTGTCTACCCTATGGGGCAAAGACATGGAATGAATTGGGATTGCCTATTAAGCAGACAACAGGGTACGAGGAGGATGCACGACGTGTCACACTAAAAGAGACATATGATTTTATTGAAGCGGATATAAAGGACGCATTGTTGTTGGACGAGCCTCTGTTTTTGGATGGAAAACGTATGAGTTGGAAAGAAACTACAGCGACTGCGAATGCATTGGCAGCCCGGTTTTATCTAGCTACAGAGAACTATACTTTGGCAAAACAAGCCGCAGAAAAGGCTTTGTCTTTTGATGATTATATCCGTGATTACGGATCGGGAGAGATTACCCAAAAGGTTGATTTGTTTTCCGGTCAGTTGGTCGCATCAAATACGATCGTGGACAATTTTCACACCACATATTTGGCGGATTGGGATAGAGCGTATTATAACAGGACACCCCTGTATCTTTTTGAATCGTGCCTTCCCATTGTAAGTAGTAAACTGATGGCATTATATGGCAGCGGTCAGTATGATCTACGAAAGAAATTCTTCGTCTTGGAGGATATGAAAAACGTAGGGAGCATGAAGATTTTTATTGGCAATAATTTTGATCAGTCGGTGAAGGTACCAGGCTATTATCAGCATGGCAATTTTTATACAAATATTGCGCCCAACGTCGTTGAAATGCTAATGACGAAGATTGAAGCAATCGCTCGTACAGGTAATTATCAACAGGCGATGACAGAGCTAAATAAATTCAGACAGTTTAGATTTGATAAACAGACCCCCGAATCGATTGTACAGCTTGAAGCGAAGGACAAGAATGATGCGATACTGAAGATTCTTGAAGAGCGTCATAGGGAGTTTCCTTATACTGTTCGTTGGTTTGATCTACGTCGTATCAATTTTAATTCTGAAACCTTTGACGATGTCACGGTGACTAAAACTTTCTTCCCGGTAAAAGCTAGTGCTGTAGACTACAATGGTACCCCAGTCAAATATACCTTAGGACCCGAGTCTAGGGGATATGCTGTTGCTATTCCTTTGCAGGAAATAGTCGCTGCAAATGGGGGTATAGAACAAAATCGCTATTAAGATGGGGAAGGGATTTTTAATTGTGGCTTTCTACCTACTGGCATGTCTAAGCGGTAGCGTCTCGCAAGAAATGGTGGTTATTAAAGGGGAGGTATTGGGTGATACGGAAGGCTACAATAAGGTATATGTAATGGATGGTAAGGGAGAACGGGATTCGGCTGTAATTGTAAACGGTACATTTGAATTAAAACTCAAATTTCATCTTGGAATGGAGCCCTATTTGTTTATGGAAACCTATATGAGGCCAGGTAGGATGCAAGAACCTTTTTTACTAGTGATCGACAGACCGGGGACATTGTACCTTAAGAATATTGACACGGATAAACCGCTCCATAAGGTGAGAGTGCAGGGTATGCAGTCTATGATGGATTATCAGGTTTTTACCGACCGTTATTTTGCTGTACAGGATAGTTTGAGGCGGTTACAGATTGAAAACGCGTATAGTGCAGTGCAGCTGAAAGAGGTTCTGTCAAAAGAACTCAAAATGTATATGGGGCTGTATAATTCTTCTTTTGCGGCTATTTATGCTTTGGATAAGGTGAAAACAAGAATTGATGCCGGTGAATTGCAACATGTATACGGACAGTTGAGTCATGAACAGCAACATACAGAAAAAGGAAGGGCTATACGTGCATATATTGAGAATGCACTTTTTTCTAGCGTAGGAAGTGATATCAGTCTGTTGACATACACCGATACCGAAGGAAAGTTGAAGTCTCTTGCTGATCTAAAGGGAAAGTACGTTTTGATTGATTTTTGGGCGAGTTGGTGTGGACCCTGTGTTAAAGCCTTTCCTCATCTTAAAACACTTTACGAACGTTACAAAGGAGATAAGTTTGAGATAGTGGGAGTGTCGATAGATAAAAAGGAGTCGGAGTGGGTAAAAGCTTACGATAAATATCAATTGCCTTGGCTGAATGGTATTGACAAATCGGAGGAAATGCAAAAGAGATTGTTGATAACAGCGGTTCCTACTCTTTTTCTGCTTGATCCGGAAGGCAGAGTTGTTTTGAAAGAAATAGGTCTCAGTGAGAATGTGGATCAAACTCTGAAGACGATTTTCGAGAAATCGGAAAAACTGTAGGAGTAACAGGTATTTAAAGTAAAACTATGTTCGATTGAAAGAGCCGTGTTCCCTGAGGAGCACGGCTCTTTATTATTGAAGGAAGCGGCTTTTATCTCCCGATGTATACTTTTCCTGTAATTAATAGTGAAATTCGTTCATAAAAATATAATGTAATAGGGCTTGCCCTCTGTAATTATAATGTTTATTTTAGCTGTTTGTTGGAGGTGAAATATCCTGTTGTGTTAGATTTGTTTGTTAATTTAATTTTAACTTATATGAAATATATATGAAAAAAGTATTCTCCTTATTATTAGCCGGTATCACCTTGTTTACGGCTCCTGCCTTAGCCTGTACACGTGTTGTGTACAAGGGACCTAATGGCAACATCATTACTGCACGTAGTATGGATTGGAAAGATGACATCGCGGCCAACTTATGGGTTTTCCCACGTGGTCTAGAGCGTAATGGCGAAGTAGGTGCACAATCCATAAAATGGAAATCTAAATACGGTTCAGTTATTGCATCGGCATGGGATATAGCGACTACAGATGGTCTCAATGAAAAGGGGCTGGTAGCTAATGTACTTTGGTTGGTCGAATCTTCCTATCCTAAGTTTGATCCGGTAGGTTCAAAACATGGTTTAACTATATCGGCCTGGGCACAGTATGTATTAGACAATTATGCTACAGTACAAGAGGCTGTGGTAGATCTAGGGAGGGAATCTTTTGTAGTCGTTAGTGATTATATTCCTGGGACACAGAAATTCACGACGTTGCATTTGTCGCTATCGGATGCTACAGGTGACAATGCAATCCTAGAGTATATTAATGGCAAATTGATTATTCACCATAGTCCTAAGTACACGGTAATGACGAATTCACCTGTGTTTGAGGAGCAATTGGCCCTCAATAAGTACTGGGAAGGAATACCTGGGACAGTAATGCTACCAGGCACTAATCGTGCTGCTGATCGTTTCGTGCGTGCATCATACTACATCAATGCCATACCACAGACAGATGATACACGTACATCGGTAGCGAGTGTGTTTTCTGTAATACGTAATTGCTCTGTTCCATTCGGAATTAGTTCTGAAAAAGAACCTAATATATCATCGACCCGTTGGAGGTCTGTAGCGGATCAAAAGAATAAAGTATACTACTTTGAAACGGTGCTTACGCCAAATACATTTTGGGTAGACCTTAAAAAGTTCAATCTGGCGGAAGGTGCTAAGACAATGATGCTTGATTTAAAGGAATTTTCGACATTCAATGGTCTTTCAGACGCTAACTTTAAGGAAGCTAAACCATTTAAGTTTATGGGTATTTAACTGTAGCGGCGGGCTATATTCTACCATTCAAATACTAGCAAGAGGGATAGAAAGCTATATATCGCCATCTCGTTTTCGGATGGCGATTTTTTTGGATCTAAGTGGATGAGGAGAGCTACAAGATTCGCGTTTATGTTACGACGTAATTATATGGTGTGTAAAGACGAATTTATGCAGGTTTGGTGATTTCTAAGTCAAAATCAGTGAAAACGGATGTATAGGCGCTCGTATTGTATTACCTTTGCGACTTGATCAAAAAAAGAAAGTATACATGGCGAATAAAGAGAAAAGCAATTTCCTGTTCTTGGTCTATTTGGCGGGGTTGAGTGTTATAGGTTTTTTGGCGACCGATATGTACTTACCTGCATTTGATAAAATGCGTGCGGATCTTGATACGAGTAAAAATAGTATCAGTGCGAGCCTTACGCTATTTCTGGCTGGGTATGCGATAGCACAATTGCTGTGGGGACCCTTGGCTGATAAGATCGGTAAGCCTCGTTCGATCTTGATGGGGCTTGGAATATTTACAGCGGCTTCACTTTCGATTTACTTTACTTATGATGTAACGGTGCTACTAGCACTTCGTTTGGTACAGGCTATTGGGGTCTGTGCGGCGGCAGTGAGCTGGCAGGCACTAGTGATCGAACGCTATCCGGCAGAGCAGACAAATAAAGTGTTTGCGACTATCATGCCACTGGTAGCTTTGTCTCCGGCATTGGCTCCGCTGTTGGGGGTGTTTCTACTGGATCATTTTAACTGGCGATCTATCTTTATCGTGTTAGCTTTTATTGCTTTACCATTAATGATCTATACGCTTACGTTAGAATCGAAAACAACAGTAGGGCATGGCTCGGAACCGAAGAAAAAGGGTGAGTCGTATATACAGTTGCTGCAATCTAGGACCTATATCGGTAATGTGATGATCTATGCGGTCTGTTCGGGGGCATTCTTTGCTTGGTTGACAGGTTCGCCATTTTTTTTAAAAGAACTGGGGTATAATGAAGGACAGATCGGTTTCAGTTTTGTGCCACAGACGATTGCGTTTATGTTGGGCGGATATGGGTATAGGGCACTGTCGGACCGGATGGAAGGAAGACGTATTCTGCCTTTCTTGCTGGTTCTTTATTCGGTTGCGGTGATCGGTGTCTTGGCTATTACTCTGATTACAACGCCTACATTGGTTATGTTATTGATTCCTTTTTGCTTGATGGCCCTTGCAAACGGAGCTTGTTATCCAATTGTGGTGGCTCAGGCGATGAAGCTATTCCCGAATAGTCTTGGTAAAGCTTCGGCTTTGCAGAATGCTTTGCAGTTAGGAACTTGTTTTCTCGCCAGTGGTATTGTATCGCTATTTTCAAGTAACGCATTATTAACTACTGCTTTGGTGGTGGTAGGTACGATTCCTTTTGTAATTATAGGTTTTAGGTTGTCCAAGTAACTATAAGGTGTACCATAAAGGGCTTGAGGAAATACCTCAAGCCCTTTATGATTATAGAGGAATGTGTTATTTTTTTTCTGCAACGAGGGCATATACCATCGGGATTTTATCCGCTAGATGGTATATTCTATACTTCTTACGTTCAAATTCAACAGTTTTATTGAAACAATCGTAAGGGGAGTAGTCAAACTCGTCAAAAGATTTGAGTTCGAGGCCACTGTTCAATAAACTATTGAGAACTTCACCGAGTCCATGGTTCCAGCAGATATAGTCTTGGCTGATGGAGGCTTCCTTGTCGGCGTATGTGCCTGTTTCAGATTCGACAATAGCGCCGGAATTGAAGTATCTGTAGCCAATGCTTTCAAAATTATCATCAAACATCCATACGACTGGATGGAACTCTGCAAAAATAAGTTGTCCTCCAGGTTTTAGGAACTTCGAAATCACTTGGGCCCATTTGTCCAGATCCGGAAGCCAACCGATTACACCGTAACTAGTGTATACGATGTCGAATGTTTCATCAAGATGGTTGGGAAGATCATAGATATCACAGCAAATAAATCTGGTGTCGGTATGAAGTTTCTGTGCGATTTGACGCGCACTATCTATGGCTTTGTCGGATAGGTCGACCCCTGTAACGGTGGCACCTAATCGGCTCAACGAGATGCTATCCTGGCCAAAGTGACATTGTAGATGGAGTATGGATTTGCCTCGTACGTCTCCAAGTAACTTTAACTCGATATCATTGAGCGAGTTGTTTCCACTAAGGAAACCTTCCATGTCGTAAAAATCGGAATTTAGGTGTGTCTCGGTTCTGTTGTTCCAGGACTGGCGGTTTACCGCTACGTAATTTTGTTCTGTGCTCATTTTACCCTTTTTGATATTCTCATTGTCGCCCAATGCGACAACAGCGATACAATTTACAATTTATTGGGAAATAAAGTATAGTTGGCATGTGAAAAAACGAGAGGCGATCAGGGCGTATTGACAAAACTTTCGTCACTGAGGGTATGGAGAAACGAAATAATGGCTGCTTTCTCTTGTGGGGTCATTGGGATCCTACTCCCATTTTTCTTTAAAATCGGATCAAGGTTGTCGCTGTGTAGTACGCCCTTGTCAAAATAGTCTAAAACGGCTTGAAGGGTTTTAAATTGACCAAAACTGCCATAAGGCGCAGTGTAGGCGATATTACGTAAACTGGGGACACGAAAGCTCATGTAGTCGGCTGAGGTACCAGTGACCCGCGCTCGGCCAGCCTCGTCAGTGCTCGGGTTTAAAGGAAAACCTACATTTCGAAAGCTTTGGTCGGTAAATAACTCACCACTGTGGCAATTGGCGCATTTGCTGTTGAACAACCGGTAACCCCAGGCCTCGCTTTCACTAAACTGCTCTCCTTGGTTTTGTCTTACTCTGTCATATTTGCTATTGGCTGATATGAGGGTGTATTCGTATTGGGAAATGCTTTTATATATCCGGTCGGGGGTAATCTCCCGATCCCCAAATGCCTTTTGAAAGAGCCTGGGGTAATCTTTGTCCGTTTGGAGCTTCCTTATTACCTCCAAGATAGAAGAATTCATCTCTTCATGGGTAATAATGGGTACTAAGGGTTGTTTTTCCAATTCCCGCTTGTTGCCATCCCAATTGTAGTGTTTGATAAAAGCTAGATTTTGTATAGGTGGGGTGTTGCGCAGACCTACGCGGTCGTAAATTCCGATGGCTTGCTCCTGTTTGTCTGTAAAAGCATGAGCTTGTTGGTGGCAACTGCCACAAGATATGGTATTGTTGCCGCTGAGTTTTTTTTCATGAAATAGCTTCTTGCCCAGTTCTACACCGTATTGGGTAGGCGTGTTTCGGTATACAGCTTCATTAAAGGAAGGGAATCCTCTTGGGATATATAGCTGTATTTCTGGATTGTCGATAGCTGTTTTTTCTTCTGCGACTTCGCGCCTACAGGCTAAGGCCAACACAATCAAGGCTAAGGATAGGAGACCAATTGCTTTTTTCATGTACTAGAGTATAAAAGTGGGGCCGCAGCGTAATACGGCCCCATATAACGGATTTAGTTTTTGACACTGGTAATAGAAAATATGCCGGATTTGTCCGATTCTCCGTTGCCACCGAGATTGTTTACAAATTCGACCATTCCATCGGCAGTGTGGATACTGGGCGTAGCATTTCCAGCGCCTAATTTGATCGTTTTAGTCTTTCCGCTCAACAGCTTGTCAAAGTCGGCTCGGATGTTTATTATAGGCGAGCCTTTGCCGACAATAGCTGTTTCGGATAGGGAGAGTGTAATGTCTCGATAGGCATTGACACCGGGTATGTAGGTGGAAGGATCCTCCCTTTTGCCGTCTAAAGTACTGCCGGTATGTATAGAAAGTGCTTTCTTATCGGTATCATAGAACCCTTCGATCTTGGTAAAGCGGTATCCCGTACCCCATTCCCACATCATCTTAGTATCGTTAGCACCTGCTGTCGTATAAAACTTAGGAAAGCGTACCTCATCAAGGGTGTTTAATTCCTGTTTGACACCAAGTCCGAATTTTAGCTGTTTGTAATCCCCAGAAGGGATGTTGGATAATACATAGTCTAAAGTGGTAACTTTGGAATGATCGATCACGGTAGCGCCATTGTCTAGGTTATTGATATTATACGGCACTTCCTGGCCGTCGGTTTTAATCAATCTAATATTACTGATCACATACTTGAGTTCAGAAAATTGATGTGTCTGGTTTTCAGTAGAAGTATTGATTGTAGCAGTGGAAGAATTTTTGTCACCCAATACAATGGTTTTGTCTTTGAATGTATTGTCAAAATGAAGTGTTACATTATTGGCAGAAGGCTCACTCTTATCATTGGCAGAAGGGTCACTCTTATCGCAAGAGATTAGGGTTACGGAGAGTGCAGATGCAAATAGGATGTTTGTTAAATTTTTCATTGTGATTTACTTTAGTTTGATATTTAAAAATTGATTTTTGCAGAAGTGAATACATTTCTTCCCATTCGTGGAATATTGCCCCAATCGGCATAGGTGCTATAATAGGCGTTTAAGATATTCTCGGCACCGACTTGCAATGTGATTTTGAAGCTTCGGATAGGAAGAAGGTAATCAGCCGATAGGTTCCAGATGCGATAAGCAGGAGTTTTGTCTTCACCGTATTCCGGACTATAATGCCGTTGTACGGCGTCGCCTTGAAGTGAGGTCTGTACTCCAAATCGCTTGTGCATGTAATGTAGACTACTCTGGTAGCTCAATGGACGAATAAATGGTAGATTACCTCCCTTACCGTCAGTTGCCTTTGCATAGGTCAGGCTACCTTTCCAATGCAGATGAGTTAGAATATCATAGTGTCCACTTACAGCTAGATTGAAGATATTCGCGTGATCTATGGCGGTGTATCCTTTTACCCCCACTGATTGGTAGTTCATCGGGCTCCCCATGCTCAGTATCTTGCCTACGATATAGTCTTGAATATAGAAGTAATTGACTTTAGCCTGTAGGCTCATCCGATCTGTTTTATATCCAATGTTGGCATTGGTTTCGTACGATACTTCGTTTTTCAGGTTTGGATTACCGATATAATCGTATCGATCAAAGCTATTGTATATATAGTAACCATAGGCTTCTGATATAGAAGGAGCCCGGTGTCCGTACCCCGTACCAGCACTGATGTCGAACTGATTTATCTGGAGGTGATAGCTAGCATGTAAACCCGGTAATATCCGGGTCTTTTGTTGCGGAGCCCCAGGATGAAAGATCCAGTTGAACTCGGCATATTTGGAGTGGTTATAGTTGAGACCTAACGAACCTCCGATTATGACCTGACTGCGGTCTGACAGATTCCAGGAATTATTGTTGGACAAGCCGGCAAATCTTGTGGTAATCCAAGGCCAACTGTAGGCAAACATGGTACGCTGGCTGCGATCTTGCGGATACATGCGCATCTCGGCTATGGAGAGGTTGTCATAGGCGTTGAGCTGTATCTCTGAGGCGTAAGAGCCGCGTTTGAGTGCTATTTTAGAAAGTAGGCCATAGGTTGTGCTCCACCCCGGCATATCCATGTGTACGAGGTTCTCAGGCCGTGTGGTGTCGTCCATATAATGCTCGATGGCATTGAAATAAATCTTACTGTCCCAGAACTGTATCAGGCCATTGTCAAACAACTGTTTGTAGGATGCTGAGGTAATAATGGCACGTGATAACCAGAGGTCCATCGGGAGGGCAGGAAACCCTACGTCTTTGGCTTTGTCGTATATGGCATCTACACGTAAGGCAGAACGCTCACCTGTTTTGAATGCCAAGCCTAAAGAGCTGTTGAATTTGTTAAACTGGGAATGCTTTACTTCTTTATTATTACCATCATAATAGTTTTTGGCATTACGAAAGGAGACGCTACCATCAGCAGCAAACTTCTGAGTGGAATAGGAAAGGTCTGCTAGGTTAAAGAACTGTTTGTTGTTGAATTCGAACCCCGTCTGATAACTGCCATTTACCTTTTTTTGGTTTCCAAATGCGGTGTTCTTACGCTGAAGATCGATGCTACCAGCTACGGTAGCACCATGTAGGTTTCCTTCTTGTCCAGATTTTATAGTTATGGAAGAAAGGTTATTGGTCTCGATATAGGAGGTGATCGGGTCCATTTTATCGGTACAAGCTCCAAATACATGCATACCATCGATGGTAACGGAAGATCGCTCTGAACTCATATTGTTTAGCATAGGTTCCCAGGCGTAGGCACCACGCTTGATAAAGCTGATGCTTTGCGAGGAAGCTAAGAACTCATCTATTGTTACTGCTAGTTTTATGTCAGTTTTTATCTTTTTTCTTCCCTGGACACTTACTTTGACTTCTTCTAGCATTTTGCTGGTGTCACGCTTAGGGATGGTATCTTGGCCCATAACACTACTGATTGTTAACAACAGCACAAAAAGGACATTAATAGATTTCATATGTAAATAATTATTTTATGAGCTCGCAAGCTCGGTTTGACTTTTAATGGTCATATGGAATACTCATAGGTATTTCTGTTGGGTATTAAACTGAGTATTTCATAGATTTAGAATAATATATCAATATGTAGTTCGCTTTTGATTCCTTCAACACCTGGTGTAAAGTCATCGGGTACTACTGTGCCTTTGACAATACGTCCTTGTTGATTCAGTAGAATGAAGTTTAGGGTCCAATTGCCAGTCATAGTATAATTGACGACCCCGTGGTAGAGTCGATCGCTCCCTTGTATAAGGTCTTTATTATTGGGCGAGGAGTGGTTGCCCATGGATGGTTCGGGCATCCTGGGATCCAGCTCTAGGGTGTATCCCTCCACCTGACTGTAAGAATAGAGTGCCGGATTTGGTAAAACATCGGTATGAGTCACTTTAGGTCGGTTGTATTTGTATATGCCAGCTGTAAGTTCGTTTTCGGCTACTTTAGGTTTTTGAGGGGCTATAAGAGCGATAAAGTATTGCTCCCCATCGGATCCTATAAAGCTCTTCATATTCAGGTTTTTATTGTTTTGTTGACGTACCTGTATACTTTGTTGATTTGTGTGCTGCTGTATACCTGTCGTAAAACCAATATGAAGATTCCAGTTAAGCGTAGTGCTGCTTTCGTCTGTAAACACCACGTACCCTTCGAAATAGCCTTCATGAGCTTGGTTCACGAGCTGATAGCTATGGGGGCAGGAGCTAGGGGGCTGATTACCGTTTGTCAGTATTGGAAGGAGGGTCATAGCCGATACAGCAGGCTGTCCTTGACCTTGGACTTTTAAACGTATTTCGTTATAGCCTTTATAGAGCTGTCCTCCAAGGGCTTCGATACGAACGGTGTATGGCCCATTTGTAAAACTTGTGACCTCTTCGAATTGGCCCAGTTCTGGGACTATGGCATCTATCTCTGCCTCGTAGTCTGTTTTTCCTTTGGTGCATGAGTTAAGGGCACAGCAAAGCACTGTTAGAAAAAGTATAATTTTTTCCATTAGAATAAGTTTTAATCATTTTTCTTTCCTAGCAGCGCTTTAGAACAGTCTGCGACCGTATCGTACGACAACTATGGAAGGTGTAATAAATAATGCTGGAATGGGTAGATGTATCGTTATATGGGGCGTCTAGGTACTGCGCAAACAGAACAAGGCAATACAAGGACAGATCAAAAATAGATAGCCCGTGTAAGATACTATTACCCTAAAGGGAGTCGGTGATTAAGCGATGGGAGGACGGAATATAGAAGAACCGTAGGTAAATGCGTAGTTGGTCAAGTAAGGTGAAAAAGAGTTGTTCACATGATCCTCTGTTTGGGGTTGTGGTTGGAAAACGGTGTGCTCTTTGTGTACATAGAGCGCACTGTATTCGTACACAACAAGATTCTTTTTGGTCTCTTGTTTTTCTTTTTCTCTTATTTTCTTCATCAACACACATTGCCCGTTACAATGAAGTTGGGGACGGTCCTTGTTAATACATTTGGCCAGGTACTCCGGAAGGTGTATCTGGTAGTCCATGGTCATGATACTGCGGTAGAAAGATTGCAGTGTCAGCGCGGCTAATAAAATGTATGTACAAAAGAGTCTCAAAATATTGCTTAGCGTTTTTGTGGTTGCTAATATGCCTCAAATCTACGGAAAGATTTTTGTAAAAAGGAACAATGGAAGAGAAGTTTAATGCAATATTGTATTATTTATAACCGATTTATGTAAGTTTGCGCCCAATCTAGCTACTTGTGCTTGATGTATGTCCAACTGCGAGATATGGACATGTTGCAGCATGATTTGTAGTACGATCAATTAATCCTATAAATTTAGTATCTTCAAATATATTTTATTGTAAATCTATTATGAGAGGATTCATCTTATCCCTTTTGTTTTCTTTGTTGAGCAGTGTTTTATTGGGTCAGGAGATGGCTATCGCTGTCGTGCATTATAGTTTTAAACATGTGAACGATACTAACTTTAGGGATCGCCCGTTGAAGGATGAGGTCGTTACTTATTTGTCGCCACAATCTAGTTATTATACGACATATTCGGATGAACGGATAAAAAATGATATAAGAGCACAAAAGCAAGCCAAAGATTACAAAGGGCACCTCTCTGTTGGTTTTTCCGGGACGCCAATAAAGAATTTTTATCTTATAAGATCCGGACAGAAGGATATGGTGGAATTGTGTGCAATAGCTTCTTCTTTTGATATTTATAAGAAGGAGTCTGTTTACGATGTGCCAGATTGGAAGATAGAAGATGAAGTAAAGGAAATAGGGGGATATAACTGTCAAAAAGCGGTAACGCGATTTAAAGGACGTAATTACGTGGCTTGGTTTACTCCAGAAATACCTTTGCCTTTTGGCCCTTGGAAATTACATGGCCTGCCGGGATTGATTCTTTCGGCGGAGGATGATCTCCAGGAAGTGTCCTTTTCGTATTTGGGTTTCGATAAATTAGATGAGGCCAGAAGAAAGAAGGTAGAAATACCTTATTATACGATTGAAGCGACAGAAAAGGAAATCGACAGGTTGAAGACCGTTTTTGTTGAAAATCCAAATCAATATTACGGTTTACTGAATAGTTCGGGGCGGATGGCCATATCAAATGCTTTTTACGGAATAGATTATACAAAGAACACTATTGATATAGATGTAGCAGATGAGTATAAGCCTTCATTTAAGACGAATAATCCGTTAGAAAAGTAGGTGTAGTTGTTTTTATTTACCGACTGGGCTTAGCTATAGTTAGTAAAAATATTGTGGACACGATACAAAGACTGCCTATCCAGTCTATCGAGGTGAATGGTACCTGTAACCATAGTACGGCAATGATGGTTGCAGATAATGGTTCTGCTGAGGCGAGTAAACTGGTTTTTTGAGCACCTATAAGCTTGACAGCGGTCAAATAGGCATAAAATGGTACTAAGGTTCCGAAAAAGATAATGAACCCAACATAAACATAGGTGTGGGTATCCCATACTCCTTCGATTTCCCAAGGAGCTTTTATGAAGGCGAGTCCTGTCCCACCGACCAACATTGCCCATCCAATAACTAGCGCTGCACTATGGCTGTTGAGCAAACGGATGGGGTAAAGGGAATAAAATGCTAATGCCAACGCTGAGGCAATACCTAAAAATAGTGCTGTATTGGATATCAGTAGGGTAGTTGGGTTGCCATGGGTCACTAATAGAAAGGTGCCAGATACTGCTAGAAATATGGATAGATATTCCATAGGTACGGGCAATCTTTGATTTTTGAGGGTGAGGTATAAGGCAATCAGGATCGGCGCTAAATATTGTAAGACGGTAGCTGTTGCAGCATTGGAATGTTTGATTGCAGCAAAGTATGTGTATTGTACTGCGAGCATACCAAGGATGCTAAAGATCAATAGCTGTTTTGAATCCCTTTTATTCTTCCATATATGGTTTATATTATCGCCTTTCAATAGGGCAAAGAGTAATAATAGAGTGCCTGTCGAGAGCATTCTTACGGTGATGAGCCACTCGACGTTAATACCTCGTTGTTGAAATAGAAACTGTCCAAAGGTGCCTGATATTCCCCATAAAGAGGCTGCAAGTATTGCTAATATAAATCCTTTGAAAGTTTTGGATATAACCATGGAATGAAAAAAGTTCGTTATGTTGATGGTTCAAAGATTGCATAAAATCTTTGATTTACCCTATGTAAGTCAAAAAAAGTACCACCCTGTCCTGGTTATTTAATAAACTGGTAATAGTGGAGATTGGCAAGTGGGAACGATATGTCTATTGCAGAAGTTTTTGTTTAATCAGTATATTTACGCTAGGTAATTTAACTATTGACATATGCAAGATCATAAACTCGCCGTTTTGATAGACGCGGACAACGTCCCTTATGCGAATGTGAAGGAAATGCTCGAAGAGATATCGAAGAGTGGTACGCCCACGGTGAAGCGAATTTACGGAGATTGGACCAAGCCGCATCTTTCGGGCTGGAAGAATGTTCTGTTGGATAATGCTATTATTCCTATACAACAATACAGTTATACAACCGGCAAGAATTCGTCGGATAGCGCATTGATTATAGATGCTATGGATATTTTATATTCGGAAAAGGTAGATGGATTTTGTATCGTCTCTAGTGATAGTGACTTCACTCGATTAGCTACTCGGCTGCGGGAGGCGGGCATGTTGGTAATTGGCCTGGGGGAGAGAAAGACTCCCAAGCCGTTTATAGCAGCTTGTAATAAATTTATCTACATAGAGATTCTAAAACCTGTGGAAAAAGAGGAAGATGTGCCGGCGCCTGTGAAGTCGATAAGCAAGGAGACTTCTAAGCCGACGCAAAAGGCTATTGATAAGGTGGATAAAAAGATCGTGACCTTGATCGTTAATAGTGTGGATGATCTGGCTGATGAAACAGGTTGGACTTTCCTAGGCTCTCTAGGAAGCTTTATCTCCAAAAAGAAACCTGATTTTGATCCACGTAACTATGGGTTTAATAAGCTTTATGATTTGATTAAATATATTAATAGATTCGAGATTGATGAAAGGGATTCAGGGGGACACAAGCATGTTAAGCATATTTACCTTCGATTAAAGTAAGAAAAACTACTGCTCCTGACCTGTAGTAGGTGATATTGGAGAGGAGATTGTTATCTTTGCTAAATGCAAGAACAGACGAATAATCCATTGCACGGAAAGAGACTCGATACGATCATTAATGATCTTGTCGAATATTATGGATGGGAAGAATTGGGACGACGAATTTCTATTCGGTGTTTTAATGAAAATCCAAGTGTCAAATCTTCTTTGACTTTTCTTCGAAAAACACCCTGGGCTAGGGAGAAAGTGGAAGAACTGTATGTGAGAATGCTTAAGAAAAAATAATCTTTAATCATGGTTTCTCAAGTCAAAGGCCTATCTTTATTATCGTGATATTACTATATGTTGTCGCATGAGAAAAAGTGTAAGGTGTTTAGTTAGAAGGTTCTTATGTAAATAATAGTTAAAAATAATTTAAAATAAGTCAAAACAATTTTAGGTACATTCGTGTTGTCTCTATTAGAAGCTACCAGTTTGGAATAAGAAATTATGAAAACAATCAGACTGCGTTATATTTAGATTTTATGTTGTTCTAAAACTTACCTTGGGGAGGTATGGAAGCTACTGTCGTTACGATAGTGGCTTCTTTCGTAAAATAGGGTGGGGAGGTCTTCTTTGGATCGAACCCCGTGGGGGTCTCATCCCCATGTTCTAGAAGAGAGAAAGTGTAGCGCTGTATGATGTTGTGTGTGGAAATAAAAAAAGAGCTCAACTGTAGTTGAACTCTTTTAGAAGTCTTAGCGGAGAGAGTGGGATTCGAACCCACGGTACCGTTTCCAGTACGACAGTTTAGCAAACTGTTCCTTTCGGCCACTCAGGCATCTCTCCCTGTTTCGACAGTGCAAACATAAGGCAAAAAAATCATTTAACAAATTTTAAATGCTGTTTTTTTGATAATTTTTCGACTCCTAATATTAACCTATTGAGATTCATTTATTTATTGTAAAACATCTTTTTTCTTGCTCAGATCGTAGTCTATACGGACGTGATAAATACTCATTAACATGTTTTTGAAAATGTGTGCAACGTCGTTAATATCTTTCATCGTGATGTTGGCATTTTCAAATTGTTTTTGCATTAATTTGTGTTCGATGATTTTATCGACCAGATTACTGATAGAGTCTTTTGTAGGCTCTTTTAGAGCTCTAGCAGCTGCTTCAACAGAATCTGCCATCATAAGGACGGCCGTCTCTTTGGAGAAAGGGATAGGTCCAGGGTAATGGAAGATCGTCTCGTCAACGAGTTTTTCGGGATTGTCGCGAATAAATTCGTTGTAAAAATAATCTACCCGTGTCGTGCCGTGGTGACTCTTTATGAAATCGATAACAACTTCCGGTAATAGGTTGCGTTTTGCGATCTCAACCCCCTTGATCACGTGAGAGATGATAATCTGTGCACTTTGTTCGGAAGTGAGTTCTTTGTGGGGATTGACACCGTTTTTTTGATTCTCTATAAAGTATAGTGGGTTGATCATTTTGCCGATGTCGTGATATAACGCTCCGGCTCTTATCAGTAGAGGGTTGCCTCCAATTTTATAAACTGCTGCTTCTGCTAAATTTGCTACTTGTAATGAATGCTGGAAGGTTCCCGGAGCTTTTAATGACAACTCGCGCAAGAGCTTTGAATTGCTATTGGTCAGTTCCATCAGTGTTAAGTCTGAAACTATACCAAAAAGCTTCTCGAAAGCATAAATAAGAGGATAAGCTAAGAGCGTAAGGCCTACACTTACGATGAAGGGGCTTATATCGTTCCAGTAAACATTCGTCACAGAGCCGTTTCGTGTAAGAACTAAACCAATATAGCCTATAATATACGTAGCCAGAATCAGTACGCTGGAAATTAGAAATTGCTCTCGCTTGACCATAGTTCGGATACTATAGATAGCAACTAGCCCCGACATAAATTGTAAAAAAACGAAATCATAGCTGTTGGGGACGAATAGGGCTGCAATCAGAACCATCAACAAGTGTATGTTCAGTGCGACACGGGTGTCGAATAAAATTCTGAAGATAATAGGAACCCCACAGTAAGGAATAAAGTATAAGCTCGATATCTTAATCTCTATAGACCAAGATAGGACACCAAGCATGGCGAGGATAACGATAAAGATAATGACGAGAAGTCTATTGCTGTCATAAATCTGACGTCTAAAGAAATAAAGAAAGACCATCAAGAGTGTCATTGCTAGCCCAACCAATAAAAACTGACCCAAAGCGACATAATTTCTATTACCCGTTATTTTGGCTTCATCCTCAAATACTTTACGCAATGACTCTAGTTTTTGGTAGGTGTCATTGTTTACGATTTTGTCTCTTTCGGCGATAAGTTCTCCTTTTTGAACCATCCCTCTGGTGCTTGAAATGTTACTTAAGGCCGTTTGTTCGATTTTGTCGGTAAGAGATTCATTGTAAATCAAGTTTACGGTGATATAATTTTTGAGTACATCGATAAACCATTTTTTTCTGGTGATCTCTTTGTCTCGGTCCAAACTTAATTTAAGGAACTCATAAGCTGTCTCTATGGTAAAACAATCGACCGTGTTTTTCTGTGTAGCGACGTTGTTGTTGAGTAGCGTGAAATTGTAATTAGCATCTGTCTCATTAAGCTTCTCGGTGTCTGTGCCTTTGGTTTGGTAACGGTTGTTAAGAGAAAGGACACCTCTGTTGTAAATTGCCGTTAGCAATTCTACACCTTTCTTTTTGTAGTACTCTATTTTTAAGGATGGTACGGTATCCATTTGACTACTTTGCCATTTCTCGGCGAGATCTGTCGTAAATTGATCGATTTGTTCTTTGTTTATTGAAGTGTTTAGGTT
Source organism: Sphingobacterium nematocida (assembly GCF_900168125.1). Classification (GTDB taxonomy): domain Bacteria; phylum Bacteroidota; class Bacteroidia; order Sphingobacteriales; family Sphingobacteriaceae; genus Sphingobacterium; species Sphingobacterium nematocida. The sequence goes on from NZ_FUZF01000020.1 coordinate 64,339, forward strand.
GTATACAGGTTGTACAGTCTTTAAGATCTGTTGTTTATCTTTGTCCAGTTCTTCTTTTGTCTTTAATACAGCAAAGTTGTAAGGAGAGACGAGATTATCGTGGTTCCAAGCTTTTCCTTTCTGGAATTCGTATTCGAATCGTGGCTGTTTTGGTAAGAAAAGACAGATTAATAAAACGGTAACAATGACCATTCCGTATTTAAAGAATAAGGAATTGCCATGTATTTTAGAATCGATGTAGTTTATCTTGAGTTTTGCCACTGTATTGCCTGTTTATGTTTATAACACTTGTACAAAAGTAACTATTATTCGGGATTTTTTTTTTGAGGTTTCTTTAGGACTATCTAAACTCTATTCTGAAAGTTGTAAGGTATCTATTCGCTAATGCAAAGCATTTTCTTTAGGTTTGTATTGGGTTTTAATGATTAAAGAACATGTCAAACAATAAACACTTGATAGCACCGTCGATCCTGGCGGCTGATTTTGCAAATCTAAGTTCTGATATTAAAATGGTGAACGATAGCGAAGCGGATTGGTTTCATATCGATATTATGGATGGTGTTTTCGTGCCTAATATTTCTTTTGGGTTTCCAGTAATGCAGGCCATCGCCAAACATGCGGTCAAACCGCTGGATGTACATTTGATGATTGTTGATCCGGACCGGTACCTGAAAGTCTGTAAAGATAGTGGAGCAGCAAATATTACGGTTCACTACGAAGCCTGCCCTCACTTGCATCGTACATTGAGTGCAATCAAGGAGTTGGGCTGTAGGGCGGGAGTAGCATTGAATCCGCATACACCTGTACAGTTGTTAAAGGATGTTATACAGGATATTGACTTGGTGTGTATCATGTCTGTAAACCCAGGGTTTGGTGGACAGAAGTTTATTCAGAATACCTACACCAAAATCAAAGAGCTTAGACAATTGGCAGCGGGAGTCAATGATAACCTTATTATTGAGGTTGATGGGGGAGTGACGTTGGATAATGCGGCTCAACTTGTGAAAGCTGGGGCAGATGCGTTGGTTGCCGGATCTTTTGTATTCAGTGCTTTAAGCCCTATTAATACAATCAAAGAATTAAAAATGGTTGATTATCCACCGCAAATGGCGTAGAGAGCATTGTATGTGCAAAATAGTTTAATAAGGCAATTCCTCAACAGAATTGCTTTTTTGTTAACTGGAGGATTTATTTTATACAGCCAAATTTTATATCAAACGCAAATAGTTATTTGGAATAATTCCAAATTATTCAAACGGTTGCCTAAATTGTATTTAAACCCTGATTTTTGTTATTTTTGCATCGAAAAAAATAAAGATTATTGCTAAATAATTAATAAAAAGCGGTAGGATTTAAAATTGTATTTAACCGCCTAAAAAATATAGAAAAACTAAAAATGAGTATTTACAACGATTACATACTAGAGACTGAGGAAAGAAAAAATATAGGATTACATCCAAAACCGATAGACGGTGCAGAATTGACTAGTGAGATTATTGGACAAATCAAAGACCTAAATCATGCGGATAGAGAGGAATCTTTAAGGTCGTTCATCTATAATACGCTGCCTGGTACAACTCCTGCAGCTGGCGTGAAAGCCAAGTTTTTAAAGGAAATTGTTTTAGGCGAAGCGATCGTTGCTGAAATTACAGTAGACTACGCTTTTGAATTGTTGTCTCATATGAAGGGAGGACCATCTATCAAGGTTCTTTTGGATTTAGCTTTAGGAAACGATGAGACAATAGCGAATCAGGCGGCAGAGGTTCTTAAAACACAAGTTTTCCTATATGATGCAGATACAGCTCGTTTAAAATCTGCTTACGATAATGGTAATGCTATCGCGAAAGGAATTTTAGAAAGTTATGCAAAAGCAGAGTTCTTTACAGGATTGCCTGCTGTAGCAGAAGAGATAAAAGTGGTAACTTATATAGCTGCTGAAGGTGATATTTCTACGGATCTATTATCTCCGGGCAATCAAGCGCACTCTCGTTCGGATCGTGAATTGCACGGTAAATGTATGATTACGCCAGAAGCCCAAGCCAAGATTCGCGCCCTACAAGAGCTACATCCCGATGCCAGCGTTATGTTGATCGCGGAGAAAGGTACTATGGGTGTCGGTTCTTCACGTATGTCTGGTGTTAATAATGTGGCTCTATGGACAGGTAAGCAGGCTTCGCCTTATATTCCTTTCGTAAATATTGCTCCCATAGTAGGTGGAACAAATGGTATTTCTCCAATTTTCTTGACTACAGTTGATGTAACAGGGGGGATTGGGATCGATCTAAAAAACTGGAAGAAACAAGTTGACGCAAACGGAGATGTGGTCCGCAACGAGAATGGAGATCCTATCTTGGAAGAAGTTTACTCCGTAGCAACTGGAACAGTTTTAACCATCAACACCAAAACTCAGAAATTATATAATGGAGCAGAAGAACTAATTGATATATCAAGATCTTTGACTCCTCAAAAAATGGAATTCATCAAAGCGGGCGGTTCTTACGCTATCGTTTTTGGTAAGAAAATACAGACCTTTGCTGCTCAGACTTTAGGCATCACAGCGCCGATAGTTTTTGCGCCTTCAAAGGAGATTTCAAATGATGGTTATGGTCTAACAGCCGTTGAAAAAATATTCAATAATAATGCCGTTGGGTCTACGCCAGGAAAGATTTTGCATGCAGGCTCTGATGTTCGTGTTAAAGTAAATATTGTAGGGTCTCAGGATACTACAGGTTTGATGACTTCCCAAGAGTTAGAGGCAATGGCTGCTACTGTTATTGCTCCTACAGTTGATGGTGCATATCAGTCCGGATGTCATACAGCTTCAGTTTGGGATAAAAAAGCACAGGCTAATATTCCTAAGTTAATGAAGTTTATGAATGATTTTGGTGTCATTACGGCACGTGATCCTAAAGGAGAGTATCATTCAATGACAGACGTTATTCATAAGGTGTTAAATGATATTACGATCGACGAATGGGCTATCATCATCGGAGGTGATTCGCATACACGTATGTCAAAAGGGGTTGCTTTTGGTGCTGACTCTGGTACTGTGGCATTGGCCTTAGCGACAGGTGAAGCATCTATGCCGATTCCTGAGTCTGTGAAGGTTACATTCAAAGGTACGATGAAGCAGCACATGGACTTCCGTGATGTGGTTCATGCTACTCAGTCTCAAATGTTGAAACAGTTTGACGGCGAAAATGTATTCCAAGGTCGCATTATTGAGGTTCATATCGGAACTCTATTGGCGGATCAGGCGTTTACATTTACAGATTGGACTGCTGAGATGAAAGCAAAAGCATCGATATGTATTTCTCAAGATGATACTTTGATTCAATCCCTGGAAATAGCTAAGTCGCGTATCCAGATCATGATTGATAAAGGTATGGACAATAAAAACCAAGTTTTACAAGGTTTAATTGATAAAGCAAACAAGCGTATCGAAGAAATTAGATCGGGTGCTAAACCTGCTCTTACGCCTGATGATAATGCCAAATATTATGCTGAAGTTGTCATTGACTTAGATATTATAGAAGAGCCAATGATTGCGGATCCGGACGTAAATAATGCCGATGTTTCTAAACGCTATACGCACGATACCATACGGGACTTAACCTTTTATGGAGGGGACAAAAAGGTAGATTTGGGCTTTGTGGGATCTTGTATGGTTCATAAAGATGACTTAAAAATCGTTTCTCAAATGTTACGTAATGTAGAGAAACAACAAGGTGAGGTTAAATTCAACGCTCCTTTAGTGGTGGCTGCGCCTACTTACAATATCATTGATGAGTTGAAGGAAGAAGGAGATTGGGAGTACTTGCAAAAGTATTCGGGTTTTGAATTCAGTGATTTACTGCCAAAATCTGCCGCACGTACCGAATATGAGAATATTATGTATTTAGAGCGTCCAGGCTGTAACTTGTGTATGGGTAATCAAGAAAAAGCTGCAAAAGGAGATACGGTGATGGCGACATCTACTCGTTTATTTCAAGGCCGTGTGGTAGAAGATAGAGATGGAAAAAAAGGAGAGTCTTTATTGGCGTCTACTCCAGTCGTTGTATTGTCGGCAATTTTAGGACGTATTCCAAACATTGAAGAGTATAAAACGGCAGTTGAAGGGATTAACTTAACAAAGTTTACTCCGATGTCGATTAAATAATCCGGTTGTAATTTTAAATATACGTACCGAGTTTACTATAAATTTAAGACGAGGCTATCCTGAAGGATGGCCTCGTTTTTTTATGTACTGTTTTGGAACTATTTAGTTAGAATCATTTTAAATAGATTAAGTGACAGTATTTTGAAAATCAATTCTAAAAATAATTAGTAAATTGTAATAAAATAGCATTAAGTAAGAACGAAATAATATATTATGGCTTTTGATATTGAAATGATTAAAAAAGTTTATTCACAGTATGATGAGCGTATTAAAGCAGCTCGTCAGATCGTTAATAAACCGTTGACACTTTCTGAAAAAATCTTATACACGCACCTTTGGGACGGGAACGCAACAGAGGCTTATGAGCGTGGTAAATCGTATGTAGACTTTGCGCCAGATCGCGTAGCTATGCAGGATGCTACAGCCCAGATGGCTTTATTGCAGTTTATGCAAGCTGGAAGAGCTAAAGCCGCTGTTCCATCTACGGTGCACTGTGACCACTTGATTCAAGCTAAAGAGGGCGCTGACAAAGATCTAGCTCGTGCTAAGAATGAAAGTTCAGAAGTATTCAACTTCTTGAGTTCTGTTTCGAACAAATATGGAATCGGTTTTTGGAAACCGGGAGCTGGAATTATTCACCAAGTAGTGTTGGAGAATTATGCTTTTCCTGGCGGAATGATGATCGGTACCGACTCCCATACGGTAAATGCCGGTGGTTTGGGGATGGTAGCTATTGGCGTAGGGGGAGCAGATGCTTGTGATGTAATGGCAGGCTTACCGTGGGAATTAAAATTCCCTAAATTGATCGGTGTAAAATTAACGGGTAAATTATCGGGCTGGGCTGCATCTAAAGATGTGATTTTGAAAGTCGCTGGTATTTTAACTGTAAAAGGTGGTACTGGTGCAATAGTAGAATATTTTGGTGAAGGTGCTGAATCTTTATCTTGTTCTGGAAAAGGAACAATCTGTAATATGGGGGCTGAAATTGGAGCAACCACTTCTACATTTGGTTATGATGCTGCTATGGAGCGTTATTTACGTGCTACAGATCGTGCTGATGTGGCTGATGCAGCTAATGCGATTAAAGAACATTTGACCGCAGATCCGGAGGTCTATGCCAATCCAGAGCTTTATTTTGATCAGTTGATTGAAATAAACCTTTCGGAACTGGAACCATCTTTAAATGGTCCATTTACTCCTGATTTATATACCCCAGCTTCACGTATGCGCGAAGAGGCTCAAAAGAATGGCTGGCCTACAAAGGTAGAATGGGGATTGATTGGCTCATGTACAAACTCTTCCTACGAAGATTTGGCTCGTGCCGCTTCTATTGCTCGTCAGGCAATTGATAAAGGTTTGGTGACTAAGGCGGAATTTGGTATCAACCCTGGATCTGAACAAGTACGCTATACTGCAGATCGAGACGGGCTATTGAAAACTTTCGAAGACCTAAATGCAACAATCTTTACCAATGCATGTGGTCCATGTATCGGTATGTGGGATCGTGCTGGTGCAGACAAGCAAGAGAAAAATACAATTGTTCACTCTTTCAACCGTAATTTTGCAAAACGTGCAGATGGCAACCCTAATACTTACGCATTTGTAACTTCTCCTGAAATGGTAGCGGCTATCGCTATCTCCGGTGATTTAGGTTTTAATCCTGTCACAGATACATTGACGAATAAGAATGGAGAGCAGGTCAAACTTGACCCACCTACAGGAGATGAATTGCCAACGAAAGGATTTGATGTAGAAGATCCCGGATATCAGGCTCCCGCTGCAGATGGTTCATCAGTGGTCGTAGAGGTATCTCCAACTTCTGATCGCCTTCAGTTATTAGAACCTTTCGCAGCATGGGAAGGTACAGATTTAAAAGGCTTAAAATTATTGATCAAAGCCAAAGGAAAATGTACAACGGATCATATATCTATGGCTGGCCCATGGTTGAAATATCGCGGTCACCTGGATAATATTTCGAATAATCTTTTGATTGGTGCTGTCAACTATTTTAACGAGAAGACAGACAATGTACAGAATCAGTTGACAGGTGAATACGGTGCTGTGCCTTCTACTCAAAGAGCATATAAAGCTGCGGGGATTGGTTCTATTGTCGTTGGTGACGAGAACTACGGTGAAGGTTCTTCCCGTGAACATGCCGCAATGGAGCCTCGTCATTTGGGAGTTCGTGCGGTATTGGTCAAGTCCTTTGCCCGTATCCATGAGACTAATCTAAAGAAACAAGGGATGCTAGGTTTGACTTTTGCTAATAAAGATGATTACGATAAGATACAAGAGAATGATACAATCGATATCATTGGATTGACTGAGTTCGCACCAAATAAACCGCTGACACTTGTGTTGCATCATGCGGATGGCTCAGAAGATAGTATTTCTGTAAATCATACCTATAATGATCAACAAATCGAGTGGTTTAAAGCAGGTGGTGCTTTAAATATTATTCGTAAAAATCAGGCAAAATAATAATAATTGCCAATAACATGAAAGGTCGTACTATACAGTATGACCTTTTTTTTGAAGGTGTTTGTTCTATAAGGACATCAAGAATTTTTTCATAACAATGTTCTTTATTGACGGCATTCAAGAGCTCACCCGCTATAATCAGGTTCGGTTCATGCCTGTTGGTGATCTAGAAGAATCATGAAAGTTTTGTGGGGCAATAAGTTTAGCTTTTTGCTGTTGACATACCTTTGTCAACGATGCCAGTATCTTTGGGTATAATCAAAAGAAAAACATATATGAACACGCAAGGTATTATTTCAAAAGAAGAGCTTTTAAAAAATTGGCAGGGTCACCGTACATTGACTAGACGAGTTATTGAAAAATTTCCGGAAAAGGATTTATTTGAATTTTCGATAGGAGGAATGCGTTCCTTTGGAGATTTGGTAAAAGAGATGTTGTCTATTGCTGTTCCTGGACTGGAAAGCATTGTGTCAAATAAAATTGAGAAGTATGATCATAATTTGCCACTGAAGACGAAAGAAGAGTTGTTGGCCCGTTGGGATGCCGATACGCCAAAAATAGAGATGCTTTTTAATCAAATACCAGTAGATCGCTTTAAAGAGAATTTTAAGCTTTTTGGCGAATATGAGTTTCCAATCGTCGAAAACATCCAATATTTTATCGATAATGAGATACATCACCGAGCACAAGGCTATGTTTATCTTCGGGGATTGGGGATTGAACCTCCTTTTTTCTGGGATAGATACTAAGGAGTATATAAAATAATGGAAAAGTGACCTCTGTAAAAAGAAGGTCGCTTTTTTATTTTATGTTGATAATTTATAGTGTTGTTATAGATGATTTTGTATGTTCGCGTACGAAAAACATGAATATGACGCAGACGGTAAAGTTAAAGAAGACAACACTTTGGTTGATGACCATCGCATCAGGCTTGGTCGTAGCTAATATATATTATAATCAACCCCTGTTATCGTTGATGGCTACAGATTTTGGAGTCAGCGAAACAGAGGTCAGTAAGATTTCAGTTTTGACTCAGATAGGTTATGCCTGCGGATTGCTATTCATCGTACCTCTAGGCGATAAGGTTTTTCGCAGAAGGTTGGTATTGGCGGATTTGGTGATTGTGTTTGCTTGTTTGATTTGGATATTTTTTGCGAAATCTTTTTGGATGCTATATGCAGCTCACTTTATATTAGGTGTGACCTCTGTTATCCCACAGTTGTTTGTCCCTATGACAGCGGAGCTATCGGATCCAGATCAACGATCTGCTAATATTGGTATGGTGATGTCAGGCTTATTAATGGGCATATTATTGTCTCGAATGTTAAGCGGGCTTGTGGGCGATCTTTGGGGATGGAGATCGATGTATGCTATAGCTTCCGCACTTATATTAGTTACCTGGTTGGGTATTTTCAAATTTCTACCCGATCTAAAACCTAATTTCACGGGAAGTTATGCGTCTTTATTACGTTCGGTAGTTCAGATGGCCAAGAGGTATCCTTTATTACGTTTGGCCTCTTTTCGCGGGGCTATGGCTTTTGCAGGGATGTCTGCTGTCTTCACCACACTGGTTTTTCATCTAGAAGGACCGCCTTTTAATGTAGGTGCCACGGTGGTGGGGAGCTTTGGTTTGGTAGGGGCTGTTGGAGCATTAGCAGCAGCTTTCGTGGGACGGTTTACTCGAAAATGGTCGAACTTTAAAATAATAACGGTTGCATTGAGTATTTTGTTAAGCAGCTGGCTATTTACTTTCGGGGCTGGTGATACCTATTGGGGGCTAGTGGTTGGTATCATTTTGTTGGATTTAGGGCTACAGGCCTCGCATATTATGAATCAAACGGACTTTTTTTCGTTAAATGCAAAGGCTACAAACCGATTGAATACCGTTTATATGGTTTCGTATTTTATTGGCGGATCGTTAGGCACACTGACAGCAGCTTGGGCTTGGGAGCATGGACAGTGGGCTGCTGTTTGCACTGTAGGTTTTGCCTTTAACATCATGGCACTAATAGCTCATGTATTATTTGCAAAAAAAGTAAGTGTCTAGTTCTGCTACTTGATTCTACCGGCTTTAAAAATAATAGGAAAGTTGACTCTCCTAATTTCTACAGGTCCCCAAGCATTACGAAGATCTTTTTCAATTTGAGTTACTGGATTACTCCCGTGTGCCTTCTGATAATGTTGAACGGCGGACCAGGTGTTAAGATAACCGATTAGATTTTCTATCTTCCAGAGTTTGATATTTGTAACTTCGGGTGTTTCAAGCTCACGATAAGGAAAAGGAATACTTTGGTAGCGTTCTTGGATATGTCTCCTCTCTGGATCCCAATATTGACCAATAATATCGGCGTAGAAGGACTGGACTATAGCATCAATTTCTGGGGTAATATGATTTAATTCGTACCCTATTAATGCGATAATACTATTTGGTCTGCCTACTCGCTTCACTTCATTATTGAACTTTTCTAAATCGAACCAATGTACAGCCTGCGCAACGGTAATCAAATCAAAACTATCATCGGCGAACTGTGTGTGCTCTGCTTTTTGAATAGAGTAGTGGATGTTGTCTGCTTGGTAGGCATGTTTTAGCTGCTGTGCACTCATGTCAGTAGCTTCGACCCAGGTGAAGTCTTTAGCAAGTTCACGGGCGACTTGCCCATTGCCGGTTGCGCAATCCCAGGCTCTTTCTTTTTCTTTTAACAGGGGATACAGAAAATCATAGATTGTTTGCGGATAGTCAGGTCTGAACTTCGCGTATTTGTCCGATATAGTAGAAAAGTTATCTTTCATGATGCCATATCTTTTCTATAAATTTAGGAAAAATAATTTGGAAATTTAACGAATTAAATTTAGTCGTATTTGAGTATGTCTGCAATGTGGACGTAATCGCCACGTTTTATCCCAATACTCTCCCTATAGTTAGTTTTTTTGTTGTGACCATTCACTCCTTAGTATCGAAAATATGTTGAGATCAAAGTATTGTTGATCATGACGTTCTACCTGTCTTAAAATCCCTTCATGAGCAAATCCTAATCGTAATGGGATAGCAGCGCTTTTTGCATTGTTTATTGCTGTGAGAATTTCTATACGTTGAAAATTCAAATCTTGGAATCCGATTTTTAACAAGGCCGTGCAGGCTGTTGTGATTATTCCTTGCCCTTGACAATCTTCGGTAAGCCAATAACCTATTGAAGCATTGTTGTTGACTTTATCTATCTGGTGCAGACCTATGCGTCCAACTAATGTATTGGTTTTAAATATATTGTAGCTTAATTCATCGCCTTGTGTACAGTTTTCTTGAGATTTTTGAAGGTATGTTATACTGTCATTTACGGAGTTTACATGCGCTACCCAAGGTAGAAATTGACCCAGATAAGATTTGTTACTTTGGATCGCATTATAAAGTGCTTCTGCTTGGTCTGGAGAACTGCTTTTTAAGATTATGCCTGAGGAAATCTGAATTTCTGGAATGGTGGAGGTATTGTATGTCATTTCTAAATAACTCTATTTTTATTGTTTTGTTTTTCTCGTTATCCGATTTTGGCGATTCAACGTGTTTTTCCTGATGCCTATGTTTCAATACAGTTTAGACTTTTTTTGAGAATGGTTTTTACCGCTTCTTTGAGTACTGTAGGTTCGATAATCCAAGCATCATCTGCAAACATCATAAACCATCGGGCAAAGTAGTCAAGTGGGCCTTTGTATTCAAAAAAAAGATCCGTATGTCGGGTTGATCTATCCTCGTGCGTAAATCCAAAGTACGCCTTTTGCCAATCCAGATGGGGGGCTGTGTCTAAACCCACACGTATATGTACAGAGATTGGTGTAATATTGTTCTTTCGATTGGCCATTAATTCGGCTAGACTAATATGCTCTCGTGTAAAAGTGGCCGTAAGAAGTTCGATCGAAAAGATACGATCTGCTCTAAATTGCCTATAGTCATTGCGCTTTAAGCAGTAAGCTCCTACATACCAAAAATTGTTCTCATGAAATAAACCAATAGGTTCAATAGTTCTAGCTTCCGGTTGCTTATCAATAGTTCCTTGATAGGAGAGGGCTACCTGTCTTTTGTGGGCTATACTCTCAAAAAAGGTCTGTAAAGCGTGAGGCACGGACTGGTTGAATGTTTCGTAACTAGACTTGCTCATAATGATCTGATTCTCGATCGTAGAGATAGAGTCCCTTTCATTGTGCTTTAAAACGGACCTTATTTTATACATGGCTGATTTATAATCAGACATGAGCTTTTTGTCCATAAATTTTTCCATCAGCTTTTCTGCCCCAATAAAGCTAATAGCCTCTTCTTTGGAAAATACAATTGGGGGCAATCGGTAGCCCTCCACTATGGAATATCCGCTTCCGGCTTCTCCTATGATGGGCACTCCTGCTTGTTCTAGACTTTTAATGTCTCGGTAGATAGTTCGAAGGCTTACTTCGAAACGGTCAGCAAGTTCTTGGGCTTTTACCACTCTTTTGGATTGTAATTGAATAAGAATTTCTACTATTCGATCAAATCTCTTTTTTAAATCAACAGACACGTTTTTCTTTTTTTGGTTAAACTTAGAAAAAAGCTTTGTATTATTGAAGTTCCGTTTAAAAAAGATAAATTAATCTCCTATTTGATCGGGGCGTTAATTACAAAATACAATTCGTTAAATTTATAGTATGGCTTGGGTTGAAATTCCAGAAAGATACATGATAGCAGACGGGAGTATTCGACAGGTTTCCGTTCCTGGGTTAACATTTTGCTTGGTTTTTCATGAAGGGAGCTGGGTGGCCTTTTCAAAAAAATGTCCACATGCTGGAGCACCCCTGGAGCAGGGCTGGTGTGTGGCCGGATTTGTAGTTTGTGCCTATCACAGACAACAGTTTGATCTGAAAACAGGTAAAGGAATAGTTGGACAAGGAAATTATATTACAATTTATCCTTTGCAAGTGATCGAAAATAAGTGGTATATTGATGTAAAGGAAAGCTTTTTGAAAAGGCTTTTTTCAAGGAGCTAAAATCAGTTTTGGATAATAGCTCCTGAAAAAGAATTGACTCAAGTAGCGCTAACCTATCTTTAGAGAGGTCATCGTTAGTGATCCTGCAATGGCTTGATCATTAAAAATATGTACATCTTCATTCTTTTCCTGAAGACCTAGACTGTAGAGCAAAGGCATATAGTGCTCGGGCGTTGGAATTGCTAGTTGAAATTCTACCCCTTGTTTTTTGTAGTCGATCAAAGCTTGGTGATTGCGATCAATAATGAATTTTTTCATCGTCTCATCAGCATGTTTTGCCCAATCAAATGCATACCCTACCGTATTAATATGTGACCAAGACACCTTAGATAGGTTGTGTACATTATTTCCGCTGCCTACTATAAGTACTCCTTTGTGCCTTAGTACGGATAGTTCTTTGGCTAAGGCATAATGGAAGGAAGGGGGCTGGGTATAGTCAATACTCATCTGAATAACGGGAATATCTGCTTTGGGATAAAGGTGTTTTATAACAGACCAGGAACCATGGTCTAATCCCCATTTATCATCTAAATGTACATCTGTGGATTGAACGATGTCTTTGGTTAGTTTAGCCAGCTCTGGCGATCCAGGAGCTGGGTACTGAACGTCAAATAACTCTTGAGGAAAACCTCCAAAGTCATGAATCGTCACAGGGTTCTCCATAGCGGTAACATAAGTACCACGTGTCTCCCAGTGTGCAGAAATGACCAGGATGGCTCGAGGGGGCTCGATCTCCTTGCTTATTTGTTTGAATCCCTGAACAAATTCATTGTCCTCAATGGCATTCATCGGACTGCCATGACCGAGAAAGAGAACAGGCATTTTACTACTGTTGTCGAGACTATCAATAAAACGGTTGAGTGAGCTGAGTTTCAAGGCTGCTCCTGTTAGAGGTAAGACTGAGGCTGCAGTCAAAAATTGCTTTCTATTCATATCTTCCATTTCTCTATTATTTAATAATGAAAACTACGTAACAAAGGTGCGGTATTTATACTAGGCGTTGGTATAAGAATTTGGTCAAAAAGTATTGATATTAGGTTATACGCTGTCGCATATCCTGTCGAAACTCGCTCGGTGTGAACCCTGATTTCTTTTTAAATACACTGGTAAAGTATGCTTTGTCGGTATACCCTAGTTCGAATCCAATCTCTGCGATGTTCTTTTCCGTGGTAAATAGTAGATTTTTTGCCTCGGTTAGTTTGCGCGTTTCGATGATTTCTAAAACTGTTTGTTGTAAGATCCGCTGTGTTATATTATTTAGCGCACGCGGAGTCATGAATAGTTTTTCAGCATAAAAATTTACGCCTTCGGGACGTCTAAAGTTGTCTTCAAGAATAGCGAGAAAACTTTGGAAGGTAAGGTTTTGACTGTTCAATGTAGGCTGCAGATCCCCGGTGCTCTTCTTCCGTTCGACATCTATCATAATAAAAAGGGAGGAAAGAAGGTTACGGACAACGCAAAGTTCTGGACTCAATTCCTTCATTTCGTCATTTATCAAATGACATATTTTATCTAGACGATCTAAATACAAGTCCTGTCTCAATTGAAAATTAGCTTGATCATGATAAGAGTTGTACAGCTGAAACGTGATTTCCGGAATAAATTCGCTTTTAAAACGGATAACCCAGAAATCACAGTGGCCATTTCGAAGATCGGGCTGAATACGGTGCAGCTTACCTTTTGTAACAAAGGAGATAAAAGGGGCGTCCCATTCTTGTACCTCATAGTCTATAAAATGAGTTAGTTTTCCTTTCAATCCGATGATTAGTTCCTCAAAATCATGCTTATGAGGGACATTTATACTGCTCTTAATGCTTTCCGCCTCCTTAGCATCGACCTTGTAAATTTTGAATAACTCGTCCATAGGTTAAAGATAAATTAAAGTCATTGTGTCACCTAAAAGTTTTTTACTTAAAAAAAATGCAAGGGCGCTTTAGTAAGAAATCTAATTTTTGTACCTTTGCATCATCAATTCAAGCTATGAGTGACGCTATAAAACACGAGTGTGGTATTGCACTTGTCAGACTATTAAAACCCCTCTCATATTATCAGGAAAAATATGGAACTCCTTACTACGGGATTAACAAAATGTATCTTCTCATGGAGAAGCAACATAACCGTGGACAGGATGGGGCTGGTATTGCAACAATTAAATTTGATGTAAAGCCAGGTAATCGATACATCAGCCGGTATAGGGCTATGGGATCCACTGCCGTTGCAGATATTTTTGAATACGTTCAGAAAAAATTTGCAGCAGTAAATAAAGCTTATCCAAAGGAATCTAAAGATACGCAGTGGCTTAAAGACAATGTTAGTTTTACTGGTGAGGTACTATTAGGGCATTTACGCTATGGTACACACGGCAAAAACAGTATTGAAAGTTGTCACCCGTTTTTACGTCAAAACAATTGGATGACTCGAAACCTTGTGGTGGCTGGAAATTTCAATATGACTAACGTAGATGAGCTTTTGCAGCAGCTTTATGATTTAGGACAGCACCCTAAAGAGCAGGCAGATACGGTTACTGTATTGGAGAAAATTGGTCACTTTTTGGATGATGAGAATCAAGAACTCTTCGACCAATTTAAAAAAGAAGGATATTCTAATATTGAAATTTCTTCGCAAATAGCAAAAAATCTGGATGTAGCTAAGATCTTAACCCGATCAGCCAAAACTTGGGACGGCGGTTATACTATAGCTGGAATTATAGGTCATGGCGATGCATTTGTGATGCGTGACCCCGCAGGCATCCGCCCTGCATTCTTTTATCAAGATGAAGAGGTTTTAGTAGTCGCTTCCGAACGACCTGTTATTCAAACAGCTTTTAATGTTCCTTTGGAAGCTGTGCAGGAAATTAAACCTGGACATGCTTTAATTGTTAAAAAAGACGGAACAATTTCTCAAGAGATGTTTAGACAGCCAGTAGAACAAAAATCTTGTTCTTTTGAGCGTATCTATTTCTCTAGGGGCTCTGATGCTGATATTTATCAGGAACGGAAATCTTTAGGTAAGTTGTTGTGCAATCAGGTCTTGACGTCGATCGATAATGATATTAAGAATACTGTTTTCTCATTTATTCCTAATACTGCCGAAGTATCATACTATGGTATGATGGAAGGCATGAGTAAATATGTAAGAGATTATCAAAAGGACGTTTTACTGAATAGAGATGAAAAGATCTCCGATCAAGAATTGGATGAAATCTTAAGTATACACCCGCGCTTTGAAAAGTTGAATGTAAAGGACGCCAAGCTCCGTACATTTATAACCCAGGATGCAGATCGTCAGGATATGGTACAGCACGTATATGATACCACCTACGGTATCGTTAGAGACCATGAAGACACCATAGTCGCTATTGATGATTCTATTGTTAGGGGCACCACATTAAAACAGTCTATATTAACTATATTGGATCGTTTACATCCTAAGAAAATCGTGATTGTTTCTTCAGCTCCTCAAATACGTTATCCAGATTGTTATGGTATCGATATGTCAAGGATGGGTGAGTTTGTGGCTTTTGAAGCGGCGATTAATCTCTTGAAGCGCAACGGAATGTCGCATATCATAGACGAAGTATATCAAAGATGTTTGGCATCTGTTGCTAAACCTAAAGATGAGATCGAGAACTATGTGAAAGCAATATATGAACCTTTTACAGATGATGAGATTTCGGAAGAAATTGCCAGGATCGTAAGACCACACGATCTGAATGCGGAACTGGTTGTTATTTTCCAAACTCTTGATAACTTACACACGGCATGTCCAAACCATAAAGGTGATTGGTATTTCTCTGGAGATTATCCAACGCCAGGTGGAAATAAAGTCGTTAATAAGGCGTTTATGAACTGGGTTGAAGGTAAGAATGTAAGAGCTTATTTCAGCAGTTAAATCAATTGCTATAATGAAAAAGATAAAGGCTAATCCAATGGATTAGCCTTTTTTGCTATATAAATGAATTACTGAATGAGGCTTAAATGTATACTTAAACATAGTTTAAGTATCTAGGGGGCTATTAGTCTTCTAGAATAGCCAAGTCATCTCCATCGTACAACCATTCTGCGGTATCGTAGATTGACTCTAAATTTGTGATTTCTAAATCTTTAATCATAACATTTAATTTTATTTAATACAAATGTAATGGAGATTTGTTAGTTGTATATTAGTGTTGTATTAATTTTATGTTAATCGTTGTTAAATTAACCTACCGTCTACGTAATACCATGTTCCTTGAAGTTCTTTGAAGTTAGATTTTTCATGATGGACATATTGAGCCCCGCTTATTAAGTCTTGGTATCGGGCTTTGAACTCAACCGTGAGAGTTGTGGATTTGACGATTTCTAATCCGAGCCAAATATTTTCTAAAGCCCATTTCTTAATGTCTTGTTTGTTCTGGAAGCGACGTGTAGAGGGATGAAAACTATTGTACAAGAAGTCTATGTTTCCAATAGCAAAGGCACTATATCGTGCGCGCATCAACATCTCTGCCGAGCTGGGAGATAGTATTCCATTATGTATTCGAGCGCAGCAATGTTCAAATTGGAAAGAGCTTCCACAGGGACATTCCATAGTTTGTTGTGTTATTTTTGTTTATTAAGATATTCTGTTAAAGCTGTTTGACTTTTTTCGTAGGCTCGTCGTTGCTTACGTTCGACCCATTTTTCTTTTAGGAGTTTGCGCATAAACTTGTCGGTATAGCGGATAATAAATACTTCATTTAACATCTTGAGCAGTCGCTTAGCACTACTTGGAAATGATCGTAAAGTAATGGAGAATCCAGCCTCCAAATAGCGGTTAAAATGCCAGTAGCCACTCGGCATAAACAAGGCATCTCCATGTTCCATAAAAATCTCATACCCCTGAGCATATCTTAATGCTGGAAATTGTTCGAAATCGGGGTTTTCGTAGTCGATATTATAAACGGTGTGAACCGATAATGGTACTTTATATAAGAACGCAGATTGATCTGGCGCGAATAAGAGTACCCTTTTTTTTCCTTCAAATTGAAAATGTAACAAATCTCCTAAATCTACGTCATAGTGCATGAGAACTCGCGCTTCGCTACCACCAAAAAATAGGGTAGGGATGCGTTTGAAATATTTGAATCCTAGATCGGGATAAGTGAAATTTTTTAGAAGTTCGGGGAGATGGTCTGTAATGATATAGAAAAAAATTCTATAATCCGATGGTTGATTTTTAATGAGTGTAATATAATCTTTAAAACGCATACGGGTCACAGGCTCATCCGTTGCTTTATTTGGATCGGCAGGTTTATTGTCATAGAGGCCCACTTGTTGCTCTTCCACTTTGTCATATATGTAATCTAAATTCCATTTATCAAAATCTTTCCATTTCCGTGCAAATCCCTTTATGAGAACAGGCTTCTGAGGTTGGAAATACTTTTTTAAAAACTCCTCTTTTGATATATCTTGAACAGTATCGACTTCCGATAGAATCATATGTTTTATTGCTTAAACATAAAAGTAATAAATATTTAATTTTTTATGACACAAATACAACCTAATGGATAAACTATTCCATGCCTTTCTTCGTTGTTCTATTAAACAACCTCAGTAAAATGACATCAATTAAAAATGAAATAATCGGAACTTGGGAGTTGCTCTCTTATATTGAAGTTCCAGTAGACGGTGTGGACTCTTTCTTTCCTTTTGGAAAATCCCCCAAGGGTTTATTGTTATATAGTCCCGATGGTTACATGGCCGTACAGATTTCGGGCTCTGATGAGATAAAGTATATTTCGAACGATAGGATGCAGGCTTCAGCAGAAGAGTTGGATAGGCGCGTGCGGGGATATATCGCTTTTAGCGGTAAATACACGATTGACAATAGAAATGCGCATGTTGTCTATGATATATCAAATTCCCTTTTCCCGAATTGGGAGGAAAGTCAACAGGTTCGAAAATTAGATTTTGAAGGTGATGTTTTATATCAGAAATCTCTAGAGCCGATACGTTCCGGTGGGCAAACGGTGCATGCTTATATGACTTGGAAACGAATAGGGAGAGCCGTTGACCTTAGCGAATTTCACGAAGAGGCCATAACTGATTTTTTAATTGAAGCTAGCCCTAAGTAAAAACAAGATGAGCTGAAGAAATTTCTTCAGCTCATCTTGTTTCTTAAAGCGTTTGTGCTTTAAATACATTAAGGACTTTCATGATCCAGGGGATCATGAAAGTTTTATTTTATTTATAGATGGATTCTTTCTTGAATTTTTTGACTAATAGTGCGTATACGATAGCTCTATACTTATTTTTGTTGGATTTTCCTACGGCTTCGATAACTTCTTCTATAGCAGCATCTAATTTTGCGTCATCTTTTAAACCTAACTTTTTGATCAAGAAATTATTTTTCAAACGATCTAACTCAGCCTTATCAGATGCAGCTATAGTTTCGGCATCTGCTTTATAGATAGACGGTCCTAATCCTTTCGCAACAGCTGCGATAAGGTCTGCATCAATATCAAGTTTTAATTTTTTTGCTTCAGCAACGTATGCTGCTACTTTTTCGTCTAATTTACTCATTGTTGTTTCTGTTTATTTAATACGAATGATTAATAGTACTTTAAATTTAATCAATATTATTTTATAAAAACAAGACCGGTATGAATATAATTTTGAAAGTAGATAAATTACTATAGTCGTTCGCTTTTTCTATTTAACATTGCGAGATAGCTGTAACCTAGTATACCAGCAGCACAAGAGGTCAATAGTACGGCTAATTTAGCTTCTTCGATATGTAGTGCATCATCAAAAGACAGCATAGCAACAAATATCGACATTGTAAATCCGATACCTCCGAGGATTCCAACTCCAAACATGTGTTTCCACCCCGCACGCTCAGGTAAAGTCGAAATCCCTAGTTTGACGCAAATCCAGCATGTAAATAGTATGCCGACCGATTTTCCAACTAACAGACCTAGAATGATACCCAGCCCCATAGGGGATGATAATCCATGTATCATTTCAGCATGAAGAACGATAGCGGTGTTGGCAAATGCGAATAGCGGTATAATAATGAAATTTACGGGCTTTGATAATAAGTGCTCAAGACGCTCCAGAGGTGACTCTTTGTCATCGGGTGTGGTTGGGATAGTCATCGCCGTCAAAACCCCTGCAATGGTTGCATGGATACCTGAATGATGAATAAAATACCACATTGCTATACCGGGGATAATATAGAATAGCAAATTACGAATTCCGATTTTATTGAAAACTAATTGCAGTAAGACTAGGCCGATAGCGATTAATAGATAGGTGTAATGAAGTGTTCCTGAGTAGAATATAGCAATAACCAATATGGCTAATAAATCGTCAACGATTGCCAGTGCTGCCAAAAATATTTTCAGGCTGGCTGGTACTTTATCTCCCAGTAATGAAATAACGGCAAGGGCAAATGCAATGTCTGTCGCCATCGGTATACCCCAACCATGTGCAGTCGGCTGATCATGATTAAAGAATGCATACAAAGCGGCCGGCAAAAGAGCTCCACCAATGGCGGCAAAGATCGGTAATGCAGCTTTTTTGGGAGAGGCAAGTTCACCTTCCACCAGCTCTCTCTTTATTTCTAAACCGACCAGTAAAAAGAAGATGGCCATTAGGCCATCATCAATCCACTGTTTGATAGAATATTTTAAATGAATTGTGTCGTTTTCATAACCTATAGTTGTCGATAGCAGGTTGCTGAGAGAATCTCCGTAAAAGGAATTGGCAATAATTAACGCGAGTATTACACATATAAATAAGAGGATACCTCCGCCTGAACTGGATTCGAAAAAGTTTTTAAATGATCGGAGATTAATGAGTTTAGACATTTTATGCTAAAGTTTGATTTTTCGACAAAGGTAATTAACTTTTGTATCTAAACCATTTTACGATTTCTTTATAACTAGCTTTCTTTCCATACATTAATATTCCGACACGATAGATGCGCGCCGCAATCCAGGTCGTTAATATAAATCCTCCAACCAGAAGTAATGCCGATACCACAATCTGCCAAGTAGGTACACCAAATGGAATACGAACTAACATAGCTATGGGAGATGTGAAAGGAATAAAGCTTAACCACGTAGCTACGGTGCCATGCGGATCATTCATTAAGACTCCGAAAGATAGTGCATAGGTGAGGAGAAGAGGCATTGTTATAGGCATCGTGAATTGAGAAGCCTCGGTCTCGCTATCCACCGCGGAGCCTACAGCAGCAAACAATGCGCTGTAGATCAGGTATCCACCTAGGAAAAATATAAAGAAACAAATAATAATTTCTGGGAAATTGATGGATTGTACTACTGCCCAGGTTTCTGGAGATAACATAACCCCGTCGGATTCTACAGCCTTATTTCCAACGATCTGATTACTTAAATCAGCTTTCGAGACAAAGAAAGTCGAGGCTACCCCTGCTAACATAAATGATAATAATACCCATAATACAAACTGTGTTAACCCTACGAGACCTATACCAATGATCTTACCCATCATTAATTGAAATGGCTTGACAGATGAAATAATGACTTCAATAATTCTGCTGCTTTTTTCTTCAATAATACCTCTCATAACCTGTGATCCATAAAGAAAAAGGGATATGTATACCAATATAGAAAGTGCGAGGGCGATACCCATAGCTACTTCTGTATTACTGTTTTTTGCCTGCCCATCGTCGGTGATTTCTTTAGCAGTGATACTGACATTTGTATTAATACTATTCAGGGTGTCTATATTGATACCTAGTTTTTGATACTTATAGTCTCTTACAATATCGCTCAAATTGTCTCGGATATCATTCTGAATACCTACGTTGGGTTTGTTGGGTGCCATGAAATCAACCTTTAGATTATTGATAAAATCTTTTGGTATCACGAGGATACTGGTGTTTTTATCAGCATCCTTAATGAAAGACAATTGCGTTTGTAAATCTTTATTGCTATGGATATAGGTAATGTTGTCGGATGATTTGAGTTTGTCTGCAATACTTCCTTCTTGGTCTACGATATATACAGTAGCATGATTTTCCTCAAAACTCTTTTTAGTGAGAAAGATAATTCCTACATACATTCCGATGAAAAACAGAGGGACCAAGAATGTAGTAAGTAGAAAAGAACGTTTTCTAACTCGTGTCAGATACTCTCTTTGTATAATTAGAACAATCTTATGCATGGCTTAGGGGGCTTAGGGAGACTTTTTCGATAAATATGTCGTGAATAGAAGGGATTATTTCTTTAATCTGTATGACCTGGATCTTGTCTAATAGGTAGCGTATAACATCATTTAATGTAGCACGATCATTTAGTTTTACTTTTAATTGTACCTCATCGTGCTGAACAGTCTGCGAAATGATATCGAATAATTCTGTTTGTTGCAGTATTTGTTCAGGAATTATAGGCGATTTATAGTCAATTAAATAGGTGCTGTTGTTGTATTGTTTTTTAATTTCTTTGACAGAACCATCTAGTATCTTTTTCGATTTGTTGATTAGGGCTATGTTATCGCAAAGCTCTTCAACAGTTTCCATACGATGCGTAGAGTAAATGATTGTAGCCCCAGCTTTGTTCAGTTCGAGAATTTCATCTTGAATAATCTGAGCATTGACAGGATCAAAGCCTGAAAAAGGTTCATCAAGGATAATGAGTTTTGGCTGGTGCAGTACGGTGGCGACAAATTGAACTTTTTGTTGCATACCTTTACTGAGATCTTCGATTCGCTTGTCCCACCAGCTTCCAATATCTAGTTTTTCAAACCAATAGTTTAATCGTTGTTTGGCTTCTAAGCGACTCAGTCCTTTGAGTTGTGCCAGATAAACCATTTGTTCACCTACCTTCATTTTTTTATACAGGCCGCGCTCTTCAGGTAGGTACCCGATTTCAGCGATATGCTCACTGGATAGTGGGCTGCCATCGAATAATATTTCACCCGAGTCTGGAGCGGTAATTTGGTTTATAATACGTATTAACGAGGTTTTTCCAGCTCCATTAGGGCCTAATAGACCAAATATTTTACCCTCAGGTATAGAGAGGGATACGTCATCCAAAGCCCGGTGATTTGCATATTGTTTTACAATATTCTTGATTTCTAACATATAGGTTTTTATGAGTGACTAAAATAGCAAAATTATCAGAGGTTTTTGAACGAACTTAAAAGCCTTTTAATTTTTGTTAAATTAATTCTACCTTTGTCTATGCTTATCAAATCCGCTGAATTTGTATGTAGTAATACACAAGTCGACAAATTACCCGATCCTACATTGCCAGAATATGCGTTCATTGGGCGGTCTAATGTTGGTAAATCTTCTTTGATCAATGCGTTGACCAATAAGAAAGGTCTGGCAAAGACCTCCCAGAGACCGGGAAAGACTCAACTGATAAATCATTTTGTAATTAATGACAATTGGTATCTTGTGGACTTACCTGGCTATGGGTATGCACAGACGTCAAAAAAGAATAGAGCCGATTGGGAGAAATTTATCAGGAAGTATCTATTGAGTAGAGAGAGTCTACAGTGTATTTTTGTTCTTATTGATAGCCGTCTAGAACCTCAAAAAATAGATTTGGATTTCTGCTGTTGGCTTGGAGAAAGGGGACTACCTTTTATGCTGATCTTCACGAAAGCGGATAAACAGTCAATCGTCAAATCTGATCAAAATATGGCCAAGTTTAAACGGGCACTTCTTAAATGGTTTGAAGAGGTTCCTACACGGTTTTTGACATCTGCGGAGGATAGGATGGGGTTGGAACCTATATTAGAAAAGATTGATGAAATAAATCAAGAGTTTACGGTGCCTCCCGTTTCTGAATTATGAAATACTCGTGTTTCGCGAAACACAAACAACCATGAGTATTCCAATGACAGATAAAAGTCAAGTTAAATACATATGAAAAAATACATGTCGTTGGTGCTATTTGCGCATAGCATATTTGCACTTCCTTTTGCGGTTATAGGTTTTTTTTTGGCGGTATCTACTACAGCGTTTCATTTTGAGTGGAAGCTGTTCTTTTTGATGCTATTATGTATGGTTACTGCACGTAATGCTGCAATGGCGTTCAATAGATATTTAGACCGGGATGTTGATGCGCTCAATCCGAGGACAGCTATACGGGATATCCCGGCCGGAAAAATAAGTCCATCAGCAGCTTTAATCTTCACAGTTGTTAATTGCGTAGTCTTTGTGTTAGCGACTTACTTCATTAACCCGATGTGCCTGTTGTTATCGCCGATTGCTTTGTTCGTTGTTTTGTTCTATTCGTATATGAAGCGGATATCACCGCTGTGCCATTTTGTATTAGGATTAGGTTTGGGACTCGCTCCAGTCGGTGCATATCTTGCTGTAACAGGTCAATTTGACTTAGTTCCCATATGGTATGGATTAGCCGTGCTTACCTGGGTGAGTGGGTTTGATATTATTTATGCTTTGCAGGATGAGGAGTTTGACCGGGCCCACAAGTTGCAATCTATCCCAGCCAACTTTGGTGCTAAGCGGGCATTGAGAATCTCCGAAGTATTGCACCTACTATCTTTTATTTTCGTGTTGCTTCCTTCCATATTTATCGAAGTAGGTTTTTTTTATTATATAGGTGTAGCATTTTATGGGGCTTTATTGATTTATCAACATCGTATTGTGAGTGCTACGGATTTATCCCGAGTGGATCGGGCATTTATGACGACAAATGGAATAGCTTCTGTTGTTTTTGCTTGCTTTTACCTCCTTGATGTTTTGTCTGGACATTGGATGGTATAGGTAAGTTTTACAATATTATTAGTAAAAATAATTGTCATTCCATTTTGAAATAGTAATATTTGCAGAAATCTTATAAAGTTAATGGCTAAAAATTTATTGATAGTAGAGTCGCCAGCAAAGGCTAAAACGATAGAAGGATATTTAGGAAGTGATTTTCTAGTCAAGTCTAGTTACGGGCATATTCGTGATTTGGTGAAGACGGATGACGCCATTGATACCGATAATAAGTTTGAACAAAAATATGAAGTTCCTGTCGATAAAAAGGCTATTGTCAGTGAATTAAAGAAGTTGGCTAAGAGTGCTGAAACAGTCTGGTTAGCATCCGATGAGGACCGCGAGGGAGAAGCAATTTCTTGGCACTTATTCGAAACATTAGGGCTTAAAGAAAATGCTACCAAACGTATCGTATTCCATGAAATTACAAAGCCAGCAATATTAAATGCTATTGAAAATCCACGGAAAATCGACTATAACTTAGTTTACGCTCAACAGGCACGTAGGGTGTTAGATAGACTTGTGGGGTTTGAATTGTCTCCTGTACTGTGGAGAAAGGTAAAGCCATCCCTGTCGGCTGGTCGTGTACAATCCGTAGCTGTACGTGTTATTGTAGAGCGTGAGCGTGAAATAAATAGATTTAATGCAGAAGCCGCTTTCAAGATTGTAGCTATTTTTTATACTGGCAAAGGGAAGGAGTTTTTTAAAGCAGAGCTGCCTCAGCGTTTTGATAAGAAGGAAGATGCTAAGACGTTCTTAAATGATAGCATGAGAGCCGATTTTTCGATCGCGTCATTGGAGAAAAAGCCAGCACGAAGAAATCCAGCAGCACCCTTTACAACATCTACATTGCAGCAGGAAGCCAGCCGTAAGTTGGGTTTTTCTGTGGCTAGAACCATGCAGGTTGCACAGCGCCTGTATGAAGCTGGGCGGATTACCTATATGCGTACGGACTCTGTCAATTTATCTGATACAGCTATCCAAGCTGCCGAAAATGAAATTGTAAAAGCGTATGGGGAGAAGTACCATAAGCTAAGAAAATATAAAACGAAGGCCGCGGGAGCGCAAGAAGCGCACGAAGCCATACGACCGACTTATTTTTCAGAACACTCTATTGAAGGGGATGCATCAGAACGACGTCTATATGAGTTGATTTGGAAGCGGGCTATTGCATCGCAAATGAGCGAGGCAGAGTTTGAAAAAACCGTAGCTAAGATTAGTATTTCTACACGCAAGGAGGAATTGACCGCTACGGGAGAAATCATGCGATTTGACGGATTCTTGAAAGTATATATGGAGTCCACAGACGAGGAGAATGAGGTCGCTGCCGACGGGGATGCTGACAATGCATTATTACCACCTTTAGAGCAAGGACAGGCATTGACTCTCAATGAGATGACTGCTACAGAGCGATTCTCGCGGCCCCCTGCCCGTTATACAGAAGCTTCATTAGTAAAGAAGTTGGAGGAGTTAGGCATTGGAAGACCGTCTACATATGCACCGACTATTTCTACTATTCAAAATCGAGGTTATGTGGTCAAAGAAGATCGAGATGGCAAACCACGTGATTATAATGTACTTCGATTGGCTGGAACAGAGGTAAGCGAAGTCGTAAAAACGGAAATGACAGGAGTAGAGCGTAACAAGCTTTTTCCTACAGATATAGGCGTATTGGTTAATGACTTCTTAGTTGAACATTTCAAAGGGATTGTAGACTTCAATTTTACAGCTCGTGTCGAGAAAGAATTTGACGAGATTGCTCAAGGAAGTAAGGAATGGACCGACATGTTAGAAGCTTTTTATCGTCCTTTTCACCATGAGGTAGAGGATACTTTGGAAAATGCTGAAAGAGCGACCAACGAACGAGAACTCGGTGTAGACCCAGAAACAGGAAAACCAGTTAGTGTACGTGTAGGACGTTTTGGACCATTGGTTCAGATCGGAACAGCCGATGACGAGGAGAAGCCACGTTTTGCTTCATTGCGTAAGGGGCAGATGATCGAAACGATAACTTTCGAAGAAGCGATGGAGTTATTTAAGCTTCCTAAAAGAGTAGGTCAGTTTGAAGAAAAAGAAATGACTGTAGCTATAGGTCGCTTTGGACCTTACATCAAACACGAATCTTCATTTTATTCATTACCAAAAGGTGTAGATCCATTGGATGTTACCGAAGAGCAGGCGATAGAAATTATAAAAGAGAAGAGACAGAAAGATATTGAAAAGGTAATACGCGTCTTTGATGAAAATCCAAAAGCCCAGATCGAAAATGGAAGATGGGGACCATTCATCAGATTAGAAAAGCAGAATATCAAAATACCTAAGGGTACAGACGTATCGGCTATTACTTATGAAGATGTCTTAAAGTGGGCTGCTGAAGACTCAAAAGGAGGTAAAACGGCCAAAAAGACGACAAAGAAAACTGCAACAAAAAAAGCCGCAACAAAAAAGAAGTAGCAGATGAAGAAAGATTTGCCGGTTAATATAGTAGAAGATATTTCTATAGCCGTTGTACTAGAAAGCGATTCTCCTATCCAAAAGTCGTGGAACGTGTACTTGGTGAATGAGAAGGAACTACCGTTAAGAAATGTCTTTGTGACCTCTAAGGGCTATGGTATGAAAGATGAACGTGAGGTAAAGACAACTACTTTACGTCATTTTATCGGAGATGTAGCTGCCAGTAGTTCAATTCGTATAGAGGCGATAGATCAGCAGGTTTTTGGCTTGACTAATGAATATTGGTTGAGCTATTATATTGATGATACTATCTATGATAAAAAATATATTTTTTTACCTGAAAGCATAGTCGACGAGAATCTATCCAAGGTTCCTTTGGTTAATAAACCAGGCGTTTTAATTGGAGGAAATTCGTAATCTTATCATGGCAAGGAAGAATTTTATTATAGCGATAGACGGCTTTTCCTCATGTGGCAAGAGCACTATTGCAAAAGCTTTAGCAAAAAAACTGAATTTTGTTTTCGTGGATAGCGGAGCCATGTACAGAGCCGTGACCTTATATTTCTTACGTCATAAGATCGATTATACGGATCACGACGCCGTTGTGAGTGCTTTAGAAGATATTCATATTGACTTTGTGCCTAATACAGATCAGGTACAGATTTTTCTGAATAATGAAGACGTTTCTGAAGATATCCGCAAAATGGAGATTTCGGACAAGGTAAGCGAAGTCAGTGCGATCAGAGAGGTACGTCAGGCAATGGTTGCCCAACAGCAGAAACTGGGAATGAAGCGTAATATTGTGATGGATGGACGTGATATAGGGACTACCGTATTTCCAGACGCAGATCTAAAGATCTTTATGACGGCCGATCCCAATGTACGGGCAGAAAGACGCTATGCCGAATTGACTGCCAAGGGAGAGCAAGTAACTATGGAAGAGGTAAAAGCTAATTTATCCCATAGAGACCATATAGACAGCACACGCGCAGAAAGTCCATTAAGACAAGCTAAAGATGCTGTGATATTAGACAATTCTGAATTAAATCAAAGCGAACAATTAGACTTCGTTGTTGATTTATATACGCGTCTACGCACTAAATAGCACGATTTCCTTATTTTTAACATTTACTTAATAGTATCTTAAATTGTAATTCGTTTCTTAAAAGTATTTTTGAGAAACGAATTATTATATGAACATTAAGTATTTATTAGCAGGAGTATTGCTTTGTACCGGATTCGTGCAGGCGCAGGAAGTGGTAAAAGGATCCGTGTTTCTTGATGCCAATAAAAATGGCAAACGCGAAAAGAATGAACTTGGAGTAGGAGGTGTTAGCGTCAGTAACGGCAGAGATGTTGTTCAAACAGATGACAAAGGAAATTATAGCCTTCCAGTAGAAAATGACAATATAATCTTTGTCATAAAACCAAAAGATTATGCATTCCCTCAAGATAAACAGAATCGCCCCCTTTTTTACTATATCCATAAACCACTTGGAGGTCCAAAGTTAAAATATACCACAGCCCAAGCCACAGGGCCGCTGCCTAAGTCATTAAATTTTCCCGTGTATGCACAGCAGGAGTCCACAGATTTTAAGGCTTTGGTTTTTGGTGACCCCCAGGCCTATACCCAAGAAGAGCTTGACTTTTTCAAAAGAGGTATTGTCGACGATATTTCAAACAAAGATCGCTTCTTATTCGGCATTAGCTTAGGTGATCTAGTTGGAGATGATTTAACACTACACGAACCTTATAAAGAAACTATTGCGGGGATGGGATTACCATGGTACCATGTAATGGGTAATCATGATATGAATTATGACGTAGTCGCAGATTCCTTGTCAGACGAAAGCTTTGAGCTAAAATTCGGCCCAAATAATTACTCATTTAATTACGGTAATGCACATTTTATTATTTTAGATAATATCATATATCCTAATCCACGCAGCGGAAAAGGTTATCTGGGTGGATTTCGTAAAGATCAATTAGACTTTGTAGAGAATGATTTAAGATATGTGCCAAAAGATAAGCTTATTGTTTTATCTTTTCATATTCCTTTAGTTCACAAGAACTCGGATGTGTTTCGTGACGAAGACAGGCAACGTCTTTTCGATCTCTTAAAAGACTTCCCTAATACCGTATCTCTTTCCGCTCACACCCATTATCAGCAACAAAACTTTTATGGAAAAGCAGAAGGCTGGCACCAAGCGAAGCCACATCATGAATATAACGTAGGTACTACCTCAGGCGATTGGTATTCTGGACAGGTGAACCAACAAGGGGTGCCCGCATCTACTATGCGAGATGGAACACCTAAAGGCTATGCAATCATGAATATCCAAGGAAACTCGTATACATTTGATTATAAAGTGGCTGGTCAAGATAGCGAATACCAGATTAATCTCATAGCTCCGAGCGCTGTCAAAAGTAAGCATGCCAGAAGATACAAAGTCTACGCAAACTTTTTTATGGGACGTACAGAAGATGTGATGGAGTATAGTTTGGATGGTAAGGACTGGAAAGTTATGAATCGTGTGGATGTTACAGACCCAAGCTATCAATACGATGTGTTGAAGTTTGATAATGCGACGGAGCTCATCCAGGGGCGTAGACCTTCCGATGCCGTAAATTCAACACATCTTTGGGAAATGAAATTGCCCAATTTGAAAGTTGGCACACACAGCGTTACAGTTCGGGTTACAGATATGTATGGGGTAGAGCACCGAGCAGTCAAAAAGATTGAAGTTGTAAATTAATAATAAGCGAACCAGCTAGAGGTTATAAGTCATGTATCTCATGCTTATCTATAAGCCGTATTTCATTAAGAAATACGGCTTTAATGTATTTCAACCAGACCGTTTGTCAAAGTCAATGACTTAGAGTAGCGGCATTAGTATAGACCATACTGTCTCGGCCATTATCTTTTGACCTTCAGCGGTAGGGTGTATACGATCTTGTTGATTTAAAGTAGCTTCACCCGCTATACCATCTAGAAGAAATGGGATGAGTGCCATCTTATGATCCGTTGCTAGCTTTGGAAAAATAGCTTCGAATCCATTGGAATATTCCTGTCCCATGCTTGGAGGGATTTTCATTCCGGCAAGCACCAATTTACACTTGGGATAAGCCTTTACTACCTTTTGTACGATAGCGCTCAGATTGTTGTAGGTCGACTCTGTAGATATACCCCGTAGACCATCATTGGCTCCCAATTCGAGTACGAATATATCTACAGGCTGCTCCAATAACCAGTCTATACGATCTTTGCCTCCAGCACTAGTCTCTCCGCTCAGGCCAGCATTGATACACTGGTAGTTGAGTCCCAAAGAATCGATTTTACGCTGGATAATAGCAGGAAAAGCTTCATCCTGACTTTCAAGGCCATAGCCGGCTGTCAGACTATTGCCAAAAAACAAGATCGAGCGTCTTTTGTCCTCATCTTTACCAATTTCTTTGTTACTTTTACTTTCGTTGTTCTGTACGGTATTTGTACTCCGTTGACTACAGCCATAAAGCAGCAATGCAATGGAGAGCAAAGGAAAAAAACGTAATAGTGTTATCATAAGTCCGAATTTAATTAAAAAAAACAGTATGTCCACAACGATTCTTCAACTAGACCATGTATTCAAAAACTTTCGTTTACGAAATTCAGATATTCAGATACTCAAAGACATAAGTTTTCAAATTGAGAAGGGATCTACTGTTGCGTTGGTAGGGCCATCTGGTAGCGGCAAGACTACACTTTTAGGATTGTGTGCAGGCTTAGATAAAGCCAGTCAGGGACAGGTGGTTCTTAACGGTATTACACTCGGTTCACTTAGCGAAGATCAGTTGGCCGAGCTACGTAATCAATATGTAGGATTTGTGTTTCAGAATTTTCAACTGTTGCCTACTCTTACAGCATTAGAGAATGTTATGGTTCCTATGGAGTTACGTGGTATGAAACACAATAGAACGCGAGCAGTGGAGCTGTTGGACAAGGTAGGATTATCCGATAGAACTGATCATTATCCCTCTCAATTATCTGGAGGTGAGCAGCAACGAGTGTCTATAGCACGAGCTTTCGCTAATGATCCTCTTATTCTTTTTGCAGATGAGCCGACAGGCAATCTTGATATGGAAACTGGACAGGTCGTTGAGGAGATGCTTTTTAGATTGAATAAAGAAACAGGAACCACTTTGGTGTTAGTTACACACGACATGGATCTCGCTCATAAGACACAGCGGATAATACAGATCAAGGGAGGAAAAATACAATGAAGTGGAGATGGATAGCACAGATGGCATGGCGTGATAGTCGACGTAACCGTTCACGCTTATTTTTATTCATATCCTCCATCATTCTAGGGATCGCCTCTTTGGTCGCGCTTAATACGTTTCACATCAATTTACAACAAGATATCAACAATCAGGCAGCTCAGTTATTGGGAGCCGATCTTGAATTGGAAAGCAATAGAAAACCCACCGAAGAAGCATTAGCGTTTCTCGATACTATAGCTGCAGGAAGTGTGGATATGGCCACTGAGGAACGTTTTTTATCCATGTTACGTTTTAGTAAGAGCGAAGATCTTCAACTGGTACAGGTGCACGGGATATCTGGTGCTTTTCCTTTCTATGGGGAGATCACAACAGATCCTCAACAGAGTACACATAATTATTCAAAAGAAGGAACCATCCTGATTGATCACAACTTAGCCAAAAAACACGAAGTTTCAGTCCATGACTCCGTCAGTCTAGGCCTGCATGAGCTAAGGATAGGAGGTACGATTTTGGCAAGGCCCGGACAGACTTCGTTCTCTAGCGCTATGACCCCATCCGTCTATATTGCTAAAGAGTATCTTGCCAATAGTGGGCTGCAACAAGCGGGGAGCAGGATAGAGTACCATTATTACTTTAAGTTTCCAAAGGGTACAGCTATAGACCAAAGGCTAGAGCAGTGGAAAGACAGGCTTGCCGAGTTACAATGGCGAAGCAGCACGATCGAAACTACCAAGGAAAGAACAGGACGTGCATTTGCTGATGTCGGCCGATTTATGGAATTGGTAGGCTTTGTAGCATTGCTTTTAGGTTGTATTGGTGTTTCTAGTGCTGTTCATATCTATGTTAAGGAAAAGCTTTTGTCCGTAGCGATATTACGGTGTTTAGGCGCCTCCTCAAAGCAAACTTTTTTTATTTTTCTTCTACAGTTTGCCGTTATAGGACTTATAGGTGGAGTGATAGGAGCAGGCTTAGGCAGTCTTATACAATTTCTTATACCGCTCTTTCTACAGGATATATTTCCAGTTACTATTAGCAATGATTTTTCATGGTCATCTATTGTACTTGGGATTGTACTTGGTCTCGTTATCGCGATTCTATTTACCTTATTACCACTAATAGGTGTGAGGCTGATCTCCCCGTTACAGTCCTTGCGGATATCCGATGAGGGAGGGGATCCATTAGACCCTCTACGATGGTGGATCTATTTTTTAATAGGTCTCTTTGTTGTAGGTTTTACAAAGCTACAGCTCGATGAGTGGCCTATTACCTTTGCATTCACGGGTAGCGTATTTCTGATTTTTGCATTGTTATACGGTACAGCCAAGCTATTTATGTACAGTGTAAAACGCTTTTTTCCTAATGGATGGTCCTACCTATGGAAACAAGGCTTATCCAACCTCTATAGACCCAATAATCAGACTGTAGTACTTCTAGTTGCTATCGGTTTTGGTACAGCTTTGATTGCTACATTGTATTATGTTCAAGAGATGTTGATATACCGTGTTGAGGCCGCTTCATCAAACAATCAAGCCAATACCTTGTTATACGATATACAGCCCTCGCAGCGAGAGGGGGTCAGACAATTGGCCCGCAACAGAGAGCTTCCTATTCTCGAAGACATCCCGATCGTCACCATGCAAATCGAAAAAATCAACGGTAAAGGTATTCGAGAACGAATCCAAGACAGTACAGATCGTGCATCTACTAGAGCATTCCGTGGCGAGATACGCGCTACCTACCGCGACAGCCTCACTGATACAGAGAAAGTCGTTGCCGGACAATGGGTGTCTAAGGTCGCAGTAGGAGAGATCGGTCAGGTATCCTTGGACAAGAGGTATGCCGAGGATATCGGTGTAGAGCTGCAGGATACCCTATTGATGAATGTACAAGGGGCTCGGATTCCCGTTGTGGTTAGCAGTCTCAGAGAAGTAGATTGGAGTCGCTTTCAGTCCAACTTTAGAATGGTATTTTCTCAGGGGGTAATAGATAGAGCACCACAGTTTTACCTTATTGGTACACGTACCGATAATGATAAGCAAGCTATGGCTTTTCAGAATGACGTAGTGAGCCACTATCCCAATGTATCTGTCATAGATATGAATAGTATTATCAGTGTATTAGAAGATATCCTTCAAAAGATGAGTTTCGTCATACAATTTATAGGAGCATTCAGTATTCTCACTGGTATCGTCGTGCTCATAGCATCCGTCCGCATTAGTAAATATCAGCGTATCAAGGAAAATGTTCTTTTGAGGACGCTCGGTGCAAGTCGTAAGCAAGTCTTTACCATTGTTATGGCAGAGTATCTATTACTCGGTCTGTTAGCTGCATGTACAGGAATTATTATTGCCCTATTGGCAACCAACTTGCTGGCTATATTCGTTTTCGAAAGTAGTTTTGTGCCATCTCTAGTTGTATCTTTGGTCTTGATTTTAAGTGTTGCCATCGTGACTGTTGCGATAGGACTTATCAATAGCCGTTCTACGCTCGTTGTGCCACCGATGGAGGCTATTCGTAGAAATTAGATTAGTATCCTTAAATCACATCATCATTTGTAGATGAGTGATTTGAGGATACACGAGAGGCTTTACTATTTAATACGAAATGTACGATTGTCAGCAATTGATATTTAAGAATCTACAAACATCCTTTTTTAAAGTTGTTTTTTTGCATTTTTCAGTATTTTCTCGGCTTTCAATCTTATTTCTTTAGGCAATGCTATAAAATTTATATCCTTTATCTCGCGGTACTCATCTTCTTCCTGAAATGGGATCCAACCCGTGATTTTTGATTTAGAGAATGCTTTTTTATCCTTATTGGTATAGATGATGACTTTCAAGGGTTTGGCATCCAATCCATCGGATTCTTCAAAATAAGTGAGGTAGAATTCAGGAAAGCCATCCTTGTCTGCGTCAGCGAGCTCGCAGAAGTTAATCAGATATCTAGGTTGCGCCAAGCCTACAGCAAAGTCGTTAAAAGTCACCAGCGGAATTATTCCTCCATGGTCTTCTAGAAAAATTCCAGCGTGTAGGTCCTTAGGGGTATCATCTAGATAAGCCGCTCCTTTTGCTTTACTTTCATTTAAGTACCAAATATAGCTTCCATAATTGGGGACAAATGATTTAACAATCATTACTGGAGTCCCCGATAGCGGATTTCCAAGATCATCAATGATCTCATGGTATTCTTTGTCTGACGAAAAATATACTCCTGTTTTTATTTGGGCGAAGCAAGGGAGACTTAATAAGCATATAGTTGCAGATATTAGTATTTTGACATTCATAGTTCTTGTGTTTCAAATTTATTGTATATATACTTAATACCTATTCCAGAATAAAAGTCAATATTAGTAAGAATAGTAGAATAAGACAATCCCAATTATCAGCGATTTTTGTAGAAGTAGAAGGTCTAGTGTCGTTTGAGATTTATCAAGCATTTTTTTCATACTTTCTAGTTTCTGTTTATATTTAAGCTAGGAGGTGGTAGTGAAGGGGTGAACTCTTGCCATACGGGTGTCGCAGGCATACCATACTTTTGTGGAACATTTGAAAAGAAATAGATAAACGGAGACATACACCAAGAACATTGACCATACAGGAGCTAAAACAGATTACATTATCGAGTCAGGGGTTACTTTCTGAGTCAGCATTTGGAGCTGGTAAAAAAGCTGTGCTAAGTGCATTAGAACAGCTCGGCTATCTACAGATTGATACATTGTCGATTGTAGAAAGAGCGCATCACCATATATTGTGGACAAGAATTCCGGATTATAAGCTGAGCTATCTGGACGAATTGGTAAAAGAGCGTAGTGTATTTGAGTATTGGTTTCATGCTGCATCCTATCTTCCAATACAGGATTTTCGTTTCGTTTTACCACAGATGTTGGAGGTCCGACACAACGAGTCTCATTATTATAGAGCCGAGCCTAGGGTGATGCAGTATGTGATGGATACTATTCGCACCGAAGGAGCGAAAAAAGCAAGGGATTTTGAAAGTGAAGCCAAAAAGGGAAGGAGCTGGTGGGATTGGAAACCAACGAAAATTGCTTTAGAACGTCTTTTCTTGCAAGGAGATTTGATGATTTCAGAACGGAATGGCATGCAAAAGACCTATGATATCCCGGAAAGAGTATTACCCGACAATCTTGATTTGACTA
Organism: Sphingobacterium nematocida; assembly: GCF_900168125.1. Classification (GTDB taxonomy): domain Bacteria; phylum Bacteroidota; class Bacteroidia; order Sphingobacteriales; family Sphingobacteriaceae; genus Sphingobacterium; species Sphingobacterium nematocida. Next base: position 98,592 of record NZ_FUZF01000020.1, read on the forward strand.
TACCTACTCCGAGAGAGTTTGCTGTGTATTTAGTAAACACCTATTTGAAAGCCTATGGTTGGACGACTGTGAGGCAAATAACTCACCTTAAAACAGGTGAGTTAATAAGAAAAAATGTAAATGAAATCTTGAAATCCATGCTCGAGGATGGTTTAATAGAAAAAATAAATATCGAAGGTTGCCCAACCGTGTATGTGCTAAGTGACTTAATGGGAAGACCAATGTATGAGAATGTTTCGAGGATTAGACTGTTATCACCGTTTGATAATGCTATTATACATCGAGACCGTGTTAAACAGTTTTTCGAGTTTGATTACCGTATTGAATGTTACACGCCAAAGGAGAAAAGACAATACGGATATTTTTGCTTGCCGATCCTCTTTGGCAACATATTTATAGGTCGAGTCGATTGCAAAGCGCACCGAAAGGAAAAGCAGCTCGAGATAATACATCTACATATTGAAAATCAAGACATAGATTTTGAACTATGGGGAAGATCTTTTGCCGAACATATAAAACAATTTGCCCTTTTCAACGGATGTGTATTGGTGAAGTTGTCAAAGGTAAGTCCCGAAAATATGAGCAGCGTTTTAAAACATTTAATACAGATTGAGATTGGTAATCTGTGATCATATGCCTTAGTGTAATCGTATAGATTTCATCGTGTTTATCAAATATAGAAGTTTCTTACTATTTCGATTGTCTTTAGTGCTGTGGCATAATTTTAGCGATAATTTGTCTAGAATGCATATAACTTAATAGTCTTCAGATTATACTTAACAAAATGAATAACATGATACTTCTGCTAATGACAATTCTGACCACATTTTCAGCCTGTAATAACGACGAGGAATCTCATGAGAGTGAAATGGAAATACATTATGTTATGCCAGAAGAAAGTGAACCACATGAAGGAACTTGGCTACAATGGCCACATCAATATCAATATGGTATTGCTTATCGTAACAGTTTAGATGCGACTTGGGTTGCCATGACCAAAGCACTGGTTAGCAGTGAAAAAGTACATATTATAGCCTACAACGAGAGCGAAAAGAACAGAATCATTAAACTGCTTGGTGATGCAAGTATCCCACTTAAGAATGTAGATTTTAAGATTTATAAAACAGACGATGTTTGGGTAAGAGATAACGGGCCTATATTCGTTAGAGATAAAAATGAAAATTTAGTTATTCAGGATTGGGGATTTAATGCCTGGGGAGAAAAAACAGATGACCAATCGGGACTTCCAATTGGTTTTGCTAATTGTAATGCGATTCCTTCAAAGATAGGCACAGACCAAGGTCGAACAGTCATCGATGTAAACGCTGTAATGATAAACGAAGGTGGGAGTGTAGAAATTGATGGACATGGAACTCTAATGGCTTGTAAAAGTTCAATTCTTAACAACAATAGAAACCCTGGCATGACACAAGATCAAGCGGAAATAATTTTTAAAAAATATTTAGGAGCTACCCATTTCATATGGTTGGATGGAAAGGCAGGCCTTGAGCTTACAGATCAGCATATTGATGGTTTCGCACGATTTGGAAATTCAACAACTATTGTGACCATGGCGGAAAATGATCTATTGGAATTTGATGTAATGCAGAGTGATATAGACAGGCTTTATGGAGCCAAAAATAAAAGTGGAATTGCCTACACTTTTGTGAAAGTTCCACTAACACAAAATAGCGTTGTCACAACTATAGGAGCTAATTTGGGCTACAAAGGATCCTATGTCAATTATTATATTGCGAATAATAAAGTTTTGGTTCCGAATTACAATGATCCCAATGACGTTGTCGCAAATAGTATTATCCAAACACTATATCCGACAAGAACAGTCGTAGGAATAGATGTAAGAAATCTTTACGAGAATGGCGGGATGGTGCATTGTGTAACACAGCAACAACCTCAATAACTAAAACGCTAATCTAATTCTTTTTGACAACAATTTAGAATTGTATGGTGCTCGTCGCGGATGGAAAGAGTGTAGAGGGCGCGTTAGCTTAGCAATCAGGTGATTATGTCAAAAAAAAGTTGGAATATAGTTTTTTAATTATTTACTTTGTAAATCAAAGTACTTTTAAATATTTAGATATGACCATAATAAACAATAGAGTAAAAATGGGCGCAGCAGTTATTGTAGCCATTTTGTCGATACCTTTGATTGCAATGCAATTTTCTTCCGATGTGAAGTGGACATTCACAGATTTCATGGTAGCTGCTTTTTTATTGACAGCGACAGGTTTGTTTTGCGAATTGATGATTCGCGTTGTTAACAAGAGATATTTGCGATATGTATTAATTTTCCTTGCACTGGTGGTACTTGCGCTTGTTTGGGCGGAGTTAGCAGTTGGTGTCTTTGGGAGTCCTTTTGCAGGAAGCTAGTGAATGATGACAGGAGCTTCCTGCATTTATTGATATAGGAGAGAACTCAATATTCTTCAAGAACTGGTTTTCATTTGAACACGCGGTATCACCATAAGCGGGTAATAACGAAAATGATATGTGTTTTCGAGACCAAATTGAAAGCATTTTTCACATCGACTACCTCGAACAGGTAAATCGTGAAATGTATGATAGTCTTGCGCTTTACAAAATGAAACAATCTTAAATAACTAGTATTTTGTCTTTCTTTAATTGCTCGATAAGTGCTTTCTTGTAGCCCTTTAAAAAACTATCCAAAGAGCTGGGATTGTATGTCTCGGATTGTGTAGACCAGATTAGTTTGTGTGTTTTTACATCGTATAGATTAGCTTCAAGGTAGTAGGTCTTGTCTGTAGTATAATATCCGTCATTATAGTTACCATACCAAAAGTCATAATAACCTCCAAATGTACCATAGTAGCCAAATCGAGATACAGGATACATGGTCGTATTGGGGACATATCGACTTTCCGAGGTTTTGTCTAATAGCGCAATGGTTAAGATTGCATCACTATTTGTTTCAGCAATTCTTTTCAGGGCTAGATCTGATCTTTTTGATCCCAATTTATTAAAATCCGGAGGAAATACTTCAATACTCTTTACCGTGTTTGTTCCGAGCATCTGTATCGAATTCGCAATTTCATCTTCTACCTTTTGGCGTGCGGGTACGTTCTCAGTCAGCGCAGCGACAAAAACTTTTTTGTACTTTAGATTGCTTACAGAAGGGGCTGTCCAAGATCCTGTGATAATACTTGACGAGGCACATTGGCAAAATAGAAGCAATGTGACAAAAGCCTGATAACATAATGTTTTCATAATACAATTTTTATGTCAAAGATTTGTTTTTTCTAGTCCCTAATATCGCTTAAAGACCAGTCCAATAGTATTAACAGATATTGTGACGAGTTGTTTTGAAAAGTGATCATCTACTGCAGTGTATATTTCACAAAGAGCTTTAATCATTAGAAAAATAATTATATTCGAATCTATTTTAGTCATAATCTAATTAATATGAAAGCGCATTTTTATTCTGCAATACTATTTTTTTCGTTTACCGTTTCCAATGCCCAAGAGATTAAAACAAAATTTGACAATCCGATTCAGGTTCTAAATATGGGGACTTTTCATATGGGGGCCACCTCAGATGCGAAAAGTACGGAGTTTGATGAACATAATAGGGAAAACGTACGTCAAGTTCACAAAATTGCAAAAGCAATAGCTGAATTCAAACCAACTGTTATCCTTGTAGAATATACTCCGCAATATCAATCAAAAGTAGAAAGTAACTATGAGGCTTATCTGAAAAACCCGGAAACAAAATTCGAAAAACCTACTGAAGTAGAGCTTTTAGCTTATGAAGTTGGAAGATTGTCCAATACAAAGAGAATTTATGGAATCGACTACAAAGAAGGATACAATTATTTGATTGGGAGTCAATTGAAAGACTTGAAAGACACCGAGACCTCTGTAAGATATATGGCAACGATTGGTGAGTTAGAAAAGAAATTTCCTGAAGACAAAATGACGGTTCTGGAAAAGCTGAAATTAAATAATAACCCCTCATTTCTTGACATATTGATGAATCTAAATGCAGATATGCTTACCCATATTTCGACAGAAGGAAAACATCAAGGTGCTGATGAAGCCGCAAAATTTTACCATCGAAATCTGGTTATGTATTCAAATATGAATCAGATTCAACTAACAGAAAATGACAGAGTTTTTATTCTTATGGGAGCTACACACACCGCTTTTTTTAATATGTGGTTAAAAAGAAGCCCTAAATATGAGTTGGTCAATGTATTTGATTATCTGAAATAGAATTTATATTCACCTCTGTAGTTCATACCATATTTCGAGCTATTGTGTAGCTACAGCATTGTCAAATTTATAATATTCTATATGTTCTATCATCTCATTATATAGCATAGACTATCCTAAGATTTTAACCGAATTGACCAACCTTGTAAGTACCTATTCCATGGGGAAATGATACGTTGATACGATTCCAGGTATTTATCGTATATATAACAACAGTTAGGTCCACCAATTCTTGTTCTGAAAATGTGGCGCTGACCAAGTCATAAATTTGATCTGAAATTTTGCAAGCTGTCACTGCTTCTGCCCAAGCTAAGGCAGCTCTTTCTCTGTCGCTGTAGTACGGTGATTCTTCCCACGCACTTAATCCATATAAGCGTTGTTCACTTTCGCCAAGAGCACGAGCATCCTTCCAATGCATATCCAAGCAATAGGCACAATGGTTGATCTGGGAAACACGAATCTTAATTGTAATCTTACCCTAGCTAGCTACATCCAAAACTAAAGAATTCCAATCGGAATTGCTATTGCTATCTTGTTGGAACGTAGGAAACTCGGAGAGTTTTCCATATTTCAACAGGAATTCAGTCGGCGTTAACTGCCCCAAAGCAGAATGAGGTCTTTCATTGTTGTACATCCATGCCCATGCGGCTGCATATTTCCTAATATCAGGCAAGCTATTGAACATATAGCTATCAAGCACATCCTGCCTGAAAGTTCTGTTAAACCGTTCTATCAAACTATTTTGTGTAGGTTTTCCTGGTTGGATAAACTGCCATTGTATGTTGTTCT
>NZ_FUZF01000005.1 GCF_900168125.1 Sphingobacterium nematocida
CGGTCCCTATCTGTTGTGGGCGTTGGAAGTTTGAGTGGATCTGTCCTTAGTACGAGAGGACCGGGATGGACTGACCGCTGGTGAACCAGTTATGCCGCCAGGTGTACGGCTGGGTAGCTACGTCGGGAATAGATAAGCGCTGAAAGCATCTAAGTGCGAAACTAGCCACGAGATGAGACTTCCTTATAGGGTCGTTGTAGATGACAACGTTGATAGGCTATAGGTGTAAAGGTTGAGAGACCAAAGCCGAGTAGTACTAATAGCCCGAAGCTTTCCAAGCAGATAGACCTGTTGTCTTCTCTGACTGTTCTTTTTCTTTCAATAACATGTCAATCAGCCAGTAGCTATTAGCCAATAGCCATTAGCTTGAGATATTTCAGGTGCCTATATCGGCGGTGTCTACCTCTTCCCATTCCGAACAGAGAAGTCAAGCCCGCCAGAGCCGATGGTATTGCCGTAACAGGTGGGAGAGTAGGTCGGTGCCTTTTTTTATACAAAGCCCCTTCAGGCAACTGGAGGGGCTTTTTGTTGTTATATATATCTTTTAATAGCTGTCTTTCCTTTCTATTATAATAAGAATTTTACATCCTTGCTAAAGGAATATACCCTATATTGTAACGGGAATATTATTAATAGAAGTCCCTATTGTAAATTATGAATCGAAAAGTTGGAACATTTTTAGTGATTTTGTTCGTGATAGTTGCTGGTTTGGTAGGTTATCGATTAGTAAAGAATAAAGAAAAGGCTGATAGCAATGTGAAAGGTGGTGGTGCAGGTCGAAGCGAAGTCAAAGTCTATGGTATGATCGTTAAAGGGAAACCGTTTTCTGATTTTCTATCGTTAACAGGATCTATAGAGGCGAATGAAGTGGTAGATTTAAAGTCTGAGATTTCTGGTCTTGTGGAACTCTTGAATTTTGAGGAAGGCGGGAAGGTCGCTGCTGGACACGTTTTGGTTAAGATAAACGATTTGGAATTACGTGCACAGCTTGAGCAGGCAAAAACTCGGAGTGCACTTGCCGGTGAAAATGAGCGCAGAGCGAATCTTCTGCTAGAGAAGGAAGCTATTAGCCAAGAAGAGTATGATATCGCTAGTGCTGATTTTCGAACTGCAAAAGCGCAAATTCAACTAATTCAAGCACAGCTTAATAAAACAGTGATAAAGGCACCTTTTTCGGGAACTGTAGGATTACGGAGTATTTCAAAGGGAAGTTATATTACACCCACTACGCCAATTGCTCAACTCGTTAATATGGCTAGGGTCAAATTGCAATTTTCTATACCGGAAAAGTATGCGGTGAAGGTGAAAGTCGGTGAAGAAGTTCGTTTTACAGTACAAGGATCAGAAGATGTTTTTTTTGCAAAGGTATATGCTTTAGATCCTTTAATCGAGGAAAGTACGCGCACATTGCGGGTGCGAGCAATAGCTGAAAATGGCGGCAATAGACTAATTCCCGGTGCATTTGCAAATGTCATTTTTCCGTTGGAGACAATTACCGATGGTCTATTGGTTCCTACGGAAGCTTTGATACCAGTTCAGAATGGTAAAAAGCTGTTTGTGAAAAAAGAAGGCAAGGCTAAAGAAATTTTGGTAGAGACTGGTGGACGTTCTGATTCTGTAGTCTTGATTACGAAGGGAATTGCCGACGGCGATACCATATTGACTTCGGGCGTAATGTCATTACGTGACGGCAGTGCTGTTAAGGTAACGTTGAAATAGGAGGAGTGATGAGTTTATCAACGTTAAGTATTAAGAGACCAGTATTAGCAATAGTGATGAACTTGTTGCTGATACTATTTGGAATAATAGGCTATACTTTTTTGGGGGTTCGAGAATTCCCTTCTATTGATCCAGCGCAGATATCTGTCAGGACTAGCTATGCGGGAGCTAATGCCGAGATTATCGAATCTCAGATTACTGAGCCGTTGGAGAAATCTATAAATTCGATCGATGGAATTCGTAACATTTCTTCATCTAGTAATCAAGGTACAAGTAATATCACTATTGAATTCAATTTAGATAAGAATCTGGAAGAGGCTGCAAATGATGTGCGCGATAAGGTGTCACAGGCGCAACGAAATCTTCCTCAAGATATCGATGCGGCTCCCGTAGTTTCAAAAGCTGATGCTGATTCAGAACCTATTATTACAATGACGGTTCAAAGTGCGACTAAAAATGTACTTGAGTTGTCTGATTATGCTGAAAATGTAATTGCGCAAAGACTTCAAACTATCCCTGGGGTAAGTTCTGTTCAAATTTGGGGACAGAAGAAATTTGCTATGCGTTTATGGATAGATCCTGTAAAACTATCATCTTATGGCTTAACTGTATTGGATGTTCGAACAGCTTTGAATAGTCAAAACGTAGAGTTGCCTTCAGGTAAATTGACCGGGGCCAATACAGAATTAGCCGTAAAGACAATCGGAAACTTATCGACGGAAGAAGGTTTTAATAATATCGTTATTCGGGCAGAAGGTAATCGAATTATTAGGTTAAGTGATATAGGTAAAGCTACTTTAGAGGCGGAGAATTTCGAAACAAAGATGTCGGATTCAGGATATCCAATGGTTAGCTTAGCTATTATTCCACAGCCTGGTACTAATTATTTAGATATAGCCAAAGAATTTTATGAGGAATACGATCGACTGGAGGTTGATCTTCCTGAGGGATTCGAAATTAATGTCGCTTTAGATAATACCCAATTTGTGAAGCGAGCGGTATTAGAAGTCGTTGAGACCTTGCTGATTTCTATAGTTTTGGTTGTAATTATTATTTATATTTTCTTTCGAAACTGGAGTATAGCATTCAGACCGTTGATTGATATTCCTGTATCTCTTATCGCTACTTTTTTTATAATGTATCTATGTGGGTTTTCAATCAATGTATTGACATTATTGGCTATAGTGTTAGCTACTGGTCTTGTGGTTGATGATGGGATCGTAGTAACAGAAAATATATTTAAAAAGGTTGAAGAGGGAATGTCTCCGATCGAAGCCGCTATAAAGGGGTCTAATGAAATATTTTTCGCTGTCATTTCTATATCGGTAACATTGGCCGCAGTGTTTCTGCCTGTTATCTTTTTGGAGGGGTTTGTGGGGAGGTTGTTTCGAGAGTTTGGAATTGTGATAGGCGCAGCGGTATTGATTTCCGCATTCGTATCGCTCTCGTTAACTCCTATGTTGAATGCTTATCTCATGAAAGGCGGAGAGCAAAAGCGATCAAAGTTTTATGAAAGAACAGAACGCTACTTTGTTATGATGAATAAGGAGTATGAAGGTTCTCTCAGGAGTTTTTTAGGTCGAAGGTGGCTGAGTGTAGCAGTTATAGGCGCTTGTTTTGTTTTAATATATTTTTTTCATCAGCTTTTGCCTAAGGAGACGGCGCCTTACGATGATCGCAGTTACGTTTCTTTGAGAGCTACAGCTCCAGAGGGCGTTTCTTATGATTATATGGATCGTTTTATGACGGAGTTAACTTTATTGATTAACGATTCGGTTCCAGAGAAAAAGGTTAGTTTAGTGATAACTTCTCCTGGATTTGGTTCTTCTTCTTCCAACAGTGGTTTCGTACGTTTAGGCTTGGTGCAACCTCAAGAGCGGGAGCGGAGCCAAGAAGAAATAGCTAATCAGTTATCGCGATTGACACGACAATATTCTGAGGCCAGAGTTGCTGTATCTCAACAACCTACAATTGCCGTAAATAGAAGAGGAGGTTCTCCAATTCAGTATATTATTCAAGCACCTAATTTTCAAAAATTAGAAGAGAAGATTCCAGAGTTTATGGAAGAGTTGTCCAAGGACAAAACTTTCTCCATGGTAGATGTTAATCTCAAGTTTAATAAACCCGAGTTGTATGTACACATCGATAGAGAGAAAGCGCAAGCATTGGGGGTATCTGTATTGGATGTAGCGCAGACTTTACAGATGTCTCTATCTGGTCAGCGCTTCGGATATTTTATGATGAATGGGAAACAGTATCAGGTGATGGGGCAGTTTGATCGCAAGGATCGTGCAACACCGACCAATCTAACTTCAATTTTTGTAAAGAATAGAGATGGAAAACTGATTCAACTAGACAATATCGTGGAGGTTCAGGAGCATAGTAGCCCTCCGCAGCTTTATCATAACAATAGATATATGTCCGCTACAGTATCAGCATCTTTGGCTCCTGGAAGAAGTATGGGCGAGGGTATCGAAGCTATGGATGCTGTTAAAGAAAGAGTTTTAGATGAAAGTTTTACTACAGATTTAGGGGGCGAAGCTAGAGATTTCGTGGAAAGTGGATCAAATACGATGTTTGCCTTTGGGTTAGCTGTTCTCTTGATATTTTTGATTTTGGCGGCACAATTTGAAAGCTTTGTAGATCCCATCATAATTTTGCTAACAGTTCCAATGGCTGTTGGGGGAGCACTGTTTTCGTTGTGGTTATTTGGACAATCGTGGAATATCTTTAGTCAGATAGGTACTATTATGCTGATTGGACTTGTCACGAAAAACGGCATTTTAATTGTAGAATTTGCTAATCAACTGCGGGAAGAAGGTCACGAAAAGTTTGAGGCGGTAGTCCTTGCTGCAGAAGCAAGATTAAGGCCGATTTTAATGACTTCTTTAGCCATTGCGTTGGGGGCCTTGCCTATTGCTCTTTCTTTGGGGGCGGCTTCTACAAGTCGTATTGGTATGGGAGTTGTGATCGTTGGTGGTACGCTCTTTTCTTTGTTGTTGACGTTATACGTTATTCCCGGATTTTACTTGATGTTTTCTCGTAAGCGAGTACATCGTCCCGAATTTGACCAGATAGATGAATAGTATGAAGCTTGTAGTATTGGTTTTTACAACTTGGATTGGAGCTGTTCTTCCAGGTTTTGGACAGGATTTATTGACTATAAAGGAAGCTGTTGAGATAGCCTTGTCAAACAATTATGATATTAAATTGTCGCGAAATGAACTGGAAGTGGCTGCCGAGAATGTCACCTATGGAAACGCAGGTATGTTACCAAGTGTGACGGGTAACTTTAGTCAGAATAATAGTATACAGAATTCTAAGCAAACCCAAAACGATGGGAGTACCCGAGCTTTGGATAATGCAAAGAATAATAATATGACCTACGGTGTAAGTCTAGGTTGGACCATTTTTGATGGCTTAGGTATGTTTTCGAGGTATGAATCGCTTAGGGAATTAGAAAAACTTGGAGGAATCCAGGTGAAGCGTACGGTTGTATCTATGGTATCGGATGTCATACGTACCTATTATAGTATTGTCGAACAGCAGAATCTTTTAATGGCTATAGATTCAAGTATATTGATTTCTAAAGAAAGATTACGTACTGCTGAGAATCGTTTTTCTATAGGTAAGGCTTCTCGATTGGAGGTGCTTAATGTACAGGTTAATCTGAATGAGGACGAATCTACGCGTTTGAGACAGATGGAAGTTGTCAAGAATCTTAAGGTCGCTCTTAATGGGTTATTGGCTAGATCATTATCTCTTGATTTTGCCGTCGTCACAGAGGTGAAAATAGATCAGTCCATGGTGCTCGAAAATTTATTGGATCAAGCTAAAGTGCATAACCCAGACCTTATTGGTGTGAGTATTAGCAAGCGCTTGGCCGAACTTGAGGTTAAGAATGTGAAAGCTGCGCGCTACCCAACAGTGCGACTAAATGGAGGCTACAACTTTTCAGAATCAGAGTCTAGTTTAGGATTTGTAGCCCAATCCAATTCAAGGGGGCTCAATTATGGGGTATCAGCTTCACTTAATATATTCGATGGTTTTAATCAACGCCGTAATGAACGCGTTGCAAAACTTAGGGTCGATAATGCTGAACTTGCGGTAGAGCAGCAACGTGTCGCTGTGGAAACTGCGATTACTCAAGCATTTCATAGTTATCAGACCAATCTTGCTTTGGTAAACATTGAAGAAGGGAACGAACGGATTGCTAAACAGAATTTGAGTATTACCTTAGACAAATTTCGTATCGGTTCAATTAGTGCCGTTGAGTTTAGAGACGCACAACAGAATTACATTGATGCAGTCACTCGCTTCAATACCGCTAAGACGCAAGCAAAACTGTCCGAAGCTATGTTAAAGGAATTAGTGGGAGCGATTGATTTTGTACGGTAACTATTCTGTTAGGCAAACGTTTTCGCAATTTAAGTCAAACGTTTGCGTTCGTTTTTTATTTCTTATTATGGTATTTATAGATTATTATTGTCTTAGATAATTCGATAAAAAGAAGTTATCTATAACCAACAAGCCTTGAAGTATAGATTGGTTATTTATGACAAAAGACTGTTTAGTTTGTTTTAAAATAGGTGATTTTAAAGGGGGCTTTATGTCCCCTTTGATTTTTTGATGGAAAATAAACCCTAAGATTAATATGAGTTCAAATAGAAGAGATTTTTTAAAGAAAGCGGGATTTCTTTCAGCAGCAGCACTATCTTTGCCTGCTCTAAATAATGAAGCGCTTGCAGCTACATCGTTCAATATGTGGGGATATGCTGCTCCTAAGATTGATAAAGTAAGAATCGCTGTGATTGGTTTGGGGATGAGAGGTCCTGGTGCTGTCGATCGCTTATCTTATATCGAGGGAACTGAGATCGTGGCTTTATGTGATAGACATGCCGATCGTGTTGATAAAGCGCAGAAAATTTTGACAGGTAAAGGCTTGAAAGAAGCAAAGTCTTATTCTGGTGATAACGGTTGGGAGAAATTACTGAAGGAAGAGGAAGTCGATCTTGTCTATATCTGTACACCATGGGAGTTTCATGCTCCAATGAGTATTGCAGCGATGAAAGCTGGTGCACATGTTGCTTGTGAAGTTCCTATTGGTTTGACAGAAAAGGAATGTTGGGAAGTCGTTAAAGTTTCAGAGGCAACGAAAAAACACTGTATGATGTTGGAAAACTGTTGTTATGACTTTTTCGAAATGTTAACATTGAATATGACTCGTCAGGGTATGTTTGGTGAACTGGTGCATGCTGAAGGGGCTTATATCCATGATTTGCTGGATTTGAATTTCAACAGCAAGAATGGATATGATAATATGTGGCGTTTACGTGAGAACATTAAAATGAACGGAAACCTTTATCCTACACACGGTATCGGACCGATTGCTCAATGTTTGAATATTAACAGCGGTGATCGGATGACACATTTAGTAGCTATGCAGACAGCTGATTTTATGATGGCAGATAGAGCCCGGGAATTAGCAGCCAAAGATTCTTTTTATCAAGAGTTTGTTGGTAAAAAATACCGCGGAAATATGGATACTACCCTGATTAAGACAGAAAAGGGAAAAACTATGATGATCCAACATGACGTTACTTCCCCTAGACCTTATTCGCGTTTACATTTATTAAGCGGTACGAAAGGTTTCGCACAGAAGTATCCAAAAGAGGGCATTGCTTTCGGACACTCTTTTGTTAAGGAAGAGGAAATGAAAGGGTTGTACGAGAAATACACACCGCAATTAATTAAGTTTATTGGTGAACAAGCTAAGCAGGTTGGCGGACATGGTGGTATGGACTTTATGATGGATTGGCGTCTGATTGACTGTTTGAGAAATGGATTACCTATTGATCAACCGGTTTATGAAGGAGCTTCTTGGTCTGTTATTGTTCCGTTAAGCTGTGAATCTGTGGCCAAAAATAGTAAAACTGTTGCTATTCCTGATTTCACGAAAGGAAACTGGAAGACAAATGCACCTCATGATATGACGTTAAATGGAGGCGGAAATACTGGAATTCGTCCTAAGGTATCTAAAGATCAAAGCAAGCAATTAAAAGTTGGTTAATATAAGGTACATGAATTAATGTATAATGAAGGGAGATATTGAAAGTATCTCCCTTTTTTTTCTGAAAGTGTTCGTATTATTGATCCGTGACTACTTTTCAAAGGCATCAATGAGCTCTCTTCATTCGGTTTAATGGACATCAAGAACTTTTTTCATTACATTGTTCTCTATCGTAGACATTCAAGAGCTCACCCACTACAATCGGGTTCGGTTCATGCTTGTTGGTGATCCAGAGGTATCATGAAAGTTTTATTGAGTCAAACAAAGATATTGGCTTTTGAGCTGTGTTATCTAAAGTTTGTTTTGCTAAAGCTGAGTTAATTCAATATATTAAACTTTCTAAATTAAGAGAGCAACAAAAGATATTATCAGATGAATAAAAATACCATATATATATGTTTATCATTGTTTTTTGTGAGTTGTAACACGAAGAATCCTAAGCAAGTTGAAATAAAGTCTGTCGATAGTACGCTAACAACATGCGCTATGCATGGAGTACCAAGCAGGTTTGGTAGCGAAAGAAAGGATAGTCTTGTCTTTACAAAAGGAAATGATGACGCCACTATGGTATTGATTAAGGGAGGTGTTTTCAAGATGGGGTCCAAAGATTTTGTAGATGCAAGTCCTGTGCATGAAGTACAGGTAGGATCTTTTTATATGGACGAACATGAGGTGACAAATGCGCAGTTTGCGGCATTTGTGCTTGCTACGGGATATGTTACTGTAGCCGAACGACCTTTGGATCCGAAAGAATTTCCTAATGTGGATCCTACTATGTTAGTGGCCGGTTCAGCTGTTTTTGTGGGAAATAAAAAAGTAGATAATCTGAATAATGCTTTGCAATGGTGGGATTATATCGCTGGTGCTAGTTGGAGACAACCAGAAGGGCCGGGAAGCTCTATCGAAAACAGAAAAAATTACCCAGTCACACAGTTGGCTTATCAAGATGCTGAAGCTTATGCTAAATGGGCGGGGAAGCGTCTGCCAACGGAAGCGGAATGGGAGTACGCTGCAAAAGGGGGGACACATACTGATGAAACTTATTATTGGGGGAGAGAAAAAAAGGAAAACGGAAAGTGGGTAGCAAATATATATCAGGGGGATTTTCCTCAACATAATTCTAAAGAAGATGGTTTTGACTATGCCGCTCCGGTAAAATCCTATCCAGCGAATTCTTACGGACTTTATGATATGGAAGGAAATGTATGGGAATGGTGTTCGGATTTTTATCGTCCAGATTACTACGCTATTAGCGAGAAGGATAATCCTAAGGGACCCAATGATTCTTATGATCCACAGGAGCCGGGCTTAGTAAAGAGAGTTCAACGTGGCGGATCTTTTCTTTGTAATGATCAGTATTGTGAGCGTTATAAAGCCGGAGCCAGGGGTAAAGGAGAAATCAATAGCCCTACGAATAATGTAGGATTCAGATGTGTAAAAGATATTTAATGTTAAAGTATTTCGATTATATTAATGACGTTTATGTTGCCTAATTTTTTTAATATTTTAGGGATATTATCGTTATCTCTGTTGATTTTTCTGTCATATGATTTTCTTAGTATTGAAATTTTCAATCTTTGTCCTTTATTTAGTTTGAATTGATGTTTCTTAAATAAGTGCGGATTAATCTCAAATGTTAAATCAGGTTTTACGACGTCGAAAAGTTCGAATTTTTGGACTTTTCCTTTGTTCCGAACTTCTCTTGGTACATTTAATAAAGTTATTTCAATTATCTGTTTTTCTCCGTGCGCTCTACTATTAGCCTCTTGACTATTATCAAAATCAACTCCTTCCTTTATTAAAAATACTGCTAGAATTATTCCTGTATTTAAGATTAAAAAGTGTTTTAATTTTGATTTTTTCGTGTCACGAATAGGGTCTTTTATAATAAATGTGGTTTCATAATTCCAGTAGATCCCGATGGGAGTGAAGATTATAAATACGATTGAAAAACATAGCCTAACAAGTGAAGGAAAGTCTCCAAAGTAAAAATAATCCATGATGCCAAGTACTCCAAAAAGACCTAATACTAATAGCAGTAATGTAGTTATTAGGAATCTAAATTTGTCATTCATGTTAAATATTTCGGCTAGTTGACCATAAAAAAACCAGCTATTAAGATAAATAGCTGGTTTAAATATACTGAAAAATATTTTTTATTGTGCGTTTAAGAACATTGATTTCTTAGAAACCAATTCTCTAAAGTAAGGGTCTTGTAAGTCTTTGATAAAGCGAATAGCTTCACCTGTTGACTTCATCTCAGGCCCTAACTGTTTATCGACTTCTGGGAATTTTGAGAAAGAGAATACAGGTTCTTTGATTGCCCAGCCTTCTAGCTTACGTTCGATCGTAAAGTCTTTTAACTTGTTAGCCCCTAACATTACTTTTGTCGCGATGTTGATGTACGGCACATCATAAGCTTTAGCTATAAAAGGAACGGTACGCGAAGCACGTGGATTCGCTTCAATAACATATACATTTTCTCCTTTTATCGCAAACTGAATGTTTAATAGTCCCCGTACATTAAGCGCTTTTGCTAGTTTTATAGAGTATTCTTCCATTTTATCCTGTACGGCTTGCGAAAGTTCAAATGGAGGGAGTACTGCAGATGAGTCTCCAGAATGGATACCTGCTGGTTCGATATGCTCCATCATACCGATGATATGGACATCTTCTCCATCAGAGATCGAGTCCGATTCTGCTTCTTCCGCACGATCTAGGAAGTGGTCAATTAAGATTTGGTTTCCTGGAAGGTTTTTCAATAGATTAACTACTGCTTTTTCAAGATCTTCATCGTTAATAACGATACTCATACCTTGTCCACCTAATACATAGGATGGACGAACAAGAACCGGATAACCGACTTCGTTCGCTACTTTGATTGCTTCCTCTGCTGAAGTCGCAACTCCATATTTAGGATAAGGAATATCTAGTGCTTTTAATAAGTCTGAGAAACGTCCACGGTCTTCCGCTAGATCCATATCTTGGAAGGATGTGCCAATTATTTTAACACCAAGTTGTTCCAAACGCTCGGCCATTTTTAACGCGGTTTGACCTCCAAGTTGCACGATGACACCTACTGGTTTTTCGAGCTCGATGATTTCACGTACATGCTCCCAGAATACGGGCTCAAAATATAACTTGTCAGCCATATTGAAATCCGTAGATACTGTCTCTGGGTTACAGTTTACCATAATTGCTTCGTAGCCACACTCTTTAGCCGCTAACAATCCGTGTACACAAGAGTAATCGAATTCGATACCTTGACCAATACGGTTTGGCCCAGAACCTAATACAATTATTTTCTTGTTGTCCGAACAGATCGATTCATTTTCGTCTTCGAATGTAGAGTAGTAATATGGGGTGTGTGCTGGAAACTCGGCAGCACAGGTGTCTACCATTTTATAAACACGGTTGATACCTAGTTCTTTACGGCGAGCATAAACCTCATCTTCCGTTACATTACCTAACAACCAAGATATTTGCTCATCCGAATAACCTTTTTGTTTCAAGGTCATGAAGAAATCTCGTGGAATATTAGATAATTGATAACGACGTAATTCTTGTTCTAGTTGAACTAACTCTTGGATCTGTACTAAGAACCATTTGTCGATGTGTGTTGCTTTACGTATAGATTCCAATGGAACACCTAGTTCAAAGGCGTCTTTTATATGGAAAAGACGATCTGCACTTGGGTGCTCTAGACTGAACATGATTTCATCTAGGTTGCGCAACTGTTTGCCATCAGCACCTAATCCAGCACGGCCCGTCTCTAATGATTGACATGCTTTTTGTAAGGCTTCGATAAATGTACGACCTATTGCCATAACTTCACCGACAGCTTTCATCTGAAGACCAAGCTCTTTATTTGCTCCTTTGAATTTGTCAAAGTTAAAACGTGGAACTTTAACAATTACATAGTCTAACGTAGGCTCGAAATATGCCGAAGTTGTTTTAGTAATTTGATTTTGTAATTCATCAAGGTTATAGCCGATAGCTAACTTCGCAGCGATTTTGGCAATTGGGTATCCAGTAGCTTTAGAAGCTAATGCTGATGAACGAGAAACGCGTGGGTTTATTTCAATGGCGATAATATCTTCGTTCTCCGGGTTTACAGAAAATTGAACATTACATCCCCCTGCAAAGTTTCCTATCGAACGCATCATTTTGATGGCTTGGTTACGCATATCTTGATAACACTTGTCAGATAGGGTCATGCCAGGGGCTACAGTGATAGAGTCTCCTGTATGAATTCCCATAGGATCAAAGTTTTCGATTGTACAAATGATGATTACATTATCATTTGTATCACGAAGTAATTCTAATTCGAATTCTTTCCAACCTAAGACAGCCTGTTCTACCAATACTTCGTGGGTAGGGGACGCGTGTAGACCTCTATTTAGCGCAGCGTCGAAATCTTCTTTCTTGTGTACAAATCCACCACCAGTACCTGCTAAGGTGTAAGAAGGGCGTATAACCAATGGGAAGCCTATTTCTTGAGCTGCTTCCTTCCCTTCTAGGAAAGAGTTAGCTATTTTTGATGGGGCTACACCTACACCAATATCAATCATTAACTGACGGAATTCTTCACGATTTTCAGTTTTTTCAATGGCCGCTACATCAACTCCGATTACTTGAACATTGTATTTGTCCCAAAGACCAAGGTTGGACGCTTCAATACATAGATTTAAAGCTGTCTGTCCACCCATAGTTGGTAGTACAGCATCAATCTTTTGCTCTTTTAAGATTTGCTCAATGCTTTCGCAAGTAAGAGGTAATAGATAAATGTGATCTGCGACAACCTTATCGGTCATAATTGTTGCAGGGTTAGAATTAATTATGGAAACCGTAATACCTTCTTCTTTGAGAGATAAGGCAGCTTGAGATCCAGAATAATCAAATTCACACGCTTGTCCGATAACAATAGGACCAGAACCTATGATTAAGACAGAGTTAATGGAGGTGTTTCTAGGCATTATTTATGAAATCAAAAAATTAAAATACGAACTAGTTGCTATTTACAAAGCGGCGAAAATGCCTTTGAAAAGAAGAGTATTCCGACTGCTTTGTCGGAGTGCAAAGTTATATTTAATTTTTGAAATATGGAAATATGTTTTATAAAACTTGCTGTTGATTAAGAGTGGATTAAAAAAAATATTCGAATGGTACATTATTTGCTTTATCTTCGACGATAATATTCAAATATAACTATAAATAAAACTTTATGAAAAAATTTACTTTAGCATTAGCTGCATTATTAGTTGCCGGAGCGTCACAAGCACAAGATTACAAAAACTCAATTGGTATCCGCCTTGGTTCAGGTTATTACGATATGGTATCTGCGTCTTTCAAAACATTTATTAGTCAGCCTGCTGCATTAGAGTTTAACTTAGGTTTTGATTCAGATAAGTTTGCTGGTGATAATTTCACGAACTTATCGCTTTCAGGTGCTTACCAACATCATTTCCCAATTGGGTCTATTCAAGGATTTAAGTGGTTTGTAGGTGGTGGAGCTGTATTATCTAATACTTTTTCAGATTATGACGAAGTTAAGGGTTTTAGTGCTGGTATTTTCCCTACAGGTGGTGTTGACTACAAATTGAAAAATGCACCTTTTGCTTTTTCTGCTGACATCAGACCTACTATTCACATCGTAAATGGTGCCGGTCATTATAAAGGATTCTACGCGAATGGTGGTGTAACAGCTCGTTATACATTCTAGCTCTGATTTGCGTCAACAAAAAAGGGATTGCCATATGGCAATCCCTTTTTTGTTGACGGATCTAATTACTTTTTGAGATGTATGTCAAAATACTTGGCAATTTTATCATACATGTGAATTCTATCTTTTCCACTTACGTTATGCTCGTGTGTAGGGTATAGGAAATAGTCTACCTGTTTTCCTGCTTTTATACATTGCTCGACAAAGTCCATACTGTGTTGTTGGACGACTACTGGGTCCTGTGCGCCATGGATTATTAGTAAGTGACCATTCAGCTTGTCTGCCTTATTTAATAAAGAAGTCTTTTTATACCCTTCTGGATTTTCTTGCGGTGTATCCATGTAACGTTCTCCGTACATAGCTTCGTAATATTTCCAGTCCATTACTGGGCCTCCAGCTACCGCCGCTTTAAAGATATTGTTGTGTTTGGTCATTAAAGAGGTGGTCATGAAGCCTCCGTAACTCCAACCAAAAATCCCCATATTGTTACTGTCTACGTAAGGAAGTGATTTGAGGTATTCTATCCCTACAAGTTGATCTGCCATTTCTGCTTCGCCAAGATTGCGATGAGTGACGCGGGTAAAGTCTCTTCCACGGGCATCTGATCCTCTATTGTCAAGCGTGAATACCAAATAGCCATTTTGAGCCATATAAAGATCGAAGTATCCTACTCCTCCCAACCATTTGTCTGTAACCAATTGAGCATGTGACCCCCCATATAAATAGAGCATGACTGGGTATTTTTTTGAAGAATCAAAGTTGGTGGGATAAGTGATCCTCGCGTTTAACGGTGTTTGTCCATCTGGGGATACAAATGTTTTGAACTCGATTCTCGGAAGATTTATCTGCGATGTAAATGGATTGTTGGCTGTTAATATATTTGTAGTCTTATCGTCCTTTTTACTTAGCACTTGTATTTTGTTTGGTGTACTTAAGTTGCTGTATTGATCAAGGATGTAATTACCGCTCTCGCTCACCGCGGCATTGTGAGTGCCGTTAATCTTGGTCAATTGGGTAGTTTTTCCGGTTTTTAACTCAACTTCAAAGAGGTGGCGTTCTAATCCATTGTTAGTAGCTCCTGTGTAGTATGCTTTCGTTCCTTTGTGGTCAAAACCTTGGAAATCAATTACGATAACGCTGTTGTATCCTAGTTTACGAATTAAAGAACCTTGCGTGTCGTATAAGTAAAGTTGGTTGTAGCCATCTTTGTCGGTCTGATAAAGGAACTGTTGTGCATTATTCGGTGTAAAGATTAATTGTTTTTGAGGTTCTACCCAGGAGTCTGATTTCTCTTCAAAAAGTGTTTTGACCAGTTCGCCCGTCTTAGCATTGTATTTATTGAGCTTTAGGTGATCTTGTCCGCGGTTTAATACACCGACATACACGTAGTCATTGTTTGGGTCCCAAGTTGCAATAGTTAAGTATTGTTCTTTCTGTGCTCCGGTTTGTAATGTTATGTATTCGTTGGTCTGCGTATTGAAGATGTTTAATGTGACTTCTTCATTTTTCATTCCAGCCATTGGATAGCGTATGTCTTTGACTGTGGCTACGCGAGTGTTCCATTGTGGTAGAGGGTATTTACTGACCATTGTTTCGTCTTTACGGTAGTAAAGTAGTTTTTGATCATCTGGAGACCACCACATCCCTTTGTTAATCCCGAATTCCTGGCGGTGAGTGTTTTCGCTCCCGTTTACTATCCCGTCAATGGTATCTTTAGTGACTTCTATTCTTTTTCCTGTGGCGGTAATAATTTCGATATTGTTGCCGTTAAGGTAAGCTGTTTGTCGGTTAGAAGTACTGTATTCTGTGTTGGAGGCATTGTTTGGAACTGTTGAATTTAAATTTGCTTCCTTGTTTGCTATATTGTAGGCGATACGGTATGTGTTTTTTTCTCCGTTAATATTAAAAGCTAGTGTATTGGCATCTACCCATACATATTGCGTAGGAAAGCTGCGTAAATTGAACTTTTCTCCGGGAAGAATTTTAGATAATGCCAATTGTAATTCTGTCACGGAGGTTAATGGTTTGCTCTGCCAGTTGTCTTTGTTGCTCCGGATTACCAGCGTTTGGAAAGTGCTGTCTATATGAGAAAAAGCATCAGTTCCCTTAACCCATTTTTGACCAAAAAGGTTTTTTGGTGCAAATTTACCAGGGCCGAATACCGTTTCATCTATGGTGAAGTTGCGTTGGCCGTATGCGTACGTAGATCCTAATAAAAGTAGTACCAATAGTTTTTTCATATGCGTATGATTATTTATGAGTGTTTGTTTTCATTTGTATAAATGAGCTCGCTTCACTCGGTTTGTTTTTATCTATCATTAAATTGTCCCGACTTGTCGGGATGGAATATCCAAGCCGAGTGTAATCAGGTCACGAAGTAATTATATATATAACCAAAGCCTCTATGATGAGTCGGGTTTAATTTCGAACGAAATTAGTTATTTACAATAATATATCCGCTAACGTCAAAAAGGTTTTACACGCATTACTGTTCTTCATAGGTTCTGAAATGGTTGATTGTACTGTGACGACTGACGCATATTATGTTTGTTGAAAATGGGTAATAAAAAGCTTGTTTAATCCAAAATTTGTGTAAATTTAATATTATGATTACACAAAAAGTCTCCTTACGGGAAGTACGCTTTTATTCGCCTATAGGTTTTTATGAAGAAGAACAGGTGGTTGGGAATGAGTTTTATGTGAATGTAGATGTCTACTTTCCTTTTCAGAATTCGGACGCTGAAGATCTGAGAAACACGATTAATTACGAAGAGCTTTATCAGGTGGTGCTGGAGGTGATGAGCCCGAAACGGAAGTTGTTGGAGTCTGCATTGGAAGATATGTTGGACCTAATTATGAAGAAGTTTAATTTCGCACAAAAGGTGTATGTCGCAATCAAAAAGATAAATCCACCCTTTGGAGGTGATTTGGCAAATTCAGAGGTCTCTTTATTGTTCGAGAAAGATTAATGTCGCGTGAATTAGGGTGAGATATTCTGTTTATGACATTATGACTTGCTTTTGTGTTTTGTTGGCGACAAAAAGTCTTGTTTTTGTTTTTGGTATTTTTATTGAAATATGCTTGATGTATTAATAATAAAAATTGAACAACTAAATAATTGGAGGACAGAAAAATGGCATTAATTAAAATCCCAACTAAAGCAGTGAATACTGATGGTGTAAACCCATTTGTTAATAGTGTATTTGATAATCTATTTAATGATTCATTTATTTCAGATCGTTTGGTGACTCGTGTTCCGGCTGTGAACATTACCGAAACGGCAGAAGCTTTCGCGATAGAATTGGCGGCTCCTGGATTACAGAAATCTGATTTTAAAATCAATGTTGATAAAAATATTATTTCCGTAGGTGTAGAGAAGGTGGAAGAAACTGAAACAAAAGAAAAAATGTACAGTAAGAAAGAGTATAATTATAGTTCATTTTCCAGATCTTTTACGCTTCCTGATACTGTAGATTATAGCAGCATTGACGCATCTTATACTGATGGAATACTACATGTAAGGATCGGAAAGAAGGAAGAAGCTATCGTTGCTAAGCGATTGATCGAGGTTAAATAATAGAAGAACTTTATAAAAACAAAGGAGCTCTATTTCGAGCTCCTTTGTTTTTGGAAAAAAAATTGCAGGATTAAATATAATAGTCTATCTTTGCGGTTCATTAAATAATTAACATTTTTAATAAATAACAATGTACGCAATAGTAAATATAGCAGGGCAGCAATTTAAGGTTGCAAAAGACCAGTATCTTTTTGTACACCGTTTACAAGGAGAAGAAGGCGCTAGTATTGAATTTGACAATGTATTGTTGGCCGAAGACGGTGGTAAATTCACTGTGGGTACTCCAAGTATCTCAGGAGCTAAAGTTTCAGCTACGATTTTGTCTCATTTGAAAGGTGATAAAGTAATCGTTTTCAAGAAAAAACGCCGTAAAGGTTACAAAAAGAAAAACGGTCACCGTCAACAATTCACTAAAATCCAGATCACTGGTATCAGTTTATAATCGAATTTTTAATCCAGGCGAAAGTCATAAATTAAGATAAAGAAATGGCACATAAAAAAGGTGCGGGTAGTTCCAAGAACGGCCGTGAGTCACATAGTAAGAGATTAGGCATCAAGATTTTTGGTGGTCAGAAAGCTATCGCTGGTAACATCATCGTTCGCCAACGCGGTACTGTACATAATCCAGATGCTAACGTAGGTGTTGGTAAAGATCATACTTTGTTTGCTTTAGTTGACGGAACAGTTGTTTTCCGTAAAAAAGCAAATAATAAATCTTACGTTTCAGTAGTACCTGCTGAACAAAACTAAGGTTTAGTTTAATCCTATTTAAAAGCCGCTAAGTAATTCTTGGCGGCTTTTTTTTCTGAAAGTGTTGTTCTCAACGGACATCGTGAACCCTCGAGACATTTTCATTGCTGTTTAAATAGCTATTACAAGAGGGTTTATTTTATATAAAACGTATTGATGAAAACTTTCAATGATTTAAAAGTTAGCTCGCCGATATTGGCCGCTTTGGAGGCGCTAGGCTATCAGAATCCAACACCTATTCAAGAACAGGCTATTCCCGAGGTACTAAAAGGTAAAGATCTCTTGGGCTGTGCACAGACAGGTACAGGTAAAACAGCAGCGTTTGCAATCCCTATATTGCAGTTGCTTAATGCTACAAAGCCGCAAGGGCAAAAGCGAGGAACAATCCGCTCATTGATTTTGACACCGACTAGAGAGCTAGCGATACAGATAGGGGAGTCTTTTAGTGATTACGGTAAAAATCTGAAGCTAAAACATACCGTGATCTTTGGCGGTGTTAATCAATTTAGTCAGGTAAACGAGATTCGGCAAGGTGTGGATATTCTTATTGCTACTCCTGGTAGACTTTTGGATTTGATGAATCAACGTATCCTATCTATTAGTCAGATCGAAATATTCGTGTTAGATGAGGCGGACAGGATGCTAGATATGGGCTTTATACATGATGTAAAGCGTGTATTGAAGGTTATTCCAGAGAAGCGTCAGACTTTGTTTTTCTCGGCAACTATGCCAAAGGTGATCCAATCTTTAGCTGATAGTATCCTGAATGAACCGGTTAAAGTCGAAGTGACGCCAGAGTCTACTACAGCAGAAACTATTCAACAGACCTTGTATTACATTGAGAAAGCGAATAAGCCCAAGGCCTTAATGTATCTATTAAAAAAAGAGGTAGATGATAATGTTTTAGTGTTTACACGTACGAAACATGGTGCTGATCGGTTAGTTAAGCTTTTGCACAGACAGGATATATCTGCAGCTGCAATACACGGTAATAAGTCGCAGAATGCTCGGCAGAATGCTTTGGAAGGCTTTAAGAAGAAGGAAATCCGTGTTTTAGTCGCTACTGATATTGCTGCTAGAGGGATTGATATTGATCTCCTGAAGTATGTTATCAATTATGAAATCCCGAATATGCCAGATGCCTATGTGCACCGTATTGGCCGTTCGGGTAGAGCGGGAGCTGAAGGTTTTGCTATTTCTTTATGTGATGTTGAAGAGATTCCATATATCAAAGATATACAGTTTACAATTGGGTTTGAGCTTCCTGTGAAGAGGATTGAAGATTTAAGTATGTCTCCTCAGTTTGTGGCAAAGTCGTCATTGCAAACAGGGAAGACTAAGGTTAAAGCTGAACAGCCAAAGCCGGGAGCAAAACCGGATTATCGCCATAAGAAGAAACAGTCCTCTGGCCGAGGTGGACGGTCTTTCGGTGGGAAAAAGGGGAGCGATAGCTCTGGAAAGAAGTACTAAAATAAAGAAAGGCAGATTTTTAGATCTGCCTTTTTTAATGGTGGAGAATAACGGATTCGAACCGATGACCTCTTGCCTGCCAGGCAAGCGCTCTAGCCAACTGAGCTAATTCCCCATTAGCTGTTGCAAAGATATAAAATTATTAATCTGTTGCAAGTCTAAGTGTAAATTTCCCTCGATCAGTTTCCGAAACCTCCCGCATAAAGTTGTAGAATTCGATATAGCTCTCTGATTGGTAGGTCCCTTCTTTAATTTCCAGTTTCCGGTAATATAAAAGCTGATCATCTTTCATGCTGATTTGAAGATCATAAGTACCCATAGGAGAATTTATAACTTTATTTATCGGATAAAATCTGTCTTTAATGTTTTCTTGTATGCTGTATGTAATACTGTCAATGTCTGTGTAGCCACGGGTTATGTAAAGAGGATTCGTTCTGTTTTTAGATTCTGGGATGGCTTTAGCCATATTGAATAGGTTTGGAAGGAATATTAGCTGATCGTTGTTCCTTACAACATAGTTCTTTATCGTGATATCTGTTTTTTCAATAACCGCTGATTCTTTTTGGTTTTCTACTTCGTAAGAATGATTTGAAAAGCTAATGTTATCGATGTCATAAAATTGTTTTAACAATTCCTGTTGTTCGCGTTGTCCTTTAGAAACATTCTCAAAATGATTGTCAAATTGAGTGCCGGTAAAAGTTGTTGTTATACTTCCTTGGATATTACCGGTTTCTGTCACTTTAATATGTCCTACTCGGCTTTGCAAATTTTTAGCAGATGGATACTTGGTTGTTCGTAATATTTTCCCCCCGTCGGGTGCACAAGCGAGAACTAGCCTGTCATCAGTAAATTTGCCTAGATAACCGAAGGGATGTTTATTGCTTGTGCATTCGAGCCAGGTGGTATCTTTTTCGAAAGGCAAACATAGTATAATGTGATTGCCATCAACGGCATTTGCAAAGTCTATATCGAGATTTTTTTTCTGGTGCCCTGCCTCGACAATACAGTATAAAGATTCGATACCCGCTTCTTTTAACAAAGCCTGTGTGTAGTTTACGAGCGCTTTGCAATCTCCATATCCCAGTTGTTCTACATAGGAAGCTGGATAAGGCTCAAGTCCCCCAATTCCTATCTGTATACTGACGTAGCGCGTTTTACCCTGCATGTATGCGTATAGCACCTTTGCTTTTTCTTTGTTCGAATTCAGATGTGCCGTAAGTTCTCTTACTTTGTCTTTTGTTTCGGGAGATAATTCCTGCTTGCCTGTTAGAAGATCTTCATGTACCCATTTTCCGAAATCCGACCAACTCCTTACAGTTCCTTTTTTCTTGAAATAGTGAAAAGTTTCCGGGACAACTTTAACGAGGATAGCATCCTGTCGATCAAATGGTTTTAAGGGCTCATCTTTTCGTGCCTTTATGTTTTTCGCAATCCATCGATAAGTTTTAGATTTTTCAGTTGCTGTTATATGAGCGGGTTGAGGTATGTTCTCGCTTTTTATCCGTAATAATTGATCCGATTTACAGCTTAATTCGTATGTGCTACTAATTACAGCAAGATCGGCTAAGTAGTTAGGTTGCCAGTATGGAATAAACAGATTTTGTGTATGTTTTACTTCATAACTATACACAATAGTATAGGGGTAGGTATGAAAGTTTGGAGTATAATGTTTGACCCGTATATCATCAAACATACTGACTTGGCGTGTGGCACTATAATCTTTAAAGTCCTTTTGATTGAATTTGTTAATTTGATTACCGAACTCATCTAAAATCTGTCCCTTTATATCCTTGATTGTTTTGCTCTTGTCATAGTATAACACTAGTTCTGCATGTTTTTCTCCAGCTTTGTTCAGTATCGTTATTACCCTATGAACCGTTTGGGATGAATTTGAATAGTCTATGTCAAAAGCTATGCGTTCTTCCTGTACTACGGCATTCGCGCGACTTAACAGATCTTTTGAAATACCCGATGCCGTATACTGTTGAGCGTTTGCGTGTAGAATACAGAAGGTCATTAATAGTACGGAAATAATTCTATAGAGAAGCATCTGCTGTGTAATTGAATGAGTGATCTATCTTTAGCTGTTGTATTATTCTCGAAAACAATTCTTTTAATCCGAAATACTCATCGGTATTGTATATGGCCTTTTTAAGTGATAGGTGCTGTGTAACATGTAGCGTGTCATCTATCAATTCACTTTTGTAGTTATATCGGGCCGTATTCTCTGGTAATACAAGGCTTATGTTTTTTGGTGACGTCTTTATATTGCTTCCCTTTGGAAGTTTTACAGTTATCGTATGGCTCTCGTCTCTTTTAGAACCGAGATCTACATGATAGTTTCTTTCGTCAAGATTGAAGGGGTTTTTAATAGTACGATTTATAAAAATAGGGTTGAAATAAAAGTTATTTCCTTTTATTTCATCACCGACTCTGACCTCTATGATGAAATTTTCAATAAGAGATATTTCATTGTGATCCAGATTTTCTATGTTAAGTTTTTTTACAGTTATGCTTGTCAGTTTTTCGTCAACAGCTTCTTCGTATTCTTCTACCGAAGGGTACTCAAGTATGTTTCGGCGCTTGCTTATGGCATCCATTCCATTGTATACTATAGCAAGGTTACCCTTTAGTATACCAGTGGGCTCAAGGGAGCCGTCGAAACTGTAGTGAGTCGATGAAATCTGGTTATTGACCAGAGGAATCCATTCCGAGGATTTTTTAGAAAAAATAATTCTGCCTTTTTCGTTGATAAAGCGTATAGGAAGTTCGCCAAAAGGAAGTAGGGGATCGGTTGCGTCTGCGAGATAGGTTTCATTCTGAATCTTAACACCGGCTATTACATAATTAAAATCCGAAATGACAGGGTGGAGATTGTTGGGTACTCCGTTATCGCGTGTGGAAACAAGAATCGGGTAGGATTCTACTCCTACAGCATTGAGAGCAGCAACGAGCGCTAGATTAATATCCGCTGTGTTTCCGTTTTTATTTCTTAAAGCATCTTCAATACCATGTTGTGCGTATTTTCCGTAAATGTTATTCCATTTGATGTTCTGTTGAATCCATTTGAATACATTTTTAGCTTTATCATGTTGGCTAGAGCCGGCATCTATTGATTTGTTCAGCGTTTCTTCTAGTAAGTTTGTTTTTTTTAGTTGCCCGCCAAAATTTTTATCCGTCATGAGTTCTCGGTCTACATCGCTCCATTTTTTTGTGAAAGATTTGACGCCGCCTCCTGACATAGCCATTTCTTCTAACTCAAAACTAACGGCCGAGATGTAGTTTTTTGGCGCCAGCATATAAGCTTCTGTTTTGAAAGCGGGTATACTTTCCATAAAATAGGTGATGTCGGAACAGTCTATTTTGTTTCCATTCAGATGGAGGCATTCGCGTTGTAGTTTCGATCTTGTGTCGGAAAGTTTCAACGGACCTTTTAACGTAATATTGTATTTATAGATTGCAGGAATCAGTACTTGGTAGTCACTTTTTAGTTTGGGGATATCTGTTTGGAATTGCCAGGATCTGAAGTTAAAGATGTCGGGAGATACTAATGTGTATTCCAGTTCTATTATCGACCCGGTCTGGATATCTGGCATCGTAAATTTATTCAGTTTAACAAAATCGCTTCTGTTTTCGAGAAAGATATCTTTGTTTTTGAGAGGAGTGCCTTCTATTTTGCCGTTTACAAGGTTATATGTGGTAGCTTTTATATTCGTAATATATTCAAAGGTTGAACCATATTTATACAGCGGAATAGTGAAATTAGCCTGCTCATATCCTTCCTTTGTGAGGATTCTGATCCGGGTCTTGTAGTGATGAAATACCATTAAGGATCGATCTGATTCGCTTCTGTCAATTTGTGTCTTCCCGTGTTCAAAGAGCGTTATGGCATGGGCGCTAGTATCTATTTCATATACCTTGGTTTCAAAATCGCTGCGTCTTATCGTAGGACTGTCCTCAAATTGTGCCATTAAGCTAGTTGAAATCAACACAAAAAGAGCTAAAAGAATATGTCTCATAACTGAATATCCGGTTTGGTATCTTCCGAAAGTTAGATAAATATAACCCGAATTGCAAACAGAATTGTTACTCTGTGCTTTGCAGCAACTGCTTTTCATAGAGTTCGGCATACTCTCCATTGGCAGCTAACAAGCTGCTATGGTTTCCTTCTTCGATGATACTTCCATTTTCTAGTACAATGATATGATCTGCATTCTTGATCGTTGAAATACGGTGAGCGATAAAAATGGTCGTTTTGTCTCGCATGATACGACTTAAGTTGTGCAGTATTTCTTCCTCAGTTTTTGTGTCTACTGCTGATAGACAGTCGTCAAAAATCAACATTTGAGGGTCTTTGACCAGGGCTCTTGCGATAGAAACACGTTGTTTTTGTCCTCCCGATAGGGTGAGTCCTCTTTCGCCTATATGGGTTTGAAACCCTGCCTCAAAAGCAAGTATATTCTCATATACGGCTGCGTCTTTGGCTGCGGATTCTACTCTATCTATTTCGCAATGATCTAATCCAAAAGCTATATTATTAGCAATAGTGTCGGAGAATAAAAATACCTGTTGTGGTACGAAGCCTATCTGGTGACGTAAGCCTTTTATATGTAAGTTTTTTATATTATTGCCGTCATATGTTATACTGCCTTGATCTGCATCATACATCCTTAAAAGGAGGTTGGCAAGGGTGGATTTTCCAGATCCGGTCTTACCTATGATAGCTAGTGTTTGACCTGCTTTGATACTAATATTTATATTGCTTAATGCCTTGATACCAGTCTCTGGATAAGTAAACGAAAGGTTCTCGATACGGATATTCCCATCCAGTTTTTGCGTAATTGTACCACTGATAATTTCGGGTTTTGTGTTGAGGAATTCATTAATTCTTTTCTGAGAAGCTGCTGCTCTCTGAATTAGTGAAGTAACCCAGGCCAAAGCCATTGCCGGAAATGTCAGTTGGTTTACGTACATAATGAACTCTGCAATATTTCCAGCTGTTATGGTTCCCTTATTTACTTCTATTCCACCGATATAGACTGTGACAATGGTGCTAAACCCGACAAGAAATATGATTAATGGGAAAAATATCGCCTGTACTTTGACGAGATCCAAAGAGCTGTTGCGGTAGACATTGCTTTCATGTGCAAATTCAGCCATTTTTTGTTCTTCTTGAGTGTAGGTCTTTATGACTCTTATCCCAGAGAAGGTTTCTTGTACAAATGACGAAAGTTTTGACAACTGCGCTTGGATTTTAGAGCTCCGCTTATTTATAATTCGATTTACAATCAAGATGATTAGCGATATGATGGGGATCGGTATTAATGCATATGAAGCTAGCGTGGGATTGACATCGTACATCGCGTATATAATCATCACAGAGAGCGTTACTGTATTGATTGCATACATGATAGCTGGGCCTAAATAGTTTCGTACCTGATTGACATCCTCTGTTGCTCTGTTCATGAGATCTCCAGTATTGTTCTTTCTGAAGAATGAAAAATCAAGCTCTTGGTAGTGTCGGTATATTTCATTCTTCAAATCGTATTCGATGTGCCTAGATATGAGAATAATGGATTGTCGCATCAGGAATAGAAAAATACCTCTCAACAAAGCTAAGACAAGTACCACCGCTCCAAAAAAGAGTAAACTGCTACCAAATACTTGGTACATGAGGTCTTGTCGTTCAAAACCGTCATAAAGTCGATACAGGTCTATATTCTCTTTGACCAAATCAAATGCTTCCCGAATTACCTTTGCTGGTAAGATTCCAAAATAATTAGAGATGATAACGAAAATAACACCTGGAATTAAGCGCCATTTATACTTGTAAAAATATTTGTTGAGGTAAGATAGTTCTTTCATGTTCTGTGTCTATTACAAATGTAATGGTTTCACTTTAATATCTTTTGGCTGTTTTGCGCTTATTCGTCATATAATTCTCTAAAAGCTATCTTATTTAATGTGCATTTGGATTTTACGACGGTGTATATTTCAATAAATAGCAGATAAAACGAATTAATTTTTTATTTTTGTACAGCTTTTTAGGATAGTTTTATATTATTTCTTTTGATATGCAAAACGCTTCAGTTTTTGATTTGATGGCCGTTTCCGGACATCAAAATTTATTTTTTTGCAATGATCCATTGGTCGGTTTGAAGGCCATTGTTGCTATTCATGATACGACGTTAGGTCCAGCAATAGGTGGGGTTCGGATGTTGCCTTATGAGTCTGAAGAAGAAGCTATCGAAGATGCTTTACGTCTTTCAAAAGCAATCACTTATAAGTCTTCGTTGGCAGGATTGAATCTTGGCGGTGGTTGTGCTGTTATAATTGGCAATAATCGTACAGAAAAGACCGAGATTCTTATGCGTCGTTTTGGTAAGTTTGTAGCCGGGCTTAACGGTAATTTTATCGCTTCTATTGATGTTGGAACTACGCAAAAGGATCTTGAATATATCCATGCAGAGACAGATTATGTTGCAGGCCTGCCCACTTCTATGAATGGAGGAGGTGATACGACTGTTTTCGCTGCAAGAGGAGTTTTTTACGGGATAAAAGCTTCTATAAAGGAGTTGTATGGAGATGATTCGCTTGCAGGGAGAAAGATAGCGGTTCAAGGAGTTGGTTCAGTAGGAGAGCAGTTGGTGTCGATGTTGCGTGCAGAGAATGCCCGTGTTTATGTCTCGGATATGACGGAAGAGCGTAAGATGAAAGTCGCTGCTAAGTACAAAGCTGAACCTATCCAGTATGCGACCAGTTATGAACTTGATGTGGATGTATATGCTCCTTGTGCATTAGGAGGAACAGTTAATCCGGATACAGTGCCTAAGATGCGCTGCAAGATTATCGCTGGATCGGCCAATAATCAATTGAAAGACGAAGAACGTACAATTCAATTGTTGAAAGAACATAATATTCTGTATACACCCGACTTTTTGATCAATTCAGGAGCACTAATTAGCTGTTATTCTGAGTTAGAAGGATATGGAACAGACCGGACGGAGTCTTTAATCCGTAATATATATAGCGCTACGCGCCATGTTTTACAAACATCTAGAGAAGAAGGTATAACTACATTTGAAGCAGCTAGACAATTGGCAGAAAGGCGTATCAATGATATGACTAAGCTGAGAAGGTAGTTTGTATTCTTTAATAATCGTTCTTATAAAATAATCGTTCTTATTAAAATATGTTAAACAGAAGACACCTTAGAGTTAAGGTATTGCAGACGCTTTATGCGTACAGTTTATCCGAAGATAAACAGGTTAAAGATTTTGAAAAGGCACTTTTCAAAAATGTTGAAGAGGTCAATGAAATGTATATCTGGACATTGAATCTATTGGATGAAGTGGCAGAATATGTGGTCTTGGACCAAGAAAGCCGTGCGGCGAAGTTTTTGCCGACGGAGAAGGATAAAATGTTGACTGCAAAATTGAATGGTAACACCTTTATTGAGTCGTTACGGCAGAATCGTACCTATCTCGAGTTGGTTAAGAAGTATAAGGTGTCTTGGGGGTTTGATCCCGAAATTGTACGTTCAATTTTTGCCCAGCTTAAGGATTCTGAGGCCTATCTTGAGTATTTAGCTTTAGAAGATCAAAGTATAAATGCTGAAAAAGATATCATCAAGTATATCTTTAAAAAGATTATCTTAAAATCAGTAGATATTGAGCAGGTTTTTGAAGATAAGTTTATCAATTGGCCAGTAGATAAGGAAGTTCTTCAGGCGATGATTGCTAAAACTTTTAAAAACTTTAGTTCAGAAAACCCTTCTAATAATAAGTTGGCAGAGCTTACTCCGAATTGGGATGAAGACGAAGAGTTTATCTCCGAATTATTAAAGACATCTGTTCGGTATGGAGATGAGTACCAGGCATTGATTGCGGCAAAAACAAAGAATTGGGAGGCAGACCGTATTGCGTTAATGGATATTTTGTTAATGCGTATGGCGATTAGTGAGCTTATAAACTTTCCGTCAATTCCAGTGAAAGTTACTATAAATGAGTATATTGAGCTTTCTAAGTCGTTTAGTACTTTGAAGAGTAACACATTTATTAATGGTATTTTGGATAAAATCCTAGCTGACTTAACGAAGGAAGGACGTATTCGTAAAGCGGGTAGGGGATTAAAGGATTAACTTATGAAATTTAGAAACACACTTTTGGCTTTTTCGATTTTGGGATTTATGGCTTCTTGTGGAAACCAGGGAGATACGAATGTCAATAAAGGGACAACTGCTATCGCAGCTTCTGTCACTGACAGTACACATTCGGAGCAGGGATCTATTGAGTTTGAGAACGCTGTATTTGATTTCGGTAAGGTAAAAGAAGGTGCTGTTGTGGAGCATGTTTTTAAGTTTACGAATGGAGGAACAGCTCCAGTAATATTGTCTCAGGTGTCGGCTTCTTGTGGTTGTACTACACCGGATTTTACAAAAGAACCTATTCTTCCAGGCAAAACAGGTGAGATAAAAGTGAGTTTTAATAGTTTAGGCCAAGTAGGTACACAGCAAAAAATTGTAACAGTGAGTTCGAACGCTGAACCGAGAGTTACAACTGTTCAAATTAAAGGGGTGGTCGAAAAGTAGATCAGTAATTTATAACTAATTAAATAATAATGATATCAACATTTTTTTTACAAGCTGCAGGTGGCGGTGGATTCATGAGTTTTTTACCAATGATTTTGATCGTTGTTGTATTTTATTTTTTCATGATCAGGCCACAGATGAAAAAACAGAAAGACCATAAGAAATATATTCAAGAATTGGACGTAAACTCTAAAGTAGTTACTACTGCTGGGATACACGGACGTATCGTAGAAGTAAGTGAAACTACCTTTTTAGTTGATGTAGGTTCTGGGGTTCGTATTCGTTTTGATAAGTCGGCAATCTCATTGGATGCGTCTCGTGCAGCTAACACAGAGGTTAAGAAAGATTAATTTTTTCTCTTAGAAAAATCAAGAGCCATTCAGTATGTTGAATGGCTTTTTTTTTCGTTAATATAGGGCATTTTATCTAAGTTTGTATATATGAAGCAAAGGAGAATTAGTAAAATACAGCGTCGTAAGATTTCAATTTTCGTGCGTTGTCTTATTATTTCTTTTATCGCATGGTTGTTGATCGCCATCTCTAACAAGTATACATTTACGGTCAAAGCAGGTATCGAATATGTGAATATACCAGAAAAACGGGCTTTTCATCCATTACAGTCTGATACAGTCAATGTTCGGGTAAAGATGAGTGGGTGGAATGTTTTATTGTCCCGATTGAATCCTGATACAGCAAATATTCAAGTTGATTTAAGTAGCCTAAGTACGCGTAATTATATTGTTTTCTCCAATCAGATTGGATTTATTAATAGGCAATTCCCTGTGGACAAACAGGTGATCAGCGTAGGACCGGATACCCTATATTTTGATTTTTCAAAACAGACCCAACGTAAGGTGCCAGTTCGAGTGCCTATGCATCTTGGATTTAAGAAACAGTACGGAGTTATTGGAGCTACTCGGACGACTCCGGAATACGTTACGATAACGGGGCCTTTGGAGGATGTTGCCAATATTGAGTATCTAGAGACTGACAGTATCTTCGGTACCCAAGTTCATACCGATATACGTACCGTATCAAATATTAATAAGCGACAACGTACAAATGTGACGATTTACCCCACCTTTGCGGAGGTTGTTATCCCGATAGGAGAGCTTACAGAGAAAGTTATTGAAATACCCATCAAGGTTGAGAATGAGGGACGTTATACTTCTGTCCGTACTATACCCAGTAAGGTGACGATTACCACTTTGGTCTCATTAAAGGATTTTAGTAAATGGACTGCACGTGATTTTGAAGCTATTGTCGACTTGGATAATTGGGAGGAAAATCGTGTCAAGAGTTTGCCTGTCCTATTGACAAAGGTTCCTGATTTTGTCAAAGTTGTGAAAATTGAGCCGCAGAATGTTGATTTTTTTGTGCGCAAGTAAATATTAGTTATGACTATAAAAGTTGGTATTACAGGGGGGATAGGGTCTGGAAAGAGTTTTGTATCCAGTATATTTAAGACGATGGGAATTCCTTTTTATGATGCGGATCGTGAAGCAAAGTTCTTAATGAATCACGATCTAGATTTAAGAAGGGGATTGATCGATATCTTCGGCGTAGAGGTTTATCAAGCTGATGGTTCTTTGGATAGAAGGTGGCTGGCGAAACAGGTTTTCGGGGATAGTGATAAATTGAACTTATTAAATAGTATAGTCCATCCGATCGTAATCCGGCATGCTGAGCGATGGGCGGAAAAACAAATTGCAGCATATAGTCTCAAAGAGGCAGCATTGCTTATTGAAAGCGGTTCTTATAAGTCACTGGATTGTCTCATTTTGGTCCGTGCTCCGGAGCCACTAAGAATTGAACGTGTCATGCAGAGGGATAATGTTTCCCGCGCAGAAGTCATTGAACGGATAAACAAACAGATGACTGAAGAAGAAAAGCAAAAATATGTGAATTTTACTATTCTAAATGATGGAGTAAGCCCTTTACTTCCTCAAATATTACAAATACATCAACAGATTTTAGATAGACAATGGTCGAAATAATTGACGACTTTTTAATAGAAACGACACTGGGTTATTATTGTCGTATTGGTAATTTTTATATTGATCCAAAGCATCCGGTACAACATGCCGTAATATCGCACGCGCATGGTGATCATGCTGTGCCAGGACATCAGGAGATATACTGTACGGCAGCTACTGCTGCATTTATGCAATATCGATTTACGAAGCAAGCCTTATCATCTTACAAGCTTCAACCATTTGACAAATGCTTTGTTTTTAATGGTGTGGAGGTTACTTTTATACCTGCCGGGCATATTCTAGGATCTGCTCAGATTTTGATGGTGTATAGAGGCGTACGGTATCTCTACACTGGTGATTATAAGTTGCAGGAGGACGCGACATGCGAGCCCATTGCTTACGTTAAAGCTGACGTATTGATTACCGAAACTACATTTGCATATCCAGATGTCATCCATCCCGATCCCGTAGAAGAGATCAAGAAGTTGGGACAGCAGTCTGTCCATATTATGTTAGGCTGTTATTCATTAGGGAAGGCACAGCGTCTTACATATCTTCTTAATACCTATTGTCCGCAGAAGGAGGTATTCGTGCATCACAGTATGGCTCCTATCCACCGCATTTACGATCAATTGGGCTTTGTTAAGCTCAAATATGAGTTGTATCACAGAAAGGCTTTGAAGGAAGGGAAAGACAAGGTGTATTTAGTTCCTCCTATGACATTCAATCATTATACAAGGGCTAAAAATGTAATTCGCGTTTTTGCATCTGGATGGAAGCGTCTGCAGCGACAGAATGATTTGTCGTTATATATTTCTGATCACATTGATTGGAATGATTTGTTAACTTATATCGAACGAGTGGAGCCGCTAGAGATTTGGACTGTACACGGAGAGGGGGCACATCTATGTTCAGTCTATAGCGATACAAAGAAAGTCAGAAATATTTTGAAAGAGTCCGGAGTCGATTAGATTATTCATAAATAAAAAAAGACTATCTAAAGAGATAGTCTTTTTTTGTGGTGCCAGCTGGATTCGAACCAGCGACACAAGGATTTTCAGTCCTTTGCTCTACCGACTGAGCTATGGCACCTTACCAAGTTTTTGTTTAGAATCTGTTACTTGTCAGATTTTGGGTGGTGCCAGCTGGATTCGAACCAGCGACACAAGGATTTTCAGTCCTTTGCTCTACCAACTGAGCTATGGCACCTTTTTTTGCAATCCGTTTTACCGTTCTTGCGATGCAAATATAGCTTCTCTTTTTGGATTCTAAAACATTTATATGAAAAAAAAACAGGATATATGTACAAATGGTTGATTTTGATTGAGATAAAATTACACGAAATAAACACAGGGATAAATGATTTTAGGGTATCTTTGCATTTTATTAAAATAGTATGAGTAAAAGAGGAAGAGTATTGGTAGCGATGAGTGGCGGTGTTGATAGTTCGGTAGCGGCCGTCATGTTGCACGAGCAAGGTTACGAAGTGATCGGAATAACGATGAAAACTTGGGATTACGCTAGTTCCGGAGGTTCGTCGAAGGAAACGGGATGTTGTAGCTTAGACAGTATTAATGATGCTCGGTCTCTTGCTGTAAATTATGGATTTCCCCATTTTATTTTAGATATACGCAATGAATTTGGTGATTATGTGATTGATAATTTCGTCGATGAGTATATCGCAGGACGTACCCCTAATCCTTGTGTGTTGTGTAATACGCATATCAAATGGGAGGCATTAATCAAAAGAGCAAATAAGCTGGATTGTGAATTTATTGCTACAGGGCATTATGCGAATATCCGTCAACACGATAATGGGCGTTATGTGATTTCTAAAGGACTTGACGAACATAAAGACCAATCTTATGTCCTGTGGGGAGTCACTCAGGAAAACCTAGCCCGGACACAGTTTCCATTGGGCGGTTTTCACAAATCAGAGATTAAACAGATGGCATTGGATATGGGGCAAAAGGAACTTGCTAACAAATCGGAAAGTTATGAGATATGTTTTGTGCCTAATAACGATTATAGAGAGTTTTTAAGGCATAAAAAGCCTTCCCTTGATCAAGAGATAGGTCCAGGTAATTTTTTGCTCTCAGATGGCACCGTAGTAGGGCAACATATCGGTTATCCTTATTTCACAATCGGTCAACGTAAGGGGCTAGGAATTGCACTAGGTAAACCAATGTTTGTGATTGAGATTTTACCAGAAAGTAATTCGGTTGTCTTGGGCGAAGAGCACGAGTTGGAGCGTTCACAGGCATTTGTACGTAATATTAATTTAGTGAAGTACGCTTCTTTGGAAGAGCCTATGGAAGCTATTACTAAAATTAGATACAAAGATGCTGGTGCGGTATCTACCTTGACCCAACAGGGGGATATCATGCAAGTGGACTTTCCTCATGCGGTGAAAGGTATTGCACCGGGGCAATCAGCCGTATTTTATGAAGGTAATGATCTAGTTGGTGGAGGATTTTTAATGAAATAAGCTTTAGAATTTCTAAAGCTTACTTTCTTTTTTAACCTTTCGTTTTACAACAACTTGACGAAGCTGTTGTTTGGCTTCATATTGAGTTTCGAGGTATTTTATAATTTCACCTGCGATATCTTTGTGTGTAGCTTTCTCGATGCCTTCTAAACCGGGGGAGGAGTTTACTTCTAGAATTAATGGGCCTCTTGTTGAAGGTAGCATATCGACCCCTGCGACAGTAAGTCCCATTGCTCGGGCAGCTGCGATAGCAGTTTCCCTTTCTTTGCGGGTTAATTTGACGATTTCGGCAGTTCCTCCTCGATGTAGATTCGATCTGAATTCTCCTTCTTTAGCGGTTCTTTTCATGGCACCTACAACTTTTCCGTCGACTACAAAAGCACGTATGTCCGTACCTTTGGCCTCTTTGATATATTCTTGAATCAGGATGTTGTTGCCTAAGCCATAGAATGCTTCGATCACAGAGGAAGCTGCTTTTTTAGTTTCGGCCAATACCACACCTATTCCTTGTGTTCCTTCTAACAATTTGATGACCAGAGGAGCACCACCTACCATGTTGATAAGATCATCTACATCTGAGGTCGTTCGGGCAAATCCTGTGATAGGTAAACCTAATCCTGCCCCTGAAAGTATCTGCATACATCTTAGCTTGTCTCGTGAGCGGGTTATCGCCTGACTTGGATTGGCAGATATTACATTCATTACTTCGAATTGACGTACGATTGCTGATCCGTAAAATGTTACCGAAGCACCAATACGTGGTATGATAGCATCTATATCTGTTATGTTCTCTCCGCGGTAATGGATGCTTGGTTTTCCTTGCTGTATTCCTACATAGCATTTGCTGTGATCCATAACAACGCATTCGTGGCCTCTAGCAGAGGCAGCTTCGACTAGACGTTGTGTGGAGTATAGATTTTTATTTGTAGATAGTATTGCTATTTTCACGAATGTGCTTATTTAAAATATAAAACAAATGGGTAGGCTAAAGGTTTGATTAAAAGCTGTTTCTAGAAAGGTTTTTCTTGGAAACATCTACAAGGAATTTTCCGCTTATGAAGTTCCT
Source organism: Sphingobacterium nematocida (assembly GCF_900168125.1). Taxonomy (GTDB): domain Bacteria; phylum Bacteroidota; class Bacteroidia; order Sphingobacteriales; family Sphingobacteriaceae; genus Sphingobacterium; species Sphingobacterium nematocida. Next base: position 33,429 of record NZ_FUZF01000005.1, read on the forward strand.
ACCTAACAACATAGGGTAGGACATAGAAGATCGATCTCTTAAGGATAATTTAATATCATAAAGAGCATCAAACATACGGATTTTAGTCAAAAATATATGACGGGTTTCTGTCTGACCAAACGAACTTTTTACCACACGCTCTCGATGGATAGGAAAAGTCAATGTTAATATTTCGTCTTCTTCCAAATGCGGCTTGATATGGCAGGTTATAAAACGGTGTCCATCTTTCTCCTGAATCTCAAAATCTTCACAGTGTAGCACCGAGGTTTCGGCCCCGGTGTCTATTTTGGATTCTATATTGTACATCCCCAATTCGGGAAGATCTACAATTTCATACCTGCCTATAGTCAGCTTCTCTTTCACGTATCTTATTCGTAGATAAATGTGCCATAAGGCGATTTGATGGTGACCTGCTTCTTATGGCTATCTTCTACACGACCTATCACTTGAGCCGGTATTCCAAAAGATTCTGATATTTGAATGATATCCTGAGCGATTTCTTCAGGCACATATAGTTCCATACGGTGTCCCATATTAAATACTTTATACATTTCCTGCCAATCTGTATTTGACTCTTTTTGAATGAGGTCAAATAAAGGAGGGATTGGGAAAAGATTGTCTTTAATCACGTGTACGTTATCAACAAAATGAAGCACTTTGGTCTGTGCACCGCCCGAGCAGTGTACCATGCCGTCAATCTGACTTCTGTATTTGTCTAAAATAACTTTTATTACGGGGGCGTAGGTGCGTGTTGGAGATAAAACGAGTTTTCCTGCAGTTACCTCTTCGCCGGTCTCTACTTTTATGGTATCCGTTAACGTTTTTCCACCAGCAAATACTAAATCATAAGGTACCGCGGGGTCAAAGCTTTCTGGGTATTTCTCTGCTACATATTTGCTGAAAACGTCATGACGAGCAGATGTAAGCCCATTTGATCCCATGCCACCGTTGTATTCTTTTTCATAAGTCGCTTGACCATAAGATGCTAATCCTACGATGACGTTGCCTCCTTGTATTTTGTGGTTGGATATAACATCTTCGCGTCTCATCCGGCAGGTAACTGTACTATCTACAATGATCGTACGAACTAAGTCTCCTACATCGGCGGTTTCGCCTCCTGTAGAATAAATTCCAATTCCCAACTGACGGAGTTCCGCGAGAATCTCTTCCGTACCATTGATAATCTCTGCGATCACCTCACCCGGAATGTTGTTTTTATTACGCCCGATTGTAGACGATAGAATAATATTGTCTATCGCTCCCACACATAGTAGATCGTCTAGGTTCATAATGATTGCATCTTGAGCAATACCTCTCCACACGGATACATCACCTGTTTCTTTCCAATAGACATAAGCCAGAGAAGATTTTGTCCCAGCTCCGTCCGCATGCATGATATTACACCAGTTTTCGTCTGCCCCCAAAATATCAGGTATGATTTTGCAAAAAGCTTTTGGGTATAAACCTTTATCAATATTCTTTATAGCATTGTGTACATCCTCTTTTCCAGCGGACACACCTCTTTGATTGTATTTTAAGTCTGACATCTTGCCACAAAAATAAACATTGCTTATGACTATAGCGAAAGTTTTTCTGTAAGTATTTATTTTTTGAATAGTTCTGCGTACTTGCGTTGAGCTACGAAGCCACCGACCGGGGTTATTGTTGCTCTTCCATTTCGAAGACGGAGTCAATTTTCCAGTTTGATTTGTCCTTTGAAGCAGCTACAGCGAGTTGGTCACAACGTTCGTTGAGCGGATGGCCGGAGTGACCTTTCACCCATACGAGTTTTACTTCATGTAGTTTGTAAGACTGCATGAGTCGTATCCACAGGTCTTTATTTTTTTTTCCTTGAAAACCTTTTTGCATCCAGCCATAAACCCATCGCTTGTCAATGGCATCGATTACATACTTGGAGTCCGAATAGATAGTGACTTTTTGTTTTATGTTTTTAAGGGCTTCGAGTCCGATAATGACGGCCATTAATTCCATGCGATTATTGGTCGTTTTACGAAATCCTCCAGAAAACTCTTTCTCGATTAGTTTGCCCTGAAAAGCAGGGTTGCTTCCGGTGTAGATGGTTCTTAGTATTGTACCGTAACCTCCCGGACCAGGGTTTCCACTTGAAGCGCCGTCAGTATAAAGTTCTATCATTGGCACAAAAGTACACTATAAATCGTTATTCGATAGTAAAATTTGTCATTGATCGTGATATATCTTATTTTAGTTTATTCTACTTTAAATTTATGATTAAGAGACTTTTTATTGGATTAGTGTTGTTTTCTTTATTTGCTAAATCGTATGGGCAAAAGGATGTGTCAAAGGAAGATAAGATGCAGTGGTTTGACGATGCAAAGCTCGGAATTTTTATTCATTGGGGGGTATATGCTGTTGATGGAATTTCAGAGTCGTGGTCCTTCTTTAATAATTATACGAGTCATGACAATTATTTAAAGCAACTTCAAGGGTTTACAGCAAGTGAATATCAGCCCGAAGAATGGGTGAAGCTGATTAAAGAATCTGGGGCGAAGTATACTGTGATTACGACGAAGCATCACGATGGGATAGCTCTGTGGGACAGTAAAACCGATAAAGCCCTCACTATACCCAAAGATGGTGCAGCCAAGAAAGATGTTTTGACACCTTTTGTAGCTGCTGTTAAGAAAAGCGGATTAAAGACTGGCCTTTATTATTCATTGCCCGATTGGAGTCACCCTTACTACGATGTTATAACGCGGTCACGTAAACGTTATAATCTGCAAGATGAGCCAAAACGCTGGGGACAATTTGTTGATTATTATCAGGGACAGTTGACCGAATTATCAACACAGTATAAACCCGATTTATTATGGTTTGACGGTGATTGGGAGCATAGTTCAGAAGAATGGAAAGCAGAACAAACCCTTGCTTTGCTTCGCCGCCATAATCCGAATGTTATCGTAAACTCTCGATTGAACCATCATGGTGACTACGCCACACCAGAGCAAGGTGTACCGGTAAACAGGCCGATGGACCGGTACTGGGAGTTGTGTTATACCATGAACGATTCTTGGGGTTACCAACACTTTGATACCAATTATAAAACGCCTAATATGATTGTACGGACACTTATAGATTGTATTGCTATGGGGGGCAATTTGTTGCTGGATATCGGACCTAAAGCGGACGGTACTATCCCTGAGGAGCAGGTGAGTATATTAAAAGAACTAGGTCGTTGGACGAGTAAATATAAAGAAGCTATTTATGGTACTAGAGCAGGAGTGGCAACTGCTTTTATTCAAGAGAAAAATAGTGTTTCGAAAGATGGAAAGACTGTGTATATATATTTGGATGAAGTGAAAAATTATCTTCAGGTAAAGGGACTACAGACGAAACCTGTTGCTATTCGCTTTGTAGGGAGTTCAGAAAAAATTGATTATAAATACGATGGCTATAATTTAAGCTTGAAGATGGATGTGAAAGGTTTCGATCCTACGGCTTCTGTTGTAGCAATAGAATTTAATCAGCAACCTCATTTTGAGTTTGATCATGCAGAGGTTAAGCCTATTCTGGCTGAGATGTTGGATTCTAAAGATACCCCAAGTGCTATCCGTGAGATTGTAGAGTGGACATCCCTAGGAGCTAATCTGTTTTTAGGGCGTATGAATGATGATGGTAGTGTGTTGTCCAAAGATTTGAAATTTGCGAGCTCAGCTACTAAAGCATGGGTTCAGAAGCATGCAGAAGTACTTCATGACTCCCAAGCAGGTATTGCTCAGGGACATTATATAGGAAAGACGGCTCTCTCCAAAGATAGACAGACTTTGTATCTATTTGTTGAGGGGCAGCCTACCGGACCTATCGCAATTAAAGGGTTGAAAAATACCATAGCGCGGATACGAATAGTAGGGGAAGGGTCAATGATCGGGCATAAAATATACAATAAGTTGTATTGGAGCGCTATTCCAGGGATTGTTTATATTGATGTTCCAAAAGAAAGGTTGGACCCTCATAACACGGTTATTGCTGTTCTTTTAGATAAACCTGTCGAGCTTTATGCCGAAGAAGTAAAAGCGATTGAAAGTAATCTTTAAGCAATAAAAAAAGGCTGTATAAATAAATATACAGCCTTTTTTATTGGATTTTTTGTTACTTACTACGAATGGTTACTTTTCCTTCTTTACCCGGTGATCCGGAGTAGATTTGTCCTTGTGGTAGTCCTCGGAGCCCAGGTGCTGAAGTTGCTATCCTCGAGTAGATATTTGTAATCTCAGAACTGGGAGTGACATGTAGCCCCCCAGGAGTGATATCTACAAAAAGATAGTTCTTTTGTTTTTTATCTGTTGTCTGCGGTACAACGCCGGTGGGGTCATACACTAGATTCACAATGCCCGCATCCCCATTCGGATCCGTCCGCATGCCATTGTTGGCGTCCTGACCTCTAGCAATCACGTATAGTGATCCTAATTTTTTAAAGTTAATATCGATATCAAAATTGGAGGCATTATTTTTTCCAGCTTGTCCGGATATGAATGCCCTATCTCCAATTTCAGCATGTTTTACAACCAATTTTACGTCTTTCTTTCCATAAAATTGTAACGATGACCTATCTTTCATAATCAACGTGTCGATATGAATGACTGCTGATGAGTCACGATCATTGAAGACTTTCTTTTCTTTTTTATTCAATTCCAGCTTTCCAATATGTATATCAGCTGTTTGTCCGATAGTTAGGGAATAGAGCGCTATCAGAAAAGTCATTAATCCTAGTTTTTTGTTAATTTTCATTTCCTTATGCTTTTTTAGTTATACAATCAACTCCCTTTTATGTTCCTTGTATAGGAGCTTTTATTCTTTGACTTGATTAAGGTACTGAAGGATTAATTTAGCCGTTTTTTTCGAAGCTCCCGGTTCACCTAATTTACCTGCCAGCACTTCATAGTTCTCCAAAATACTGTCTCTATGCTCTTTCTCGGAAATAATTTTGCCTATTTCATCGCGTATCTGCCCAGGATTACAATCCTGCTGTATGAGCTCGATGACTGAAAGATAATCATTGATCAGATTGACCAAGGAAATAAATTTTACCTTGATTAATTTTCGCGCTAGCCATACGGAGATTGGATTGGCTTTGTAGACGACTACCTGTGGCACCTTTAAGATACCCGTTTCCAGAGTGGCGGTACCACTGGTTACTACAGCGGCATCAGCATTCTTGAGCAGATCGTAGGTTCGATCAAAGACAACAGGGATATCTAAGTCAGCAGTGTAATTCTGATAATAAGACAATTCAAAGTTAGGTGCACCCGCAATCACGAGTTGATGTTTCGGAAATGCGTAATAGAGTTCGATCATGTCGGGTAGGATTTGCTCTATTTCCATCTTTCTGCTACCCGGGAGTAAAGCGATTATCGGTGCCTCTGTAAGCCGGTTGTCTCTACGGAAATCCGAATTGAATGAATAGTTTGATATTGCATCCAATAGGGGATTGCCTACATAGTCTACTTTCATTCCGAATCTTTTGTAGAAATCGACTTCAAAAGGAAGTATACAAAACATATGATCAACGATCTTTTTAATCTTGTGTACCCGACCCTGATTCCAAGCCCATATTTTTGGTGAAATATAATAACAGGTCTTTATCTGATGTGCTTTTGCAAAGGAGGCAATTTTTAAGTTAAATCCAGGGAAATCAATAAGGATGACCGTGTGCGGGTTAAAATCAAGAAGATCCTTTTTTACCGTTTTCAGATTCTTGCTTATAGTGCCTAAATTTTTTATCACCTCCACGAAGCCCATAAATGCCATTTCAGAAGTGTGTATCAATGCATTTTGATTAGCTTCCTGTTGCATACGATCTCCACCCACTATTCTGAATACGGCATCAGGATCTTTAACCTTCAATGCTTTTATCAGATTCGCGCCATGTAGATCTCCCGATGTTTCTCCTGCAATAATATAGTATCTCATTAAATTGTCTCTAAATCAAAATATGCTGAGCTTGTTGTTTGTTAAATGAATAGTAACAAGCGTTTGTAAGTGTATTGTTTTAAACGTTAAAGATAAGTATTCACCTGTAAATAATTATGTATGTATGTTCTTGTTTTGTGAAATAGGAACATTTCTTTATTGAGAGATGCAAAGGGATGGTTGTTTCCATATTTTGTGCAAAAAAAAAACGTCGAACTTTTTCGACGTTTTTTAAATATTGTGATTGAGTTTTAGATACCAAGTTCCACTTGAAACATTCCGCCCCAAGAGTTTTTATTATGAGCGTTATCATATACCCCATCTTTGATCATGTAGTTGGCATTCAACTGGAATTTGAGGCGATGTGCTTTCATATATTTGGTAAGACCTACTTCTATGACCTCAGTTTGTGCTTCGAATTGTGAAATTTGTTGATGCGGTTTTACATAAGTGTAACGCCCTGCTATCTCATAACCGTGGTTTAATAAATAGGATGTTTGCTGATTGAGTCCCCAGCCTTTATAGGCATAGATATCCTCAGGCTTATCATCTGTTGTTTTGTTAAGGGGATTGTCCACATCCCTACGCATATATTCTGCTTGATAAGCAAAACCTTGGTATTTAAAGATGGCGTCTGCAAAAGCGGTTTTTAAAGTGAAGGGATCTTGTACGTACTTACCTGTCTGGCCTCCTTCTCGGGTAGTTCTGTCGTTGTAACTATATCCACCGCCAATGGATAGCTTTGGTGTTACTTCTCTTTCAATATCTCCTTCCGAGTAATCACCACCATTTACAAATTCACCTAACGGTAAAAACTCTACACGTCCAGTGTATGCTAATCCGTCATCGGTAGAGTTCGCAGGACGGCCCTCACCTGTAGAAATAGCTGCTTTTGCGTTAATAGGCATTGCGCCAAGCTTCTTACTCAAGTTAAAGCTTACCCCAAAGTCACGGTCCACAGTAAAGTTGGTATTAACGAGTGATCTATCCGCGAATTGTAAAGATCCCGAAGAATTAACACGTTGTCTGTTGCCAGGTAGTTTGTTTTGCCCGAAAGAAATGTAAAAGTCATCTGAAAAATTATAGAAAATTACAGCATCACGTACGATATTTGGTATTCCCGTATCATCAAAATCTTGATCAGATCGTGTGAAAGCAAGTTGGACTGAATACGATATCTTAGGCGTATAAATGTAACCATCCATTCGCATGCGTAATCGACGTATTCTAGCGTCAAATTTTCCATTATCTTCTCCGTCAAGTACATTGCTATAACCTAATCTATTTTGCATTCTAAACCTGAAGTTTGTATAGAATAAGGAGTCTTTGGAGGTATATTGGATGCCTTTAAAGTTAAGAATGGTAGCACGGTCATCTCTCTCTTGGGCATTAAGATTACCAAGGCTGGACAGAACGAATAGAAGAGCCGCTAATAGAGACTTTTTATAAAAAAAAAGTGTTCGAAAATTGTGGTACTGCATTGTTATTCTTTAAATTTAAAATCTAATGTTGGTATTTGGTATTAAGCTTTCATGGCTTAACATTAATTTTACGCAAATATAGGATTAATGGAACGATGACAAAGTGCTAAAGTCTAAGGTAATCATTTCATAATATTTAATTAACATTAGCTTAATATTAATAAGGAGTGAGTGTTTTAAGATGAGAAAGATCATCCATGTTGATATGGATTCATTTTACGCTTCTGTAGAGCAACGCGATTTTCCGGAATTGCGAGGAAAGCCCATTGCCGTTGGTGGGTCTCCAGATGGGCGTGGTGTCGTCGCAACATCGAGCTACGAAGCACGACGTTTTGGTGTTAAGTCTGCTATGCCTTCCAGGCAGGCATTACAGCTATGCCCCGATATTATATTTGTCTATCCCAGATTTGATGTCTACAAGGAGGTATCGGTACGGATTCGGGAGATTTTTAGACGGTATACCGATCTCATTGAACCTCTTTCTTTGGACGAAGCTTATCTCGATGTGACCGAGGATAAGAAGGGGATAGGTTCTGCAATAGAAATAGCTAGAGAGATCAAGCAAGCCATTAAGAGCGAACTCAATTTAACTGCTTCGGCTGGGGTATCGGTCAATAAGTTTATAGCTAAGATTGCGTCCGATTATAACAAACCTGATGGGCTGACTTTTATCGGACCTTCTAAAATTATCAAATTCTTAGAGTCATTACCGATAGAACGATTTTTTGGAGTAGGTAAAGTCACCGCACAAAAGATGAAAGGGAAGGGGATTCACTCTGGAAGCGATTTGAAACTTTTTTCAGAAGCGCAACTGATTCGTGATTTTGGAAAGTCCGGAAGTTTCTTTTATAACATGGTGCGAGGTAATGATGATAGGCCTGTACGGCCCAATCGGGTAGCTAAATCTATCAGCGTTGAAGATACCTTTGAACGCGATATTATGGAACTCGAAGAGATGAAGACTGAACTGGATAATCTTTGCTATAAGTTGAGTCGTCGGTTGGATCTCAAATCCGTGTCAGGCAGGACGTTGACCTTAAAAGTCAAATTTGCTGATTTCACATTACTTACCAGAAGCTATACAGGATCCCATTTTCTATCCAGCTATGGACAGTTGAAAGATGAAGCCAATGCCCTGTTGGATAAAGTTAACTTAGACGATCGGAAAGTACGGCTGTTGGGAGTTACGGTGTCGAATTTTTTTGAACACGAATTTGATGCTCCTAGGAACGGGCAATTGAGTCTATTCTAAAAAACTTTCATGATCCGCCAGCTGGCGGATCATGAAAGAGATGAACCGAATCTGATTGTGTCGGTTCATCTCTTTTAACTAGTTTTCGGCCTTTTCAGAAAAACTGCAGCCACAGCCTTTACCGCAGCCTGCACTCTTGCTTTTTGAGGGCATAAATTTCTTTACCATGAATACAATAGCGATGATAAAGATAACTGCGATAATAGCATACTGAATATACATCATAGTCTGAATTATTATTTTAACAGTTGATACGCGATCAATGCTGCAATATAGGCAAGCCCTGTCATAAAGCCTGCTTGGATCAAGGTCCACTTCCACGACCCCGTCTCTCTCTTAACAACGCCAATTGTTGCCATACATTGCATAGCGAAGGCATAAAATAATAAAAGTGAAACTCCCGAAGCTAAATTATAGGTTGGTTTACCTGTATTACGGTTGATCTCCGACTTCATGCGTGTGAATAAGGTTTGCTTTTGTCCATCATCTTCTATATCTAGATCTTCTCCAAGCGAGTACACAACAGCTACTGTCCCAACGAATACTTCGCGGGCAGCAAAAGAAGCGATTAATCCGATTCCTATTTTCCAGTCATAACCTAATGGTTCAATAACAGGTTCAATCCCACGACCTAGATACCCGAGGTAAGAATACTCTGTTTTATAAGCTGTAACCTCATCTGCAATCTGTTCTTCCGAAAAATGTGGATTTTCCTGTGTAATATACTTTTCGGGATCAGAGAATTTATCATTAGGCCCAAAATTACCAAGTACCCATAAAATTATGGATATGGCTAAAATAATCTTACCTGCTCCAAATAAGAAACCTGAAGATTTTTCCCATACCGTATTAAGTACATTCTTCCAATCCGGTGCTTTATAAGTAGGTAGTTCAAAAATCAGATAGGATTTTCGAACAGACTTAATCACTTTATTCAGTATCAATGCAGAAAACAATGCAGCTACAATACCCAGTATATACATAGCAAAGAGTACGATACCTTGCACGTTGAAACTTAGAAATTCCGTGTCAGGGATTACTAGGCCTATAATAACCACATAGATAGGGAGTCTTGCCGAGCAGGTCATGAAGGGGGTTACTAACATTGTTAATAAGCGTTCCTTAGGATTTTCAATGTTTCTGGCAGACATCACTGCGGGGATTGCACAGGCTACCCCAGACATCAATGGAATCACAGATTTACCATTCAGGCCGAATGGCTTGAGCCAACGGTCCATTAAAAAAACTACCCGGCTCATATATCCGGTTTCCTCCATCAGTGAGATAAACAGGAATAAAATGATGATTTGTGGAAGGAATATTACTATGCCCCCGATACCAGCTATTATACCATTGACCATAAGGTCTGCTAGAGGCCCTTCAGGCAATAGTGCTGCGGCTGATTCGCCTAAACTGGCAAACAGGCTGTCTACGCCATCCATTAACGGTCCTGACCAGGTGTAGATTGCTTGAAATATCAAAAATAATAAGCCAAAGAATATCAGATAACCGTATATCGGATGTATAAGTACATTGTCTATTTTTTCGGTTAAGCTTAGTTTTTTGTTTTCCTTCTTTTTTAATACCTGTTTTAGGTCATTATTAATTTGCTCCTGTCTCAATATGGCCTCAGCTTTTTGCAACTGTTGGATATGTATACCATATTTTTGTCTTATAGCGAGCAGTTGATTGTTTTCTTCTGCAGACAAGACTTTAATATTTTCTTGTGCCAGATACTGCCATGTACGGTATTCGGTCGCTAATGGAAAAAGTTTTTTTGCTTCATCGAGCGGCAGTTGGTATTCTGAGGGGAGGTTTAAGCTATTAAAATAAGGATTAACTTGGATTTCAAGATTGTTTATTAAAGCATCTATACCTTCTCCTGTGCGAGCATTCGTTTTGAAAACTTTTGTTTTTAGGTAGTTTTCCAGCGCTGGGATATCGATTTCGATTCCTTTTGCCTCAATCTCGTCCATCATGTTCAGTACGAAGATTGCGGGAAGTCCCGACTCACGTACCTGTTGATATAATACAACGCCTCGATTAATTGTACTCGGCTCAGATACTACTATGATAAGATCAGGTATACTGTGTTCACTTTTACTTGTTAAGGTATTGAAGACGACCTCTTCATCTAATGAGTTTGGAAACAAGGTGTACGTTCCTGGTAGATCGATTATTTTATAGTGTTTATCGCCTGCTTTTATAGAACCTTCTCTCTTCTCAACCGTGATACCCGGATAGTTTCCTACCTTTTGATTCAGTTTGGTAATACGATTGAATAATGATGTTTTCCCTACGTTTGGGTTTCCTAATAATGCTATTATATTGTTCTTCATTATATTGTGTTTGCCAGAATTAATGAGGCTTCTGACTTTCTGATTGCTACTAAGGTGTTATCTTGAATAATATTGACACAGATTGGACCGTGTAGTGGGGCTATGTGCTTGATCTGTATAGTAGTACCTGGGGTAAAGCCCAACTCATAAAACTTGGCTGGAAGATCATCTTTATCAAAAGAATGAATGACTGCTTTTTGACCTTTTTTTAGTTTATCAAGTGAGATTTTATTTTGCATTATTTTTGTAACTTTAGATAGTTTCTAATACCTCGAAATTCTTCAAATATAATTAAAAGGAATGAGTTTAGAGATGTTGGTTATGTCACATAATTGTTTTAATTAGATTCATTATAAATATGGGGATTGAGGATCGAATCAAAACCAGTCGGTTTCAGGATGATTGGCATAAAGCCACTGTTAACATTCTTTTTACGAATAACTGGTTGAGTAATCTGTTGGAATCCAGGGCGAACAAGAAAAAAATAACGCTTCAACAGTTTAATGTTTTGCGGATTTTGCGTGGACAATTCCCTAATCCTGCTTCCAACGCTATGATTAAGGAACGTATGATAAATAGTACACCTGATATATCGAGATTGGTGGAACGAATCGTAACCAAAGGGTTAGTCACCCGAACAAAAAATAAATCTGATAAGCGAGCAGTAGACTTACTTATTACAGAAAAAGGCCTCCAACTCTTAGAAGAATTGGAGGCTGATATGAACCTTTCTGCGATGTTGTCCGAAAATCTTTCTGAACAAGAAGCAGCGACCTTAAGTTTTTTACTGGATAAATTAAGAGGCGAAGATTAAGAAAAACTCTTAGTGGGAGTGACCTTCGTGCTCATTGTGGTTGTGCCCATCATCTTTGCTTTTATCATGACTATGGTCATGATGATCGTGTCCTTCTTTGTCGTGACTATGATCACTATGGTCATGATTGTGATCATGGTGATCGTGACCATGTCCACCATGACTATGATCGTGAGGTAGTAAGAATGTCGTCAATGATATAGCTAGGCCTAAAAAGACTGCTGCCATTTTCTTTTTGTTGAATTTATGGTGATCAGCCGATCCGGATTCAAATAAGATCGTGGTAGAGATATGTAAAAATATACCGATTACCACGGCCATTATTTTATCAAAATGCTGTGAAATATTTCCAATTTCACCCTCGCTTAGTACAGAACTGGTGATAAAACCTAGTGGAGTCATGGCCGCAAAAATGAACAACATGATTACAATTGTACGTTTACTGACCGATGAACTTAGTAATAGACTTCCCAACGCGAATGCAGCTGGGATATGATGTACTGCAATACCGAAGACGAGTTTAGATTGTTGTCCTGATATTAAAGGCATTCCTTCCAAAAACGCATGTAGACAAAGACTGATCATGATTCCAAGCGGAAATCCAGCGTTCTCACTGTGATGGATATGACCATGCTCAATACCCTGAGAAAATTGTTCTAAGAGCAATTGAAAAATGAATCCACCAAGTATGTATAATCCAATAATCTCTGGACTTGTGGTATTGGCAATATACACATGGGGAATTAAATGCAAGACTGTGATTGCAAATAAATAGGCCCCACTAAAGGATAGTATCAGTTTGAGATAGCTGGTGTTGTCTCGTTTGACAAAGAATACCGCTAATCCACTGATGAATGCGGATAAAAATAAAATAGCTACGATTAAAGTAAAGCTCATATAATATTATGTGTTGGAATTGTTTCCTTAAAAAAAGCAGGGACAAATCGTTTAAATAGATTTCCATTGAGGATTCCAATCAGACTGCCCAATATAGCGCCACAGAGTATGTCAAAGGGGTAATGCACACCGACATAAATCTGTGAAAAAGAAATTAGTGAGGCCCACAATACACACAGCCATAGTGTGTGTTTCCATTTACGACGAAACAATACAATCCAGAAAAAAGCCATAGCAAAATGGTTTGTGGCATGCGAACTGGTAAAGCTAAAACCAGAGCCGCATCGCACACGTAGATTGATGTCGTGTTTGAATTCGATGTCGTTGCAGGGGCGTATACGTTTTACATTTTTCTTAATCAGGTGCGAAGATATACCATCAGACACTCCAAAGTTAATCAATGTGCATAACACAACGAGTATACCTAATTTGCCATAGTGCTTCACGAAAAAGATAATAACAAATAGATAAAGAGGGGCCCAGGTGAATGGATTGCGTAATATAGGCAATAACCAGTCGAACACAGGGTTGCTTAGACCTTGGTTTATCAGTAGAAATATTTCTTTATCTAAATCAATTATTTGTTGCCACATAAGATTCTCTGTTTTGTGTATGAAAGGCTAAAAATACATTAATTGCCAGTAAATGGAAAATGGAATTTTAGTATTAAAATACACAAAGTTGCAACAAATATATGTTTTTAATTTTATATCCTATCAATATGTTGTATTTATTTTGGAATAAGCTATTTTTACGGCTCACTATAATTGATCAAGTATATGACTTTAATAAAATCTATTTCGGGTATTCGCGGTACGATTGGTGGTCGTGCAGGAGAAGGGTTGACACCAATTGATATCGTTAAATTCACGGCGGCATTTGGTAAGATATTGATGAGCCAGACCGGTAATAAGAAAATTGTGGTGGGGAGAGATGCGCGCGAATCTGGGGAAATGGTTAGTAACTTGGTGATCGGTACGTTGCAGAGCATAGGTGCCGAAGTTGTAGACTTAGGACTTTCTACAACACCTACCGTGGAGATTGCTGTGCCTTTGGAGAATGCAGCCGGTGGTATTATATTGACTGCGTCGCACAATCCGGGACAATGGAATGCTTTGAAGCTACTCAATGCGAAGGGAGAGTTTATATCCGATGTCGAAGGTAAGGAGGTTTTAGAATTGGGTGAGCGCCTTGATTTTGATTTTGCGGAAGTGCAGGATCTTGGAAAGGTGACGGTTGATAGCAGTTACCTGCAAAAGCATATAGATGCTGTCTTGGCTTTGGAGTATGTTGATGTAGCGGCTATCCGTGCTGCTGGATTTAAAATTGCTGTGGATGCGGTGAATAGTACGGGAGGTATTTTTATTCCCGCTTTATTGGAAGCATTGGGGGTAGAAACAGTATATAAGATACATTGCGAACCTAACGGTAAATTTCCGCATAATCCCGAACCTCTGAAAGAAAATTTAACTGATTTATCAGAGGCTGTGTTGACTCACGGAGCTGATTTGGGGATTGCTGTGGATCCGGACGTTGATCGTTTGGTCTTTATGATGGAAGATGGTGATCTTTTTGGCGAAGAATATACGTTAGTAGCTGTTGCTGATTACATTTTGTCTCAAAGTAAAGGTAATACTGTATCCAATTTATCTTCCACAAGGGCATTACGTGATATCACCGTCAAGCATGGCGGTACTTATTTTGCTGCTGCTGTAGGAGAGGTGAATGTTGTGACCAAGATGAAAGAAGTGGATGCAGTGATAGGAGGAGAAGGTAATGGAGGAGTTATTTATCCGGCGTCTCATTACGGTCGTGATGCGTTGGTAGGTGTCGCTATCTTTTTGTCGCACTTAGCAAAGATGGGCAAGAAAGCATCGGTGTACCGGGCTGAGCTGCCGCAGTACTTCATGTCTAAAAATAAGATTACGTTAACCCCTGGTTTAGATATCGATGGTCTGCTAACAAAGATGCAGATGAAATATGCACATGAAGAGCATTCTACTGTAGATGGGGTGAAAATTGATTTTGAGAATGAATGGGTACATCTACGTAAGTCAAATACAGAACCAATTATCCGTATTTATTCTGAAGGACCTACACCTGAAGCAGCAGATGCTATCGCACAGAAGATAATTAAAGAGATAGAAGATATTATCTCGTAAATAAAGAAAAAGCCTTCGATACGAAGGCTTTTTCTTTATCTTCTATTTAGATTTTCTATCCGCTGTTTGTTTTTGGCGTCCAGCCTGGAAGCTACTGCCCATATAGCTGCAGGTAGCCATCCTATCAGAGTTATTTGTAAAATTAAACATAGAATTCCCGAGAATATCTTTCCACGTAAAAAGAAAGAAAGCCAAGGGAATAATACGGCGATCAATATCATTATATTTATTAATTAAAATTAAATTACAGGATTATCTTCTTGTTCTTTTTCTGGACTGCTTTCTTTAGGTTCAGCATCTTTCCGTTCCACGATAATTTTACACTCTGCGATAATAGCTGCCAATGCACCCACTGCAGCAAATATAGGTGCAAGTATTAGGCCGACGATTCCGATAGTAACTGGAAAACTAATTATTTCTTTTTCGTTTTTATCAGCGATCGTGATCTTTGTCACATTACCATCAGCTACGAGTTCCTTGATTTTTCTTAATAAATTCTCACCTGAGATATTGTAAGTTTCTTTGAATGCCATGATTTTCTCTTTTTTATGTGTATGTTCTTTGTTTGTATGTATCAAAGATAGAGATGAACACATAGACTCCCCATATGAAATAGGTAAACCTAGCAGAATCCTCGGTGAAAAATATAATTTTGTCGGTATATTGTATAACGAATCGTGGTTAGGCTTCTTTCCCTATTAGTTCACGAATCGCTACCGAAGCGATAGCTCCTCCAAATGCCGCTGGTAAATAAGACATCGTGCCATAGGCCGATTTCTTAAAGTTACTTCCATCAGTGTAGATTAGGGAGGCTTTATCTGGTAATTCCGTTGAAAACGCCACTTTTACACCTTCTCTGATATCATGCTTACGTAGTTTCTTACGGATGTGCAAGGCGAGCTTACAATTGTACGATTTGCTGATATCGGCGATTTGTATTTTCGTTGGGTCTACTTTTCCTCCGGCTCCCATAGAACTTACAAAAGGAATCTTTGCAGCATAGGCACGACGAATTAAAAATAGTTTAGGTGTTATACTGTCTATTGCTTCGACGATGTAATCGGGTTTGGTCTCTAGCAAGGTCTCTAAGCGTTCTGGGATAATGAATTCATCTATTACATTAAGTTCTAGTTCGGGGTTTATATCGAGTAGACGCTGTTTCATGATGTTGGCCTTAGAGATACCATGATTGCTGGATAGGGCTGGGAGCTGTCGATTTCGATTCGTTGGATCGACTGTGTCTCCGTCGATGATTGTCATTTTTCCAACTCCGGCACGACATATAAATTCTGCAGCGTACGAGCCTACTCCGCCTAATCCGAGTACCATAACATGCGATGTCGTAAGTTTTTCTACGGCATCACGGCCTATCAATGCTTCTGTCCTAGATAGCCAAGATAAATCTTTCATTCTTCAATCCTGTAATTAAATACTTGTTCTAAATTTTCCATCACCTGCTGTTTTAAAGTCGCAAGTGAGATTTTTCGAGCGGCACAAAAGTAAGAAAAAATATCTACTATATTAGTCGTTTTATTGTCGGTTTCGAGAAAGAGCCTGTTGAGTGGGATTTCGAAGATTAAAGCATCTTGTCTGCCCTGCAGTATGTCGGTTCCCAGGCTCAGATAGTAGCCTTTTTGTAAGAGTTGCCGAGCGAGTTCTGTTTTTTTATTAAAGCCGTGAAAGATAATCGGCGTCTGTGCTTCCTGTAAGATTAGCTGCTGCATAATCTCTTGATAAGCTCTTACGCTATGAATGATAAGGGGTTTGTTTATTGTATTGGCCAGTTTTATCTGTCGCTGAAAGATTTCAAGCTGCAAATCCCAATCTGTTTTACATTGTTTGTCCAGGCCGCATTCACCAATAGCTATGACTTCCTTTTTTATTACTGCGACTTCTAGTTGTTCCCATTGCTCAGAGAGTGGTCTATCAATATACCAGGGATGTATACCAGCAGTGTATACTCCATCGCCCATTATTTGATCTCGACCTATGATATGGTTGCGTACCTGCAATATGTCTGGGATATCCAGTCTACTATGGGTATGTATATCAATGAATGGAGGTGTTATGTGCATCATTAGACAGCAGAATTCGAGCCTTCATCTTTTTTGTCATCGACATAAGGTATCTCTTGGCTTTCGTGCACCTCCTTGTAAGTAGCTTTGGGGCTAGAAAGATGGGCTGTTTCTTCCGTGTTGATGTTAATGTCTACCTCTATTTTATCCTTGATTTTAGGGATGCGGACGATTCCCCATTTCATAAGAAGTTCTTGTGTGGAATTTCGTTTGAGATGTTGTTTTTCCGGTTCGCCAATCAAGAATCCAAAAGCTTCCATACTAGGGATGGCGTCAAAGATTACCTTTAATGTAGCGATAAAAGGGAGTGCTAGTATTAATCCGGCTAATCCGAACAACATGCCGCCTAATAGGATGCCAATGATTGCCATCAACGGGTTAATGCTGACTTTGCTCCCTACAATATTTGGCGTGATGATATTTCCTTCTAAAAACTGTACTACCTGAAACCAGGCTACAACCCCCAACGCATACCAAGCTGAATCTTTTGTAGCTAACGCGAAAAGAGCAGGTAGGATAGACCCTATAGCTATTCCGATGTAGGGCAATAGCATTAATAAGGATGCTAGTGTTCCAAAGAACCAGGCATACTCAATATCCATTGCCATTAACCCAACTGTGTTAAGGACTGCAATGATACCCATTACGGTGACGAGCCCTGTTAGGTAGCTTTGTACGACTGTGTAAATTTTGTTTAGCACCTCGTCTACTTTTCGTTGGGGTGTAGATTTGAAAGCTTTGAAGAAAAACTCTCTGAAAAAATCACGGTAGTATAGCATAAAGAAGCTGTACAAAGGAACTAGAATGGCGCTTGCTAACATATTTCCTATTGAACCGAAGGCAGTCGTTATGACACCGCCTATGTTTTCGAGGGATTTGTTGCCTTGTTCTTTAAGCTTCTCGACCACTTGGTTTTTTCCAATTCCAAATTGATCGTGTAGCCAAGATTGGCCGTTTTCTAATACTGATAGTACTTTGCCAGTAATTGCAGTCGCGTCCTTACCAATGATAATACTTTGATGGACTATAAACCAAAGTACGGTTGAAATGACGGCGATTGCTACGATAACAGCCATCATGGCTGAAAAAGCTCGACCTAGTCTTAAGCGTTCGAACAATCTAGCTAAAGGGAATAAAGATATTGAAATCAAAGTGGCAAATAAGATAGGGAGCAATACCCCCTGTGCAACATACAACAAAGCGAGTATCAATACTAAGGCAAATAAGCTAGCTGCTAGGTTTATTGCGTACGGTTTTTTCGAAGGACTTTCCATGCTAATTATAACAAGCAATAGTTTGTTTATGTTTTTGTTCTATTCCAATATACGACATAAAAAAAGGCAATGAAAATAACCGCCGCATTTCCGTACATAATATAGGGGATGCGGGTTATAAAATCCCGGTATATATAACCTGCCAAGAGCGCACCGCCACCAATACCAATTTCTAGGGCAATATACATGGTAGCCATAGCTTTTCCTCTGTATTGAGGTAGAGAGAGGTCTATTGTCCAAGCATTGAGAGCAGGAGATAGGATACCTGTTCCTATCCCGTATACGCATGCACCTATAATAAGACCTGAAATACTTTCTCCATTTCCGAGCAAGAGCAAAGAAAGAAGAATGATGGCCAGTCCAACCAGCATTACCTTAATTCTTCCAAATCGATCGGATACCTTGCCCGATATAAATCGAATCCCGATAGAGGCCAACGTATATGCTGTAAAGAAAAGACCTTTATTCGTAATGCCTAGGTGTTCACTCCAATCCGGTATTAAGGTTAGGATTACGCCATAGGCTGAATACGAAAGTAGGGTTACGATGCCTGCTGGTATTGCTCTTTTTTCTAAGATATCAGAACGGGAGATATGAAGCATCTGCCGTTTGAATTGACGCTTGGGTTGAAGCGTTTCTTTCATGTTCATCACGATCACAATAGATAAGAAAGCAAATACTGAGGAAGAGAAAAACATCGAATTGAGACCAAAATTTTGAGCGACGAAACTACCTACTGCAGGTCCTATCGCACCACCTATACTAAAGCAAAGCCCATGCATACCGAGCGCCTCTCCCCATCGATCCTGAGGAATGATATCCGCGATATAGGCAGAGGTAGCTGTCGGCTTAAATCCTGTTGAAAAACCATGTACGAGCCGGAGCATAAAGAACCCGGATAGTGTCGTCAATACGGGGTACAAGAAGCCGCATATCACACATACGATTGATCCAATAGCCATAACAGGTACACGTCCCCATTGGTCGGTTAATTTACCGCTAAATGGGCGTGATATACCCGCTGTAAGCGTGAATAAGGCAATGATTAGTCCCTTGTGTTCTGCTCCGCCAAGGCTTGAAAGGTAGTTTGGGAGTTCTGGTATAATCATGTTAAAGCTGGCTGAGAATAAAAGCGAGCTTAAACATAGTAATGCAAATTGTAAGGTATATATTGACGTTTTTTTTTCCTGCATTATATCTGTTGTCTTCCTGTCTTCATACGGTGTCTAGCTATTTCAGAGCAGAATACTGTAGTAGCTACAGCCACATTTAATGATTCAGCATGTCCGATCCTGGGTATTGTTACAGCTTTTTTTATAGACGGGATCAGATCGGTACGGATCCCGTTGCCTTCATTTCCCATGATGATTAATCCTTCTTGACCGAAGTCGGTTTCGTAAATTGATTCCCCCTCCAATAAAGCTCCAAATGTGGCGATTTCTTTTTTGAGGATGAGGTCTGCAATATCTGTGTAGTATAGTTGCACCCGCGAAAGCGATCCCATTGTAGCCTGTACGACTTTAGGATTGTAGGCATCCACCGTTTCAATAGAGCAGATGATATGTTGTATGCCAAACCATTCGGCAGTGCGAATGATAGTGCCTAGATTGCCGGGGTCCTGTATATCATCCAATACTAAGCTATGTTTGCCTTTTAGTTCGTTTAGATCGAGCGCTAGGGATTCAGGTATCTCTACGAGAGCAAGGGCGCCCTGTGGATTCTTTAATCCTGATATTTTGCTGAAATCACTTTCAGTTAGTATCGTAGGCTTTATATTTTGCGGTATTTTAACCAATTTTGTGGAGGCTTGATCGGTAGTAAATATTTTTTGTACCTTGTATGACGAATGAACAAACTCCATTATGGATTTGATTCCCTCTACAATAAAGAGACCATGTTTGGTGCGAAACTTTTTGTGCTGGAGAGAAGTTATCAGACTGATTTGCGCTTTTGACAACATTGGATTAATGACTATAAAAAGAAGACTTTTATTTTTTACAAGTATAACACTTTTACTTCTAAAATTTGCCTCCTGTCGATCGGCAAAGTATGTGGAAGAGGGACAAGCATTAGTTACTGATGTAGATATGAGCGGTGTTCCACAAGTGTTGAAAGAGTCTTCAAATGCCTATGTCTCTAATGAGATTAGACCTAATTCGGCACTTAACCTGACCATTTATAATCTTTTTAATACCAAAAAAGGACGCTACAAAACCCAGAAGATCAGACAGGTGGGAGAGCCTCCACATTTATTGGATTCTTCTCTTGTGGAGTTGTCTGCCAATCAGATTCAACGTTTTCTGAATACCAAAGGATACTTTAGAGCGCATGTTCTTCCAGAAATTGAGATCCGGAAGAAGAGAGCGAAGATTGATTTCGTTTCCAATCTAGGAGATCCTTTTTATATACGAAAAATAGCCTACGATTTTGACGATCCAGCCCTTTCCAAGATTTATGAAGAGGATATAAAACCTTCAAGCAAAATAAAAGTCGGCATGCAATATGACGCTTCGAAACTGGCTGAGGAGCGGGAGAAGCTTTTTCGTTCAGTCAAAAATAAAGGTTATTATGATTTTCTACGTCAGTATATGCGTATCGGCGTTGATACGACTATGCCGGGCAATAATGTCGATCTGTTTATAAAAATTGCTGGTCCAGATAATGGCAGAACTCAACGCTATAAGATTCGCGAAGTGTCACTTAGTATTCTACCAAATGCGGATAAAAATCGTGAAGTTCCAGGGTATAGAGATTCGGTTTCCGGGATTGTTTTTGAGGATAAGACTGAAAGGTATCGTCTAAAACCGATTGCACGTTATATGTATTTGCGGCCTGGACAGTTTTATAATCTGGATAATGAAAACCTCTCCTACGACCGATTGTATGAGATGAATGGATTTCGTAGCGTCAAGATTAATTATGAAAAGGTAGATAGCAGCCTACTAGATGTTTCTTATGAGCTTATTCCTCGCCCATTGATGGCTAATCAGGTCGAAGGTGAGTATACTTTCAGTTCAGGAATGAGTGGTTTTAATGTAGGTAACACTTTTTCTCATCGTAATGTTTTTGGCGGAGCGGAGCAATTGGAGGTAAAATTGAGATATGGAGTACTATTTGATCCTAGGTTGCCTGGAAATCTAACGCAGAAAATTTTCAATAATGACTTTCAAGTCGGAGTCAATCTTGTCGTTCCACGTTTACTGCTGCCTTTTGCAGTACGTAGTACGGGGCGATTTGGATTACCGCGAACGATGTTTTCTTCGAGTTTACAGCTCTTCAATCAGGACGGAACATATTCTAATCGGTATTTTATCAATACTTTAAATTATTCCTGGTGGCAGTCGCGCAACCTGCAACATAGTTACACTCCATTAGTATTGGAATATAGAGATGGGCGATTTGATCCTGATTTTAAAGCTAGATTGTTACAAGAAGGTTATCAATTGTATGTAGAGTCGAATGATCGTCAATATTTTGGACTGGGGTCTCAATATGCGATCACTTGGAATGCTCCAAAACTTCAAAAGCTAGAAGACTTCTCGTTTATCCGAGGTACGGTAGATTTAAGTGGTAATACGCTAGGAGCTTTGAGTTCACTATTCAATTTTAAAGAGAATAGTGCCGGTATGAAGACTTTGTTCGGAGTTACCTATCTGCAGTTTATCAAAGGCGAAGTCGATTACCGGTTATACCGTTATTTAGGTGGAAATCGGCAGTTTGTTTTTCGGTTCAATGGAGGGCTTATAATTCCGTATGGTAATAATTCAGAACTCTTAATCTTTGAGAAAAGTTTTTTTGCGGGAGGGATGAATGGAATCAGGGCTTGGCAGGCACGTACATTGGGGCCAGGAAATTATAATCGAAGTAGTATTAAGTCGGAAGAGTTGCGGTTAAATTTGCGGAATCTGGATCAACTGGGTGAAATTAAGTTGGAAACCAATTTGGAATACCGTTTCCGTTTGTTGGATAATTTTCTAGGAGCCAAGATGAATGGAGCCACCTTTGTCGATATGGGAAATATATGGAGGTTACGACCCAATGCTTTAAATCACGAAGGTGAATTTAAGGTTGATAAATTTCTTTCTCAGGTGGCCATAGGTACAGGTTTTGGGTTGCGTTTTGATATGGACTATTTTACTATGCGTTTGGACGCGGGTTTGAAAGTTAAAGACCCGCAGTTTAAAGGTGCTGAGCAATGGGTTATTCAACATCTGTTCGATGCTAAGGATTTTAAGGATAAATATAGAGTGACCAATAGCCCCGATCGATATGGCTTTTTTCAGTATAATTTTGGAGTTGGTCTGCCTTTCTAAAAGAAGCTTTTCAAAACTTCAAAAGCGCTTTCAATAATTTGACTAATTGATAGTCCTTTGCTAAAGGAAAAATAACCATAAATGACGGCGAGTACTATAAATGTCGTGAGTAGGCGCTTAAAGGCATACGCTAATAATAGTAATGCGGCTGGGATAATAAGTAGTAGCAGCCCGTTTATCTTTATGGGGGTTATGTTGTTATCTTTTTTATAGAGAAAATACAGCTTACCCGAGCTACCATTTAGATTTTTATGTTTGAAGTAAGCGAAAGTAGAACCGTCTATGGGATGTGATGGTACACCCACTCCTTGATGAAAGGATAGTGTTTGTTCAAAACCATTGATGCTGAATTTAAAAGTTCCATTGATAGCCTCGTTTGCTATATCGAGAGAATCTACAGCTACTATAGCGACTTTACCATTGGCTGTTAAATTTTCTTTGACAATAAAGTTGTCGATATATTGTGGCGTACTCTGTGCATAAGTATATGCTGTGGAGAATAGGATCGTTAAAAAAAGGATGAATGTTCTCATGCGTTAATCTTCTCTGCAATATTACTAAATAATTCGGCTAAAGAATTGTGTGTTTGTTTTTAAAGCTGAAAATATTTTTAAAATGTAGATATACTTTGTACCTTTGGACAAAGAAAAAATAGCATACAATATTATGGAAAATACAGCAGCACAGAGACAGCCCAAAAAAACAGATAACAATGCAAATCAGACGCATTATTACGTGACATTGACTATCGCCATTATTATTGGTTTGTTTGGCGTTTTTGTAAGATTTGTTCCTGATGTTATTTCTGCATTGGATCAATATACATTCTTGTTTTCTTTAATTGCTAATGTTTCAGTTATTGTTGCCTCTATAATAGCTTTCAAAGTTGTATTTGGAATCTTGGGATTTGGCAGCAAAAAGTAATCCGTCAAGAAAGTAATAGTATCTTATATTTAGGAAAGGGCAATGTCATCAAGACATTGCCCTTTTTTATTTAATGATTTTTTTATTATTTCATATAAAAGCTATTTGTGTTGATTTTAGTTTATTAAAAAGCTTATTTTGTTATTATTTTTTCAATAAAATTTAATTTTTGTTGATATTTTGATTTTTCTTTATTTACTTTGTTGTCATATTAACATTGATAAGGATTTAATAACATTATTATGTGTGGAATTGTAGGAGCATTTGATTTAGTAGAATCTGAGGCGCAAATTAGACCTCGAGTTTTAGAAATGGCCAAACGTATTCGTCATCGAGGGCCAGATTGGTCAGGAATATTCAGTACAGACAGGGCGGTTTTGGCACATGAGCGTCTTGCTATTATCGACCCCTTGTCGGGGAGCCAGCCATTGTATAGTCCGGATGGCAAGGTCGTGCTAGCTGTCAATGGAGAGATTTATAATCATAAGGAATTGCGTGAATCTTTACCGGAGTACGAATTTAGTACCAAGTCGGATTCCGAAGTTATTCTAGCTTTATACCTTCAAAAAGGCATCTCCTTTATTGAAGAATTAAATGGAATATTTGGTTTTATACTTTATGATTGTCGTGATGATTCTTATCTGGTAGCCCGGGATCACATCGGCATCATTCCTTTATATTATGGACGTGATGATCTCGGACAGCTATTTGTGGCTTCTGAATTGAAGTCATTGGAGGGGTATTGTACAAGTATTGAACAGTTTCCTCCAGGTTTTAGGATGTCTAATAAAGAAGAGGGGGGCATTCCTCAGTCATGGTACCATAGGGAATGGTTAGATTTTGACTCCGTGTCAAACAATGATACAGATCTTTCAATTCTTCGTAAAGCGTTAGAAGATGCTGTTCATAGACAGTTGATGTCTGATGTTCCTTACGGAGTTTTGTTGTCTGGAGGGCTTGATTCTTCCGTTATAGCAGCAGTTACTAAAAAGTTTGCGTCTAAACGTGTTGAATCTGATGATCAAGAAGCGGCGTGGTATCCACAGATACATTCTTTTGCGGTCGGACTTAAGGGAGCTCCCGATCTTATTGCTGCTCGACGGGCGGCCGATCATATTGGTACGATTCACCACGAGGTTAACTTTACGATTCAAGAAGGTTTGGATGCTATCCGTGATGTCATTTATCACTTAGAAACATACGATGTCACGACTATCAGGGCTTCAACACCGATGTATTTGTTAGCTCGGGTTATCAAATCCATGGGCATTAAAATGGTTCTCTCTGGCGAAGGTTCGGACGAGCTTTTTGGAGGCTATCTATATTTTCACAAAGCACCAAATGCACAGGAGTTTCACGAGGAAACAGTACGGAAATTAAAGAAACTCCATCTGTATGATTGCTTACGCGCGAATAAATCGTTAGCGGCTTGGGGGGTCGAAGGTCGGGTGCCATTTTTAGATAAGGAATTTATGGACACAGCCATGCGTATTAATCCAAAAGACAAGATGATTGTTGAAGGTCGGATGGAAAAATGGGTCGTTCGCAAAGCTTTTGAAGATTATCTTCCCGAGAGTATTGCTTGGCGACAAAAGGAACAGTTTTCAGACGGTGTAGGTTATAGTTGGATTGATACATTGAAAGAGCGGGCCGAAATTCTTGTTAGTGATATAGAATTTGAATTGGCAACCGAGAAGTTTCCTATTAACACGCCAAAAAATAAAGAGGAGTACTACTATAGAACTTTATTCGAATCTCACTTTCCATCTTCGGCAGCTGCGGCTACAGTACCTTCGGTCAAATCTGTCGCCTGTAGTACACCAGAAGCTTTGCTTTGGGATGCCTCTTTTCAGAATTTGAACGATCCTTCTGGGAGAGCAGTTGCTAATGTACATCAGGATAGTTATACCGATGTAGCGGTTAAATCTTTTTAAATGAGTGATTTATATTTATTGTTTATCGGTAAAATACAGCTTATCCAAAGAGTTGATAGAAAAAGTTAAAAATCTTTTGGAAGCTTGATTTATAAATCTTATCTTTGTATCACTTTAGAAGGAAGTGCTTCTAAATATGATCCTGAATAGCTCAGTTGGTTAGAGCATCTGACTGTTAATCAGAGGGTCGCTGGTTCGAGCCCAGCTTCAGGAGCAAAAAAAACCGGCTATATTAGCCGGTTTTTTTGTTTTGATCCATTAAATACTAATCATGAGTTTAGTTATTGTAGGTACTGTAGCTTTTGATGCTATTGAAACTCCTTTCGGTAAAGCTGACCGAGTTGTTGGTGGGGCAGCTACTTTTGCGGGATTGGCAGCATCTTTTTTGTGTGATGAGGTGAAGTTGATTAGTGTGGTTGGAGAAGATTTTGGTCATAATATCGATCTCTTTGAGGATAGAAATATCGATACGACAGGGATAGAGGTTATATCTGGAGGCAAGTCTTTCTTTTGGTCCGGTAGGTATCATAGTGATATGAATAGTCGTGATACTCTTGTTACAGATCTTAATGTATTGGCGGATTTCGACCCTAAGATTCCGGAGTCATACCAGGATTGTAGTTATCTGTTATTGGGTAATCTGACTCCACAGGTACAGATTACTGCTTTGGAACGGTTGCGTAATAAGCCGAAGTTGGTGGTTTTAGACACGATGAATTTCTGGATGAATGTAGCTCTGGAAGATCTGATGCGTGTATTGGAGAAGGTGGATGTGTTGACCATTAATGATGCAGAGGCTAGGCAGTTGTCTGGAGAATATTCCTTGGTGAAAGCGGCAGAGAAAATTTTAGCTATGGGGCCTTCCTATTTGATTATAAAGAAGGGCGAACACGGCGCCTTGCTATTTGGTGAGGGGCAGATTTTTTCTGCACCGGCGTTGCCCTTAGCGGATGTGTTTGATCCTACAGGTGCTGGAGATGCTTTTGCGGGAGGCTTTATCGGTTACTTGGCACGAGTCAAGACTGTCAATTTTGCGAATATGAAAAATGCTATTATTTACGGTTCGGCTTTAGCTTCCTTTTGTGTTGAAAAGTTTGGGACGGAGCGCTTAGAAAATTTGACGCAGGCTGAAATTGTAGATCGTATCCAGCAATTCATTGCACTCGCAAAGTTTGAGATAAGCGAATTTTAATCCGCTTATCTTCTTATGTGTCTTTAAATAATTTTCCTATCGCCTGAAATTTGTCAAATACACTGTTGCTATGTGGTGCGTCGATGAGTTCTTCTGTTAGATCTTGTCCGGCCCAGTGCTCATAGTGCATCCCATTTTTCCATAGCCTACTTGTGCTGACATCGTATATCAGGCCTTTATAAGCGACCCATATTGCGGGTTTATCTTGTCCATTTCTCAGCGCTAGTTGTGCTTTCGTATAGATAGGGAGTTTGTCATCCTCGATTTCCATAGCGGCAAAGCTAGCGATCTTAATTGAATTTGTAGGCAGCTAGCGATTTTTTCATCATCTTGCGGGCTACATGGATTCTTGTCTTAACAGTTCCTATTGGTATTTGGAGGTGGTCGGCTATTTCGTTATACTTATAGCCTTCAAAATACATGGTAAAAGGCGTATAGTACTCTTCGGCCAAAGTTGATAGCGCCGTGTTGATATCTTCCATCACAAATTTGTTTTCACCAGCGTTTAGATGGGCCGAAACCATAAGATTCGAAGGGGAGATTTCTTCCTCTTGCGTGATAAAAGTGTTTGTTTTGGTGAGTCTGCGGTAGTTATTTATAAATGTATTTTTCATGATGGTGTACAACCATCCTTTTAAATTTGTGCCATCTCTAAAATTGTTGAAATACGTGATGGCTTTTACTACAGTGTCTTGTACTAAGTCATTAGCGTCCTCTTGGTCTTTTGTGAAGTTGCGTGCATAAGACTTTAACGAAATCGAATGCTGAATGACGAGGTTGTTAAATTCCATTCTGTTCATAGCGGTTGGTTTTATTCGTTATACATTAGTTTTATAAAATTAAACTACGGCCCTCTCCAGGTACAGAAAATATACCGATCTCTATCAGTTTATACTTAAGCTGTTTTTCAAGGAAATACGAACAAAGACTGTGCTAGTTTTTATCGATAAAGATTAAATTTTTGTTATGAGTAGATAAATTTAACGGCAAATCGCCCTTAAATCTATGTTTAACAAAGATTAACGTTTTAGGTTTTTTTGAAGTTGTTAAGAAATGTGGAAAACTTTTTATAAAATATTTACTTCTCGCTCTAATTTTATTCCAAACTCTTGATATACTGTATCTATAATCTGCGATGAAACTTCAAATATTTCAATTCCTGTAGCCTCTCCCTTGTTGGTGATTACTAATGCTTGGTTCTTCCATATCGCTACTTCACCAATTTCTTTTCCTTTCCAGCCTGTTTGTTCAATGAGCCAACCTGCGGCTATTTTGGACTCTTCATTGTCTAGTGGATAGGATATTATGTTTGGGTGCTTTATTTTTAATTCTTTGAGTTGAGTGTTGGGGATTATTGGATTTTTAAAAAAACTACCTGCATTTCCTACAGTAGAAGGATCTGGAAGTTTTTCTACCCGGATATGGGATACAACTTCAGCAACGTCTTTTATTGTCGGTGTTAAGATTCCCCTTTTTTCTAACTCGGATTCGATGGCTCCGTAACTTGTATTTGTAGTCGCATACAGATGCAATTTATAAGTTACCGATAGTATGATATACCGACCCCTATATTTGCTTTTAAAGATACTGTCTCGGTAAGTAAAAGAACACTCTTTATTGGAGAATGTGCGGAATTCCCCAGTTCGGGTATCAAAAGCTCTGCAGCTGTAGAACACATGCATGAGTTCAGCACCATAGGCGCCTATATTTTGGATCGGGGAGGCTCCTACTGTTCCCGGTATTAAGGCCATATTTTCCAATCCAGGGAAATCGTGTCCGATACAGTACCAAACCAAATCATTCCATACTTCGCCACCTGCTGCGGTCACAAATATATGTGAGCCCTCGATAAAATGTTGTATTCCTTTGTTCGCAATTCTGATGATAGTTCCGTCAAAATCCTGTGTAAACAAGATATTGCTACCTCCTCCCAAAACAAAAAACTTCCGTTGGAAATATCCCTTACGATATAAGTCCAGAAGGACTTTTTCATCATGTACCTCCACAAAATGTTTGGCTATAGATGGTACACCAAAAGTGTTTAAATTCTTTAAAGAGATATTGTTTAATACGTCCACTTAGTATCGATTTGACCTTTGCTTTTAAAAATTCAAATTAAAGTCTTACCTTTAATTGTTTTGTTGCGTAAAGATAGCAATAAAGCGAACTATTTGAACAAACTTATTTTATTTCGATATGCCCAAAAATGCAGATGAAAAGCGATTAAAGATTTTAGAAACAGCCAAGCGAAGATTTGCACATTACGGTATGGGCAAGACGACGATGGCAGAGATTGCAAAAGATCTATCTTTTTCAAAAGCACTTCTATATTACTATTTTCCAGATAAAAATAGTCTTTACGCAGCTGTTCTAGAGCATGTTGTAGAAGAGCTGGAGGAGGATATTGCAGAATCTATAAAAGACATTAATTCTGTTTCGGAATCGATCGTGATTGTCTTGGAAAAGAGAATGGAGTTTGTTAAAAAGTACTATTATATCTTAGAATATACAGTTCTGATGCGAAAGGATCTTTCATCCGAATTAGATCAGTTGCTCATTGATTCCTTCGAAAATCAAAGAGAGGTCATTAAGAATGTATTTCGTAAAGGGGTAGAGCGCGGTGAACTGATGGATGTCGATCTTGCAGAGATCTCAAAGATCTTTTTATTTTCTTCTATGGGAATGCGTTTGGTCGTCGTTAAAGATTTGAAAAGCAGTTTTATCCCCAATAAGGAAGAATTTGATGCTATTCTTGCGATGCAGAAAAAAATGGCAACTATTTTTATCCGCGGACTCAAAGCTTAGCTCTTTCTAAGATCGTATTAATTATTAAATCAGCATGTATTCTTGAGTTTTCTATAAACCAGAGGTGGGTGTTCAGTCCACCACATACAACTCCTGCTAGATACAGCCCTTTTACATTTGTTTCCATGGTAGTAGGATCATGTTTTGGTATCATAGGCTCTTCGTTCGGTATTTCTACACTCAGTTTCCGAAGAAAGTCAAAGTTTGGTCTATAACCTGTCAGAGCGATTACAAAATCGTTTTCAATTACCTTTATTCCATTCGGTGTATTTATATGTACCTGGCTTTCTTCTATTTTTGTTAGTACGCTGTTATATAAAACATGGATCTCGCCCTCGGCGATACGGTTTTCAATATCTGGTTTTACCCAATATTTCACGCGAGAGCTTATTTCGGGTCCTCGTATGACCAATGTCACTTTGGCTCCTTTACGGTAAGTTTCCAAAGCAGCATCGATAGAGGAGTTGCTCGCGCCCACCACCACAATATTTTGATCAGCATAGTAGTGTGGATCGTTATAGTAGTGACTTACCTTAGCGAGATCCTCACCCGGGATATTCAGATACATCGGTATGTCGTAAAATCCAGTCGCAACGATAATATTTTTTGCATTATACGTACTTTTTGAAGATTGTACGCTAAATAGGTTGCCTTCTTTATGACAGGATATTACTTCCTCAAAAAGCTTAGTGTTTAGTTGAAACTGTGTGTTTGTCCTTCTATAGTATTCGAGCGCCTCTGCTCGTTTGGGTTTTGGGTTGATGGATACAAATGGAATATCTCCTATTTCTAGTTTCTCCGAAGTAGAGAAAAAGGTCATATTAACGGGATAGTGGTAGAGGGAGTTAACAAGACATCCTTTTTCCAGAATAAGGTAACTCAGATTGTTTTTCTTCGCGGCGATACCACAGGCAATACCTATTGGACCAGCACCTATAATCAATACATCATACACCTTCTCCATTTGCATTCAGTTTTATTTTGTTTAGGTCTTCGCTCTTATGGGCAAAATCCGTAGTTATTTTTTGTAAGTCCGATGATATTTTGATCAAAAATTGAAGTTGTTCGGTGATCAATCGTGCGTCATCACTTTCTGTTTCGTCTGTATCTAATCTTTCGATCCCTTTCACCGGTTCAAACGGCGTATCGTTATCGTCGCTGATATAGACGATAGTCTTCTCAAGATTTCCCAGTGCTTTGTAAAGCTGTCTGAGGTGTGCATTGTTGAAATGATGATTGTCTGCATCATGAAGCTGTGTCATCAACGTCGCGGTATAAGACGAGAATACATGATTAAGAATGACAAAGCGGTTGACCTCTTTAGTTACATTTTGTCTCCATTTGGGTTCGGTCAGTAAGCGCTGGAAGGTAGAGCCCATATTGGCGGATGCAATATACACCTCTTTACGGGCGAGTTTATAGGAGGTGACATTCTCCATATTACCTGATAATACTTTTATTGCCTGGGCCAGGTAATGGTAGTTGGCAATCAATAAGCTACGTATGTTGGCCCGGATCTGGAAGCTTTCCCAGTTTGGAAAAATGATATAACTGGACAAGAAAGCGAGTGATCCTCCTAAGAAGGTATCTAGAATACGCTCTTTAGCCATTTCAATGGTATTGACCCCCGTAAAGCTGAGCATGATAAGTACATAAGGCGTCATGAAAATGACAGCCATAATATAGTTGACACGAAATAAACTGTAGGCGATCAAGAAGAAAATGATGAGGATAATAAAGCGGGCGGTGAGGTCAGGAACCGTGGCGAGTATGATGCCACCGATTATTCCACCAATTACTGTACCTATGAGACGTTGTACATTTCTCTCCTTCGTCAGACCAAAGCCTGGTTTTAATATCACGAGTATAGTCAGTAATATCCAATAGGTTCCAAAGCTGGAGTAATCCAATAGGTTGAGGGTGAGGTAGGTCCCGGCCAGCATAATAGACATCCGCAATGCGTGACGGAAGATGCTGGAGTTAATACTAAGGTTGTCCCGGAATTTTTCCCAGTTGAGCGCCTCATTGCGGAGGAATTTGCGACTGTGCTGTATTTCCTCTTTCTCCACATTGACCGATTTAAACTGTCCGTAATTGTATATGTCACGGATATGTTTTGTGATCATCCGGATATTGATTAATACTTTTTTTAACGGGATTACACTCTGTTCTGATGTTTTGTCATATCGATCTACCGCTATACGGAGCTTATCGATTTCTGCTTCTAGGTCGTATATCGGTTTGGGTATCCTATTGGCATTGATCTTATAAGCTATATTATCCAGTTCGTGTGTAGCTTTGAGGATCACCTCTTTAATGTTTTCCAGGATTCCCGATGGTCCATAGTTTATCCGTACCTTGTCATAGTCGTAATGGGTGGTCATGCTCTGCTCGAAGAGGTCGATCACATCGTTGAATATCAAAGTGAGAAAACGTCCCTCTTTGGTGGTATCTTTTATCGACCTTTTGCTACGGAATAGAATATCCCGTACATTTTCCTGATGGGCATTGACCGCAATCTGTCTTTCGATGAGTTTGATGTAGTTGTCATCAACTCCGATATTTGTGTCATAAAAATTCGCTTTCAACCGGAGATACTCTGCTACCTGCAGAATTGTTTCGGAAAGCTCCTGTTGTGCCAGCCTATAAGGGCGTACCTGCATAATAGAAAAACTGATGATCATATACCATACAGCACCTATTAGAAAATACAGTAAATAAGTGAATTCCTGTCGTATGGTGTACACATCATCTACATTGATCAGCATGACCAGTAGACACATCGTGCCTATGGTAGCTGCCCGTGCATTGAATACGGCGAGCATCGAAAACAGAAAAGCCAATACAGCAATGGTGATCGTCATCAATGGTAAAGAGCTGTTGAACAGTGCCGTGATAAAGATCGTTATTATTCCGAGCAAGGTACAGTAGACCATCCCAAATCTACGGTGTCTTGGCGCACCGGGCGTGTCCGATAATCCGACTATCAGTGCACCTAAAGAAATAAGCGTGCCCGTCTTGAATTCGCCAAAGAACGCACATATCACGACAGGGATAATGGTGCCAATAGTAATCCTTAAGCCCTCCGCAAAGTATTGGCTATAAAAAAAACTGGTTATCTCTTCTGTTTTTCTCATGTTGCTTGCTACAGCTGATCCAAGTATTTTCTGTCTATGCTTTTTTGATTTCTGAATGTAGTAGCCGATACGCCAGCTATCTCTTTAAACTGTTTGCTCAAGTGCGCTACACTACTATAGTTAAGTACGTAGGCGATTTCTTTTAACGATAGCTCATTGTAAGATAGTAGTTCTTTCGCCTTCTCAATTTTCAACTGAATATGGTATTTCTCGATGGTGGTACCCTCTTGTTGAGAGAATATCGAACTGATGGTATGGTAGTTTATGCCCAGCTTTTCACTGAGATAGACCGATAGTTTAATAGCTTCAGCATCTTCAGCGTTTACGAGTTCAATTAGCAAGGTCTTCACTTCCTTGGTTAGATTGTCTTTCGGATCATCGATCAGCTCAAAACCAATTTTTTCCAGTTCCGCTCCGATCTGTTTTACCTTATCCACCTCCATAGGGTCTGTCAATTGTATCGTGCCCAGTTGTACACTCGAAAAAGGTACCTCCAATCGATTGAGGATGTCCTCTACTGCCGATACACACCGTTTGCAGACCATATTCTTGACCGCTAATTCCATTTGCGCTAATTCTTTTTGTTTCGTTTATTTTTCGTGTATAAACTTAACGATAATTGCCTTTAAATGCAATATTGTAAGAGGCATTTAAAGGCAATTTATAATGTAGCACCTGTTGTGCTTTAGTATGGTTTGACTAATTTTTTACCGCTTCTACATGAACGATAATTTCTACGGTTGGCGCCACGGCATCTACACCAGTAGGTAATTTGTCGTTGTATTTTATATTGTAGTCAAATCGGTTGATAGCTGTTGTCGCAGTAAATCCTGCACGGGTTTTTCCCCAAGGATCTGTAATGATACCCCCATTTTGTGTTACCTTAAAAACAACCGACTTGGTGACATCACGGATGGTTAGGTCTCCAGTCAGTATAAAACTGTTGTTTTTAGCTTTTTTTAAGGTAGCGTTTGTCAGTTTCATGCTAGGGTATTTTTCTGCATTGAAAAAATCATCACTTTTTAGATGATTGTCACGCATTTCAACACGGGTGTCAATGCTGTTGACATCGATAGTAAAATTTACCTTTGCTTTGTCAAAATCCGTTGCGTTAGCAGTCTCTACAGTGCCTTCCAGTTTGGTGAATGCGCCATCTACAATTGCAATTCCTAAGTGCTTGACTTCAAATCTAGCGTTTGTGTGTGCAGGATCTATCGTCCAGCCTACCTGAGCAAAGCTTACATTTGTAAAAAGGATAAATGCAATAAATACGTTTAGTACAGTGTTCATATGTATATTATTTGATTTTAAATGGTCATATGGAATATCCAAAACTGTGCTTTTTCGTGTTTGTGCAGTCTGTGTTACAAGGATATTTCATATCGTTATTTCTTTTTTGTTTGTATGCTACAAAGTTCGGGCAAGTTTTCGATACAGAACTTAATCTAGATTAATAAAAAAACTTTCATGATCTGCCAGCCGCCGGATCATGAAAGTTTTTTTATATTAATCGATCCCTTGCCACCAAGGTGACGATACTCCAAAATGATCAAAGAATACAATTTGTCCGATTTTTGGTGTTATGATATCGACCTGCTGATCTTTTGCTGCTTTGGTTACTCGGATCAACGGTTCGTCCCAGGCATGGTTAGCGAGCGGGAATTTACCCGAATGCACGGGGATTAGGTACTTTGCCTGTAGATCTTGGGTGGCCGTGACCACCTCTTCCGGCATCATATGTATATATTTCCACATCTCGTTGTACTGACCATTTTCGAGTATCGCAAAATCAAAAGGGCCATGAATTGAGCCTATTTCTTTGAAGTGTTTGCCATATCCGCTATCGCCACCGATAAATATTTTCTTTGAGCCGGTAAGGACGAATGAAGACCATAGCGTTGTATTTCGTTTGAAAGTACGTCCCGAAAAGTGTCGTGCCGTTGTTGAATGAACCTGAAAGCCATCGATCTGTGTGCTATCTCCCCAATATAGTTCGGTGATCTGTCCGGCAGGGTAGCCCCATTTTTCAAGATGCGCTCCCACACCTAGTCCGGTTACGATATGTTTGACCTTCCCTTTGAGCTTCATGAAGGTGTTATAGTCTAGGTGGTCCCAGTGGTCATGCGTGATGAATAAGAGGTCGATATCCGGCATGTCCTCCACCTGATAATCGTATTCGCTGTCAAAAGCACGTACAGAAACCCTTACCGGTGTGGCATACTTGCTAAATACCGGGTCTACCAATATCCTCTTTCCATCCAATTGTATGTAATACGAGGAGTGCCCAAACCATACATAGAGATTGCTGTCGATCGGAAGTTTATGGAGATCGTGTTTTTCGACCGGTATTAATGCCTTAGGTATATTTCTTACCTTTTTTGCGAAGAAAAACTCAGAAAGCATCTTCGAGTAACTGGTGCCTTCGGCCAATGCTGGTGTATGTTCCAGGTTGTCAAAAGCTCCTTCTTTGTAGTTGGGTTTGCTTTGCATAAGAGCTAGGCGCGTGCCGCTGGCTTTTGCACCAAATCTGTCGTGTTGCATATAGAGCAGCGTCACCAAGACGAGCACTATCAGGAGGGCTAATATAACCTGCATACTTCGTTTTAAAAACTTTATCATATAGTGTATCTCTAAGTTATGCGAAATATTCTAATCTAAAAGTCATAAATTGCCCCTTATTATCAGACGTCACATGATCAAGTTCACATCATTAGCTTTTATAAAGACCATTTTGGTTTGCTTTTTTGCCTTATTACTACATAGGAGCGGGGTAGCACAGGTGTTGCGGCCGGGATTTGATAAAGCCGAATTTGCTGAGATATTGTCTATCAATGCGCGGTTTTCCGAAAGTCCGCAGATAGCAAAATTTGTCCCTGTCCCAACGCGTTCGCACCTCCTTTATAAAAGTGAAGAGATCGGACTGGTCAACCATTGGCAGCTGTGGTTGATGGATGAAAAAGTGGCTGTGATCTGTACCAGAGGCTCTACTCGTGAAGGGGAGAGCTGGTTGGCCAATTTATTTGCTGCCCAGATTCCTGCTAAAGGTGTATTGAAGATCGAGAAGGATTTTGAATTTAGCTATACGTTGGCAGAGCATCCGGAGGCCGCTGTACACGCAGGTTATGTTTTCAGCTCGGCTTTCCTGTTGCGCGATATATTGCCTAAGATTGACTCCTGTTATCAAGCAGGTATCCGGGATTATGTTCTTTCTGGTCATAGCCAAGGCGGTGGCATCACCTACATTATGAGTGCATACCTGCTCCAGTTGCAAAAGACGGGTAGGTTGCCCGCGGATATGCGTATCAAGGTCTATACCAGTGCTAGTCCCAAACCTGGGAACCTTTATTTTGCTTATGATTACGAACATGCCTTTGGCGATGGCTGGTCGCAACATGTGGTCAATACCGAAGATTGGGTACCCCAGTCTCCTTTCACAGTACAGACCATAGCCGATCTGCCTGATGTCAATCCCGTTCCAGCCCTAGAGGCAACACTAAAAAAGCAAAGTTTCTTCAAACGGATGTTTTTCAATTCGCTGTATAAAAAAATTACCCGGCCATCTCAGAAAGCAGTAGATCGCTATCAGAAATATTTAGGACAGTTTACAGGCAAGCAGATTAAAAAATATTATCCCGATTTTGTCATTCCCGAATTTGCCCATAGCAATGAATACGTCCGTACTGGTAGACAGGTTGTCTTGTATCCGGATAGTGGCTATTTTGATAAGTTTGATTATAGTAAGGACAAAACACAGATTATGCTGCATCATTCTACCGTAGCGTATTATTACCTGTTGAAATCTGTGCCAGGAGTAACTCTTAAATAACTCCGAGAACCGATTGTGGGGTTGTATTAACTAAATATAAGGATGAATTTAGAAGAAGTATTGAATTACCGACGTTCTGTTAGGGTCTACGATCCTGAGAAAGCGATGGATAGCGAACGGGTCAAGCACTGTGTCCAGATGGCTACATTGGCTCCCAACAGTTCTAATATGCAGCTTTGGGAGTTTTATCACGTGTGCAGTCCCGAGTTGTTGCAGCAGCTTACCCATGCGAGTCTAGGACAGTCTGCTGTAGGTACAGCTTCCGAGCTTGTGATATTTGTGACGCGACAGGATTTGCACCGTCGACGGGCAAAAGCTGTACTGGAATTTGAAAAGGGCAATATCGAACGTAATAGTCCTTTGGATAGACAGAAAAGCCGTATCCGCGACCGGGAGCTGTATTACGGCTGGTTGATGCCTATCCTTTACACGCGTTTTTTCGGAATTATCGGGCTATTCCGCAAGCTATTGGTCAGTACTGTTGGACTGTTTCGGCCCATGGTGCGACAGACGTCCGAGTGTGATGTGCGTACCGTTGTACATAAGACTTGTGCATTGGCCGCACAGACGTTTATGATAGCTATGGCCAATGAAGGTTACGATACCTGTCCCTTAGAAGGTTTTGACCATCGGCGGGTAAAAAAGATACTGAAATTGCCCTACGGTGCAGAAGTAAATATGATTATCTCTTGCGGTATCCGTAAAGGAAATGAGGGAATCTGGGGCGAACGCTTTCGCGTTCCGTTTAATGAGGTATACCATAAAGTATGAATTGATTTTTTTTTATACTTTTAATCTTATAATCTGTTGTAGAGAGCATGGCAAAACAAATTAAGGCATTAAAATGTCCACATTGTGGGAGTGTAAAGAAACAAACTATAAAAGAAGATCATTACCTCTGTAATCATTGTGGTACCGAATATTTTTTGGATAATGACGATATCAATGTCAATATAAAACATCAATATGGAGATGGCAAATCCAATGGTCTTGATCCTAAAACCAAAAAAACTATATTCCTAGTTGTCGCCGGCGTTTTGTTTTTTATTGTTTTTTCGAGTGTGCTCAGAACATGTGGGAGCCGCAACGGACAATCTCCGAGTGTTACCTATTTGGACAATTCGCCTAAGGAAAAAGAATATGTCGAACGTGTGAAAGATTATTTGGCTTTTACCGCTTACAATACTAAAAATCCGACGGTGCTCTTCATTATCAATCGGAGCAAGGATGGTTACGGTAGGGAAGGGGCTGAATATATCGCCCGGTTTTATGATCCTTTAAAGGAGAAGACTGTCAGTGATATTGCGCTTCCGGGTTGGAAAGATGATTTCTACCTGCGCAGTCGTGTGTTCAGTGATGAGGGTTATTATATCTGTGCCGATAAGAGTAATAAAGTATATAAAATAGATCCCGCCAAAAATGAATTGATTGATATGACATCTACTTTTTTTGCGGACGTGCCCGAGTTTTCTTCGGGTATCGCTACCTTAAAATTTACTCAGGATAAAGAAGGTGATGGTTTTAATATCATGACCAATGATGGCAAAGAATATTACTATTATCCGCTTGTCCGCAAGATCTATAAAGATCATTCCGAAAGACGTGAGGCTGGTACCGGTCTATCCAGTTTATTATCGGGGGCTAGTTCATCCATCTATTATACGTTTTCCGAAAAAAGTAGAGACTATCCAGAGGAGAAAGTACAACTGGTCAAGTACTGGTATAAAAACAACCCCGGTTATCCGATTATGTTACCGTACAGCCATCAAGTGATATGGGAAAAGGTCTATCAATATCCAAAAAAATCAGGCATCTACTACGGCTCATTCCCCTTTACGAAGAAGTTGTTCAAAGAACCACGTATTGCCAAATTTATTGACCTTACGCCCGATCGCCTTTATTTTGAGGCTAAGGTAGCCTATCAGGATAGTGCGAATCTTTATATAACAGGACTGCCGAATGCCAATCCAGAAGGCAATCCATATATCCAAAAGATCAATACGGAAAATGGTAAAATCGTTTGGACATTTACCCCGCAGAGTGATAATTACTCCTTCGACTACGATATGTACGGCTATGATGGTGGACTTGTTTTTTCTTATTACGATAGAGCAGGGACCGGCAGTTCCAACCGTTTAGTGGTTATTGCCAATGATGGTACAGTGTTAAAAAATCTGGACAAAGACGAAATATTTAAAAAATAAAACATGGGACTATTTAATTTTTTCAAGAAACAAATAGCTACGGTTATAGAATGGCAGCCACAGGACCCCAAGTTATTGGTGTGGAAATATCCAGCAGCAACGGATGAAATAAAAAATGCCAGTAAATTAATTATTTCGCCCGGACAGGGATGTGTCCTCGTATACGAAGGCAAGATTACAGACGTTATAGATCAAGAGGGGGTATACAATATCCGTACAGACAATCACCCATTTATCACCTCCCTTCTTAAAGTTGCACAGCTGTTCGAAAGTGAGCATAAAATGGGACTTTACTACTACCGTAAGGCCGAAGTCCTGAATCAGGGCTGGGGTACAGCATCGGCTATCAAGTATTTTGATACGTACTACAAAATCCCGATTCAGCTTTCCGCATACGGCAATTTTTCGTACCGTCTTAGTGATGCGGCGAAGTTCTTTTCAGATTATGTTGGTACACAGCATACCTATAGTGTGGAGTCTTTTCGCGAGGCCGTACAATCCCGCATCCTACAGGTGTTGACCTCCTGCTTTGCAGAAGAGAAACTTCCTTATACCCAGATTGACAGCGAGATCAACCGTCTGTCTGGCGTAATGAGAGACCGGCTTATGGCAGATTTCGATATCTTCGGGGTCGCATTGAGTGATTTTCGGATCGAAGGCAATTCCTTTGATGAGGATACCCAAAATCGCATTGGCAAGATTGCGGATATTACAGCAGATAGCCACGCGGCATCCGAGGGTGGACTTACCTACGTCGAACTGGAAAAACTACGCGCCTTACGCGATGCTGCGAAAAACGAGGGCGGTCTTGCAGGAGCTGGCGTAGGCCTAGGAGCCGGGATGAGTCTTGGAAAAGTATTTAGCAACTCGATAGATGAAGTGACGCAACCTACGACGGGCGTAGACCCTATGGAACAATTGCGCAAACTCAAACTCTTGCTCGATGAAAATATTATCACGCAGGAGGAATTCGAACAGAAGAAAAAAGAATATTTAAATAGATTGTAAGCCATGAAACATATCATAACTTTTCTATTCGTCATCTCCCTTCTGGTGTTGGGATTTGTCGGTCTGAATTACATCTGGCACTGGGTACAGATAGATTACACTGCTCTGGCAAAAGTGATCATTTCTGTTTTTGTTGTGATCTTTATCGCGACAGGTCTTGCTATGGTCTTCAGCGCAAGTTATGCACGTAAGGACAATCAGCCAAACGTTGGCAAAAAGGATTAGTTTAAGTCGTTGTAAGTGGGCATGTACTTACCTTCAGTTGTGTAGTAGAGATATCTAGTCTCTTTTGAGATGCTTAAATGCGATTTCGTCGCCCCTCAATGTGCTGTCGACATCTGACAATCGTTTGGTTAACAGGAGTAAGCGGCTAGTGAAAAATGACCTCCGAAAATGAGATGTATCTGGTACTATTCCGATAAGTAGGGAAGTGCTATTAATTGAAGATCGTGAGCTACCCAATTGAAAATTCAAATTAACCATAGGGTTTCGTACAGAATCCTTATGTGTTTCACTTTTTGTTGTATGGGTTTGTGGTACATCTATATAGAAGTGTGTGGTATATCTATAGGGTTTGGCACCTAGCCTTATGAAGTTGCGATTTAGGCATAAGGTTTTACCGCTTACCCATATGCAAGTGTGATATACCTATAGCGGTTTGCACTTAAAACTTATGGGTCTATGGTTTAGACGTAAGGTTTTTTCACCTACCCATAAAGAAGTGCGGTATAGCTGTAGGATTTCGCTTAAGATCCCTAAGTGTTTCCCATTTTGTTGTAAGTATTTGTGGTTTATCCATATGAAAGTGTGGTAAATCTATAGAGGTCTGCGCTGGAGCCTTATAGAGTTACTGTTGAGACGTAAGGTTTTGCGGTGTAGCCATATGGAAGTATAGCGTACCCGTACCGGTCTGGAGTATAAACATATGGTTTGCGGGGTATTGGAAGTGTTCTATGATGTGTGAATTAGCCTATTTTGCAACAGCGATCAGGCCCTATTGTTAAGAGGGCAAACTATACAGCTCGCCTTGGATAACAACAGAAATTTTATAATGCCCGAGCCTGAATTGATCGTAATCAAGCCACAGTGTATGATTATGAAGAAATACGCATGATTAAGTGTTTTGGCTATTATAAGGATACTAATAATTGGGTTGATAGTCAGTTAGTGGAAGGTTTGATATGTTTTAGACGGTTGTTCTGATTTTATTTCACTTTTTTACTAAGATTCTTCTTTTCACTTCGTATTGTTGGTATTAAGGTGAAAGAATATGTATGATACTTCAGAAATTGCCCGGTTAATCAAGAAGAAAATTGAAGGTGTTATTACCCCCGAAGAGTTGAGCGAGCTTAACGAATTGGCAAAAAAATATCCTTCCATTGGCAGCTTGTTGTTGATCGTAGAAGATGATCATACGCTATTGGAAGATACGGCCATGTACTTGAGCCTTTCTATGTCGCAGGAGAAGACGGACAGGCAGAATCGGCTATTGGAGAATACACTTTCAAAAATCCATCAACGACCTAAAGTAACTTTATTTCGCAGACTTCTACCTTATGTGGCAGCAGTTTGCGTGCTATCATTAAGTGCTCTTATGTATTATAAGTTGGAGCTTAAAAAATCACACACTGCTATAATTGAAGATCTGGCGCCTGGTACTAATAGGGCTTCTATTACACTCTCGGATGGACGTGTCATCGAGTTGAGTCAAGACCAGCACGGCGTTGTATTAGGCGATCAATTGCAATATGAAGATGGTACGTTGATCCAGGCAATGGATAACGCGGAGGTCGCGTACGCGACAATTGCGACTCCAAAAGGAGGACAATACCAAATCACACTCTCGGATGGCACCAAAGTTTGGTTGAATGCAGATTCAAAGTTAATATACCCTTCTCGCTTTAATGGAGATAGCCGAGTGGTGGAGCTGGAGGGAGAGGCTTTTTTTGATGTTTCTACCATTGCAAAAAATGGAAAGAAAACTCCATTTATGGTCAAAACGGCTCTTCAGCAAGTTGAAGTGCTAGGTACACAGTTTAATCTGAAGGCGTATGCCGATGATCAAGGAGATACCCGTACCACCTTGGTAGAGGGCGCTGTATCTTTACATGTAGCCGATAAAATTTTGCCATTGATCCCAGGAGAACAGGCCGTAAGCAGCAAGCAGGGCCTAAGTAAAAGAAAAGTGGATGTAGGCCCTTACATCGCTTGGAAAGATAATCAGTTTGTTTTTGAGGAAATAGAACTACGCGAGGCACTTAAAATATTGAGCCGTTGGTACGATTTTGATTTCAGTATCGAC
The DNA here is from genome assembly GCF_900168125.1 of Sphingobacterium nematocida. Classification (GTDB taxonomy): domain Bacteria; phylum Bacteroidota; class Bacteroidia; order Sphingobacteriales; family Sphingobacteriaceae; genus Sphingobacterium; species Sphingobacterium nematocida. Next base: position 75,317 of record NZ_FUZF01000005.1, read on the forward strand.
CATACCGTAAAGCCTATACATCTATATGCAAGTATCAATCGCAGTAAAAGTCTAAAAGAGGTGCTTAATATTCTAGAAAGTAGCGGTATTAAATTTAGACTCGAACGTGCAGGAGAAAGGAATAAATTATTAATCTTCAACTAAAAACCAACGAACACTATTATGGAATAAACCAATGGAAAGAAAGAAGATAGACAAAAAATCGGGCAGTGCGCTAACACTACCCGGGATTGTTTTGGCTGTCTATCGTAATTATTATCTCTAGGCAAAGAGAAGATTTCTCATTTTAACAAATTACAATATGATCTAAACCGTACAAATGTATGATTTTTAAAACAAAACCTGAAGGGCTACATAGGCCTTCTGTTAACCCTGTGCTCTTGATTATGAAATTGATAGTTGTACTTATTTTGCTAAATATTACAGCAGTATGGGCTGATGGGCTTGCGCAGAATATCACCTTGAAAGCAAATGGGATGTCGCTGGTGCAGGCCATGAAAAGTATCCAACAGCAGACTGGATATGAGTTTTTTATAAAGAGTAAAGACTTGGCACAGACCAAAGTCAATGCAAATATCCAAGGTATGCAAATCGAAAGAGCGATGGAAAAGCTGCTGCAGGGCAAATCGGCAGCCTGGCAATTAGAAAGCAACACCATCGTTATTAAACCTCAGGCACACAAAGTAATAGCGACTAAAACAGTAAACAATTCCACACAAGATATAGTCAGAGAATTGCCCTTGATACAGGAGCATCGTATTACAGGTAAAGTGACTGATGCTATAGATGACTCCCCAATATCGGGTGCGAGCGTACTGATCAAAGGGAAGACAATCGGCACGAATACGGCTGTCGATGGGGTCTACGAGTTGATGGTCAATGAAGGCGATTCATTGATTTTTTCGATGGTAGGTTATATCCCACAACGGGTGAAGGTTAGCGCTTCTAAGCTGATCAATATTAGACTTGCCAAGGATAATAAGGAATTGGAGGAGACCGTTGTCGTGGCCTTTGGTAGACAGGCCAAAGAGAGTGTGGTATCTTCCATCACCACCGTCAATGTGAAGGATTTACGTTCGCCCTCCAGTAACCTGACTACTGCACTGGCTGGTCGTATGGCTGGTTTAGTGGCTTATCAATCTACGGGGGCTCCGGGAGAAGAGGATGCACAGTTTTTTGTGCGCAGTGTGACTTCTTTTGGGAGCGGACTGACCTCACCTTTGATATTAATAGATAATATCGAGATGACATCACGGGATCTAGCACGGCTCAATCCAGACGATATTGCGAGTTTTTCGATTTTGAAGGATGCTTCGGCCACGGCGCTGTATGGTGCACGCGGTGCCAACGGGGTAGTCTTGGTAACGACCAAGGAGGGGCAAAAGGGAAAAGTGAAAACTTCTTTCCGTTATGAAACGTCGGTTTCTTCACCCACGACTAAGGTAGATGTGGTAGATCCTGTTTCATTTATGGAATATTCTAATATAGCAAGTCTGACTCGCCATAATGAATTGACATATGCGCAGGGCAAAATTAATCTTACAAAAGATCCGAATCGTAACCCGCATGTGTACCCCGCTGTAGATTGGAAGGACATGCTGACTCGCGACTATTCCATTAATCAACGTGCTAACATCAACCTAACAGGTGGAGGCAATGCCGCAACCTATTACCTCGCGGGCTCGTATTCACAAGATAAGGGGATATTAAAGGTCGACAATGCAAATCCTTTCAATACGAATATTGATTTGAAGAAATATACAATCCGATCAAATGTCAACCTAAATCTTACTAAGACGCTAGAAGCTAAAGTGAGGTTGAATGCTAATTTTGACGATTATTCAGGTCCTATTGGCGAATCAGGAAGTGGCGGTGCTAATACATATACGAAAGCATTACTAGCAAATCCTGTTCTTTTTCCAGCTTATTATGCGCCTGATCGCGCTACACAGTATGTCGACAGAATCCTTTTTGGTAATTATTCGGACAATGAATATGGTGAGGGATCTCCCCAATATATGAATCCCTATTCGGATATAATGAAGGGATATGAGGACGTGCGAAATAGTACGCTGTTGACGCAATTAGAACTGCATCAGGATCTGAATGCGTTAACCCAGGGATTAAAAGCACGATTTATTGGGAGTCTGACACGTTATTCTGGCTTTAATATCCAACGAAGCTATAAGCCATTCTATTACCAGTATATCAAAGGTACTCATGATCCGAATAATCCTGAATTTGCTTACGAGTTAGCGCCATTAAATCCAGAAGATGGTTCTGATTTTATCGATTATACTGCAGGTAATAAATTCGTACAGGCACGTTATTACGCAGAAGGAGCTTTGTTATATAATAGGAAATTTGATGAGAAGCATGATGTAGGTGGTCTTGTCGTTGGATCGGTTAAAGAAAGCATGGATGGCAGTCCAAAAAATTTGGATAGTTCGCTCCCTTCTCGAAATGTAGCGCTTGCAGGCCGCTTTACCTATGGCTTATCGCAGAAGTATTTTGCGGAATTCAATTTTGGTATCAATGGATCTGAACGTTTCGATCCGAGGTTTCGTTGGGGCTTTTTTCCTTCCTTTGGTGTTGGTTGGCAAGTGTCTGATGAAAAGTTTTGGGAACCATTACAGAACATCGTTCCTAAATTTAAAATTCGCGGTACGTATGGCTTAGTGGGGAATGACATTATCGTGGATGATGAGGACAGATTCTTCTTTACGTCAAATATTAATCTTAATGGACCCTCAGCAGGTCGATTCGGCAACAATCCATATGAATCATTTAGTCGTCCTACTATCCAAACGTTGCGTTATGCTAACCCACATATCACTTGGGAGGTATCCTACAAAACGAACTTGGCTGTAGAACTTGGGTTTTTGAATAATGATCTGTCACTAATAGCAGAGGTATATCATGAAAATCGCACTAATATTGTACAAATACGTCAAGATATTCCTTCTGTAATGGGAGTTGCGGGTGATATTCGAACTAATTATGGTGAGGCTACCGGAAAAGGAGTTGATTTGACGCTAAATTACAACAAGTCATTTTACAATGGCATGTGGTATATTTTACGTGGAAACTTTACTTATGGAGCTTCCAAGATAACTGTCTATGATGAATTGGATTACTCCGAAGTGGCGCCATGGCGATCTGTTATTGGACAGAAGGTCGGTCAATCTAGAGGGTATGTAGCAGAGCGTTTATTTATCGATGATGATGAGGTACGTAATTCGCCCGTACAACAGGTACATAGCTCAGGTGGTGATTATCAAGCAGGGGATATTAAATATCGAGATATTAATGGAGATGGTATCATTAATTCTTTTGATATCGTACCGATGGGCTATCCAACGAATCCAGAGATACAATATGGTCTAGGACTCTCTTTCGGATATAAAAGTTTCGATATCTCTGCATTTTTGCAAGGTGAATCTCGTTACTCCTTTTTCCTCGATGCGAGAGCGATGGCACCATTTGTTGAGGTCTTTGAGGGAGAACTGGAAAATGGTAGATGGACGGATAATAACAAGAAGACCGGTCTTAAGGGAAATCGGGCCATGTTGGGTTTCATTCCAGAAAGTCTTTGGACAGAAACCGATAGGGATCTTTACGCCAAATGGCCTCGTCTATCACCTGATGGAAGCGGAGCTGCTATGGGAAACAACAATAATTTCGTAAAAAGTAACTATTGGATGCGTTCAGCAAGCTACTTACGCCTTAAATCCGTAGAAATGGGATATAAGATTAAGGATATAAAGGGAGTGTCTCCTAGAATATATGCTAGTGGTACGAATTTGTTGACGCTTTCTGATTTCAAACTGTGGGATCCTGAAATGCGGGGGAACGGGCTAGCCTATCCTTTGCAAAGAGTATTTAACCTAGGTGTTCAGATCAATTTTTAAACAAAAAAGATGTATACATTGAAAAATATACCTTATTTATATGCATTAGTCCTGATCATATCTCTTTCGGGCTGCAATAAGTTTTTAGATATTTTGCCCGATGACAAGCCAGTCTTGGAAGATGCTTTTAAGGACAAATACAACGCTGAAAAATACTTGTTTACTTGTTACAACAGTATGCCCAATGTGGTAAATCCGACTAATACACTTGGTATCTCCGGTGGTGGAGATATTATTTACTCGGAGAAAAACACAGGGGGAGGTTTTTCCGCTGGTCCACCTGCTGCGCAGATGGCATTTTTAAAAGGTAACAATGTCGCTGATCCCTATGTCAATTTTTGGGATGGACGTAACGGAGCAAGTCGGAATATATGGCAAGGTATCCGACACTGTAATGTGTTTTTGGAACATATCAGGGTAGAAAATGGAGGACCTCGTGACCTAGATGACATGACTAGGGAAAAATGGATTGCAGAGGTAAAAGCAATAAAGGCCTATTTGCATTTTTATCTATTTCAACTTTATGGACCTATCCCCATTGTGGACGAGGTGATGCCTATCTCGGCCAAAGGTGATGAATTGGCCATCTACCGAGAACCTGTTGACAAGGTCGTAGATTATATTGTAGGTACCTTGGATGAAGCTATTGAACAGTTGCCAAACATGAGTGATCTAGATGTGGTGAGTGAGTATGGGAGATTTACAAAGACAATTGCATTGAGTGTAAAGGCCAAAGCATTGGTGTTGGCAGCTAGCCCTCTTTTTAATAATAACAATAATTATAGCGGCTTTAAGGATAAAAGGGGGATAGAACTATTTCCTTCGGGCGATAGTAAGACGCGTTGGGAGCGAGCTGCTGCCGCATGTGACGTGGCGGTACGCGCTGCCGAAGCAGATGGTGCTAAGATACTGATAACTACAGATGGAGGTAATAATGCCATAAGAGGAATCAATAGTACAAATATTAATGATACGACAAAGGCTATGGTTAGTCTTCGTCAGGCGGTTACGCAATCTTGGAATCCAGAAGTAATATGGGCTGTAAATGAGAGTACTACGGTATTGCAGCGATGGGCTACCATGCTGAGTAATGATGAATACTTCAATCTAGCAGGTTCTGCAGGTTCGGACATTGGTCAACGTCATAGCCCTACGTTGAATGTAGTCGAAATGTTCTATTCGTCAAATGGTGTTCCTATCGAAGAGGATCTCGAATGGGAAGACGAAGGCTGGTATCAAAGTAGATACAATACACAGCTCCCAGACGCAGAACATGCAAAGTACTTTATAAAGGCGGGACAGGAAACAGCTATTTTACACTTCAATAGATCATTACGTTTCTATGCATCTGTGGGTTTTGACGGAGGTATATGGGAGGGACGGGAAAAACCTTTGGCAGAAGCTTCATTTCCAAATATGATGCGTCATTTTGGAAGTGGTTTTAAACATTCGGAGGCTTATGGAGGCTACCCTTTTTCAGGTTATCTAGCGAAGAAGCTAAGTCACCTAAAAACGACGTATACAGAAACGCGTATAACATTGATACGTGAGGATTATTCTTTTCCGATCATTCGATTGGCGGATATGTACCTTTTATTGGCGGAGAGTCTGAATGAGGTCGGTGGGCCTACCATGACTGATTCGCAAGGACACAACGCTGCGTATTATTTGGACGTTATCCGTGCAAGATCAGGAATGGAAGGTGTGGTGGATAGTTGGAACAAGTATGCTTCGCCTAGATTTAAATCTAAACCCAGTACGCTCAATGGACTGCGGGATATTATCCGTCGCGAACGTTTCAATGAATTGGCTTTTGAGGGACATTTTTACTACGATGTCAGAAGGTGGTTAATGGCTGAGCAGTTATTTAACCAACCGATATTAGGATGGAATAAAGACGGAGAAAATAAGAGTGATTTTTATAATGTCCGTGTCTTGTTGCAACCTCGGTTTTCAATGAAAGATTACCTAATGCCTATTCGTACCAATACATTGTTGCAAAATAAAAGTCTCGTTCAAAATCCAGGCTGGTAATTCGTTTGACATGTCTGTTAATTCATAAAAATGAAAGAAATGAAAAAAGTATTAAGGAGTTTTATCGTATCAGCTGTTTGTATCGTCCTGCTTTTAGCTTGTAGTGATACCTATTTGGGGGTAGAACAGGTCGTGGTGAGTTCTAACCCTCCTGATAAGGTTACGGTAAAGGAAGTTGTCTCAAAGTCAGGAGCTTTGGAAATTCACTTTAGTCTGCCGCCGGGCAATCCCAATATTGATCAGGTAGTCGCGTCCTATAAAAACAAAAGGGGCGAAAAAATGGAATTTAAAGTGTCAAGATACAGTTCCTCTATTCTAATTGAGGGATTTACAGGTACTGACGTAAAGGCGGTGGAATTAGTTTGCATAGATGTCAGTGGCAATCGATCTGAGGTTACGATGGTCAACGCTGCTCCGTTGCTGTCTCCGCTTGAATTGGCATTTCAAACGATTAGTGTACAGCCAGCGTTTGGAGGAGTCAGGTTAGACTGGGAAAATAGTAATGCAAACCCCTTGGCTATTCATGTATTGACCGAAGATATATTACAATTAGGCGTTATTTCTCTTGTCGAAGATCCAACAAAAACCATATACAATAGAGATTCGATTAATACGTTTGCCTTTGTCCGTCAATACCCGTCGGTTGAGCAAAAGTTTGGATTTACGGTGTCTGATAAATGGGGGAATAGATCAGATACGTTAGTTAGTAAATTGGTGCCTTATAAGGAAGAGACCATAGATTGGAAATCTGTGAAGGCTATTTCATTCTTTAACCCAACATTGTTTAATGGTAGTCGGGATTATGGTATTTATGGAGTTAATCCTGCTACTGGTATCCAAAACGATGGTAATGCCCATGCAGCTGGAAATGCACCGCAAACTATGTTTAACGGAGTACCCTCTGGAAACGAATATTATGGGTATAAATTTGTGAAAAATCTGTCAAACACTGATCCCTCTAAGCGGGAGATTATACATGATGTATACGCAACATTTGATCTGAATATGGAGGCCCGATTGAATAGGGTGAAAATATCACCTAGGGTACATATATCTTACACTTACGCAAGATCTAGTCCAAAACGTTTCCGAATTTGGGGGACCAATGACAGTAATAGTCAGCGATGGGCTAAATTTCCCGAAACTTGGACCTTGATCGGTGAATATGTGGGTAGAAAACCCGTCAACCTGGCTGCACTAACACAAGAAGAATTAGATTGGTTCAATTTGAATCAGGAATATCTGATCAATGAGGATAACGTAAATCCAGCTGCAAAGCCAACTGAACCGTTCCGTTATATGAGATTACAGTTGATGGAAAGCTATAACCAGAACGAAGCATTTTATACGATTAATGAGTTTCAGATGTTTGGCGAAATTTTGAAGTTATTTTAAACATTGTCTTTATTTATAAAATAGAAGCTATGAACAAAATTAAATACATAATAACAGTGGTACTCTTCCACATGTTATTAGTAGGCTGTGATGATGCCAACGATTTGTTGAATCAACATATAAAAGATGGACCTATTGTTTATGCCGGAAAAATCAAGGAGATGGCTACCCAGTCTGGATATTACAGGGTTAGGGTCAACCTATTCCCAACAGAGGATGTAAATCGAGCGTATTGTATCTTAAGTTGGAATAAATCGGGGGAAAGCAGAGATTCGGTACGTGTAGACTATGTAGCATCCAATTATGATAAAGATATGAGGTGCTATTATATGCTGGTCGACTTTCCTTCAATTGAAGGAGCCTTACAAATCGATGCACGCAATGTGGATAGTTTTGGAAATAAATCATTGTTAGCAACTGTAAGTACTAATATTTATGGAACAAAATATGTTTCAGCGTTAGTAAACGCACCGGCGAAAGTCTCCCCTAGAGTAGATAAAGTGACTTTCGAAGAACGAGTCGGGGCGGTAGGTAATATTATCAGCTATGAAAAGAATGATGGTACTTTCACCAAAGAAATTTTTGTAACGGACAAAATCTATCCGCTAGTCGATGCAAAAAGAGGAGGGATAGTACGTACAAAGACAAGATTTCTTATTAATCAGACCGATATTGATACCCTAGACGTTACTAATTTTTTAGAGACAAAGATTCCCACCAATGAGGGGATAGCGACAATGGAGGCTTTTCGTAAAACATCTCCTTTTTTGTTAAATGCAGAACGATTGACGCTGTTGAACAAATTTGAATCGTTCTCTGATAGTTTTCCTCCTGCCTTATTCAGCCAATACTTGAAAAATTCAGATGATGGTTCGATCGATATGGAGCATGCCACACCGATATTGTATGCTTATCGCAATGCTTTTGATAAGGTACTGGCAGAAGTAAAGAGTACCCCAGTTGAGAACGGAGCCGTTGCGGTCTGGTTACTATATAATATGGGGTATATCGTCAAAACGCCTTCTACGACATTCGGTGTAGATGTGGATCATCGCTGGGCTGAAGAGCTGGAACCTTACCTTGATTTTTTATGTGTGACACATAATCACGTAGATCATGCGCATACAAAGTTAATGGATGCGATGAATAAGAAAAGTAAGCCAGTGCTATCTAACTTTTATACTAAAGATACGAAGTATATGTCGAAGGTGCCGAAAAGCTATACTATTGGAGATGTTAAAATTCGAACAGATATCACGGATCATTTACGTGATCCCGCTCTACCGGCTTTTGTGACAGTCTTCCGGATTGAGTGTGGAGCTAATGCAGGTAATTTTTCGATGTTGCACTGTGGCGATTCTGGTTTCAGACCTACAGAGTTTAAAAATGTGGAAGGACCTTTAGATCTCGCCATACTTCGATGGGGGGCGCCACGTGAAAACGATATTTTAGGTAGCGGAAGTGGACAAGTAGCACCTAAATATGCTATATTATCCCATTTAATAGAGTTGAGACATGAACCCTATCCAAAAGGTCAGGCCTCAATAACGCAGACATTAAAACACCTGCCAGATGTTAAATGTGATAATACGATAATTCCTTTCTGGGGAGAAAAAATGATTTGGAAAAATGGTCAAATGAAATAAATCTTGCACTATGGTTAAATACGTATTATCATTCTTATTATTCGCTTTTGGACATGTTTCTATTGCCCAAAAACGCTCTTTTGAAAAAGACCAGAAAAGCTACACGAATGTAGGGGTGGAGACCATTCAGAAGTTGAATAAAACAAGTCCGCTTGTATTAAATGAGGAGAGGCTGTCGCTATTGAAGACTATAGAGACCTACTCCGATCCCTATTCAGATATCCCATTCAAAGAATACCTGAAGAAGTCTGATGAAGAGGCTGAGGAGCTCGAACATAAAGAACCTATTCTCTATGCCTATAGGTCGGCGTTTGAGAAGGTATTGCAAGAAGTAAAAGCGACAAAGGTCAAAAAGGGAACAGCATCGATCTGGATGCTGTATAATATGGGCTTTGTAATCAAGACCCCTTCGGGATGTTTTGGCATAGATGTAGATCATCGCTTAGCTGAGCAGCTAGCCCCTTATCTGGACTTTTTATATATCACGCACAATCATGGTGATCATGCCAATGTGAAGTTGATAGCAGCAATGAAACAGTTGGGGAAGCCTGTAGTCACTAACTTCGATGTAGGCAATGCTCCTTATTTCTCAACGACTGCAACAGGTTATAAGATTGGTAACTTTACATTACGTACTGATATCTCAGACCATCTGCGAAGTCCCGATCTTCCAAATTTTGTAGCTGTCGTTCGTATTGATTGTGGGGAGGATACAGGCAACTTCTCGATGCTCCATTGTGGAGATTCTGGATTCGATCCACAGCGATTCAAAGAAGTGCAAGGGCCGGTAGACCTCGTCGTACTGCGGTGGGGAGCAGCGAGAGAGAATGATATCTTAGGCAGGGGAGAAGGGCAGATTCAAACCAATTATGCGCTCTTATCGCACTTGATCGAGATGAGACATAAGCCTTATCCGAAAGGTCAAGCCTCTATTACACAGACATTAAAGCATCTTCCTAATGTAAACTGTGAAAATACCATTTTGCCTTTTTGGGGAGAAAGGTTGGTCTGGGAAAAAGGAATGTTGAAATAAACACTGTTGCCAGACTGGACATAACATGCTCCTTGTGTTAGGGGCATGTTATATAATGATTATGGAATTGGTTCATAGGGGCGTTTTTAGTGGGTTTTATTTAATTTAGCATCGAACTATTTAATTAGCTGCTGTAGTTTTATTTAACATTTTATTTGATGCGGCTTTTGATTTAAATTGCTTAACTTAGTTATGCTAACAAAACTATTTAAACCTCTAAAACGTGAAAGACGACCTAAAATATGTTGAAATTTTATGTCTTGGGCATGAATTAGGCTTACAGTATTTTATTGGGCAACTTGGGGAACCGTTACATTTTTTTGCCTACAAGATTACAAAGAATAAAGAAGTCTCTGAAGAGATCGTATCCGAGTCGTTTTGCAAACTTTGGCAGCGGAGAGAAAAAATGACAAGTTATGAATGCATAAAGTCCTTTTTGTTTTTAGTGACCCGTAATGCCTGCTACGATCATATGGGCTCTGCATATCAGAAGAAGGTCTCCCTATCACACACCGACTGGACCAGTATCCAAGGAAAGGATGGTGATATGTTGGGGCAGATTATTTATGTAGAACTGATTATGCAGATTGCTGAAGAACTAGAAAAGCTGCCCAAACAACAGGCCGATGTCTTTCGTATGTCTTACCTAGAAGGAATGGATACGAAAGAAATCTGTGACGTGCTAGGTACAACGTCTGGCAACGTCTATTTTGCGCGATCAAAAGCACTCTCTACCCTTCGGATGATCTTTAAAGAAAAAGATATTAACCTCTATATGACTTTTCTGCTAGTAACCTGTCTTGAAGGAAGCTTCTGATCCCATCTATAGGTTATTCAAAATTCTAATACAATACCGATCGGGTAGCATGTTAAATAAATCTATATCGTCGTTAAAGAAGGTTTTCCTTTATTGACGAGTGTATTAGTTTTGACTATTACCACGCTTATATTAAAAAAGAATTGGTATGATAATCTGTGTAGAGACGAAAAGGAATACGATGCATTTATAAAGAAGCATAGTCTGTGATTTCTCTCTTTTTATAATCCATAGTTACTTATCCTCTCGGTAAGTCTGCACGAGCTTATCGAGATTGAGGCTACGGGCAGAGGCGTCAAATATCTCGCGGTATGTGCCTCGGGTTTCCATTAAGGAATCATGTGTACCCGACTCGACGACTTGCCCCTTTTTTAAGACATATATGTAGTCTGCATCCAATATCTGAGACAGGGAGTGGGAGATGATGACTACTGTTCTGTCTTTTTGGATAGCATCCAAGGAATTTTTTATCTGTTCCGTTGCGATGGCGTCAAGACTAGCGGTGGGTTCGTCCAAGAAGATAATAGGTGGGTTTTTTAGAAATAAACGTGCTATCGCAATACGTTGCTGTTGTCCACCGGAGAGTAAGGTCGCATCGTGCCGATAATGGTCGGGTAGCTCCATAATCTGCTCATGTAGATAAGCCTTTCGTGCGGCGTCCTGTACTTCTTCTAATGTAGCTTCTATCTGTCCGTATCGAATGTTATCTTCTATACTACCCTTGAAAATGTGGTTACGCTGGAGTACGATTCCAATTTTATCGCGTAGCACACTATTGTCGTAGTCATTAAGATCAGTGCCATCCAACAGGATTTGGCCCTGTTGGGGTAGGTAGAATTTACACAGTAAATTGATGATGGTAGATTTGCCAGCCCCACTCAGTCCCACAAAGGCAGTGGTCTTTCCATGTTCGATTTTCATGTTAATATCGACCAAAGTATTTACACTGTTGGGATAGCTGAAATCAACATGACGAAGTTCGAAAGTTCCTTTGACACTAGATGGACTCAGAGTTCCATTGGGTTCGACTTCCGTATCAGCATCTAGAATATCAAAATATCCCTCGGCATAGATCATAGCATCATTCATATCATCGTAGATGCGGTGCAGCTGACGGATCGGAGCTGACACATTATTAAATAGCATAATATGTAGCATGATAGCACCTATGGTCATCTGCTGATCTAGTACCAAAAATACCGTCAACAGAATAATCGCCACTACACCGAATTGTTCAATAAACGTCTTGAGACCATCATAAAGGAAGTTGATTTTACGGGTGTACAACTGGCTCTCCATAAGCTGCATTTGCAGGTCATATTGCTTCTTGCCCTCGAATTTTTCCCGAACAAAGCTTTTTATGACCAATATAGAATTGACGAGATTTAAGAGGCCGGATGTCTTCTGTTCCCGTTGGTTGCGGAGTTGTCGGCGCACGCCGCTTAATTTTCGAGCCTGTAACGAGCTGACGTAAAAGTAGATCGGGACGACGATTGTCGATACTAGTCCTACATATACGTTTTGAATGTACATTACAACCAACGCTAGGAGCGCACTGGAGAATAAAGGAAGAATATCAATAAAAAAGTTTTGAACCAATCGGGTTAAGCTTTCGATCCCTCGATCTATTCGCGTTTGTAGTTTGCCCGATTCATGATTTCCGTCTGTATAAAAGGAAACACGATAAGTTAATATTTTATCTATTACGGTCTGAGCGAGTTCGGAACTTACATTGATTCGTATTCGCTCGCCGTAGTACTTCTGTCCAAAATTGATAAATATATTAATGATTTCTTTAGAGAGTAGTATTACGGATATTAGAGCGAGCACATGGATACCCGTTTGCATAGGGTTGGGCAATTGTATTAATTTAGACACCTCATCTACCGTATATTTAAGTACAATAGGGTTGACCTGTGCCATTAGTGATCCTATCAGTGTGAGGACTAACGTCCAAAATATCATGCGTCGATTCGGGCGTACAAAGGGTCTTAGTTGCCTGAATATTCCCAGTAAACTGATCGTTCTATTAAATGGATTTTTCATTTCTGTCTACAATCTAACAAATTTTATCAGTTATTGTTTGTCAAAAAAAGAAGGGTTACTCTTTATTAAGAGTAACCCTTCAGCTTATAGATTCGGAATGAATTAAATGTTTTTGATGAGCTCTTTGAGTAATACCACTGGTTTAGTGTTTTTGACGACCATTTGTAGATTCTTTTGTTCCTTCATATCATAATAGATAGAACGTGTAGAAGACACTGTACTGATAAGGTTGCCATATTGGTCTACAATAGGAGCGCCACTAGATCCTGCAGCATAGTCTGCGGTGATATCTGTTTGTGGAAGTTTATTCGTCTTAGAGATGGGTGAGAGGTAATTTCGAGCTACTTTTCCAGTACTGAAATAATTAATCATAGGAGCTGGATTGCTCATTACGAATACATTGTCTCCGACCTGGGCTGTATTACCTAACGGTAATGGAGTTAGCTTTTTTCCTTTGGTATCCACCTTAACGATAGCTAAATCGGCGTCTTTAAAGGAGGAAATAATCTCGCTCACCAAAAATACATCTCCATCGTTGGTCTGGATGGACATAGCTAGGTTTTTACCGTTTTTGCTTTCAATGAACCCTTCGATAACATGGTGATTCGTTGCAATAAGGCCGTCTTCGCTGATAATATAGCCAGAAGCCGTATTAAGATGCGTACGATGGCAGTTACCACAGTCGTAAGCAGTAGCAAATGCCACAAATGAGGGCTGGATTAAAGCTGCAATCTCAGCAGCATCAAGTACCTTTTTACGGGGCTTTACCAAAGACATATCGATTTTTTTTCCTTCTACAGCTACTAAATCTTTAGCGGCTTGTTCAGTAGTGATAAACTTACTGCTCTTGAGTAATTCTTCTGTCTTTACTTCGAAATTGTTAGTGATTTCCTGTTGGTCACTAAAACCTTCCCATTTTTTTGTAGTCTGTGCGTGTGACTCTACGGTGCCTAAACACAAGCCTATTGCTAGAAGGTTTAAAACTAACTTACTTTTTTTCATGATTCTGTTTTAAAATATGTGTGATTTATTTTGGTCATTTTTGTTAAGCAAAGTTAGGTCTTTATGTGGACGGCTGTACCGCGTAACAATAATTTTAGAAAGGGATAAAATAGAGCTAGGGTAAGATTGGATAGCAGTTCGGTAAGATTATTTATAGAAGGTTGGAAATAATTGAGGAGTTTTGAATTGGAAGAGATTTGTGATTGGGTAATAAACGAAATAAATTATGAAACCATCATGACTTATTTAGTCACACAGGGGGATGAATCCACGAGCGAAGTGAGTTCATGAATGCCGCTTAAAACATACACTCGATGAATAAATCAGATAGCTTCATCACGAATCGAAGATAAACCGATCCGTCAACTGACGGATCATGAAATAAATGCGAAGCATTCATGAGTTCCATCGAGAAAATAATTAAATACACGAATAATTATAGACTGATGAAAATACTACGTTTTAAAAAGCAGGCTATAAGCATGGCTACGATGATGTTTTTTGTCTTAGGACAACAGGCCATAGGACAACAAATGGATGAGTTATGGGGTCGTGGGCAAGATAAAACAGACTTAACGGATCCAGGTAAAGAAAAAGGAAAGCGTTTTAGGGAAGGTAAGTATGCTCTGTTTATACATTGGGGACTGTATTCACAATTGGCCAATAAATGGGATGGTAAAACCTACTATGGTATAGGGGAGTGGATGATGGATGAAAATATGGCTGGTCTTAGTACAAAACAATATGTCACCATTGCTAAAGATTTTAATCCTGTTGATTTTGATGCTAAAGCAATTGTGCAATTGGCTAAGGATGCTGGAATGAAGTATATTATCATTACTTCCAAGCATCATGATGGTTTTGCGATGTATGATTCTAAGGTGAACGATTTTAATATTGTGGCTGGAACACCTTTTAAAAGAGATCCCATGAAAGAGTTGGCGGAAGCATGTGCAGCTGGAGGACTAGGATTTGGGTTTTATTATTCTCATAATCAGGATTGGACGAGCCCTTACGGAACTACTTTTCAACAGAGTGGTATATTGGAGACGAATTCATTTGAGAGTTATTTTAGGAATAAATGTCTCCCTCAAGTAGAGGAGATTACAAGTAACTATGGACCTATAGAGTTGGTGTGGTTCGATACACCAGGCAATATGAAAAAGGAATATATTGAAGAATTGGTCGCTGTGGTTCGTAAAAATCAACCTAATGCTTTTGTCTCCGGGAGGGCCGGGCATGGTCTAGGAGATTATAATACATTGGGTGATATGGAAATTCCTTTGAGAAATACATCGGGGCTATGGGAGACCGTAGACGTAACGAACGATGCTTGGGGCTATGCGTGGTATGATAATAATTGGAAAAGTCCAAAGGAAGTGCTCCAACGCTTGATATCAACTGTTGCTCGAGGCGGAACGTATATGTTAAATATCGGATTGGATGGTCGTGGAAATACTCCAGATCAAGCACAAAGGGCACTACGTTCGGCCGGTAAATGGCTGAAACAGCATGAAGAAGTGATTTATAAAGCGGAAGCTTCACCATGGCAACATGCTTTAGCATGGGGCGATGTGACTAAAAAAGGAAAAAAACTATTGTTGTCTGTTTATGATTGGCCAACCAATGGTAAGTTGTATCTGCCTGGCCTACAGGCAAGCATTCGTTCAGCAAAACTTATTGCGGGAGATAAACATATATTATTAAAATCCCAGAAAGTAGATAATTGGACAGTGTTTAGTGTGCCAAATGCGGCTACAGATCCATTAGTGTCGGTCATCGAACTGGAATTGACAGATGCCCCCAAAGTGGATCCTATACTAGCTGTAGATCCACAGATGCGAAATACATTTGCTGCTGAATTTGCGACCGTGTCTCACGCTAAAAAATCACGTAAGGGGTGGATGGAGAAGTTTGGGGAATGGAAACATGTGACTCAAGTCAGTGATTGGAAAGATGAAGCAGAAGCACGTTGGACAGTAGACGTTTTGGTACCAGGGTATTATCAAACAGAGCTGGAATACAGTGGTGAAGGTAAGCTAGTGTGGCGAATAAACCAATCAGATGGGATGCCTGTGCAGAATCAACAAAACTCTTCTGCTATTTATGCATGGCACCCCATTGGCTGGATCTATTTTACTAAGCCAGGGAAATATGATCTTTCGGTGTCTCTTATTGAAGGAAACCGTGAAAAGGCCAGCTTAAGTGGGCTCCGTCTTCAGGCAATTCAATTCTAGAAAAAGCTAATTATTAGGCAATTTCTCCAATTGAGTCGAATCCAGAGGCGTCATTATCTTTTTGTAGTTGCCTGCTATACTGGCACCGCCAGAACAGTAAAAATGAAGGATAGCCTCGTCTTGTGGGGCTTCAGGATTGATGGTTAATGTGCTATCATTGAATGTAAATATGACTTTTTTTCCTTGCAAAGATGCCTGGTACACTCCATCTTTTACCTTGTTAGCTTCTGTGTCCAAGGTGCAGGTTGGTTTTTTTCTGTCAGCCCTAGATCGTACTTGAATGACTACCGTACTGTCGTTACGATTTTGTACCATTACCCCAACCCAATCATAACCTTCACTACGTTTGTCATAATCCGCCGTAACATAGTTACCAGCCACAAGCCGAGTGTCGGATTGGGACTGTTCCGTAGTTGTTGTATTGTTTTCTTTAACTTTTTTTTGGTTACAGTTACTCAGTGCTAGTGGCACCAGGGCTAATAAAAGTGTGCTTTGTAAAATATTCATCTGGTTCTTATTCTATACAAGATGATAGCACAAAAGTCTTACCAATCTTTATTGATCTTAAATTCTATTTTCAATTGTTTTTATTAACTTCACGCTGTAAATAAACTACATCTACGCTAACATATTACCAAATGAAAAACTACCCCGTTCCACCGGATGAATTGGAACGTATCCATCGGCTACAATCGTATGGCCTTTTAGGTCTGGGCAAGGAACCCGAGCTGGATGTCTTTGCGCAGGCAGCGTGTCTTATATCAGATTGTCCTTCAGCTCTTATCGCCATGATGGAAGAAGATACCCAGCAGATCCAAAGTTGCGTCGGTATGGAACTAGATTCTGTAGAGAGACGTAACACGGTATGTCAATATACAATCATGAGCAAAGATGTGCTCGTAATAGAAGATACTTTTGAAGACCCTCGATCATCTACTAATCCGCTAATAAAGGAGGGGAATATTCGATTTTATGCAGGGGTACCATTATTGGATGATGAAGGTTATGCCTTGGGGACTATCTGTGTCATAGATTTCGTTCCGAAATCATTGTCAGAAAAACAGATTTCTTCTTTGGAGCAGCTAGGACAAGCTGTATCCAAAATTCTCCTAAGTAAAAAACGGAAAGTGCAGGCCGGTTACTTTGAAGAAATATTTCGGGTGACAAATAATATGATCTGTGTACTTAATGATAAATATGAGGTCAAAGAAGCAAATCCAATGCTTGCCCAGACTTTAGGAATACAGGTAAATGATTGTATAGGTCTATCTTTTGATAAGTTATTGCAAACAGATAATCAACCTCTCTACAAGGAGATACAACGGGTGATGCTCGATCAAGAAAGCGAACGTTTTACATCGGTGACACCGGGTAAGGGCAACGTGACGATAGTTATAGAATGGTATTTTAAGTACGACAAGATCAACAGTGAGATTTTGGCGTTCGGAAGGAATGTGACCCGTGAATTGGAAGAAAAAGCTAAATTGGAAAATTCGGAGCGTCGTTTTCGTAGTTTTTTCGAAAATGCTATCGGATTGATGAGCATGCACGATATGGACGGGAACATTATGGCTGTTAATGAAAGAGGTCGTAAGCTACTGAAGTATGAGCTGGATGAGGTGATAGGTCTGAATTTAAAGAAGTTGGTTCCAGAAAACTTACAGGAAGCCTTTGAAGCATATCTAGAAAGGATATCGGTGAATAAAGAAGACTC
Organism: Sphingobacterium nematocida; assembly: GCF_900168125.1. Taxonomy (GTDB): domain Bacteria; phylum Bacteroidota; class Bacteroidia; order Sphingobacteriales; family Sphingobacteriaceae; genus Sphingobacterium; species Sphingobacterium nematocida. The sequence goes on from NZ_FUZF01000005.1 coordinate 93,152, forward strand.
CGGTATGATGGTTCTCCATACAAAGGATGGAGAAAAAACCTACTGGTTGTATAGCAATACCGTAGAGGCTAGTCGAGAAGGGAGACCGTATGTCGTGAGTACAGCGTTGAATATGACCGAACGTATTCAATTGGAACGTGATCTATTACGTACCAAGCAAATTTTAGAACAGACCAATATGGTGGCTCAAGTAGGGGGCTGGGAGGTCGATTTTGAAGAGAAGAAGGTGTATTGGTCGGATTCTACAAAACTGATACATGGCGTAGATATAGGTTATACGCCAGATCTGGAAAACGCTGTTGGTTTTTTTGATGAAGAAAGCCGTCCATTGTTACGTGCTGCCTTTGATCGTGCCGTACAGGATGGACAGGCGTATGATATGGAGTTGCGGCTCCAAAAAAATGATGGGCAGCTAATTTGGGTTAGGGTTAAGGGAATTCCTGAATTAGAGAATGGAATATGTAAAAGGGTATTCGGTATAATTCAGAATATTGACCATAGTAAGACGTTGTATTTAGAGCTGGAGCGGAAAGAGGCTATGTTGCAGGCATTTGTGAATTATGTTCCTGCTTCGGTAGCCATGTTTGACCGCGATTTTAACTACGTAGCAGTCAGCAATCAATGGTTAGAGGATTTTCACCGTAGAAATAATAATCCGTTGCAGGAGAATCTTTTTAACCTATTTGCTGATATTCCAGAAAGACGAAGAAAGATATATCAAGATGCTTTAGAAGGTAAGGCATATAAGAATACAAATGAAGTGATCGAAGCTGTGGGCATATCAGAACCACTGCATTATAACTGGGAGGTCCGTCCTTGGCATCTCGCCGATGGCAATATCGGTGGGATTACCATTTTTATCCAGAACATAACCGAATCTGTCAAGGTTAATGAAGAGTTGAAAATGGCAAAGGAGCTTGCCGACTTGGCCAGTCTGGCCAAATCGGAGTTCTTGGCTAACATGAGTCACGAGATACGTACTCCATTGAATGGGGTTATTGGGTTCTCAGACTTGCTAATGAAAACTCCGCTAAATGATATTCAATTGCAATATCTAAACTACATTAACGAATCCGGTAATAATCTACTCAATATTATCAATGATATCTTAGATTTTTCAAAGATCGAGTCCGGTAAGCTGGAGTTATTCATAGATCGATTCAATGTGTATGAGCTTGCCAGTCAAGTGATCAATGTCATCATTTATCAAGCGCAACGTAAAGATGTGGAATTGCTCTTGAATATTGAGCAAGGTCTGCCTGACTATATATGGATAGACGAGGCACGTGTCAAACAGGTGATGATCAATTTGCTGGGAAATGCGGTGAAATTTACAGATTACGGCGAAATTGAACTTAAAATTGAAAAATTAAAGCTTGATGATGGCAAGCTAACTTTGCGGTTCTCCGTACGTGATACAGGGATTGGTATTCCAATCGAGAAGCAACAGCGCATTTTTGATGCCTTCACGCAAGAGGATAGCTCGGTCAGTAAACGATACGGAGGCACAGGATTGGGACTCACGATTTCTAATAATCTGTTGAAATACATGGGGAGTAAACTTTGCTTGGATAGTGAATTGGGCAAAGGATCAGTGTTCTTTTTTGATATAGAAGTACCATATGAGTATGCGAGTGAAGAGGATATGGAAGATTTTGCTATTAATCGGATACTTATAGTAGATGATAACGCAAACAATCGAAATATACTGCAGCATATGCTTGCGTATAAAAAGATAGATTCTATAACTGCGGAGAATGGGATGGAAGCTTTGCAACTCTTGATGCGAGGCGAACGTTTTGATATTATTCTGATGGATTACCATATGCCCATCTTATCTGGGGTAGAGACTATTGATAAGATAAAAGAGCTATTTCAAAAGCAAGGGGAAGCTGTGCCTTTGGTAGTCCTGCATACGTCTTCGGAAGAACACGAGGTTATATCTTCATTCAGACAGGAAGATCGATCGTTTTGTCTATTGAAACCGATTAAGTCTAATGAACTTTATGAGATGTTGCGTAGGGCCATGCAACAAAATAAGGCGGATACCGAGCAGATCGCAAAAATGAACCCTAATGCAATAGCAGATATTTATGAACAATCTGCTAACGTGTTGCTAGCGGATGATAATCCTGTAAATATGGCGTTGAATCTGCGGATTATGACTTCATTAATGCCTAATGCTTCGTTGATAGAAGTGTCTGACGGGGCACATGCTATAGCAGCATGTAGAGATCATGCTTTTGATATTATTCTTATGGATGTACAGATGCCTCAGGTCGACGGTATCGAGGCTACTAGGCAGATCCGGCAGCTTCAGGGATATGCCAGTATACCTATTATAGGTGTCACGGCAGGTAATGTACTTGGTGAAAAGGAAAAATGTATGGACGCGGGAATGTCTGATTTCTTAGCCAAGCCTATACGACAGAAAGATCTACAAAATGTACTACAAAAATATATACGGATCGAAACTCATCAACTTGGAGCTCGGGCTGTCTTGGAAGAACATTTGGATATGCGGGCACTAAGAGAACAGGTGGGAGATGACGAGGGTTTTAGATCTTTTTTCCTCAATCTAGTAATCACGGAGATCAGTCAATCGGCTTTGAATTTAGAACAAGCTAGTAAAAACTATGATTTGCAGGCCATAGGAATGGTCTTGCATAAATTACGAGGAACAGCCGCTACAGCTGGCTTATTCAGACTAGATGGATTGGCTACTCAGTTGGAAAATGATCTTGCTGTTACGAAAGATCTATCAAGCCGCATGCATGCCATCCGGGAAGAGATCGAAATAGGAATACATTTAATTACCAATTTAAAAGAGATATAATATGTTGATTTTAATAGCAGAAGATGACGAGCTGATATTACGTACTATCGAGCATAAACTAGTGAAGGAGGGGCATGAGGTCTTACTGACACGAAATGGCAAAGAAGCCATCGATACAATACGGGAAAAAGATGTTGATCTCGTGATAACAGATATAATGATGCCTTTTGCATCGGGGATTGAAATTCTTTCTTCCATACGTACATTTGGGAAAAAAGTGCCCGTTATTGTACTTTCTAGTATGGGGCAGGAAGAGGTCGTGGTGGATGCTTTCGATCTGGGAGCATCGGATTTTATGGTCAAACCCTTTAGCCCGAATGAACTGGTTTTGAGAATCAAGAGGTTAATAAATTAACGATGTTTTAATTAAGAGTTATGTCACAGTTGATCACCATTCATGAACTGGTTGTAGCAATTATTGTTGTATTGCTAGTCGTTTTGATTCTGATTATATCTGTTTTGATCTTTAGCTTTTATAGATACAAGGCTTTGCAGCATCGGCACGCGTGGTCAACAATTATCCAACAAAAAATAACGGAAGCTATTGTGGTAGGAGCAGAGAACATGTCGGTAGATAGTTCGTTTTCACTCCATTTAAAAGAACCTTCTTTTCGTCGTTTTTTCTTGTCCACATTAGTTTCGTCTGAACAGAAATTTATGGGTAAGGCAAGGGACGAGATAAATAATCTTTTTAGGGTGTATGATTTAGAGCAAGAAGCCTGGAGGAAAATCCGTTCCAAACGGGACTATCTGATAGCCGGAGGGATACAGGAGCTCACCGTAATGAAGGTCGAGTCGGCGGTACCGCAGATAGCCCTTTTTCTAAACCATTCTCGTAGGCAGGTCTATCAGGAAGCACAGTATGCGATCGTGAGTTTTCAAGGGTTTGATGGTTTATTTTTTCTGAATGAACTTGTAACACCCTTGTCCGATTGGCAACAGTTACGCTTGTTACGTTCTATAGATACAGTACCTGATGAAGAGGTCGAGCGTATTGTAAGTTGGTTGTTTAATAAAAATGAATCGGTAGCCATATTTGCGTTAAGGCTTATAGGGCAGTTTCAGTTGCTTTCCTATTATCCGAATGTTTTATCCTTGTTGGATCATAACTCAATAACGGTACGTAAACACACTGTTCGGATTTTACAGAGATTAGAGAACAGCCACACCGTAAGCCAGTTAATAGCTGCGTTTGACCAACAGGAAAATGAAGTGCAGCTGGAAATCTTAAAGGCATTGAAAGTCGCAAAGAGTAAACAGGCAGAACCATTTCTTCAAGAGCAGTTATGGCAACATCCTAATACAGCGATTAAAGTGGCGGCTGCCGAGGTATTGATGACTTTGGAAGGTCAGTCTTATTTAAAGGATATCGCAGTATCGCAGGATACACCAACTCAGATTGTACACATTGTTAAACACGCTTTACAACAACAGATATGTTAGAATTTGCTCATATTCTATATGAAGTAGTAATATGGTTGTTTATTTTATATGCTATAGCTATATTTTTGATTTATAGCTGGATGGGTCTATATGCCTATGGTGCAGTTTTACGGTATAAGCATGAGAATACCTTTACAGATTATAATCTGATTGCGGTCAATCCAAACGCACCCCGATTTAGTATTATTGCTCCCGCTTTTAACGAAGGGAAGACCATCGTTGACAACGTACGATCACTTCTTTCCATCTATTATCATAAGCTGGAAATTATTATCGTCAATGACGGTAGTCGTGATGATTCGATGGAGAAATTAATCCATGCCTATGATTTGGAGATGGTTTCTTTTTTTGTTCAAGGTAATATCTGCACCAAGGAGATAAGGGGTGTTTATAAAAGTAAAAATCCTGCTTTCAAAAAATTGCTCGTTGTGGACAAAGAGAATGGAGGTAAGGCTGATGCACTCAATGTCGGGGTGAATATATCTTCGGGCGAGTACATCGTATGTATAGATGTCGATTGTATTTTAGAACAAGACGCTATTTTAAAACTAGCTAAACCATTTTTGGAACAGACCGATAAGCGGGTGATTGCCTGTGGAGGAGTAATCCGTCTAGCTAATAACTGTAAAATTGAAAATGGTAAAGTAACTGAGGTGAACCTACCTCAGACCTGGTTGGGACGTACGCAGGCTTTAGAATATATCAGGGCATTTGTCTTGGGACGTATGGCTTGGTCTAGAGCATCAGGTTTGATCTTGATTTCGGGGGCATTTGGCGCATTTGATAAGGAAATTGTATTGGCCTGCGGTGGCTATGATAGCAATACTGTGGGTGAAGATATGGAGCTCGTAGTACGTATGCGCCGCTATATGGAAGAAGCGAAGAGACCTTATGAAGTGGTAAATATACCAGATCCACTGTGTTGGACTGAGGTGCCGGAGTCAAAAGACGTGTTGAAAAAGCAACGTAATAGATGGATGCGTGGTACGATAGAAACGCTTTGGAAGCATCGTAAGTTGATGCTCAATCCGAAATACGGAAGACTGGGGATGATCAGTATTCCATATTGGTTTTTCTTTGAATTATTGGGGCCTATTGTCGAGTTTACGGGATATTTTATCTTTTTAGTATTTTGGATTTTAGGGATCATCAATTGGCCGTTTTTTTTCGCTCTATTAGCATTGGTTGTTTCATCGGGTATATTGTACTCTATTTATGCAGTTTTGATCGATCTGGTGGGACATCAGGTATACACGAAGCGTAAAGATCTATCTAAACTTATAGCTACTGCGGTGTTAGAACCGATTTATTTCCATCCTATAGTGGTCAAAGCGGGAGTGCAAGGGGCAATAGATTATTTTCGAAAAAAACAGGGATGGGGAGAGATGACGCGACAAGGATTCCAGCAAGGAGTAAAGGGATTGCCATGGTGGCAACAGCTTGGAGAATACCTGCGGATAGTAGTGAAAAACTATACGCCTATAGCTGCTGTTTTTTTGCTGTTCTTTCTTTTGACGGTTGGTGTAGAGCGTTGGTGGTACGCTCGGCAATTTGAACAACTAGAAGGTGCTGCTATAGGATGGCCACTTTTTATGGATAATTTTTGTATAGGCTTGCAATTCGTATTTGGGGGTGTTATCTTTTATCTTTTAATTGGTGTTCTCAGTAGTTCCTTAGCAAGAACCTTTGCCATCGTTTCATTTACGTTGATCATTATCACACAGTTTGTGCTGTTTTTATACTTTTCCGAATCACGAAATCTACTTGGCGCAGATATGTTTTACTATACGACAGAGGAGATGAGTCAGATTTTGGAGGCGAGCGGTATGTTGAGTTGGACCAATGTTGGACTGTTCGCTATGCTAATACTGTTGGTAGGGATACCATTTTGGATTGTAAGCAAATGGCAGATGAAGACCGTTTTTGTGGGCTATATTTTCTTTGTGTTGGGGCTGCTCGTCTGTTTCGTTCCTATAGATCGGATTAACAATTTATCGCGTATAGAGGATGAGTTTGTACAGAATGCTGAACGCAGTAAATGGCGCTATTTCTTGGCTTCTAATGCCACTAATTACATTCAGGAGCATCCAGCTATTGCCGGTATATTAGGAGAGGATGAAGTCGATGCTATGGGGAAAGATGATGAGTTTCCGTTTCTACGGATAGAGGATACTAAAGATGCATTAGGACCTTATTTCAATTTAGCGGGCAGCCCACCTAATCTCGTTGTTATTATTGTAGAAGGGTTGGGGCATGCTTATAGTTCACCATCTGGATATATTGGTAATTTTACACCGTTTATTGATTCCCTAACTCGACGAGCATTGTATTGGCCTAATAATCTAAGTACATCCGGACGGACATTTTCGGTATTACCCAGTCTAATGGGGTCGCTTCCTTTTGGTACTCATGGCTTCTTAGAGCAGGAGGTTCTGCCTAAACATTTTAATCTTTTTAATGTATTGAAAAAAAATGGATTCCGTACAGGATTCTATTACGGAGGAAATGCTGATTTTGATTTTATGAAAAAGTTTATGCGCTACAGTGAAGTGGATACGCTCATAGATCAATGGGCATACGAGCCTCCTTATAGAAAACTTCCTGCAAATGGTGGTGGCGAGAGTTGGGGTTATGAGGACCAAGCGGTATTTGGTAAAGTGTTAGAAACACAACGACTGCAATCGCAACCCTATCTTAATGTGTTGCTCACCCTATCAACGCATAATCCCTTTTTGATCAATAATGTCGAACATTATGAAAAGATCTTTGATAAACGTTTGCAAGGGGCCGATTTGTCTGCCGCTAATAAAAAATGGGCATTGGAAAATCGTAAACAGTTGGTGTCGGTATTGAATCTCGATGAGGCCGTTCGGCAATTTTTTGAAGCATATGAAAAGCGGGAGGATTTTAAAAATACCCTGTTCGTTATTACAGGAGATCATGCTATGCCTGAAATTCCGTTGCAAAGTAAGATTAATCGCTACCATGTCCCGCTGATTATATATTCACCCCTGTTAAAGTCTGCACATACTTTTCGCCACACCGTAAGTCACCTTGATGTCACACCTTCGTTATTGGCTTTTTATAGAGAAAACTATAAACTAAGTACACCTCATCAGGTGACTTGGATAGGACGTGGACTTTCTGAAGGTCCTTCTAGCCGTAGTGCGGGTGCAGCGATGATGCAAAGTAAAAATCAACTGATCGATTTCGTATGGGGCAATTATCATATTTCGAATGATAAACTCTTTAAACTGGACGCCAAGCTAAATGAAGAACCTATATCGGATGGCGCTATTAATGAAGCTATAACACGTCGCTTTGAAGCCTTTAAGAAGGCTAACAGGATATCTTTTACGCGAAAGCAGTTGATTCCTGATAGCCTTTATACACGATACTTTCAGGAAGTTACATCAAAACATTAGAATGTTTTGATGTAACCAACTGTAAAGTCAAACTGATTGCCTTTTTCCTTTGGTCTGAACTCCTGATTGTAGTATGTCGATGATATCGAAAAAAGATTGGTGCGTTTGATTGAAAAATTATATTCTGCTCCCGCTTTAAAAGTCTTTAACTTATAGATATCATTATCTAGTAGGTTGTTTCGGTTTTCTTCAGGACTTAACCCTGTCCCCACAATAAAGCCAAGGTAATCATTAGCGCCCTTGGTATAATAACGAACTGTACCTGCATAGGACTGTGAGATGTTCTTGTCGTCCGGAGTGAGATACGTTTTTAAATTGAACCAGAAATTTTGATAGTATTTACCCACAGAAGCCGTGTACATCCAAATATTGTCACTGAAATAAAGCTGTCGGTAGCCGATTTCACCTTCAAAGCTATGAGGGAGATTTGCATATAACGATATACCTGTTCTGTACTTCGGAAAAATACCCACATTGTCCGAATAGCCTGCGCCTACATATAGATAAAACATTTTTGAAAGTCTAGGATAAGCTTCTAGTTCAAACTGTACACCATTGTCTGCGAATTTGTTCGCATAATTGGTGCGGAATATTACTGATCCAATAGGTGTTGCTCTTTTGTAGCTGACCCCTACAATATGCCAATTGTCCTCGAACTGCTTGTCAAAATGTACAAAGTTATAGGTCAAGCCTATAGCATTCTTAGCTGTGTATTCTTGGATACTCTTTGAAAGTGCCCGTGCTTCGGTGTGTTTAGGATTGATGGCCAAAAGCTGATTGATCGTTTTTTCAGCAATCTGGTAGTTGTTGGCGCTATTGTTTATTTTTGCTTTTAATAGGAGTAGATCTTCTGATTTTGGATGAAATGAAAGACCTTTATCAACTAGTGCATTGGCTTTAGTAGGTTGGTCATTCCAGTATTCCAAAGAACCGTAGGCTAAAAAGAAGTCTTCATCTTCTACCTTTTCATTATTCAACTGTTCAAATACATATCGAGCCGAGTCTATTTTGTCGGACCAAGTATATAGTCTTCCTAAAAAGATACGGATATCGGTATAGTTTGGTGCTTTTTCCAATGCTTGTTTGCTGAGTTCAATCGCTGCAGAGTAGTTCTTTTGGTCAAAGGCCATACTACGTGCACGAAGAAATAACTCGTCGGCGCTGAGATTGTTATCCTGCCCAACGCTATAAAGCGGAGCAAAGAAAAGGATCAGCAGAAGAGGTCGCCATTTTTTCCAGGTGAAAAATTGTGTTGACATAGGATGATGATGATTGCTTGTTAAGTAGGTTAAAGATAGCAAAAAAGTGTGTGTATAATGGTGATTTTTTCCTCAGGTCTGTATAATAAATCAGATCTACTATTTTTTGAGACTGTGTAAAGTCATGCCGATAATTACAAGAACTATTCCGACCAGTGCGTATATGTCCGGTAGTGGACTGTGCAGAATGACAATTTCTCCTATTACGGCAAACAATACTTCGGCAGATTGTGTTGCCTCGATTTTAGCAAGCCCTTTTTCGTCTTCGCGCACCATATCCGTTGCAGAGAAGAACAGCACGGTAGCTATTATGCCCGAAAAAATAGCAACAATTAAGGTCTGTAGTAATTGGATTTCTGTTGGTGAACTGTGCCCTGTACAGTATCCGTAAAGATTTAGAGTCAGCCAAAAGGGAATGCTACAGAAGATCATACCTAATATCCGCTGATACACGTCAAGTTTGCCATTTGCCAATTGCATCATCTTTCTGTTGCCTAGAGGGTATGCAAATGTTGCGACTAAAACCCAAAATAGACCAGCTAGGAGGCTGGAAAGCTCGATCGATTGTAAGGCATTGATCTGCATTATTACAATACCTACAATGATAATACACGAATATAAGTAGGCCTTTTTTGAATTTGCTGATCGATAGTTTTTCGTTATAAATGGTGCTAGAATCATCCCAGCCACAATCGTGATCTGCCAAGTACTAGCTACTAGCCAAGACGGACTAAAAACAGAAGCATAAGTCAAGGGTGCATAAAAAATACCAAAACCTACAGTACTCCAAAGCAGCCATGCACCGAAGTTTCGTTTGATAGCCAATAACAGCGGCTTTAGGTTACGACGTAGCGTAACAATAATCAAGAAGAATGGAAGCATCCAGTAAAAGCGCAATGCGGCACTCCAGATCCAACTGCCTCCTTCGACAGACATCAAGCGGTGGCGACAAAAGTCACTGCAAAAAATAGGGCGGATACTAGGCCTAATAAAAATGCTTTCTGTGTAATTTTCATTACTGTGTAATAGCTTTTATGTCAATCACAATTGATATACTAATCTTTCCAAGAGCTTTTGCAAATGCTTGGTGATAGGACCGGGCCCTGGTTCAAAATCTCTATGACCTAATACTGTCGTGACAGGGGTGATATTTTTGGTCGTCGAACTGATGAAAGCTTCTTGTGCACATTGCAGATCCACTATACTGATGTCACGAACCTCAACTTCGATTATTTCCCGTGCTAGATCTATGATTTTTTTTCGTGTGATTCCTTGTAGTACGTCATCTCCAGCTGTCAATAATTTACCTTCGGGGCTTATCAAAAAGAAGTTGGCACGAGGACATTCCGAGATGAGCTCATTTTGTATATATATGACATCATCTGCTCCCTGTGATTTGGCTACCTTTAAGGCCTGGATACCCATCACATAGTCTATCGATTTGACTTGGCTGAAAGGCCGATGATAGTCAAAAGGTAGTAGTCGTATACCCTGTTGTTCTTGATTAATATTTCGTGTTATCGCATGTTGGCTGATAATCAAATTGGGCTCAGCGATACTGTATCCATCGCTACTGTAGCCTCCGGTCAATAGTATCTTGATCCCTGATTCGAGGATGTTATTCGCCTGCATTAATACCGCTATAAAATTTGTGAGTTCGTCTCTAGAATATCTCACGGGTAGATCCATCAATTCTGCCGATCGATAAAAGCGATCTAGATTGTCCTCCAGAAATACAGTTACACCGTTTACCGTTTTGAAGTAGTCGAAGATACCATAGCCACGTACGATTGCCAGATCATTTGTAGCTAGTTGTGCTTCTTTTTCTGGGATCAGGGCTCCATTGAAGATTACATATGTTGTGTGCATTTCTGTTGCTATATCGTGTGTTTTTAATTAATTTTTTAGTTAGAACTGTACAAATCGTTACGACTGCCTATTCCTAAAATGTTATAAATAGTTTTCAAATGGTATTTAACTGTATTTTCTGAAATAAAAAGCTCGTTTCCGATCTCCTTGTTTGTTTTGCCATCTTTCAATAGATCAATAATTTGTTTTTGTCTTGGTGTGAGCGTAAATTGATCCAAATCCAGGCTGCTTTCACCCCGTTCATTTGTTGCCGTAGTGACTCGCTCCAGCTCTTTACGCATGAGTAGGTTTTCATGTTCCAACAGGAGGTTACGTTGTTTACTTACTTTAAATAAACGAAATAAAACAGCAATCAATACTAAGAGTAAAGCAGATAGCGTGATCAAGAAGATCCTTGTTTTTCCGGCATATTGAATTTCTACATTCTTTCGGGCCGCAAGTAGCTCTTTTTCTAAAACGGTCAGTTTGCCATTCTCAAAAGGCGCATTATATTTACTGGAGACTACTACACCCTGCTTTTCGTGCATTGATGCACTTTTATAGTCTTCTACTACGCTGTAGAAATGGCTCATGGCATAGTGCAGGATGATTTTGTAGAGATCCATATCATACTTTTCTGCGTAATGCATGCCTTGATCAAATGCCTGCTTTGCCTTTTCTGGGTTTCGAAGATGTTCACTAAGCCCTATTAACTTAGAGTAGATAATGGGGAGGTGTTTAGGACTTTGTGTTTCGAGAATCGAGATCCCTTGATTCAATATAGATTCAGCTTTTTCAAATTCCTCATTTCTTATAGCAAGTATAGCCAATACATTCATGTAGAAAGCATGACTTTCTGCATTTAGTAAGTTTAAGTTCTTGGATGAAATCTTAGATTGTAGTTTTTCCAGTGCTTCGTAATCCTGACTATCAAATGTAATAAGTGCTTTTTCAACAAGTACCCGGATCTCTACTTCGTCCTTTTTATCTGTTTTGATACCATAATCGATTGCATGGTTCAGATTGTTGATCGCCTCTGGATAATTAAATACCCGTTTATAAGTAAGTGCTTTTTGGAGGTAGGCATTGTATCTGTCATAATCTGACGCACCATCGTTGTGGATGATATTGTCGAGTTTTAACAAAGACGCTTCATAGCCTTTTTTATCATTGAGTTCGGAAATTTCTTTATGCAGCTGATCAGGATCAATGGGGGTGTGAGGAGTACAAGAAAGGGTGAAAAATAGTACGGCAAATAATAGGTGGAATTTCATTTTAACGAGTAATAATAATGTAGTGGATTTTAATCCATCTCTTAATTTTTCATATTAATTAAGCATGCAAAAATAAGAAGTTAATATTGCTTTCTGTAGAAATCTCCTGATTTGTTTTACCTGTTTTAGTTAATAGGAGTTTGGATTTAAAAAATGCTCGTCCGAAAGCGTCTTTAGGAAGATAATAATAGATTTTCGTTCCTCTTCGTTCAGTTTTCTCTTTTGCACTGCTTGAGGAAATTCAAAAGGATGGAGTAATAGTAGACTATCAAGATTTTTAAAGCGACCGTCTTGCATATAGGGAGCGGAGTGGTCTATATTTCGAAGTGATGGGCTTAAAAGTTTATAACTATTTCTATCTATAATAGCTTCGGTACTGTGGAAAAATGGAGGCACATGACAAGATGCGCATTCCTTTTCAAATAGCATAAGACCCGCTCTTTCATTTTTGTTAAATATGGAACTACCTTGGAGCGTACGGTCGTATTTACTATCCCAAGAGTTTAGCGTACGTAGGTATTGGACCAATACATTGACAATATGTATTTTGTTTATTTCTTCCGTTTGGAATATACTTTTGATTTTTTTGCTGTATACAGGATGTTGTTTTACCCGGTCGAGGATTAAAGTGAGGTTACTATTGAGCTCCAGTGTATCATTAATAGCGTTAATAACAGTTTCCTCTAAACGACTGGCCCGCCCATCAGCAAAAAAACGATTTTTCCAGATCATATTTATCAACACAGGAGCATTTCGTTTGGTGTACATTCCCTGATCGCCTATACTGAGTTTCCTTCCTTGGTCTGCATAGGAAGCCGTTTGTTGGTGGCAGGAAGCACATGATACCTTTTGGTGCTTGGAGAGTAAGGCATCGTTAAACAGTTGCCTACCCAAACTGGCGCCTTGTACCGTGACTCGACCTGTATCTATTGGTAAACCGAAATGGGCAGGCCTTTGGATTGTTATCGGAGAATCATTGCTGGTCAAAAAATAATAAGCTCCTATCAGAACTGTGGCAATCGAGAATACACTTACAATAACTAATTTACCCGAATTTAATCTTCCCATTCAAATTGTGCTCTTATTATCGGGGGCAAAGGTAAAAAGAAAGGTAAGCTTTTAGGTTTATCCACTAAGTGTTTTTTTTGAATGCTAAAGCTAAATTTTACTTTAAAAGCATATTACTCCAGTAAAGATTCTTGGACTTGTAAATCAGGTTATTTTTTTAGTTTTGTCACATATTTTACAAAGATCTGATCAGAAAACTATTATTTAACCCTGCACAGTTGTTTATATACAGCTTTTTAGGACTGATTGCTTGTTGAAGCTTCCAGTATCCTGAAATGAACCTATTTTTTTGGATTGATTCGTTATTTACAGCAAGGAGTGTAAAGTTTTCACAGCCCTCACTATTGCGAGGGCTTATTTTAGTTATAAAGGGCTTTTTTCTTCGTAGCCTTAAGTATTACGTAGTTTATTGTTCTCGTAGAGTAGATGGTTGACCAACGGCTAGAGGCATTTGGCAAAATCCCAAGAGCGAGGCATTATCCAATTTATTATACAATAGGCGAATATCTTTTTCTGAGGCGATGTGTAGAATGAGTAGTCGATCTGCTTCGATATTAATGACCTGTGTGTTATGAGATTTTATAACATCCAGTATTTCTAAACTGTTCGAATCGAATTTCATTTGATAGGTCGCAACTTGAAGCACCGATCCAAAGGAGACTGTTGCATCTAATATACCATCTATTGTTAGAATTTCTTCAATGAAATTATCGACGTAGTGACCTTCGATCTCTAATTCGATGGTGATCATGATTACTCCCTTTACATCGGTTAATGACTGCGATACCGTGCAAGGCTGATGACCTGTTTTTGAAATGTGTAGTAGAAGCCTTTCTAAGATTTCGTTACTAGACTTACAGCTGATGCTGAAGAGTTTGCTGGTTATTTTGGCTGTTTTCATGATAATAAAAAAAGCCCCCCAATTTTAATGGGAGGCTTGCTATATGATTTGTTTAAAAAATTTTAAATAGTAATTGCTCCTCCCATTTTGGTTAAAATGACGACACAGACAGCTACCACAACGACGTTGAGCGAAGAATTTATAATATTTAGGGACTGTCTTTTCATGTGCCTTGGCAAATTACAAAAAAATCAATAAAACACAATTGCTTTTTTATCTTAAATATTATCCTTAATTATATTCGATCAAAAAGTTCTCTTTAGGCCGTCTTACTTTTTTCATCGTACGTAACCAGTCTTTCGTTTCATCTGCATAGCCCAGATAGATTAAAGAAACACTTCGAAGTCCCTGTTCCGATAGACCTAGTACGTCATCGATCAGTTTGTTGTCAAATCCTTCCGCTGGTGTACTGTCTATTTTTAATTCAGCAGCTTGAGCTAAAGCTAAGCCGAGCGCTATGTATGTTTGACGTGCAGTATGCGCAAAGTTATCTGCTGGAGATTGGTCTAGATATATAGATTTCAATTTGTCGGTATATGAAGCAAATCTTCCGCGAGGTAGTTCACGCTCGTCTGTAGTATAGTCATATACTTCATCGATACGTTCTGCAGTATATCTGTCCCATGCCGCTAGTACTAATATATGCGAAGCGTCCCGCATACAATCTGGATTTAAAGCACCAGCTGCCATTTTCTCTTTAAGTTCCTGGTTTTCTACCAAGATCACACTAAAAGGTTGCAATCCAGATGACGTCGGTGCAAGCCGAGCCGCCTCTACAATCTTCTCTATATCTTCTGTACTTACTTTTTTTGACCGATCATACGCCTTTACAGCATGTCTCCATCTCAAATCATCTAATAATGCCATATATGATATTTTTAAATTTTACTAAATTGTCTCTATTAGAGCCCTATTTCCTGTTTAATATTTTGTTTACTATTTCTTTCAACGCTAGGAGGTCGGATGGTGCTATTTCCATCGATGCTAGCAACTGTTCGCGTATACCGCAGGCTTTATCCCGGATAGCGATTCCTGAGTCAGTACACATTATATTTACGACCCTTTCGTCCTTTTCGTTTCTAGTGCGACTCACATACCCCTTTTGTTCCAATCTTTTTAGGAGAGGGGTAAGGGTACCATTATCTAGTTGTAGCTTTTCTCCGAGTTGACCTACAGTCTGTTTTTCCTCTTCCCATAATACCAGCATTACGAGATATTGTGGGTAGGTAAGATCCAATTCTTCTAATAATGGGCGGTAGTGATTTACCATCTCCTTTGCAAGTGCGTAGATCGGAAAACAGACCTGATTGACCAACTTCAATTCATCTTTCATGACTGCAAAGGTATTTTTAAAATATATTTTGCACAATATAGTTTTGTCAAATAAAAGTAGTTTTGTGGATCCCCGATTTCTGTATACTGCTTTTCGGATTAGAGTGGTATCGTGAAGATAGAGTTTGGTATTAATGTTAATTTATAAACATAAAAACGCCTGAAGCGGGGAGCTTCAGGCGTTTTAAACTAACCAATTATTAACCTAAATTATGAATACAAGTTTAGTACCCAAATCTGTGCCAATTTAAAATACTGTCATCTTAGTTTAACCAAAATTAACAGTTGAAAGTTTTAAACAGCTAATACTGTTCGTAACATGCGATCAACTTGCTGTAAGCATCTTAATCACGGTTTTTGTTTTTCATGAAAATCAAGTTTGATAAAAAGAAAAGTGTTCCTGTATTTGAAAATATAGCGAAAGCAGGATTGGATGTTATTATTGATCCTCAATACACACGTACCGTTAATAGCTACGGTACAGATAGCTATGGAAATAAGGTGCCTGTAGACGAAGAAGATACACCTTTGGGAGATAGAATACTCGTCCGTAGTACAATGATGGTGGGGGCTATAGTCGGCAATGAACTAGCAAAACTTGTACCTCCCTCGACCATTGAAACATTCAGAATTAACTATTCTAGGGAAACATACAGCAAGCTATATGAAGATCTATCTATGTATACCATACACTTGCAATCGTCACCCGATTACGAGTTGGTTTTGCTGCAGAAGCTGCGAGAAGCAATGAAGCAGAACAAGGTGAAGCCTTAAAAAGGTCTCGGATTCTCGATCCTAATGATCAATGTATGGATAAAGATACCTAGCCCTTCGATACTTTGTGTTCTAAATAGAGGTGTCTAAAAATCTCGCAATCAAAGGTCTCCTGTGTTTTTAAAAGTAGAGTCTGCTACAAAGGATTCCTGTGCGTCTACGTACATGACGAACACAAAAAAACTGTTTTTTTTTAATAAAGGGGCTAGAATATCACCAACTTCGCTTCAACCAATATCTATTGTTTTGATAATTCACAGTATGTTTTTAATGTGTGAACAAGTATGGTACGTTCAAATATATAATTTATTCCAACTTGTCCAAAAGTTCTAATTAGATATTATTTATTTCATACATTTATCAAAAAAAGAGACTAGTTACATAGTAATAGCGTATATGAAAACCAATTTATTAGAAAAGAATCCACTTCATATTCAGGCAGAAACGTACCTTCGGCAGTTGATAGAAAAGGAAGAGTACAAAACAGGTAAACTTCTTCCGACCGAAGTTGAACTTGCTAAAATGTTGAACATATCGAGGAATACCTTGAGACAAGCAATTAATAAGTTGGTATATGAAGGGTTGTTGTTGCGCAAACGTGGGCATGGTACCCAAGTAGTGCGCAAAGGTATTGTTGGCGGGGTAAAGAATTGGCTGAGCTTTTCGCAGGAAATGAAAATGTTGGGTATCGAAGTAAAGAACTTTGAATTATATATTCGATATAGTTATGCTCCTAGCGAGATTACAAATTTCTTTTTGTTGGAAGAAAAGGCAAGTCCCAAATGTTTGTTGATGGAGCGTGTCCGTGGTAATTCGAGCTACCCATTTGTTTATTTTGTTTCTTACTTTAATCCAAGTATTCCTTTATCGTCAGATGAAAATTTCAACCGACCTTTGTACGAAATATTGGAAAAGGATTATGGCGTTGTCGTCAAAACCTCCAAAGAAGAGGTTTATGCTCGATTAGCCGGAGATCTGGTGGCTCAAAAACTCGAGATCAAAGCCAGCGATCCTATTTTGGTGAGAAAGCGATTCGTTTATGATGATAAGGGTCAACCCGTCGAGTATAATATTGGTTATTACCGAGCCGATAGTTTTACCTATACTATTGAAGCTGAAAGATAGCTTCAATAGTATTATCTCTATTCCGTCTGCTGCAATGAGGTAATTATCGGTTAAGCAATTGATTCAGTAAAAATGTTTCCCTTAAATTTCTTTGATTAGGTTCTGGGTGGATAGCGTATGAAAGGTGCGTGTTTTCTAAGAATAATTTGTCTGGTTTTGAAAATTAATTAAAGTTTCCATATTGTAGCTCTCCTCATCCATTTATATACTTTTATAGAGGAGATATAGGTATAAATTGGTGTTTTAAAAATTGCAGTACTAAAAGACAATTAACATTGGACCGATATTATTTATTTTGTTGCAGCTAGCTTAAGCACATGTCTGGCCAAGTTATAGGGATGCGCTTTCTTCTCGTTCCGTAAAATAGCTTTTTTACTGTAAAATACTGGATTTTTTATAGTTTAATCTGTTGGAAATATTTCCTCTATAGACTACACTATCGGCAGAAGAGAGCTTCAAAATTTAATATTCGTACGCAATTTAATTGCGTACAGAGGCAAATTTATGTAGGTTTAAGGACAGAAAATAAATAATCAACCATGAACCCAATTAAAAAACTAACATTATTCTTACAGGTCTGTCTTTTTGTGACCTTTTCTTTTGCTCAAACAGATAGTTATCGCCCCCCGAAACTGACGAATTCCGATTCCTGGTCGATGATTCTTGTCCCAGATGTACAAAGCTATGTCAAATTCGAACGCAATCATGGTATCTTAGAAATGATGACTGGTTGGGTCGCCGAGCAGATTGTACCCTTGAATATTCAGATGGTGCTCGGTACGGGCGATCTTGTGGAGCAGAATAATTGGCTCAGTCCGGACGGCAATCGCGCCAATCAGGCTAGCCCGCAACAATGGAAAGCGGTGTCTCGTGCATTTGAAAGACTCGATGCCAAGGTCCCTTATATAAATGCCACCGGAAACCATGATTATGGAATAAAGAGTGTCGAAAATCGTAAGACATACTACGATGATTTTTTTCCAGTAGATCGAAATTTTATGGCGCAGCGATTACTCTGTGAAGCAGGGTTTAATGCCGACAACCAACCATCTTTGGTGAATGCGGCCTACACCTTTCGTAGCCCTCACAACGACAATTTTTTGTTTCTGGTGTTAGAGTTTGCACCCAGAGATGAAACCATCGAATGGGCTAAGAAAATTATAGAAGACAAAAAGTACAAAGACCATCGTGTCGTGTTGCTGACCCATTCTTATCTTAATTCGAAGAACGAGCATATTATCAAGGAAAATTACCCGCTTGAAAATGGTAATTACGGAAGAGCCGTTTTTGAGAAGCTCGTACAGCCGTCTAGTAATATTGAACTGGTTTTTTCAGGTCATATCGGAAAACCCGATGACTTTGAAGGGCATGTAGGCTATCGTACCGACAAAAATAGTGCAGGCCGTACCGTACACCAGATGACATTTAATGCACAGGCCCTTGGCGGTGGCTGGCATGGTAATGGGGGCGATGGTTGGTTGCGGTGGATGGAATTTATGCCAGATAAAAGAACGGTCAAAGTAAAAACTTTTTCCCCATTCTTTGCTATCTCTCCCACGACTCGACAGTTTGCCTGGGAGCGAGCTCCTTATAATGAGTTTGAGTTTCAGTTAGATTCCAAATAAATTATATAAGTTCCATAATCCAGAAGGTGTATA
Source organism: Sphingobacterium nematocida (assembly GCF_900168125.1). Taxonomy (GTDB): domain Bacteria; phylum Bacteroidota; class Bacteroidia; order Sphingobacteriales; family Sphingobacteriaceae; genus Sphingobacterium; species Sphingobacterium nematocida. The sequence goes on from NZ_FUZF01000005.1 coordinate 112,095, forward strand.
CTTTGTTCGTTTTGCAACAATCAATTTGGGGGATGTGTCTTGTATTGTACAATAATAGGTTTATTATAAAAAATTAAGTCTCTAAAGTATAAGTTCTACCCCTAAAAATAAGAATTTTGGCTTTGAGAGCCATTATTTTTATATTAGTTGTCGATTTGTATCATTCCTAAAGGACGAAGCGGAATGTCTGAATTTTGGTTATTAAATACCAAGGAAGGAAAAGCTGATTCTAAGTAAAATAAGTATCCGTAGTGTATAAGAATGTGAAATATCCATGTAACAATCACTGCATAAGCGCGGATGACCGCGAAACAGCATGCCTACCATTTAAAATAAAAAATAGGCATAATATAGTTTGTATATTCCATGCCGACTCGTCGGCACAAGTTAATGGCCGTTAAAATACAAATTATGCATATATGAAAAATTGGATAGTATTTGGTCTTGCTCTGTTGATGTCAATAGTTTTTTTTGTTTGTTATAGCAACCTAACTGCCTCATCCATTCCTTCTCTTGATTCTTTAAAATTTACTGTTGCTAATCGGGACTATTATTTAGAGAAAAGGCTCAGTCATATCGATACTATTCGTAACAGATTGTCGTCTACTTCTGATCCATTAGTCCAGTTTGACGAATGTAGAACTCTTTATAAAATATACTATGATCTACAGATTGATAGCGCTTTGAACTATGCACGACGTATGCAGCAAATATCGGAGAGCTTACTCGCTAAATCCCCATTATACCGTACAGAGGCTCTTTTTTTAATAGCCAGAGTTTACACTTATTCTGGAATGTATAAAGAGTCCAGTCATTTGTTGGCCCATGCTTATGAAAATGCAGGGGAACTACCTGCTAACTTGAAGCAACTTTATTTTGAAATACAAATGCAATTGTACAAAGGATTGGCCGAACAATCTATTTCGGCGGCAGATCTTGATGGCTATAGGAAGATAATAGCCGATAACAGAGATTCGTTGATTGCTATTGTTCCTGAAAATACGATTTGGTATTATATCCATTTGTCGAATAAGCTCAAGGCAGATCAGAAGTACGATCAAGCCATGGATATTTTGTATAGTGCCTATAATCAGTTGACCACATCCGATCGTGATATGGCACATGTTGCTTTTTACATGTCCGATTTATACCATTTAAAAGGTAATTTGTCACGTGAAAAAGAATATTTGACGGTGTCTTCTATCGCTGATATGAAACATGCCGTAAAGGAGTATATCTCGCTGTGGAAATTGGGAACGATCCTCTATGATGAAGGGGATGTAAAAACGGCGTATCAGTTTATCGATATATCATTACAGGATGCTATATATAGCGGTGCATATCGATGGAAACAATCTATCATAAAGATTTTACCCACTATTTATACGAGATACCATACTACGATCTTACAACAAAAAAATACGATATCAGCGGCTTTTTTAATCATTGCTTTTTTATTGATCTGCTCTGTTTTTCTCTGTATCTATATCGTGAGGCAATATAGAAAGCTTAATAACGCAAAAAGTGAATTGATTCGGGTCAACAATGATTTGAAAAAATTGAATATAGAGCTTAATGCTATAAGTGAAAAATTGTTTTCTACTAATGCAGAGCTTCAAATGAATAACGGAAAATTGGTTTTTTTGAATAATGAGTTAGTTGGTGCGAACCGACTAAAAGAGACATACCTGAGCAAATTTATCGACTTATGTTCCGATTATATTGATAAACTCGATGCTTATAGAGGTAGTATGAAGAGATTATTGAAAACTGGTAAAGTTGACAAAATAGAGCAGGAGCTGGAGTCGACTAAGTATGTGGAGAAGGAGCATAAATCATTTTTGGTGAATTTTGATGAGACTTTCTTAAATCTATATCCAGATTTCGTGTTCGAGTTTAATAGTTTATTTCCGATAGAGGAGAGACAGGAGGTAAGGGCTACTGAGCTTTTATCAACTGAATTGAGGGTGTTTGCATTGATCCGATTAGGTATTACAGATAGTCCAAAGATAGCAAAGTTTTTGCGATGTTCTGTCGCTACGATATATACTTATAGATCTCGGAGTAAAAACAGATCTTACTATCCAGATGATTTTGAAGATCGAATTAAGGACTGCCATAAACAACAGTCTTAAATATCCTGCCTTTTTAAGAATTTTCCAGCTTTCAGAACTAGTTAAACAGTGTTTTTCTGATATAAAAGTTTTGATTTTGGTTGTGTGTGTGTGTTGTTAAGTGTCTGTATTTTAGCTTTGTGTTGTTTTAATTCGTTTTGATTCTGTTCCTGATACCTTATGAGCACTGTTTATACCGAACCCAAATTCGGAACTTTGTTAGTATTTAAAATTATCCATCCACAAAAATTTTTATAAAACAATTATAATAACTATGAAATGCAAAAAAAATATGCTTTGGAATATGGTATTCCTCCTGGGCTGCTTATTGTTTTCGGGATGTTCGAAAGAAGACAATACTAAAAATGTAGCCACACGTCTGCAGGTGGATAAAGTTCAGTTGTCCGTCATACAATCGGGACGTTTGCTTTCGGGGAGCAAGGCAACGATCAATATTCTGGCAAATTTAGGATATCAGATCAGTAGCGATGTGGATTGGCTAAAAGTAGACAAACCTACAGGCAAAGGTAGAACAGATGTTACATTGGAAGTTGAGGAAAATACAAGTGGCAATGTTCGTACGGGGTCCCTCACGATATCATCTAGAGAATTGGAAGAACGTGTAATAGTTATTCAGACGATGGATCTTGACACAGATGATAGACAAGCTATCGGATTTGTCTATCTGCTAGATGATTTTGGTTGGTGCGAAGAATTTGGAGGGGTAGATGAGATTGAAAATCAAACTACCGGAACTACAATTAATGCGAATACGGTTGCAGGTGCCAAGTCAGCACTAAATTCTCGGGGATATGAGGATATCAATTCTGGTGGAAATTGTTTTTACCTGGGTAAGCATTATTTCAAGATGGGTAAGACAAACTATCAAACGGGAGTGCGGTTAAATAAAGTTCCGAATCTTGAAAAAGGGAAGACTACCAATGCTAAACTCTCGTTTAATGCAACTCCAATCCGAACAGCCTCGGGCAATTATGATAATATACAGGTTGTCGTGGAGATAGAAGGGCCAGGGTCTGTTGGAGCGGGATCCAAGAAAACCAGCGGAGAGATCAATATTCAGAATGCTAATGGCGGGCCGTGGCATTGGGTCGCACAGAGCGTCGAATTATATGGTATAGAAGAACGAACCAAGATAACATTAAAGACAACCAAGAGCGGGAGTGAGACAGGTACTTTCCGTTGGAGCTTGAATGATATCAAGATTGAAAAAATAGCAACAAACTAATAATAACAAAGTTATGAACATTAGAATATTTATTCCGCTATTATCCTTTTTTGCCGCGCTGCTTTTTCATGCCTGCAAGCCTACGTTGGAGATGGTGGATATCTTTGAAGTGTCTACAGAGCGTATTTCTTTAAATTACGAAGGCTTTTTGGCCAGTGGCGAGCGAGCTGCGATTGAGCTCGCTAGTAATGACTCTTGGCGAGTGAAGTCAAAACCAGATTGGGTAGAACTTAATAAAGCTGCTGGCGAGCGTGGGCGTTACATGATTTTTGTAACCGTGGGAGAGGCGGGGACACAAGAAGACAGGGAAGGTGAGATTCTCTTTGAAAGTTTAGGAAGAACTATTTCGGTGGGAATAAGACAAGTGAAGAAAATAGAAGAACTTTCGGTATCTCCTGCCGAAGTCGCTGTTAATATCAGAGGATTGTTGGAGAATGGAGAGGCAGCGATGCTAGACATTACGACCAACTCGGATTGGCAGATTGTGGAATTGCTCGAATGGATTAAGGTGGATAAGGTAGCGGGAAAAGCTGGAACGGTTTCGGTCGTATTGACTGTCGAAAAGAATAATTCAGGGAAAGAAAGAAAAGGGACATTCACTGTTCAATCGGGTTCGAATACCGAGATCGTTACTGTTGCTCAGGATCTATCGTACAGCCCGTTGACGGAAGTCAAGGAGATCACAGCTGACCAAAACGGGACTATCAGCAGTGGGTCGGCTACGTTTGAAATTAATGCGGTACAGCCATGGACGGCAACGAGTGATAGTTGGATCCACCTAAGTCCAAATAGTGGTGGGATTGGTAAGACTCAAGTGACGGTACGAATTGATCCGACAGTCATAGCACGCAACGGTTCGATAAAGATTATTGATACCGACGAACTCAGTACAATTGTAGTGGTGAAGCAAGAGATTAAGATACCTGATGATGGTAAATCTATTGGGTATGTATACCTAATGGATGACTTTAACTGGGTAAAGCCTTACGGCGGTGAGGATGAGTTGTTGAAAGCTCCTACAAAGACTGGTGATGGAAAGGGATTTTCTGGCGCTACAGCAAATATGCATACCAAGGGTTCTACAGGTGCGGCTACCGTTTCCGCAGCACAAGCGTTTGCGGATCGCAATTATGAGGATATCAATTGGGACGGGAATGCGTTCTATTTTGGCGCACACTACCTGAAGATGGGACGGACCAATGTGCAGACAGGACTAAAACTGAAATCTATACCCAATATTGCGGCAGATAAATCGACCAATATGAAGCTGACGTTCAATGCGAGTCCAGCTCGTGGTTCTACGTCAGGTAGCGCCTTTGATGATGTTGTCTTGATGGTACAGATCGAAGGGCCAGGTTCGGTAGATATAAACGATAAGGCGATGAAAGTCAAAGACAATATTGATATACAGATCCCTGATAATGCAGCTACGGATTGGTATTGGATTGAAAGAAGTGTAGTGCTATATGGGGTTACAGCAGAAACGAAAGTAACGATAAAACCAAGTGCGAGCACACCTGGAGGACAGTTCAATCGCTGGTTGCTCAGTGATATCAAATTTGAAAAGCATAGTAAAGTAAATTAACCGGGATAACAGCAATGATATATATACACGAAAAATCGACAAGACGTTTGTTTAATTATGCATTGAGCCTGATAGTTACACTTTTTTCTTTATTCACGACGGTACATGGTCAGACCAAGAATGTATCCGGTAAGGTCACAGATAAAGATGGAGGGGCGATGGCAGGTGTGACCATAACGGTCAAGGGACAGCAAAGATCTACAGTTTCCGATGTGAAGGGGAGTTATGACGTCAGTAAGGTTCATAATGGGGATAAATTAGTGTTTTCACTGGTAGGTTATGAAACAGAAGAGGTAGAGGTTGGAAGTCAGTCACAGATCGATGTTCAATTGATTTCCTCATTTATAGATTTGGGTGAAGCTGTCGTAATTGGTTATGGTTCTTTAGAGAAACGCCAAGTTACCTCCTCGATAACTTCCATCAGAGGGGATAAGCTCCCGTTGGGGCTAGGAGGAGCTACAATAGCTACAGCGCTTCGCGGTAAAGTCCCTGGTCTTACAATAGATGGTACATCTAGCCCCAATGCGACCAATAGTTTTCAGTTGCGTGGAGTAGCATCCGTTCATGCCGGGCAAGGGCCGCTTGTCGTTATTGACGGGATTCCCGGGGGGGATATCCGCGCTATCAGCCAAGAAGATATCGAAACCATTGATGTCCTAAAAGATGCCTCAGCAGGTGCTATTTATGGAACACGTGCTGCAGGGGGAGTAATATTGATTACCACCAAACAGGCCAAAGCAGGTGAGGTAAAAATACAGTATAGCGGCGAATTTTCGACGGAGCAAATACGGAAGCGCCCGGATCTGCTTAGCTCGAGTGAATATGTGATATATGGTCTAGGACAGGATTATGGATATGATACGGATTGGTATAGTGCATTGACCAATGATCGTCCGTTTTCTCACCGTCAGGTGGTTAGTCTTTCCGGTGGTAGCCCTAATGCATTGGTGTACACGACATTTTCTACACAAAATCAGAAGGGGATCGTTATTGGAGATGGTCGGAAGGACTATTCAGGACGAATCAACAGTAAGTTTTCGATGTTTGATAACAAAGTCGAGATTCAGGCTCGGGCCGAATATAGACAAGCTCAGCGTGATCAGCGTAATGGCTCGGGTTCATTTAACACGGCGATGATGCTGAATCCGACGATACCGATCTACAACGATGCCAATGAATCAGGGTATAATGTAAGAGAAATCGGGATTTCGGGCACCAGTAATAATCCAGTAGCTGATATTATGTTGAAGACCTACGACGGAAAGGATAGCTGGTTGTTGAGTGACGCTTCGCTTAAGATCAATCTTTCTAATAATTTATCCGTCAAAGGGACAATTGGGTATCAGGAGTCAAAATGGCAGCTCTATCGCTATACCTCGCCTCATCATAAATCATCCGTTGACAATTCCAGGAGAGGTGAGGGGTATCACGGTTTTAGTAAGAATAACCGATTCTCTACGGATGCCTATCTGAATTATAAAAATATATTTAACGGTGATCATAATGTCGATGCGATAGCGGGATACAGTTTTTGGGAGGCTAATGGTGAAAGCTTCAACATGACCAATTACAATTTTACCATCGATGGTGTAGGGCCTTGGAATATGGAAGACGGTACTTGGCTGACCGATGGCAGAGCACTTATGGATTCGGAGAAGAGCCCTCGCGAACGCCTGTTGTCTATGTTTTCTCGAATTAATTATACGTTCAAAGACAAGTACATCCTGTCCGCAAGTTACCGTCGGGAGGGGTCATCCAAATTTGGACCGAATCACCGTTGGGGCAATTTTTGGGCTGTTTCTGGAGGCTGGCGAATGATTGAAGAGGACTTTATTAAGAACATTCCTTTTATCAGTGACCTTAAGCTTCGTGCAGGATATGGCGTGACCGGTAACAATAGTTTTGGAAACGGCTACGCGACACGTATGTACAGCCCCGATTCGCAGATGTACCCGACACCGGGTGGCGAGTGGATATATGCCTATGGCCCGCAGCGAAATGTCAATGCTAACCTAAAATGGGAAGAGAAAGGTGAGTTGAATGTTGGCTTGGATTTCGGTTTTTGGAACAATCGCCTATTTGGTAAGCTTGATGTTTACAAGAGACGGGTTAAAGACCTACTTTTTGAAACCGATGCACCTACGCCTCCTATGACGCATACTACGATCATGCGCAATGTGGGCACTTTGGAGAATAGAGGATGGGAGTTCGAGTTGGGCAGCGAGATCGTCCGCAACACAGACTGGAACTATAATACGGTAGCCCGTTTATCGCATAATACCTCTAAAATATTGGATTTAGGAGAAGATGGTGTAATTGATATGGATGCATTCCCTTCACCTGGTAATCCTGGCAGGGGAGGTCGTCTAGGTAATAATTCGACCATCGGTCAGTTTTTTGTATTCAAATATGCGGGATTGGATGAGTACGGCAAATGGTTGATCTATGATAAAAATGGTGATGTAGTCCCTGGTGGGAGCGCCAACTTGATCAATGAGAATAAGTATCATGTGGGCAATGCTATCCCCAAATTGACGGTTTCGTGGGATCACAACTTGAGTTACAAGCAGTTTGATTTTTCTCTATCGCTGAGAAGCTATATCAACTATGATGTGTTCAGTCAGATCAATATGTATTATGGATTGCGTACCCAATCACAGTTCAATGTTTTGAGAGAAGCATTCGATCGATATGCTGCTGTAAATGATGAGAAGATATTGAGCGATGTGTTTATCAGTGATGCTACTTTTTTGGCCTTAGATGCGATCAGTGCAGGTTATACATTCGATTTAAAGAAGTATACGCCTTATGTTTCAAAAGCGAAATTGTACTTCAGCTCGAGGGATCTGTTTGTATGGAGTGCCTACAAAGGGGTCAATCCTCAGGTCAATCTAAATGGTCTGTTTCCAGGGTTCGAGCAGATCAATACTACGGCTAGTATGTATCCGCAAACACGCCGGTTCACATTGGGCGTACAACTTACATTTTAAAAAAATAGATAGAGATGAAAAGCTATATACCAACATATTTTAAAATTTCGGCGCTGACATGTTCTCTTCTTCTAGGAGGCTGTAATCTCGATGAGAAGCATTTTTCTTCCGTGACTCCCGATACATTTTTTACGTCCAAGGAGAGTACTTATGCTGTGTTGGCTCGTCCGTTTACACATTGGCGATGGTTTATAGGTGGGGATCGCTGGTACCTGCAAGAGTTGACTACCGATGCGATGACTTGTCCGCAGCGTGCAGAGGACTGGTATAATGGAGGAGAGTATTTCCGATTGCAATATCACACCTGGAATCCCGATGATCGTTTTGTAGAAAATACCTATAATGGCGTAGGCGGGGGAATAGCCCGTACTATGTCCGCAAAAGAAGATCTGGAGGGATTGGATTACTCTACAGTGGGGATGACCGCCCAAGATAAGGCGGATCAGGTTCAACAGTTAGAGGCATTGATTGCGTGGTTTTACATGCGTGGTCTTGACTTTTTTGGGGGCATGCCGATTTACACATCTACGCAAGATGAATTAAAGCCTAGAGCCAGCGACCAAGAGACGTTTGATCATATTGAAGCTCTATTGAAAAATGCAATTCCCAATTTAAAGAAAAAGGCACAGATTGGAGGGGCCGAGGACGGGTATATACGTCAGGCTGCTGCAGCAGCAATGCTGGCTGAGCTTTATTTTAATGCGGAGGCCTATACGGGTAAGAATCGATTTGCAGATTGTGCTGCAATATGTGAAGATCTAATCAACGGGGTATATGGTACATATGACCTCGATAAAACTTGGTGGGGGCCACATGGGTTTGATAACGATCGGTCTACTGAGGTCATCTGGGCTGCTCCATCCAAAGGGGGAGGTTCTACGGAGACGGCTTGGAATTGGTACTGGCGCTATTTTTATCACCAAGAGAGTGGTAAGTATTTTGGTGGTGTCGCTGGTAATGGAGCCCCTTATAATGGATTTATGCTTAGTCCCTCCCGTAAGCCAACGGGAGAAGTGTATACTGAATTTAAGCTCGGCAATACGTACGAGAAATTTCACGACAAGGATCTGCGTAAGAAGCCTTTTGTGTATAGAGGGGGGAAAAACTACGAAGGGATGTTTTTGGTCGGTACCCAGACGAACCCGATTACAGGAGAATCAACGAGAGGGACAAAAGCTTATCAAGGTCAGATCTTGAATTTTGTGGATGTGGTTGCTCCATTCAGGGAACTCAACTCCAAATATGGAGGCGATATTTCCAAATTGCCTTCTAATATTCAGGTCGGAGAGGAAAATAGCGGGGTTCGATTGGTGAAAGTACCTCAGCCGAATCTTGCGGATCAGGCCTTCCAGTTTGATCCAGACTGTCCTGTCATTCGTCTTACCGAAGTGTATTATATGCTGGCAGAGTGCAAGCTGCGTGCAGGCGATACAAAAGGCGGAGCAGATCTCATCAACGTGGTGCGTAAACGCAATTTTGCCAATGGAATAGATCCTGATCCGGTAACTGCTAGTAACTTGGATAAATATAGGATGTTGGACGAATGGCTGATTGAGTTTTTGGGAGAAGGACGCAGACGTACGGATCTGATCCGTTGGGGAGCATTTACCGGAGAGAAATGGTGGGATCATGAACCGACCGATGCGACAAAAAATAGATTTCCGATTCCCTACTCTGCTATCTCTGCGAATAAACTTTTGGCGCCAAATCCAGGGTATGGAAGTCAAGGGAAATAGTCAATCCATTTAATGATAAAGTGAACAATCATGATTAATAAGATATTTTTCAATTTTTTAATAGTAGGTTTATTTCTCTTTGTAGGCTGTAGCGAAGATGAGCGATTGGTGCGTAACCCCTCTCCCGAAGAGCCTTCGGACATCGTTATAAAGGAGGGAATGAATCTTGTAGGCAGACTGATGGATGGTGCTAATCCCGTCGTCGGAGCCGTAGTCAGTGACGGTTATAGTACTGCCGTTACGGATGCTGAGGGGATTTACCAATTGAAAGCTGATGCGCTTGCTAAATTTGTATTTGTATCCATACCGGCGGACTACGCGATCCCTTTAGATAAAGGTCTGCCCAAAATATATCAAACGCTTGAAGCTGATCGTAGTAAGGTTTTACGAAAGGATTTTGCTTTGAAGAAACAGGCTGTTGTAAACAAATTTCAGCTCTTGGCATTAGCCGACGTGCAGATAGGTCAATCTGTAGAATTGAATTGGCTACGCCAGTCCGAGATCCCACTGATAGCGGATTATATTAAAACCATGAAAGCCGAATCACCAGTATACGGCATTTCATTGGGAGATTTGGTATGGGATAATATGAGTTATCTGACTGAATATGCTGGCGAGATAAAACGTTTGGAGGTTCCTTTTTTTCAGGTAATCGGGAACCATGACCATGATCGGACTATAATAGGCAACGACTCTAGAGCTGCTTATCCGTTTGAAACTAATTTTGGACCGACTTATTATTCCTATAATATCGGAGACTGCCACTTTGTAGTACTGGACAATGTAAACTATAATGGACATAGTGACTATAGCGCACATATCACGCAGAATCAACTGGACTGGTTGAAAGACGATCTGAAACATGTCGGTAAAGACAAATTAATCATTTTAGGAACTCACATTTATACATCCAGAAGAGATAGACCTACGCTAATGACGAGTAATAGAGAGGAGCTCTATAAACTTTTGGAGGGGTATAAGGTTCGCATCCTGACCGGCCATCTTCATAACAATCGCATGACTACCATCAACCAGGATATCGAGGAGAATAATTTAGGATCGGTGATGGGCGCTTTTTGGAATTACTGGTGTAATGACGGCAGCCCTCGTGGTTATGCCGTGTATGAAATCGAAGGTAATAAGATCCAAAATTGGTATTATAAGGGGACAGACAAACCAAAAGATTATCAAATCAAGATTTACAAGCCAGGGCAGGCCGTTACCGAATCCCGAAAAGACGGAGTTGTCATCAATATTTTTGCTTGGCACACCAATTGGACCGTCAAAGTATATGAGAATGATGTTTATAAAGCCACATTAACAGAAAATCTTCGGTTCGAAATGGATAGGGATGCTTATGATGCTTATTTTGGCGACGATAAACCTGCTCATCGCCCATCTGCAGAACCAGAAGCTTACAACGATCATATGTTTTACTATAAGCCTACGGTTTCCAAAGGTGTGACTATTAAGGTAGAGGCTACCGATTCTAATGGCAATAAGTATACAGAGAGCGTAACGTTTTAAAAGGAGGTGTAGTATACCCGAAGTACACTACATCCGTACCTATGGGGGATCAACTGCTCGCGCTGCTCTTTGAGCGGCGCGATTTTCTTTAGTACAGTTTTTAAGAATCAAACTTTTTAAACGTCTGGTTTTGCAGCAAGTTCTATGATAGTGTCAATAAATTTGTCAAAGGCTTCCTGTGTATATATTTTATACGTGTTTATACAGTGATCCACTCTGTACATTATTCGATTTTTCAAAGTTTCTTCTTTGAAGGTCGATACAATAACAACGTATTTATTGGACATATCGAGCACTTCCAGAAGGTTGTTAACTGAAAAATTATCGCCACCGCTGGTCAAGAGTAATATTTCAGCTTCAGCGGCAGATTCTTCAAGCGTGTCTTTGTATACCCCTACTACTTTGGGAGATTTTTCAATAAGTGCCTTAAAGTGCTTATCTCCACCATAAAGTTGCCATATGCACACCTTATAAATCTCCTTTTGAGATAGTGGAATACGTTCCGCTAATTTTGGCTTATTTTTCCGGTTGGATGAATAGACAATATCTTCTACGTCCGAATACTGTGCAGATGAGCTGATGATTGTCCTTGCCAAAATACCATCTGTTTTGAATGAAAGAAAATTTTCTTTAGTATTTTCTTTTTGATCTGTATCTGCAAATAGATTTTTTATAAATTTTTTAACAGTAAGGAGTAGCTTTCTCATAAGTAAATAATTGGTTTTTACAATTTACCAATTATTTACTAGCTAAACAAATCCCATATTCATGAGCTAGAAAATCCACTTTTGTTTTGCTAGGTCCTGCAAGTATATAATGCTTATGATTCTCATTCGTCGTTGGTCAATGCCCACTGCCCGCCAGCTCTCCCCTTAGTTCGTTCTTGTAAAGCACTATTAAGTTTCTTAAGTTTGAGTGTATTTACCCATAATTTGAATTATGCTTACACAAAAAGAATTATTTGAGCTGCTTTGTGCTCGCTTTGAAACAAAAGATGAAGCAATAGCATTTATCGCTGAAGCATTGTGTGTTTCCTCAGAAGTAGCTAAGAAATGGGTCGAAGGTACAATAGATATTTATTATTCAGATTTACAGAGTCTTGTCCGTTTATTTGGTCTGGGGCCTGATGAACTTGCGAAAAAGTAAGAGCAGTTATTAGAAATGGTAAGTATTCATAATGCTCGTTATTTGGTATAAATTATTTTCTATTTCTTCTGAGCACTGGTCGCAATTTGTGACTTCAAAGATGCCTATTCATCTTCTGTCTTCTGTAAGTTGAAACATGAAATGTTCAAGAAATCGAATGATATTTTTCTTCTAACTTGTTCTTTGAGCCTGCGAGTTTCCACTCCGTATAATTCGGCAAGATCACTGTATAGCACTGTCCGACCACTGGCGGATCAGTTTTTGGCTTCTGAAAAGATAAATTCTGCTCATCAGAACGTCTTCCGGATACAAGGTTTTTATTTCTGCATGGTTGTCGTCTCTTGGAGGCGATCTTAGATTGTTTATTCATTTAGTGGGAGTTATTTCGCTAATCCTTCTAATTCTATAATCTCTTTACCCTGCTCCGTAATGGTGTAATAGGAAAGAAAGCCTTCTTCTGTTTTTTTGTTGCATTTTAGCCAACCTGTCTCGGCGAAGCTTTTATCGTTGCGGTCATTCTTGCGTTTTTGCTCCTAGCAGAAAGGAAGAAATTCTGATACTTTTTCAACATTATTATTTAAAAACCTCTAACAAATAAAACAACTATTTCGACATTGATTCAAAAGTTAATAACTCGTTTGGTGTTACTTTAAGAGCTTTAGCTATTTGGAAAAGTATAAAGGCTGTCGGGTTAGCCCCTTGAACCTCATATCTATTTATGAATTGTTTATCTTTTCCTATTGTATGGGCCAATTGTTCCTGAGACAAATTATTTTGTTTTCTCAAAATCATGATTCTTTCACCTAATTTTCTTTTGAATTCTGAGATCGACATTTCTTTCATAGATTCAATGTCGAAAAATATAACATCAAAAAAGTCATCTTTAGTGTTGACTTTTTGCGATATGTTTCTTAAATTTGAAAATAAAATTTAGATAATGTGAAATGATTAAATAAATTTGATGCACCATATTGAAAATATTTAGGTGCTCACTTAAAATTTGCCTCATAAAAGCCAAACGAACGTAGGAATTCAGTTAGAAGCTAAGAGGACAAGTGAGCGTCTGGTAAAGATACCCCACGAATTTATTCGTGGGTACCAGACCTTCTTGTTGTAGCTTCTGAGAGTTGGACATGTTCAAATCTCCCCGGATTCCTACCCGGGTCGTTTGGCGAAGCAAGATAGGTCTGGCCCCTTTGGGGTTAAAAACTCTTCGATGAGGCTTTGGAAAACAAAGCTAAAAATGAAAACAAAAAAACAGCAGCACAAAAACATTATCAAAGGTCCGGAGTAGCTTCGTTAACCTTAGTCATCTAGCATGACTTTTCTATTCTTGTGATGTGTATTATATACCGATTATACAAACTTAAGTTACCTTCTTAGTACATCCGAGATAATCATTTAATCAATTTTTTATTAAAACGTGTGGCCTGTCTTATGGTTGCATGATTGTAGCCCGTTCGACTCCTCCACCAGGTGGAGGAGTCGCTTCCCGATGAAACAGGGACACAGCAGGGTGATGGTCACAGCTATTAGGTCACACTCAATGAACCGAAAATGAAACAAATTTTTAGGGGTGGGAAAGGTATGTCTTTCTCGCTCGAGCCGCGAGAGGCTTCTCCTTTTTCCTTGATGAAAAAGGATACAAAAAATCAAGGCGTTGAATGCTCGCCTAAATTTAGAACCAGTCGTCTAAATCTCGAAAACTCTCCCGATAAATCGGGATCAAACAGTTTGAGATTTTATACGTCGCCTGATTCGAAATTCTTAACGGCTGTGCATCCAAAGGCCGTATTGACCCAAAGATTTAAGCCTACGGCTTTATTAATGATTTTATGTGTGTTGTTTAGTGGCCATTTGGTTTCTCCTGCTTTCGGGCAGGAGGCCAAAGGCCTAAACCAGACGGTACTGAGCGGCGTGGTTTCATCTCTTCAAGATGGTAAGGCGATAGAAGGAGCTTCGATCTCTGTAGAGAAGAAGCACGCACGCACGGATAAGCAGGGGAGGTTTACGATCAGTGTAGACAAGCCTACAGGCGTACTAACTATAAAACATATCGGATACAAGGAGCAATGGGTTGCTTATGAGAACACGTCTACATTATTAAATATCGCCCTACAGGCCAATGAAAAAGAGATCGAAGAAGTCGAAGTGGTATCTACAGGATACCAGAAGATACCGAAGGATAGAGCTACGGGGAGCTTTGAGTTTATAGACTCCGCCTTATTTAACCGGAAAGTATCTACGGATATATTGAGCAGACTGGAAGATGTGGTGCCAGGATTATCGACAGATAAAAGCTTTGCTTCGGGGCGGGGTAATGTTTTGAATATGAATGTAAGAGGTGTTAGTACGCTAGGCTCTAATCTATGGCCTTTAATAGTCATTGATGGCGTTCCTTATGAAAATAGAATGGCAGATTATGGTCTAGCAGCCTTCAATAATATCAATCCTAATGATGTGGAGAACATCACGGTTCTCAAAGACGCTGCCGCGGCATCGATATGGGGCGCACAGTCCGGTAATGGGGTAATCGTAATCACGACCAAAAGAGGAAAATTTGATCAAAAAGCGCAGTTGACCTTTAATAGTAATCTGACGATAGTCCAGAAGCCCCATCTTTATAAATATAAAGTATTACCTACTTCAGATTATATTGATATCACGAGATTGTTTTATGATAAGGGCAAATATAGATCACGACTGAACCAATGGAACCGAAACGTAGAGCCATTGGTATGGTTGTTAAAGGAGGCTACGGATAAGAAGATAACGGAGGAAGAACTGGAGGCAGAGCTTGACCGCCTGAGCCAGATTGATCAGCGCGACGACTTTATGAAGTATATCTATAGACCACAAATTAAACAACAGCATAGTTTGCGATTAACACAGGGAGGAGAAAAGATAAATTTTTCATTGGGTGTGGGCTATGATCACAATTTAGCACAGCTCGTCACCGAAGACTACCAGCGTATCAATATAAAAGGTGCAGTACAGGCGCGACCGATCAAAAATCTACACCTTGACCTTACAACCACCTACGCCGAGTCCAAGAAAAAGGAGAGTTGGGATTACACCCATTACAATGGACTGGCTAAAGGTGTGTCAAATCCTCCATACATGCAATTGGCCGATGCAAACGGTAAGCATCTGCCCGTAGATATCTCGGGACTCAGCCCAGTCTACAGGGATACTGTTGCAGGAGGGAGGTTGCGGCCATTTACGTATGTTCCATTGGATGAACT
Source organism: Sphingobacterium nematocida (assembly GCF_900168125.1). Lineage (GTDB taxonomy): Bacteria > Bacteroidota > Bacteroidia > Sphingobacteriales > Sphingobacteriaceae > Sphingobacterium > Sphingobacterium nematocida. Next base: position 127,684 of record NZ_FUZF01000005.1, read on the forward strand.
CTTATTAACAGATCAGGTGCAAAAGATTCGGGAGGTGTTGATGCAACTCAGTGTGACTTATAAGTTTGATTTTGGAGTCGCTTTACATGGTCTATATGCCTATCAGCGCAACCATAATCCCATTAGCAATTGGCGTAGTGGTGAGAGTTTTGTAGCGCGGGATTATGCTAATGCCTTTGCACAGTGGGATGATAATAACATCATATGGAATTATCCGATAGGGGATAATCTGGTAGGCTTGGACTGGAACCATTATGCCCATCAAGGTCGGGTCAATCTTTCTTTTGATCGTTCGTTTGGTGATCAACATGCCATTAGCTTTCTCGGAGGATTTGATATCCGTGAGCTTCAAAAGGATTTAAAGACCTTTCAATATTACGGTTATGAACCAGACAAAGGGACTTTCCAGCAGGTCCAGTTCGGGAGGGAGTTTAGGACCTTCAATGGAAAAGGGGGAGTCAATAGGATAATAGATCAGAATCGCATGGAATCGCTTACCAATCGCTTCGTGGCTTTTTATTTAAATGGCTCTTACACGTTTAAGCAACGCTATATTTGGTCTGGTAGTATCCGCAGAGATGCTTCCAACTTGTTTGGTGTCAAAGCAAATGATCGCGGGCAACCTTTCTGGTCAACAGGGCTAGCTTGGTTGATATCTAATGAGAACTACATGGCGGACAGTTATTTCAACTACCTGAAGCTGCGTACTACCTATGGCTATAATGGTAATGTGAATAACAGTACCTCGCCGTTGCCCATAATGACCATTGAAAGTCAACAGCATTATATTACAGGACAACCTTACGGTTTTATCAATAGACCACCCAATCCGAATCTACGCTGGGAGCGCGTCGCAAATCTCAATTTTGGTGTAGACTTCGGGACAAGAGACGGGATATTCTCCGGTGCTATTGAGTATTATCACAAACGCGCCAAAGATCTAATAGCACAGGCCGAGGTAGATCCTTCGGTAGGCTTTACGCACCTAACCGTCAATACAGCCGACTTATTGACCAAAGGTTGGGATATTACGATCAATGCAAAACCAATACGTAATAAGACTTGGGAATGGAATTCTAATCTGGTGTTTTCCAACGGTCGTACTAAGGTCTTGAAAGCCTATATAGATAATGATATTGCGATGTCTAATGTGAGTAAAGCTTCCTCGGTCTTGATGACTCCTTATGAAGGGCGGGACCTCTATAGCTTGTTGGCTTTCGATTGGGCAGGACTAGACCCAGTCGATGGTATGCCGCGTGCTTATTTGAACGGTGAGATGACCAAAGATTATAATGCCTTACTCTATGGGAATACAGCCTCGCTAAAAGAGTACGGTACACAGCGACCACGCTATTTTGGTTCCTGGCGTAATAGTTTACGCTACAAAAATCTAGAGCTCTCTTGGAATGTCTCCTATCAACTGGGGCATAAATTCATCCGGGAGACATTTCGTGCAGATTATTTCTTTAACGACGGTGTAGGTCATCCGGATTATGCACTACGTTGGCAGCAACCCGGGGATGAGGCTTGGACGGATGTACCGGCATTTGCCTACCCGATAAGGACAACAGCCAATCAGGTATACGGTAGTTCGTCTGCTTTGATAGAGCGGGGCGATCAGATCAAGCTACGGGATATACAGGGGAGTCTTTCGATTCCGGGTTTAGCGCGATACGGGTTTAAGAATTTTAGGCTGTATGCCTATATGCAGAATATAGGTACCATATGGCAAGCCAATAAGAAAGGGATAGATAATGAGTATGGTGCGAGTATTCCAGATCCTTTGTCTACCTCTTTTGGAATTAATTTTAACTTTTAATAAGAACGAAAATGAAAGATTTACTATACATAAGTGCACTTGCTTGTTTACTTGGTCTATCGGCCTGTAATGAGTTCTTAGACAAGAAGCAGGATATCAAGATGGTGGTTCCGCAGACTATAGATGATGCTACCCATTTATTGAATGATTATGGGACAATGAATATGGGCTATCCGATATGGGGCGAATTGGGGATCGATGATTATTACATTACTAAGGAGGGGAGGGAATCGAGCAGGGAGGATTATCGTAGTGCTTACATCTGGGCTGATAGACCGTATACGGATGCGGCGCAATGGCAGCGCCCCTATAAAGCGGTGTATTATGCCAACCAGACAATGGATGTATTAAGCAAGGTTGATCCACAACAGGATCGCATCAGTTTTAATAGAAACTTAGGTGCAGCGCATTTCTTCCGAGCCTTTGCCTTTCAGCTATTGACAGAGGTGCATTGTCCGGCTTATCAGACTAATACCGCCTCTGTCGATATAGGGATTCCGTTGAGACTGAGTCCCGGTGTAGATGATAAATCGACTCGAGTTACCGTGCAACAGACCTATGAGCAGATATTAAAGGATTTTAAAGCCGCTGCACAGCATCTGCCTGTTAATGAATCTGTACGTGGTAGGCCATCCAAGGCTGCGGCTTATGCCGGATTGGCACGGGCATATCTGAATACGGGGGATTTTAACAATGCCTATCGGTACGCGGATTCCTGCCTACAGTTGCGACCAGAGCTGATGGATTATAATACATTAAAAGCGGGTGACGATTTGCCAGTCAAGCAATTTAATATAGAAGTGCTTATCCCAATATCCAGTGTGTCATCAGGACCTATGTCAGGGATGAACGCCCTGATTGATTCCGACCTCTATAGCTCTTATGAGGTTAATGACCTGCGGAAAGGTGTTTTCTTCAAACCCAATCCAAATATAGTTGGTACCTATCTTTTTAAGGGGGGCTATAACGAGAACAGCTTTGAGCTGTTTATGGGGATTACGAATAGTGAGGTCTACCTCGTCAAAGCTGAAGCTGCTTGTCGTATCGGTAAGATCTCTGAAGCGTTATCCGCTGTGAATACTTTACGTGAGTCAAGGTGGAACAAAGACGTTCTTTATCCCACTATAACTGAAACCGATCCAGAACGACTATTGGAAATAGTTTTGGAGGAAAGACGTAAAGAGTTGGTTTTTCGGGGACGTCGATGGTCTGATCTGAAGCGGCTCAATCAGGACGATCGGTTCAAGAAGGCCATAAGCCGAACGCTTGGAACAGAACAATATTTACTTCCTGCAGGTGATCTACGGTATGCCTTCCGGCTCTCCGAAACATTGGTTAGGGTAGGTGGTATACCACAAAATAAAAGATAGCAAATGAGAGGTTTATTATTGATGATTATAGGTCTAGTTCTAGGAACTGGATATATACATGCACAACAGAAGAATGGAATTGATTTAACGAAGCGGCTATACGTCGGGGACGTATTCACGCCGCCGTCTAACGTACAACTGATGCGTGGAAATCTCAAGAAAGTAGATTGGAAGAAACTCAAAGACAAGATAGTTTTGCTTGATTTCTTTAGCACGTCCTGTGGGAGCTGTATTGAGTCTATGCCTAAGCTTCAGCAGTTGCAGAATCAATATTCCGATATATTTGAGGTTATTATGGTCGGTTGGCAGGATAGGAGTACCTTGGAAAAGCTCTTTCATAAAAATGAATACCTTAAAGAGCATAAGGTTAACCTACCGGTAATCTATGCAGACAGCTACCTCAAAAGTTTGTTTCCGCATCACTCGGTACCGCATGCTGTACTCCTTTATCGGGGTAAAGTGCAGGCGATTACAACGACGAACTTTGTCACTGCTGCAAATATCGAAAAACTTTATAAAGAGGGCAGTATCGTATTACCTCTGAAGGATGACTTTGGTTCGCGGGATCTATCAGATAGTAAAAAGCATCTCGGAGTTACAGTCATGGGCTATCAAGACGGAGTGCCATATCGGGGTTGGACTTTTGAAAAGGATAGCGTATCAGGCCTGATAAAGAGTTCGCTGTACAATGCGTCTATTTTTGCAGCATTGAAAGCGCTGGGTGCAAAAGCGAGACTGCAACACTCTCTTTATATCCCTCGTATGGACAGGGTGGTCTGGAAAGTGAAGGATTCTACCCGATATTACAACTTTGCTAATGATCCCTATTGGGATATAGCGAATAAGATATGTTACGAGCGATACGATAGTATAGTCCGCCCAGATTCATTACAGGCACTTAGCGTATTAAAGGATTTTGAGACATTCTTTGGTGTTAAAGTTTATAAGGGGATGAAGCGTATGCGTGTTCTCCAACTTAACCCTACTGCAATCAAGACGTATATTGCTCCTAAGGGGCGGGAAGCCATGGTTTATATGGGCTCTGCTGTATTTGCAGGGTTTACGGATCTAAGTGAGGTTTTTCCACCTGTTGTCGATAATGTCAAATCGGATGTAAAGATGGAGATCCACCCTTATAGAACATTGGAGGAGCTAAATAAACAATTGGCCGCCTATGGGATAAAAGCGGAATATGGAATGGAGGAGGTAGAAGTACTTGTAATCGAGGAGTTATAGCTATAAGAACGTCTCGTTAGTAGATAAACGACAAGGGCATGGAGATTATCCATGCCCTTTCTAAAGTTTAGCAATGCTTATTTTAGTTGATCTGCCCTAGGAATCAACTTTTTGAACGTAATCTCTCGGGATTAACGCGCCTTCAACTGTACATTAGGTTCGTTCACCTCGTTCTGTAAAGCTCTCGCCATTTCGGATAAAATAGGGATATCCAAAACTGGTTTGTCGCTTCCATTATTTGTTGCATTGATTGCACAAAGTTTTTCCTCTGTACTGCCACAATTGGGAGTTGAAGTCGCTAATGTATAGTGATTCGGATTTGCTGGATCCGAGCCTGTAAAATTAAACCATGCCATAATTGTATGATTTTAATTAACTATCATAATTCGTTTTAACTGATCCGTATCCACTGCGTATTAACTCAAGATCTTACAGTTATAACCGATCTCATTGCGTCCAATTTTTCTGATCAGTCATAGGCCCTTTCTTTGCCTCTCCCGAGGACTTTTCTAAAGACGACGTCAGGACTCCTTATTGGTCATCTCGTTAATTTCTTACCGCCTCACGGGTATACCGCGAATCTACGCCGTATCCGTTTGAATAGCGACAGGTAGCAGTAGCTTCGATCTCTACCACCTAGATAGCGCATAGGGTAGGTCTGCTCCCATAAGGGATGGCCTATAGCTGCGGAGTCTATCCGCAAGACGCTGTGTCTGCCTGCTTGTGCTGTACCCAATGGATGATATGTCGCTACTGCTGTCATTTATTGTTCTAATCTAATACATCAAAATTAGTAGTGGTCTTTTGGTAATACTTGGGTTTCGTATCCCAATTAATTGGGTTTTGTACTTAGAAGAGTTGGCGGAGATATTCCTCACTAATACTGAGGTATTGCGCCAGCTCCTTGCGCGTGATCAACGGGATGACCGCTTGATAGTCTTTACGGAATATATCGAGTCTTTCGCCCTTGGGTTGTTCGAGTAGGTTGGTACGGTATTCCAGGTATTTATGATGGTCGAGCCAAATGCGGTGATTGAGCTGTATCATGTCGGTATAGACCCAATGCAGTTCATACAGGCTCTGCTGGTCTATCTTGTACAGCAAGGCGTCGCTCAGGGCTTTAAAACGTGTAGGACTGGGCTCTAGCGCTGTTAGTATAGGTTCTGCGCGTATGACATAGCGCTGAGGAGATTTTTTCTTGTATTTGCCCAGTACCCCCTCTAGCACGAGATAACTGCAGCCTGGCTCGTAGTGCAGCCACTCATGGCTACATAGCTGTTCCAACTGGAGATGTCTTTCCAGTCCCGGATATCGGACTTCCCAATCGCCCTGTATGCGGCTTAGATAATCATTTAGTTCAATATACTTCTCGCGTTTCATAGCTAACTGCTTTTTTTAAAACTACGGCCCTGCCCATGCTGCGAAGCAGAACCGTAGATAGCACAATAGATTAAAGGGCTACCGGTACCGGATTATGATCTGTAACCCTGTAGATTCTCTAAGATCGCCCGATTCAAAGCTGTACGACTTTGCTTGGCTTCTAGAAAGTAAAACATCCTTGTCTTCTTGTTCTGGCTTGTTCGGTTCTTCTTTAGCAAAAGCCACAGTATGCCCGGCTAATAGTTCTTGGGCAATGGCTTCCGTCATAGTAGACTTGAAGCTGGTCGGTAAATTGGCAATCTGCTCTTTTTGCCTCAGGCTGAGCTCAAAGCGCTCATCCATCCAGCCCGAAAAGTCCGACTGTAGATAGGTCATTGATCGTGCAAGATCGGCAGCGTTTTGGTTTAGCTCCTGCTGTTGTACGGTGGCCGCTCCAGGGCCATTTAATGGTTGCTTCATATTATTTAAGTTTTTGATGTATTGCAAAGGAAGTTTATTTAAACTCTTTGGAAGAGGATCGATCTCGGTTTTAGGGCCTTTCTACCAAATTGTGGATAACTTCGGTATTTGGTGGGATGGAGATAATATTTATTTTCACTAAAAATATTTGCTTATTATTTTTTTATTGTACAATTTAGTATTGTATAAAGTGGATAGTCACTTTTTTAAGTTGCTTCTCCTTTTGTTAACAGAAAGAACCTACTATGATTGTATTCATTTTAATCCTGAAGTACCTATTATGTATTCCTACGATTGCTTACCTCATCACGGCCAATAAGAAGTTTTTTCTTTTCCAGGAAATCATTGCTTCTGAAAAGTTTTTTACCCTTTATAAGCCGACATTAGTGCTAGTGTCGTGTTATTTATTAGTCATTGAGCTTGTTTATTACCTGTTCAAAAAGAGATATACAGCGATAGATAAACCAACACCAGGCTGGCGGAAAATAGTTCAATATATTTTTATAGCGCTATTCATAGTTACGACATTCAATCTTGTTTTATTGGATTATGCATTGAGTGAAAAAGATGAAACGTTGATATCTACAGGCTACCTGAAGAGCGGCCTGTTTTTCTTTTTGATCACATTTTTTTTGTATGCAATATCGGTATGGTTCAGGCCCAAGTACAGCCTTGGTTACTGGCTTCATCAATTTGCTGTAGCGAAAATTATGGATAGAATAATGCACAGGAATGACTCGGAACAGGTGCTGATTGCCGCCGCAGAAAACAACGATAATCTTCGTTTACTGGTACAAGTAGAAGAGGTGCTGAAGCTACCTGAGGTTGATACGTATAAAGAGGGAGAGGACAGTAACATTACACCTGCTACTATCAACGGGCTGTCTGATGTCATTTTAATGGATATCCTGTTGGTCATCTCCAGTAGAAAAGGGATCTACCTTTACCTGCGGAGTGGACAATGTATCTTTGTGTCCAAAAAAATGAAAGATCTATTTACAAAAGAGCAATTGGTTTGGCTGGTAAGTTATCAGAAAGGAGCAAGGGTAAATTTGATTCATCTTGTTGCAAACGTAGGGCATTCGATAGATTCATTGTGGTCGAGTAATACGTATAACCATTTTATGGATGGTATCGAAAAGTCGCTGTTTGAGTTGGCTGATATGCTGAAAATGACATCTACCTTCCAAGAAAATATAGCACAACAGATTCTACATAGGGAAAAATTGGACAAGACGGTACTGAGCCGTAAAGTTTTTTAATTACTTTTTTGAAAAATTCTATTTGGAGTCTTCGGACCCCGCATGCTGCAGATATTCAAAGTTTGCGAACATGGAAACAAAAAATGAAACACTGCATAACAATAATTGTGGTCATAGCACCTGTGCGCAGGTAGTTTCGCCTGCAATAGATAAAGATACAAATCCGGTAGTTAAGGACGAACCTACATGTTCGTGCATGGCATGTATACTCAAGACGACCGCTATACCCATATACGCTCGCTTTGACCAACTATTGGATACCGCTGTACGTATGTTGGAGCTGCTGGAGGCAAGTATTGATCCGCCTATTGACCTGAATGAACAACTTATCGATGCTTTGGAACTTAAGCATATACTTAAGGTGGGGGATACCAAATTTGCTACAATGAAAAAGCTATTCAAAACCTATGATGTGGATAAAAAGCCCTATTACCTAAAGTATGAGGTATTGGAGGTCATAAGGCGTTATGAAGTTATTTCAAAAACGGACAATACCAATTCATAATAGGTAAAAAATACAGTTTCTATTAGTCTCGGTAGAAACTGTATTTTGCTTGCTACAGATTATTGCTCGAACTAAGGTTCGACTAGCCTATAACTAGCCTAAGACTAGGGTTGAACTAGGAAACAACTAATAATGAACTAAGAACCAACTAGTAGCTGTTCATAATCGTTCATAATCATTCATATTCCTTCATAATCATTCGCAGCTGTCTGAAGGTCATTGTTTTATGAAAAATAGGGCGAATCTTTGTATCGTTATGCTCGACGGAAGGCGCCCCGTATAGCTTGACAACGAACAGATTTTTTAATGTCAAATAAACAAAGAAATGGCAAAATCAAGAGACAACATCGTGATGCAGGGCGCATCAGGAAGAATCGGAAGGAACCTCGTGTTTCGTCAACGAGGTGATCAAACAATTATTTCGAAGACCCCGCGCATACCCACAGATAGGGTAATGACGGCAAAGCAGGTTGCTGTACAGTATAAGTTTTACGATGCCACCCAGTATGCAAAGAGTGTCATGTTGGACGACGATCTGAAAGCAGAGTACAAGAGAAAAGCTAACGTCAATCAATCGGCTTACAACGTCGCGTTCAAAGATTATTTTACCGATCCTGAAATACGCCGCGTAGACGACAGAGCCTATGAGGGAGAGGTCGGTGATAAGATCAGTTTTCATGTAAAGGATGTCATGGTGCTACGATCGTTAAGCGTAGAGATTTTGGATAGTCAGGGTGATGTTCTAGAATCTGCTGCCGCTGTACTGAAAGACAGGTCGGATAGCGAGTGGGTCTACACCGCTACAGTGCAGAATCCAGACTTCTTGGACAGTAAGTACCGTGTCACTATGGTCGACAAACCCAATAAGGTAGTCACCGAGACCAGAGACTTTGGAGAATATCAAGGTTAGGCTTTGTAATTAATTTTTGGTCATCAAAAGGAAAGGGCCTTCGAGCCCTTTCTCACTCTCATAACCTCCATAACTCTTGTCCCGATTTTCGGGATCATCACTCTATAATATGACAACAACAATCAATCCTTCATGGCTAGCCCAGGGCTGGCGGGAGGAACTTACTACAAAAGAAAAACTCTTCTTTGGATTTCTATTTCTGATCATCGGCTGGCTAATAGTCTCGGTTGTATTACAGCTGTTCGATCCGGCAATCGGTGTATTGGATTTCGGAGTGCTCACCGTTGCGGTATTCGGACTGCTGGTCGGCTGGCTCGCCGTATATATCAGCATTTGGCTGCAGGAGCTGCTATGGCACCCTTTTAAATCGTTTCGTAAGCAATTTGGTCATCACTTTAATCAACTATCATCATGGCAACAATGTATTCTTTATTTTTCGGTGTTCTTTTTACTGTTGTATGCAGTGGTAAAGGTAATGGAAGTGGTGTTTTAAGGCCCGATGTTGTTACTCCTAGCTACGTCATGTCGACCGTAGTGGAGACATCTAAGGACTTCATTGAAACTGGCTTTAATAATTCTTTATTCTCGCGCAAGCCACAGTTGTCATTTTCCATGACGAGGACATACTTTTTTTCCGCAAAAAAGTATGCAAAAACCGGAACGAAGTGGAGCTCAGCGAAGCTAAACTCATCGCTTAAACCACGAAGTGCTGTGCGCAGCAAAACTTTTGACACAAAGGAAGTGCATCCACTTGCTATTGTCAAAAATTTACCTCCGGTGAGCTCGCAGGCTCGGTTTGTAGGCGATAAATTGAGGGAATGTATGGTATTTGCTAGTAATTGCTTACTCTCTACATTAATGTCTCCTGTGAAGCAACTTGCCATTAAGGACGACCTTTTAGCATATGGAGTCAAAGGCCGTAAAGCTACAAATCGAAATTCTGTACATTTTGCACTAGGTCAGGATTCCCAGTCTAAGAGGGGGATAGGAGGGCAGGAGACCTTGGGAACCGCCTGTGTAGCTTTACGAAGCCTTGATGAACATAGGGTAAACAGTCTTGATCTTTGCTTCTTTCCATCAAGGGAAAGAAGGAGCCAGTCTGGCGATGAAGACAATAATAAGATTAGAAATAATAAAACTCTTCTAGCTGAGAGTCGTCAGTCAATAATAGCGATTGCTTCAAAAGAGCTAGGCATCCGCGAAGCTACGGGCAATAATGACGGCTTGCGAGTGGAAGAATACCTTCGCTATACAAACCTCTCCAAAGGCTATGAATGGTGTGCCGCCTTTGTATCCTGGTGCTACGGTCAAGCCGGATTCGCTGTTCCACGTAACCCATGGAGCCCTGCGTTGTTTTCGAAAGTAAAACTGATCCGTAAAGACCAATGTCAGCCAGCGGATGTATTCGGAATCTACGGGGTCAAGGCCAAGCGCATCAATCACGTAGGTCTAGTCAAAGAATTGTCTAAGGATTACCTGATCACCATCGAAGGCAACAGCAATAACTGGGTCGAATCGCGACGGAGACATCTACGGACGGTGTATGCAGTTGCGGATTGGGTAAATTAATGGTTAGTGATTAATTGTTAATGATTAATGGCGGATTCGCGAATTTGCAAATGCGTCTACCCTAAAAATACATCACCATGCTTCACCTTGTAACTCTGTTACTTCGTAACCCTGTAAACCTTATAAACCATGAAAAATAGCACAATCATCACTCACATCACTCTTGTCATCCTCTTCACCTTCTCCTCTTGCCGCACGGTCAAAGAAAAAACAACACAACAATCTTATGAAAGAGAACAGGCATATACCCATTGGCAGCATAAATACACAGAAGCCTTTGGGTGGATGGATAGCACGGGGAGGTACTGGAGCTTTAGTACAGATAGTGCATTTCATTACCATCCAGATAGTGGGATCTATGCAAAACAGGGATTGCTATCGTTTTGGGAAGATAAGCTGCAAAAGCAGGTTTGGACGTCCATAATAGATAGCAATTATACCGGGGCGGTCGTGCAGCAGCAACATAACCTATGGAAGACCTACTACCGAAGTATAAAGGACAGCAAGTGGGGCATTTTGATAGGACTTTCGCTGTTGGTTCTGGGCTGCTATTTATTATATAGATCTTGGTAATGAAGATTATAAAAAAACGCAGAAATTGGATTAATCCGTATATTCGGCGCAATATAAAATACAAACCATTAGTAACAATGAAATTTATCTTTTTTGCGATTTGCTCGTTTTTATGGGCGTTTAACGCTTTTGGACAAAAATATCCCGAAAGTAAAATGCAACAGATCGGTATTGGTCCTTACATCGGCTACGAGTCCAATGCAGAAACCGTGGTGTATGGTGTTGGGGGGTATTATGAATATCGCCCGTTCAAGCGCTGGGGATTTACGGTGGGAGCGAGCTACGATAAAAGCCCTTTCGCACGTAGTACCCAGGATGATCTGCTCAGACTGATTTATGAAGATTTGGGAATTGATATTCCGGAGAATACCTCGGAAATAAAACAAAATCAGTTAGCAGTGAATGCTGGAGCTCGATTTTATATGAGCAAGTTTTTTGTTTCTGCAGGGCTTGGTTGGTCGTTTTTAGACTATGAGGTTAGGGATACAGAGACTGCTGTGCAGGAGTCAAATAAGACGGATTACTTCTATCATACTGTAGGCGTAGGTTATCAATGGTCATTGGGTGGTAACCATCTGTTGGAGCCATTTTTTAGCGCCACGACTGGTGGTGTGCCGAGATCAAACGGTACGGCTAAGACGACCTTGGGTGTCCGCTATGCTTATCGTTTTAAATAGAACCCTTTTCTAGTCAGCAAGAAGCAATCTGTTCTCCATGGATTGCTTCTTGTGTTTTGCGGAAAGCTAAGATTTAACAACTTCGCTCTAGTTTTCGCCTGTGTTTCGTATTGTAACAAGCTATTTTGTTTCGTTTTGTTTTTTTAAAGCATCTACTTAATTAAGAGATGCTTTTTTTTTGGTTTCTTGATTTGGGACTTGATCTTAATTTAATACAAGATTAATAATAACATAATAGGCTTTTTGAGGCTTTTGGGCTACAGTTGTCTAGTTTTGCAGCGTCAAAAAGACAAACCGTCAACCGGTATTAACTTGTGTTTTTATGTTTTTATTAGTTTCAATTTTTAGTTTTAAATTTTTGTTTAGTTTCTTTTTGTTTTAGAAATATTTGTTTTGTTTGTTTTTCTCACTTATATTCGGTTATTCGTTGAGAACCAAATATAAACGCAATTAACCATCATATGTTATGAAACAACGTAATCTATTAGCACTTCCTTTGTTATTGTTACTGTTTTTTTCTTCTTGTAAAGAAGATGCTGCAACAACGCAAAGCGAGCACGATCCCAACAAGCCGGTTGTGCTGACCTCATTTTACCCTGCAGAAGGTGGGGCAAAAGACAAAATTTTATTGAATGGTGAGAATTTCGGTTCTGACCCTAAGAAAATCAAAGTTTATTTTAACAATGCCAAAGCAGCTGTAGTTTCAGCTAGTGGAGGTCGTGTTTACGCCATCGTTCCACGTTTGCCGGGAGATAATCCAAAGATATCGGTAGTAATTGGTAAGGATTCTGTCGTATATGATAATACATTCGCATATCATATACAGGCACAGGTGACTACAGTTACAGGAACGGGATCTCGAGAATTTATTGCGGGTACTCTTGACCAGGCGCGCGTTTGTGCCAAATACCTGGAACTGGATGCAGAGGGTAATCTCTTTATGACCTGGCGCGACGGTAAAGATAATGCGGTATTTGGTGTCGGACGTGTCAGCGAGAAGGAAAACCTGGTTACGGGACTATATCAAGCTAAATCAGCACCCTATCCGTATGCGAATGGAATTACGGTAGATAGGGCTACTGGTGTAATGACGGTCTCGCATGAGTCTGTTGTTGAAACATTTTTCTCGTTCGATCCTATTGAAGGTTGGTATCCGCGTCAGCGTAATGCCAAATTTGCGCAGGCCCATGGTATACCCAATGGGGATCAATATATGAACTTTATTACTTTCAGTCCTTATGATGGGTATCTCTACAGCCGCTCGCGTGATGGAAGTGTCATTAAGATACATCCAGATACTTATGAGGCGACATTGGTCAGTAAGGGGTCGAAAGCTGCTGGATCAACATGGCCTTACGGATCGCAGTATGGACAAGGGATAAATCCGGCCAAACCATGGGAGCTGTGGATGACACTCCACTCGAATGCCAGTCCGATAGAATACCGTCAGGGACTTATGGTACTGGATCTGCGTCCGGAGCATATCGGTAAAGGATTCCGTCGTGTGAACGGTACAGGTGGTAGCGACCATCGGGATGGACCGATCGAAGATGCGATATTCAACTATCCAAAGGATATTAAGTTTGATAATGCTGGTAACATGTTCATAGCAGATTCGGGCAATCAATGTATCCGAATGGTATCAGCCGACGGAATCGTTACGACTGTAGCAGGTCAGCCTAAGGTCAAAGGTTATAGAGATGGTGGTCCGTTGGAGTCTATGTTCAATGAGCCCTGGGGAGTAGCAGTTAATCAACAGGGAGAAATCTATATTGCTGACTATGGTAACTCACGAATTCGCAAACTAGTTATTGAATAATTAACCTAATTCTATATCATGAGGATTATTTACATTTTGTGCATATTACCGCTGTGTCTGTGGTTTACGGGGGTATCTGCACAACAAACAGAAGAATTGATAATTACAGGTACTGTTGTCAATGAAAAAAATGTACCTGTACAAAGTGTTTCTATATACATAAAGGATAGACCGGCAGGAGCAGCATCTACCGATCAGAACGGAAAATTCAGCATTAAAGCGATATATGGCGATATGTTGGTATTCAGTTATGTAGGTTACGAATCGATAGAGCACCTCGTTACAAAGTCTGAAGCTAATTTGAGTATTAAGCTTGCGGACAAAAGTCTTGATGTGGAAGAGGTAGTAGTTGTCGGTCTGGGGGCTACGCAACGGAAAATCAGTTCGGTCGGAGCCATCACCACGGTAGACGTCAAGCAGTTGCAGAGTCCCGCTCCATCGATGTCTAATCTCTTGGGGGGGCGCGCTGCGGGAGTGATCTCGATGCAGACGTCCGGAGAGCCAGGTGCTAATATCGCCGATTTCTGGATACGTGGCATCGGTACATTTGGAGCTAATAGTAGCGCTTTGGTGCTAATCGACGGATTGGAAGGTGACTTGAATACGATTGATCCAGCAGATGTGGAGAGTTTCTCTATTTTGAAGGATGCGTCGGCTACGGCAGTATATGGTGTGCGTGGTGCGAATGGGGTGGTTTTAATAACCACCAAAAGAGGAACGGTAGACCGTATACAGATTACTGCTCGGGTTAACTCTACACTGTCTAGACTTAATAGGTTGCCTAAATACCTAGGTGCTTATGACTATGCAAAACTAGCTAATGAAGCAGCTTTCTCCCGAGGAGAATCTTCGGTATACAATCCTACTGAATTGGGGATTATTGAGCATGGGTTGGACCCGGATATGTACCCTAATGTCGATTGGCAGAAGGAGATCTTGAACAATAGCTTCTGGCGTCAGAGTTACTATGCCTCAGGGCGTGGTGGATCGGAAATAGCACGTTATTTCTTGAGTCTCGGTGGAAAGAGTGAAACGGCTGCCTATAAAGTAGATAAAAACAGCCCTTATAGTTCTAATGTAGGATTCAATACCTATAATTATCGCGTAAACTTGGATTTGAACCTAACTAAAACGACCAAAGTATATCTTGGATCTGACGGGTATTTATCTAGACTATTGCAGCCGGGGATCTCGAATACGGATTATATATGGGGGGCACAATCTAGTCTGACGCCACTGTCAGTTCCTACAAGATATTCTAACGGTTTGTTTCCTGCGGCAGGTGGAGGGGAGCTTTCATCTCCTTATGTATTGATCAATCGCACAGGCCGTGCTTCGGAGGAGTGGTACAAAGGTAAGACCACGCTAGCTTTAGATCAAGATCTTACTAGCATATTAGATGGCCTTAAATTCCGCATGCAGGGGGCTTATGATATTCATAGTAACTTTGAGGAGCGCCGCTGGGTACAACCAGCTCTTTATCAGGCGATGGGGCGTAATTATGATGGGTCGCTTATTATGAAGGAAACCGTGCAGGAACGTTCAGCGATCTACGGTAAAGCATTAAGACAGTTTCGTAAATACCATTTCGAAACTACCATTAACTACGATCAGAAATTTGGAGAAGATCACCGCACGTCAGCATTGCTGTATTATTATATGAGTGATTCCAAAGACACTAAATATGCAACAAATAATCTTACGGCTATTCCAGAACGCTATCAAGGGGTATCCAGCCGTTTGACTTATGGATTTAGAGATACTTATTTATTGGATGTCAACTTTGGGTATACAGGCTCAGAAAACTTTCAGCCTGGACGTCAATATGGTTTCTTTCCCTCGGTAGCTTTAGGTTGGGTGCCGACGGGTTATAAGTATGTACAGGAGAAAGCGCCTTGGTTGGATTATTTTAAGATCAGAGCTTCTTATGGTACAGTAGGTAATGACCGTATTATTGACGGTGTCCGGTTCCCGTACCTGACGAAAGCAGACCAGTATTTCAGTAATGTATGGGGAGCGGGAGCTGTGGAAACGATAACCGAAACCCGTATTGGAGCTGATAACCTAGCTTGGGAAAGATCGATTAAGTCAAATCTGGGAATTGAAGGTAAATTGTTCAATAACAAGATTGACTTTGTTGTAGACTTCTTTAAAGATCAGCGTAACGGTATATTCCAGCCACGTGTACAGGTGCCTGAATATGTAGGGGTTATTTCCAACCCTTGGGCTAATGTTGGACGGATGTGGAGCGCTGGAGCGGATGGTAATGTTAGTTACAATATGCAGATAAATCAGGATATGGGATTTACGGTGCGTGGTAATTTTACCTACTCTAAGAATATGGTGCAGAACTGGGAGCAGCCTTATATGGAGTATTCATACCTAGAGTACAACGGATACCCTTACGGTTCTATCCGTGGTTATCAGGCTCTCGGTTTGTTTAAGGATGAAGAAGATGTCAAGTATAGTCCGAAACAAACTTTTGGAACAGTATTGCCCGGTGATATTAAATATAAAGATGTAAACGGCGATGGGGTAATCAATACGTTGGATAAAGTGCCGTTGACCCACAACGATTATCCATTAACGATGTTCGGATTTGGCGGAGAGTTTCGCTACAAGAATCTATCGGTAGGAGTCTTGTTTAAGGGAACAGGTAGTACACCTTTTTACTACGTAGGAATGCCTAAAACGTATAAGAATGTAACAGAGATCAATGGAAAGGGATATATGCCGTTCTATAATGGTAGTGAGGGGAACGTAATTACTTTGGCCAATGATCCTGCCAACCGCTGGATACCTCGCGAGTACGCATTGCAGGAAGGAATGGACCTGTCTCTAGCAGAAAATCCGGATGCCCGTTTCCCTCGTTTGCAATACGGTAACAATGAAAATAATACCCAGTTGTCTACATTCTGGAAGGATGATTCGCGCTACATAAGACTGCAGGAATTAACGGTTAATTATCGGGTTAACCCTAATTTTCTTAAACGCGTAGGGGTTAAATCTATGGATCTACAGTTTGTAGGAAATAACCTGTACATCTGGGATAATGTCAAAATATTTGATCCTGAACAGGCTGCCTGGAATGGACGTAAATATCCAATACCATCCACTTATTCGGTGCAGGTATATGTTAATTTTTAATACGATTAGATATAGATCAACGATATGAAGACGTCAATAATCATAAAGAGAATAGCGACAGCGGCCTTTATTATTCAACTGTTTTTTCTGGTGACATCCTGTAAGGATTACCTGAATATCGATAATTATTTCGATGATGAATTTAATATAGACTCCGCTTTTAGTAATGCGCGAAATATAGAAGCTTATATGTGGGGAGCCGCAGCTATGTTTCCAGACGAATCAAGAACGATAAGAGGCAACTATACACCGGGTCCGATGGCTACAGATGAGGGTTTTAACGGTTTGACGGGAGCTGGAACCACCAATATCTATTATGGGATGGATTTTGCAACAGGGAATATCACTCCCGATAAATTTGGTGGGCTTAACCAATGGGGCAATTATTACAAAATAATCCGTAAGTGTAATCTAATCTTACAGAATCTGCAAAAACCAAAGGATATTACTTCGACAGATAGGCTTCGGATAGAGGGATATACCCGTTTTATCAGGGCTTATGCTTATTACAATATCTTAGTGGATTATGGCCCTCCTATTTTATTGGGCGATGAGGTAGTCAATACCAATGAAAGTATGGAATACTACGACCGTCCGAGATCTACCTATGATGAGGCCATGGAGTATACCTGTGCAGAATTTGAGAAAGCGGGTACGCTAATGCCTCCTGATGTCGGTCTTTTGAATTTTGGACGACCTACTCGAGGTGCTGCTTTTGCTATGATCGCTCGCTTACGTTTGATACATGCTAGCCCTTTGTATAATGGAGGTAATGCTGCGCGCTCTTACTTTGGAAGCTGGACGCGTAAGACTGATGGGGTGCATTATGTATCACAGCAGTATGATGAGAGTCGGTGGGCCGTGGCAGCGGCGGCAGCGAAACGTGTTATGGATATGGGAAAGTATCAGTTATATACTGTTCCGGCAGACAACCTGACCGCTCAGTTGCCTTCTGGTGTAACTTCGGATCCAAATTTCTATGGATCATATCCTAATGGTGCTTTGGGAATAGATGCATTTAAATCCTATTCGGATATATTTACCGGTGAGTCTGTTGCGGCGATCAATCCGGAGTTTATCTGGGGAGTGAGTTCGCCTTATATCAACACGGATATCAATCAGGGGGCTTTCCCACCTACACTGGGCGGATGGGGACGTTTCTGTGTGACACAGAAAGTAGTGGATGCTTATCTGATGGAAGACGGGCGTAGCATACAGGAAGCTCGTGGCGACACTTATTTTGAAACAGTAGCCGATCTACCTGCAGGAGGGACATTTAATGACCTATTTACGGAGCAATCTAAAACTTTCTCTGGATATCCACTTAATGCTGGTGTGTATAAAATGTACGCGAATCGCGAAATGCGGTTTTATGCCTCTGTTGGTTTTAACGAAGCTGTATGGCAGGCGTTGTCAACGTCTGATGTGGCATTGCAGAATCATACCGCGAAGTATTATTTTCAGGACCTTGATGGACGTGGTGGCGTATCCGCAAGCTCACCTAACTATCCGATTACTGGATATATTATCAAGAAATGGGTTCATTCGTATGATGCAAAAACTGGTACAGGAGCTCGTACACTTCCTAAATTCTATCCTATTATACGGTATGCGGAAATCTTATTGTCTTACGCAGAGGCATTGAACAATCTGAACGGTAGTCATACGGTCAAGATGGGAGAGAGAGAATATACGATGTCAAGAGATGTGGAAGAGATTAAGAAAGCATTCAACCAGGTACGTTACCGTGCAGGGCTACCGGGATTGTCCCCTAATCAATTGACTTCGGCAGGGACTGTTCAAAAAGAGCTTGTACGTGAGCGTATGGTGGAGTTTTTGTGGGAAAATAGACGTTTCTACGATGTGCGTCGTTGGGGAATGTATGAGGAAACTGAGCGTGAACCTATTATGGGAATGAATCCGGATGGAGCGACCAAGGAGGCATATTATAGACGTGTGATCCCAGGGACATCATCATTCTTGACAAGAGAAGTGAACAAAAGACTGAATTGGGTGCCGATACCGCGTTCGGAGATGAGAAGATTACCTTCTGCGGATCAGAATCCGGGATATAATTAAAAAATATAGTACCTGAAAACTAAAAAAATAACAGATGAAACGAAGATATATAACAGTTCTCGCACTCCTTTTGGGCGTGGCTTCATGTAAGGATAATGAAGTCTTTGAGAAAGAAATGTATAAGAATGAGGTTTCCCTGATTAGTAGCGAAAATCACAATGTCTTTCAAGAGGTGGTGCATATGACAGGTGAAGAAATCATTGGGTACGTAGCTGCTTCTGCTGGTGGTACATTGGCTCCAACAAAGGATCTAGTCGTGGGATTGGAAGAGGATGCCGAGCCGCTAAAGGAATATAATTGGGCAAATTTTGACGCTGCAGAAGAGCTCTATGCTAAGCTGTTGCCTCAGGATAAGTACGAGATCATGGATGATAAAGTGGTGATCAAGGCTGGTGAGCGTACAGGAAGGACGATGATTAAATTGAGACCAGAAGGGCTATCACCAGACTCGACTTATTTTATCGGATTGAAGGTTGTTGATAAGTCAGGTGTCGAGATCAATCCGAAGAAAAGTACGATGTTGTACCAGGTGTCTTTTCAGAATGATTATGCCTCGCAAGTGAATAGTTCGATGTATATGATGACTGGTGTGAAGGATGACGTCATACCGGTGGCAGCCAATAAAAAGCTTTTTCCATTGACTCATAATAGTGTGAGATTGACTGCCGGTAATGAATTGTTTGAACCTAAGCTCGCAAACATTGACAAAAACTCAATGATATTGGAAATTGATGATTCTAATAGGGTGACCATCAGGCCGTACAAGACTATAAATGTTGTGCAATTGGATAACGATCCTAAATATCCGAATATATTTCAGGTCGAAGAGTCTTTTGGTAAGAAAACGAATGTGTTCTTGCTCTCTTATCAGTACTCGGTTGATGG
Source organism: Sphingobacterium nematocida (assembly GCF_900168125.1). Taxonomy (GTDB): domain Bacteria; phylum Bacteroidota; class Bacteroidia; order Sphingobacteriales; family Sphingobacteriaceae; genus Sphingobacterium; species Sphingobacterium nematocida. Next base: position 147,374 of record NZ_FUZF01000005.1, read on the forward strand.
GGGAAAAACTTACAGTAAGATGAAGGAACGCGTGGAGATGCAGGTTAAATAATAAAAGAAGGAATCCATGAAAACGACTAATTATTATAAAATTAAGGCGATGTCAAAAGTAGTTTTTGCTTTTGTCCTTTCCCTGACGATGTTACTCTCGTCCTGTAAAGATGAAAATGAGGCGAGGAGCCAGTTTACTTTGAAGGACAATCCATCTAAGATGGAAGCGCCTGCGCGTGGCTCTTCGGAGACCTATACGGTGCAATCTAGTGGAAACTGGAAGGTAGAACCTCAGCGCAAGGAAAAGTGGTTGAAGATCGATCCGATGGAAGGTAATGGTGACGGCACATTTACGGTTACCGTGAATAAGAATATAGCCCAAGGAGCCCGTAATGTAACGCTCTTTTTTACAGTAGATGGTCAGCTACATAATAGCGTGCTCAAGATAGAACAGGCAGCTGGGACAGGAGAAGGAGAAGAAGAGGATCCTTATATTTATCTTGATGGAAACCTCACTAAACTGGAATCTGCTGAAGCCGGTGGTGTGAGTAATTATGTCTTGCGCGCTAATGGAAAATGGCGCTTAGAATTGGAAGATCAACCCGATTGGGTCAATATCGAACCGATGGAAGGTACCGGCGACACTCCACTAAAACTAACAGTAGCTAAAAATACAGATTTAGAGCGTACAGCAAACTTGTTCTTCTTTTTGGAAGATGTACAGCAGTCACAATCTGTGTCAGTCTACCAGAAAGGCCAAAAATTACAGGTTCCCGGGGATTTGGTCTTAAAAGAGGATTTCAATTGGCTGAGCTACGGTAGTGAAATTTTTAATGTGACGACTGGCGAGACGAGAATTGGTTCGTGGAAAGCAGAAGACCTAGCTAAAGGTTGGACAAGTACCATAAATACAACAACAGGAGGTGGAGATTATGCTTCCATCTATGCGCGTCCGGGGTTTGTAAAACTAGGGCGTACCAATTACGGTGGAGATCTGATATCGCCTAAGTTGGAAAAGGTACAGCGTACAAAGGATCTGCTGGTGACTTTTAAAGCGGTACGATACGCAACAGGGGATCACTACCTGCTTACGGTAGGTGTCAATGGGCCGGGAACGGTCAGTGTAAAGGAGTTTGACATTATGAATGTGGCTAGTCCGAATTCGAATCTAGAGGCATGCAGAGCTGCATGGCAAGCTCCTGAAGCAACCTATTCTTTTGTAGTAAAGGGGGCTACTGCTGAAACGCAAGTGTGGTTCTTGGGTGGAGCTTTTGATCAGCGTGCTGGCAATTGGCCTAAAACGACAAACCGTATTTTTGTCGACGATGTCGTAGTCACTGTAAAGTAAATGTAATCAACCTATAATTAACTATAAAGTCCGTGCAGAGTATTCCGCACGGGCTTTTTTATACTTTAAATTATGAAAAAGAAAAACAATTATACACGAAGAAGCTTTATTCAAGCCTCTTTGATAACAGGATTAGGTCTTTCGTTAAATCTTTATAGTTGTACAAAATCTGTAGCCGAGCCGACAAAAGAACCTACTACACCAGATTCTGGTGGGGGGGATGATGGTAAGTTGAGTATCACAGGCGTGCTTATTGCTGCATATATAGATGCAACCAAGGGATCAGAATATAGTATTAGCGGAAAAGGATTTGCAGCAGGTGATCAGCTCTACTTTGAATCACGGGCTAATCTGACAGCGAGCGGAAAATACACAATAACGAGTAAAACTGTTACAGCAGATCAGATCAGTTTTGTATTCCCAATGGATATTCCTTCGGATAGTTATAGGGTGTCGGTGAAACGAGGTTCGGAGTCGTTTTTGCTGGGATCAACTATTTTGAATCTGTATTTCAATGCTAATATTCCCGATAAAGTAGGAATGACGGTAAAAGGTGTAGTGTATGCTGCGGGTGTGGGGCTAGCTAATGTAGTGGTGTCTGATGGTTTTGAGGTAGCAACTACGGATGCTAATGGTATTTATTACCTACCATCGGCAAAGAAGGGTAAATATGTTTTTGTATCTATCCCTGGCAACTATGAGGTGGCTGCTACGATAAATGCACCACAGTTTTTTCAACGCTTGTCTCAGCCTGCAAGCATAGTGGAGATTAAGGATTTTGAATTGAAGCCGGTTAACAATGAGAAACATGTCGTGATGGTGCTGGGGGATATGCATCTGGCCAAACGTACGGATGATCTCAATCAATTTCAGAAAGGGTTTCTTCCGGATGTAAATCAGTCGATTCAGACCTACAAGAATGCCGGTAATAAGGTCTATGCCTTAACACTAGGCGATATGACTTGGGATTCCTACTGGTACGATAATAATTATGCATTGCCACAGTATCTCACGGAGATGAATAAGATAAATGCACCTGTGTTTAATACCATGGGAAATCATGATAATGATCCTAAGTTTTTTGAAGATTGGGGTTCGTCCGATAAATTTCGGGATATATTAGGGCCTACATATTATTCTTTTAATCTTGGCAAGGTACACTACATCGTACTGGACAACATTGAATACCTCAATACAAATAATGGAAGAAATTACAATACCAAGATCGTCGCAGACCAGATTGAATGGTTGAAAAAGGATCTGGCAACGATTGCAGATAAAAGCACACCTATCGTGGTGGCCATGCATGCGCATCTCCATACAAATCCATCGCTGAATAGCAGTGGTAATGAAACTACGGGATACCGCATTTCGAACGCAGAAGATTTTGTCAATGCGCTGAATGCTTTTACTAAAGTCCATGTATTGACGGGGCATACACATATCAACTATAATGTGGAGACAGAAGCAAAGCCGAATATCATGGAGCATAATACCGCTGCGGTATGTGCGACCTGGTGGTGGACTGGAAATATCGGGTATGCGGGAAATCATATCTGTAAAGATGGTGCGCCAGGCGGGTATGGTATCTGGGAGATGCAGGGTAGAGATTTGAAATGGAAGTACAAAGCGATTGGTGAGAACGAAGATTACCAGTTTAGAGCATATGACCTTAATCAGGTACACTTGACCAAGGAAAAATATGCGCCTGCATACAACGGTGCAGAATGGAACACCTACGCCGCTGAATATGCGAATGCGAGTACAGCCAATGAGGTGTTGATCAATGTGTGGAATTATGATAAAAACTGGAAGGTAGAGGTGACAGAAAATGGACAGCCTTTGAAGGTGAACCGTGTGCGTATGCGGGATCCATTACATATTATTTCGTACTCTGCGCAAAGATTGAATCGGAATGCGGTACCTACGGAAGATTTTGTAACGTCTTTGACGGCCCATATGTTTAAGGTGAAGGCTTCATCGCCAACTAGCACGTTACAGATCAGGGTTACGGATCGCTTTGGTAAGGTTTATCAGGAAAGTATGGTGCGGCCTAAAGCCTTAGGGTATTTAATGAAGTAGTCGAGTACGTCATGTCGTAGCGTCACGATTGTCGTCGACGAGCTTCCGGTATCGATTTATCGGGGACCTTGTGGAGACATCTATGGGCTATCTAGACGGTGAATATCATATTTATTGGTGTTAAATTTTTTTAGAATGAAAGCTATATTAATATCATTTGTCGGGATTTTGGTGTTTGGCTTTAGCGCACAGGCACAAACTGAATTTGGTCTCAAGGCAGGAGCTAGTTTTTCGTCTTATAAATGCGCAGATTCGGAAGTGCTTGGAGAGACCAAACCTCTTACCAGTTTTTATTTAGCAGGATACCTCGATACCCGTATTGTTTCAGGACTTTATTTTCAGCCTGAAGTGTCATTGCAAGGAAAGGGGAGCAAGCTGGTAGAGTCGGAGGTAAGAGGGGCATGGCAGATCGAACAGAAAACTAAATGGTTGGATTTTGCTTTTAACTTTTTGGGTAAAGTGCCTGTTGGGCAAATAGGAAAGGTATTTGTTGGTGCTGGGCCTTATGTTGGATTTGCGATGGACGGGACTAACGAATATATCGAAAAAGGTACTACTACAGCCGTGATTATCTATGATGATAACGCCATGAGAAGCTTTGATTATGGCGTCAATTTGTTGACAGGGATTAAATTTGCCAAGCGTTTTTCTGTGACAGCCAACTATCGGATGGGGATGGCTAATATTGCAGAGAGTGGCTTTAAATGGTCGGATAATGTTAAAAACCGAGTGCTTTCTGTAGGATTAGGCGTAGCGCTGTAGACCGTTTAAGATTCTAGAGCAATATTAGAGCTTCTTTTATTCGATCACGGTTCGGTTTGGATACGGGGATTTTTACCTAGTTTGTCAATAGTATTGTTCCACCATCTTCTTTGAGCCAACTTTTGATAAACCTAGGGTTGATCAAGTGGCTTTGGTGTGTTCGGAGAAAACCATGGGGTGTTAAGATCTCAGTGTATTCTTTTAGTGGTTTGGATACTATTATTTTCGGCTCATTGAGCATGTGAAATATGGTGTAGGTATCGTCCGCCTCACAACGGACGATATCTACGATAGGTATATACCTGGTTTCATTTTGAAAAGATAATGCTATCTTTTTTGGTAGATGGCTTTTTGTCCCCCATTGTTGAATTAAGAATTCGACTTGCGATTTCTGTACCAAGCTATTTATTTTTTCTTCAGCCTTTGCTACGGCTTGTTTCAGCTCATCTATATCGATGGGTTTTAAAAGATAATCTAGCGCCGCATGTTTTATCGCTTGAATTCCATACTGATTGTATGCTGTAACAAAAATCACCTGAAAGTCTATTTTATTAATATTTTGAAGTAGATCAAAGCCTGTATGACTGCCCATTTGAATATCAAGAAATAGCAGGTTGGGACGATGACGCATTATTAAATCTTCTGCTTGCTCAATTGTATTTGCTGTCCCTAATATGGTTACTTGGGGACAATACTTCCTGAGCATTGCTGTTAAATTATTGGTGTTAGCTATTTCATCGTCTATTAATAGGGCGCGTATCATTTATAACCAGTTTTTAAAAGTTAAATATACAGATGTTCCTGTACTATTAGATACGGTCTCTATAGAAATCAGCGCTTTTTGGTGTAACTCGTTCCAAATTTGTATACGTTCATTTGTTAGTCTGATACCCAGTCCGATCGTTGTATTATATACGTCGTAACCCATACCATTATCTATTATAATGATCAACATATCATTCTCTTTCCTATCAAAATATATCTTTATTTCCCCTCGGTCTCTCAGCTCTGCAATACCATGTTTTACCGCGTTTTCAACCAAAGGCTGTAGGAGCATAGTTGGTATTTCAATATTGTCGCCTTCTAGGTTATTCCGTTGTATTTCATATTGAAAGCCAAATCGTAACTGTTCCATCATAAGATAGTCGGCTAATAGATTCTGTTCATCCGTCAATGTGTTTGAGGCAGGACTATTTAGCACATGTCTTGTGAGACGCGCAAATTTGCTCAAATACCTATTTGCATTATCTACATCATGGTCATTTATAAAACTCTGTATACTAGAGAGGGCATTAAAAAGAAAATGAGGATTAAGCTGCGATTGAATGGAAGCGAGTTTTGTTTCCGATATTTTTTTCTTCAAATTTTCGTCTTTAATCTTTTGCTTGTTTTTTCTTCGGATTAGGTAAAACAAGGATGCTGCAATACAAAAACAAATTACGATTAGTATTATTGACCATAAGAAGAAGTCTTCTGTGGTATAGGTCTTCACAATGTCGACAGAAATAGTCTTACGTGAACTATACTGCTCCAGCTCTTTTTCTGAAATATGTTTTAGATCCGGTCTGATAATGATTTCATAATCACCTGAGTTCTTAAAATAATTCTTGTCTATCGAAATGTGAGGTTGATTACCCCCTCCCTTAGAAGAAATATAACTGTAGTTCCAGGACTGATCTTTGAATACTGTTTCGCCTGTTTTTTTTTCTTTTACGATTAAGGCGTATATAAAACTGTAATCATTCTTTTTAGCAGCGACTAGTATGCCTTTAGATTCCTGATCAAAAGTAACTTCAGATACATCTCTTTTCATTTCTACAGTAGACCCTTTGCCGCCATCAATAAAAAATTGTCTGCTTATAATTATAATTTCACTTTGAGAAAGTGTTTGGTTGTAAACGATCGCCGTCCCCTGCTGGGCAGGGTCTTTGCTGTTATATAGCGTTATAGAGATAACCTTATCTTGGATGTCTAAGGTTGGCAGTTTTGCCGAATACCCAAATAAGGGATGTTTAGTAAATTCTAGTTGGTCTAGACTTCCTGATAATATATCATTTTTTAGATCGTCCATGACAACAAAGCGATAATCCTTTATGCTTGAAAGTTGCTTACAGTTTATATCGAATTGTAACCTATTCCCATTTTGGATATAGGTGAATGCTTTGTTACTTATATTAGGAAATTTATTGGCATAACTTCTGACCTTAGCCAAGGTATCGAATGAAGCACCGATACTAATTTCAGGTATATCAAGACTGCCTAAATAATAACTCCTTTTGGTATTTACAGAATAGAGCTCTGTCTGTTGGTTCGTCTGTGCAACTGTGGAGAAATAAAAGAATAAGGTGAGGAGTAAAAATGTAATTTTCTTCATGCTTTGTAATTTGATATGACAAACCTCTAGAATTATTGTTTTTTAAAAAAAGTCAAAACAGTATTTACCTACTGCCACTTGGTAAAAGCACGATTTCAGCCCGTAAACAAATTACTTTGACGTGCAAGCCCGCCAACTATTGTTATAGTAATTATACAAAGAATAAATTGATGAAATAATAAAAAAGAGGCTGTTTTTAAATAGTTTATTTTTTGTTTCTTATTGTTTTGAATAATTAACGGTTTTTATATATCTTAAAGGATTATAACTGAACATATGAAATTTAAAGGTATTGTATTGGCTTCTGTGTATCTGGCTATGTCTTCCTTGGTATTCGGACAGGAAAGTACACTCAAGGTTACTTCGAAACGCAACGACGATAAATCTGTGGATTTGCATTTTGAAAAGGATGATCCGGGTACAATGACGGTCAACCTCAAATTTAAATCAATTAGTAACTCGAGTACTCCTACGAATATTTGTAGAGCAGAGGGGTACTCTGGGACGTTGCTGACATTAAGACCTATGAATAAAGACAGTGGGATTGATCTATCATATAGCTACCGCTATATTAGAGGGCGTCTGATGCCTAAGTTTGATAAAACATTTGTTTACGCACTCCCTTTTAGAGCTGGTACCGAGGTCTATGCACGTGAAGCTAGTTTTTTGAGCGCGAGGTATTTTGGGAACACAACACCTGATGATTGGAAAGTTTATCATTTTTATACGACCGATCAACAAGAAGTTACTGCTTCGAGAAAAGGAGTGGTGGTCGAAATAGTCGATCGGCATGAGGATGTGATGCTCGAGGATAAGGAATATAGCTCTAGCACGAACAGTATTACGATAGAGCATAAAGATGGTACATTGTTGAAGTATGATGGATTGAGTAAAGGAAGTATTCAGGTCGAAGCGGGCGAGACCGTATTTCCTGGCCAGGTGATAGGTAGCAATGTAAAGAGAGGTAATCATGGGTATTTTGTGAGTTTTATGCTGATGTATCTTAAGTCTGCAGAACTGGATGCGAATCAAGGAAAGAATATCACAAATTCGACTAGCTTCTATGGTTTTATAACACCACTATTTGACATAGGATCTGAAGCTGCTATCCTGACTAAGGACAAGAAGTATATGGCGTCGATCAGTCCAGATCTTATGAGCAAAGAGATGAGTAAAAAAGAACTGAAGAATTATAAAGGAAAATAAGGCTTGCGTTAATATCTAGACCGTGTTTCTAAGAACTTTGAAACCTTGATTATCAATAGAGGAAAAGATTCTGGAATAGTGGTGATGCCGTTAGAGGAATATAATTCCTTGATGGCAACAAATCATGAGTTGACATCTAGAAAGAATGAACAACGCTTAGATGCAGCGATTGATAAATTGAAGTATGGTACAAAGTTCAATAAAGAGATAATTGAAGATTGACATGAAATATGTTTTTGTGGATGAATCTTGGGAAGATAGAACAAAAAAGGAGCTTTTAAAGCTCCTTTTCTTGTTTATTGATAACCTAAAAGTTTCATGACCTGTTTGGAGTTTTGCTCCTCACCAAACACTTCGTAGTTGAATGTCTCGTCTCTATTTCGACGGATGATCACGTGTTTTGGAGATGGTAATAAACAGTGGTGTATACCGCCATAGCCGCTTAATACATCTTGGTAAGCTCCAGTATGGAAGAATCCAAGGTATTGTACTTTACGTGTCTTGGGCATAAACACGGAGTTCATATGAGCTTCCTGATTGTAATAATCCTGTCCGTCGCAAGTGATACCACCTAGATTGACACGCTCGTACTCCGAATCCCAGTTGTTGATCGGTAATAGGATGTATTTTTGGTTCAATGCCCATACGTCCGGTAGGTTGGTAATGAATGAACCATCGATCATAAACCATTTCTCACGGTCATTCTGTAACTTACGGCCTAATACTTTGTAAAGTATACCTGATGCCTCAGCCACCGTATACTTACCAAATTCGGTAATAATATCCGGTTCCATGACCTCGTGGTGCGCACAGATCTGCTTGATGCGGTTTACGATCTCATTGACCATGTATTCGTAATCGAAGTCATGCACCAAAGAATCTTTAAATGGCATACCGCCACCGATATCCAAGGTATCTAGATCAGGGTTTACTTTTTTGAATTTACAGTATAACGTAACGTATTTCTCTAACTCATTCCAGTAGTACGGGGTATCCGAAATACCGGAGTTGATAAAGAAGTGTAACAACTTTACTTTGAAGTTGGGGTTGTCTGCGATCTTATTATTGTAAAACTCGATAACTTCTTCAATACGGATACCTAGACGCGAAGTATAAAACTGCGAATCAGGCTGCTCTTCGGAAGCGATACGGATACCTAAAGCACAAGGTTGATCCAATTCGATCTCATCGTCATATAGGTTAAACTCTTCCTTGTTGTCCAATACAGGGATGATGTTGGTATACCCATCATGAATCATGTCGATGATATACTGCTTGTATTGATAGGTCTTAAAACCATTACAGATTACTGTAATGTCTTTGTTGACCGTACCGGCGCGTTCTAAAGAGTCGATCATAGGCATATCAAAGGCCGATGAGGTCTCCAAGTGGATGTCATTTTTAAGTGCTTCCTCTACAATATGCTTAAAGTGGGAAGATTTGGTACAGTAACAGTACTTGTACGACCCCCTATAATCATGTTTAAGGATAGCGGTTTGAAAAAGAATCTTCGCCTGTTGAATTTTTTTGCTAATTATAGGTAGATAGGTAAACCGCAATGGAGTTCCATATGTCTCTATCATTTCCATTAAATTCAAATCATGGAAGTACAATTCGTCGTCGATTATTTCGAATCCGTCTTGCGGAAAACCAACACTTAAGTCAAGAAATTCCTGATAGCTCTGCATTTTTTATTATTTTTGGCAAAGATATGCTTTCGTAATGAATACCTAAACACTTTGGGTGTTATTTTTATCGTTCATTATCAATAGGATATGAATATTACATAATATTTACATGACTAATTCTATACAATTTACGCTCGTCCAAGAAACTGTAGCGGCGGTAAAGTCGCTTTATGGCGCTGATATTCCAGACAATCAGATTACTTTGCAGGAAACCCGCAAGGAATTTGAAGGTCAAATAACCATTGTCACGTTTCCTGTAACACGATTTTCTAAAAAATCGCCCGAGCAGACAGGAATGGAAATTGGAGAATATTTGCAACAGCATATTGCCTCGATTTCAGGCTATAATGTCATCAAGGGATTTTTAAATATTAGCTTGTCGGATGCGTATTGGATCTCCATGCTCAATGACAAGATCTCTAAACCAGATTTTGGTCAGTTTGCAAAAAATGGGAAGAAGTTGATGGTGGAATATTCTTCGCCAAATACCAACAAACCACTGCATCTTGGCCATATCCGCAACAACCTATTAGGCTATTCAGTAGCAGAGATACTGAAGGCGTATGGGTATGATGTGGTTAAAGCTAATCTGGTAAATGACAGGGGGATTCATATCTGTAAGTCAATGCTGGCTTGGCAACGATTCGGTAATGGAGAGACCCCAGAATCTGCCGGTATGAAAGGTGACCACCTCGTGGGCAAATACTATGTTGTATTTGACAAAGAATATAAGAAGGAAATAGAGACCCTGAAAGCGGAAGGACAGTCCGAAGAGGAAGCTAAGAAAAATGCGCCTCTGATCAAAGCAGCTCAAACTATGTTGCAACAATGGGAGGCCGGAGATGAAGAGGTCATTTCTTTGTGGAAGACGATGAACGGCTGGGTATACGCTGGTTTTGAAGCGACATACAAACAGTTGGGCGTTGACTTTGATAAATATTACTACGAATCGAATACGTACCTATTGGGTAAAGATATCATCCAGGAAGGATTGGAAAAAGGGGTTTTCTTTAAGAAAGAAGATAACTCGGTCTGGATCGATCTGACAGCCGAAGGTCTGGATGAAAAGCTGGTACTCCGTGGCGACGGTACTTCGGTATATATCACACAGGATCTAGGTACAGCACAGCTAAAATACGATGAGTTCCACATGGATGAGTCGATTTATGTGGTGGGCAATGAGCAGGACTACCATTTTAAGGTGTTATTTGCGATATTGAAAAAACTGGGTAAATCCTGGGCACAGGGATTATTCCACCTTTCGTACGGCATGGTCGACTTGCCTTCGGGTAAGATGAAATCCCGTGAGGGAACGGTTGTTGATGCCGATGATCTGATGCGTGAAATGGTCGATACCGCAAAGGAACGTACCGAAGAATTGGGAAAAACGGAGGGATTTGAGGAAGACGAAAAAGCACAGCTTTACGATATGATCGGTATGGGCGCGCTGAAGTATTTCTTATTAAAAGTAGATCCGAAGAAGAGGTTACTTTTTGATCCAAAGGAGTCGGTCGATTTTCAAGGACACACTGGACCATTCATTCAGTATACACACGCTCGTATCAAGTCGGTATTACGTAGGGCATCTTTTGACAGTGCTGCTGCTACTGTGGTGCCTTCTTCTTTTTCGCCTTACGAACGGGATCTTATCTTGGCGCTATCCAACTACCCGATGGTAATTGAATCTGCAGCAAAGGAGTTCAGCCCGGCACAACTGGCAAATTATGTTTATGAAGTGGCCAAGCTGTACAATAAATTCTATCACGAAGAAAGTATTCTTAAGGCAGAGCAGGAGGATGTGAAGACTTTCCGTCTGCATCTATCGGCAGCATCGGTCCGTATCATCGCTGAGAGTATGCGCATGCTGGGGATTGATTCGCCAGAGAGGATGTAAGTGGAAGTGAGGAGAGTGATGAAGGTTATGGTGGTGAGGGTAATAAGGACAGAGGTGAACGAGTTAATTCCGATTAGATCGGGACAGGCAAGATCACAGGATAACAGGTTTATAGGTTAATCCCGATTGGATCGGGACAGGCAGGATAATTAGGTGTTCACTTTAAAGAGTTAGAAAAATGAAAAAGTTTAAAGTTGGGTTAATAGGATTTTCGATAGGAGGTTATGTATTTCATGCGCCTTTTATCGCTAGTAATCCAAATCTCGAATTATACAAAGTAACTGCTCGAAAAGAAGAGCAACAGAAGATGTTGGCCGAACGCTATCCTAATGCTATAGGCGTATTGTCTGCGGAAGATATTATCCAAGATCCGGAGGTGGATATTGTGGTTATCGCTACTTCAAACGATGTTCATTTTAGCTTAGCCAAAGCGGCTTTAGAAGCGGGCAAAAATGTAATCGTAGAGAAGCCGTTTACCAATACGACGGAAGAAGCCGATTTCTTAATTGCATTGGCCAAGGAAAAAGGTGTATTGTTATCGGTGCACCATAATGCACGCTTTCATTCGGACTATAAAACAGTGCAGAAGGTACTAGCCTCAGGAAGGCTGGGACGTGTAGTGCATTACGAAGCTCGGTTTGATCGGTTTCGTAACTTCTTGCGCGAGGGTGCTTGGCGCGAAGCTGCGCTTCCAGGATCGGGTATTCACTACGATTTAGGAGCTCATCTTATTGATCAGGCATTACAGTTGTTTGGTTATCCTGATGCAGTGTTTGCAGATTTGAGAGCACAGCGCGATGGAGCCAAAGCAGTGGATGATTTTGAGTTTATTTTATCCTACCCGAGTTTAAAGGTTTCGCTAAAGGGACAGATGCTCGCTAAAGAACCTACGCCAAGATTTGCAATATATGGTATGAATGGCTGTTTTGTAAAACGCGGTGTAGATCCTCAGGAAAATATGTTACGTGCTGGTGTACGTCCTGAAAATGACCCTAAATGGGGGGTGGAACCGGCAGAGATACAGGGCAAACTCTCTTTGTTGGAAAATGGTGAAGATGTAGAGGAATACGTGCTTAGTGAAATCGGGTCGGGACAGGATTTCTATAAAAACATTGTCGCGACGTTGTTGGGAGAGGAAGAACTGTTTGTCAAACCCGAACAGGCTAGGGATGTAATCCGTATTTTGGAACTGGCAGAACAATCCTGGGCGGAACAAAGAACGATTAAGACAGAAGGACAGTTGATATCTAGCTAGAAAAAGTGATAATATCATAACTTTCCTCACCTTTAATAACAAATAAAAAATTGAATAACTACGACGCTATTATAATAGGAGCAGGTGCCTGTGGGTTGATGTGTGCGGTACAAGCTGGATTTTTGGGTAAGAAAACGCTTGTGCTGGAACGGAATGATAAACCAGGGGCCAAAATATTGATCTCTGGTGGTGGACGTTGTAATTATACAAATCTATATACCTCTACCGACAATTTTGTGTCGGAGAATCCAAAATTTCTGAATGCTGTCTTTGCACAGTGGTCTGTGGATGATACGATAGCATTTTTTGAGAATTTCGGACAGATTACGGGCCAAGAGAAGACGCTAGGTCAGCTTTTCCCTGTATCGAATAAAGCTAAGGATATCGTAGCCACATTTACCCAATTGATGTACGATACAGGGCAAGATATCTGGTTAAATACCTTGGTTAAGGACGTGAATCCAAATGGAGAAGGGTATCGCGTCACAATAGAGCGGAATGGGAAAACGGAGGACCTACTGACTTCCAAGGTTGTCTTTGCTTCGGGCGGGCTCCCGGTGGCGAAGCTGGGGGCTACTGATTTTGCCCTACGTACGGCTCGTCGATTGGGATTAGAAATCGTACCGACAGCACCTGCTTTGGTACCGCTTACTATTACGGGGAAAGATGCTGAATGGTATGCTTCGCTTTCTGGAAATTCGGTCTATGCCCGCGTGTATAACGATAAAATATCTTTTGAAGAGAATATACTGTTTACCCATTGGGGGCTAAGCGGTCCCGCTATCCTGCAAATATCTTCGTACTGGCAGCCGGGTGAATCTTTTACCATGGATCTTTTACCAAGATTTAAGCTGCAGGATCTGATTGCTGAAGAGCGCAATTTTGGCGGCAAACGTACTGTTGGACAGATGCTGCAAAGCCATTTTACCAAAAAGATGGTGGATGCCTTAGCGCGATTTTTACCGGTGGATATCAAGATAGCTTCGTTAAGTAAGGCGGATGCAAAACTGGTGGTAGAGACTATTCATCAGTTTAAAGTCAAAGCTGCTGGTGATAAAGGCTATGACAAAGCTGAGGTGATGCGTGGAGGTGTGTCTACGACGGAGTTAAAAGCTAAAACATTGGAATCTAAAAAGTATCCGGGGTTGTATTTTGGAGGTGAAGCAGTGGATGTAACAGGTTGGCTGGGCGGATATAACTTTCAATGGGCCTGGGCCGCAGGATACGCCATAGCGCAAGATCTATAATTTGTTGCTTGAACCGCGGGCTATTCATTGTTTTTCATATTTCATTTGTCTTTTTTAAGGTATTCAAGAGCCACTTCGTGGGTTTCCTTGATGAAAAAACGAAGCAAAAAAATCAAGACTTGGACATTGTTACGCTAAAAGCGTTTCAAATTCCTAAATTGATTTGAGACGTTCCGCTTTGTTTCACTTCGTAAATCAATTTTTTACGAAATTTAAATCACTTTCTTAACGCTACAAAGTCCTAGGTCGAAAGAAAGTAGCTGTACATTAAATATTGCATATACTGCTCATATACGACAATTGTCGCCTAAGAAGCTTTTGGGAATTGCAGGTGGAGGCACTATCGTTGTCCAAAAGGTTCAAGCGACACGCTTTTGTATACTTTTGGCAAGACAAAAGTATAGGCATGTCACGGCCTGAGTGACAATAAGGATTAGCTATATTAATAAAAGAGCGCTAGAATCAATATCTAGCGCTCTTTTAATTTAAGCGTTTCTCTTTTTATAAATACTGTCCACAATCAATGCTATAGCCCCATCTCCAGTCACATTACATGCTGTGCCAAAGCTATCCATCGCAATATATAGGGAGATCATCAACGCTTGATTCTGTGCATCAAAACCTAACATGGAAGCAATAACACCAATGGCAGCCATGATAGCGCCGCCGGGTACGCCGGGTGCAGCAATCATAGTAACTCCTAACATGCATACAAAACCAGCCATCTGTATAGGGTCTATCGGCATACCTTGCATGAGCATCAGGGCTACAACACAGGCTACAATCTTTAACATACTGCCCGCAAGATGTATGGTGGCGCACAAAGGAACGGTGAAGTTGGCGATGTCTTCACTGACACCAGCTTTCTTTGCCTGCGCCAAAGTGACCGGAATGGTGGCCGCAGAAGATTGGGTGCCCAATGCCGTGAAATAGGCAGGTAGCATCGTGGTCAGAAGACGAATCGGATTCTTTTTGCCGATAATACCGGCTATAACAAATTGTGTCAAGAGCAAGAGGATATGCATGATAAAAATCACGCCGATGATCTTGATGAAGACATCCAATATCATTCCGACTTTGCCCGAATAGGTCATATCCAAAAAGATCCCGAAAATGAACAAGGGAAGAATAGGAATGATCAGCTTTTCAATTAGAAACGATATTATTTTTTCAAAATCTATAGCTGCCTTTTCCAAGGTGGAATCTTCTAAACGTGCTAAACCTATGCCCACTAGAAATGCAAACACTAATGCGGTCATCACGTCAAATAGTGGCGGGAAGCTTAATGTAAAATAAGGTGTGAGAGCTTTGGTAGACTCTGCAATGTCGGTAGCTACCTGTCCTTGGATAAGAGAAGGAAAGATAGCCATACTACCGAAGTAGGAAGAGAAACCGGCAAATAAGGTCGATCCGTAGGCTATAGCGACGGTCATTAACAGGAGTTTGCCGGCGGTCTTGCCTAGTTTGGAAATAGCAGGAATAATCAAACCTACAATGATCAAGGGGATCAAAAACTTGAGCAGTTGATCAAATAGGGAATTGAAAGTTGCAAAAATACGACCTATCGACTCGGGAATAATATAGCCTATACCTATGCCTAGCGCTATGGCTAGGACAACGCGGAACAGAAGATTGTCTATCAGTTTTCTCATGTTCTTACTTTAATAAGCCTGCTCTTTTTAATAGGGGTTCTACCTGTGGAGCCTGCCCTCTAAACCGTAGATACAGCGTCATAGGGTGCTCGGTACCTCCTTTGGAAAGGATGTTGTCTTTGAATTTTGTGGCAATTTCTTTGTTGAAAATACCATTTTCCTTGAAGTAGTCAAAGGCGTCTGCATCCAGTACTTCGGCCCACTTGTAGCTGTAATAACCGGAAGAATAACCGCCATTGAAAATATGAGAAAAGCTGGGACTCATCGCATTGTCTGCGACATCGGGGTACAGTTGTGTTGAAGCAAACTGCTCGGTTTCAAAAGCCTTGAGGCTCTTTATGAGGTTTGGATCGCCACCATGCCAGCCCATGTCTAATAAACCAAAGCTGATCTGTCTTACGGTAGCCATTCCTTCTTGGAAAGAAGCGGATTCTTTTATTTTCTCGACCAATTCCATCGGTATATTCTCTCCGGTCTCATAATGCTTGGCAAATAGTGCAAGCGCTTCTTTTTCGTAGCACCAGTTCTCCATAATTTGGCTCGGCAGCTCCACAAAATCCCAGTATACCGAAGTGCCGGAAAGGCTGGGGTAAGTGGTATCGGCCAACATGCCGTGTAACGCATGTCCAAATTCATGAAATAAAGTGGTAACCTCTTGAAATGTCAATAGGGAAGGTTTGGATGGTGTCGGTCGCGTAAAGTTACAGACGATAGATACATGTGGACGTTCTTGTATGCCTTGATACTGGTACTGCGGCTTGAAAGAGGTCATCCACGCACCGTTGCGTTTACCCTTGCGGGGGAAGAAATCGGTGTAAAATATAGATACGAGTTCTCCGTCATCATTGGTCACTTCAAAGGTTTGAACCTCTTCGTGGTACTTGTCGATTGTAGTTATCTCTTTGAAATGTAACCCGTACAAAAGCCTTGCTGTTTCGTAAGCGCCCTCCAGTACTTTTTCAAGCTGAAAGTAGGGTTTTAACTTTTCGTCATCCAGATTGAATCGCTCTTGCTTTAGCTTCTCGGCATAGTATGCACCATCCCATTTTTGCAACTGGGTGATTCCATCTGTTTTCTTTGCGAAATCCGTAAGTTCCTGAAACTCGCGCTCTGCTGCCGGTTTTGCTTTTTCTAATAAATCTTGTAGAAACTCCTTTACTTTGTCGGGAGACTGCGCCATACGCTCTTCTAGAACGAAGTGAGCGTGCGTGGCATAGCCCAAAAGCTGTGCCCGTCTAAAACGTAATTGCGCTATTTTAAGGACATTACTTTCATTGTTGTATTCATTGTTCTGAAACGCTTTGCGTCCTGCTGCAAGGGCTAATTCCTGACGTAGCGCTCTGTTGTCGGCATAGGTCATAAATGGAATATAACTCGGGTAATCCAGCGTGAATAACCAACCCTCTTTTTCTTGGCTTTCTGCCAGAGCTTTGGCGGCTTCAATGACGCCTTCTGGTAGACCGGATAAATCGGATTCCTCTTCGATTAGGAGCTGGTAAGCATTGGTCTCCGCAAGAACATTTTCGCCAAATTTTAGCTTTATCACAGCGAGCTCTGCATCGATTTGACGTAGTTCCTCTTTGTCTCCATCTTGAAGTAAAGCACCGTTGCGTACAAAATCTTTGTATGATTTTTCCAATAGGGTATGCTGCTCTGGTGTGAGACTGAGATTGTCCTGCTGTTCATACACCTCCTGGATGCGTTTGAACAGGTCAAAATTTAGTGTGATATCATTGCCCAAAGCCGAAAGCTTAGGTGCTACTTCCTGAGCTATTTTTTCCAGCTCATCGTTGGTCTCGGCAGAATGTAGATTGAAAAATATATTGGAAAGACGATCAAGGGTCATCCCTGAAAAAGCCATCGCTTCTAAAGTATTGACGAAGCTAGCGGGCTCGGGGTTGTTGACGATGGCATCGATCTCGTCTTTTGTCTTTTGTATGGCCTCTTCAAAGGCTAGAATATACTCCTCGGTATTGATTTTTGAAAAAGGCGCTGTATTGTACAGCGTATCAAATTTGCGCGTTAGTATTGACATGGGTGTAAAGTTAACAAATATTTGTGCGGATTCTATCCGCACAAATATTTGAAAAGCTATTACATTTCGCGCTCTACGTCTTTGTCTCCTCTTCCGGATACGTTGACGATAGCTAATGCGTTTTTGTCTTTTAGTAATTTAATAGCCAATGCTACTGCATGCGCACTCTCGATGGCTGTGGTGATGCCTTCTAGACGTGATAATAGTTTGTAGGCATCGATGGCTTCTTGATCGGTCACCGGATAATACTGCGCACGGTTGGTATCTTTGAGATAAGCATGCTGTGGCGATATTCCCGGATAATCTAATCCGGCAGCGATGGATTTGGAAGCGATCGGTTGGCCGTTGTCGTCGACCAAACAATAAGAACGTGTACCTTGAAATACGGTTGGCTTGCCGAAAGAAAGTGTAGCGGCAGTATTGGGGTAAGTCCCATCTCCACCTCCTTCTGCTCCGTGGATAGCCACATCATTGTCTTCCAAAAAGCCTGAAAAAAGACCTATGGCATTAGACCCTCCGCCTACGGAAGCGAATATGCTATCGGGAAGACGTCCTTCAAAGGCTAAAATTTGTTGCTTTGCTTCTTGGCCAATAACGGACTGAAAGTAACCTACCATTTTGGGGTACGGATGCGGCCCTACATGCGAACCTAAAAGGTAATATGCCGTTGGATTTTCGATGTAATAACCCAATGCAGCATCCACAGCGTCTTTTAAAGTCTTACTGCCCAGTTCGGTAGCGATAACTTCTGCTCCCAATAAGCGCATACGGCGGACGTTGAGCGCTTGGCGTTGGACATCTATCGCACCCATAAATACCTTACAGGGAATATTTAACAGAGCTGCTGCCGTGGCGGTAGCCACGCCGTGCTGACCGGCACCGGTCTCGGCGATGATCTCTTTGGCGCCCATCTTTTTAGCTAGTAGTATCTGACCGATAGCATTGTTGATTTTGTGGGATCCGGTGTGATTGAGGTCTTCGCGTTTGAGGTATATCGTAGAACCTACGTAAGCACTTAGGTTTTTAGCATGAAATAGTGCTGAAGGTCTGCCTACGTAATTTTTTAAGAGTTGGATAAACTCCTCATTGAATTCCGATTTTTGAGCTTCGTTGTCAAAAAAAGCTGCAAGTTCCTGCAGTTGTTTTTCGAGTACAGGTGGGATGTAAGATCCACCATATTCGCCGTAGTTGCCTTGGTAGGCAAGCATGGATGGGTTAGGTTTGACTTCGATCATTGTGATTTGCTGTTAATTAATTGAAGTCTAAACATAAAAAAAATATAGCGAATAAACAAGATAGAAACGGCATAGTATGGTGTTAACGGGACCTAATAGTGGAGCTGAGACCGTGATAAATAAAGGGCTTCTACAGTGAATTATTGATAATTCCTGTAGAAAGCCCTAATTATAGTTAGTGATTAGTTAGAAACGTGTTAGTTTAATTGTAGAGAGGCTGGACCAAACTCTTCAAAATGTATCGCATCCTGAGATACTCCATTGGCTATCAGGTATTCGTAATGTTTACGGATAAATGGTGCCGGACCACAAATATAGTAATCAGCTTGAGTTCCCAAAATTTCATTTTTCAATACATCTAATTCGACACGGCCCGGGTAGCTATTTTCCGCCGGAGCAGCTGTATCCTCGTAGAAAATATGTTGATTGAGCTGCTGGTAAATGCTACTTATCTCGGCTAGTCTATCTTTGAATGCGTGCACCTGCTCGCTACGACAGCCGTGAATCCAGGTTACGGGAGCATGATCTGCCTGTGGACGGGAAACAATATCTTCCAACATGGATAGTAGGGGAGTCTGACCTACACCGCCGCTGATGAATATTTTGTGTGATTGTCCTTGCTTATTCAGAACGAATGAACCAGCCGGAGCTGTTAATTCGACACGATCTCCTTTTTGAATATGGTCGTGCAGACGGTTACTGATCATACCGTCTGGATGTTGACTGCCTGCTTCTCGTTTTACCGAGATACGATAGTACTTGCCGTTTGGTGAACAGGAGATACTGTACTGGCGAGGTTGAAGTAGATTTAACTCGGGAAGAAACAACCGAAGGCTGATAAATTGTCCTGGAAGGTAGTCGGCGACCTCTCCACCATCGGAAGGATATAGATAGAATGAGGTGATCTCTGTCGATTCTTTAACTTTCTCATGGACAATAAATGAACGCCAACCTGTCCAACCTCCTTTTTTGGAGGTCTGTGTATCATAGATTTTTTGTTCGTGACCGCTCATGATACTAGCGAGTTGCTGATAAGCTAGTGTCCATGCCTCTAATAAAGCTGGACTGGCGGATTCGCCCAGTACCTCGGAAATGGAGGCAATTAAATGCTTACCTACAATCGCATAATGTTCTGGACGGATATCCAAACTGGTATGTTTTTGACCGATGTGATCGACAGCGGGCATTAAAGCGACCGGATTTTCAATATGTTCGGCATAAGCGAGTACAGCTAGGGCTAAAGCAGTCTGCTGTTTGCTGTTTTGTTGATTGCCCATATTAAACACATGTTTTAACTCTGGATTGTGCTCAAACATACGTTTGTAAAAATGGGTTGTCAATAGTACACCATGTTCACGTAGTATGGGGGCGGTGCTTTTTACCAGTTGTATTTGTTCTGATGTCATAGTATATAAAAATTATTAAAGGATATTTTTGTCTTCTATTTGAATGCTTCTTATTCTATACCGGATGTTTTTGTCTTTTATTTAATCAAAAAAACTATTTGTTGAGTGTGAGTGCCCCAGTTAAGAGATCTTGGTTAAACTCGCCTATGCTTGTATTGTAAAGCATGTGGGTCAACTGGTTTCTTACTTTTTTGAATTCGTTGTGAAGGGGACATGGGTTGCTTTCGGAGCAATAGCTTAATCCCATCCCGCAGCCGGTGAATATTTCATCGCCCTCTAAACAGGTGATAATATCAGCTAGTGGTCTGTTCATGCCATTCGGTTCAATATAGAACCCGCCATGCGGCCCCTTGATGGAGGATACAATTCCTCCTTTACTGAGTTTTTGTAGGATTTTGGCTAAAAAATGCTCGGGCGAATTGATGTTTTCGGCAATCTCTTTAATACCAGGACGGCTGCTATCGGTAGAGTGGCTGGCAATGTAAAAAACTGCCCGCATCGCATACTCACATGTTTTTGAAAATAGCCCCATTTTGATTAATTGCCTTTTACCGCTTGTTGTACACGTTCTACCTGATCTCCTTTGTATAAAGATAACCTTACGATGCTGTTTACGGATGCTTTAAGGTCATGGACGACATTGCTTTCGAGGCTGATAAGGGAGCCTTTGGGTAAGTCATGACGCTGGTTGTCTACACCAAAATCTATAAAACCATCTACCACTTCAATAACAATAGGATAAGGAGCTTTGTGCGCTTTCATTTCCTGCCCTTCGCGAAATACAATACGTATTTCTTTGCTATAATCGTTGTTGATCAATACTTGCGCCGAAGGATGATTTTCGGCGTAGCTGATGTTTGTTAGTAGTGATGTAATCTCCATAACGTTAAATTTCCCTTTAAGGGTTATTCCTTGGGTCAAAGGTAGTGATTATTTAATAAAAGATGAAAATGTCTTTTATTATTTTGCCCGTAATTTCGTATACTAGCATATATATAGCCAATAGAATGACAATGGAAAAGGTAGGATTTATAGGTTTAGGAAATATGGGATATCCCATGGCGAAGAATTTGGAAAGAGCAGGTTTTCCACTCTCGGTATATAATAGAACAGCAGCCAGGGCTTCGGCCTTCGCCGCTCAATCGACGATATCGCCTAACGTAGAAACGTTGGTGAGGAAAAACGATGTCATCTTTACTATGTTGACAAACGATGAGGCCGTAGCAGTAGTATATGATATCATCGTAAAGCAGGAAATCGCTGGTAAATTATTCGTGGATATGAGTACAATCTCGCAAAAACGAAGCCAGGAACTAGCAGCGACATTGCGTAGCAAGGGGGCTGCCTTTGTAGATGCACCTGTAGCCGGAAGTACGGTGCCCGCAGCAGAGGGAACACTAATAATTATTGCTGGAGGTGAGGCAGCGGATATCGTGCGTGCCAAGCCTTATTTTGAAAAGATGGGTAAGCTAACAAAGCATGTGGGAGGTAATGGACAGGGAATAGCCGCGAAGCTCGCTATTAATTATTTTCTATCAACGTTATATCAGGGATTAGCGGAGACGGTTCTTTTTTCAGAGAGCCTGGGCATATCGAGGACGGATATGCTAGAGATTATTAATGAGAGTGCAAGCGGGAGTGGCGCGACTAAGGTAAAGACTCCGCTTCTGGTAAATGAAGATTATAAAGCTGCATTTGCGTTGGATCTGATGTTGAAGGATGTATTGTTGGCACAGGAGGCTGGGGCCGATTATCCATTGACCAAGCCGCTGATTGAAACCTATAGTACAGCTCAGAAAGAAGGGTTTGGCGAACAGGATGTAATAGCGGTTATTAATTATTTGCGAAAAAAATAGGCTTCGACATCAATGAAAATATTTACAGCTCAACAAATGAAGGTAGTGGACCGGGAGACGGCAAATCAGCAGTGTATCTCGAGTTTTCAATTGATGGAACGTGCTGGCGGGGCCTTGCTGTCAGCGTTGAGCCGTAGATTTGTGTTGTCAAAGCAGCGCTTTGTGATCTTCTGTGGAAAAGGAAATAACGGCGGTGATGGATTAGTACTCGCGCAGTATTTGCGGCAACAGCAAGCCCGAGTAACGGTGTATCTCCTGGAGTCTGATTCGTATTCGAAGGATAATATAGAGGCGCAGAAGCGTAATCCAGCTTCACTGATTCAGAAGTTTTTGTTGGATGGAAAATTGGATATTCCAGCCGATGCGGTAATATTGGATTGTCTATTTGGATGTGGTTTAAAGGGAGTACTGGATGTTACGTGGAACGCTGTCGTACAGGTAATCAATAGTTCAGGGTGTAGAGTGATAGCTGTGGATATACCGTCAGGATTGCTGTCTGATAGCCCTACTCCAAAGGATGCAGCCGTCGTATATGCGGATGAAGTACTGACGTTTCATAGTCCGAAGCTAGCCCTGCTCATGCCAGATAATCAAGCATTTTTTGCGTCTTTTGAGGTGTTGGACATCAACCTTAGCAAAGATGCTACAGATGCAACCGATTCTCCTTATTTGTTCGTGACTAAGGAGGATGTTAAGACGTTTTATAAGAAACGTAAAAAGTTTGACCATAAAGGTGTATTCGGTCATGCGCTTATTATTGGGGGAAGCCATGGTAAGATGGGAGCGGTACAATTGGCTGCAAAGGCTGCACTGCGATCGGGATGTGGCCTACTGTCGACGTATGTCCCAGAATGTGGCTATCCTATTATCCAAATAGCAGTGCCGGAAGCAATGGTAATTACGGATGTACAGACAGATTTGATTTCTTCACTGCCCGCTGTGATGAACTACCAAGCGGTAGGTATTGGTGTAGGAATGGGAACAGACGAAAAGACGAAGGGTGCTTTTCGTGAATTTTTGTTGGCATCACAGCATACTTCTCTGGTACTGGATGCTGATGCCTTGAATATATTGGCGGAGGAGCCTGATCTGTTATCAAAAACTCCACGATATAGTATACTTACACCACACCCCAAGGAACTGAAGAGAATCATTGGAGAATGGGATAACGACTGGCATAAAATCGAAAAAGCCAAACTGCTGGCTGTAGAATACGAGCTGTGTATATTGATCAAAGGTGCCAATAGTGTCGTTATCTTACCTAATGGAATGGTTTATTTCAATAGCACTGGAAATGTAGGTATGGCTACAGGTGGTAGTGGTGATGTGCTTACGGGAATACTGACGGCATTGGTCGGTCAAGGATATACAGCAGCTGATGCTTTGATAATGGGGGTATACCTACATGGTAGAGCTGCAGATATTGCGGTGCAGAAATTTGGAACTTATAGTTTATTGCCCTCGGATATTATTGTTTCTTTGCCGCAGGCTTTTTTGGAACTGGAAAAGGAAGCGTAAACTTATTCCATAAACTCTTTTGGGTAGACCACTGTGCCTGACTTATTCTGAAGTGCATTTTCGGTAAGACCTATGACCATACAGTTTTCTTCAGGTACCTCAAAAGGAAGAATGATACCATAATCTATGGCCTTCTTGTAGCCAAATATTGGATAGTATGTTTCGTGTCCCAATACGATGATCGTGTCAAAACCTAGTGCTTGAGCTTTGCTGTGTGCATGTCGTATTAGACTACTGCCGATACCTTGCTTTTGATAATGCGGGTGGACGGCCACAGGCGCTAAGGCGAGGGCATCCATAGTCGTCGAATCGTTGATAATTTGAATTTTTGACAAAAGGAGATAGCCGATAATCTGCCCATCGATTTCTGCAATAAAGGAGAGTTCTGGAATAAAGTCTTTTGATTTGCGCAGTCGATCTACTAGATAGTGTTCCTGATGGTCACTGTGTGGCTCCGATGCAAAGGCGATACGGATCAAATCAAATACTGCCGCATAATCTTGGGGCGTCTCCTGTCTGATGTTCATATGTACAAACCTACATAAATTCGCCTTTACAAGCAATGTAATTGCGTCGTGATATAAAAGCGAGTTTTGTAGCTCTCCTCATCTATTTGTAGCGGAAATACAGCGGATGAAATTTTATTATTCTCGTAGCCGCTTAATAATCAAAATTTATTGTAGATATTCTTAATGAATGTAAACCATTTTAGTTAAGTTTGGAATATCGTAATCTCAACCTAATCAAAACGATAAACCATTCATGAAGTGTTATTACTCTTTTTTCTGCTGTCTTTTATTCTCTTCGCTATGTTGGGCGCAAGATGAAAGAAAGGAAGTGGTCTCTTTTGAAGATGCCTATAAACGTATATACAATATCACGAAGCTCTCGGAGGAGCGTCCGCGCATTGATGGGAAACTTGATGAAAGTATATGGCAGGAAAAAGGGGAATGGTCTGAGAAGTTTTCGCAGGTCATCCCTTTCGAGCGTGCTTATACGGCTTCCTGGACCCGCGTGAAGCTTTTTTACGATGACGTAAACATTTATATTGGGGTCTACTGTAAGGATGTACGTCCCGAAACAATGAATGCTTTTATAGGAAATAGAGATGATAATAGTAATGGGGATCTCGTTAGTATCGCTTTTGATACCTATCACGACTATCGGGTGGCATCGGAGTTTAATATTAACCTGGGCGGCAATAAGACTGATCTGACGGTTACGGATAAACTGTCTGTAAATTTAAGTTGGAATGCGGTGTGGGAAGGGCAAACGCATATTAATAAAACGGACTCTTGCTGGACTGCCGAACTACGAATACCTTTTAGCCAGCTGCGGTATAACCAGGAAAATGGGGATGGAAAATGGGGGCTGCATGTACGTCGTATTATTCGTCGCAATAATGAGGTTCAAAATTGGAGTTTGATCCCGATTAAGAATAATGGCCATGTGTTTTCTTTTGGAGAGATGCACGGGATGACGGAACTCCCTAAACCAAAAGGAATTGAATTTTTACCTTATGCGATGGCTAAATTTACGAAGGAGCCTAAAATCCCTAACAGTCCTTTTCAGAGCGGTAATCGATGGGGACGAAATGTAGGATTGGATACTAAAGTGGCATTGAATGATTTTACGATGGATCTGACCATCAATCCGGATTATGGTCAGGTGGAGCTGGATCCTTCGGTGATGAACCTCTCTGCCTACGAAATATTTTACGATGAAAAGAGACCGTTTTTTTTGGAAGGTAAGCATATTTTAGAATTTGATAATAATGAGGGGGGGATGATGTTTTACTCGCGTCGAATAGGAGCGATGCCTTCTTATCAACCTAAAGGGATAGATAATGTCAATAATTACGCTAGCACCGCGAACCCTATACCGATACTCGGTGCCCTGAAACTGACCGGGACTAATAGAAGTGGTGTAACCGTAGGACTTTTGGAAAGTATAACTGCAAAAACTACATCCCGGGTGATGCGTGAAGGGGATTATGATCGGGAAATCACTGAACCTTTGACCAACTATACAGTAGCACGGGTACAAAAAAACTGGGAAGGTAATACGCTATTGGGTGGGATGGTGACATCTGTAAATCGGAATCTCCGTGCGGATCATCTGAAAGATGCTTTGATCGAAAATGCATTTGCAGCAGGAATTGATTTTACCCAGTACTTTGCAAACCGTCTGTATTATATCGATGCGAAAGGGATGTTCAGTACGTTGAATGGTTCGTCGGCCGCAATTTTGAATACAAAACGAAATGCTGCTCATTATTTTCAACGTGAGTCAGGAGCATCTTATTTGGATCTAAGACCAGATGAGACGTCGATGCAGGGTAGTAGCGGCTACGTGAAGGTGGGTAAAAAGGGAAATGCGCAGTGGAACTTTTCGCAGACTTTTAGTTGGGCATCTCCAGGATTTGATCTAAATGATGTGGGTTATATGAAACAGTCTGATTATAAATCAAATGAGTCGGAGGTCGTATTCCGGAAGACAGATCCATGGGGACCTTTCCGTTTTGCGGGGATTAACCTGACACAAAAGAATATTTGGAACTATGGGGGGAAAGCTGTCAATAATGATATTGCTGTCCGATGGCGTAGCTTGAGCATTAAGCGAAGAATTGAGATGGATATCAAGGAAACTTTCGGATGGAATACCATAGATAGCCGTAGATTACGAGGAGGGCCGGATATGCGCTATAATTCGAATTTTGAAACCAACGCGATGGTTAGTACCGATCGGGCGAAGCCGATCATGGTTAAAATGGAGTATAATGGACGATACTATTTGGATGAAAAAACGGGATACAATGCAATACATCCGAGCATGGTCTTTCGGGTAGGCAATCATGTGCGTGTGGCGGGACAATTTAATTATTCCTGGAATAAGGATAATCTACAGTACGTAGGGACGGTAAGACCTTCTGATAATCCAGATAATGCAAATGCCTACATTTTGGGTCGTATGGATCAGAAGACATATGGAGTTACGTTAAATCTACAGATGAATGTGACACCAGATATTTCCATTCAATACTACGGTTCGCCTTTTACCTCAACAGCGACTTATGACAAGTTTAAGTTGGCCCAAAATATGGATGCCAAACGCTATGAGGATAGATTTGTAGATTTTGTGGATCAGGCACTAACCGAGGTCAATGGGGGCTATGTTGGAGCGACGGGTAATCATACCTATGCTTTTAAAAATCCTAACTTTAGTTTTAATGAATTTCGCTCTAATCTGGTGGCGAGATGGGAGTATCTGCCAGGGTCTACGGTATATGTGGTCTGGGAACATAATCAGTCAGGTAATGATGGAATATATCAACCGGGCTGGGGAAATAATCTGGACCGTATGTTTGGATTGCCCGCCAGTAATACTTTTATGATGAAAATCAATTACTGGTTTTCATTGTAAAAGTAAGTTAGCGGGGGAATGCCCCCGCTAACTTAACTGTTGGGATAATCTTTCGATAAATTGTTTTAAGACGTCGATCTGTACGTGGTCCATGACTACAATTTTGTACCATTGTGAAGCATTCCCGTGCGAATCTGGTACCAAACCAAATTCGGTAACTAACGTGAAAGGAATATCGGAGGCACGTATGGTAATGATGTTCATCTGTGGATTTCTGTAATAGCGTACACCCAGCTTGTCTAGATCTGTACAGCATACGGTAGTTCGGTACAATAAGGTGTTCAACTTTTCTAACCATCCGTGTGGGCCGTAGGTTTGTAATATCATCCATACCGCTATGGCATTGGCACCGGATCTGCTGCCGCTGAGGGTGATATCCATACCGTTAACGTATTTGGCTTCGGCAGTGAGTACATAGTTGATCAGTCCTTTCCTAGATAAGAACACACCGGTTCCATAAGGGGCCTGGAGCATTTTGTGTGCATCTAAGGTGACAGAAGATACATGTGGGTTATTGAATCCTATATTATTCTCTGATTGTACTATTGGGTATATAAAACCTCCAAAAGCTGCATCCATGTGAATTTTGAATACAAGGTCGTATTTGGTCAGGACGGTTGCATAACTATCTGGATCGTCTACACTACCAAACATGGTCGTGCCAACGTTGGAAATTACGATAACGTATTTCTTTCCAGACTGCTGAGCCTGTGCTACCAAACGATCCAACTCGGCTTCAATAATTTCCCGGGTGTCCATTTGAACTGGGATAGAAAGAAAATCGATCTGAAGCAGATTCGAAGCTTTATGAACGGAATAATGGGTGTCCTCGGAAGCGATCAGCAGGATCTCGTCGAGACGGGCTCCGTACTCTTGCATGAAAAAGTTTCTATACATCCAACAGGCCTGAATATTGGCTTCTGTACCACCTGTTGCGATGTAACCATCACAGCTGCCTTCTGTTGCTTTTAATATGTCCTCACTCAATATTTTTATGACCTCTCGTTCGATTTCTTGGGTGCCCGCAAAATAAGGCTCCGACTCGCCAAGTGTGTGACAACCGATATGATTGGGATTTTGTACGATTGATTGTAGGAATGGCGCTTCTTTGAGAAAGCTAGCCTGGTCGTAAAATACCTGACTGTCCAATTTGGAACCAGGTACTCCTAGCGTTATAATCTTTTGATAGTCTATGTTTTTTGAAAGCGCATCTGCGATATGTTGGCGCTGTTCGTCAAAATTTATTTTTTTCCAGTATTTCATCTTGCTGTTTAGTTCTATAGTTACGGACTGTATGTAAAAATACACCATCGAGCACCTTAAGGGGTGTTGAAAAATCCTTAGCCTAACAAAAGTAAAGTATCTTGAGCGATTTGTGTTCGATCAGCATATACTTCCGAATATTTTGTAGAATTCTAGTGCCTTTTGGGGATTGTTCTGATATTATTTCGGTACATCTATTCGTTGTCTTACGTTTTTTAGTACATCTTACTTTTTTTTGAAAAGAAGATGTTTGGTAATTTAAGTGAAAGTGATGTTGTCGATAAGCGCTTTACTTTATAGTAGTGACATGTTATTAAAGTTTTGTTATAAAATAGTATAATGAGGATCCTGTACAAATATTTTTGTACTTTTGGGCAGATAGGGATAAAATGTCGGATTATTAATTAAAAACAGTCAGGTGAAAATACTACGCGCGTATACGGATTCCTTTAAGGGATTATCTCAAGAGGCTTGGATGCTTTCGATTGTGATGTTGATCAATCGTACCGGTTCTATGGTTATTCCTTTTTTGGGGGTGTATATGGCAGACCACCTGAAGTTTGACATCACGCACACGGGTATTGTACTTAGCTTTTACGGTGTAGGTTCGGTAATCGGATCTTGGTTAGGTGGTTTTTTTACGGATCGATTTGGCGAGTATAGGGTGCAAAGTTTAAGCTTATTCCTCAGCGCACCTTTATTTGTGTTGATTCCATTTTTTCCTACGGTAGAGGGTATGGCCTGTATTATATTGGTGCAGAGCATTATCAGCGAGACATTTCGGCCTGCAAATTCTGTAGCTATTACAAAGTACGCTAAGCCCCAGAATCTGACACGGGCATTTTCATTGAATCGAATGGCGGTGAATCTTGGCTTTTCTATCGGACCTGCATTGGGGGGGATTCTTTCGGCTATTTCTTATGAGTTTTTATTTTCTATAAATACGGCTGGTGCTCTGATCGCGGGGATTGTCTATGTAAAGTTCTTTCGGAAAAGGCATAAACTGTATCAGGCCAAGGTACAAGAACGGGAGAAATATAGGGATGAACTAAACATGCAGTCTAAAGTGAAAAGCAAATCGCCTTATCGTGATATGCCGTTTCTTATATTTTGCTTTTTCTGTACGATATTCTCGATTTGTTTTTTTCAGTTTTTCAATACTATTCCAATATTTTACAAGGAGGTTGCCAAGATGGATCAGGCTACGATAGGCTACGTGCTGGGATATAGTGGCTTTATAATAGTTTTGTTAGAGATGTTGGTGGTTAATTTTGCTGATAAATATCTGACGATTGCTAAAACTATTCTTTATGGAGCCCTGTTGTGTGCGATTGCATATTCCATCTTAGCATTAAACCATCATATTTCTATATTATTACTGTCTATCACTTTGTTGAGTGTTAGTGAGATATTGGTGCTGCCGTTTATGTCGACAATTACCGCGTTGCGATCTGGAAAGGAAAGCCAAGGTGCTTACATGGGGTTGAATGGGATGAGTTTTTCGTTCTCTTTTATTATTACCCCCTTATTGGGGACGCAAATAGTGCATCAATTGGGGTTTGATACATTGTGGTTGGGAACCGGAAGTATATTGGCTCTGTCGGCGATAGCTTTGTATTTTGTAATACGATGGATGCTACCGAAAGATAAGTATACACAAGCCGAAGGCTTAGGGGGCCATTAGGTCATCTGCCCAGACTATTCACAAAAAAGGTTGCTCTTGATAATTGAGCAACCTTTATGATGTATCGATGAACTATAAACAAAATTACATCAGTTCTACTTCCGAAATCTGATTGCCTTGTTTGGTTCTTGTGTATTTGTACTTTACTTTTTGATTTAGCGTCAATACCATCCCCGCTAGTTTGTCGTTAAAGTATACTGTCTCGCGGCTCTCGTTGTCCCTGATGAAACCATAATTTCCAGTTTCGTTGTAATAGGAAACTTTACCGTAAAGGAATTCGTCTTCATTATCAACAGGACGTTGCAAATCTTCTTCCTTAAACTTATAAACCTGTGTAGGAGGTGTATCCGAGATGTTTCCGAATTCGTCAACGTAAGCAAACATTTCTTCCAATGATTTTCCTTTGTTATTATTGGATTTGTTTACCTCACGTCTTTCTTGCTTTTCTTTTTTCTTCTGTTGTTGTTTCTTCGCGCGTTCTTTTTTGTTGAATGTAAGTTGACTTTTAGCCATTAAATAGAATTAAAGATTATTATATAAATAAAAATGAAAGGTGTATGTCTTAAATTAGCGGACTTGGCTCAAGGATAAGAAATAGGGGCCTTTGTGATATTGGAACAAAGATACGAATTTTATTTGATAAAAACCAACAGACCGACACCTAACAGCTAAAGCTAACTGCTGGTAATAAGGCATCTAATTGTAGATAAGGGATTTTTTTTTTAGGTTTAAGGAACAAATTAAATCAAGATTGCGATGAATTTTAAAATAGTATTTTTCTTTAGTCTATTTTTCTGGACTATATGGGGATTAAAGGCGCAAACGTCTTTGGATTATTGTAACGACCGGATTCGGACTGGGGCTGAGCGGACAGAAAGCTATGTTCCTTATTTGAAAGGCAAGCGTGTCGCTATTTTGGGAAATCTTTCTACCGTTATTAAAAAGCAGCACCTGGTCGATAGTCTATTGAAGGTAGGAGTGAAGATCGTTAAGATATTCGGACCAGAACATGGTTTTAGAGGTAATGCGAGTAATGGTACAGAGGTGAGTGATGAGGTGGATGTAAAGACGGGAATACCGATTATTTCGTTGTATGGCAGTAAAAGGAAGCCTTCTGCTGCAGATCTTGCCGATATCGATGTTTTTATATTTGATGTTCAGGATATGGGGGTACGTTTTTATACGAATATCAATACGCTACGCGATATCATGGAAGCCTGTGCAGAGCAGGGTAAAGAATTGTTGATCCTGGATCGGCCTAACCCGAACGCGTATCTGATCGATGGACCTATCCTGGATATGAAGCACAGGTCGGGCATAGGTCAATTTCCGGTGCCCATAGCCCACGGTATGACGATAGCGGAGTTTGCACAGATGATAAATGGGGAGGGCTGGATGTCAACTGCGAAGAAGTGCAAATTAAAGATTATTCCTGTGGAAGGATATGCGCACCATATGTTGTATAAATTGCCCGTGAGTCCTTCGCCTAATCTAAATACAGAACAAAGTATTCTTTTGTATCCGAGTACCTGTCTGTTTGAAGGTGTTAAAGTGAATCATGGCAGAGGTACTGATTATCCATTTACAGTTATTGGCAGCCCTGCTTACAAAGGTATATATAGCTTTTCTTTTACGCCGGTGAGCAAGAAAGGCATGAGTGAGAGACCGCTGTTTATGAATGAAAAGTGTTATGGGTTGGATTTACGCGGATATGACCTTCATAGCTTGGTAAAGGGTAAAAAGCTTAATTTAGCATGGATTATGGAGTTGTATGAAAAATCGCCTGAAAAGGATAAATTCTTTGACCAAAGTTTTTCAGATCAGATCGGTCGTTTTGAAAACTTGTCGGGCGTAGATGATTTACGTCTACAGATTGAGAGAGGTATTAGTGAGAAAGAGATACGCGCCAGCTGGGCAGATGGATTGGCCAAGTATAAGCTGATGCGTAAAAAGTATACAATTTATGAAGATTAAGGAGTTAACAGACAAAGATAATATGGGTATTAAACCTAAGGAGTGAATGCAGGAGAAAGTGAATTTATTTTGGTTTCGTAGAGACCTGAGGTTGGAGGATAATCATGGTTTATGCAGGGCCTTGAATGAGGGGGGAGAGGTGGTCCCCATCTTTATTTTTGATCGTGATATATTATCTAAATTGCCGACTGCCGAGGACCGGAGGGTGGATTATATTCATCAAGCCTTATGCTCGCTACAGGAGCAGTTAAGGATATTAGGTACGGATATTTATGTATATATAGGAAAGCCTCTTGATATTTTTAAGGAGTTGACACAGCTGTTTAACATAGATAAGGTGTACTGCAATAAAGATTATGAACCCGATGCCGTTGGAAGAGATATTGAAGTTGGAGCTTGGTTGAAAAATGAGGGGATAGGATTTAATTCCTACAAAGATCAGGTGATCTTTGAGGAATTTGATGTCTTAAAAAAGGATGGAACACCCTATACGGTGTATACTCCATACAGTCGGATATGGAAAACTAAATTGTCTGCGCGTGATTTGATTCCATTTGAAATAGCTGCTGGTGGGTTTAAAAGTCTTCCTTTTAAAGATGTACCTACACTGGCGAATATTGGTTTTCAAAAGACGGACATTCATTATGTGAAGCCTAAATTGGAAGGGCAAGATATCAAAGATTACGATAGGGATCGGGATTTTCCGGGATTGGATGCCACTACCAAAATTGGAATTGCCTTGCGATTTGGAACTATCTCCATTCGTGAATGTGTGGCAATGGCTGAGCGTTGGAATGCAGTATGGCTGAATGAACTGATTTGGCGCGAGTTTTTTATGCAGATTATCTTTCACTATCCGCAGTCGCAACGTCAATGTTTTAAATCGGCATACGAGTCGATACCATGGCGCAATGAGGAGTCGGAATTCGAACGGTGGTGTAAAGGAGAGACGGGGTATGCGCTGGTTGATGCTGGTATGATCGAACTGAATGAGACAGGATTTATGCATAATAGGGTGCGGATGGTGGTCGCTAGCTTCTTGACCAAGCATCTTTTGATTGATTGGCGTTGGGGGGAAGCTTATTTTGCAGGAAAGCTATTGGATTACGATTGTAGTGCAAATGTAGGGAATTGGCAATGGGCGGCGGGATGTGGTTGTGATGCGGCTCCGTATTTTCGGGTATTCAATCCGGATGAACAGCTTAGAAAGTTTGATAAGGACTTAAGTTACGTAAGACGTTGGAATCCTGATTTTGAATCAAAGTCAATGAATCGTATTGTCGAACATGTTTTTGCGAGAGAACGGGCATTGCGTACCTATAAAGAAGCTTTACAAAATAGGGGGTAAACCGTGAAAATAGGGGCATAAAAAAAGGTTTTCAAACGGGGAGAATGAAAACCTTTATAACCAATTATAAACCTAAATTATGATACCACAAAGATAGTGTATCTTTTACACAAATGCAAATTTATTTTTATTTATGTGTTAAGCGAGCTCTGGTAAGCATGTGATGTTACCAGAATAACGTATATAAAGCTGCTGTAATGCCTAATACCAATAATGCACCGACGGCAAACGAACGGTCGAGTTTGAACATCTTTATATCTATTTCAAGCCCCTTTGGTATCACTCCTTTTTTGTTTTCATATATACTTATTAGATACATTCCTATTAAACAGGTAATAAATACGATAGCAACTCTATCTATAAACGGTATTTCATAGATCCCGTTGACCGGAACAGCAAATCCGGCGGACGCTAAGAAGGACAGGTCTACCATTTTGGGTAAAAATTTAAGAAGCAAAGAAAATAGAAAACCTCCGATCGTCGCAAACAAAGCCGCGTTGGAGGTTGTGCGCTTCCAGAAGAAACCCAATAAGAACATGGCGAAAATCCCGGGAGACACAAATCCGGTGTATTCTTGTATATATTGAAAGCCTCCCTTTTTGTCTATTCCTAAGTGTGGGGCTATTATTACGGCTAATAGCATAGAGACTACAATTGTTATCTTACCGATGTTGACTAGTTTTTTTTCTGAAGCCTCTTTATGAAAGAGGTTTTTGTAGATGTCTAGTGTGAATATAGTGGCAATACTATTTGCTTTTCCTGCTAAAGAAGCGACGACGGCGGCGGTCAATGCTGCAAAGGACAAGCCTTTAAGTCCTGTAGGGAGAAGATTCAGGAGTACAGGGTAGGCCCGATCCGGATTAAGCTCTCCACCGCTGGTCATTTCTTGTTGAAAGAGTCCTTCTTTATAGAGTACGTAAGCAGCAATGCCTGGCAAAACAACGATAATAGGCATTAAAAGTTTTAAAAAGGCCGCAAATAGAAGCCCATTCCGTGCAGTCGAAAGGTCTGCTCCTAAGGCCCGTTGGGTAATATATTGATTACAGCCCCAATAGCTTAAATTGATCACCCACATACCTCCGATCAGGACACTTAGTCCGGGTAGATCTATGTAATTGGGATTATCGGGGTGTAATATCATATGGAAATGTTCTGAGGCATGGGTCGTGACATGCCGGTAACCGTCCAAAATGCCAGCGCCCCCGAAGTGGCTGGATACTAAATCTAAGGCCAAATAGGTGGTGGCCAGTCCGCCAAAGATTAGAAAGAATACTTGTATAACATCGGTATACCCGATTACTTTCATACCGCCTAGGGTGATGAATATCGCAAATATGGCTAGCCCATACATGCATAGATTAAAGTCTAATTCTGAAATACTGGATACCGCAAGAGCGCCAAGAAAAAGTATGGAGGTGAGATTGACAACGATATAGAGTAATAACCAAAAGACCGCCATAATTAAAGCAACGGTCCCATTGTACCGTTGATGGAGAAATTGTGGCATGGTAAAGATCTTATTTTTTAGATAGACTGGAAGAAAAAATACCGCTACAACTAATAGAGTAACAGCGGCCATCCACTCGTAGGTGGCTATAGCTAACCCTATTTTGAAACCAGAGCCACTCATACCTATAAATTGTTCGGCGGAGATATTAGAAGCGATCAGGGAGGCACCGATAGCCCACCACGTCAAAGAACCTTCTGCTAAAAAATAGTCTTTGGAACCTTCGATAGCAGATTTTTTCTTGAAGTAGATATATATTCCATAACCTGCCACGATAATGAAATACACTAAAAAAACGATATAATCTTGAATAGCCATTGTGGGTTTATATAAAGGTTGTCTGGTTAGATTGTTCTGAATGGAAATATACGTATTACTTTTTGATTTTAATATTCTAATAGTGAGGTCCCGTTGCTTAGTTTTACTTGTATTGGCGAAGGGGACTTTCCAAATCGATCGAAGTAAGCGGTGGTTATTTTATCGATTAGTGCTGTTGAACTACCTTTTTTGATAATGTTGATGGTACAGCCTCCAAAACCACCGCCCATCATACGGGCGCCTGCTACTTCGGGAAGCCCTTGTACAAAGTGCACCAAAAAGTCCAACTCGGCACAACTGACTTCATAATCCTTACTCAAGGCCCAGTGTGCTTCATAAAGAAGCCTGCCAAACTGCGTGATGTCTTTACGTTGAATAGCGTCGCTGGCTTGCTGTACTCGTAGGTTTTCTTGGATAACGAATCTACATTTTATAAAGATATCCTCGGATAGAGGACGAACTATGTCGTCCAACTGCTGTAGATTGATATCGCGTAGGGTGTTTACTTCAGGATACTTTTCTTTTACCCATGCGACGCCTTGCTCACAGGCTTCTCTACGTTTGTTGTATGCTGAGGAGGCGAGATTGTGCTTCACATTGCTATTGAGAAGGAGAATTTCATATTCAGGCCATTGTAATTCAAAATAACGGTATGATAGGTCTTTACAGTCTAGGACAAAAGCTTGGTTTTCTTTGCCCATAACAGAGGCAAATTGATCCATAATACCGCAATTGACCCCTATGTATCTATGCTCGGTCTGCTGTCCTATTTGTGCTATTTCTAAACGCGATAATCCCAGTTGAAAAAGTGCATTGATTCCAAAACCTGTAGCACAGGTTAGCGCGGCCGACGAGGACAGGCCTGCCCCAAGAGGGATGTCTCCGTCTAGAAAGAGGTTGATACCCGATTTTATACTTTTTTTGCCGTTTATTAGTTGTACGACCCCCAATATATACTTGGCCCATTCAGGTGCTGTCTCCGAGGTCTCAGGAAGCAGTGTAGTTTTAAAGTAAGTATTGTAGGCGGCTGAGAAGATATGAATTTCATTGTCTTCTCTTGCTGATAATGCGACATAAATGTATCTGTCTATTGCAGCTGGAAAAACAAAGCCTTCATTGTAATCGGTATGTTCGCCGATAAGATTGATACGTCCCGGTGAACTGGCGATGCAGGTAGGGGCGACTTGAAAGTGCTGAACAAACTGTTGGTTAAGGTATGCTGTGTTGTACATGGTTTATTATCGGGTGCTTTTGTAGTGTATGGTTGACTGGTTACGTAATATCTCGGCAGCAGACTCTGGTGTAATATCGCGTTGAGGATTGGCCAACATTTCGTAACCAACCATGAATTTTTTGATATTTGCAGATCGCAACAATGGTGGGTAAAAATGCATATGCCAGTGCCAACCGGTGTATGCTCCGCTATTGACCGGAGACTGGTGCATACCTGCAGAATAAGGAAATGAGGTCTGAAAAATATTATCGTAACGTATGGTCAGCTCTTGAAGGATTTTGGCTAGGTCATTTTTTTCTTCTATTGTAAATTGACCGATGTGTTGTATATGTCTCTTGCTGATAATCAATGTCTCATAAGGCCAGGATGCCCAAAATGGAACTACTGCTGCAAAATGAAGGCCTTCGATGACTATCCGTGTTTGTTCTCTTAACTCGAGTTCAAGATAATCTGAAAGAAGGGATTTCTTGTATTGCTGGTAGAATTTTTCAAGACGATAGGTTTCTTTTTCAATTTCAGTCGGTATCGACTGCTGTGCCCATATCTGGCCATGCGGGTGTGGATTGCTACATCCCATGATAGCCCCTTTATTCTCAAATATCTGTATGTATTTGATCCATTCTATCTGCTGTAGACTTATAAATTCGCTTTGCCAAAGATCAACCACTGCCGTTATTTTGTCTAGTTCCATTTCGGGTAATGTTAAATCATGCCGGGGACTAAAAACAATAACCTTGCAAATACCTCTTTCATGAGTAGCTTGTAATAAGTGCTTTGTGTCTGCTGGTTCTACAATGGGCTCGTCAATAGTATTATCTAACAGTGCCGAAAAATCATTGATAAATACATAGGTGTCTTTATAATCTGGATTGTTGTCTCCTCCGGCTCTCGAGTTATTGGGGCATAAGTAACAGTTAGGGTCGTGTGGAGGCATGGCGTCGACAATAATGTCTTCGATTTGTCCCTGCCAAGGGCGTTTATTTCTTTGAGGAGATACCAATACTTTTTCACCTGTTAATATATTGGTGCGTAAATGTGGGCTATCTAAGTTTAAGTTCATTTTATTACAACATGGCTAATGAATAGGAAGATTCCTTTTGCAGATTACAAAATACGAATATGTGTGCTGAAAACATAATGCTTTTGTAATATCTGGGCTGTCTTTGTTGTTTTTCAGAATATACATATATTCGTTTACAATTCTATAATATGGTGGGATTGATAAATATGTGATTTATGAATAAAATCTATGATTTTTTTAATTTACACCAAGGAGAGGATTCTAAAGAGAAAGTCCTGGAGAATGTGTTGTCTAATATATCTTTTCGGGGGGCTAACCTGTGGATTCTTGCCTGTGCTATTGTAGTTGCATCGGTCGGACTTAATGTGAACTCGACAGCTGTTATCATTGGGGCTATGCTAATATCGCCATTGATGGGACCTATTGTAGGTGCGGGATTTGCACTAGGTACGTACGATTTTGAGTTGTTGAAAAAGTCCTTAAAAAATCTGGCCATCGCTACATTGGTGAGTCTTTTGGTATCTTTTTTATATTTTGTATTGAGCCCGTTTAAAGATGCGCAATCTGAACTTTTGGCCCGTACCTCACCGAATATTTATGACGTATTGATTGCCTTTTTTGGTGGCTTGGTAGGCGTTATTGCTATTACGAGGGTGGAGAAAGGAAACCCCATTCCGGGAGTTGCTATTGCGACAGCATTGATGCCGCCATTATGTACAGCAGGTTATGGGTTGGCAATAGGTAATATCAGTTACTTTGCAGGTGCCCTATACCTGTACACGATAAATTGTTTTTTTATCTGTATTTCAACATTTCTGATTGTAAAGCTATTGAAGTATCCTAAAGTGAAATTTGTTGATGAGGAACGGGAAAAGCGGATAACACGAATCATATCTTTATTAATACTGGTTATGTTGGTGCCAAGTTCTTATTTGGCTTATGCGCTGTTGCAAGAAAAAAAATACGTTCAAAATGCAGACCGGTTTATCAAAAGTGAATTAATCGATAAAGGGTATACGTTGATTTATGAAAAGATAAGTTTTAACAGCCGTCCGAAGAAAATTGAATTGGCTTTTTTGGATAAACGCTTTACAAACCAGGAGTTGATCCTACTGAACGATAGGCTGGAAGCCTATCAGATAGGAGATACAGAGTTGCGGATCAGACAGGATAGTACCGATCTGAAACAGGATATCCTGAAAGAAATAAATAGGCAGTCGTATAATGTTTCTGAAAAAGACCTCACCATTCAGAATTTAAGGAAGCAATTGGCTAGTTATACCTTTGACGATAAGCAGCTGATTCAAGAGATCAATATCTTGTTTCCGGATCTAGCTCCGTTTTCTATCGGAAAGCAGTTGGTCGTGGTGAATGTAGATAGCAGCTATCATGAAGATGTACTGCTGTATGGTGCTAAGAAAGATTTGGGAGCAGAGTCCGTAAAAACTTTGGAGAACTGGTTGCGGACGAAACTCAATTCGGATAAGGTACGGGTGAGTAAAGCCGAAATGTAATGTTGATGTATGATACAGCGCGATCTGTCGAATTACGTTGTCGATAGATCGCGCTGTATTTAATTTATTTCAGACTTTTATTCGAAGAGGCTTTGCCCGAAATCAAGGTCAGATAACCGATAACCCCGGCCAATAAAGACGTTATTAAAATGGAAAGCTTGGCTTCAGAAACATGTAATGGGTCACCAAAAGAAAGGATGGCTATAAATATGGACATGGTGAAGCCAATACCGGCTAAGAGACCTACTCCCAAAATGTGACGCCAGGTGCTACATTCTGGTAGACTACTTAATTTTAGTTTTGTACATAGATAAGAAGTTAACAGGATACCTACTGGTTTGCCCAATAATAGTCCCAAGGAGATACCTAATCCCAGTGAAGATGTTAGTCCAGCCAGCATTTCGCTTTCTAGCGTGATATTTGTATTGGCAAAGGCGAACAGTGGGATGATGAGGAAGTTGACCGGCTTGGTCAACGCATGCTCAAGACGCTCTAAAGGGGACTCTGTATCTGTATCGTTGGTAGGGATAGTCATGGCTACCAATACACCAGCAATCGTAGCGTGTATGCCCGAATGGTGGACAAAATACCAAATAAATATTCCTGGTATAAGATATAGATAAGGATTGAGCACGTTCATTCTATTCATGATGATCAGAACCATGAGGCCAATAGCTGCATACAATAGGTAGGTTGTCTCGATGCCTGAGGAATAGAAAAATGCAATGACGAGGATGGCTATTAAATCGTCAACAATAGCTAGAGCAGCTAGAAATATCTTTAAACTGCTTGGAATACGGTTGCCCAATAGATTGATCACAGCTAACGCAAAAGCGATATCTGTCGCCATTGGAATTCCCCAGCCTGATGCGGTCTCTTGTCCGGCATTGAGGCCCAGGTATATGATGGCTGGTACTACGGCTCCGCCTATGGCACATAAAATAGGTAAAGATGCTTTTTGAGGAGATGACAATTCTCCTTCTACAATCTCCCGTTTGATCTCTAAGCCAACTAGAAGGAAGAAAATAGCCATTAAACCGTCGTTGATCCAGAGAAGGATAGGGTAGCGGAGATGAACACTTTCGTTCTCAAATCCGATAGGATGATCAAGAATATTTTGCAATGGAACGGCAAAATCGGTGTTTGCTAAAATCATGGAGATAATAACACAGATAAATAGAATAATCCCGCCTGCATTACTTGATTGAAAAAAGTCTTTAAAGACATTTAAATTGATAAGTTTTGTCATCGCTTACGATAAAGTTAAAATATGAACCCTTTGGAGGCTTTTAAATTATGTTTGGCAATGGCGTATTTTTATTCACGTATCTGATCTACACTTTTTAAAATAGCCGTTGAAAGCTTAGCCGGAGAATGTACTTTTCCTTTCAAGCCTTGCTAAAATAGGGAAAACAGAAGGTGCTGCCTTGAATTATTGCATAGATTATATCTATTGCAATTGTAATTAGTTATTTGGTTTTTTGTGTTTTGTGGGTTTAAAAAGTTTAACTGCAGCTTTTGAGGAGACGCTGTGCCGAATCGGATGCTACCACTAGACCAGCTGCGAGCATGATGATATCTTTTAGTACCAATCTACCTGCACCCGATAGGTAGGGAAATCCGTAGTGGGGAGTAGCGAAGTCGCCCCCGAGATTGGGAACGTACACTTCGGGGGTGGTAACAAGAAAGGATAAGGTGACTAAGGACATGCCAAAAGTCAGTATTCCGCCTATCAACCCCAGCTTTGCAGACCATATTCCTGCTAAGGTGAGAAGGCCGATGACAACAATGACCGAGCCGAGTGCATACGAAAATGCATAGGTCCCGTTTGTCTGATGCCAATCTATGTTCTTCTGAACAGTTTTGCCTTCTGGGTTTTTATAGGTTTGATATTCCGGGGCTGATTTTTGATAGAAGAAGCTCATAAATGGACTGTTGGCGACAAAGGGTACAATACCGTCGGCTTCATATTGGAAAGCTTTTAACCCGCCTATCCAAGCCATTACAATAAAGATGCTGATACGCATTAAATGTATGAAGTTGGATTGTGATTTTGCTAGAAACTCTAAGGTGTATCGCATAGCTGTCGTTTTCTTTTGGTGTACCCAAAATTATGCGATAGATAGCACGCATGGAATGGACAAATTCGACTATACCATAGATTATTTTGCAACGATGGATATGCCGACCTTTTCTCTGTATTGGGAGGGGGATATGCCAACATTTTTCTTAAAATATCGACTGAAATAATATTCGTCGTTGAAATTTAGGGTTTCTGCGATCTCTTTGATAGGTAGATGGGTGAGGTGGAGTAGTTTTTTTGCTTCTAAAACAGTGCGTTCTTGAATAAGTAAAGATGGTGATTTTCCGAGCTGTTGTCTGATTTTTTTGCTGAAGCTATCCAAATTTATATTCGCTTGATCTGCATAATACTGTACCGACTTTTGAGTACGAAAGAACTCCTCTAGCCGTTTTTGGAAAATGTTGCCCGTGGTATTGTTGGTATGATCTAACGGACTAAAGCCTTCCATTATCAACTTTTTCTCTTTGCTACAGAGTGCTAATAAAAGCTGTAAATAGGCTTTTATAATGGAGTCCGAATTGCTTGGAGATAAGGAGATCTCATCTGCTACTTTTTGGTATATCTGTTCTATTTCGTTAAATAGGGATGTCCCAACGGTTACATAAGGTTGTATATAAATGTTGTTGAATAGTATGCCGTTGCAGGCTACTTCTTTTTTGTGGTATTCGATGCAGTAATAATCTCCGTGAAAGGTAAGCTGTCTGTAAGATAAATGGGGCGCGTGATGAATTTGTAGGTGTTGATAAGGACTAAGAAATAGGATCGAGTGTGCTGGAATATTATATGCTGTAAAGTCGACTTGGGCAACGGTGTCCCTGTCTATTAGTAAAATCTGGTATAGCGGTATTTGATAATCATCCACTAATAGCATGGTGTCTAGTTGGTTAATTCCTATTAGTTTCTGCGCACTATCTGTTTGCTTCATGATTATAAATACTTAGATTTCTGATGACGACTAAAAATAGTAATATTCTGCGGGATTAGGATATAACGAGGAAGGGATGACTTCCAAATCTTTAATAGAGAATGTTGTTGGAATAGATAGAATTTTAATAGCTTCGTATTCAAATAAACATGAAGTGAATAAGGTACTAATCATTGACGACGAAGACAAGCTAAGACAGCTGATGGCCAAAATTATCGGTTTGGAGGGATTTGAAGTTTTTCAGGCAGCAGATATTAAATCGGGATTGAAACGGTTGGAGTCTACGGATATCGATGTGGTGATCTGTGATGTGAAACTTCCTGATGGCAGTGGTGTGGATACGGTAAAGTTTATTAAGGAAAAATACCCTTATGTAGAGGTCATCTTATTGACGGCTTATGGAAATATACCCGATGGTGTACAAGCTATAAAAAATGGTGCCTTCGACTATATTACCAAAGGTGACGATAATAATAAGATAATTCCACTCTTATACAAAGCGAATGATAAAGCTTCCTTAGCGAAGAAGGTCAATCAATTGGAAAATAGATTGGTGAAAAAATATTCTTTTGATAAAATAGTGGGTAAATCTAAAGTTTTACAACAGACTATTGATTTAGCGAAAAGAGTAGCTGCTACGGATACAACGGTATTGCTCACGGGAGAAACGGGAACTGGCAAAGAGGTCTTTGCACAGTCTATACATCAAGAGAGTACGCGTTCGAAATCAAGTTTTGTTGCTATAAACTGTTCGGCATTCAGCCGTGAGCTTTTGGAAAATGAACTTTTCGGACATCGTGCTGGGGCTTTTACTGGGGCAAATAAAGATCAAAAGGGATTATTTGAAGAAGCACATCGGGGCACTATATTTCTGGATGAGATTGGAGAGATGGCTCTTGAACTTCAGGCCAAAATACTGCGGGTACTGGAAACAGGTGAATTTTTAAAGGTGGGAGATTCTAAACCTACAAAAGTGGATGTGCGTATTATAGCTGCTACCAATCGGAACCTCGAAGAAGAGATTGCTAAAGATACCTTCCGTAGTGATTTGTTTTACAGACTTTCGGTTTTCGTAATTCATCTCCCGGCTCTGCGTGACCGGAAGGAGGACTTGAAGGGACTGGCGTTATATTATATTCAGGAATTTTCACTCAAGGCGGGTAAAAAGCCGCTGTCCCTGAGTCCTGAATACTTAGAGGTGCTGGAGAAAAATGAATGGAAAGGTAATATCAGAGAACTGAAGAATGTTATCGAACGAAGTGTAATCTTAGCAGATAATGATAGTGTAGATGTAGGAACATTGCCTTTAGAAATGCAGTACGACGGTTTAAAAACGAATAGCTCCTCTTCTATGGCCTTGGCCGAAATAGAACGTATCCATATTTACAAAGTACTACAGCATACGGGCGGTAATAAAGCTGAGGCTGCACGCCTTCTACAAATTGGCATAGCTACCCTGTATCGGAAAATAGACGAGTACAAATTGTAAATCATATTTAAATAAAACTAACTCATTTTGAGAAAGAGCCTATCATTTTGATAGGCTTTTTTTGTTGCTATACAAATCTTGTTGCTTGTTTTTGGTTGATATACAGCTGCTTGTTGTTGTTGTGTTTCACTTGGAATAAACTTTGGCATTAAGGTGTAAACAAAGAAAAATATGTTATCAATTATTTTATTAACTGTGGGGCTTATCTGTTTTTGGTTATTGTTCAGGTCTGTCTCTTTTTTCGAGAATATCTAAATGATGGGGACGGTAAAAATGGAAACCAAAATTAAAAACACGCTGATGCAATGGATTCCAGGAATCCAGCCAGCAAGTGAAGATGAGTCTGATTATGACCTGCTGCGGCGGTTGGCCTGCTCGTGTATGGATAGAATCCATATCGGAACAGATGAAGATCTACAATGGGTAGAGGATATTGGTAAGGTGGTCAATCTCTTATATCAAAGTGGCAATAGATACACCAAAAACGCTATTGAAAACGAATTTCTGAGTGAACTGATTCGAGAAGAATGTCCAGCTAGTCTAAAGCTGCATATGGCCTTGTTGCCCAGGGAACTACGAAAGGAATATTTGAAAGTTATCTTAGAAAACTAAGTGAAATGAGAAGGGTAAATGAAGACAACATGGCTAACTATCTAGCGCACGATTGCAGAGAGATCGAAGAAGAGATAGTACTACTTTCAAAGAAGCACAACATTGCAGGTGTCCTACAGGCTGTAGTCAATTTTTTGAGAACACTATTGTTGAACAATCGATTAACGGATGCTTGTATGCATATACAGTTTTTAGGACAGGTATATCAAAAAGGGAATAAATATGTACGCTATCTGATTGAAAACTTGGTAGTACGCGCATTTGAGAGCTTCAGACGACAGTGTGACCAACAGCAATGGGAACAGTTGTATGGACGTATTCCATATCAGCTACAGGGGGTGTATCAACAACAGGTAATTGAGAATCAAATTCAAAAATCAAGACTATGAGTATCCTATTTATAATAGCGGTTGCGGTATTTATATACATCGCCTATGTACTGCTTAACCCAGAGAAGTTTTAAGTTTTAGATAACGGATGCTTTAAAAAATATAAATATATGAACACAGAAATATTAAGTATTATAATTCTTTTCCTACTGACCGTAGTTCTGGCTATTCCATTGGGCAGATACATAGCTCGGGTTTATAGTGGTGATAAAACCTTGTTTGACGGTGTTTTGGGACCTCTTGAAAGATTCGTTTTTAAGATCAGTGGTATCAATCCATCGCAGGAGATGGGCTGGAAACAACAGATGGTTGCGATGCT
Organism: Sphingobacterium nematocida; assembly: GCF_900168125.1. Lineage (GTDB taxonomy): Bacteria > Bacteroidota > Bacteroidia > Sphingobacteriales > Sphingobacteriaceae > Sphingobacterium > Sphingobacterium nematocida. Next base: position 192,026 of record NZ_FUZF01000005.1, read on the forward strand.
GACTATCAATATGCTATGGTTTATTATAGGTATGGTACTATTGATGACACAGGGTGGGCTACCGTTGAATCCGGATAATAACGCTAGCATGTCTGCTGATTTGGCATTTAATACGACTATCTCTTTTGTAGTGAACTGTAATTTACAGCATTACTCTGGTGAGACTGGAGTGAGTTACTTAGCACAATTGTGGTTGATGTTTTTGCAGTTTGTGAGTGCGGGTACGGGTATGGCGGCAGCGGTGGTGGTGTTTAGGGCCTTTCGAGATAAAACCGCGGATAAATTGGGCAACTTTTATAATTACCTTATGTTGTCCTGTACACGTATCTTATTGCCTATTTCATTTTTTGTAGCGATAGTCTTGATTTTTCAAGGTACGCCGATGACATTCGACGGTAAGGATACAATGCAGACATTGGAGGGTGATACTATTGAGGTTTCCCGTGGACCGGTAGCCGGTTTTGTCGCTATAAAACATGTAGGGACGAACGGGGGCGGATTCTTTGGTACGAATGGAGCTCACCCTCTTGAAAATCCTACTTACCTGACGAATATGTTGGAGATGATGGCGCAGATGATTGTTCCGTTGGCTATGTTGTTTGCTTTTGGATATTTTACGAAGCGTCTTCGTTTTTCATGGATGATGTTTTCAGTGATGACATTTGGTTTTTTACTGTTGGTGATACCCAATGTGTATATGGAGATGAAAGGAAACCCTGCAATAGAGGGCATGGGAATTAATAATAGTCTTGGGGCTATGGAAGGGAAGGAAATGCGGATTGGGGCGGCAGCTTCGGGTTTTTGGAGTATTGCTACTACTGTTATTTCCACAGGTTCGGTGAATAGTATGCACGATAGTACAATGCCGCTATCAGGGATGAATGAACTGTTGGCCATGATGATTAATAGTTTTTATGGAGGGGTAGGTGTAGGTATACTGAACTTTTTTGTCTTTGTGATACTCGCTGTTTTTATAAGTGGTCTGATGGTAGGACGGACTCCAGAACTGTTCGGGAAAAAAGTGGAAGCACGGGAGATGAAGATCGCTATGATTGTCGCACTGATTCACCCATTTCTTATTCTTGTCGGTACTGGCCTCTCTACAGCATTTCCGCAGTTAACTGCAGATACATTGAATAACCCGGGATTTCACGGTTTTAGTGAGATACTTTATGAATATACCTCGTCATCGGCTAATAATGGGAGTGGTTTTGAAGGATTGGGAGATAATACCCCTTGGTGGAATATCAGTACCGGGATAGTGTTGATCTTAAGTCGTTTTCTACCCATTATAGGTCCTGTGGCGATTGCGGGATTGATGGCACAGAAGAAATTTATTCCTGAAGGAGAAGGAACATTGAAAACAGATACCGGTACGTTTGGTCTGATGATTTTTACCGTTATCATTATTGTTGCCGCTTTGGCTTTTTTCCCAGCTCTGACATTAGGTCCTTTGGCAGAGTATTTTTCTGCACGTTAATCAGGAGTGATAACTCTTAACAAAATATACTATTGATACTGTACTAATGAAATACTCATGTTTAGCGAAGCACAAACACCCATGAGTATTCCATCCCGACTAATCGGGACAAGTCAATGAACGTTAAAAAACAAATCATTTACATATGAAAAATAATAAATCCTTATTTCAAGGGGATATGGTTCGGGATGCACTAAAGCAATCTTTTGTAAAGTTGCACCCAGCACATATGTACCGCAATCCTATCATGTTTACTGTAGAATTGGGTACCGTGATCATGCTGTTTGTCTGTATATGGATCGCCTTTGGCGAACAAGAGCAAGGGAGCTTGATGTACAATTTTGTCGTGTTTATCGTACTGTTGTTGACATTGCTTTTTGCAAATTTTGCTGAAGCTATAGCCGAGGCTCGTGGTAAAGCACAGGCCGATAGCCTTCGGAAGACCCGTGAAGATACACCCGCTAAGCTATCTGATGGTAGGGTGGTTTCCTCAGCGATACTCCGTAAAGGGGATGTATTCTATTGTGAAGCAGGCGATATTATCCCTTCGGACGGGGAGATCATAGAGGGATTGGCTACGATAGATGAGAGCGCTATCACTGGTGAGTCTGCCCCTGTAATCCGGGAAGCCGGAGGTGATAAAAGTTCTGTCACAGGCGGTACCAAAGTGCTTTCTGACCGTATTGTGGTGCAGGTGACCGCGCAACCTGGGGAAAGCTTTCTAGATAAGATGATTGCCTTGGTAGAGGGGGCTAGCCGGCAAAAGACCCCCAACGAAATTGCTTTGACTATTCTATTGTCAGGGTTTACCTTGGTGTTTGTCTTGGTAACAATCACGTTGAAGCCCTTTGCTGATTATGCGAATGTACATATTACTATTGCCTCATTTATAGCCTTGTTTGTTTGTCTTATTCCGACGACAATCGGTGGATTGCTGTCTGCAATTGGAATAGCTGGTATGGATAGAGCTTTGAAAGCAAATGTCATAACCAAGAGTGGTAAAGCCGTGGAGACAGCAGGAGATATCGATGTGTTATTGCTTGACAAAACCGGTACCATCACTATCGGCAACAGAAAGGCTACTCACTTTTATCCCGTGGAGGGGCATAGCAGTAGGGCATTAATAGAGGCTGCATTATTAAGTTCTGTAGCCGACGAAACTCCCGAAGGTAAATCTATTGTGGAATTGGCGGGGGTTACTGAAAATGCTAGACTCGTCACAGACAAGGGAAGTATCTCTTATATAAAAGATGGGGTAGTGTCATTTGAACATAAATTGTCGAACCTGAGCTTTATTCGTTTTACGGCAGAGACCCGTAGTTCTGGTGTGAATATAGGCAATCGGTGTATTCGTAAGGGGGCGACAGATGCTATGCGGGCTCAGGTCGAGCAGGCTGGGAATACATTTCCGAAGGGTACTTTGGAACAAGTGAAAATTATTTCGGAGAATGGAGGTACACCGCTGGTGGTAACGGAGAATAACCAGGTGTTGGGCGTGGTCGAACTACAGGACGTTATCAAAACGGGTATTCAAGAGCGCTTTGAACGGTTGCGAAAAATGGGGATTAAGACAGTGATGGTGACGGGAGATAACCCATTGACAGCCCGGTACATCGCCGAAAAGGCTGGAGTAGATGATTTTATAGCCGAAGCGAAACCTGAGGACAAAATGAACTACATTAAGAAGGAACAACAGGAAGGGCGTTTGGTAGCGATGATGGGCGACGGTACAAATGATGCGCCAGCTCTAGCGCAGGCGGATGTTGGTGTCGCGATGAATAGCGGGACACAGGCTGCTAAAGAAGCGGGTAATATGGTAGACTTGGACAACGATCCTACTAAACTGATTGAGGTCGTGGAGATTGGTAAACAATTACTGATGACGAGAGGTACATTAACCACATTTAGTATAGCTAATGACGTGGCCAAGTACTTTGCTATTATCCCTGCGTTGTTTGTTGCGGCGATCCCGGCACTACAGGGACTCAATATTATGCGTCTGCACAGTCCGGAGACAGCTATACTTTCGGCTGTAATTTTTAATGCTATTGTCATTCCGATATTAATTCCACTGGCGTTGAAGGGGGTGGCCTACAAGCCGATAGGTGCAAGTGCATTATTGCGGCGTAACCTATTGGTATACGGTCTTGGTGGTGTGCTAGTACCGTTTGTCGGTATTAAATTGATCGACATACTTGTGGCTTTATTCTTTTAGTTTTTACATAATTAGTATATATATGAAAACAAATATATTACCAGCTATAAAGCTGACATTTATCTTAATTCTTTTATTTGTCGTGTTATACCCATTCGTTTTGTGGGGTGTTGGGCAATTGTCTAAAGACAATGGAAGGGGAATTCTAGTCAAACAAGATGGGAAGGCGTATTATAAAAACATAGGCCAATCGTTTAAAGAAGCAAAGTATTTCTGGTCACGTCCTTCTGCTGTTGATTATAATGCGGCAGGCTCGGGTGCGAGTAATAAAGGACCTAATAATGAGGAATACCTTCTGCTTGTCAAGCAACGGATAGATGAGTTTGTGCTACAGAATCCTACGGTAAAAGTCTCTGATATTCCGGTTGATCTTGTGACTGCCAGTGGCAGTGGATTAGATCCTCATATTTCTGTCGCTGCGGCTCGTGTTCAGGTAGATCGAATAGCAAAGCTACGTAAACTGGATACCTCCCGTATTTATTCGCTGATTGATAGCTGCACTGAGCGCCCTCTATTAGGTTTGTTTGGTCCCGAAAAAATCAATGTTCTGGAATTGAACCTCGTTTTGGATCAGTTGGTAAATTAATTAAAGTATGACCATAAATAATAAGGAACACACATATGGAAAGATATATAGCTGCATGGGTAGGCGCTGTCCTACTAGGAGGAGTTTTTTTTAAAGCAGGTGCACAAGATGTTAAGGGACTGCAGGTTAGTGGTTACGCCGAAGTCTATTACCAACATGATTTTGGTTCTAATAAATCAAATCAAAGACCTAACTTTATATATAGTCACAATCGCAACAACGAGGTGAGTTTGAATTTAGGGATTATAAAGGCTTCTTATGAGACTACTCATATGCGTACCAATTTGGCGATGGGTGTGGGGTCGTACATGAGTGCCAACTATGCTGCAGAGCCCGATGTTTTGAAAAACATCTACGAAGCCAATGTTGGTGTACGGCTTTCTTCTACTAGGGAACTGTGGTTGGATGTCGGTATATTACCTTCTCATATTGGTGCGGAGGGCGCAATAGGTATGGATTGCCCGACTTTGACACGCAGCTTGATGGCTGAGAATTCGCCTTATTTTGAAACAGGAGCAAAATTATCTTATCAGACGGGAAGTAAAAAATGGCAGTTAGCACTGTTGGTGTTGAACGGTTGGCAGCGTATACAGCGAGTCAATGGAAATACAACTCCTGCTTTCGGGCATCAATTGACATATCGTCCCTCAGAGCGATTAACATTGAATAGCAGTTCTTTTGTAGGTAGTGATAAACCCGATAGTACAAGGCAGATGCGTTATTTTCACAATTTGTATGGCCAGTTTCAATGGACCGAGAACCTGAGCATTACTGCGGCATTTGATATAGGTGCAGAGCAGCAGGAGAAGGGACGTAACAACTATAATATATGGTATTCGCCAGCATTAATCTTGAGTTATAAAGCTGGTACGGCATGGCGTTTTGCTGGACGTGCCGAGTATTATAACGATCGTAAAGGTGTTATCGTTACTGTCGCAGATAGGCAAGGAATGCGTACTGTCGGGGCATCTATAAATGCGGATTATCGTATTTTACCAAATCTACTGTGGCGGGTAGAGGTAAAAGATCTGATACAGGGTAAAAAGCAGTACTGGGCTGCTACAACTGCGCTGGTTGTTAAGTTTTGACCGCCAGCTAAATAAAGAGGTATGGAAGAAAATAAACGCGCGGCGCATTTTCTTGAACTTATTAAAAAGTCGAGAAGAGGTAAGTTCAAGCTCTACATTGGGATGAGTGCGGGGGTGGGTAAGACCTATCGCATGCTACAAGAGGCGCATTCTATGCTTAAAAATGGTGTGGATGTAAAGATTGGATTTATAGAAACGCATTATCGCAAGGAAACGCATGCTTTGTTGGAGGGACTTCCTATTATCCAAAGGAAGCGGATGTTTTATAAAGGTAAGGAGTTGGAGGAAATGGACCTTCAGGCAATCTTGTCAGCGCGGCCGGAAGTGGTGGTTGTAGACGAGCTGGCTCACACCAATATGGAAGGTAGTGTCAACGCCAAAAGGTGGCAAGATGTGATGGATATTCTTGCAGCAGGAATTAATGTGATCAGTGCGGTGAATATACAACACATCGAAAGTCTAAATGACGAGATTCGTGCCATCACAGGTGTGGAGGTTCGTGAGCGTATTCCTGATAGTGTTGTTGCTATGGCCGATGAAGTGGTAAATATAGATTTAAGTGCGGAGGAACTCATAGATCGGTTGAAGGAAGGTAAAATTTATGATAGAAATAAAGTGGATGCTGCACTCGCTAATTTTTTCAAAAGTGATCATATCCTTCAACTGCGCGAACTGGCACTGAAAGAGGTTGCTTCACAGGTACAGCGGAAGGTCGAATCGGAGATAGCTCCTTTACGCTCTGTAAAAAAGGAGCGTCTTTTGGCTTGTATCAGTTCAAATGAAAAGACGGCACGGACCATTATCCGTAAGACGGCTAGACTGGCCAATTACTATAACGCCGTCTGGTACGTGCTGTATGTGCAGACCGCAAAAGAGCGCCTTGATAAGATTGCGCTGGATAAACAGCGGCATCTCATTAATAATTTTAAGCTTGCTACGGATTTAGGAGCAGAAATTATCAAAATAAAAAGCAATCGTATTACCCAAACTATTCTATCCCAATGCGAAGACCGAAAGATAACGACGGTATGTATCGGTAAACCGCATTTGACGTTGTTAAAGATAATTTTGGCTACCGATACTTTTAATACTTTATTAAATAAATTATCAAAAGAAAATATAGATTTGGTGATTCTAAGCTGATAGTTATAGTCCCAATTAAAGAACAAATGGTATGAACATAAAAGCAAAAATTACGTTTGGTGTAGGGATGCTCTTCTTGCTGATCGTCTTGTTGGCTACGGTAAGCGGTTGGTATGTAAATCAACTGAAAAGAGATACGAATAATATACTGGTGGCCAACTATAATACTTTGCAGTATGGCAATAATATGTTATTGGCTTTGGAAGATTTGGAAAGGGATCCTGTGGCGGTGAATCGCTTTCGGGAGAATCTGGATAAGCAACAGCTAAATATGACGGAGCTGGGCGAGCAGGAGGCTACAACGCTGATTGTCGAACATCTGAGTGCATTAATGAAGAATCCCAAGGATCAGCGCTTAACGTCGGCCATTCGTCGGGACGTAGCTGAATTAATGCGCTTGAATATGGAAGCTATCGAGCGAAAGAGCGTCATTGCCGATGAGACTGCGGAGCGTGCAATTATCATTATATCTATAACAGGGGCTTTATGTTTTTTGATTGCTTTCGTTCTATTGGTAAACCTACCCTCTTCGATAGCGAATCCCATAACGGAGTTAACAGAGAGCATTAAACAGATCGCAAATCAAAATTATAAGAAACGTGTGTTTTTCTCGGGACATAAGGAGTTTGGGGAACTGGCAGACTCTTTTAATACGATGGCTGAAAAGCTAGAAGAATATGCGGAAAGTAAATTGGATAAACTATTGAAAAGTAAGAAACGCATCGAGACGTTGATAGACCGAATGCATGATCCGGTAATCGGTACAGATGAGGATGAGATCGTTCTGTTTGCTAATGAGCAGGCCTGTAAGGTGACCGGAATGAGAAGGGAAGAATTTGTCGGTTATTCTATCCGGGATTTGGCATTGCGGAATGATTTGATCCGTGATGTGTATAGAGACTGGAATAAAGACGGGAATGGTTTTTTAGGAAACGGTACGCTTAAAATATATGCTGATGATAAGGAGAGCTACTTTGAGAAGGAGCTTATTGACATAGGGATAGTTCCTACGGGTGAACGTGAAGAACAGTTTATCGGGCGTGTGGTCTTATTAAAGAATGTTACAACGTTTAAGGAGATGGATTTAGCAAAGACTAATTTCATAGGTACGGTTTCGCATGAGTTTAAGACACCGATCGCTTCTATTAAATTAGGAATACAACTGTTGGAGAATAAGCAAATAGGGGTATTAAATGAGGAGCAGTCGAATTTGGTTACAGGGATCAAAGACGATTTGCAACGCCTGTTGCAGATTACTGGGGAGTTGTTGAATATGGCTCAGGTGGAAAGTGGCGCTATTCAGATGAATATAACGGCGACTGAAGTGAAACCCATTGTCGATTATGCGGTAGAGGCCAATCGTGCAATGATGGAGCAACGTCATATTGAGATTGCTGTAGATATTGAGGAGCCTATGGTCAACGTTCAGGCCGATTCGGAAAAGACTGCTTGGGTGTTGACGAATTTGATTTCTAATGCATTGCGGTATTCGCATGACGATTCTAATGTATATGTGCGGGTATATGTTAAGGAAGATAAAGTCTGGTTTTCGGTACGTGATACAGGGCAGGGGATTTTGCCGGAGTACACGGATAAGATCTTTCACCGCTACTTTAGGGTGCCTGGCGTAAAGAAGGAGGGAACAGGACTGGGACTCAGTATTAGTAAGGATTTTATTGAGGCACAAGGGGGAGTTATCACTGTCGAAAGTGAGTATGGAATAGGTAGTGTTTTTTCTTTTTTCCTGCGGGCTGAAAAACGCTTGCAGTCAACTTAAAATCGTATTCACTTTTAAGTAGATCAATCTAATTTTTCCAATATTTTAAACGAACCTCAGCGAAAAGTCTGAGGTTTTTTGTTATTGTTCAATCATGGTTGAACGTTGTGTGGACAACCATTAATATATAGACTCGAATGTTTTGTAGCTAAAAGTTTACAAAATGAAATTAAAAAGTTCTCTAAAGTTAAAACTGTAACACGCGTCACTAAAAAAAGTGATATATATCACTTTTTTTAGTGACGCGTGTTAACTCTGTGGTGAAAGTATTTAATGACTTTATTTTTTTTGAATCGTTTTAAGAAAATATCATTGGATAGGTGAGGGTTTTTGTTTAAACATGTTTGGTTATTCTGTTATTTTGTGTCGTTTTGGTTAATAAATATTCTGAAAATAAATTTTAAATTTTCGTTTGAATAATTTTTTTAAATAAAGAGTAACATTTAGTTTTGTAGTGTATTCATCATGCTACATATGATGGTTGCTACCTATTAGAAATTGTAATGTTGTATTTGAGGTCATGAATTTTGTGATCTGAAAGACCATACCAAGTTGTTGATTATATGAAAAATGCAAATCAAGCCCCTGGATTGTTGCGTAGCCGTTCGTCTAGCTTCGCGTTTATGCTCCTTACTTATTGTGTATTATTGCTGATGCCTGGCTGGGCCAGGGGGCAGACGAAAGTATTGGCGAATGAGGTTTCCTACACTACTGGGGATAAGCCTGTGGTGTTTGGTTTTAATAAGCCTACAGTTGATAATCCAGATAACGCATTGCTAGATAATAATGATTATTCCAGAGTTTGGGCTAGTCCTGGGGTTCTTTTAAATGGAGGAGCTTATCAAGGAGTCATTGAGCTCAAGTTTCCCGAGGGGCTCTCTGCAAATCAATGGTCTTATGTTCGAATTGGAGCTGACCCAACGCTTCTGAGAGCGTTGTTGGGGGGCTCTTTAGGAAATGCGTTGGGAACAATTCTTGGTGGAGTATTATTAGGAAATCAAGAGTTTGAAATTGAGGTTCTTAATAATACCAATTCTGTTTTGAAACGAACAAATACAGAAGGTTTTAATATTGATCGGATTAAGTTATTAGTTGATGGAAGTGGTAATTCTTATATTGCGGTCAAACCTTCTGCAGCTTATGATAGGGTGCGATTAACCAATCGCTCTATTTCTGCGCTTGGGTTAGGAACTCAGTATACTTTAGATGTATACAACGCTTTTACATTCACGGGGTCTGGTGGTGATTGTGGGCGTCCGATTGGAACTGCCTTTGATGGTAGTGCAGGATTAGGCTTGCAGGTAGCAGATTTAAATAATCAAAACTTAAATAGGGCGATTGATGCCGACATGAATAGTTTTTCATTGTTGAAATCTTCAGGAATACTAGATCTTAGTGTAGCTCGGTCTTTTTCGCAGTATTTTTATTTCCCGACCACGTCGCCTGAAAATAGCTCAGTTAATATAAAACTGGCATTAGGTTCTGGTGGAGTAGTGAATACTGATTTGTTGGGGGGTATCGAGGTGGTGTTCACTAAATGGAATTCAGCTACTGCTGCGAATGATGTTGTTTATAGACGGTCGTTGCAAAGCAGTCTGTTGAATAATACGGATGCACTGGCTTTATTACAATCAGGCAATGCTGCGACCCTGACTTTTGGTCCAGGTAAAGCGTTTGATCGGATAGAGGTTAGATTGAATTCTACTGTTGGTTTGAGTGTTTTAGGTAATGGAGTGCGTATCTACAATGTGCAGCGTTATACAGGTGCCCCAGGTTGTGTCAATCCTGAAATTGGCACTACACCTTCACCTACGACGGGCCCATTGCAATCGGCTTCCTGTGCAGGTGCATTAGGTACGTTTTCAAATGTCGACTTTGCGCACTTGGCTGTAGATAATAATAATGAAACATTTGCAACTATCCACGCAGACGCGGGTAGTTTATTAGTATCTGGGCCAACGACAGGATACCTAAATCTAGACATGGGGCAGACTGTAGGTGCAGGTAAGACAACTTATATTCGTATTAATTATGATCAAGATGTCTTGGAGCGCTTGCTGAACGGTAGTCTTGGGAAGTTAGCAGGTGGATTAGTGAATGACTTACTTTTGGGAAATCAATCTTTTGAAATTGTAGCAAAAGACGGAAATGGAACTCCGGTGCTTTCTGCAACGAGTAAAGACGCATTTCAGGCGAGCGTAACCAATAACGAAGGTACTGTCCGAATCGTTAGGGATAATATAGGTCGTTATTATATAGCTGTCTCTCCAAAGAATGGTTATAGAACTATTCAGATTACGAATAAGGTAGAAGCAGTTTTAGCTACAGGTAAAAAAGCATCTCTAGATGTTTACAATGCTTGCTTCGAATTAGGAACGGATAAATGTTTCCCTGCTAATTTTACATCTTATCAGTACAGTGGTATTTCATTAGGTGTAGCTGATCTTGCAAAATCCAAAGTAGATAATTCCTATCGTGCAATCAGTGTGAATTCATCTGATTACTCAGAAATTAGTCTTGGTGTAGGTGTAGCTGCTGAAATTTTCCAATCGGTTTATTTCAACCAACCTTCCGATGCTAATGATTATGTGAAAATTCGTATGAAGCTTTCGCCTTCGTCGTTGTTGGACGCGCAGGTTTTAGCAGGGTATAAGGTGCGCTTTTTTAACGGTGAAACACAGGTAGGATCTGATTATACCATTTCTCAGGGATTGGTAAATAACTTGAATGCTTTAGGTCTTTTAGGCTCTGGAGATATTGTTACTTTAGAATATACGCCAAACGGGACGTTTGATCGCGTAGATATAGGTATGGATGGCTTGGTCAACGCTGATGTAAATACATCGCCCTTAAGAGTATTCAGTGTCAAACGATTTGGTGCAGGTTGTCAAGAAGTGCCAAAAGCTTGGCCTCTAAAAGATCCGAAATTTGCCACTGAGCTTAATGGTGCTTCTAATGTAGATGAAGTTCAAAACTTATTCAATGAGGATTTTGATAGTTTCGCGACTTTAAAATCCGGCGAACAAGGATTATTAGGTCTAGGCGGGAATCTTCAAGGATCGGTCGAACTAGGTTACACGAATGAAATCCCTGCTGGTACAACATCTTATGTCCGAATCGATTTTGAACAAGGTGTCTTAGATGGATTACTAAGTGGTAGCTTGGGGAATGTGGTGACTGGATTGGTAAATGGACTTATACTTGGCAATCACTTCTTCGAAGTAGAGGTTAAGCATAATGGCGTACCTCTTCCTGGCCATAGCGTGAGTTCTAGTTCTGATCAGATTTCTGCTGGGGGAAATAATAACATACGGATCGTGAAGGATAAAGATGGTCATTATTATATAGCTATCACACCTGATGCACCATATACTTCAGTACGTATTGTAGATAAAACAAAGGCACTGTTGCCATTGAATTCACCTGCGAACACGATGAATATTTATGGTATGGCCTATGAAGGTAGTACAGACGGATGTTTGGAAGTGTTCTCTACTTCATATGAGTATGAAGGATTAAATTTATCGGTCACGAATTTATCAGGAGCGGGCGTTACTAATCCGCAATATGCTATTGATGATAATTCAAATAGCGCCTCTCAAATATCCAACGGAACTTTAGCTGTTGGTACAGCAACCACGCAATGGCTATTCTTTAATACGAAATCAAAGGCAAATGATATAACTACAATTAAGTTACGTACGCAAGGTGGTGCTGTGAATGTCAATTTGTTGGGTGGGGTAATTATTCGTGCTTATAATAATGATGCGCTTGTAAAATCATTAAGTTTAGAGGAATATCAACAACTGGTATCTGGAATCAACGTCTTGAATCTGTTGAATTCTAATACAGGTATAGAGATTCCACTTGTTACGGACCAGTCCTACGATCGTATAGCGATTACTTATGGTGGTACTGTGGATATTTCTGCTTTCCCTCCATTGGAAGTATTTAGTGTAACACGTACTTGTACACAAGCTCCGGCATCTTTGCTGTCTTGGAAATCATTTGTTGTTGATAATGATGCCGCTATTAAAGAAGTAAAAGGTGGTGAAGAAGTAGAATACACTATTCATATACGCAATACAGGTAGTGTAGCGTTGGAGGATTACATCATTACAGATGCTATTCCTGACAATACTGAATTTGTTTCTGCAGAAAATGCTGGTTCAGTAACTGGAGGAGTTGTAACATTTAGCGGTATAGATGTACCTGTAGGTGCGACTGCAACGGTTAGCTTTAAAGTGAAGGTTAATGAGAATTTAACGGGGGTTACTAAAATTAGTAATGTGGCATTGGTTAAGAAAGATGCTACAGATCCAGGAACGGAAACATTCCCTCCATTGCCAACGGATCCAAATGAACCGAAAACAGATGGCGATAAAGGAACGGATATACCGGTAACGCCAATCTCGACTATCGAAACATGGAAGTCATTTGTTGTCAACGATGATCCAGCCATAAAGACAGTGATAGGTGGTGAATTAGTAAAATACACTATCCACGTAAAGAATACAGGAAACACGCAGTTGACGAATGTAAAGATTGCGGATGAACTTCCGGCTGGAGTTACCTACGTGTCTGGTGGTACCTTCGATGGTACTCAGGTGCGCTTTGGAACGCAGACGGCAATTAATATCGACTATGGACAGACTATTGCCCGTACATTTACGGTACGTGTGAATGCTAATCTAAGCGGTATCAGTACTATTAGTAATATTGCAACTGTAGAGGGGGACGGCTTGACGTCTACACCGACAGTGCAGCCTGATTCTAATGATCCAAATCAACCGGGTGATCCAGGTTCAACAGATATTCCGGTTACAGATAATTCGACAGTAACGTTTACAAAGGTAGCTTCCGGATCAAAGAAAATTGTGGAAGGACAACCATTGACTTATATTCTTACGGTTGAAAATACGGGTAATAAAGATTTGACTAATGTCGTTATATCTGACCCTTTAAATGCGATACCTGTTTACTTTACCGATCAGGTAGAAGTTGATGGGGTGCTACAACCCGTAGTTGGTGGAGCTGGAATATCAAAGACTATCGGCAGTCTGGCGGTAGGGGCTTCGGCAACGGTTACGATCAAAGTTACGGCAGTTGCAACTTTGCCAAATGCTAATCCGGTGATCAATACAGCTACTGTAACTTTTACAAAAGAAGACAATACAACAGGATCAGAAACTGCTACAGAGACGGTTTTATCAGACTGTGATGAGGTCAATGGTGATGATATTAATGTTTTGCCAACTTCTGGTACTGTATGTATAGGAGAGCAGGCGACATTTACAGCAAGTCTTGCTATTGCTATGCCTACAGGTGCAGATTTTGTGTGGCGCAGAGGATCTGATAATGGACCGATTATACATACAGGAGGAACGTTTAATGTAATGGAAAGTACTGCCGGAACATATACTTATGTAGTAAGTGTTGAAGGTGGAAGAGCTTGTTTCAAAACACCAGGAAAGACAGTTAGTGTAACGGTTAATCCTCGAGCTACTGCCGCATTAACTACTACGCAGGATATAGCTGTATGCCAAGGAGTAGCTATTGATTTAAATACATTAGTGACTGTAGGCGGTAGTGTTGACGCTCCTGTTGTGCGGTTTTACGCTGACGCAGCTTTAACATCAGCATTGCTATCTCCATCAGTTTCACCAGCTGTGGGCACATATACATATTATGTTACTGTAAGCGGTACCGATTTGTGCGAGAATGCTCCGAATACGGCTGCAGAGATTGTAGTAACGGTTAGTTCTCGCGCTCTGGCAGCAGATATTTCTGTACAGGGGGTAACTATCTGCGAAGGCGATAATACAACACTTACAGCTGCTTTATCGTCCGGGAAACAAATTAATAACCCGATATTTAAATGGTATAGTGATGCTACATTAACCACATTGGAACATACAGGAGCTAGTTTTACACCATCTCCAGCATTGACAGCTACAACATCTTATTTTGTTACCGTTCAGGGAACAGGTGTCTGCGAGAATCTACCGGCAGAAGCCAAAGAAGTTGCTGTTACGGTGACACCTAGAGGTAAAGCTGGATTTATTACTATTGATGGACCTTCTGAGGTTTGCGAAGGAGAGAATATAAAATTCGAAGCTATTCTTGCACAACCTACTCCGTCTATAATTAATCCGGTGATCAGGTGGTATAGAGATGCTGCATTGACCGAATTGATCTATGAAGGCAATACTTTTGAATCAATCGCAGACGCGAGTCGTATCGGGGTCAATACATTGTACGTCACTGTATCAGGTGATAACTACTGTGAGAATGCTGCAGGTACTGCCCAAAATCATGTAATAACGGTGAATGAAATGGCTGTTGTTAAACTGGAAAGTAAACAGACCTCATTCGCAATTTCGAAGGGTGCAATGCTTGATTTATGGGGTGTAAGTGGGCCTACTGTATCACCAGCTACGACAACTGTAAACTGGTATGACGAAAATAATAGCCTAGTAGCTCCTGGTAATGTAGAAAGCTGGCTAAAGAATATTTCATTCTCTGCTGAAGGTACTTATACTTTACGTGTGGAAGCTAGTGCAGGTAGTTGTGTTTCTAATACAACGATTACTATTACTGTATTTGATCCAGACCGGTGTCCTCCGTCCGTACAGCGCGTTTATGCTTCAACCCAAAGCTGGAGTTCAGTTATTACGGGAGGGGTTTCTAAGGATGGACAAGCTGTTGATGGCAATGTGAAAACGTATTCTACATTAACCACTGGAGTTGGTCTATTGGGAATAGGTACGGTATGGCAGAATTTAAATTTTGGACACGAGGTACCTGCAGGAACTCCTTTAACCGTTAAGCTTGGTAAAGAATATAGTGGATTGATGCTTGCAGGGGGGATTACGGTAGTAGGATATAATAATGATGGGGATATAGGGCCAATCCGTGGTGTACAAGGTGCTATTTTAGATTTGTTGAACGCTGATAACGTTGTAGAGTTTACTTTTGTGCCGACCGAAGGAGGCGTAGCAAAACCTTATACTGGCGTACGTGTAATACAAGGTGCGCTGGTTAGTGTGGCACAGAATGTCCGTTTGTATGGAGCTTATTATACAAAGAGTGGACCGGTAAATTGCGATGCTATTGACGAAAGCACGAATAGGGATATTCTAGATCTGTACCATGGGGTGCGTGATATCGGTCTTGGTGTAGCTAGCTCGTTGGCCACTGTTAAAGATCCATGGAATGCTGTTGATAATGATCCAAATACTTTTACAGAGTTCTGGGCTGGTGTGGGTGTTCTAAATCAAGGGTTTATTACCCCAGTTTTTAAAACGAGGAGTATGCCTACAGATTCATTACATATTACGTTGGCAATTCCAGGTCAACCGGTACTTAGTCTTAGTCTTTTGACGAATATCAAGATACAACGTTATCTTGGGGGGGCAAAAGTCGGTAGTGAAATACGACCTTTGGGGCAGAATATTCTAGGATTACGTTTGTTAGGTTTACTTGGGGATGGCTCACAGAAAGCGGTATTGACTATTCCTTCAGAAGGGCAGGTTTACGATCGCATAGATATTGCTTATGATAAATTTTTATCTGTTCTTGGCGATTTTGTAAATGTATACGACGTATCTGTTGTACCTAAAATAGCCAATGTTGATGATGGTTCTATGAGCTTTGAGGTGTGCGCAACGGGCGATTTACGGATCCAGATGCAAGATGGCTGTACTAATTATGAAGTGTTTGATGACAAAGGGAATTCTTTGGTAACTGCGGACAAGTTGAATTTTGAACTGCCAACGGATGTTCAACCGGGTACATACACTTATTATGTACAGGCTAAACGCTACGATTGTACAGTTGGTCCAAGACAGGCGATAACGGTGAAAGTGAACGCTTTGCCTACTACATCAAGTATCAAGTTAAATGGTGGGGAACAGACTACAATTACTTTGGCGCCATACGAGGAATTGAATGTAGAGGTTATAACAGATGCCAATACAACTATAGCAAAATGGGAAATTAATGAGAGTGGTACTTGGAATGAGTACACTGTAGCTGGTACGGACAAGACAGCATTTGCATATGCTGTGCCATTAAAGCCGGCTGGTTCTCAAGTCAAGTTCAGAGCTTTATTGACATCGGATAAAGCTTGTGATGCCTATACAAGTGAAATTGTATTAAATATCAAAGCCCAAGAGGTTGATTATGATAAATCTAATCTTAAGGTAACGAAATTAGAAGCTGTTGCAGATGGAGTTGACTATACCGAGTTCACAGCAACTATCATGGATGCGTTCGAGAATCCTATTGCGAACAAGGATGTCGTATTCAGTATTACAAATCCAGATGGCACTACGGAACAACGAACAATCACTACAGATGCAGCTGGTGTTGCAGTTGTACAGCCTACTTCTACGAAAGCAGGTATAATTACTGTTGATGCCCAGGTAGATACTAAGTCTATCAAAGATAGCCCTGCACAAGCTAGGTTTGTAGCGGGAGCAGTAGACTACGGCAAGTCTAATCTTAAGGTAACGAAATTAGAAGCTGTTGCAGACGGAGTTGACTATACCGAGTTCAC
>NZ_FUZF01000018.1 GCF_900168125.1 Sphingobacterium nematocida
CATTGTAAAATGAAGTGTAAGACCAAGACTATTTATAAAAATAGAATTGTCTTTATTATAATTTCTAATTCTAAAACTAAAGGCTGATTTTTTTAACTTTCGTTGTTTCTCAACACTACTCGTTACGTTACATGATCATTTTTTAAAGAACTTCTATCGCATCCGCTTCGCGCTTCTGCTTTTATGATGCCGGAAATAAATCCCTTATCTTACTTTTTCTGTTGCCCTTCGTTTCCGTTGGGACTGCAAAGGTAGGAATCTTTTTCAAACCTCCAAAATAAATGTGAAATTTATTTTTAACGGTCTTCCTTTCATTCCTGCGTTTAAATAACTTTAAACCCCTCTTTTTTCATGGCCTCGTCCTCAGATCCGACCGTTCCTCCCTTGCGGAGTGGTGCAAAGATAGGACAATAATCCTATCAGTTCCTAATATTTAATGACTTATTTATTTACATTTAACTTAACCTACTGTAACATTGAACGATAAAATCATCGGGACACGGCTCCTATCCCCCCGGGAACGTCCTAAATAAGAACCGGCACCTGTAGTATATTAGATATCTAATATACGGAACCACGAAAAACAGGCATCCTCAACTATCCCTTCGCCCCTATGATAACAAAGAAGGCAGGGGGATTCCAGGCTTTCCATATAACACTCCTATTTTAACAGAGGGTTGACAGAGAGAAAATAGGGCTTTACCTCTATGAACCCTCTACAAACCCTCTATTATACCCCTAGAAAATCTCTATAAAACTAGAATATGTATCGGTTCTACCATACAGTTGGTAGCTATAAAGAAGTACTTTGATTAAAATAGAGAAAAACTAAAATGTAGACAGTTTATTTTTTAGACTCCGATCCTCCATCCGATTTCACCTCGTCGTCAAAAAGAATGCGCACCGATGGAGTATACGTATCATCATTTTGCCCTGTTTTATTGGCCCAAAAAAAAGCGCCCAAAAAAATCAAAGCAATAAAAACACTACAACCGATTAAGAAAAAAATTATGGACATAATACCAAAGTTAAATAAGATTTCTCTTCTTCCCATACCACCTTGTCATTAAACTGGTAAAGGAAATAATTGTGACTGTACTTATAGGCATTAAGATCGCTGCGAATAAAGGAGACATCGTTCCTTGGACCGCAAAGCTCAATCCTATGATATTATAGAGTATAGAAATAACAAAGCTCATTTTAATAACTTTAACCGTATCTTTACTAAAGGCGAAGAAACTAGGAAGCTTTTCGAATGAAACACCATCTAGAATGGCATCGCAACCTGGTGAAAAATTATTGATATCATCAGATACCGCGATCCCAAGATCTGCTTTGCGTAAAGCACCTGCATCATTTAGACCGTCCCCCAGCATACACACCTGCTTCTCTTCCCCCTGCCAATCACTAATTTTTAGCAATTTATCATTTGGATTCTGATTAAACAACAGTTTAGCGTTTGACGGAAAGATCAACTGCAAAGCCTCTGCCCTACGTTCATTATCCCCAGATATTAAATGTAACCCATAACGATCTTTCAATCCGCCAATTACTTCTGTAAGTCCTTTCCTCCACGATTGCTCCATCGTAAAAAATCCCTTCACTACACTATTTATCTTTATATACACAACAGAACCTTCAGTATCGGAATGTCTCACACCTGTAAATAATGCACTGCCCACCATTACCTGAAAATCAGAATACCAGGCCGATTGTCCTTTTCCAACAAACTCCTCATACCCATTGATTGGCAGGATAGTACATGGTCCCAACCATTTGATTATTTCTCTACTTAGGGGATGATTCGAATTCCGACAGAGTGTATATACCAAATCTCTTTCCATCCTGGACAAGCTTCCTTCGAAATACATATTAGAGATGCTGGGAGAAGAAATTGTCCCCGTTTTATCAAACACAATCGTATCAATAGAAGCCATCTGTTCAATAGCAGAAGTATTTTTGATATACATTTTATTTTTATCAAATATGCTCAATGCGGCGCTTAAGGTGAAAGGCGAACTTAACGCCAACGCACAGGGACAAGCGATTATAAGCACAGCAGTAAATGATGCCCATGCCTTATCTGTGTCGTATCCGATTAACCAAAAAGCCGCAGCAAACACGGCTATTGAAATCAATCCTACCGTAAAATACTTGCTGATTACTCCAACAAAAGTTTCAAATTTTCTTTCATAGGATTTAAAACTCTCATTATTCCACAACTTTGTAAGATAGCTTTGAGAAACTGCTTTTACCACTTCCAACTCAATCGCTCCCCCCGTCTGGCGTCCCCCAGCATATACAACTTCACCTAAATTTTTTTTGACCGGATTGCTTTCTCCTGTAACGAAACTAAAATCAACCAACGCATCTCCTTTTAGTAGAATAGCATCTGCAGGAATGATCTCATTATTTCTTACCAAAATTCGTTCTCCAATCTTAATATCTCCAATTGGTGTGGGTTTCTCGCTACCTTCTGCCAAAACCGTAACCGCAACAGGAAAATATGATCTATAGTCCCGTTCGAAGGAAATATGATAATAGGTTCTTTCCTGCACCCATTTACCAATTAAAATAAAAAAGACTAAGCTACACATGGTATCGATGAAACCAGCCCCTGTTTGCGTTAAAATTTCAAATGCAGATCGAAAAAAAAGAACAAAAATTCCGAGAGCTAAAGGCACATCAAGATTCAATCTTTTCTGCTTTAAACTATACCAAGCTGATTTAAAGTAATCTGAAGCACTGTACAGCAGAACAGGAAAGCCAAATGCCAAGTTCATATAACCAAAGAAAGTGGCATATTCTCTTTCGAAGTCAGCCATTCCAAAGTACTCTGGAAAACTGATCATCATGGAGTTTCCAAAGCAAAAACCAGCGACAGTAATTTTACCAATTAAACCGGTTTGATTAACCTTCTTTCCTTCTTTTACAATATCCTGCAAGGTAATCTTTGGATCGTATCCGATACTATGAAGAAGCTGAACGACTTCCTTGAGCGAAATCTCTTGTTTACTAAATGTAATACTGGCTTGCTTTTTCATAAAATCTACCTTAGCTGATTTTATAGCAGTATTCAACTTAAACAAATTTTCAAGCAACCAAATACAGGAGCTACAATGAATAGCAGGCACATAGAATGTGATAATCGTGATATCATCGTCCTGATAATCGACTAATTTTGCTACAATATTAGGTTCATCGAGATAATTTAGATCTTCCTTATGACGATTTTGAGATTTACCAGGGTGTGTATTGTATTTGTAATAACTCTGTAGGTCATTTTCGTTCAAAATTTGATATACCGTTTGACAACCTAAACAACAGAACTGATGCTCATTCAAAATATAGGGAGTTTGCTCCACGACATCTCCACAGTGATAGCATTTGGTTTTAGTGATCAAACTGCTCTGCTCTGCCATAAAAAAATACGTCTAAATTGCTTGACTAAACAAATTATCTCTTTCTTTTGTTTTTTGCAACCTCTCATCAAAAGCCATACAGACATTTCTCAGAAAAGACTTGCCCAATTCGGTGATTTCGACTTTCGAATCCTCCACCAGTACCAATCCATCAATCATCAAAGGAACTAATCTTTTTTTGATTTTATCATCAATTTCAATATTTCCTTTTAGACACACTTTTCCTCTACACATCATATCTAATATATAACCCCGAATAATCAAATCTTCCTCATTAAGAAGATGACCTTTAAACACGGGTAATTCGTCCGCATTAATTTTAGCGTGATACTCTTCTACAGTTTTCACATTCTGCGCAAATGCGCTCCATGAATCGCTAATCGAAGAGACACCTAGACCAATCATTAAGGGAGTGTACCTATCCGCATATCCCATAAAATTACGATGTAAAGTTCCACTTTGAGAAGCTAAAAACAGAGCGTCATCTTTTTTCGCGAAATGATCCATACCCACATCCTCATACCCAGCGGCTTGAATCATATCTTTACCCTTCTTATATAGCTCAAGTTTTTCCTCTCCTTCTGGTAGATCATGCTCTGTAAACCTTCTTTGACCAGGCTTTATCCAAGGCACATGTGCATAACTATAAAAAGAAATTCGATCAGGCTGCATCTTCAATGAAATTTCAACAGTTTTCAAAACCGACGCTAAGGTCTGTAAAGGTAATCCGTAGATTAGGTCAAAATTAATTGATTCGTAACCAATAGCTCTTGCTATTTTCATCACCTGCTCCACATCCTCAACAGTCTGATGTCGATTTATTATCGCTTGAACACGCTCATCAAAATCCTGAATACCGAGACTTAACCGCTTGAATCCCAATCCATATAACGTATGCAGATGATCTGCTGTAGTGTTCGCCGGGTGAGCTTCAAATGAAAATGAAGCGTTTTCACTTTTCTCATTCCCGTGTAGAATTCCTTCGATCAATCTCTTCAGATTATCAGGGGTAAAGAAAGTCGGTGTACCTCCACCTAAATGAATTTCACTAATTGTCAACGCTCCTGCCCCCAACACCTTTCTATACATTTTCCATTCGCTCAATAACGAAGTAATATAAGGATCTTCGACATTATGGTTCTTCGTAATACGTGTATTACAACCACAATATGTACAAAGACTTTCGCAATAAGGCAAATGAATATAAATACTTATGCCTTGCTCTTTTGATTCTTCATAACGTTTCTTTACACGAAACTTCCAGTCCGACTCATTGAAGTCTTCATTCTGCCAAAATGGTACTGTCGGGTAACTCGTATAACGAGGAGCCGCTACGTTATATTTGGAAATTAACAAGTTTTTGCTATCTACACTCATAGTTGTTTATTAATATCGTTTTTGCTATCACAATTAAAAGAACAATAACAGGCATCGCCCAAACATGTTTTTTTGTCCCAATTATTAAGATTAACGATCGTCTGTACTGCAATATTTTCGGGAGATTTATCCTGAGAAGGTGTATTAGCCACGTGCAATTTGAGCACAGAAGCATAGGAGATATCGATATGATCTAAAGTCGTAGATCGAGTTATTATCTTCTTAACTCCTATTTCCCGTAATGCATCGAGCAGAGACCTGTCCAATAAATCCCGCTCAGAAACAATAACCACTTCTTTACCTTTTGCATAATGAATCGTATTTAAGTTAAGTCCATTTGAAATCAGGGTAAGATCATGTACTTTGGCATTCGCCTTTGCAAGTAGTTCTTTCTCGAACTCTATTATATTGTATGCAACAACTCTCATTGATTCATTCATGGTGTAACACCCCAAATCTAACAGTAGTTCTGCACTTTACGAGTGTAGCTCATCAAGCAAATAAATGATTTTTATCACTTATTATTTAAACGAACAGCGGCCATCTGTTCTGATGGCCGCTGTTTCTATCTTATTTTCTTTAGTCTTTTAATAGACAATATTCGAATCGCTGTTCTCTCTTTGACTATTATTCCTTCGTCTTTTAGTTCTGCGAGAATACGACTTACCGTTTCATTTGCTGTTCCGGCAAACGCGGCAAGATCCTCTCTGGAAATGCGCACGAGTACTTCGTCATCTTCTTCACTGTCCCTACTTTTCAATGCTATTTGAGTCAAAGCATTCGCCACCCGCTTTCTAACACTGTCATAAGCAAATCCCAACATTTGCTCCTCCTTCTCTTTAATATCTCCCGACAGCATTTTTATAAATTTATTTGCAATCCCAGGCTTACTATAGAGCAACTCAAAAAAACTATCCTTAGTAATCAAAGCCACCTCCGAATCCTCTAAAGAAGCTGTACTTTCAGTATAGTTTTCATTCATCAGAATAGATTCGTAACCAAAAAAATGACCATCACCATGAATACCAGTTGACAACTCTCTTCCGTCTTGATAGTTAAGAAAACTACGCACCTTACCTTTCACTACATAATACATAAAGACAGGAGAATCATCTGTTTCATAAATCAGCTGCTTCTTCTTGAACATTTTGACACGTGATTCGGCGACAAGGTGTTCCAATAAATAGTTTTGTTCATCCTCTTCCAGATCTAGGAATCGATTATTACTTGCTGCAACATTTAACAAACTTTCCTTTTTCTTGAGCCTGCTTTCAATCGCATTCAACAATTCAATATCATCAAAGGGCTTAACTATATAATCATCTGCTCCCATCTCCATCGCCTTGCGCATATCCACACGCTCCGACTTCGCTGTTATGAAAATGAAAGGTATATGCATTGTACTTTCCTGTTTACTTAGCATATAAAGCACACCATACCCATCCAGCTCGGGCATCATGATGTCACAAAGAATAAGATCTGGATGATATTTATTGGCTAGTTCGACACCGATCATACCATTCTCCGCTGTGACAATATCATACTCACCAGTGAGTTCCAAAATTTCCGCACTTCCTTCTCTAATCTCTAGATTGTCCTCGATGATTAAAATGGTTCGTTTCTTCATTTATTTTGCTTTAAGCTTAGCGTTTAAATACCATACGAAAAAGTGCCCCTTGATTTATGGCTGACCAATACTCAAGTTCTCCATCCATAAGGCTAATGTATCGTCTTACAATATTAAGTCCCAATCCTGTACCGGGGATATTACCTGTATTATGTGCTCTAAAAAAAGGCTCGAATAAATTCTTTTGATCCTCAACAGGAATACCTATTCCGTTATCTTTGACAACTATTGTACATTTGTCTTCTGTAATCTCCGTAGAAAACTCTATAAAAGTATCTTCACCAGAATATTTTATCGCATTGGATATCAGATTAATAATACTATTTTTAAGTAAATGGGCATCCAAATAAAATTCGGCCGTTGCTCCTGTATGCTGATAAACAATGTGTTGATTCTTTTTACAGATCAATTGCATTTCACCTGAAATCTCTTCACCTAGGTGTACCAGATTTATATTTTGCTTATTAACCGCAACAACACCTGCTTCTAGCTTCTCTAAAGATAGAAAATCATTAAGGATATTGTTGAGCAACTGTACCGACCCCTTGATACGATTCGTATGCTTTATCACAGCTTCAAAGTCCGGTCGTTCAATATACTTATCAATCAACGATGCGGAAAGCTGTACCGAACTCAAAGGAGTTCTAAACTCGTGTGATGCCATTGATACAAAGCGGGATTTAAGTTGATTTAATTCTTTTTCCTTTTCTAAAGAATTACTTACGTCCGCTTTAGCCTTTTCTAATTCAGACACCAAAGATATTAGATCCTTGGTACGATGCCTAACGACCTCCTCCAATTCTAATGTGTGCTTCAAGAGCTCGTCTTCTGCCTTCTTCTCCTTAGTTAAGTCGTGAATAAATCCAGTAAAAATACTTTTGTCCTTATAAAAAACTTCACTCACAGCTAGTCGAAACGGGAAAGTAGTACCATCTTTCTTCTTCCCTCGTACTTCTCTACCTATTCCGATTATTTTCTTTCTTCCTGTTTCTTTGTAATTGGAAATATAACTATCATGACTACTCCGATCTGGCTCTGGCATCAGCATAGATATATTATTTCCTATTACCTCTTCTGCGTCATATCCAAATAAAGTAAGAGCTGCTGGATTGATCGTTTCGACAATACCTTTATTATCGATAGTTATAATTCCATCTATCGCCGTCTCTATTATTGCTTCTAATAACCGTGCGGATTCGAGACTCATCTATTTGACCAATTTTTTGTAACGGATACGTTTGGGAGCTACATCTCCTAATCTCTTTTTACGATTCTCTTCATATTCCGAATAGTTTCCTTCATAGAAATAGACTTCTGAATCTCCTTCAAAAGCTAAAATATGAGTACAAATTCTATCTAAAAACCACCTATCGTGTGAGATAACAACAGCACAGCCTCCAAAGTTTTCCAGCCCCTCTTCTAATGCGCGTAGTGTATTCACGTCGATATCATTTGTTGGCTCATCTAATAACAGTACGTTCGATGCCTTTTTCAAGGTAATAGCAAGGTGAACCCGATTGCGTTCTCCTCCTGACAATACACCGACTTTCTTCTGCTGATCGGCACCGTTAAAATTAAATTTTGAAACGTAGGCTCTAGAATTTGTAGAACGATTGCCCAACATAATGTTATCATTACCTTCTGTAATATTTTCCCATACAGACTTTTCAGGATCTAGGTCATTATGCATCTGATCGACATAGCCCAAAACCACGGTCTCACCAACTTTGAATGTCCCTGTATCCGGAGTTTCTTGTCCTGTAATTAAACGAAACAACGTTGTCTTCCCTGCACCGTTTGGACCGATGATACCGACAATACCAGCCGGAGGCAGTGAAAAACTCAGATTTTCGAATAAAATGCGATCTCCATAAGCTTTGGATATATTATCAGCCTCTATCACGACATTCCCAAGGCGAGGCCCAGGAGGGATAAACAACTCTAGTTTCTCTTCTCTTTCCTTTGTTTCTTCAGAAGCTAATTTGTCGTAGTTATGCAGACGCGCTTTGGATTTAGCATGTCTCGCTTTCGGAGCCATCCGCACCCATTCTAACTCCCTTTCTAATGTCTTTTGACGTTTTGTCTCTTGTTTCTCTTCTTGTGCTAAACGCTTAGATTTTTGATCTAACCAAGAAGAATAGTTTCCTTTCCATGGAATTCCTTCCCCGCGATCAAGTTCCAAAATCCATCCTGCAACATTGTCCAAGAAGTACCTATCGTGTGTGACCGCAATGACCGTACCTTTATAATGCTGTAGGTGTTGTTCCAACCAATCTATAGATTCTGCATCCAAGTGGTTGGTCGGTTCATCCAGCAATAATACATCTGGTTCTTGTAGTAATAGTCGACAAAGAGCAACCCTACGTCGCTCTCCCCCTGACAAATTGGCAATTTTGGAATCTGGCTCTGGACAGCGAAGTGCATCCATAGCACGCTCTAGTTTAGAATCCAGTTCCCAAGCGTTAGTAGCATCTATTTTGTCCTGTAACTCGCCCTGTCTAGCCAGTAATTTATCCATTTCATCTGGATTCTCATACACTTCAGGCAAACCAAAACGCTCATTAATCTCTTCATATTCTTTCAGAATCGCTGCAGTCTCTGCAACTCCTTCTTCTACAATCTCCTTTACGGTCTTCTCCAAGTCCAATTCTGGCTCTTGTGCCAAATAACCAACCGAATACCCTGGGGAAAAGACAACCTCTCCTTGGAAGGACTTATCTAAACCAGCAATAATTTTTAAAAGAGATGATTTACCTGATCCATTGAGACCTATAACACCGATTTTGGCACCATAGAAAAATGATAGGTATATATTTTTTAAAACCTGCTTTTGGGGTGGGTAAATTTTATTTACACCAGCCATTGAAAAAATTATTTTTTCGTCTGACATATCTTTTTAGACCTAAACTTTTATATTTTTAACTATATGCTCCAAAGATACCAAATTCGCGACGAATTGTGAAACACTGTAGCTATACTAAAGATCAAAACGTTATATATCAATGAACGAAACCTGCCATTTTGACTTTATCACCCTATGGCTTGATTGTTGATAATTTATAGAAAATAATAGGTTGGGATTTACATTTATTTCATACATTTATAAAAGTCCTAACTTAGTTTAAAAGAAAGAAAGGTAATTACATGGAAGCAAAATTCTCACCAAGAGTCAAAGATGTGATATCTTATAGCCGAGAAGAAGCATTACGTCTTCGTCATGACTATATAGGCACAGAGCATCTCCTACTTGGACTTATTCGAGAAGGTGATGGGGTGGCGATAAAAATCCTTAGAAATCTATTAGTAGACACGGCCTCAATCCGTCAGTCTATTGAGGATGCTGTAAAAGGTTCATCGGTATCCAGAGCACCGGTAGGATCGGTCCCGCTGACAAAACAAGCGGAAAAGGTATTGAAGATTACATATCTTGAAGCAAAAATTTTCAAAAGTGATATTATCGGTACGGAACATCTACTGTTGGCTATATTGCGGGACGAAGACAACATCGCCTCACAAATCTTACAACAGTTTAATGTAACGTACGATTTATTCAAAAATGAAGTAGAACAGAATAAAGCGACAATTACGGATGAGGCACCAGGCTCGTCTACACCTGATGACGATTACGCAGAAGAGGAAAATTTTTCGGCACCGAAAAAAGTCTCCGACATTAAATCCAAGACTCCAGTTCTTGACAATTTTGGTAGGGACTTGACTCGTGCTGCTGAAGAAGGCAAACTCGATCCTATCGTCGGCCGTGAAAAAGAAATCGAACGTGTATCTCAAATACTATCTCGCCGTAAGAAAAATAATCCAATTCTTATCGGTGAACCAGGCGTTGGTAAATCCGCAATAGCAGAAGGCCTTGCGCTTCGTATAGTACAGCGTAAAGTTTCACGTGTATTGTTTAATAAACGTGTTGTTACACTAGATCTAGCTTCTCTTGTCGCTGGTACCAAATACAGAGGGCAGTTCGAAGAACGCATGAAAGCAGTCATGAATGAGCTTGAGAAATCTCCCGATGTAATTCTATTCATCGATGAGATCCATACTATTGTTGGAGCAGGTGGGGCATCAGGCTCATTGGATGCCTCGAACATGTTCAAGCCGGCATTAGCCCGTGGTGAGATTCAATGTATTGGAGCAACAACACTGGATGAATACCGACAGTTCATCGAAAAAGATGGGGCGCTCGATAGACGATTCCAAAAGGTGATGATCGAGCCAGCTTCTCACGACGAGACTATTGAGATCCTCAACAGAATAAAAGACAAATATGAAGAACATCATAACGTCAATTATACTCCTGAGGCAATTGAAGCTTGTGTCACGTTAACAACCCGATATATTACGGATCGTTTTCTACCGGATAAGGCTATTGATGCTCTAGATGAAGCGGGATCCCGCGTACATCTAACCAATATACATGTCCCTCAATCTATCATCGATATTGAAGAGAAAATTGAAGAGATTAAGGTAGAAAAAAACAAAGTTGTCCGTTCTCAAAAGTATGAAGAGGCAGCAAAACTCCGGGATACAGAGAAGAAATTATTAGAAGAACTGGATAAAGAGAAGGCGGCATGGGAAGCTGAAACCAAAAGCAAACGCTACACGGTTACAGAAGATAATGTTGCAGAAGTTGTTTCTATGATGACGGGTATCCCTGTACAACGCGTAAGTCAAACCGACAGTCAAAAATTACTGAACATGGGTGAGTCCATGAAAGGACGAATCATAGGTCAGGATGATGCTGTTCATAAATTGGTAAAAGCCATACAACGAACACGCGCTGGATTAAAAGACCCGAAAAAACCTATTGGTTCCTTTATCTTTTTGGGACCTACTGGTGTAGGTAAGACTGAACTTGCTAAAGAATTAGCTCGGTTTATGTTTGACTCTGAGGACTCCTTGATTCAGGTTGACATGAGTGAGTACATGGAAAAATTTGCTGTATCTAGACTAGTTGGAGCGCCTCCAGGATATGTAGGTTATGAAGAAGGAGGGCAACTCACTGAAAAAGTCCGTCGTAAACCTTATTCTGTGGTGTTATTAGATGAAATAGAGAAGGCACATCCAGATGTATTCAATCTTCTGCTCCAAGTCCTTGATGAAGGTCAGCTAACCGATAGTCTGGGCAGGAAAGTTGATTTTAGAAATACGATCATCATCATGACTTCTAATATCGGGGTGCGTCAACTGAAAGAATTTGGGCAAGGCGTTGGATTTACGACTGCTGCGAAAGAAAATCAAGCGGATTCGCATTCGAGAGGTGTGATAGAGACGGCTTTAAAACGTGCATTTGCTCCTGAATTTTTAAACCGTATCGATGATGTGATTGTTTTCAATTCGTTAACCAAAGAGAATATTTTCAAAATTATCGATATTGAATTGAGATCGCTCTTTGGTCGTATCGAAGCACTGGGACACTCTATTGACCTAACGGATAAAGCTAAAGAGTTTATTGCCGAAAAGGGCTATGATACAAACTTTGGTGCACGTCCTTTGAAACGTGCGATACAGAAGTATCTTGAAGATCCGATTGCCGAAGAAATCCTCAAAGGAGAACTAAAAGCAAATGCAGTCATTATGGTTGATCTAGACGAAGAGAAAAAAGAAATCGTCGTTAAAGGAGGCAACTCTGGTGATAGTTCTGTCGCGTCAGATGTAAGCGAAGAAAATGAAAAATAAACGTAAAGTTTAAATAAAAAAAAACCTGACCAAATGGTCAGGTTTTTTTTTATTGATTATGGTAACTTATCGAAATCTATCACAGGAACTTCTCCTTTTTTAATAGCATCAAATTTACTACCTGGACTTACAATGTTATTAAAAAAACCACCATTCTGAAGATAAAACCCATCTTTTGTAACACCTCCAGTTGCATCTATGCGTTGCTTTTGCGTATATGTATTATCTACTGTAAACCGAGCTCTTTCTATAGGTTTCCATGCATTATCAGCATAGTACCATTGGTTTTTATAAACTACTTTTCTTCCCAAATACCCTTGATTAGGGTCAAAGTTTTCTAGGAAACTATGAAACCTCTTCAAGTGACTATCTGTCTGTGGCCGCTTAAAGCTAGCTATAAGCTTCCAATCATTTACTTCGGGAGCAAAAAACCAAGCTGTAAAATCTGTATTCCCACTTCCATCGGGGCTACCCTTCAATAAAAACCGATAGGTATTTCCAGCTTTCCAATTGTACTTAAGATAGCTCTGTCCTCCGGAACCTTCATTTCCAAATTCGCCGGTATGCACCGCAACGCCCTTTTTTAACAATCTTATCTTATGGTCTTCTGGTATGGATTTCGGATCATCCGTTTCGAATGGACTCCATACAGAAAATAAAACACGTCTTTCTGAAGCAGAATTTACTTGAATACCGAAATATCCCTGAGCAAACCCAACAGCCATAAAATAGGATCCAATTTTATCTTCACCTACAGGAATCTGCATTTCATTATAATAATAGCGTACTGTTTCATTCTCCGGCACCTCATACCCCATATGACAAGAAGGCCCTCTCCTACTCCAATAATAGAAACTGGGATCATCTGAAAAAATTAGTCCTTCCTCAACAGCAGATCCGGAGACAATAATATGGCTAACCTCTGCCTCACCTTCCATTCCTTTTAGGTCGAGATGATGGTATCCTGGCTCTTTGATCTTAAAAGTACCTAAATCAATATCTGTGAATCCATCTTTATCTATAACAGCCTGTCTTTTATTTTTCAAAAACACAATTTCTAATTTGGCTATTGAGGGACCTGCTTTTCGTCCACGTAGCTTTATTTGAAGATCTCCCTTTCCAAGCACTTTAAAATATGTATTGGTATTTCGGGAATCGCTTGCGGCGATAAATGCGGTTTCTCTTCCGATTCTTGACTTCCCGTGATTTCCCCCTATCTGAAAAGCGTTCCCAGCTAATGATACTTCATAAGATTTTGTAGATTGCGCCCATACATCGACACAGAAACTACACAAAAGAAAAGTAAGAAGGTAAAAAATAGACTTTGTGTTCTTCATCTTTAAATATTAACTAAATTAGAATATGCGAATTTATTAATTAGTATTCCTCCTTAAAAGTATCGTAATCAAAGGATACTAGAAAAGATGCGAAAACAATCAAACGTTTGTCAAACAGGAATGTTACGATAAATTAAAAAAGGCGGGCCTCCCAATATCGAAAGCCCGCCTTTAATCTCCTATTCTTCTTCAGATCAAAACCCCACCGATTTAAGGTTTAATCCTGTCCTCTCACTTAATCCAAACATAAGGTTCATATTCTGAACAGCTTGACCAGACGCACCTTTTAACAAATTATCCGTAGCATTTAAAACAAGCAGCTTATCGCCATGTTTCTCCAGATAAAGAATACTTTTATTCGTATTCACTACCTGCTTGAGATCGATATTGACACGTGAAACAACGGTAAATGGATGATCCTGATAATAATCTTCATAATAGGTGTACGCCTCTTCCTCCGTCAAATCTGAATCGACATAAATACTGGAAAAGATACCACGCGGGAAAGCTCCGCGTAACGGAACAAAGTTGATACGTTTTGCAGCTCGATCCATTAATGGACAATCCGAATCTTCTAAAAATCCATTTTGCAGCTGGTTCAATGATTCAGAAATTTCTTGCAGATGTTGATGCTCAAAAGACTTGTAGGCTGAAAGATTGCCTGACCTCCAGGAAAAGTGCGAAGTAGCCCCTGGTTTCTGCCCTGCTCCCGTAGATCCAGTAGTCGCCGTGACATGTACCTGTCCTGGTAATAAATTATGGGCAGCCAGAGGTAAGAGCGCGAGTTGGATATTAGTTGCAAAACATCCCGGATTGGCCAAATATTGAGCAGATTTTATGGTATCACGATTTAATTCAGGCAGCCCATAGATAAATTTTTGTCCTTGATACATTGAGTTAGATTTAAGACGATAGTCTTGTGACAAATCAATTATCTTGACTCTAGGGGACACCGTATTTGCTTCTAGAAACTTACGTGCATCTCCATGACCTACACACAAGAATAATACGTCTATTTCTGAATGAAAATCTGTAGTAAAGTATAACTCTGTATCACCCAAAAGGTCATTGTGTACCTCATATATTTTCTTGCCAGCATTTGATCCACTATTTGCAAATACAATATCTACATGGGGATGATAGATAAGAATCCGCAACAACTCTCCTCCTGTATAACCTGCAGATCCGACAATGCCTACTTTAATCTTTTCCATAAAATATGTTCTCTTATCTTAAAAAAATGGGCACTACGTACAAAACGCGGCACCCATTTTCATTTATCAATACAATCTAGTGATTGTCGATTAACCTTTTTGGTTTACTTTGTGCCAAATAATAGTTTGATTTCCGAATATTTTTGAGAACCCTTTTACGTCATCCCCTGTATAGCCTTCATTCATCTCACCATAACTACCGAATTCATTGTTCATCAAATCATGTGCAGATTCAATACCAACGATTACAAATCGATACGGATGTAATTCCACAATAACTCGTCCGGTAACCGTGCTCTGTGAAGATGATAAAAATGCTTCTATATCACGCATTACCGGATCATGCATTTGTCCCTCATGCATCCAGTTTCCATAAAAACCGGAAATTTGATCTTTCCAAGCGAGTTGCCACTTCGTTAATGTATGTTTTTCCAAGGTATGGTGAGCCTTAACCAAAATAATAGGTCCAGCTGCTTCAAAACCAACCCGTCCCTTGATCCCGATAATAGTATCACCAACGTGGATATCCCGTCCAATGCCGTAAGGCTGTGCCAGATCCTGCAATTGTTGTATAACCGCGACTGGTCCGATTTTGTTACCATTCAACGCAACAGGCTCACCTTTCTCAAAGTCAATTGTGACTGTTTGAGGGCTGGTAGAGGTCGCTGCAGTCGGCCAAGCAGATTCTGGCAGGTATTGATTGGATGTTAAGGTCTCTGCACCTCCTACCGAGGTTCCCCAAAGTCCTTTATTAATTGAATACTTTGCTTTCTCTGCGCTATAAGGGAAACCATGATTACCAAGGTACTCTATCTCCGCCTCACGTGATAATTTCAAATCTCTAATCGGCGTAATTATTTCTACGCCTGGGATCAATGTGTTAAAGATCATATCAAAACGAACCTGATCATTTCCAGCCCCCGTAGATCCATGTGCTACGCACTCTGCGCCGATCTTCTTCGCATAATTAGCTATCGCTGTAGCTTGACAAACGCGCTCTGCTGATACAGAAAGAGGATATGTTGCATTTTTCAGTACGTTCCCAAAAATAAGGTATTTAATAGTGTCGCGATAATAGTCCTGTGTCTCATCAATCGTCGTATGCGATTTTACACCAAGCTCGTACGCTCGCGCTTCGATATGCTTTATTTCATCTTCTGAGAAGCCACCTGTATTAACGACCACAGAGTGAACTTCCATACCTAAATCCTTAGAAAGATAAATACAGCAAAACGATGTATCTAAACCTCCACTGAATGCTAAAACTACTTTTTTCATCGAATAAATATTTGTGAGTGCTTATTTTAAAATTGTATAAATGCAATTTCTACACTCGTTTTGTGTTTAAGAGGGTATCAAATCAAAATCCTTTTACTGGCCTACTGCCCAAAGGAAATAACATGCCTAACATTTTCCGCGTCGATTTCCACAATTTTGCTTCAATACGCTTCAGTAAAGATTGCTTCTTTGAAATGCGATCTAAACGTTCCTTTGCTTCGGCTTTACGTTGTATTTTTTCTTTCAATTCCTTTTCTTTTTCAACAGGATCCCAAAGCATAGCTGTACACATACAGTTCTTACGATCTTTACTCATCAATATATCGTAATTTATACAACTTTGGCAGCCTTTCCAAAATTCTTCGTCTTGCGTTAATTCGGAATACGTTACGGGCTCATACCCTAGATCAGAATTAATCTTCATCACTGCAAGTCCAGTTGTCAATCCGAATATTTTCGAATTCGGATACTTCTCCCTAGAAAGTTCGAATACACGCTTTTTTATTGCCTTTGCTAATCCCACTTTCCGAAAAATAGGATTCACGATTAACCCGGAGTTAGCTACATAATCTCCATGCCCCCAAGTCTCAATATAACAAAACCCGGCCCAAGTACCATCCTTATGCAAAGCGATAACAGCCTTTCCTTCATTCATTTTCATAGCCACGTATTCGGGCTTACGGCGGGCAATACCTGTGCCCCGAGCCTTCGCTGACTCAAACATTTCGTCACAGATCTGCTCGGCATACCTCACATGGTCTGCCGTGGCTGGGATAATTAAAAAATCTGAAATTGTCATCTTAAGATGTCGACCTAAAAATTAATACACTAAACGTGCGCTAAAAGTAATAACCAAGGATTAAGAAATTCATCGAGCCAGATGAATTTACCATTAATGAGAATTTTCCTGCCTCTTGTATCAAGCTCGAGGCAGAATAGGTCGTCGGAATCGGAGAATTGGACAGTTTAAGATAATACGTCCAGTCATAACCATAACAACAAACTTTTTAAAAGTTTGCTCCATGTTATTTATATGCCTTTTTTTATTATACATTTAAACTCTTCTATTTACTTCTTATATCTGACAGTGCAAAAGTAAAGAATTATTTTTTTCTTTTATGTAAGAAGATTACAGTTTTTTTTTGAAAAACATCACTTTTAATTTCAATGACACAAAAACTATCAATAAGACTGCAAAATCCTTGAAATGTTTAAAAAACAAAATAAAAAAATAAAAAAACTAGATTTTAGGATTCTATTTGGCTTCTCTTTTCAAATAGCTTATTTTTGCAGCTGAACATATTAATTAGCTATGGTAGGCCCGAGTATCATTTTTTACATTTTATTTGCTGTTCCTTATGTTTTTGTGATGTATTGGCTGGTCAAACAAGATAAACGCAAATACGCATGGGGACTCGCTATAGTGACCTTAATTGCAATTTTAGGTATTTATGTATCACAGAAAGCCAGTAAAAATGCAATCGAAAATTATAGACAACATCAAATTGATGCTAGAGAACAAGAGTCTGAAAATGCAACAGATTCTTTAAAGAATAGAAAATAACAACTACTTTTCGATAAACTAGAACAGGAGTGCCGGATAAAATATCCCGCACTCCTGTTTTTATTATTCTAAATTATTTCTTTTCGGCGATAATCGAAATATCCAGCACAAAATGGTCTTCAATAGCCTTATCCCCTAAACTTGTGAATATGGATCCAGAATTATACTGTATTCCATATTGGGTCCGATCCACTTTTACGCCAGATGCTTTTGCTTCTACCCTATTTTTATGGGTTAAAATCGTTGCCGGAAATGTTATGGCTTTTGTAATACCCTTGATCGTCATATTTCCAGTAATCATAGATTTACCATTTTCTGATTTAACATTCGTAATCACAAATTTAGCCGTAGGATATTTCTCTACATCAAAAAAATCTTCATTTTTCAAATGACTGATCAATCGACTTGAAGCGGTAGAAGAGGCTATTGTATTCGTACTCAAAACAAACTCCCCAGCAGTGAGTCTTTCTCCTTCGAGAATCATCTTACCACTTTGTAGAGATATCGTACCTTCAGTATTTCCTCCTACAATCTTCTTACCCGCCCACTTTACCGAGGATTGTCCTACATTTACAACAAATTCATTCTTCTTTTGCGCTTGTACGGACAGACTAAACGCAACAAATAACAACATTAAAATATTAGCTTTCATTTTTTTTATTTATCTAATTCATCATTTATTAATACCTTCCAATTTTAAGATAAACGCATATTCAAGCGCCTGGTCTTTTAAGTAATCGAATCGTCCTGAAGCGCCTCCATGTCCAAAATCCATATCAGTCTTCAGTAAAATTACATTATTTCCTGTATGAGCTGTACGCAAACGAGCGACCCATTTTGCGGGCTCAAAATACTGCACTTGACTATCATGTAGTCCCGTAGTCACCAATAAATTAGGATAAGCCTTGGCTTCAACATTTTCATACGGCGAATAAGACTTCATATACGCGTAGGCATCTTTATTATTGGGATTTCCCCATTCGTCATACTCATTAGTTGTCAATGGGATCGTCTCATCCAGCATTGTGGTAACAACATCGACAAAAGGCACCGCTGCAATCACACCGTTCCATAGATCCGGGGCCATATTAATAACAGCTCCCATCAATAAACCACCGGCACTTCCCCCTTCGGCATACAAATGTCCCTTACTGGTGTACTTTTGCTTAATTAAATACCTTCCACACTCAATAAAGTCTGTAAAAGTATTTTTCTTCTTCATCAGTTTACCGTCTTCATACCATTGTCTTCCCATTTCCTCTCCTCCTCGAATATGGGCTATAGCATAAATAAACCCTCGATCGAGAAGAGACAACCTTGTACTACTGAAAGTAGGGTCCATAGAAGCGCCGTAAGATCCATAAGCATACAAATAGAGTGGAGCTGTTCCATCTTTCTTTGTCCCCTTTTTGTACACCAGTGATATCGGTACAAGTACACCATCCGCAGCTGGCGCAAAGGACCGTTCGGTAACATAGTCCTCTACATTATACCCTCCTAAGACCTCCTGCTGTTTCAAAAGCACTCTTTCCTTGGTATACATGTTATAATCGAAGGTCGATAAAGGCGTCACCAAAGATGTGTATCCATAACGTACAATATCACTGCTATACTCGGCGTTGATACTGGGATAAACAGTATAAGCTGCCTCACCAAAATCTAACGGATGTTCTTTATTCGTTTTCAGATCCCGTATCGTTAGGTTTGTAAGTCCGTTTTTACGTGTCGAAATCACCAAAAAGTTCTTGAATTCGTCCAAACCTTCAATAAGCACGTCGGGCCTATGTGGTATATATTCTACCCAGTTTTCCTTTGTCGTCTTATCCAATGGGCAGGATACGACTTTAAAATTTTGTGCATCAGCATTGGTCGTTACCAAGAACCGATCTTCCAATGCCGTCACCGCGTATAAAACATCTTTTTGTCTCGCCTGAAACACGCGAAAAACACCAGTAGGTTCATCTGCCGACAAATACCTGACTTCGGTACTCAAAGTTCCTTGGGATTGTATAAATATATATCTCCCATTTTTTGATTTACTAACCTCAATATAATTTGTGTTATCTCTCTCGTGATATACTTCAACATCCAGCTCACTGCTGGTACCCAATGTATGCCGTTTGATCTTTTCAGACAAAAGCGTTAAAGGGTGAATCTTTGTATAAAACACGGTTTTATTATCTGCAGCCCACACCGCACTACCTGTTGTATTTGAAATCCTATCTGTAAGCAACTCTCCCGTTTCCAGGTTTTTGATATGAATAACATATTCTCTCCTCGAGACGGTATCTACTCCATAAGCGAGAAACTTGTTATCAGGGCTTACAGCAAATCCAGATACCGCATAATAGGGCATCCCTTTGGCCATATCATCAACATCCAATAAAACTTCTTCTTTACCGTCCAGTCCGCCTTTTTTTCTACAGATTTTATAGTACTGTTTGCCCTCTTCTGTACGTCGGTAATAATAATAACCATTCTCTAAGTAAGGTACAGACTCATCTTTCTCCTTAATTCTGGACTTCATTTCGTTGAATAGCTTCTCTTGTAGAGGTTCTGTACTTTTCAACATGGCGGCGGTATAATCGTTCTCTTGTTCTAGATACTTAATCACCGCTGATGAATCTGCTCCTTTTTTAAAATAGTCATTCAACCAGTAATAATTGTCAATAACGGTGTCTCCATGCACAATTCTGGTATAAGGTTTTATTGTCGCTACAGGAGCTTGAACATCGGGCCAAGTCACGGTATCAACGGTATCTGATTGTGGTGCACAAGATGCTGTTGCCATACTTAATATCATTATGTAATTACTTATTTTTCTCACCATAGATCTAAGTTATAATTGACGAATAGAATTTAAAAATACAAAAACTCTGCAATTATTAAGTTACAATACTTATTTTACATAGATTTAACTATTTTGGCATACCTCCTAGCATTATATTTGCAATTGAAACAAAAAACAAACTATGCATAAGACAAAATTATTCATTGCCCTATTGGGTATTAGTATACTTCCTTATTCTGGATTCTCTCAGGACAAGAAGGATAAAGCCCCCGCAAACTGGTACAATCTAGACTACAAGACTGACGGCATTTTTGGTATCAGTACTGAAAAAGCTTATGAACTATTAAAAGGACAAAAATCTACACCAGTGGTGGTTGCTGTAATCGATGGAGGAGTAGATGTAAACCATGAAGATCTTAAGGAAGTATTATGGATCAATAAAAAGGACGCCAATACAAATGGAAAAGACGATGATGGAAATGGTTATATCGATGACAAATACGGCTGGAATTTTATAGGAAATGCGAATGGCGAGAATGTGAATTATGACAACCTAGAAGTCACTCGTCTAATCCGTAAATTTGAACCTAAGTACATATCGATCCTTCCGAGCACACGTCTTTCTGAAGCTGAAAGAAGAGAGTTTGTTGCTTACCAAAAAATGATATCGGATTATACCAGTAAAATGGACGAAGCTCAATTTGGTGATTTAAATTATGGACGTCTTAAACAAAGTATCGACAAAGTCATTGCTAAAATTGGAAAAGAACCTAAGGATATCACAAAGGAAGATCTAGATAACTTCAAGACAGAAAACGACCAGCAAAAGCTAGCTATCCGTATTGCTAAGAAAGAGGTCGAAGGTGATGGTTTCGAAAAATTCTATAAGGATATTGAAGAAGCTACAGATTACTTTGGTTCACAAGTAAAATATCATCTAAACAAAGACTATGATTCAAGATCGATTATTGGCGACAACTACGATGATGCAACGGAGCGCCATTATGGTAATCCAGATGTAAAAGGCCCCGATGCAGAACACGGTACGCACGTAGCAGGAATTATTGGTGCCAAAAGAAACAATAATATTGGCATTAATGGGGTAGCCGATAATGTAGAAATCATGTCTATCCGCGTTGTACCTAATGGGGATGAAAGAGATAAGGATGTGGCAAATGGGATCCGCTATGCGGTAGACAATGGTGCAAGGATCATAAACATGAGTTTTGGAAAGGGGTACTATTACAATAAGAAAACAGTCGATGATGCTGTCCGTTATGCTATGGAAAAAGACGTACTATTGGTGCATGCCGCTGGAAACGACGGAAAAAACATCGATATCACGCCAAACTACCCAAACAAATACTATACAGATAGTCTCAACGCTATAACTGGAGAAGCGAAAGGATGGATTACTGTCGGTGCTACCTCATGGAAAATGGATAGTGATCTCTTAGCAGACTTTTCAAACTACGGTTATAAATCCGTGGACGTATTTGCGCCTGGTGTAGCTATAAACTCTACAATGCCAGAGAACCAGTACAAAGATCAACAAGGTACAAGCATGGCTGCTCCGGTAGTCTCTGGACTCGCCGCTATCCTTCGCTCCTACTACCCCCAATTAAGTGCTGAAGAGATAAAAGATGTAATTCTCAAATCTGTGACGAAGGTGGATCAGAAAGTAAAAGTAAAACAAGATGGATCTAGCAAAAAAGTATACCTAGACGAAATCTCTGTAAGTGGGGGAATAGTAAATGCATATAATGCTGTTGTAGAAGCAAATAAGAAAGTTTCTGGCAAAAAGTAAAAAAATGTTAAATTTTCTATAATAATAATTCTTATTTTGCGTTTTACTACTAAACAACAATAAATAAGACGCTTATGGTTGAAAATTCTACTACAATTTATGAAGAAGCTTACAACAGTGATTTAAAAGAAGTGGTAACTGAAACAGAAGTAAAATTCGAGACGAAGATCAGAAATGGCATTCAAAGTCTAGCAAAAGAACCTTCTCAAAGTGTCATAGACAACATTCTAGCCTACTCAAAAACGTTTGTAAGCAAGTAAACAACAAAGTCTCTAAAAGTTTAGAGACTTTGTTGTTTTAAGAGTATCCGGCAAAATGAGTATCTTTGTTTATGTTAAAAAAAGACCGGTATAAAGCCTTTGTAGAATATTTTTCGACGCATAATCCAGATGCTCAAACGGAACTCCATTATGGAAATCCATATGAACTTTTGGTAGCCGTTATTTTATCTGCGCAATGCACGGATAAAAGAATCAATCAGGTTACGCCAGCCCTTTTCAAACGCTTCCCTGACCCAGAATCTCTAGCCGCTAGCAATCAGGATGAGGTATTTACTTATATTAGATCTGTAAGCTACCCAAACAACAAAGCGAAACACTTAGTAGGTATGGCTCAGAAATTGTTGGGTGATTTTAACGGCATTGTCCCTGAAAAGGTGGAAGATCTAGTAAAGCTCCCTGGAGTAGGCCGCAAGACTGCCAATGTAATATCATCTGTTGTCTACAACAATCCTTCTATGGCAGTCGACACCCACGTGTTTAGAGTCAGCAACAGACTGGGATTAACAAGCAATGCTACAACTCCCTTGGCTGTAGAGAAACAATTAGTCAAATATCTCCCTCAAGAAACGATAGCCATAGCACACCACTGGCTGATCCTTCATGGTCGATATATTTGTCTTGCTAGGACACCAAAATGCGACCAATGTCCTATCACATATTTCTGCAAATATTTTGAAAAAACAAAAAAGGCAAAACCTATTGCTAAGGTCGCCAGCGCATAAAATATCAACACGAACCATAACAGACTAATTATTTTAGTAAAAAAATTGTATTTTTAAATTAAAGCTTATATATTTGACACAACAATACTAAAAACATGAGTAACGCAGACAAACTAAAAGCACTACAGCTGACCTTAGATAAGTTAGAAAAATCTTACGGAAAAGGTACTATCATGAAATTAGGTGATTCAGCAGTTGAACCTATTGAGGCTATTTCTACAGGTTCATTGGGGCTAGATATCGCATTAGGTATTGGTGGAGTTCCTAAAGGTCGTATTATCGAGATATATGGACCTGAATCTTCCGGAAAAACAACCTTGGCCACACATATTGTAGCAGAAGCCCAAAAAAAAGGAGGAATAGCAGCAATAATTGATGCGGAGCATGCATTTGATAAATACTATGCTCAAAAGCTAGGCGTTGATGTAGAGAATCTTTTAATATCTCAACCTGACAACGGCGAACAAGCTCTAGAAATTGCAGACAACCTTATCCGTTCGGGAGCTATAGATGTAATAGTGATTGACTCTGTAGCAGCTTTAGTACCTAAAGGAGAAATAGAAGGTGAAATGGGAGAATCCAAAATGGGACTTCAAGCTCGCCTCATGTCACAAGCATTACGTAAATTAACAGGTACTATCTCCAAAACAAACTGTTGCTGTATTTTCATTAACCAATTACGCGAAAAAATTGGTGTGATGTTTGGTAACCCCGAGACAACAACAGGTGGTAATGCACTCAAATTCTATGCATCAGTACGTTTAGACATTCGTCGTACATCTCAAATCAAAGATTCCGACGAAGTATCTGGAAACCGGGTAAAAGTAAAAATTGTCAAGAATAAAGTCGCCCCTCCTTTCCGTATAGCAGAATTTGACATTATGTTTGGAGAAGGAATTTCAAAAGTAGGAGAAATTATTGACTTAGGTGTCGAATATAACATCATAAAAAAATCGGGTTCTTGGTTTAGCTATGGCGATACTAAATTAGGTCAAGGCCGTGATGCTGTTAAGAATCTCCTGTTTGATAATCCAGATTTAATGGATGAACTTGAAGGAAAAATAAGAGCCGAAGTAACGGGTGAAACTGTTGATCAATCAGCTTTATTGGAAGAATAACAATATTTAATTTAATATGTATCGAAAGGGAGCTTTTATCAGAAGCTCCCTTTTTTTGTTATGCAAACTGCAACAACGCTATTACTTCTATAAATATATTTCTATTTTATGTACTTTAGCTAGCAACAACCTTTACTTATTATGGCAATTGATAGAAGATTTTTCCTAAAAACTGTAGGAGCTATTGGTCTTAGCACAACTATTAAGACGACTTCTGCGTATACAGAAAATCAACAAAAGAATGATTTTTCATTATCCTGTCCTCCCTATCTTCAAAACTTTGATTCCGAAAATGTCACAATCTGTGCATTTTTTAACAAACCTTGCTTGGCCTGGGTCGAGCTCTTGGATGATAATGGCAATTCTTATAGCTCCATTTATCAGACAGAAGATGGAATGCGCAACGCAAATACAGACTTCTTTAAATTTAAAGTCCCTCATTTAGACAAAGATTTCAAATATCGTATAGTCGCAAAAGAGATTATCAAATTTGACCCTTATAAAATTGAATATGGCAAAGAGATCGGGACGCAAGCGATAACAACCAAACTACCTTTCGCAAAAGAAGACGTTCACGTACTCATATTAAACGACATCCATGAGGATGTAAAAAGTTATAAATTACTTTTTGATCGAAGCACTTTACCAAGAAAGGACGCCATCTTATTAAATGGAGACCTATTCCATTATGTCACTCAATCCCAAGAACTAGTTAGTAAACTATTTCAACCTATGAATGACCTTTCTTCATCGCAGACCCCCTTTGTAATGATCAGAGGCAATCACGAAACAAGAGGCTCATTCGCAAGGGATTATAAAAGATATTTCGATTACCCAAACAACAAGTTTTACCAGGCATTCTTATTGGGACCTATCTTTTGGATCCTCTTAGACGGAGGAGAAGATAAACCAGACAATCATGAGGTATATGCGAACACCGTTGATTATGACACATATAGACTCGAACAGAAAGAATGGTTAGCTAAAGTTCTAACATCAAAAGAAAGAAAAAAAGCCAAACATACTCTGGTCCTAAATCATATTCCATTCTTCCATTCCGATGATTGGCATGGTACACTACATAATAGAGAATGTTTTCATGATCTCTTGCAGAAACATAAAGTGGATGCATTGATTTCCGGCCACACACATAAATTTGGATTTTACCCTGCGAATACCGATCACAATTATCCAGTTATTATAGGTGGTGGCCCAAAACAAGGTCAACGTACGCTTATTGAAGTATCCGCATCAGGAAAAAAACTAGATGTGAAATTAAAGAAGGAAACTGGAGAACTCATTAATAGCTTCTCAAAAGCTTAAAGTGATGATTAAAAAAAAGGCACAATCTGACGATTGTGCCTTTTCTACTAAAACGATCTTGATTTTATTGCTCGTCAGACAAGAATGGATACCTATAATCCGTATCTGGCGTAAAAGTTTCTTTAATTGTACGAGGCGAAACCCAACGTAATAAGTTGATCATCGACCCCGCCTTATCATTTGTACCAGAGCCTCTTGCTCCACCAAATGGTTGTTGGCCTACAACAGCTCCTGTACATTTATCATTTATATAGAAGTTACCTGCAGCATTACGTAACGCATGTGTAGCTTCTTGTGCAGCATAGCGATCCTGGGAAATAATCGCACCTGTTAACGCATAAATAGATGTGCTATCTACCAATTTTAACATATCCGACCATTGCTCATCCTCATAAACATAAATAGTCAAGACTGGTCCAAATAATTCTTCAGATAGTGTTTCATAATCTGGCGTTTTAGCTAGAATGACCGTCGGATGGATAAAATATCCTGTTGACTTATCGTAAGCACCTCCGATGATAACTTCAGCGTCTTTAGACTCTTTTGCTCTATCGATGTAACTCGTGATTTTATCAAACGATTTCTCGTCAATCACAGCATTGATAAAATTACTGAAATCTTCTGTCCCTCCGATCTTGAAAGATTTAATATCTCTTTCCATTAACCCTTTTAGATCTTTCCAAAGTGATTGTGGAATATATGCTCTAGATGCAGCAGAACATTTTTGTCCTTGGAACTCAAACGCGCCACGAATCAATGCTGTATTCAACACATCTAAGTCGGCTGACGAATGTGCAACGATAAAATCTTTTCCACCAGTCTCACCAACAATACGTGGATAGGTTTTATACAAATGGATATTTTCACCGATAGTCTTCCAGATATCTTGAAATACTCCTGTGGATCCTGTGAAATGTATACCTGCA
Organism: Sphingobacterium nematocida; assembly: GCF_900168125.1. GTDB lineage: Bacteria > Bacteroidota > Bacteroidia > Sphingobacteriales > Sphingobacteriaceae > Sphingobacterium > Sphingobacterium nematocida. Next base: position 26,476 of record NZ_FUZF01000018.1, read on the forward strand.
AAATCTGGGTGTTTAAAAATCACATCACCAGCATCAGGTCCAGAAACATACACCAAATTGATAACGCCATCAGGAAGTCCGGCTTCTTTGAAAATCTGCATAAGCACATTCGCCGAATAGATCTGTGTATTGGAAGGCTTCCAAACAACTACATTTCCCATCATCGCTACTGATGTTGGCAAATTACCAGCAATTGCCGTAAAGTTAAAAGGTGTCAACGCAAAAACAAACCCCTCTAAAGGACGTTGCTCAACACGATTCCATACTCCTTTGCTGTTTGCTGGCGGTTGTTGTTGATAGATCTCAGACATATATTTCACGTTGAAACGTAAAAAGTCTACGATTTCACACGCCGAATCAATCTCTGCTTGATAAGGATTTTTGGATTGCCCTAACATTGTAGCTGCGTTGAGCTTATAACGATATTTAGTAGCGATCAACTCGGCCGCTTTCAAAAATACAGCAGCACGTTGTTCCCAAGGTAAGTTTTCCCAATCTTCCTTAGCAGATAGAGCCACCTGGATAGCCTCTTTAACATGTTCTTTGGTACCTTGAGAATAATATCCCAAAATATGTTTATGATCGTGTGGAGGAGTCAATTTAACTTTTTTCTCCGTACGAACTTCTTTATCACCGATGTACATAGGAACGTCAATTTCTTGCGCTCTTGCATCATTGATAGCCTGACGTAATAAAGCTCTTTCCTTCGTGCCTGGTGCGTATGAATATACCGGTTCGTTAATAGGAGCCGGAACATTAAAAAATCCCTTTAACATAATTTTATTTTATTTATTATAACTGTAAAATAACGAAATATATCCCTGAATTTATAATCTTCAATTGTCCATAAATAAACATATTATATCCAAAAAGAAGACTCCATGCATTTACAACAAAAACAAAACATCTCCCAAAAGCAACTAAAAATCAAAAGTATACATCAAAAATAAAAATCATAAAAGCCAATTCCCAATTGCAATTTTTGTTATACTTCTACCGTATGCTGCGCTATATATTTTCGTGGAGACATCTTGGTAATAGACTTAAAAACGCGATTAAAATGGACAACATTATTAAATCCCGATTGAAAAGCTGCTTCTGCTATATGTTCCGATTTATTATCAATCAAAATCTGGCAGGCCTTCTCAATTCGTACCTCGTTCAAAAAGCTTATATATGTTTTTGTTGTGTGCTTCTTAAAAAACTTACAAAATGATGTCGCCGTCATATGTACAATTGAGGCAACCTGTTCGACGGTGATATCCTCGTTATAATGATCAAAAGTATACTTGTAGACCTGGCTAATCCGTGCACCATCCTTATCGGAGTAAGTTACGTTTCGAACGCCAGAATAAAGTGACGATGCCTCCCCCCTATGAAAAGCCAATGCATAAAGTAAAGAAAGAAACTCGGTAAAACGCGGCATAGATGTCTTGACCATCAAATTAGTAAAATAATGCATCATTGACTCAGAAACGCTTCGATCTACGCGCTTACTTGTATCTAACTCTAACAAATAATCTTTAACACTCTCGAACTCCGGGATATGGTAAAGCTTTTTCATCCGCTCTAGATTAACAAAAATATGAATAGCATGAATATCGCCAATTTCCTCTTCATCCTCCATATCTCGATCAAACATATGGGGTTCATTTGGCTTCAAAACAAAGATATCTCCAGATTGAAAGGATTGCAGAATATTCCCTACCATAATGGTCCCTTTACCTTTAAGTATGTAGGTTATCTGCGCTTCATCGTGACGATGATAATAATTGTAGAAGTTTTCTTTTTTGTCCTCCATAACAGCGAAAACTCCTTCACCGTACACAGAGACTGTAAATTGAATTGGCTTCATATACCTAACCTTAATCGCTACTTACTTTTGCAACATATTTTTAGTAAAAAAAAGGCGACAATGGAATTCCATGTCGCCTATTATAAAATCCGTTAAACTCAGTACTATTTAGCGGCCGCGTAGTTTTTAGCAACAGCATCCCAATTTACGACATTGAAAACTGCCTCTAAATAGGCTGGGCGTTTATTTTGATATTTCAAATAATAAGCATGTTCCCATACGTCAATCCCAAAAATAGGAGTTCCTTTTACTTCCGCGACATCCATCAAAGGATTATCTTGATTTGGCGTAGAGGTTACTGCTAATTTACCATCAGCACCAACAATTAACCAAGACCATCCAGAACCAAAACGCGTAGCACCAGCCTCTTGTAGTTTCTTCTTCAACTCCTCAAAAGAACCGAATGCTTCATTAATAGCTGTAGCCAGCTCACCAGTAGGTTCTCCACCAGCGTTAGCTCCTAAAACAGACCAAAAAAGTCTATGGTTGTAGTGACCTCCACCGTTGTTACGAACAGCAGGAGAATACTTACTAACATTTTTTAAGATATCTTCTAACGATGCACTTTCTGCATCAGTCCCAGCAATCGCTTTATTCAAATTATCAACATATGCTTGATGATGGCGATCATGATGAATCTCCATTGTTTCTTTATCAATATGAGGTTCCAATGCGTCATTTGCGTATGGTAACGCTTCTAATTCAAATGCCATAGTTACTTATTTTAATTAAATTATCAAGTTTATTTTAATACTACGAATATAACAAAACACTTTAGCTAATGTTTCATAATAATGCCATTTTATCGCTTGGCACGGAAAAAAGAGCGCATTAAAGCTCCACATTCTTCTTCTAAGATCCCTCCAAAAATCTGTGTCTTAGGATGCATAGCATGAGGAGCCACTGTCGTATAACCTCTCTTTTCATCCTTGGCTCCATATACGATTCTGGACACCTGCGTCCAATAGGATGCTCCGGCACACATTACACATGGCTCTACGGTAACATACAGTGTACAGTCCTTCAGGTATTTGCCTCCTAAAAAATTAGCAGCAGCGGTAAATGCCTGCATTTCCGCATGCGCAGTCACATCGTTCAACCGTTCAGTCAGGTTATACCCTCGTCCTATAATTTTGTTTTGCGCAACAATTATAGCACCAATAGGCACTTCATCTTCTTCAAAGGCTTTTTGGGCCAATCGAAGTGCCTCACGCATAAACATTTCATCCGTATTTACTTCGGCTGTTGTATCTTCGAAATTATAAATACGCATATATTACATCAATCTAGCGCCATTTGGCAATGGACGTTCTACAGCTGTGAGCACTATATCCCCATTTTCATCGGGAAGCCCTGTTACTAAACACTCCGACATAAACTTACCGATTTGCTTACGGGGGAAATTCACAACAGCGATAACTTGTTTACCCACTAATTCATCTTTGGTATACAGTTTAGTTATTTGCGCGCTAGACTTGCGCATCCCTATTTCGGGCCCGAAATCGACAAACAATTGATAAGCAGGCCTCCTCGCCTCAGGAAAGTCATTAACCTCAAGAATAGTGCCTACACGTAGATCAACCTTCTCGAAATCCGACCAATTTATTTCATTACTTTCTGACATTACAACCTATTACTTGAAAGATCTTCTAATTGCTTAGATATTGTAAATACAACATAATCTTTTGTCCTTTTTAAACGCTTCGCTAAACGCTCGACCAGCTGCTCTTCCTCTCCCGGCGCATAATATAAATCATCATCAGTCAAATGATTATACTTACGACTCAATTTAATCTTAGCTACTTGCCAATCTTGTTCGTTAATTTTGATACTGCTCATAATTGTGGTATTAAAATTGCATATATTTACAGCGACTGAAATATCGTCTGTACCATAAAACACGTTTTAAACTATAGTATATTAAACAAATCTACATAAATAAATCAACGATGAAAAAGTTTTTACCTTCATTACTTCTATTATTCTCTGGTGCTACTGTGGTCCAAGCACAAGTACTACCTAGTTTTGAAATCGGACTAAAAGGTGCCTTAAACTACTCAAAATTAAAAGAGGAGAGTTTTTTCAATTCGGAAAACAAAGCTGGTTATCAAGCGGGTTTATATTCCCGTATCGGGGTTTTAGGTTTCCACGTACAACCAGAAATATATATCACTGGCAAAAACACGAAATTTACAACGACGGAAGCTCAAGAAGTGACAACGGGCGAGCTAAAGTTTACCAGTATTGATATTCCGGTTTTATTAGGCAAAAGATTTGGATTAGGACCAATCGGGGCTAGAATCCAAACAGGACCCGTATTCTCGTTCATTACAAATGACAATGGTGACAATAAAATCAAAGAAGCCTTAAATTTTTCGGAGTACAAAAAGAGTTCTACAGCATGGGCTTTCGGTGCCGGAGTAGACATTTCTAGCCTCCGGGTGGATCTCCGCTATGAATTAGGTCTGAACGACATCGCCAAAGGAAGTAGTGAAGCTCAAAAAATCAACATGTGGAGTATCGGTTTGGGTTACCGTTTGTTCAAAATCTAGTTTAAGTCATAGCACTTAATCTTATAAATTATTACAAATCGGTCGGGACATATAAAGGATGTCCCGACCGATTTTATTAAAAGCCCTCCGTATTATCCCTGAAAACATCGGTAGGGCATATAAACATCGACAAACAACAAACACTGGTTTTAGCGAAAATTGAAGATCTCGAAATAAAAATCTTTCAATTCGGAAGATTTAGAACAATTCTAAATTAATGCTATTTAATGGATTTAAAGTCATTTTTATAAATGATTTAGATATTTTTGCGATATTAAAATCTATAAAAAAAAGGATAATGAGTAGTAAATCAAAGCCACTATTGACTTCTTCTCTGGGAAAGAAACTCATCATGAGCTTAACCGGACTATTTTTATGTTCGTTCTTAGTAGTTCACCTGATTGGTAACTTACAGTTGTTTAAGGATGATCAAGGCTATGCATTCAACAATTATGCGTACTTCATGACGCACTTCACCCCTATTAAAGTAGTTTCCTACTTGCTTTACGCATCTATTATCATCCATGCTGTTTATGCTTTAATTTTAACGCTAGGCAACAAAGCAGCACGACCAATCGGTTACAACCAAGGTAGCGGAAATGTTAGTAGTAAGTGGAATTCTAGAAATATGGGGATATTAGGCACTGTAATTCTTGTTTTCTTAGCAACACACATGCAGCAATTCTGGTTCCAATACAAATTTGGCACTACGCCTTATGTAGAGTATAACACAGAAATGTCTACTGGAAATCGTCAAATTATCGCTTCAGATGCCATTCCAAGTGATTATGATGGTTATAAAATCTTCGTAAACAATGGTATCGAGACTATTCAAACTAAAGATTTGTACAAACAAGTAGCCTATACTTTTCAAAATCCTTTCATTGTATTATTGTATGTGATAGCAATGGCTGCCTTAGCGTTTCACATGATCCACGGATTCCAATCTGCGTTTCAAACATTAGGCTTCAATCACAGAAGATACATCGGATTCATCAAAGGACTTGGGATCTGGGTATTTGGGGTTATTATCCCTCTCGCTTTTGCAGCAATGCCTTTGTATTTCTATTTTAAAAGTTTGTAATATCGAATTAATAGTATTAAGATATGTTAGATTCAAAAGTACCAGCAGGCCCATTAGCCGAAAAATGGTCAAAACATAAATTCAACATGAAACTGGTTAACCCAGCCAACAAACGCAAATTTACTATTATCGTTGTTGGAACAGGTTTGGCCGGAGCCTCAGCAGCTGCTTCTTTAGCAGAATTGGGCTACAATGTAAAAACATTTTGTTATCAAGATTCTCCTCGTCGCGCACACTCTATCGCAGCCCAAGGAGGTATCAACGCAGCAAAAAACTATCAAAATGATGGTGACTCGGTTTATCGTTTATTCTATGATACAATCAAAGGAGGAGATTACCGTGCCCGTGAAGCGAATGTATATCGTTTAGCAGAAGTTTCTGTTAATATTATAGATCAATGTGTAGCTCAAGGTGTACCTTTTGCTCGCGAATATGGAGGCTTATTAGATAACCGTTCATTTGGTGGAGCGCAAGTATCTCGTACTTTCTACGCGCGTGGTCAAACAGGACAACAATTGTTACTTGGTGCATACTCTGCATTGAACCGTCAAATCCAAAAAGGCAAAGTACAATCTTACACTCGTCACGAGATGTTGGATATTGTCAAAATTGATGGACAAGCCAAAGGTATCATTACAAGAGATATGGTATCCGGCAAAATAGAGTCGCACGAAGGCCATGCGGTACTATTATGTACAGGCGGGTACGGAAACGTATTCTTCTTATCTACAAACGCTATGGGCTGTAACGTAACAGCAGCTTGGAGAGCACACAAACGTGGCGCTTTCTTTGCCAATCCATGTTATACACAGATTCACCCAACTTGTATTCCTGTAACCGGTGACCACCAGTCTAAATTGACTTTGATGTCAGAGTCATTACGTAATGATGGTCGTGTATGGGTTCCTAAGACACAAGAAATGTCAGCTAAAATCCGTAAAGGAGAATTGAAACCGGCTGATGTTAAAGAGGACGATAGAGATTACTTCCTAGAACGTAAATACCCATCATTTGGTAACTTAGTTCCTCGCGACGTTGCTTCGCGTAATGCTAAAGAAGCTGTTGATGATGGACGTGGTGTCGGTAAAACAGGATTTGCTGTTTACTTAGATTTCAAGGATGCCATTGCTCGCTTAGGAGAAGATACCGTACGTGCCAAATATGGTAACTTGTTTGACATGTATGCTAAAATCACAGATGAAAATCCATACAAACAACCTATGCGTATTTACCCTGCAGTACACTATACTATGGGTGGTGTTTGGGTTGATTATAACTTAATGACTACCGTACCAGGTCTGTATTGTTTAGGTGAAGCAAACTTCTCGGATCACGGTGCTAACCGCCTAGGAGCTTCTGCTTTGATGCAAGGGTTATCCGATGGTTACTTCGTTATCCCTTACACTGTTGGAGACTACTTGGCTAACTTAGGAAGCTTTGCTCCTGTAGACAAAAATCACCCGGCTTTTGAACAAACGCGTAAAGACGTAGAAGATAATATTAAGAAATTATTAGCACTACGTGGTACGAAAACAGTCGATGATATACACAAAGAGCTTGGTCTTATCATGTGGGAATACTGTGGTATGGCTCGTACAGCTGAAGGCTTGACTAAAGCTAAAGGATTAATTCAGGATTTGAAAAAAGAATTCTGGTCTAATGCTAATGTGTTAGGAGAAAACGAAGAGATGAATTTGTCTTTAGAAAAAGCTGGTCGTGTTGCTGACTTTATCGAATTAGGTGAATTAATGGTGGATGACGCCTTGAATCGCAACGAATCATGCGGTGGACACTTCCGTCTGGAATCACAAACTGAAGAAGGTGAAGCCAAACGTAATGATGAAGAGTACGCTTATGTAGCCGCATGGGAATACAAAGGAGAAGGACAAGAAGAAGTACTTCACAAAGAAGAGTTAGTATTCGAAAATGTTAAGTTAACACAAAGAAGTTATAAATAGATTTGAGATAAAAGATAAGAGACCTCGGAGTTCTATAAGATTTAACATCTCTTATCCGAAATCTAAAATCTAAAATCATATACAGATATGAGTAATCACATGAATTTAACGCTTAAAGTTTGGCGTCAAAAAAATGATAAATCAACAGGTCAATTCGTGACTATCCAAGCAAAAGACATCGCTGATGATATGTCTTTCTTAGAAATGCTAGATATTGTCAATGACGATTTGACTCGTAAGGGTGAAGACCCAATATATTTTGATCACGATTGCCGTGAAGGAATCTGTGGTATGTGTTCGTTAGTAATCAACGGACGTCCTCATGGACCTAATCAAGGGACTACCACCTGTCAATTGCACATGCGTAGCTTCCATGATGGACAGACTATCGTTATCGAGCCTTGGAGAGCAGCAGCATTCCCTGTACTTAAGGATTTAGCGGTGGATCGTACAGCTTTCGATCGCATTCAACAAGCAGGAGGATATGTTAATGTGAATACCGGTGGTGTTCCAGACGCAAATATCATCCCTATTCCTAAGCGTATCGCAGATGAGGCCTTTGAATCAGCGACTTGTATTGGTTGTGGAGCTTGTGTAGCAGCATGTAAAAATGCTTCGGCTATGTTATTCGTATCCGCAAAAGTTTCGCAATTCGCATTGTTACCACAAGGACAAACAGAGCGTTATGAGCGTGCTCAAGCGATGGTAGATCAAATGGACGCAGAAGGTTTCGGTAGCTGTACAAATACAGGAGCTTGTGAAGCTGAGTGCCCTGTTGGCATAAAATTAACGAACATTGCTAGATTAAATAGAGAGTACCTTGGTGCAAAAATATTTAGACAAGAAGATGTACATAACTAAGCCTTAATATAAGGTTTAGCTAAACACGAAGAGGTTGCCTTGTCTAGGCAACCTCTTCGTGTTTAGAAACTTATCACATTTATTTATATTTTTTTAACATTGAAATAAAACAAACGATAATCAGCTATTTGATTCTTACAATACTTTTCATTACTTTGTATATCAAAAAGATTCCTCTAATCTAGGCGGGATCGTATGCGTTAAAACTATGGAAAACAAAAACAAGATCACAGTATTGTATGTAGATGATGAGGAAAATAACTTGGTTTCCTTTAAGGCTACTTTTCGGTTAAAATATAAAGTATTTACTGCAATCAACGGACCCACGGCTATCGATATTGTGAAGAAAAACCATATCGATATTATTATCACTGACCAGCGCATGCCGGAAATGACCGGAGTTGCATTGTTGGAAGAGATCATCAAAATAAACCCAGATCCAATGCGTATCCTATTAACAGGGTATGCGGACATGAGTGCTGTTGTAGATGCCGTTAATAAGGGAAAAATTTACCATTATCTAAGTAAACCTTGGAGTGAAGAAGAATTAGATGAAACTATACAGAGAGCATACGAAATATATGCCGAACGTAAAGACGTATTAGAAACATATTCTAAACTAGAGGTTTCTAATGAACAATTAGAATTCCTTTTACGTCAAAAATTACTATCCTAAGTAAGAGTGAAAACTCTTACTTACTAGGGATTGATACTTTAAAGGAAGTTCCATTACCTAATTCAGACTGTACAGAAATAGTGCCCTGTAGTTTAGACAAGGCATTCTGAACATTGTAAAGGCCAAACCCCATCCCCTCAGCCTCGTTACTAGCTCTAAAGAAAAGTCTAAATATATCTTTTATATATTCTTGCGAAATACCAATTCCGGTATCACTTACTTCTATGATAGCATGATCGTCTTTAACAACCACGGATAAGTTGACCTGCTTATCAACATTGTCTTTACGTTGATACTTAAAAGCATTAGATAATAGATTATGCAAAACGAGCTCAAGAACAGCATGATCACTTTTAAATGTATCTGTCTGTTCGACCGTAACATGGAAAGCCACCTGGTTGTTCTTCGTATACATTTTGTAAAACTGAGCGATATTATCAAATAGCAAATGAAAATCGATATCCGACAGCTCGAGTTCTCCTCGCCGCAACAAGAAATAATCCCGCAAACTATTAATATAGGCATCCAAACGCATCAAAGACCCTTCCATAAGGCCCAATATCTCATGCATACGTTCAATCTCATCAAAACCTGCTGCCAACTTTATGGCGGTAAGAATACCTGTCAACGGCTCACGCAAATCATGACTCACGCTATAAGCAAACTTATCTAACTCATGATACGCCTTTTGCAGTTCTTCGTTTCTTATATCTAGCATTGAAGTCGCAATATAGAATTTATTTGCTTCCTCTATAGATGAGATTATTTCTTCCTGCTGCCAAGGCTTACGAACGAACCTAAAGATATGCCCTTTATTTACAGCATCAACAACAGTTTCCATATCAGCATATGCCGTAAGCAAGATTCGTATAGGACGTGGAAACTCAGTTCTAATTCGATGTAAGAAGTCAACACCCAATTCTCCGGGCATACGCTGATCACAGAATATAACTCGTATATCCGGATTGGCTAGTAATATATCTCTAGCTTCTGTCGTATTGGAGGCGGTATGAACCAGATACTGATATCTAAAGTTGGCTTTAAAGCCAACTAGGTTATTCACCTCATCATCGATATATAAAATTTCTGGAACTTCTTGCATAAATTTGGAAATAAAATAGTAATAACCAAATAACCTTTAAACAAAGTTACGGAAATTTAGGCTATTTAAGCTTTTATCTTTTCTAAGTATCTTGTTTAATAGGAATAATTAATTTAAATAATGTCCCTTCCCCAACTTCAGATTCAACAATAATTTTCCCCTCGTGTTTCGCGATGGTATTGTAAGCGATCGACATGCCCAGTCCAGTCCCCTCTCCGACATCTTTTGTTGTAAAGAAAGGCTCGAATATCTTCTCTCTAATATCATTTGGGATACCTATACCATTATCAACAATATTGATATAAATGAAAGAATCATCGTCACAAATACCTGTTTCTATTTTAAGCTTTCCGCCTGTGTCACGATCATACTTTTTGTTAATTGCATAAATAGCATTTGTCAGTATATTTAAGAAAACCTGATTTAACTTACCTGCGTAACATTCGATTTGTGGAATATCACCATATAACTTATCTACCTCTATTCCTTCTTTTATTATACTGCCTAAAATGACTAACGTTGATTCAAGTCCTTCATTAATATCTGCATATTTCAGGGTATCTTCATCCACGCGCGAAAAAATCCGAAGACTCTTTACAATTTCAGCTGTTCGGCTAGCACCATCGTGCATTCCCCGAAGAAGAAAATCAACCTCTGTTTTCAAATAATCAATATCGATATCTTCCTTATAGGCTTTAATTTGCGCCAACTTCTCGTCTAAAGATAACTCCTCCGCAAATGCGATACGCTCCACTTCGTCCAGAGTCTCCCAGACCATCTTTATGTCACGCTTAAGTGGAGCAACATTGGACGTTACAAAATTAATTGGATTGTTGATCTCATGAGCTACACCAGCGGTAAGCTGTCCTAGAGAAGCCATTTTTTCTGCTTCAACAAGCTGCGATTGGGTTTCTTTCAAATGAGTCAATGTGGTTTGCAAAGATTCATTGGATTCAGTCAACTCTCTAGTCCGTTCATTAACTTTCTGTTCGAGCACAAAATTTTGCTCGCGGATTAAACGTTCATTTTCTTGAGAGATTGTCAATTCTCGAGCCTGAGACTCTTCTTTCTCTTTGCGATACGTATTTATCTTGTCACCTAATGCAAAAGAAAGCAAAAGAGCTTCTAATGAAGCACCGATTTGGACGGCATGTGCAGTAAACTGATTATAGGTTAATATACCATAGTCCTTCAGCACGTACACAATGACACTACCTAAGAATATGCCCCAAGCAATCATAAACAACATCGCAGACTGATTGCCTTTTCGATAGGAGACATAACCGACAATCAATACGACTATTGATCCCAGTCCTGCTACAAAATTAACCATCCCGTAGCTTTCAATCGGCCTATTTAACAACAATAAAACTATTGCTATTAAATCGCCAAAAATGATAACGTTAAGCCAGTTATTGAGTTTAGGACCGTATTTCTTAATGTTTAAGAAAGACTTCACAAATATAACTGAGGCAATTCCGGACATCGCACCTGCAAAAGTCACCAAGTTTATATCCGAAATATTCTGCCCGAATGAAAAGCGCTGAAAATACCCTAAAATAGCTAACTGTGCAATACTAACCCAGAAGATATAATGTACATAAACCAAATAATGCCTATCTCGAGCAGAGAAAAATAAAAATAGGTTATACAGGATCATCGTCAACATGATACCGATATAAATACCGGAGCGCAAGTCAAATCCCATAATCCGTCCTACAGTTTCTCTTTGGTTATTTATTGACAAAGGTGCCAACAATTGTTTCGTACTAACCAACTTAAGGTAACAAGTCATCGAATCCCCTTTGTTTAGTAAGAGATCGTAAGTGTAAAACTGATGGGAAAAACTTCTAAGGCTAGATGGATCATCACGATTAATTGCCAAACTATCGACCTTACCTCCTTTCACTTTATACAGTGTAGCATGATCTATTGTAGCATTGCTAATCATCAGGTAAAGGTGGTTCTCGTCCGTATTGTTTACAATATTAAACTTAATCCAATTGTTAAAATTGCTTATACCAAAGTTGGGCACTAGGACATCGTTCCTTTTAAAAACAGCTGAATTCGTAATTAAATCACTTATCGTAAGCTGATTACTAGAATCCTGAAACACAGAAACCTTCTTTCCCATGTACCCCTGCAAAGGATCATTCGTTATCTGGATTATAGGTTGCCCGTATAGGATGTCGCCCGAAAAGAATAGCAGAAAAATACAAAATAAAACTCTAAACGTCATAACTTTCAAATCATTGCTTTAATAAATCGTTTGAGCTTTTACCCCAAAGTATGTTTCACGTCTTGAAGTAAAACTTCGTCAATATCAAAATAACGTCTACCCGATACGATATCTTCGTTAAGCAACAACCTTCTTACCACTTCTGTTGTAACCCCGCCTCCTAACGTTACAGAAGATGCCAGTTGTGGCCATGCTCTTAGCGTCTTACCTAGCGCAGCAAACGATAGCTTCATTCGATCGGATAATCCATCCCCGTCCACGAGTTTCAATATCAGATCTATCTTCTCTTTAGGAGACAATGCATTTAGTTGATCCGTATCAGTGACCGAAACTAAACCGTGGAGAATTGGTCGATCAGGCTCCACATCAAATCGTTCAACATCCACCATGCATCTATCATTAGTTTCCATGACTACCGGTACACGATGTTTTTTTGCTTCGATCCTAGTCTTCATTTTGACATCCAGGCTATCACAGACTTCTACGATCGTATCCAGCTTACCATTTGACAAGATAAACTCCTCAATATTCTCCGAAGTCAATCCTTCAGCAAAGATTTCCACCTCAATGAATGGATCTATTTCTGCAATTTCTTGAGCGGCAATAATTACTTTGCTTACGTTCAATTGATGTACTCCTGTGCGTATCCTATTCAGATTACTCAACTCTACAACATCGAAATCCGCTAGACGCAACGCTCCACAGGCACGCTCCATAGCCAAAGTCAACGCAATAGATTGCCCAACAGACAAACCAATTATGCCTACCTTTTTTTTTCTCAAAAGCTCCTGCTCGACTTCTGTTATTTTGTCCTTGTTCCTATTTGTTCGAACCTTTATGAATTCCTCTTCGCCCAATAGATGAACAATACGATGGGACCAAGGATAGTAAACCCAAACTCCATAATCGTAAATATCTGTCCCCTTTAAATGTTCTTTGATAAAAGCGTTATACTCTCCCTCTGTAGGATTCATTGAGGGATTTTGAACTTTTATCAATTCACGGAGCTGAGATTCTATTGTATCAAAGATATAAGGTTCTTTTTTTAGTAAATCATCAAATCTCTTTTTATCCGTATTGGATTCTAAATAAAAAAATTCGGGTCGGTAAATGTTTTTCATTTGATTTGGTATTATTTATAAGGTAGCACTAGAAAAGATTACAAAAAATCTAAATTTTCCAGTCCACCTTCTAAATTTTTGGCTTTATTGGGCTTAAGATTCGTAATGATATCTTTTAAATGCCAGCTGTCCATATTAGGTAGCTCTGCACGATATTCAATTTCTATCTCACGCTTTCTTAACAATTCTATCTTGGTAACATTCAAACATCCCCTAATGTTGCCTATTGCCTTTCGTTCTTCTTCATCTGCAGATGTCAATTCATCCACATCTTTCAATATCATCGTGGTCGCTACCAGGTCTAATTTTGGATAATAAAAAGTTCCATTATTTCCCACACTGGTTTCTAAGTTATAACCAACACTTTCCGCCATCTTTACCGTGTACGGCGCGCAAAGGGCAAACAATGATTTTAATCCAATCTGGGTAGAAATAGCGACTGCGGCACGCGTTAAAAAAATACTTCCAACACCGTAACCGGCAATTTCTCGGGAATTCCATAACCCACACACTTCTCCAGTCCCCTCCTGAGCATAGCGCCACACAAGATCAAAAATCTTAGGATCCATATTCCCTGTCGCCTCCTCAATAGGAAGTGGCTGAGAGCCACCAGCGACATTGACACGTGCACCTCCATACACATTCTCGCCATCTAGGGATTCAACTATTAAAACAAAAGCTGCAGGATTATACATCCACTCATCCTTGGATGAGGTAACTTTCTTAACTCCGATTGATGTCAAGACATGTGCATGCCCCTCTATAAAACGTTCACAAGTTTTAGGGTCATCGATAGCACGGAATGCTCTTAACCTAACAATAGGACGTTCATCTTTAAATACTAATGCCACTGGAACGGTTATATGTTATTCGATTGAAAACAAAACTAATCAATAAAAATTAAATGTGTTAGATGTTAGACATAAATATTTTTTTGAGCTTGACATTCCGATCAACTTACCTATTTTCCCTCTATTAAAGAATCTAAATGGATGAGAAGAGCTACAAAAGTCGCTTCTATATTACGACGCAATTATATTGCGTGTAAAGGCGAATTTATGTAGGTTTGAACAAAACTTAACAATAAATGGAACTTGACAAAGCAACTCTAGTAAATATTGTACTTTTAATTCACATGGCACTCACCGGAATTATGCTGTTCCGTCTTTTTAAATTAAACAATGCTACCGGTGGACAACTTATTATTACTTTCTTAGCATTAGTAATCCCTGTACTGGGTCCTTCAATAATGATTTGGATATTTAATAAAGAGCTTGAAAAAAAATCAAAACGAACTATTAATTCAGCTCCAAAAAAAAAGAAAAAATAATCCGGCAACTTCTATTAAGACACAACACTGGATCTATTTATATCAATGAGTTCAGACACACCAAACTCATCAAATTTGTCTAATAATGCTTCTGTGCCCATTTCAAGCTTAAATTCCATTTCATTCGCAAATACCGGAATAACAGCGTAAAAGTTAATAACCTTTCCATCACTGGCCTTCAAACAAAGAAAATCATCTTCGAAAGTTAAAAATGGAGGTAATAATAACATACAGCCAAACCCGGTATTAGCAATAGGTTCTGCATCCATACCATTAGGTATAGTATGGCCATAACCAAGCCACGTTTTGTACTCATGTGGAAAACGAGCTAACATCTTGAGAAAATACACGGGCCAGTAATTGTTGTTATCTTGAAAATCTTCATCACCAATTTTCCAATCAGCAGGCAATACAACCATTAGTTCAGCTCGTTCATATTCTTCCTTATCGTCGATTTCATCAGGAACAGTCATCGGAAAATCGCTCATACCCGAGGTGACCAATATATTAAAAGGATATTCTGCAGATGGTTTAATCCAATGCACATCAATATGTACCAAATCAGAAATAATTTCATGGAAAACCATATCTGGCGCCCCAATGTATTTAGACAAGTGTTGCTCTATTTCTTCCAAATAAACACAGACTACTTCAGGAAATGAAAATCCTCGATCTTCCTCATCGGTATTCTCATAACGATACACTCTAGATCCCCCAGCAGTCACCTCACTTTCGATCGAATTATTTTCGTCTTTGTTCTTTTCATTTTCCAGATCTGCGCCAGAAGAGATAATTTTCTTTACTTTATTCCAAAATGACATGTTTTCATTAGTCTAATATAGCCATTATTGACTGTTTAAATTTTGTACGAACAGGAACACCTTCTTTGGTCGCTGAAATCCATTTCGGAGACCTCTTCATAACCCGTAAAACCTCTTTAGCAAAGTCCGGACTTATTTTATCCTTATTAACAACGGTAATATCACATACAGCCCCATCTTCGCAAACTGTGAATTCCAATATTGCTGTTTGTCGTACACCGTAAGTTACATACTCGGTACTATCCATATTTTGGGCTAGATTACTTACATTTAGATTATTCTGCAAGAATCTACTCCAAGCGTTAATACCTCCCTTAAACTGTGGGGCCACATCAATATCAGCCACAATACTTGTATCTTGATACAAACTCGATTTTTTTTCTTTTGCATACGAAGCTATCCCCCATATACACAGCACAATGATAATTCCAACCCTCATAACTCTACTCTTTGTAGGTTTAAGTTAATAAAACTATTTGAATATCAAAAACCAAAAAAACATCGATTATAAATATGGAGAGTAAGGCCCGATTTATCCTTTCGTTAAATTTTCAACATTTTTAAAAACACCATTTTCATCCGTTAAAAAAGTCATTGGATGCTCCGGGTCTTTAATAATTTCGAATAAGGTATGTCCCCATGGTTTCCAGAAGTTTTCCAGCACCTGACCATACGTTTTAACCTGCCAATTATCAAATATTGGTTTCAATGTCCAATCGTTCAAAGGCATCGGTTCTACGAAAACTGCAAGTGGAGTTTCCATATAAGTATATTCCGGCAAACGATTAAACAGATAAGCAGAATAAAAGTAGCGGGCACATATCTCTTCAAATTGGATTGGGTGGAGCACTTGTCCACCTATATTTTGCAACGCATCCTCGTGATAGATTGCATTAGTCCCATTGTCCTGTAGAGTTGCAATAATCGCAAAATCCCCCATACGTAACGAAAAGATCAGCGTATTGATTTCATCTCTGTACAAAAATGTATCTGGGGCATTGTTTACAGGAAACACCCGGATATCGAAAGGGTTTCTATGCTCAAATTCCATAGGGATATACAACGATTGCATCATCGCATGTAGATTCCTAAACTTATGCACCAAGGCTTGAGAAAAATTCATTTCCTCACCAGTCAACATCGATTGTCTAATTCCGACCTGGATCTCATTAAACACCACACCATACAATATTTTTGAAATCCATTGAAATAGCGTAATCTGATCCAACTGACTAACCGCATCATACCCCGTCTTCATCGCCTCCTCTACCTCTTTCTCAACTTTCTCCATATGCAACGAAGCACCTAATGAACAGGGTAATTGCAATTTCTTATACGTGATCATACTTTCATCCAGCAATTTGAAAGGCTTTTCTTCCAAATCAAAAGACTGCATCATCCAGACCGGAAAAACCTGGATACGCTCTTCATCAGAGCTCAAAGTTTCACCTGTTAAAAAACAAGTACTCTGATCAAACTTAAAATCTACAAAGGGGTTGTACAGTTTTGTTGTCATAAGTCGCAAAGGTAGAGTTTTACATTTTTAATCTACGACTATCCTAAAGGATTGACTCTAATTTGACCGTAAATTTGCCTCGCAGTTTTATAGGAGGTTGCTAAAATCATTACAACAGAAACAAGCATTAACCTACGTTCACTTTAAAATCCTGAAAAACCAAAGAAGCATTCACCACCTGCCCTTCCTTGGTCCGTAACCCCTTCAACTCAGAGGTTTTTCCTTTTTCCAACAGATTTTTCATTTCTTTTTCTTCCAAAAAAACACCGTTCAATGTCCTCCATATCTTAAAGTCACAGCCACGCGCATAATGATCACATTGCGCGACCTTCTCATAAAGTTGAATGCTTCCTGGCTGACATTTCGGACACTTTATCTTTCCCTTTTGTTGAGGCTTGATTTCCTCTTGAGCAATAGATATCCGAAGCTGTAACAACTCTTTCGTAATTTTGGCAGTATAGTCCTTGATATGCTTCATAAACACATCATAAGACACTTTATTGGCGCGCATTTCCTCCAACTTTTGCTCCCATTTGCCGGTCAATGTCACTTTGGCTATCGACCTATCCTTTACAAGATTATAAACAGCTAGCCCTTTATCTGTCGGGATAAGCTTCTTTTTATCCCGCTTAATGTAATCTCTTTGAAACAAAGTTTCAATAGTCGCTGCACGAGTCGCAGGCGTACCGAGACCACAATCCTTCATAGCTTGCCGCATTTCCTCATCTTCAATTTCCTTCCCCGACGTTTCCATGGCCTTAAGCAATGAGGCTTCGGTATGGATTGGTTTTGCTTTAGTAAAACGCTCGGACAATTCTAGAGACAGTATTTCCAATAGCTCCTCGGCTATTAATTTCGGGAGTTGTGCATTTTCATTATCTTGATCGTCCGAGTTCTTCTCATCTTCATTTACTTCAATTTGATCAGCAGACAACCGCCATCCATACTGTCTGATTACCGTTCCCTTAGCAATCAATTCTACACCATTAGCATCGATAGTCACTGTTGTAATATCTTTCAGACAGACTTCAGAAAAACTCTCGACCATGCGCTTAGCTATCATATTATAAATATTCTGCTGTTCCTTAAGCATAGGCCCTGGTTTTTCATCGGTCACTAATAGCGCATGGTGATCCGTAACTTTTTTATCATCCACAGAACGTTTATTGAGCTTAGCTCCTATTAAATTCCCGGATATAGCCGCGATTCCCTCTTCAGCAGTATTTGCCAAGTGCTGAAATAGCGACTCGATCTGTTCGAACACATCCTCCCCAATATATCTAGAACCTGTCCGAGGATAGGTAATTACTTTCTTCTCATATAATGTCTGCGCAATACCAAGTGTCTGATCAGCAGAGTAACCATACTTTTTATTTGCATCTTGCTGCAATGAAGTCAGATCAAAGAGTAACGGAGGCTGCTCCTTTGTTTCTTTTGCTTCAACTTTAACGATCTTGGCTTCCGTTCCGACATTGATTTTTGATATAGCTTCTTCTGCAGTATCTTTTTTCTCAATTTTATCTGAGGTCGCTTTAAAAGAAATATTATCTTTTTCAAATCCAGCTTGGATCTTGTAAAAAGCTTGAGGCTTAAAATCTTTGTTCTCCAGATAACGAGAACAGATCATCGCTAATGTAGGAGTTTGAACCCTCCCCAAAGAAAGTAATCCCTTATTTCCGGCTGCTAACGTAATAGCTTGAGTTGCATTGATTCCAATCAGCCAATCTGATTCTGATCGGGATCGTGCCGATTCATAAAGACTATCATACTCTTGCCCTCCTTTTAGATTAGCAAATCCTTCTTTGATCGCTTTATCCGTCTGTGAAGAGATCCATAATCGCCGAAAAGGAACTTTTGAACCTAGGAAATAATAGATATTCCGAAAGATCAACTCCCCTTCACGCCCGGCATCCGTCGCTACGATAATTTCTTCTGCTTGATCTAGTAAGCCTTTTATGATTTGAATTTGCTTCAGAGCCCCTCCATCATCTATCTGTTTCCCGTCTTTACGCACCTTCTTAACTTCGAGTTCAAATTTATTGGGAATGATAGGCAAATTCGAAACAGACCAGTTGTGATAACCATAAGCTTGTGGTGTACATAACTGTACTAAATGTCCAAATGCATACGTAAAAGCATAACCATTTCCTGCTATGTACCCATCCTTAACTTCCTTTGCCCCCATCACTCGAGCCAAATCTCTCGCGACAGAGGGTTTCTCTGCTATTACTACCTTCATTTTTTTATCACCTCTCTAACTTTCATAACCTCCGTCACCTAATCCAAAGATGCTATTGAGATTCCTTTTATTTTACGATACAGATCTACTGCATACACATCGGTCATCCCCGAAACAAAATCCAATACAGCTCGTATTTTAGAATAGGCATCTTCCTTATCCGTATGAAACTGGGCAGGAATCATCGCTACAATTTTTCGGTCATACATAGTTTTGTTCGTTTTCAGATAAGAGGGAACAAATTCTTCGAGCAACGCATTCATCACCTTGTATCCTGCTATTTCGATCTGCACTACCGTAGAGGCATTGTAAATCTCCGCAACAGAGACCTTCTCAATCCGCTTCATCTGACTTACGATCTCGGGCGACAGCGCGTCAATCAGTGAACTTTCAAAAGTTCCTGATAAAAATTTATCTTGATTATTTGTAAACACCTCCGCGCAACCATTTATCAATATGTTGATAGCTTTGGCACGTAGCAACTCAACCCGACTCCCGGTATCTTTTAATCCATCAAGCCTACTCCTCAACTCCTCTCCTCCACAAAGAGGCAATAAAAGTTCTTCAACCTCTTTGTAAGACAATATCTTGAGATGATGCGCATCTTCAAGATCAATAATATTATAGCAGATGTCATCTGCGGCCTCAACAAGATATACTAAAGGGTGTCGTAAATAGCCATTGGGATTAGTCGGATCCTTTTCCAGCCCCAACTCTGCAGCTATTTTATCAAAAACAAACTTTTCTCCTTCAAAAAAACCATACTTTTTACGATGATGATTACCTTTTATATGACCATCAATTGCCGAACACGGATATTTGACAATAGAGGCTAATGTTGAATAAGTAAGCGCATAACCTTTTTCGTCCTTACCGTTGAAAGCATGGGTAAGGATCCTTAATGCGTTAGCATTTCCTTCAAAATGAGTTAAGTCTGCCCACTGTTTCGCCGAAACATGTTCTTGATATTTTTGTCCGGCGCCCTGCGTAAAGAAAGACGAAATAGCTGCTTCTCCCGAATGACCAAAGGCTGGATTTCCCAAGTCATGTGAGAGACAAGCAGATGAGATAATATTACCGACCTCTTGTAGATACGGCACCTCCGTATCAATATCCGGATTCTGCTTTTTCATCAGATTATAGAACAACCTACCTAAAGACCGTCCAACAGAGGCCACTTCCAAACTATGGGTCAATCTATTGTGAACAAAAACAGCACCTGGCAAGGGAAAAACTTGAGTTTTATTCTGTAGCCGACGGAACGGAGAAGAGAATATCAACCGATCGTAATCACGCTGAAATTCAGATCTTGCATCAAATTGTTCATTCGGGATACGATCTTCGTACCCCCATCTTTTAGCAGACAAAAGTTGTTTCCAGTTCATCAATATTATGGATTTTCTAGGGCAAACTTATGTAAAATGCTTTGCATTCGCGAATACCTAAAGGAAAAATAAGCTTGAGTTTATTCGCTTATTAGGTCTCCATTAATGGGTCGATTCTTGGACAATGACAAGCATTAAACTTTCGGACTAACTAAATAATTGCTATTTTTATACAAATAATTCAAGTCATGACAATCTACAAACTTCCTGATACAAAAGCTTTCGAAAGCTGCTTAAATAATAAAAACACGCATCTGTTAACTTTCGTGAACCGTGCAGGGATGCAAATTGCTGTAAGTGATTACGGAGCCCGTTTAGTAAGCGCTTTAGTACCTGACAAACATGGCAATCTAGTAGATGTAGTCTTGGGTTTTGATACCATAACGGGATACACCGATGCAGGCGAACAGTATCATGGAGCCACAATCGGGAGATATGCAAACCGAATTGCTCATGGCTCTTTCAAGATAAATGATACCCCTTTTACATTAGCACAAAATAATGGGGAGAATTCCCTACATGGTGGACCAAATGGATTTCACACCAAGGTATGGGATAGACAGGTAAGTTTGCAAAAACAAGTCGATTTTTGCTACATTTCCCCCGATGGAGAGGAAGGTTTTCCAGGCACTGTAAATGTCAATGTAAGTTATGAATTGACCAATGAAAACGAGATCAAAATTCGCTTTCGAGCCACGACAGATAAAAAAACGGTCATCAATCTAACAAATCATGCCTATTTCAACCTGAATGGGGAGGGCAATGGTGACATACTTAATCACATCCTACAGATCCCTGCTACCACATACATTCCTATCAACAGCAAGCAAATACCTACCGGAGAACTGCTTCCAGTAGAAAATACAGCTTTTGATTTTAGAACACCTAAAAAGATAGTTGAGAGCATCAATAGTCCCGAAGAACAAATACAATATGCGCAAGGTTATGATCATGGATTTATAAATCAATCAACGATCAGTACACCTGCTGCAACGGCTTATTCGCAGGAGAGTGGAATATTATTGGAGGTCTACACAACCCAACCTAGCATACACCTCTATACAGGAAATTTTCTATCCAATGATTTAGGAAAGTCCGGTCATCGCTATT
Organism: Sphingobacterium nematocida; assembly: GCF_900168125.1. Lineage (GTDB taxonomy): Bacteria > Bacteroidota > Bacteroidia > Sphingobacteriales > Sphingobacteriaceae > Sphingobacterium > Sphingobacterium nematocida. Next base: position 48,325 of record NZ_FUZF01000018.1, read on the forward strand.
TACGACATGGTGGATTCTGTTTTGAGGCACAACATTACCCAGATAGCCCTAATCAAAAGAACTTCCCTAATGTCATCTTAGCACCTGGCGAAGAGCTAGATCAGACCATCATTTATAAATTTAGTCTTAAGAAATAGCTGTAATAAATTACTTACAAAGCATAAACCAGTACATTTCAGTTTATATTTGAAAAAAAATTATAGACTGATGAATAAGAAAATCTTATCAATTGCACTTTTGAGTGCAGGTATGGCATTTTCTTCTGCTCACGCTCAAATGGCTAAACAGAAAGATGTCAAAATGGATGATTTATTAAAACACCTGAACGGATTATTCCAAAAAGGAGATGAAGCATCTAAAGCAGAGTTAGGAAAAGAAGCTTTGGCTATGTCACAAAGCAAAAATGAAAGCTTCGTGTCCATGGCGGCTAGAGTATATGAAAGCCTAGAACAAGAGGACAAAGCAGAAGCGATCAATAAGAGCATTCTAAAGAAATTCCCAAAAGGAATTAAAGCTCGCTCTGAAGCATATGAAAAAGTATTTGGTGATGAAAATGCGGCTGCCGCAACTGTAGAAAAAGGGTACACCGCTTGGTTAAAACAATTTCCTGCAACTTCATTCGAAGAAAAGGACAGAGGGATTTATGACCAAGCAGCTTCTGCTTTAGCATCTTTATATTTCAAAGAAAATAATGCAGCAAAAGCAAACAGCTACGTCAACCAGCTTAAATCCAGTGCAAATTTTGCGTCTTACGCAAGCAGAATTACGGCAGGATTAATCAAAAGTAACAACTACGATGCCGCTCTTCCTATCTTAGAAGAAGCTTATGCAAGTGCTTTAGAGGCGTCAAAATCAACTGACCCTAAGGTTAAAAACGGCGGAGCAGCTAGAGCTTATGGATCATTAGCGCCGTCCTATGCACAAGCTTTACTTGAAAAAGGTAATGCCGAAAAAGCGATTGGCGTAATGGAAGATTTCATGAAATCTTCTCCATATGCAGCAGGTTCTCCTGCCAACGTCATTACATTAGCAAAAGCTTATGCAAAACAAGGGAAAGAATTAGATGCTTTTCTTTCGTTAGAGAACTTTGTTGTAAAAAATGGTAAGAATGCAGATGTTGTAAAAGAGATGCAACCGCTTTACAACAAGTTAAATAACAATAAGGCCGATTTCAACACTTATTTTGCGGCTGTTGAATCAAAAGCAAAAGACGCCATGGTCTCTAAGTACAAATCAGAAATGATAAAAAAAGAGGCTCCTCAATTCTCTTTAGTGAATAGAGACGGGAAAACAGTATCTCTGGCCGATTACAAAGGAAAAGTTGTTGTATTAGACTTTTGGGCAACTTGGTGTGGTCCTTGTGTAATGTCATTCCCAGGAATGCAGGCTGCTGTAAACAAGTACAAAACTGATAAAGATGTAGAGTTTCTTTTTATAGACACTTGGCAACGTGAAGAAAACTATAAGGATTTGGTAAACGAGTTTATGACGAAGAATAATTACACATTCCATGTATTGTTTGACGAAATGAAAGATCGTACCAAAGCAACTACTACAGCATACGGGGTTTCTGGAATTCCGCACAAAGTAGTAATTGATAAAGAAGGGTTTATTCGTTTTGAATCATCTGGTGGTTCCGCAGATGTTGATAAAGTAGTCAACGAGATGGAGACTAAAATAGAACTTGCAAGAAAAGGTTAATAAAAAAAGAGGGCTTTTATTAAGCCCTCTTTTTTTATCCGTCTTAGGGGTCGATACGTAAAAACTTTCCTTCTTTGTCAAAAACCAAATCTAATCCATTGGTCAATTCGACATCAAAACCGTGTTTTTCTTTATCTATACTATTGACACCTGTATTCTCATAATTATCCTTAACATAATTTACTATTGGAGTTAAGATAAATGAAGTCGGTATTGCAGCGGTATTTTCTCGTGCTTCTACCTCTGTCCAATCTCCATTTTTATCAAACTTCACCTCTACCCCATTATTTAATAACACTTGATATTCAGTACCCGACAACGCCTCTTTTTCCCGAGTTACCGAAAGTACCTTAACGTCCTTGAAGTGATCATTTAAAAATGTATTAGCTACGGCAGGAAGATTATTTACATCAATAAGTTCTTCTTTTTCACACGATACAGCAATAAAAGCAACCGCCAACAATAAACTCAGTTTTAATATTATTTTTTTCATATGTTTAAATTATTTTGTGAGCTCGTAAGCTCCGTTTGTCTATTTTTTATTTACCTAAGACATTAGTCGTCTATACGAACAAATTGTCCTTTCTTATTAAACTCCAAATCGATTCCGTTTGTTAATTCTACGCTGTATTTCCTGCTCGAGCGTGAAATTTGGACGATCTCGTTATTTGGAAAGCTCTTTTTTACGTATTCAAGAATAGAAGCAGGAACAATTTTCACAGGAACAGCTTTAAGCTCTGCGTCTACCTCAGTCCACTCACCTTTGGCGTCAAACTCCAATTTCACACCATCTCTAAGCTTTACATCATAACTTTTTCCTGATAATAACTCACTCTCTTCTTTTACAAGCACCACTTGGTCAGCGGCATAATAAGTAGTAACAAAGTTTTGCGCTTTTTTAGGCAACTGCACAAACGTAATTACTTTGTCTTGCGCATTTGCAACAACCGCAACCACTAATAGTGCTACAGTCATTAAGGATTTAATCATTGTTGTCATCTTTTTAACTTATTTTGATTTAATAATTCAAAGTTCGCACCCAACTTAGGAAACAATTAGGAATGGAAATGTTTTTTAAAAAAAATTATAAAATCTTTTGAAGTATAAAAAGATGTCTGCCCGATTCGTAGGAATAAAGAAGCTTAAGTTGATGTTGCTTTTCCAGAATAGACCTTACGATGGATAAGCCAAGCCCATTAGAATTATTATCTTGACTTCCTTTATAAAATCTTTCGAAAATATAATCAGGATTGAGAGCTCCTGAATTACTATCATTAGCGATAGAAATTTTATCAGCACTAATATCAACGATCACCTCACCATCCTTAATATTGTACTTAAGCGCATTCCTTAACAAATTAGAAAGCAAAATATGAGCGAGGTTCGTATTAAAATCTAACATGAACTCCTTTTGTTCATTTATAGAAATAAGCACTCCTTTATGAGAGGCAATAGCACTAAGTTCCTCCACTATCGACCTTATCACTCGCCCAAAGTCTACAAGCTCTATGGAAGAATATTGATTATTATCAATACGTGACAACATTAAAAGAGATCGATTTAAACCCACCATTCTATGCAATGCAGCTTTAGCATCAGCTATTTTAACCAGCTGTTCTTCAGCGAGGTTTGGATCGTCCATTAAGAGCTCCAATTTATTGATCGTTACGGCCAATGGTGTCTGCAACTCGTGTGAAGCATTTTCCAAAAAGCGCTTTTGACTTTCAAATACAGCCTCATTACGATCAATCATGTGTTTGACCTCCTGATTTAATTCCTCAAACTCCTTAACATTTGTCCGAATTACATTAAAACTAGCTGTATCACCAAATCTATACCGACTCAGATTATCCAAAGTCAACCTAAACGGCTTCCAAGCCCTACTTAATACAAAATGGTTTATAATTAATATACTGAGTATTATAACAACATATAATACCCCTAAAGAAATTGCCAGGTTAATTAGGTAATCATCCTCTTCTACGGTAGAGGTGCGAATTTCTAAAGAGTAGGGCTTCCCTTCTTTGCTATAGAATCCAGTTCGTAAGACACGATAAGGCTCATCTTCCTCGTCGTAAGGCATGTAGATAAACTCTTTTGAAAAATGGTTTTTATCCAGATCTTCCTCGCTTTTTTCTACAGGTAGAATACGAAACTGATTAATCCCAAATTCCTTGGTATTATCCAAAATTGCTGGGTTATCATAAGCTTCCCTTATGATCTCAATTTTCTGATTTTTCAACCCATCATCGACATTATCATACACCTCGTCCATCAGGATAGCATAAAACAGTAATGCCCAAACCGCCATAACAATAAGTATGGTGACAATAATAAATCGATTGGTATAATATTTTAGAGAAACAGTCATTACACTAGTTTATAACCTACTCCATATACAGCTTGAATATCTAGATTTGCACCAGCATCCTTCAGTTTTTTACGCAAGTTCTTTATTTGAGAATAAATAAAATCGAGATTATCAGCTTGATCAGCATGATCCCCCCACACAGTTTCCGCCAGTGTCGTTTTTTCTAAAAGTTTATTCGGTCTCAACAGAAAATAATACAGCACATCAAACTCTTTTCTATTCAATTGCAGCTCTTGGTCTTCAACGAAAGCGGTCCTATTATCCACATCCAGGGATACATTATGATACCTAATCACCGAATCACCATGCTGGCTATTTCGTCTCACAATACTCTTAATTCTAGCTAAGAGCTCCGCAAAATGAAAAGGTTTTGCCAAATAATCATCTGCACCAATTTCAAGCCCCATCACTTTATCATCCACCGAATCTTTAGCCGAAAGAATGAGTACCGAATGGGGTTTATTTTCACGTTTCAATAGTTTAAGCAAATCTAATCCATTGCCCCCAGGCAGCATAATATCCAGCAATACGATATCATAGGAATGATTAAGAACCTTGTCCAAACCTGCTTCGTAAGTGTTAGCACTCTCCACAAGAAAATGTTCCCTTTCCAAAAAATCCTGAATGCTTCGTTGCAATTCTATCTCATCTTCGATAATAAGTACTTTCATCGGCATGAATATTAAAATAAAAAAACTTTATAGTCCCAATAAACAATAATGAATCCATATTTTGGAAACATTTGGGAATTAACAGTACAGGATTACAATTTATTGACTTTCGCCCATAAAAATTACAATTTAGTAAACTTTTAGCTTATTTTTACGTTATAATAAGGCATTGAAATTAATATATAATCGTCGGTTTGAATAAATTCACTCGCGTTTTATTACGCACTTTTCTATGGATTTTTGGTTCAGTAATAGCTTTAGTCCTCTTACTCATCTTTCTAATTCGCCTTCCGTCAGTTCAAAACTACATAGCGGGTAAAGTGGCAAATTATCTCGAGACCAAGATCGGCACCCCGGTAAACATTGGTTATGTCAATATTACTTTCCCCAAAAAGCTAGTCTTGGAAAACATCTATTTTGAAGACCAAAGCAAAGATACTTTAATCGCTGGCGAAAAATTAATGGTGGATATCAATATGCTAAAGCTATTGAAAAACACTATTGAGATCCAAGAATTGGATCTAGAAGGTATAACTGCTAAGATAAATCGATCTGCTCCAGATGGTCAATTTAACTTTGACTATATACTAAAGGCTTTTACCTCTGAAAAAGAGAGTACGGTAACCGCTCCCGATACCTCGTCTGCCCTTATCTTCAACATTGACAAAGTCAACTTTGATCGGATCCGCTTTGCCTATGCCGACGATATGATAGGCACTTCGGCAGATATTTGGCTTAAGCATTTTGACACCCGAATCAAGACCTTTGATCTAAAGAGCAACATGACCTTCGACATGCCAAAAATAAACATAGAAGGGCTTACAGCATATATTAAACAATGGTCACCAACAACAGAAAACACTGCTCTAAAAGCAGAAGATTTTGGAATCACAGACTCTTCCACTAATGCTACGGCATTGCTTCCAAATATTGGAACAGAATTTATCCAATTGAAAGACATCTTTGTTCGCTACCAAGACGCTTCATCAGCAATGGATAGCAAGTTTGATATCAAAAATCTATCTGCCAATGTAGATGCCATAGACCTCAACAATGAAGTTGTGAAACTTCGTGAAGTTATTCTCAATCAATCCGATTCGTATGTCACGTTTGGAAAAACCATTAAAAAGGAAAATCCAAATTCTGACAGTAGCTCTGTCAACTGGGTAGTATCGACTGAAAAACTAGCTATAGATAAAACAAATTTTGCTTTTAGAGATGACAATCAAGCCCGAATGAAAGGCTTCGATTATTTTAACATCAAAATAACAGACCTTGCCGGTGCACTCGATCAATTGCATTATTCCGCAGATTCTATTAGCGGCTCATTACAAAACTTAACAGCCAAGGACCATTCTGGCTTCTATTTAAAACGATTAAAAGCCGATTTTGTTTACACCAATACAGGCGCCACCATACAAAATTTATTGGCAGAAACCCCTAATACCATTATCCGCGATTACTTCAAAATATCGTACCCTTCCTTAGATGCTGCTGCGAAGAACCCTGCTTTATTATCGATAGATGCCAAAGTAAAAAAGACGCAGATTGATATGTCGGACATCCGTTTCTTTGTTCCCGATCTCGAACAAATGGATGTCATGCAACCTCTAATGACTAAAAAATTCTATCTGGAGGGTCGCATCACTGGAAAATTAAATGATCTACATATCCCCTCTTTAGACTTTCGAACATTAGATAACACGAACATCTCAGCCAGTGCAGATATAAAGGGGCTCCCCGATATGGACAAGTTGTTCATAAATCTTAACCTGAAAAAACTAACCACGAGCAAGAAAGATCTCGATAGACTAATTGCTAAATCTATATTGCCTAAAGACATGGCGGTTCAATTCCCAAATTCTATTTCGCTATCGGGCACCTTTAAGGGCGGCATGAGGGGATTTGATGCAAATATGAGTCTCTTGACAGAAAAGGGCAATGCGACCGTCAATGGCTATCTCAATATGGCCGGAAAAGATACAACTTACGATGCTACACTTTCCATAGCAGACTTCAATCTAGGGCATTTGCTCAACCAAGACTCTACATTAGGAATAATATCGGTAGATGCACAGGTAAAGGGCAAAGGTTTAGATCCAAAGTCAATGAATGCAGCTATTAATGGCACCATAAATCGAGTAGATGCCCTCGGTTACCAATACCGAAATATCCGTCTCGATCTAAATGCTAAAAATGGAGACATCGCTGGAAATATAAACTCTAGCGACCCAAATATTAAATTCAATTTGGATATGGCTGCCAATATGCAAGGACAATATCCACAAGTAAAAGCCGAACTAATGATTGACTCTGTCAATCTAAAAAATCTCAAACTCATGGACGACAATTTCCGTTACCATGGAAAGGTAAATCTAGATTTAAAAACGGCCGATCTCAATCATCTCAATGGTAACCTGATTGTCTCACAATCATCAATCGCGTACAACGATGCTCGATATGCCTTAGATACCATATCCATCACAGCCGCTGCGGATACCAACCGTAACACGCTCATTCTAAAATCAGAATTTCTTCGGGCCCATTTAGTCGGAAAATACAAATTAACAGAGCTCTCATCTTCTTTACAGGATGTTGCCCGGATTTACTATAACCCTAAAAATGAGCCTGCGCAACAATTAAAATACGAAAATCAGAACTTCGAATTTTCAGCCACATTAAACAACTCTAGATTCCTACGAGATTTCTTCCCGGGACTTGAAAAAATGGACGATATCTCACTGGATGGGAATTTTAATAGTCAAGAGAAAAGCATAATGGCCAAACTAATCGCCCCGACATTAATATACGATGGTATTGAAGTTCGAGATGTTGGTTTAGATATTATCACCGTAGATAGTACAATGTACTACTCTACGCTTATTAATAAGATTAAGGTCGATAACATTGAGCTGAATAACACCGTGCTCAGTGGAAAAATAATTGAAAACAATTTGGATTTTGGACTTTGGATCAAGGACAAGGCACAAAAAGACCGTTATCATTTAGGTGCAAAAATGAGTGTAGATGAGAGCAACTATATGCTCAGTCTCTTTGAAGACGGTCTCATGTTGAATTATGATAAGTGGAATATATCTCCCGCAAATCAGATTAGTTTTGGCAAAGATGGTATTCGCGCACAAGATTTCAAATTAAGTTATAAAGGTCAAGAGTTTATGATTCAATCTCAAGACAGCACTTTAAATTCACCTATCAACCTGACTTTTAACAACTTTAGAATAGAAACACTATCTAATATGCTGGAATCTGAAACGTTGAATTTCGGAGGAGGCATAAATGGTGCGGCGACGATATCTCGTTTAGAAAGCAACCCTGTATTTGTCTCGGATTTGGAAATCCAAAAATTCTATTTTGGACAAGACACTGTTGGAAATATTTTAGTCAAAGTGGATAACATGCGAGAAAACACCTACTCGGCAGATGTTAAAGTAACCGAAAATGGGAACAATGTACAACTGTTGGGAGAATATATATCTCCACCGTCAGGCGAAGCCAGTTTCAATGCTACGTTAGAGCTAAAACCACTTAAAATCAAAACCATCGAAGCCTTCAGTATGGGATACTTAAAAAATAGCGAGGGCGATCTAAATGGTCTTTTACGTATTGGTGGAAGTTTGGACGCACCAAAGATTTTGGGTGATCTGACTTTTAATAAAGCTCGAATGAACATATCCATGTTAAATGCCGATTTAATGATGGATAATCAAAAAATTATCTTCAATGATCAGGGAATTGCTTTCCGTCAGTTTGCACTTAATGACATGAAAGGTAACCAGGCTAAATTAAACGGCACTATTTTAACCAAAAACTATTCAGACTTTGCTTTCAACCTCAATTTGACGACAAAGAATTTTGCAGCAGTAAATTCGACTAGAGAAGACAATGATTTGTTTTACGGAAAATTAAACATTACCTCTAATATTAGAATCACTGGAGATATAAACAAACCCGTTATTGATGGCGATGTACGGGCGAATGAAAACACCGACTTTGTCTTTATTGTCCCAAATGAAAATCCAGGGATTGCAGACCGTGAAGGGGTTGTCAAGTTTGTTGATAAAAGTGATACTACACGAGCAAATATTTTTGCCAAACTCGATTCCATGACTACTGCTACCAAGTTTTCAGGAATGGATCTTGCACTAAATCTAAGTACAGATCGCGAAGCAAAATTTAAAATAATCATTGACGAGGGTTCACAAGATGCATTGAATATCCAAGGTATCGCAGAACTCAATACAGCGATTGATGCCAGTGAAAAAATAACAATGTCCGGAACATTTACCGTTGAAAAAGGGAATTACTCGTTCAACTTTGGTCCAATCAAAAAAGAATTCGACTTTGAGAAAGGGAGCACGATCACTTGGAATGGAGATCCATTAGATGCCCGCATGGATATCACCGCCATTTATAAAGGTCGATTCCCGACCCTAGAATTAGTCAGCAATCAAATTGGTACTGAAAGCCAGAATTTATATAAACAACGAGTACCTTTCAATGTGAAATTAATTCTTTCAGGTGAACTCTTCAAACCGGATATCCGATTTGACATCGACTTAGACGAAAACAATGCTATTGTATCACAGGATGTGGTTTCTAAAGTTAATATTGGTCTTGCTGCTCTTCGTGATGACCCAGCCGAACTGAACAAGCAGGTTTTCTCACTGATTATCATGGGCCGTTTTATGTCGTCCAATCCTTTTGAAAGTCTTTCAGGTGGCGGAGGTGTCGAAGGTATGGCTCGTAGCTCTGTAAGTTCCTTTCTTTCCGGCCAGTTAAACAGCCTAGCATCAGACTTAATCAAGGGCGTCGAACTAGATTTCAATCTACAATCTGAGCAAGATTATCTAACAGGTTCGGGGCAAAACCGTACAGATCTGAACGTGGGTATTTCCAAAATGCTATTTGATGATCGGTTAAAGATCACGGTAGGTTCTAACTTTGAGGTAGAAGGCAATACCCGTCCAGGTGAAAAACCTAACAATATCGCTGGAGATATCTCAATTGATTACCAATTATCAAAAGATGGGCGCTATTTTGCACGGGTATACCGTAAAAATCAATATCAAGCGACTCTTCAAGGCCAATTTGTAGAGACCGGTATAGGTTTTATCATCAATATGAGCTACAACAGATTTAAAGAACTGTTCATGAGTTCAAAAGCACTCGAACAATACTATAATAGTGATAATAGTAACTTTAGAAAGAGATTCAATGTCGAACGCATGGAGACCGATTCTGTATATCGCGATAGTGTACGGACCGTTGTAAGGGACAGTCTAATGATACACAGCCCTGAGTTTCGTAAACGAATGCAAGAACGAGAAAAAGAAGAACGCCTACAAAAAGGTCAAGATTCAACTCAAAATAAAAAAGACAGTACCAATAAGGGAGTAAAAACTGAAAAAGCAATTTCAGCTATCCGAAATGAGGAAGAAGAAAGGAAACAAGATGAACAATAGAATCGTTCCCATTATTGCATTACTCGCATTTATCGCGCTCGTATTTTCATGCAATTCGACGAAATATATCGCCGAAGGTGAACACTTATATACAGGAGGAGAAGTCGTTTTAAAGATGGATAGCGTATCGAGTCCTGAGCGAAAGATTGCTTTTGAAGAACATCTCACGTCGCTACTCATGCCCAAACCAAACAAAAAAGCATTAGGAGTCCCTTGGAAGCTTTTGTTCTGGAATATGGGAGGCGGTTATGATACCTCCAAAAACTTAGTGCGTAACTGGCTAAAAAAACAAGGCGAAGCACCCGTTCTGCTAGGGACTGTAAATAGAGAATACAACGAAAACCTATTACGAAACCGAATGGAAAATCTGGGCTTTTTCAACGCTACAGTAAGCTCCGATACCGTTGTAAAAGGTAAGTATGCAAGCGTACTTTATACCGGTGTGCCTCGAAAGATTTATCGGATTAATTCGTTATCATACAGTATGGATTCTCTATCTCATATTGGTCGTGATATTTTTGAAGTAAAGGACAGATCTTTATTGACCGTAGGCTCCAATTATAACCTAGATGCAATTATCAGCGAACGCGAAAGAATTGATAATGAACTAAAAAATAAAGGGTATTATTATTTCAACCCCGATAATATTTTAGTAGAAGTCGATAGCACCATTGGTAGTCATAAGGTAGACATGTTTGTAACCATAAAGCCAGAGACCACCGCGCAAGCTAAGGAACCTCAACGTATTGGAAATATTTACGTTTACCCCAATTACACCTTGGGCTCTTCAGGCTACACAAGAAGGAATCCGCGTAATATGGAACTATATGACAATAACATCTATTTCATTGATCCGCAAAACACCTTCCGTAAAAAGGTATTAGCCAATCATATCTTCTTTGAGAAGGGTGAACTCTATAATCGTCACGATCATAATCAGACGATCAATCATTTGGTTAATCTCAATACCTTCAAATTCGTAAAAAACAATTTTGAGAACAATCCGGATTCGGTCAACACGCTGGATATTTACTATTATCTTACGCCTCTTCCAAAGAAATCATTACGCTTTGAGATTTTAGGGAAGACAGCCACAGTCTACAATGGTTCAGAGGCCAACGTAACTTGGACATTACGCAATGCTTTTAAGGGTGCTGAAACTGTCACACTTAACGTTTTCGGAGGCTACGAAACCCAAACGGGCGGAAAGGTCAACCTAAACTCTGCCTATTACAGATACGGAGCCGAAGTAGGAATTACATGGCCTCGTTTGTTATCACCCTACAAATGGGCCCCATCCAAACGTTACATACCTAAAACGTATTTGAAACTGGGTTACGAGTTCTTAAATAGAAGAACGGCGTATGTGCTCAACTCGTCTACGCTGAACTACGGATACATGTGGAAAGAAAACGACCAAAAACAACATGATCTTACCTTAGCTGAGATTATTTATGTACAGCCTCGAAATATATCTGCCGAGTACCAGGCGCAGATGGATACGGTTCCCACATTAAAGCGTATCGTTGACCCACAATTTTCTTTTGGTCCAAACTACAATTATACCTTTACGAATTCGATGGACCAAAACCTTAAACACACCTTTTACTTCAAAGGTGGGATAAATCTCTCGGGTAATGTATTAGGTTTAATTCAAGGTGCAAGTTATAAGAATGATGAAATACGCACCCTTTTTGGGACCGTATATAGCCAGTTCGTCCGTATTGAAGGCGATTTCAGACATTATATGAAATTAGGTAAAGACGCTCAATTAGCATCAAGACTTATGATAGGAACGAGTTATTCCTACGGTAACTCCTATGCATTACCTTATTTAAAACAATATTATACAGGAGGCCCAAACGGCTTAAGAGCATTTAGAGCAAGAGCGGTTGGACCTGGCTCATCCGCGCCCGAAAATATTGGAGCAAACAACTTCTTTGCCGATCAAACGGGCGATTATAAGCTTGAATTAAATACCGAGTATCGCTCTAAGCTTGCCGGTTTTGTTCATTGGGCAGCATTCGTAGATGCTGGGAATGTGTGGTTACAAAGAGCTGATAGCAACAAACCCGGAGGAAAATTATCAAAAGAATTCTTATCCGAACTCGCAGTCGGTGGTGGTGCTGGATTACGTTTTGACTTCGATTTTCTGATTATTCGTACAGATTTCGCAATGCCATTCCGTGTACCGTATCTACCTAAGGGTGATCGTTGGGTATTTAAAGATATTGATCTAAGAAGTTCCAAATGGCGAAAAGATAATTTGATTTTCAACTTAGCGATTGGGTATCCTTTCTAAATTGTTATCCTGCTATTGGCAGTTCAATTTATTTTTATCTGAAAGTGTTTGTTCTTTAAAGAACATCAAGAACGTTTTTCATGATGTTAGTGGGGTTGTCTAAATAGGTCGAAACTCTCGTCTTTGCGATAGGTAAGTGTTTTTAACAAACACAGCGGAGTTTTAATGATAGTAAACGTCACCTCGATTGTAATAGAGAGGTCTACAAACTGTATGGGGTTAATATATAGCTTCTAGATCTCTCCACTTCGGTCGAGAAGACGACATAGTTTCCAAACCGAGCTTGCGAGCTCATCGTAATCTGTCATTGGTAGAGCTTGTACCGACTTATCGATAAAGAATGACGACTACCGAAGGCAGATGCATAGCAAACCAATCTGTATTTAAGCAAAAGACTGCCACACCGTTTCCGATTCTTGGAATAGGCTGTTCCTCAGGTCCGCGATGACGATGATTGATTACTTTTTAGACGCCTCATTAAAGTTTTGTTCAAGAGCTTTTTAAAACGATTAATATTAAGTATATTTAGTTATTGAAATCAAGCGAATGTTGATCTAGTTGTCAAAAGTCTTTTCAAACTACTTAATATAAACACGATTACGTCATTTATTCTAAATGATCGATAAAAAACAAAAGTATGAAAATAACAGTCATAGGAGCAGGAGCCGTAGGAGCCACTACCGCAGATAATATAGCAAGAGGTAATTTTGTAGAAGAAGTTATATTACTAGATATTAAAGAAGGTGTCGCTGAAGGTAAGGCCCAAGACATGATGCAAACGGCAGCATTACTTGGCTTTGACACCAAAATAAAAGGTGTTACCAATGATTATAGCCAGACTGCAGGTAGTACCGTAGCGGTGATCACCTCCGGTATCCCGCGTAAACCTGGCATGACTCGAGAAGAATTGATAGGAACCAATGCCAACATCGTAAAGTCTGTTGTTGAAAATCTAGTAAAACACTCTCCAGAAGTTGTTATTATAGTCGTATCCAACCCAATGGATACCATGACATACCTTGCACTAAAGACAAGTGGCCTACCGAAAAACAGAATCATTGGAATGGGAGGAGCACTTGATTCTGCTCGATTTAAATACCAATTAGCTTCTAAGCTAAATGCGTCTCCTTCAGATCTCAATGCTATTGTCATCGGCGGTCATGGAGACACGACCATGATACCATTAATTAGTAAAGCAACTTGGAATAGTATCCCTGTCAGTACATTCTTGTCTGATGAAGAGCAAGCTGATATCATAAAAAAGACAATGGTAGGTGGAGCCACCTTAACTGCGTTAATAGGCACTTCGGCTTGGTACGCTCCCGGAGCTGCAACTGCAGCGATGGTTAAGAGTATAGTCCTAAATGAAAACAAACTTTTTACTGCATCGGTATACTTAGAAGGTGAAATGGATGAAGAAGATCTTAATATTGGTGTCCCGGTTATTATTAACAAAAAAGGTTGGGATAAAATCGTGCCTCTGACACTCAATGATGAGGAACAAAAAGCATTTAAAGCAAGTGCCGAAGCCGTAAGGAACATGAACGCTGTGCTTAAAGACAGTAATATAATCTAATTTACCAGACTATAAAACCATAGGAGCGATCTCACAATGTATACTTTAGCGTAGCAAAATGGAGATTCCGCCAGTTGGCGGAATCTCGGAACGGTAATCTATGATGAGCCCCTCGGGGGGTCTCGACTACACTACGTTTTGTTCGATTACTTGTCCCGATTTCGGGAAGACGTGGTAGTTTGAATTTTAGACAGCCTCTAAGAAACATATATGCACACCATCCCATTACACATCCTTGCATTGGAACAGCAAGGCTATCACATATTAGTAGAGGTCAAACTTTTTGACACCATTCATAAAATGGTAGTTGACACGGGCGCGAGCAAAACAGTCTTTGACAAAAGTATGTTGTTTCAAGCAGGAATGACAGAGACTGCACTCATCACATCCAATATACTTTCGACAGGTTTAGGTACCAATGCGATGGAAAGTCACACTTTCCATCTAGAGAACTTCAGCATTGCCGACTGGTTGTGTAGCCCCATCGAAGTTGCTGTATTAGACTTATCAACGATTAATTATGCTTATACCCAAATGGGGATATCTCCTATTATTGGGGTACTAGGAGGAGACATTTTACTACAGTATGGAGGAATAATCAATTACAAAAAAAGAACCCTTACTTTAAACAAACACAGACGAAAACAAGCCTACAAATAGTCAATCTATATTTCCTATATAAAAGAATCTAAATGGATTAGGAGAGCTACAAAATTCGCTTTTATATTACGACACAATTATACGGCGTGTAAAGGCAGATTTATATAGTAATATCCTCGAAAAGATTTGAAAATAACATGGGGAGGGGTAACCTAGCGAATGGAGATTCGTTTTACTACAGTTTCCGTACCAGATCCGACACGTACAAAATAAAACCCAGGAGACACCTTACCTTCGGTTTCAAAAGAAAGGTTTTGATTACCTGCATCCAGTGTAGAGTTTGACAGATTCAAGACCTCATTACCCAAAGCATCCATTAACTTTATAGCAACATTACTTTGCTTAGTCAATTTGAATGAAACACTTATCTGTTCTGCAACCGGATTGTACATCACTTTTACATTGGTCACTACCTTCTCTGCGGCGTCATCTTTACCGGCCGAGACAGATGCGCCGACCAGTTCATACCCAACGCTACCGCCAATATTAGCATGGGCAGTATGTACACACGCTAGCAAGACAAAGCTAGTGTACATTATTTTCGCGTATTTAAGGATATTTACTTTCATTATTAATTTAGACAACACACAATTGGAAATGGTTTAATCAAATCTAATCAATACCAATCAAACTTCCTAATACAAAGTTAGTTTTTTAAAAAGCTAAGTGTGCATGATATTATATATATTTTCTGCTTTTAACAATTTTTAACAAGAAAATTCGTTACGTCAAGATTTTGCTCTATATTGGCACCATATTTAATAGTAACACGGTAAATAATGACTATGGGCTCAGACCATAAACACACATTGAATCGCCTCAGTATGGGCGGCTTACTCATCTCCTTAGGAATCATATTTGGAGATATTGGAACTTCTCCACTTTATGTTTTCAAAGCAATTTTTAACCAAGGCACCATCGACAAAGACCTCGTTTTAGGGAGCATTTCATGTGTGTTTTGGACGTTGACGTTGCAAACGACCATCAAGTACGTCCTGATTACCCTAAATGCCGACAATAAAGGAGAAGGGGGCATACTTTCCCTTTATTCCCTGGTACGTAGAAAAGCCAAATGGCTGATTATACCGGCTATCATCGGTGCCTCTACCCTGCTCGCAGATGGTATGATTACTCCCGCCATTACGATTTCCTCAGCTATCGAGGGATTGGCTATACATAATCCATCCTTTCCTACGGTACCTGTTGTCGTAATTATTATCTCCTTATTATTTCTCATCCAACGTTTTGGCACCTCTATCGTAGGCCGAGTTTTTGGTCCTTTAATGCTCGTGTGGTTTACAACCATCGGATTGTTAGGATTCTCTTACATACATTATGCACCAGAAGTAATCAAGGCTATAAATCCTTATTACGCTATCGAAACCATAATCAACTACCCCAATGCTTTATTTATTATAGGTGCTATTTTCCTTTGTACTACGGGTGCAGAAGCACTTTACTCCGATATGGGACATTGCGGAAAATCCAATATACGCATTAGTTGGATTTATGTTAAGCTGACCCTTATCTTAAATTATTTTGGTCAGGGAGCTTGGTTAATTATGCATGAGGGAACCCCTATCGGCGAGCACAACCCTTTCTACGCAATTATGCCTGATTGGTTCCTAATTTATGGAATTACGATAGCAACTATAGCCGCAATCATTGCTAGCCAGGCCATGATTTCAGGCTCTTTCACATTGATATCAGAAGCCGTAAGGCTCAACATCTGGCCTAAGGTCGCTATTCGATACCCTAGCGACCAGAAAGGACAACTCTATGTACCTTCCATCAACCTCATTTTGTTTATAGGCTGTATGCTGGTTATTGCTGTCTTTCAAAAATCAAGTAATATGGAAGCCGCTTACGGGTTATCTATAAATCTGACATTTTTGTCGACGACCATACTAATGATCTTTTTCATGCTCCGAAAACGCGTAAACAAAGTATGGATTGTACTCTTCGCAATTGTTTATTTCACGGTTGAATTAGCCTTTTTAACAGGTAATGGAGTTAAAATAACGCATGGTGGATGGTTAACATTAATACTTGCCTTTACCATATTCACCGTTATGTTCTCTTGGTACAGAGCGCGCAAAATAAAGAATATGCATGTGCGTTTTGATGATATTAAAACCTACTACCCGATCATCTCTGAGTTGAGTGAAGACACATCGGTACCGACTTTTGCTTCTCAACTGGTTTATTTGACCAGTGCCAACAACGTAGAAGAGATAGAGACAAAAATTATTTATTCCATTATCAATAAAAAACCAAAACGCGCCGATGTCTATTGGTTAGTCCATGTGGATGTTCTGGATACCCCTCACGGTAGAGATTATAAAGTCAATCAATTGATTCCAGGAAAGCTTATCCGTATTGATTTTAAACTTGGATTCAGAGAAGAACAAAAGATCAGTTTACTTTTCCGCAAAGTTGTCGAGGATATGGTAAATAAAGGAGAAATAGATATCACCAGTCAATATAAAACATTAAAGAAACATAAAATTGCAGGTGATTTCAATTTTGTTGTTTTAGAAAAAGTCTTCACTAAAACATCCGACTTAAGCTGGGGTGACCGTATCATTATGGAAATCTACAAAATACTTAAACATTTCAGTTTAAGTGAAGAAAAAGGCTTTGGGCTTGACAGTAGTTTTGTGACGTTAGAACGCGTCCCTCTAAACATTCCCAACACCGAAAACATTAAGTTAAGAAGGTTAAAATAATACAGAAGAAAAGTTAGAAAGTCGGCGTGCTAAACGCACGCCGACTTTCTAACTTTCTTTAACCGCATCTTTATTCAGCTTCGAGTGCTTATACCCATAAATAAAATAGATAAGCAACCCTATCGCTAGCCAAATTATAAATATAATCCAGTTGCTAGCTCCCAATTCGCTCATTAGATACAAATTAACGAGTATCCCTATAACCGGAAGCAACGAAAAATTATGTTTAAAACTGAAGAAACTTAACACCAACCAGGTTCCCCAAAAAACAACTACAAGCGACTTGTGTATAATAACGTCCTTAGTCCCCAGTGTCTGCCACTCTTTAAGGCTATCCTGTCCATAAACATACATCAAGATAACTCCTGCGATAAAGCCCAATCCTACAATATACTTACCATTGACATACGGCACTCTGAATTTAGCCTTCTCAGAAAGTCCCGATTTATCCATATAAAGCACACCACCACATACTAGGATAAATGCAAAAAAAGTACCGACAGAAGTAAGGTCAACAAAGAAGTCCATTTTGAAAAACAACGCCGGAACAGCAACTACAAAACCTGTGACTATGGTTGCAAAAGAAGGCGTCTTATATTTCGGATGAATAGTTGCAAATTTCTTCCAGAGCAAACCGTCTCTACTCATAGTCATCCATATACGAGGCTGAGCTAATTGAAACACAAGTAGTGCACTCGTAATCGCTATAACAGAGGTTACTGAGATAATACCAGCCATATGATCAAATCCTACATACTGAAACACATAAGCCAACGGATCTTTCACATTTAGATCCGTATAGTTGACCATCCCCGTCAAAACCAATGTAATCAACACATACAACACCGCACATATTATCAGACAGTATATCATTGCTTTTGGAAGATCTCGCTGTGGATTTTTACACTCTTCAGCAGTAGTCGATATAGAATCAAAACCAATAAACGCAAAAAACACCGCAGCAATACCACTCAACACACCTCCCATTCCATTAGGCGCAAAAGGTGTCCAATTCTCCGGCTTTATAAAAAAGGCACCGCCCAAAATAACAGCTATTATGATTCCGATCTTAATCACAACCATGATGTTACTAGCACGTTGAGATTCCTTAATTCCAATATATACCAAGCAAGTAACTAAGACTGTAATCAATCCAGCTGGTAAATCAAAGATAATAGGTAAATCTCCAATTTTTGGCGCCGTATTGTACGCCTCAAGAGCTATTTTATCAATCCCGGTCAATTTATCTGCTCCTACTTCAAGCATCTTGGCATGCGCTTCGATTGCATATGCGGGAGCCATAGTTAACCACTTAGGGATATAAAGTCCAAATCCCTCACACATCGAAACAAAATATTGCGACCAAGAAATGGCTACCACCATATTAGAAACAGCATATTCCAATACCAATGCCCATCCTATTATCCAAGCAAACAACTCACCGAAAGCAACGTAGGCATACGTATAAGCCGATCCCGATACCGGAACTGTACTCGCAAATTGAGCGTAAGACAGAGCCGTAAACACACATGCAAAAGCAACAAATACAAATAGAAGTGACACGGCTGGACCACCATTGTAAGCAGCCAATCCAATGGTGCTAAATATACCAGCACCTACTATTGCCGCGATTCCCAAAGAGACCAAGTCTCGCACACCTAATACCTTTGCCAGTCCAGAACCATGGTTCTGAGCATCACTTAGTATTTGGTCAACACTTTTCTTTCTGAAAAGTTGATTCTTCATATTTGTAAAGTTAGAATGTTAAGAAGTTATAAAGCTCAAAGATAGAAGTTAAAAAGTCCATTAAAGCTTCTGTGTTATATAATTGTAAATTTCAAAAAAATCAGACATATGTTCCTTCTGATATTCTTCCAATCTTTGCCCCAATTGTTGTATATGTCTATCACTCACCTCAAATTTCCATATCCTTTTACATATATTAAAGAGTGCATGGGGCAGGTTTTCAACCTTAGCATATTCAAAGATATATTTTGATGCTATAAATTTATCATAAAAAATGAAAAAGCGATCGCTATCCACTTTTTCCAACCCACGAAGATAGGTCGCTACCGCTTTTCGATCCACCTCTTCCAAATGTTCATACAGTCGTCCTACATTCAATAGATCATGAGCGATAAGTTGATGATCTAATAGCAATTCCAAAGCAATATGAGCTAGAAAAGAAGCTCTAATCGGCAGATCGAGAATATCCTGTTCGATTGCGATCCGCAATTGATGGGTATGTTTATAAAAAAAATCAGAATTATGAAACAAGCGATCAACTTCTACGTGTCTTTCCCAACCCTCTGTAATCGATACCGCCTTTGGCGTTGACTGCAACAACTGATCGTATTTATGGAGTTGAAACGAATACCCTTTGTCTACATTTTTTAATAGATCAGGCAAAAGCCCTCCCAAAACTTGCTCAGGCTCTACAGCATAGCGTTCAAAATAATAATGCGACAAAAAGTTCACAACAGGAGTATATTTTAAATTATCGTAATATACATCTTAATATCTTATCTTTGCAATCTTAATAAAAATTAAATAAATATGAGTTTTGTAGAAGAATTACGTTGGAGAGGCATGCTTCAAGACATTATGCCCGGAACCGAAGAGTTACTTACTAAAGAGAAAGTAGCTGGATATATCGGTTTTGACCCAACCGGCGATTCTTTACATGTTGGTCATTTGACCCAAATCATGACTCTAATCCATTTTCAAAATGCCGGACACAAACCTGTAGCCCTTGTAGGTGGTGCTACTGGAATGATTGGAGACCCTTCATTCAAGTCGGCAGAAAGAAACCTTTTAGACGAGACTACACTCAATCACAATGTAGCTTGTTTAAAAAATCAGTTAGCTAAGTTTTTAAATTTTGGTGAAGGTGAAAACGATGCCAAGATGGTAAATAACTACGACTGGTTTAAAGATTTCAATTTTTTGGATTTTATTCGTGACGTGGGTAAGTTGATTACGGTCAATTACATGATGTCCAAAGATTCGGTAAAGAAACGCTTAGAAGGTGATAATGGTCTATCATTCACCGAGTTTACTTATCAACTAATTCAAGGTTATGATTTTTATTATCTATGGAAACATCATAACTGTAAAGTACAGATGGGTGGATCAGACCAATGGGGTAACATTGTGACAGGTTCCGAAATGATCCGACGTCAAGATCAAGGTACGGCCTTTGCTGTTACCACTCAATTGATCAAAAAATCTGACGGACAGAAATTTGGCAAGACCGAATCTGGTGCTGTATGGTTAGATCCCAAAAAGACTTCTCCGTTCAAATATTACCAATTTTGGTTGAATGCGACAGACGATGATGCAAAAAACTGGATCAAGATCTTTACTCTAAAAAGTAAAGACGAACTGGATGCTATTATAGCAGAGCATGACACCGCACCACATTTACGCGTTGTACAGAAAGCTCTAGCCAAGGATATTACTATTCGTACACACTCTTTAGAGGCCTACGAAATGGCAATCAAAACTTCCGAGTTCCTATTCGGAAATGGTTCCTTAGAATTCTTAACAAGTTTAGATCATGAAGCTGTACTAGATGCATTCGATGGAGTACCTCAATTTACAATTGACAAAAATGAGCTGATCGAAGGTATCAATATTTTAGATCTATTAGCGCTCAAGTCTCAGGTATTCTCCTCAAAAGGAGAAGCTAAAAAAATGCTTACCGGAGGTGGTGTTTCTTTAAACAAAGAAAAGCTAAACAATGTAGAACAGATAATAGACGCCACGAATCTGATCAACGAAAAGTATCTTGTAGTACAAAAAGGAAAAAAGAACTACTTTTTAATAATAGCAGAATAATCGAAGAATTAAATAGACAAACAGAAGCCACTTTTTCGGAAGTGGCTTCTGCGTTTTATAACCTTCCCTTTATAGGGTATCAAACTTATCACTTTATTAACCAATATATTTTTACTTTTTAGTTTTTACTTTTTAATTTCGTACATGATTAGCAATAGAGAGTTATTCTTAAAAAACACCGCTCAAACGTCAAATAGTCCGCGTCTAATCGAAATTGAACGGGCTGAAGGTTCCTATTTATACGGTCCAGAAGGACAAAAGTATTTGGATCTTGTATCCGGTTTTAATGTTAGTAATATCGGTCACCGACATCCGAAGGTAATTGAGGCTATTAAATCCCAACTAGACAAATATATGCACGTCACCGTTTACGGTGAATTCGTTCAAGCGCCACAGGTAAAATTCGCCACCAAGTTACTAGAGCAACTACCTTCCTTCTTTCAATCCGTTTATTTGACAAACTCTGGAGCAGAAGCCGTAGAAGGAGCTATGAAGATAGCAAAGAAATACACAGGACGAAGGCAAATCATAGCAGCTAAGAAAGCGTACCATGGAAGTACACAAGGAGCGCTTAGCCTCATTGGTAACCCCGCCTATCAAGAAGCTTATGCTCCTTTATTACCCGAAATTGAGTTTATCACATTTAATGACAGCAACGATCTCTCTCAGATCACAACGGCAACGGCAGCTGTTATTGTAGAAGCCATCCAAGGTGAGGCTGGAGTTCGCGTCCCAGATATGGCCTATATAAAGGCCTTACGTCAAAGATGCACGGAGACAGGCACACTTCTAGTTTTTGATGAAATTCAAACTGGATTTGGGCGAACCGGGTCGATGTTTGCTTTCCAACATTTTGATATTATTCCAGACATTCTGATGCTTGCAAAAGGAATCGGAGGAGGCATGCCTTTAGGTGCTTTCGTTTCTTCAAAAGAGATTATGGATGTGATCAAAGACAACCCTATGCTTGGTCACATTACGACATTTGGAGGACACCCAGTAAGCTGTGCAGCAGCCCTAGCATCACTGGAGGTTATCCTAGAGGAAAAGTTGATCGAGGGAGTCGCCGATAAAGCGAAATTATTCAAAAAAGAACTAACCCATCCCAAAATAAAAGAGATTCGAGGTTTAGGGCTTATGATGTGTCTTCAACTGGAAAACTTTGATCAAGTCTATAATATCAGTAAACACTGCGCAGAACATGGCGTCATGATCGACTGGTACCTACACTGCGAAACAGCATTGCGCGTCGCTCCTCCATTAACAATTTCAAACGATGAGATTATAGAAGCTTGTAAAACCATTAAAGAAGCTATTGATAAATTTTGTTAGTTGTTAGTTATTCCTTAATTTGAGGCCTATTAAGCCTTTAATTCATGAACAACAGAAGAACATTTATCAAAAATTCAGCCTTAGCTCTGGGTGCGAGCTGCCTGTCCAACTATTCGTTGAAAGCCGAATCTATTTCTACGCGATCAAAGATAGAGATACAACAGGGGGATATCATCCTATTTCAGGGGGACTCTATAACAGACAATGGTAGGAGCAGAGATAGTGTGCTCCCTAATGATACCCAAGCACTGGGGCGAGGGTATGCTATGCTTGCCGCAAGCACGTTATTACAAAGACATGCCGAGAAGAACATTAAAGTGTATAACCGTGGCATCAGCGGCAATAAAGTACCTCAATTGCAAGATAGATGGCAATCCGACTGCATTGACCTGTCCCCTTCGATATTGAGCATTCTGGTAGGAGTCAATGATTATTGGCATACAAGAAATGGCAATTATGTGGGGACGGCTCAGCTCTACAAAGAACAATACCAAAAACTACTGGACACTACATTAAAGAATTTACCAAGGGTAAAACTAATTATCGGAGAACCTTTTGCTGTAAAAAACGTGAAGCATGTAGATGACAGCTGGTTTCCCGAATTTGCAAACTATCAACGTGTAGCCCATGAGATTGCTAAGGAGTACAATGCCATACTCCTTCCCTACCAAAACATATTTGACAAAGCAACACATCGTGCCTCTGGCGACTATTGGACCACCGATGGCGTACATACTTCAGCAGCCGGCGCTGATTTAATGGCTCAGCATTGGCTAGACTGTTTTAAGTAAACTCAAGATAAAAAAAACAACACTTAACATTAACTTAATATATGCTTCATTTTTTGTTTATAGCTTTGCAAAAATAAAATCATGGAGAATTATTTATATTTAGTCATCATTACACTGATTACCTTGGGTATAATTGACCTAATGGTCGGTGTAAGTAACGATGCTGTAAACTTTCTAAACTCTGCTATTGGTTCCAAAGCCATTCCGTTCCGATTGATCATGATTCTTGCCAGCGCAGGTATTTTGTGTGGAGCGGTATTTTCAAGTGGCATGATGGAAATTGCACGAAGTGGGATCTACATACCTAGTATGTTTAGCTTCAACGATGTCATTATCATCTTCCTAGCGGTTATGATTACGGATATCATCTTGTTAGACGTATTCAACTATTTCGGTCTACCCACTTCCACTACAGTTTCAATCGTATTCGAGCTTTTGGGAGGAGCTGTCTGTTTAGGACTGTATAAAATAGCGACCACAACAGGAGATTGGTCCACGCTATCGCACTATATAAACACAGAAAAAGCATCAGAAATTGTAATAAGCATACTCCTATCAGTAATACTCTCTTTTACGGTAGGTATGGCTGTGCAATATGTATCACGATTGATATTCACCTTTCAATTTGAGAGGAAAATGAAAACATTTGGTGTGTTCTTTGGTGGAGTTGCACTAGCTGCTATCAGTTACTTTATTATCATCAAAGGACTAAAGACCGTTAGTTTTATTGACAAGTCCACAAAAGAATGGATCAATACGCACGAACTATTACTCATCGCAGGAAGTTTTGTATTGTTCACCATATTTAGCTTTATACTCACCCAATTAAAGATCAACATTCTAAAAGTTATTATTGGAATAGGTACATTCGCTCTTGCACTATCTTTCGCTGGGAATGACCTGGTCAACTTTATCGGCGTTCCGGTAGCTGCTATCCAAGCGATAGGCTTTTTCAGCGCTTCTGGCGGTAATCCAGACACTTACATGATGAGCGAACTTGGTTCAGCAGATATTGTTGCACCGATTTGGATTCTATTTATCTCCGGTGGTATCATGATCATCACCTTATGGACATCAAAAAAAGCAAAAACTGTCATTGAGACTGAAATGAGTCTCAGTAGCCAGGATGGAGGGGCCGAAAAATTCCAGCCCAATACATTATCAAGATGGATTGTTCGTGGTTTTTTAAATTTAGGTACCGGTATAAGCTATTTAATGCCACGCGCACTACAGACCCGTCTAGATCGTTCTTTTGAAAACGAGCGCAGTACAGCCAAAAAGAAGACGCAGGACGAGCCCATGTTTGACATGGTCCGTGCGTCGGTCAACCTAATGGTTGCGAGTAGTCTGATTGCACTCGGCACATCTATGAAGCTACCATTATCCACCACTTACGTAACATTTATGGTAGCCATGGGTACCGCGTTTGCCGACCGCGCTTGGGATCGGGAAAGTGCCGTATACCGTGTCTCTGGAGTCTTTCATGTTATTGGAGGTTGGTTCTTTACTGCTGCCTGTGCTTTCGCAGGTGCATTTGTAATAGCTTACTTATTGAAAATAGGTGGCATAATTACTTTTGTAGGGGCATTAGTTCTGCTAGCCTTACTTTTAGTTTATAATGCAAAGAGTCATAAGAAAAAAGTTGCCGAACAAGCTAAAAGAAAATTAAAGCTAGCTAAAGAAGATATACATACCCTTCAACAGGTTACGGAAGCTAGTTCCGATCAGATCAGCGAGGTGTTTGCCAAATCGAATATTTTCTATAAGGAGATTGTGGACGGATTAATCAAAAATGACCTGACGACACTTTCGATGAATAAAAAGTTGATCAAGAAATTCCTTCGCGATCTAGATTCGACCAATGACAATCTCTATAATTTCATACGGAATCTTGACGACTCTTCAGTCAAAGGTAGCCGGTTTTACATTATGTCTTTGGGCTACCTGCAGGATATCGTCGAGAATCTTTATGTGATTGCTGGCAATGCAC
Source organism: Sphingobacterium nematocida (assembly GCF_900168125.1). Taxonomy (GTDB): domain Bacteria; phylum Bacteroidota; class Bacteroidia; order Sphingobacteriales; family Sphingobacteriaceae; genus Sphingobacterium; species Sphingobacterium nematocida. The sequence continues at coordinate 73,771 of NZ_FUZF01000018.1, forward strand.
AAAGCCATGTCGATAATAATCACAAGATGTTGAAAGACTACCAAGGCAATGATCTACAACTCGTAGCTTCAGAACTGGGCAACTGGTATGCCGAAGTATATAACATGTATAGAAGACGTGACTTTTTGAAGATAGACAATACGATGAAACAACGTGATCAGTTGCAAAAGGTCATCAACAACCTATTGGACAAACAGATTGACCACATCCGTACGACAGAAAACAGTCCAAAGAATACAAAACTATATTTCTCCATTCTATTGGAAACCAATGAACTTATTAGTTCTACCTTCAAATTACTGCGGTTGAACAAAGAATTTGAAGAGTTTAAAATAAACAACAAGAAAATTAAGTAAGAAAAGAAAAGCCCGCTGATGCGGGCTTTTCTTTTCTTACTTAATGTGCCAATACCTCTGGCAGCTCTTCAATATCGACTTCCCCATTCTCCGAAATAGAAACAAATCGAACCGGCACAATCTCATTGACCAATAATGGGTCATATGCTGTACGTACCTTCACATAGTTTTTTGAAAAACCGTGCATATAACCATCCTTAATATCCGACTCAAATAACACCTCACCTACAGCTGTTAGATTCTCTTCGTAAAACCCTCTCCGTTTCTTTTCAGACAGTATATGGAGCATCTTACTACGATCAGAACGTTGAGCTCCTGGTACAGCACCTTCCATTTGAGCTGCTATCGTGTTCTCTCGCTCGGAATAGGTGAATACGTGTAGATAAGAGATATCCATTTCATTTAAGAAATTATAGGTATCAATAAAGTCCTCTCGGGTCTCCCCAGGGAAACCAACAATCACATCGACTCCTATACAGCAGTTAGGCATCAAGCTTTTTATCTTCGCCACCCTTTCTGCATATAACTCACGCTTATAGCGTCTGCGCATCTGCGCTAATATCTTATTAGATCCCGACTGCAATGGCATATGGAAGTGAGGCACGAAACGCTTCGATTGTGCCACAAATTCAATCACCTCGTTGGCCAACAAATTCGGTTCAATAGAAGAAATACGAATTCTGTCAATGCCCTCAACTTCATCCAGGGCTTTTACCAGATCCAAGAACTTGTCCTGACGCTTACCATCCCTAATACCAAAATCTCCGATATTAACCCCCGTCAATACAATTTCTTTTACACCCGATGCAGCAATCTCTTCCGCTTGTTTTACGATGTCTTCAATCTTGCCCGAACGACTTGCACCACGTGCCAATGGAATCGTACAGAATGTACACGAATAATCACAGCCATCCTGCACCTTTAAGAAAGTACGCGTACGATCTCCGATAGAAAATGCAGACACAAATTGATTCGTTTCGTCTATTGGTGCATTATGAATGATTGTCTTTTCCTGCTTAGTCAGGTCATTGATATGTTCGATGATATTAAACTTCTCAGCCGCTCCTAACACCATGTCTACTCCCGGAATCTCGGAAATCTCCTTCGGTTTCAGTTGAGCATAACAGCCTACAATGGTAATATAAGCATTGGGCGAATGCTTTAATGCTTCCTTCACCACCTTACGACATTTCTTATCTGCGTGATCCGTTACGGAACACGTATTGATTACATAAACATCTGCCTGCGAATTAAAAGGCGTGGTTTCATAGCCCGCATCCTTAAAAATACGACCTATAGAGGATGTTTCTGAAAAATTCAGCTTACATCCCAGTGTGTAAAAAGCAACTTTTTTATTCATATCGATCTGCAAAAATACACATTTTTATAGATATGAGATTTCAGAAATCAGAATTCAGTGCTCAGGCTGAAGATGTGAGATGCCTATGACACTAAATTTCAGCTTTAGCGGTAATTTTATTAGCTTTGAACGTCTTTGCAAACTGCGCACAGCGAGGTTCCGATTTACTCGGAATATGCAAATCTGGCAAATACACAGAGAATAAAACAGATACATAAAATGAAACAATATCTAGATTTACTAAAACAGGTATACACGAATGGTGTGGATAAAACAGACAGGACAGGAACAGGTACACGCGGTGTTTTTGGTTATCAGATGCGTTTCAATCTGAAGGAAGGTTTTCCGTTAGTAACGACCAAAAAGCTGCACCTGCGTTCCATCATCCACGAATTGATCTGGTTTCTGAAAGGCGAAACCAACATCCAATACCTGAAGGAAAATGGGGTAAGTATTTGGGACGAGTGGGCCGATGAAAATGGTAACTTGGGTCCTGTTTATGGTTCGCAATGGCGGTCGTGGCCTACGCCAGATGGAGGTCATATTGATCAGATTGCCCAAATCATACACCAACTAAAGAACACGCCAGATTCTCGTCGTATTATTGTATCTGCATGGAATGTTGCCGAAATAGGTAATATGGCCCTCCCACCTTGCCATGCCTTTTTCCAATTTAATGTAGCTCCAGCTCAACCCGAAAAAGGTATACTCAAGCCTCAGTTATCCTGTCAATTATACCAAAGAAGTGCTGATATTTTCTTAGGTGTACCGTTTAACATTGCTTCGTACGCGTTATTGACTATGATGGTCGCACAAGTATGTGATATGGAAGCAGCAGATTTTATTCATACTCTCGGCGATGCCCATATCTATAGCAATCACTTTGAACAGACGGAGCTTCAATTATCTCGCGAACCGAAGCCTCTTCCACAACTACGGATAAACCCGGAGGTAAAAGATATTTTTGATTTCAAATTTGAAGATTTCGAATTAGTGAACTACGAATTTCACCCACATATCAAAGCTCCCGTAGCGGTGTAGTGGCTGTGGAAATTTGAAAATAAGGAGCTTTTTTAATTTTTACTTTTTAATTTTTAATTCGTGAATCCCCACATAACACTCGTAGTAGCTGCCGCTGAAAATAATACCATCGGTAAAGACAATCAAATGCCTTGGCACTTGCCCAATGATTTTAAGTATTTTAAGAAATCTACATTGGGGCATTCCATTGTAATGGGACGTAAGACTTTTGAATCTATCGGAAAGCCACTACCCGAACGTAGGAATATCGTACTGACCAGAGATCAACGTTATACAAATCCGGATGTCGATGTCGCCAACAGCCTAACAGAGGTCTTGACTTATTGTCGTGATGAAAACGAAATCTTTATTATCGGTGGTGCCGACATTTTCAAACAAGCATTACCTCTTGCGCAAAAAGTACTTTTAACCCGTGTGCATGCAGAAATAGCCGGAGATACTTTCTTTCCAGAACTTTCTGCCTCAGAATGGCGGTTAATAAGCCAAGACAAACACTCCAAAGACGAAAAGCACGCTTACGATTATACCTTCGAGGTGTGGGAAAGAGCGTAAAAAACAAGTAACAAGCTATAAAATTAAAGGCTTATCTCTGTCGTTAATTTACACTAAAATATTGGAACAAAAAGCCTAACTGATTTGTTCAGTTAGGCTCTGAGCTTGTCTTGGACAACAAAATCAATAATATAGTTTCTCTACAATAGCCCTTCACAACTATTGTCTTCATCAGATCTATTTGATATAGATTTTATTTCCGCTTTCGTTAATATAATATTTTCCCCCTTGAGGACCTTCATAAACGGGATGCCCATTATGTTTTGCCCCGGTTAACTTATCTCCATTTGTGGTAGTTTTCACTTTGTTTGGTTCAACTTTCGCCGCACTTTTCTCTGCTTTGACGACGTGGTTTACTTTGGCTGGTTCCTTGTTTTCCATTGGCTTTACATTACCAACAGATTTTTCTGTTTTGTTACCTTTTTTATCGACAGCTTGATGAGCTTTCGGTTCTGTTATTAAAGCTTTTTTCTCAATGGCAGCCTTGGGATGCTGTTCCATTTTCTTGGGCGAGATCTGGTTTGCTTTCTGTTCTGCTTTTGCCGGTTGGCTCTCTGCCTTTTTAACCGTTTGTGCTTGTGTAGCTCCTATTCCTAATGTGGCTACAAACACAGCTAATGCTGCGATTTTTTTGAAAGAATTTAAGGTTTCCATAACCAATAAAATTATATAAATACATTACACATTAGCGCTCAAAAGAAATACCGAAAACAACGACAACACACTGCTTATCAAGCACATTAACATAGTTTTAACTATAATATATTATTACTCAATATCCAACAACAAAAAATCCCCAATTGCCTTTCGCAATTAGGGATATCATTTTCTTCTATTTCTTAATATTTACTTCAAAAGCTCATTCAGCGCTTTCTCTACTTTCTCAAATCCAAACTGAGACTTTACTTCTTCAAACATTCGTTCGATCTGATCATTGCAAAGATTGCCGATACTGCCTTCGTGCGTATGCTTCACCTCTTTCGAGGGCTGAAAAGTCCCCTCTTCTATAGCCATACCAATATTTTTATAAGCTTCGCGGAATGGAATACCTTGTAGCACCTCGTTATTGACCACCTCGACACTAAATAGATAATCGTATTTAGGATCGTCCAATATATTTTCCTTGATACTAATGTGCTGTAGCATGAAAGTAGCCATCGCTAAACAATCATTCAATGATTCAAAAGATGGAAACAGATTCTCCTTCAACAACTGTAAGTCCCGGTGATAGCCCATTGGCAGGTTGGTCGTCATCAAAGCAATTTCATTCGGAAGAGCTTGTATTTTATTACAACGTGAACGAATGAGTTCAAATACATCAGGGTTCTTCTTATGCGGCATGATACTCGAACCGGTAGTCAGGTGAGCAGGAAAGGATATAAAACCAAAATTCTGGTTGATATACAAGGTAATATCCATCGCAAACTTGGCTAAGGTAGCGGCGATTGAACTCATAGCCTGCGCTACGATACGCTCTGTCTTACCTCGTCCCATCTGTGCATACACAACATTGTAGTTTAAGTCCTCAAAACCTAGAAGCTCCGTGGTCATCGTACGATTCAACGGAAAGGATGAACCATATCCAGCTGCTGATCCCAAGGGATTCTTGTTACTGATACTCCAAGCAGCCTTCAATAAATACAAATCATCCACTAAACTTTCGGCATAAGCGCCGAACCAAAGCCCAAAAGAAGATGGCATAGCGATTTGCAAATGTGTATATCCGGGCATCAAGACATTTTTATATTGCTCGCTTAACTGCAAAAGTTGTTTAAACAAAAGCTCGGTATTATTAAAAATACCTTGTATCTCGGAGCGAAAATACAGCTTTAGATCGACCAATACCTGATCATTACGTGATCGGCCCGAATGGATCTTTTTACCGGCCTCTCCAATACGCTGCGTAAGCATCATTTCGACCTGCGAATGCACATCTTCTACACTGTCTTCGATCGTAAACACGCCTTCTAGTATCTCTTCATGAATTTTCTTAAGCGCTTGCTGAACTAAAGCCAGATCTTCATCTGTCATCAGACCAATACTATTCAACATCCGCGTATGTGCCAATGAGCCCAATACATCAGCTTCTGCCAATTGCAGGTCCATTTCGCGGTCGTTACCAACGGTAAACGATTCGACAAAGGAATCTACATCTATATTTTTTTGCCAAATTTTCATTAAATTCTGTTTAGAAGTACAAAAGTACCAAATACATCGTAAAATATTCCATACAATCCACATTCCTTGTAAATTGAGTCTTAAAAATCAATAATTTAGAGCCTAATATTTTAACTAATTTTTATTAATGAACAAAAAATCGCTATTATTCTTTGCGTGTCAGTTAGCATGGTTGCTACCTCAGGCGCAAGAGGGGAAAAAACCACTAAGCTGGCAGGAAATCCCGTCATGGCACTATATCCGGATGAATGGAGCACAGCCGTCGGCCGACGGAAATTGGTTTGCCTATGTTGCAGGCCCATCTGAAGGCGATCTTACATTGACCTTAAAAAAGACACAGGATACACTGAATTACAATTACAAAATCGGTGGTCTAAGCTCGCCAATCGCCTTCTCTAATAACAGTCAATACCTTGGTTTCTTCGAGTCCCCGAATTTCAAAGAAATCAAAGCCAATGAAAAAGCAAAAAAACCGAGCAGTAAAAAGCTCAAAATTGTAGCTTTGAGGGATACAGCTTCGATAAGCTTTGACAAGGTACAAAGCTTTAACTTTTCTAACGATGACAATAAGTGGGTCGCAATCCGCTTCGAAAGTGCTCCTCCTGCCCCAGGTGCTCCTCGAGGAGAGGATACCGGAAAAGGCGCAGATTTGTTGTTATACAACTTATTTACAAAAAAGAGTTTCAACCTAGGTAATGTCAGCGACTACAAATTCAACAAATCCGGGCAATACCTAGCATATACAGTAGACGCAAACGGCAAAAACGGTAACGGTATATTCTTGATGGATATGGCTACAGGCTTGACAACCGCTCTTCAAAATGACGACGCGAACTTCTCGAAGATCAATTGGAATAAAGAAGGAACAGCTTTTGCACTATTAAAATCCAAGAAAGATAAAAAGTACAAAACACCGGTATACTCCCTAATCGGGGTAAAAAACATCAAAGGCCAACAGGCGGAAACGTTTACTTACTCTGGATTAGATGAAAACCAGATCATGGCTGGTTTTGGAATAAGTCAAAATACAGTTCCATCCTGGAGCAAAGACTTAAGTACTGTGTTTTTTGGTGTAGCTAAGCTGGAAAAAACGGAAGAACCGAAAAGCACCGAAAAAAAGATTGACAATTTAGGCAAGGATTCGACGAACAATAAACTTGCTATCGCACAGAAAGACAGTATTGGTAAGGATACTACTGCAACAAAAGTAGCAAAAGTAGCGCCTAAGAAGCCTGAAGTCAACAAAAAAGATCTGGAAAAACCAGATATGATTATCTGGAACTGGCAAGACAAACGCCTACAATCCGCTCAACGTACGCAATTGCAAAGAGACAAGAACTTTATGATCATGAGCGCATGGAACATTACCTCCAATAAGTTTGTTTCACTAGCAGATAGCGCGGTTAAATCTATTGCATTAGCACCAAACCAAACGATTGGTTATGGCTTAGATTTTACACCTTATGAGTATGAGTCTAATCTCGATGGTCAAGGATATGGTGATCTATACATTGTCGATGTAAAGACAGGAGCAAAAAGACTTGCGGTAAAAAAAGTATACCTTAATGCCTCGCGCGGCTTCTCCTTCTCACCTAATAGTGGTTTTCTATTGTATTACAATGATGGTCACTACTATACCTTGAATGTAAACAGCCTTCAAACGAAAAATATTACCGAGAATATTCCTTCCTCATTTGTCGATATATACGATGATCACAATGTATCAAAAGTAGCGACAGGTAATTACGGTTGGACAGCAGATGGCAAATCCGTACTATTGAAAGATAACTTCGATCTTTGGAAAGTATCTGCCGACGGCAAATCGGCTACCACACTGACGGACAACTGGAAAGGAAAGAAATTAGCAACACTAGGTGTTAGCAGACTTTATGAAGACGATGAAAATATAGACCTTAAAAAAGATCAATATTTTGGCATCATCAGTCAGGAGACTAAACAAAAAGGAATTGCGTTATTAGCTGCGGGTCAAAACAAGATGCAGATTCTAAAATTGGATGATGTTAATATCAGTCCGATAAACAAAGTAAAAAACAGCAACAAGTTCTTTTATACAATAGAGAGCAGTAACAAAGCTCCTGAATATTTTGTTAGTCAGGACAAGTTTCTAAAAAGCGAGAACCAGCTAACATCAAATACAGGCAACAAAGACAAATACGATCTTTCAGCAGGATCAAAATTGATCAGCTATGTGAGTGATCACGGAGACACCTTGCAAGCTACACTATACCTTCCTGCAAACTACGTAGAAGGCAAGTCCTATCCTACTATCACCTATATCTATGAAAGGTTGACGGACGACAAAAACACGTACACACAGCCCGGTTATCCAGGTGGTGGATTTAATAGAGCTATGTATAATAGCAATGGCTATGCGGTACTGATGCCGGATATCAAATACAAATTGAACGATCCAGGTATGTCTGCGGTAGCTTGTGTAATCCCCGCAGTAAAAGCAGCGGTAGCTACCGGTATTGTAGACGAGAAAAATGTCGCTATCCACGGGCACTCTTGGGGAGGATACCAAACAGCGTTCTTAATCACGCAATCGAATATCTTCAAAGCGGCTGTTGCCGGTGCACCACTCACCAATATGATTTCGATGTATTCTTTGATATATTGGAACTCAGGTTCATCCAATCAAGCGATCTTCGAATCCAGTCAAGGGCGTCTAACTACAGGATACTGGGATAACTGGGAAGCCTATACGCGAAACTCGCCAATCTACCACATCAAAAAGGTAAATACACCATTAATCATCATGCACAATGACAAAGATGGAGCCGTAGACTATACCCAAGGGGTAGAATACTATAATGGCTTAAGACGTCTTAACAAGCCGGTTGTGATGCTTACCTACAACGGTGAAAACCATGGCTTAGTTAAAGAAGTAAACCGTAAGGATTACGCTGTGCGTATGATGGAATACTTTGATTACTACTTGAAAGGTAAAGAAGCCCCAAGCTGGTGGTCTAAGGGTGTAGATTATATGGACTTAGAGAAACACTTAGAAGAAAGAGCGTTTTAATAATGGTTAATGATCAATGGTTAGTGGTTAAGCTACTAGCCATTTGTCAATAATCAGCAGCAAATGGAATAAAAGCTCATAGTCTACTACAAGCATAAAAAAAGGCGTTGAAAATTTTCAACGCCTTTCTACTATGTTTAGTTTGTTGTATTACTAGCCATTTGACAAGGCCGCCGCACCAGATACAATCTCGGTAAGCTCTGTTGTAATTGCTGCTTGACGCGCTTGGTTGTACGACAATTTCAGAGATTTTAACAAATCGCCGGCATTATCTGTCGCTTTATCCATCGCCGTCATACGTGCACCGTGCTCTGAAGCATTTGAATCCAAAACAGCCTTATACAGCTGAATTTTGATTGCTTTAGGAATTAACTCTTCAATAATTTTCTCCTTAGAAGGCTCGATAATATAATCAAGTTCAGCAACATTATCTTCTTTATCCTCCGGTACCAAAGGTAAAAGTTGCTCCGTAGTCAAAATCTGAACTGCAGCATTCTGGAATCTATTATAAACCACTTCTACGCGATCGATATTACCTTCCTTAAACTCAGTCATAATGTACTCCGTAACCTTAGAAACATTTTCGAAATTAAGGTTATTGAATATTTCGTTATTATTGCCAATAACATTAAAACCACGCTTTGTGAAAAAATCGTGACCACGCTTACCAATAGCGATAACACTCAGATTACCACGGGCATGTTGCTCCGCATATTTGCTAAAGATAAGATTATTGGTTGCTTTGATAGCATTCGCATTGAATGCTCCCGCTAAACCTCTATTTGAAGTAATCACAACGACCAATACCTTATTAGGTACACGGTCTTGTGTATACGGCGAGTCGTTACCTTCTACAGAAGTGGATACTTGAGCTAAAATATCTCTTAATTTATTGGCATAAGGGCGCAATTGCACAATTGCATTTGTCGCACGTTTTAATTTCGCAGCAGATACCATCTTCATCGCTTTGGTGATCTGTTGCGTGGAACTAACGGACGTAATCCGGTTTCTTACTTCTTTTAAATTTGCCATATTCCAATTTAAGTAGTAAGTATTTAGTAATTAGTATTTAGACCTAGAAATCTAAGTACTAAATACTAAATACCTTGTACTTATTAATATTTTGAAGCTAATTCTTTAGCTACTGTTTCTAACACATTTGTCAACTCATCAGAGAATTTACCTGCTTTTAAAGCAGACAATACTTCCGGATGACGTTGTTCTAATTGTGTTAAGTATTCTTCTTCAAACTGTCTTACTTTATCTACAGGGACGTTACGCAACAATCCTTTAGTACCTACGTAGATAATAGCAACTTGTTTCTCCACAGAAACTGGAGAGAACTGACCTTGTTTCAAAATCTGAACGTTACGGATACCTTTATCCAATACAGCTTTAGTAGCAGCATCAAGATCCGAACCGAATTTAGCAAAAGCTTCCAACTCACGGTACTGTGCTTGATCTAACTTCAAGGTACCAGCAACTTTTTTCATCGATTTGATCTGTGCGTTACCACCTACACGTGATACCGAGATACCCACGTTGATCGCTGGACGGATACCTGCGTTGAATAAGTTAGATTCCAAGAAGATCTGACCATCTGTAATAGAAATTACGTTGGTAGGGATATAAGCTGATACGTCTCCTGCTTGTGTCTCAATGATAGGAAGTGCTGTCAATGAACCGCCACCTTTTACCAAATGTTTGATAGACTCAGGTAGATCGTTCATATCACGAGCGATATCATCCGAAGAATTGATTTTAGCAGCACGCTCTAATAAGCGAGAGTGAAGGTAAAATACGTCCCCAGGATAAGCCTCACGTCCAGGAGGACGTTTTAACAATAAAGATACCTCACGATAAGCTACCGCTTGTTTTGATAAATCATCATATACGATCAATGCTGGACGCCCTGTATCACGGAAAAACTCTCCGATCGCAGCACCTGCCATTGGTGCGTAGAACTGTAATGGAGCTGGCTCAGCTGCTGAAGCAGCCACAACTACAGTATAAGCCATCGCACCTTTTTCTTCTAATACACGCACGATATTCGCTACTGTAGAGTTCTTCTGTCCTACAGCAACATATATACAGAATACAGGCTGACCTGCATCATAAAATTCTTTTTGGTTGATGATCGTATCGATACAAACCGCAGTCTTACCAGTCTGACGGTCACCGATAACCAACTCACGTTGACCACGACCTACCGGAATCATCGCATCGATAGCTTTGATACCTGTTTGTAATGGCTCAGTAACTGGTTGACGGAAAAGTACCCCTGGTGCCTTACGCTCGATAGGCATTTCGTAAGTTTCGCCTTGGATTGGTCCTTTACCATCAATAGGTTGTCCCAATGTGTTTACTACACGCCCCAACATACCTTCACCTACTTTAATAGATGCGATACGGTTAGTACGTTTGATTGTATCTCCTTCTTTAATTTCGTCTGATGGGCCTAAAAGTACAACACCTACGTTGTCTTCTTCTAAGTTCATTACAATACCTTGTAATCCATTAGCAAACTCAACTAACTCTCCGGATTGAACTTTTGTTAAGCCGTAAACACGAGCAATACCGTCACCAACTTGTAGTACGGTACCTACTTCTTCCAATTCGGCTTCTGACTTAAAGCCTGACAATTGCTCTCTTAGAATTGCCGAAACTTCATCTGGTCTTACCTCTATCATTTTAACTTCGTATAAGGGGTTTTAGAATCTATTACTTTTATCGATTTCGTACAAGTGCTTAAACACCTTGTGTTACGAAATGTCTTTCTAGTTTACTTAATTTGCCTGCGATTGTTGCATCAACCTGTCTGTCGCCTACTTTAACCACAAATCCACCGATTAAGGTAGGATCCACTTTATTGATTAAAATAACTTCAGCATTGATTTGTTGACCAATAGCAGTCTTTAACGCTTGAATATTTTCTGCTGACAATGCCGCTGCAGAAAGGACCTCGGCCTTAACAATACCATTCAGCTCATTGTATTCACGGATGAATTCTAAAGCTGTAGCATAAATCAATTCGCCACGTCCTTTGCGGATCATAATGCCAAAGAAAGCCATTATTTCAGGTCTCGCTTTGTCTTTAAAAAGAGCAGATAAAATATTCTCCTTTTTGTCTGTTTTAATAATCGGATTACTTAAAACAGCCTGTAATTCGGAGCTCGACTTAATTATCGTTACAATCTGCTCTATATCGGCCTTTACAGCCTCTACATGGCCTTGCTCTTTTGCCAAATCTAATAAAGACTTAGCGTATCTAGAAGCAACTTTGAATACTGACATGTTAAAAAAGTTAAAAATTAAAAATTAAAAATTAAATAGTGAGCTGATCACTAGTTCAATTTAACATCTTTCAACAAGTCAGAAACTAACGCCTCTTGCTTGCCTTGATCTTCAAACTCTTTAGTTAAAACCTTACGTGCGATATCTAAAGATAAAGAAGAAACTTGGTTCTTAACTTCTGCTAAAGCTTTCAACTTTTGATCTTCAATTTCACGCTTAGCGTTTTCTATCAACTTAGCACCTTCTGTTTGCGCAGCCTCTTTCGCATCAGCAACAATCTTATCTTTCAATAATTTTGCTTCCTTAAGAATTGCGTCACGCTCTACACGGGCGTCTTTTAACAACTGCTCATTTTCATTTGTCAAACGCGCCATTTCTAATTTAGCTTTCTCTGCAGATGCTAAAGCATCAGAAATACCTTGTTCGCGTTCGTCTAATGCATTAATGATTGGTTTCCAAGCAAATTTACCCAATAAAACCACTACGATCACTAATACGATTAGTAACCAGAAAAATAAACCGAAGGAAAAATCGTGAATTAATGCTTCCATTATATATGTTTAATATTTTTTAATGTTCGTTTTTTGTTAAGTAACATCATTTGCAACCAACCGTTGCAAATGATGTCCTGTACTTGTGTCAAAATGGGCTTATTTACCTAAGATTAGGGCAGCAAGTGCCAAACCTTCAACTAATGCACCAATGATGATCATCGCAGTTTGAATTTTAGAAGCAGCTTCTGGTTGACGAGCGATAGCTTCCATAGCTGAACCACCGATTTTACCTAAGCCTAAACCTCCACCGATTACGATTAATCCTGCTCCAATTAAGTTGTACATAATAATTATTTTATAAAATTTAACAAAAAATTCTGATTAATGATGCTCTGGGTGCTCCTCTACCGCCATACCAATAAATAGCGAAGACAACATTGTAAAAATGAAGGCCTGTAAGAAAGAAACCAATAGCTTTAAAACAAAGATGATCAACGTCAATAGCATGGAGATACCAATACTACCACCTAACGTCAATTGACTCTGAAATAAGTAAATTACTGCAATGAAACCCATGATCACAAAGTGCCCTGCAGTCATATTTGCAAACAAACGTAGCATTAACGAGAATGGTTTCGTAAAGATACCCAACAACTCGATAGGAGCTAACAAAATTTTGAAAGGAACAGGAACACCTGGCATCCAAAAAATATGCTTCCAATATGCTTTATTTGCTTTAATATTAGTAATTAAGAAAGTAACAATAGCCAAACCAAATGTTACTGTAATGTTTCCTGTCACGTTGAAACCAATTGGTGTAAGACCCATTAAGTTTAACAAGAAGATCAAAAAGAATACGGATAACAAATAAGGCATAAACTCTTTGTAACGGTGTCCAATATTAGGACGAGCCATTTCATCACGTACATAAATAATCAGTGGCTCCAAGATACGCCCAATACCCGTAGGGATAGCGTTAACGCTCTTTTTATATGTTTTCGCCAAGCTCAAGAATGCCCAGAACAACAAGATTGTAGCAATGATTAAACCTGCAACATTTTTCGTGATCGAGAAATCCCAAGGTTTTGCATTGGTCGGATGACCTTTTTCATCATAAGTTATAGTACCTGCCACATCAGTTTTGTAAATTTTGCCGTGGTATAACTTATAAAACTGTCCATCCTTCTCAACAATAGCTTCACCATGATGAAACTCAGCAGAAGAGAATACTTTCAAACCATTATCAATCAAAATAACCGGCAACGCAAAACCATAATGTTTGCCTGAGGCTTTGTGACTGAACAAGGAAAAGTAATAATCATCTTTGACGTGATGTTGGGAATAAGCCGTTATTTCCTCCGGCGTAGAAATTTCTGAAGCCTGAGCTCGAACTGTGAACGGATTAACTGTAAAGAAGATTACTGTAAAAAGCAAAATTGCTCTCTTAAGACTCACCATTTTAGACTACTATATGAATAATGAAAAATTTTGGGCAAAAATACAACTTTATTTGGCATAAAATACCAAATGACTAAAACTTTTTGTTATTTTTTTTCAACAGTGCTATCCTCTTGATTCAAAGCCTGAAAGGCGATGAAAACATCGAAAAACAAAAACAGAAAAAACACAACTAAAAAGTTATACTCTATAAAATCATTCTCAAAGACGCCCAGACCTTTTCGAATGTAAATATACCCTGCAATAACTTTGATCGTCATGATCCCTAAAAAGACAAAACCTAAATTTTTGGGCATTGCCCAATTCGTCAACATAATTAAGACTAATGCAAACAAAGAACCTACTGCCCCAACAGCATACATGCCCAATAAGCTATACCCCGATTGCGACCAAAACGCACTCAACTCCATGCCATCCAAAACCAGATAATGTGCAAAATAAGCCGTTACTGCAAGCAGCACTAACATCAAAATATTTTTTATATAGTTATTCATCTTTTGTTTGTATTCAAAGGAATTCATGAGCTCGTTTCACTCGGTTATTCATCTTTTGTTTGTATTCAAAGGAATTCATGAGCTCGTTTCACTCGGTTATTCATCTTTTGTTTGTATTCAAAGGAATTATTCATTAGAGTTAACCTCTTGATGGCATTCATGAACTCACTCCATTCGGTTCATGAGCTCGTTTCACTCAGTTATTCATTTTTACTAATTCTATTGGCCTGCCGAATGAACTGCACCAGCGAAGCTAACACCCCCAACATAGTCAACCCTTTTGTCCACCACCCTCCTTCAACTCCCAATCGTTCATCAACCCAATCTCCAAGCAAATAACACAAGTAAATTGTTGCCCCCATCTGAAAGGGCATGGACGTAAAAACAATCCACTTACTTACTTTCTTAGAAGATTTTTCCTCTTTCATATGTAAATAATTATTCCATGATCCGCCAGCTGGCGGATCGGTTTGACCTTTAATCGTCATTATCTTGTACCGACGAATCCGCAAGGAATATCCAAAATATTTTCATTCGAGTTTGTGTAGTTTCTGCTACATGGATATTTCAAATGATTAAAGATTGGTCTGCAAACTTAGATAAAAAGCTTGGTATTCGTGCTATATCCGCCTAAATAATTCAACTCCCAGCACCAACTTCCTGATTGGTATCAGAGGTCTCTAAAACCTTCTGTCCAATCTTAATCTCCGGGTATCCGTACGCATCACCAAGGATCATTTTAATTTCCGAAGAAGACTTACCTTCATTGGTCTTTAGCACCATCAAGATATGATCCAATTTCTCCTTCGAGATAAGATCTTCGGCATCGATTTCCGTACCTACATAGTGAATCAGATGACCATAAATAGTACCCTCTACCATCCCTCGCTTGACAGCAATCTGGGCTATATCAAATCCGTCAAGATACATTTCTAGGGTGACTTGTTTGGTATCGAGCTCCTTACCATCTCCTTCATCGGCGATGGCTACCGTGTCATCCTTCACAATATTCCCCACCAAAGCCAAATCTTCAATCCCCTCTTCTTTGGTCAAAGCCGTAGCGATGGTCAGACAATGCTTCAACACTTCATATTTTCTTTTAAAATCTAAAAGTAGAGCCTTCAACTCCTGAATATATTTTTTGGTACGTTTGCGCACTTGCCATTCCTCAATATGCTGCGCGGTAGCATCGATCAATTCAGACTCCATACGTGGTAAGAACCACTGGACAGCAGACGATGTACGGTCACATATTTTTTGATAATCAACATCTTCCGGGTTGGCCAGCATACCATACAACTGCGTAACGAATTTATGAGCCACCCCTTCTTGTTGCTTAACAGCCGTCATCACCACCAACATAAAAGCTTCCACCCCAGGCTTGTTATCAATATTACGATTAGCTAACGAATCACTCAATTCCTGAACAGCCTCCGTGAGTGTAGTCCATCGAAAACTTTGTAGTAAAATCTGTCCTAAAAAAACGCGTTGACACTGTACCAACACCTTATCCATTTCTCCTTCATCAAGCAGTTGCTTCATAAAATCAACGACCTGATAATCTGTCCGTATCGCATGTGCTGCTATTTTTGACCGCAACACCAGCCCTTCTAGACCGGTCAGCCTACTGAGTGCAACATAGACCTGTCCAGAAGCAAACGAAGTACCGGCATCGATAATCGCCTTTTCAAACGTAAGCCCCTGACTTTTATGGATCGTAATCGCCCAAGCCAGGCGTAACGGATATTGCGAAAAAGTACCCAAAACTTCCTCTTCTATTTTGTCCTCACCTTTATTGTACTTATATTTTATATTCTCCCAGGTTTCTCGCTTTACCACCACATCTTCTCCTCCGTCTTTGAAGCCCACCACGATTTGATGTTTATCCAACAACAGTTCCTTAACAAAGCCGATCTTTCCATTAAAATATTTCCGATCTTCACCCACGTCATTTTTGATAAACATGACCTGTGCCCCTTCCTTCAGCGCTAAGGTCTCCTCTGTCGGAAAAGCGCCTTGCTGAAAATCATCCTTGACAATAGCCTTAATGTTATGCATGCGTCCAGCAAGCTTCACCAGTTCTTCTTGATTTATCTGCTCCGCGATACGGTTATGCGAAGTCAAAGTAATATACTGGTCATCTTGTGCCGGCACGAATACATCGTGATGATGACTGTTCAATAAATCCAGATCGGCAGCCGTACACTGGTTATTCCGAATATTGTTGAGCACGGAAATAAACCCTGTATCCTGTTGACGATATATCTGCTGCAGCTCCAACTTAACCAAGGCACTATTTCGCAACACCTTAGCATCAAAAAAGAACATACTGGAATAATGACTACGCAACACTTGCCATTCGGCATCTTTAACCACAGGAGGTAACTGATAAAGGTCACCTATAAACAGTACCTGAACTCCCCCAAAAGGTCGCATATCTCGACGTACAGATTTCAAAATAACATCTATTGCATCCAAGGTATCAGCCCGGACCATAGAAACCTCGTCAATAACTAACAATTCTAGCTCCTGTAAGATAGCCCGACGTTGTTTAGTTAATTTAATCGTACTAAAAAGACGGCTTTTATTATAAATATTATGGTCTTGCTCATCCCATTTTAAAGCATAATCCTCAATAAAAACACCAAAAGGCAACCAAAACAAAGCATGTAGCGTAGTACCCCCTGCATTCATTGCTGCTACCCCTGTAGGAGCTGTAATCGCCATTTTTTTATAGCAATTATCTCGTATATAGCGAAGAAAAGTAGTTTTTCCTGTTCCGGCTTTTCCCGTAAGAAACAGGTTTTGGTTTGTCTGATTAACAAACGCTACTGCTTTCTTAAAGATTTTATTTTCGTTGTCGTATTGTTGCTTCATGATATACTGCAAAAGTAAGCGTTTTGAAGTTCTCAAAAAAAACAATTAACTTTATGTACTTTCGACTAGAAGTATTAACTTAACCTTTAGAAATATAAAAAACATGACGTATATAGATAAAACGGAACTATTCAATCAGATTGAAGCTAAAATTACCGATGCTGGTTTTACGATCGAAAACGTTGACCAAAACAGGCCTTGGGGAGGATTTTTCGTAATCAACGAAGATCAAGCTCAACAATTTGCGAACCAATATTTCGATGGTCTAGACATTAAAGACCTAAAGATATCTGGAAAATTGAGCCCCAAAATCCTAGTTGTAGCACCTTCAAAGAGACTATCTTGGCAATATCATCACCGCAGAGCCGAAATTTGGAGAGTCATTCGAGGAGAAGTCGGTGTAGTAACAAGTCCAGATGATAGCGAACATGAACTAAAAATATTAAAAGAAGGCGAATTTATCCGCTTGGCACAAGGCGAGCGTCACCGTTTGGTAGGCTTAGGCGAATATGGTGTGATAGCAGAAATATGGCAACACACTGATTCAGAAAGTCCTTCCGACGAAGATGATATCGTACGCGTTCAAGACGACTTTGGAAGATAATTAGTCCTTATTCCATCGCAGTGAAACCATACATCTTATTACAACCTTAAAACAAGTCTTATGTTTCCATACAGATACTTAAAGTTCTGTTTTTTAGGTTTATTAATTTCTATGGTTTCACCTACCTTGGCGCAGAAATATTGTAAATGGGGAGACAAGGGAACTGATCATCTTTTAAAAACCAATTTATTAAACCTTCCCCTAAAGACGTTTAATCTTGAATACGAACGTTCATTCAGATCCAACATCAGCATCGGTGTAGATGTGTCTTTCACCCCCAAGCGGGACGTACCTTTCAAAGGTTCTATAATAGACAAGATTACCAATGAAAACGCAAAGAAAAGCGTCGAAGAAACGCGTTTTAATCAGTTTTCAATAATTCCTCAAGCTCGGTTTTATTTTGGAGATCGAGACGTATTCACCCGGTTTTACACCTCTCCTTATATCAAATATTCCCGATATCAAACCGGTAGTACCTTATTCTACAACTCCAACGTCGTAAATACAGCAAACTCAACGCTTATCCCTATTGAAGTTCCAATTTCGGGAAATATTAACACGTTAAGCGCCGGTATAGCAGTGGGATTACAATTCCAGATCCTTAAATCACTTTACCTAGACTGGAAAATCATCGGCACCCATTATGGTTTCCTTTTTGGCAAAGGATCTGGAACATCAACCCAAGCACTATCCGAGAACTTACAAGAAGAAATAAGAAAATCTCTTCAAAAACTGGATGATCTCCCTTTTTATTCCTTTCCCCATACCGTTACGCAAGATCGTGTCGAGCTAAAACCCAAAGGTGCAAACGTGGGATTCACTTCCGCTATTTCCGTTGGTTACCGATTTTAGCGGTTACTTTTTGCTTTAGGCATTCGTGAATCCAAAGCATTTTATCTAAGTTTGTACATACTTCATATTTTACGGTACATGACTACATATAACGAAGATAGTATACGATCCCTCGACTGGAAAGAACATATCAGACTACGGCCTGGTATGTACATCGGTAAGTTGGGAGATGGTTCTGCCTATGACGACGGCATTTATGTTTTATTAAAAGAAGTGGTAGACAATTCCATCGATGAGTTTGTGATGGGAGCAGGAAAAACCATCGACATCACAGTCAATGAGAATAAGGTATCCGTGCGGGATTATGGCCGCGGAATTCCTATTGGCTCTGTGGTGGATGTTGTCTCAAAAATAAATACAGGAGGTAAGTACGACAGCAAAGCATTCCAAAAGTCCGTTGGTCTGAATGGGGTCGGTACGAAAGCCGTCAACGCTCTTTCGGCAAACTTCACGGTTCAATCCTACCGACAAGGTGTCACCCGCATTGCACAATTTGCAAAAGGTGAGCTTACCGAAGATGAACAAAAAGAAACCACACAACGTAACGGTACAGCAGTAACTTTCTACCCAGACGACAGTATATTCAAACATTATAAGTACCGGGTAGAATTTGTTGAAAATATGATCTGGAATTATGTTTTCCTCAACTCGGGACTTACCATTAACTTCAACGGGCAAAAATTCATTTCAGAGAATGGTCTAAAAGATCTTCTTGAGCGCAACGTAGACACTGAAAGCATGCGCTACCCGATTATTCACCTCAAAGGAGAAGATATCGAGATCGCAATGACCCACGGTCAACAATATGGAGAAGAATATTACTCATTTGTCAACGGACAGCATACCACACAAGGCGGAACGCACCAAGCGGCATTTCGTGAAGCTTTAGTAAAGACAGTTCGTGAATTCTACAAAAAAGAGTTTGACGCATCTGATATCCGTGCTTCTATAATTGGAGCTATCGCGATCAAGGTACAAGAACCCGTCTTTGAGTCGCAGACCAAAACCAAACTAGGCTCGCAAAGTATAGGTCCTGAAGGTCCTACGGTACGGACTTTCATCAATGACTTCGTTAAGAAAGCATTAGATGATTACCTACACAAAGACTCAACCACGGCTGATGCCTTATTGAAGCGTATCATGCAATCGGAGCGTGAACGTAAAGATATCGCCGGAATTAAGAAATTAGCCAACGAACGTGCAAAAAAAGCTTCTGTACACAACAGAAAACTTCGTGACTGCAAGCTACACTTCGGTGATAAAAGTGAAAGAAACCTAGAAACCACCCTTTTCATTACCGAGGGAGATTCAGCTTCCGGTTCCATCACCAAATCACGTGATGTACAAACGCAGGCCGTATTCAGTCTCAAAGGAAAACCATTAAATAGCTATGGCTTGACCAAAAAGATCGTTTACGAAAATGAAGAGTTCAATCTACTGCAGCACGCTTTAAATATTGAAGACGGTTTAGACGGTCTCCGTTATAATAACATCGTGATAGCGACAGATGCCGATGTCGATGGTATGCACATACGCTTGTTATTGATGACTTTCTTTCTGCAATTTTTTCCAGATCTGGTTAAGGCCGGCCACGTTTCGATTTTACAAACACCCCTATTCCGTGTACGTAATAAAAAAGAAACTATCTATTGCTACTCGGATGAGGAGCGTCAACGTGCCATTGCCAAATTAGGGAATAAACCCGAAATCACACGATTCAAAGGTCTTGGTGAAATATCTCCCTCCGAATTTGGTTTATTCATCGGAGAAGACATGCGTTTGGAGCCCGTAATACTTTCAAAAGATAATAGACTACAACAGCTATTAGAGTATTATATGGGCAAAAACACACCCGATAGACAACGACATATTGTAGACAATCTCCGTGTTGAGATTGATCTTGAAGCCGAGCTCGCTCAAAAAGCTGGCTAAAAAGAAACACCTACCTGCAGAAATCATCCTTTCTGCAGGTATATTTCCAATATCTACCTCAATCCGACTTCCCATCTTCTCTCGATAGCACGTTTATGTTATATCCCTGGGATAGAACCTCTGACCTGATTTTACCAACAATCCCTCTCCCCATAAAAACGCATTGAAACCATCAAAAGTGACGAATTACACCTTTTTTAATGGTGTGCAACATTTTTTATTCCACAAATTTTATGGCTCTTTGCATATCAAAAGATCGCAATGGAACATACTTTTCATATCCCTGTACTTGGTCTAGCTTTTTCTATAGACAGCCCACTTAAAGTCGCTCAATTTGGCATCGCTTCGGTCATGTCTATCGTAGACGACGAGCTCGTCGAGCGTATGCGAGAATACTACGCAAAAAAACATTTTCTACCCTACATCCCTATTGGCCCCAAAGCCACAGACAGTCGTTCGCAACGAATAACAGCCTATCTTGACCTCGTACAGGAGATCGTGAAAGAACAGATACAGCAACTTCGCACGGCAGATCTGGATCACAGTACGGATCTGCAAAAGTATTTCGAGCTCCTACCGGACACTTCAAGTGTTAAAAGGATATACAACAACTACCTGCAAGAAATAGACCCCAACAAGAAAGCACATCTCAAAGCGACCTTAATGATGAATGTGCAACCGGGAGATATTAATGTAAACATTATGTCTAAGGTTGATAAAATCAACACAGATTCTGCAGGAAACGTCTTAGACCACTTATATTCCGATGCGAGCGCTGCATTGCGCGGATTTGCCATGAGCAATATCAAAGGCGGGTTAGTGTTATCTGCCGGCATGAACCCCAGGCTATACAGCTATCTAGGCGAATTGCCACAATTCATACCCAATAAAAAGGGAGAATTTCAGAAGCAGGTCATTCTAAAAGTATCAGACTATCGATCGGCGCTAATACAAGCCAAATTTCTAGCAAAAAAGGGTATCTGGGTTTCGGAATTCCGGGTCGAATCTGGTCTTAACTGCGGAGGGCATGCCTTTGCTACCGAGGGACTTCTGCTAGGCCCTATACTTGAGGAGTTCAAAACAAATAGTGCAGCATTACAGCACGAGCTAAGCAGCATGTACACCGAAAGCTTAAAAGCAAAAGGTCATGTACTTGATAACTGTCCCCAGATACGCATCACGGCGCAGGGGGGAATAGGAACAGCCGCCGAACAAAGCTTTTTATTGAGTCATTATGGATTAGCAGCTACAGGCTGGGGGTCTCCATTCCTTTTGGTCCCGGAAGCTACAACAGTCGATGATCAGACGTTACAGGCACTAGCCTCCGCTCAGAAAGACGATTTCTATACCAGCGGCGCATCACCATTAGGTGTTCCATTTAATAATTTCAAAAAAAGCTCCGCTGAATTAAATAGACTACAACGCATACAGAAAGGACGTCCGGGTGCCCCTTGCACCAAGAAATACCTTATCTCCAATGCAGAATATTCAGATGAACCCATTTGCACTGCATCACGCATCTACCAATATACCAAATTAAAAGAGCTGGAAATCTTTGAAGGAGAAAGCGAAGACTACCACAAAAAATTAAAAGAAATCACCGAGAAAACATGCCTTTGTGAAGGGTTAGCCACTTCAGCCTATCTAAAATATGATATACTACAAAAAAAAGAAGATGATGCCGTAGCTATCTGTCCGGGGCCAAACACCGCTTACTTCAACAGTATCTACAGCCTACAGGATATGGTGGATCATATCTACGGGCGCAAGGATCTGTTGGTCGGTTCGGATAGGCCATCTTTATTCATCAACGAGTTGAATCTCTACATCGAATACCTAGAGCAATACCTCCGGGATAACGAGTTGCAGATGGATGATAAAAAAGAAAAGTTTACCGCTCGATTTAAGAAAGAACTAAACTCGGGCATTGCTTATTATAACAAAATAGCAGAGCAGCTTTTCCCAACAGACCCGGTCCAAAGAAACACATTCACCCAACAATTGGTCGATGGACAAATCAAACTAACGGCATTATAAAAAGAAAGAGGCAATTAAAAATTGCCTCTTTCTTTTTTATTTAAATTTTCTGAATTTCCCAAATACTCCGAGTGGCAATTTAGGTCCTGCTGTCGCCTGCAGGTACAGCTCTCCTATCTCCAAGTTTTCTACCTTCGGAAAAGATGTCCTAATCAGATTCTCCACGATAACCGAAGAAAAACCTAAGGAATAGGTATTCAAGATTAGAAAATGCTCTTCTGGATCCAAAAGCTGAACCACATCACGCATCATTTCCATAATATGATCTTCTAACTTCCACTTTTCCCCTTTAGGTCCATGCCCGTAGGCTGGCGGATCTAGTATAATACCATTATATTTATTCCCGCGTTTTAATTCTCTTTTAACAAATTTCAAGGCGTCTTCCACTACCCAGCGAATATCCGAAACCCCGGAGAGCTCTTGATTTTCATTGGCCCAGGTTACGACCTGTTTGATCGAATCTACGTGCGTGGTATCAGCCCCAGCCGCTCTCGCGATTAAAGAAGCTCCACCTGTATAAGCAAAAAGGTTCAACACTTTAGGATTCGGTGTTTTGAACGACTTTACACTTTCCGAAATATAATCCCAATTTACAGCCTGCTCAGGAAATATCCCCACATGCTTGAATGAAGTCAACCCCAATCGAAACTTGATAGCGACATCATTATTCTTATAACTGATATGCCAGCGATCGGCTATCTTAGGATTCTTTTTCATCCACTCGCCACTGGTTGCAGACCTGCCTTTAAACTTGATGTGATGTACTTTATTCCATTCCGCATCTCCTAATGCCTTAGGCCAAACAGCCTGTGGTTCGGGACGGATCAAGAGCAAGTCACCAAAACGTTCTAATTTTTCGAAATCACCGCAATCAACCAACTCGTAATCTTTCCAGTGCTGTGGTGTTAATAATTGTATGTGCGTAGTTGTAGACAAAATACTAATATTTAATTTGGGGCAAAGGTAAACAAAACTCGCATTATTTTATGACCTCTCTTGCAGCCTTCATCAAAGGGCTCGCAAAAACAAAATCATTTAGCTCCTTGGTAGTCGAATTTAACATATCCCGATTCGATCCTTCCCAAAACTTCTGCCCTTGATGCAAGAATAGAATATACTCTCCAATCCCCATGACCGAGTTCATATCGTGGGTCACGACAATAGTTGTACAATCATACTCCTGCGTAAGATCATGGATCAATTCATCAATCAATATAGCTGTTGCTGGATCCAATCCCGAATTAGGCTCATCACAAAAAAGATATTTCGGACTCATACTGATCGCTCGCGCTATGCCGACCCTCTTTTTCATCCCGCCCGAAAGCTCTGCTGGATACAGCTTATTTTTACCGGCCAAGTTGACCCGTTCCAAACAAAAATTAGCACGATCCACCTTTTCTGACTTACTCATATCCGAAAACATGTCTAACGTAAATATGATATTTTGCTCGACAGTCATCGAATCAAAAAGTGCAGAATTCTGAAAAAGCATTCCGATCTCCTTTCTTATCGGCACCTTCTCCTCAAAGCTCATCGCCGTAAACTCTTCCTTATCAAAAAAAACCTTACCCTGCTCGGGAGCATGCAACCCCACAATACATTTCAACAAGGTACTCTTGCCCGACCCCGAGCCTCCAATAATGAGACTCACCTTACCCGGTTCAAAAATTGCATCTATCCCCTTCAACACCACATTATCACCAAATGCCTTATGAATATTCTGAATTTCAATCATATTAAGGTTCCTTTATAACATTAATGCGGTGATGATATAATCACTTGCCAATATAGCGATACAACCGATCACGACCGCTTGTGTTCCTGCCTGTCCAACTTCTAAAGCTCCACCACGCACATGAAATCCCTTATGAGCAGGCACTGTCGTAATTATAAACCCGTAGACAAGAGCCTTTACCATTGCCACGACAATAGTGAATCCATTGAATCCACCCTGAATCCCCATTATATATTCATTGGCGGTCACTGCACCTGTTAATGCACCTCCAAAAAGACCTCCTACAATAGCACAGAATATGGCTATCGTGACCAATACAGGAACCATGATAACCCCGGCAATCAACTTAGGGAGTATCAGGTATCCGGCCGCATTAATCCCCATGATCTCTAAAGCGTCTATCTGTTCGGTAACTCGCATGGAGCCAATCTGAGACGATATGGAGGATCCTACTTTACCCATCAGCACCAACGCTGAGATCGTGGGTCCCAGTTCTAAAATATTAGAATCCCTATTGATCTGACCAATGACTGAGCTCGGAATTAAATCGGACACCAACTGAAATGCAATCTGCATCGTCATTACAGCCCCTATAAAAGTAGAGATGATAACAATCAGTCCCACAGAACCAACTCCAATCTCGCTCATCTCATGTAAAGTCTCCCGCCAATAAATCTTCCACTTTTCAGGTCTCTTAAAGACCTTCTTTAGCAAAAGTACATACTCTCCAAAATGATAAAAAAACATATGTTGCTGTTTACTATTTATGCTAAAATACATATTAATAGTAAAAAAGTTCATTTCTTTTATCCTAATTTATTCAACCGGCCACTTCATTCACCGACAAAACCTTTTGATTTACCGATTTTTCCAAATCGATAGCCTGATTCTATGGGTAAAGTTCGAAATAGCACAGTACATTTGTAGCATATAACAAAGTTAAATACTATATTTATTCGCGATATGAAAGGGAAAATTTCGACAGGCATATGGTTTATATTTTTTGGGATCATAGCCCTACTTCATAATTTTGATGTAATTAACTTCAATTTTTGGGCTATTCTTCCCTATTGGCCTTTACTCATTATAGCTCTTGGAGCCAACCTTATCTTCCAACAGCGCCCCAATGGAGTACTGATTCTGAGTGTCATCAATATAGCACTATGTATTTTCTTAGGCTACAAAGGACTGACCTCCACCGAACGGTTTAATTTTGGGAGTAAAGTCACTTATGACAACACGACTGATACTATCGGGACCAGCACATCCGTAACATCAGCTTACATTCAAGGGACAGAAAAAGCTACATTAGAATTTAACGTAGGAGCCTCTGCAATCGTACTCGATACCACAGACTCTTCGTTGTTGATAGAAGCATCTTCTCCAAACAAAAACATCGGTTTAAAATTAATAAATGATGGCGATAGTCTAACCCCTCAACTGGAGTTAAATACTGTTATCAAGCAAAATAGCAAAGGTAATAACAAAATAAACCTAGCCCTGAATACGCTACCACTTTGGGATTTGTCCGTCAATATGGGAGCAGCGAGCTTTACAGGAGATTTTAGCAGACATAAAGTAGATAAGATGGAAATCAATGCTGGCGCCGCTTCTATTAATCTGACGTTTGGCATGCCGCAGGTCGAGACATCTGTAATAGAAATAAATACGGCTGCCTCAAGCTGCAAAATAAGCATCCCTAAGGATGCCGCCTGTAGACTAGAGATGGAAAGTATCCTGACATCTAAGAAATTTGACGGTTTCCACGCAAAAGAAAATGCGCAACAGACAGATAATTACAACACCGCCGAAAAGAAGTATCTGATTAAGATTACAGGCGCTGCTAATTCTCTAAACATAAGTAGATATTAATCCTACAAATACCTAACTTTGTCCTTACGATGAAGGCAAATACAAAGTTGATATTACCGGGAGGTTATTGCAATTCGAAACTCGAATATTCACGATTTAAAACAAGAGAAGTAAATATAGGCGACATCCCTATGGGTGGAGACAATCCCATCCGTATACAGAGCATGACGACCATCGACACGATGGATACGTTAGGTTCTGTAGAGCAAACCATCCGAATGGTAGATGCTGGCTGTGAATATGTACGCATCACTGCACCTAGTATCAAAGAAGCCGAAAATTTAGCAAACATCAAACGTGGACTTCAGGCACGAGGATATCAAGTTCCTCTGGTAGCCGACATACATTTCACCCCCAATGCAGCCGAAGTAGCGGCTCGTATTGTCGAAAAGGTACGGGTCAATCCGGGCAACTACGCCGATAAGAAAAAATTTGATCAAATTGACTACACGGACTCCGCTTATCAGGCTGAACTAGAACGTATACACAAAAAATTTGCCCCATTGGTCGGCATTTGTAAAGAGTACGGCACTGCGATGCGTATAGGTACCAACCACGGATCACTATCTGACCGGATAATGAGTCGTTATGGAGATACCCCGGAGGGCATGGTCGAGTCTGCTATGGAATTTATGCGTATATGCGAAGATTTGAATTATTACAATCTTGTCGTATCCATGAAATCTTCCAATCCACAGGTCATGGTACAGGCTTACCGTCTACTTGTCGAGCGAATGGTAGCCGAGGGAATGAATTATCCTTTACATTTGGGCGTCACTGAAGCCGGTGATGGCGAAGATGGACGCATCAAATCTGCTGTCGGCATAGGAACGCTCCTAGAGGATGGATTGGGCGACACCGTACGCGTATCATTGACAGAAGAACCCGAAAAAGAAGCACCGGTAGCGATTGCTTTAGTAAACCGCTATTCGAAAAGAAAGCAAGAAATTGAGACGCAAGAACAACAGCCCATCCTTGCATTCTCTTCTGCTAAGACCACCATCCCATACACCTCAAAAGAAGTTAATACGTTCGTGGGTGGATCTTTAGTTCCACGTGTCATCGTAGACATTTCGGGCAAAAATCTAAAAGATCCTTTTATCCTGTCGGATGTGGGTTATCGCTACGATCTGATCAACGACAAATACCATATGGGCGATCAGTCTGTAGATTTCGTATACCTGGGCGACCAGCTGCCTTCATTTACGATGCCAGGCAACCTGAAGCAGTTGTACAACTACCCTACTTGGCGCCAACTGACAAACACAACAAACATCCACCCGATATTCACCTTAGAAGAATTCAACGCAGCTGGCTCCAAAGATCCAGTGTTAAATATCATACGGATCAGCAATGAACTCTTGCAGTCAACACATTTCGAATTGCTGCAATTAGACGATAGTATTGTTTTTCTACTGGAGACTAGCCATCTACATGGAATGGCAGATCAACGTCAGTTTTTTGCAAACTTACAGGAAATAGGTATTGATACTCCGGTTATCCTACAACGCAGCTATGCTACCGCAGATTTTTCCGGTCCGATTGGTGACATTATGAATCCCGAAGAACCCATTTCTAAATTGCAGTTGTATGCAGCTACCGATTTTGGAGCTTTGTTAGTAGATGGATTAGGTTCCGGTATCTGGATTGATGCCAAATCCATTCCGACAGATAAATTATCTTCTATTTCATTTGGCATACTTCAAGCCACACGATCACGAATTTCTAAGACCGAGTATATCTCCTGTCCTAGCTGTGGTCGTACCCTTTTTGACCTGCAGGAAACTACACAAATGATTCGCAGCAGAACAAACCACCTCAAAGGCCTCAAGATCGCAATCATGGGTTGCATTGTTAATGGCCCAGGAGAGATGGCCGATGCCGACTATGGCTATGTAGGCGCAGGACCGGACAAAATAACGCTGTATAGAAGCAAAGAAGTTGTCAAGAAAAACGTCAGTTCGGCCAACGCCCTCGACGAATTGATCGAGATCATCAAGAATGACGGTCTTTGGGTAGCGGAAGAGGAAATTTAAACAGACGTCGATGTATATGCTGCCGGAGATAGATATAAAAGCCTAGAGCTATCATCACTCCTGCAGCTCCCATTAAATACAAGGTGTATTTAATCCCCATACCTTCTGCAACAGCACCTATAAGAAGACTCCCTATAGGAAAAACACCTTGAAATGCCATGACATAATAGGACATGATACGCGCTCTATAACTGGGGATAGCGTGTGTCTGGATATAGGTATTGATACTCGAATTTTGCATCATCATTGCAAAAGACACAGCGACGGTAAATAGCAATGCCGAAACCAAGTAATGTGCATAGGCAAGCAACAAAAGTGCAATCCCCATGATCAGAGCAGAAAACAAGACCCTATAGCGCAGGTTTTCACCAGTCTTCAACCGGGCCATATTAATAGCCCCAATCATAGCTCCTAGCCCCGCTGCGCTTTCAAACCACGAAAAGGTACGTTCATCCCCATTAAACAAATCTTTCGCTACAGCAGGCAGCAAAGAGGTATATGGAATCACAAAAAGACTAGAGCAAGTCATTATAATGATCAGAGAGGCGATATGTGGCGAACGCTTTAAATAGTCAAACCCATCTTTCATTCCTTGCCAATTGGACAATTGCTTTGTATTGGCGACAGGAGATTCAGTGATGCGCATTAAAGACAAAGTGAATAGAACCGGAATAAAACTTAAGAAGTTGATAAAGAAACAAACCAACTCGCCGTAAGTGCTTAAAAGAATCCCTCCGATAGCCGGCCCTACCATCCTTGCTGCATTAAACACCGAAGAGTTAAGCGCAATAGCATTGGGCAAGTCCTTCTTGTTATCAACCAGAGAGATTAATAATGCCTGTCTGGATACCACATCAAACGCGTTAATCACCCCCTGCGCAAACCCCAATACACACAGCCAGTATACAGAGACCCAATTCACATAAACCACTGAAGTAAGCAAAGCTGCTTGTATCATTAACAGCACCTGTGTAATCACCACCAATCTGTACTTGGACCGTCCATCGACAAAACTTCCGATAAAAGGAGAAAACAACAATGAAGGTGACAACGAAATGAAAGAAACAAACCCCAGCCAAAAAACGGAATCAGTGAGCTTATAAACTAACCAACTTATAGCGATACGCTGCATCCAGGTACCCAACAGCGAAATGGATTGTCCTATGGTATGTAGCCTAAAATTGGGGTAATGAAGCGACCTGAAAATATCCATATGGGCAATATACTTAAATCAGCGGAGTGAAACCTATATTCCAGAAACATTATGACCTTGAGAAAACGTAGTCTTCTCAAAAAACTCTAAAGAATTAACTACCTTTGTAACAGCTAAAACAAGAGATAGTTTTTAGATCCTGACAATAATTTGTAAACAATAATCAATCAAAAACATGAAATTTTTTATAGACACAGCCAATTTAGCACAGATTAAAGAAGCACAAGATCTAGGTGTATTAGATGGTGTTACGACCAATCCAAGCTTAATGGCTAAAGAAGGAATCAGTGGCGACGAGAACGTAATCAATCACTACAAAGCAATCTGCGACATCGTGGACGGCGACGTCAGCGCAGAGGTTATTTCTACCGATTACGAAGGCATGATTAAAGAAGGCGAGGCTCTTGCCGCTTTAGACAGCAAAATTGTAGTTAAGGTACCTATGATCAAAGATGGTATTAAAGCTATCAAATACTTCAGCAAGAAAGGCATCAAAACAAACTGTACATTGGTATTCTCTGCTGGTCAGGCTTTGTTGGCTGCTAAAGCAGGAGCAACTTATGTATCCCCGTTTATCGGTCGTCTTGACGATATCTCTGTCGATGGACTAGGCTTGATCGAAGAGATCAGATTAATCTACGACAACTACGGTTTCACTACGCAAATCTTAGCTGCATCGGTACGTCATAGTGCACATATATTAGGCTGTGCTAAGATCGGTGCTGATGTGATGACAGGTCCATTATCGGCAATAACAGCATTGTTAAAACACCCACTAACGGATAGTGGTCTTGCTCAATTTTTAGCAGATCATGCTAAGGCTTCTGGCAAATAAAATACAAATCATTCAGGGGTCGCCAGGGATGTCCTGGCGACCCCTGAATAAAACGAAAAAACATATACCAAGACAGGCACGATGAGTATTGAAAAAAAACAGGTAAAAGACGCTACAATCAACGAAGAATTTGTGGACATTTTAAGAAGAAATAAACTTAAAATAACCCAACCACGTCTACGCGTTTTAGAAATTATTTCCGAAAAAAAGTCTGCCATATCCCAACCCGAGTTAGAGAAAATTGTAGGCAAAGATATCGATCGAGTAACCCTCTACCGGATCCTAGGAAGCTTCGATGAGAAGGGAATTCTGCACAAGGTTTTTGATCTAAACGGCACAGCAACCTATGCCATCTGTTCGACCAAATGCACAGCCCACCACCACCACGACCAGCACATACATTTTATCTGTTCGGTTTGCAACAGTGTATACTGTCTCGACGAAGTCAGCATTCCCAAAATTACCCTTCCCAATAATTTTGCACTGCATTCCATAGCTATAAATGCTGTAGGTCTGTGTGACAAATGTAGCAGCAACGCATAATACTTTGCTGCTTACATCTTCCTTTCCCAATGCCCTTACCTCCTAAATAAAACCTCCACTCGGATACGTTAATTTCCATTATTTCCATTCGCTATTTTCCCTTACTATCTTTTTCAGCGTTAGTCCGAAAACAGGAGTTCGAAAGAGAAAAAAATAGCTAAAAACAATCAAAAAATAAACAACACAAAATTAGCAAACAAACAATTAAATATCTAACAACAAGATTATTACAAAAAACTAAATAAATTAAAAATACAACGATAAAATATTAGCAAAAGATATCTAAAACAGGTAAAAAGACAAAAACAACCTTAACTCTCTTTGCTAGCACATACCAAAATCATAAAATTTTAGCTTAATTAAATTAAAAACCTAATTATCAATAAATTAATAAAGATAAAATAAACAACAAATTAACAACAGGTATTTTAAAAATAAATATCTTCTTGTTTCCTCAAACTCCCGCATCATTTTTGTATATTTCCTATATATTTTAAGAGAGGGTACCATGGGCGTCCACAAAAATTTGTTCTACCCATTTATGGGACTCCCCTTTAATATAATATAGAGCTTTTATAATTAATCTGCGTTAGGCTTTCATAAGCTGCTAAGCAAAAAAATAAGTGAACGTAGTCTAACTAGAGGCTTCAGTACTTACAACAGAAAAACGAATGAAATCAAAAAAAGAAAATCCCTACAAGGAAGTTTTAACCCAACTGATTATTGATGTCTTTGAAAAATCAGGGAACCCACTTCTCAACTATAAACAGGTAGCTTCAAAGCTAAATGTTACAGATACCGATTCTAAAGTAGCCATTGCTGACATCCTTAGCGACACTTCCAAAAGCAGTCCTTTCGCTCAACCTGAAAGAGGCAAATTTAAGCTCCGCCAACTACAGGTTTATATCATCGGAAAAGTAGACATGACGGCAGATGGGTCAGCCTATATCGTCCCTCAAGATGAGTTCGAAAACGACATCTTTGTAGCACCTCGAAAAGTACGCCAAGCACTACATGGAGACATCGTAAAAGTGCATGTATACGAACGAAAAAAAGGACGTAAAAGAGAAGGCGAAGTCGTCGAAATATTGCAGCGTGCAAAGACCGATTTTACAGGAACGATAGACATCTCTCAGAGCTATGCTTTTTTCCTTCCTGACGATCGAAAAATGCTCCACGACATCTTCATCCCGTTAGACAATTTGAACGGAGCGAAAGACGGGGAAAAGGTATTGGTCACCATTATCGAATGGCCTAAAAATGCGAAGAATCCGATAGGTAAAGTCAAGACCGTGTTAGGTGTCAAAGGTGAAAATAACACCGAGATGAATGCCATCCTTGCCGACTACGGCTTTCCACTAAAGTTCCCCAAAGAAGTCGACGAAGCTGCAAATGCGATACCCGAAGAAATCAGTAAGGAAGAGATTGCCAAACGCAGAGATTTTAGGGACACACCTACCTTCACGATTGACCCTGCGGACGCCAAAGACTTTGACGATGCCATATCATTCAAAACATTGGAGAATGGAAATTATGAAATCGGGGTTCACATTGCAGATGTATCCTATTATGTAACCCCGGAAAGCATTTTGGACAAAGAAGCTTTCGAGCGAGCGACATCGGTCTATTTGGTAGACCGGGTAATCCCCATGCTGCCGGAACGCTTATCCAACAATTTATGCTCCCTACGCCCCAATGAAGACAAACTCTGCTTTTCAGCAGTATTTGAAATGGACGAAAAAGCAAATATTATCGATCAATGGTTCGGCCGTACGTTGATACATTCAGACCGAAGATTCAGCTATGAAGAGGCCCAAGAAATCATTGAGAATAAAACTGGAGACTATGCAACTGAAATTCTCAAATTGAATGAACTGGCCTATATTCTTCGCGATCGTAAATTCAAAAATGGAGCAATAAGCTTTGAAAGCGAGGAGGTCAAATTTCATCTTGACGAAAATGGAAAACCATTAGGTGTATACACCAAAGTTAGAAAAGATGCACATAAATTGATTGAGGACTTTATGTTATTGGCCAATCGTAAGGTAGCTGAATATATAGGCAAACAAGGAAAAGGGAAAAACAAACTTGGATTTGTTTATCGTTTTCACGACACCCCTAACCCAGAGACACTAACGAGTTTCTCTCAGTTTGCGTCCCGGTTTGGCCACAGGCTGACTATCAAATCAGACAAAGAAACAGCTAAATCACTGAATGCTCTAATGACCAAAATTGAAGGCAGTAAAGAACAAAACCTACTGACTTCCCTTGCTGTTAGATCGATGGCAAAAGCAATCTATACAACAAAACAGTCATCGCATTATGGTTTAGCGTTCGACTACTACACACACTTTACCTCACCAATACGTCGTTACCCCGATGTTATGGTACACCGTCTACTCCAATTTTACTTGGATGGAGGTACGAAAGTCAATGTAGAGCACTACGAAAAGATGGCCGAGCATTCTTCTCAAATGGAGAAAAAAGCGGCAGAAGCAGAACGCGCATCCATAAAATATAAACAGGCCGAATTCCTGCAAGATCAGGTTGGCGTCGAGTACACAGGGATCGTATCCGGAGTTACCGAATGGGGTATGTATGTCGAAATTCAAGAAAACAAGTGTGAAGGGATGGTCCGTCTACGCGACATCACCGACGATTTCTACACGCTTGATGAAAAGAATTTTGCGATCATCGGTCAACGCCGGAAAAAAGTATACCAACTGGGCGATACTGTGCAGATTAAAGTCAAGAAAGTTGATTTAGAAAAAAGGCAGATAGACTTCACCTTAATAAGTTA
Organism: Sphingobacterium nematocida; assembly: GCF_900168125.1. Classification (GTDB taxonomy): domain Bacteria; phylum Bacteroidota; class Bacteroidia; order Sphingobacteriales; family Sphingobacteriaceae; genus Sphingobacterium; species Sphingobacterium nematocida. Next base: position 107,380 of record NZ_FUZF01000018.1, read on the forward strand.
ACACGATTGGGGTATCATCTTTTGGGGGGATGATACCCACTAATCTACCTATTTGAAATTATACTTTAGGAGTATACAAAATTATGATTTCCCAAGCCCGATAGATAAAGACTCAAAAACATTGAATCTACTACTTTCTACCGCGGCATATACAAATAAAAGAAAGTATAACCATAAATCGTATCGACCTTCTTAAGCTATAGCAAAAACATGCTATACATGCTTATTATTTTAACAAACTTTAGCTATCAAAGCGACAATCAATAACATATTGAAATTAGTTATCTTTGTAACAACTGTTTATCCGTAACAAAATGAGCCAAAAGTGTGCCCTTGTATTAGACGACCATCAGTTGTTTGGTGAGTCCTTTGCTGTATTATTGGAAAAGTACACCGAGATAAAAACTGTACACACCTTTCAGGAGATATCCGAGTTATTTCGTTTTTTAAGTCAACATAGCCGACAAAATTTTTTTATTTTTTTGGATTACTACCTCAAAGACACGAATGGCTTGACTGTATTAACGGATATCCGGCGACTCAATAAACGCTGTAAAATCATCTTTCTGACGAGCGCAAGTAGCTGGCCCGTCATCTACAACATAGAAAATCACAACCCCGATGGCATTATTAGCAAAGCCGGCGGTCTCGATATCTTATTAGAATGCATACAATCTGTACAAAAAGATCAGCAATACCTATGCCCCAGTTTCCAGGAATTAAAAGCAATCAACATCAAAAACCAACCGGTAAGTTTTACGGCACGTGAGCTCGAAATACTTAACTATTTTGTTGAAGGATATACCATTGCCGAAACTGCGGAAAAGACCTTTTTAAGTCGACATACCATCGTAGCTCATCGTCGTAACATGATGTCAAAGGCCAATTGTACTTCTATCAGTCAATTACTAACATACTCCAGCAACTGGAAACTGATTTGATAAAACACAGAAAATTCTAAACAAAACTTTCATGATTCCACTGGATTACAAACAGGTATGGACCGAACCCGATTGTAGCGGGTGAGCTCTTGAATGCCTACGATAAAGAAAAATGTAATGAAAAAAGTTCTTGATGTCCATTAAACCGAACGAAGAGAGCTCATTGATGCCTTTGAAAAAGTAGTCATGGATCAATAACACAAACACTTTCAGAAAAAAATGGGGATCGCGATAATTCGTAATCCCCATTTTTCTGAAAGTTCTTGATGGTCATATTCTTGGAATATACCCATACCACTGCTTAGAGCTCCAATACCTCGACTTCTGTTCGTCTATTTGCTTGATGTTCTGCACGCGTACAGTCCACCCCATTGCTACATTTATTCAACAGGCGCTTCTCTCCGTAGCCTTTAGCGACCAAACGCTCCCGGGCAATACCTCGAGTAACCAAATAGTCTACCGCCGACTGCGCTCTACGTTGAGACAGTTTTTCGTTATAACTATCCGAACCGCGACTATCCGTATGGCTGGACAATTCTATTTTCAACGTAGGATTATCGCGCATTGTCGCTACCAAACGATCTAATATCTTAGCGGCATCTGGACGAATATTATGCTTATCGAAGTCATAGTGAATATTTTCTAAAATAAACTTATCTCCTACTTTCAAAACAGGTGTCAAGTTCATGGTATATCGTATCACCGTATCTTTGGTAGGAAGGATAGCATGTACAAGTACGGAGTCTGCGTGATAGCCCTTCTTCTCGCCCAACAATCGGAATTCTGTATTAGGCGTTATGTCAAAACTGATAAACGCGTTGTTGTCTGTCGTTCCCTTTGAGACAATAGCGTCTTTCATACCGAATAATGTGACCGTGGATGCAGGCAACAATTCACCGGTATTACGATCGCGGGTCACTCCTTCGAGGATAATACGAATTTTAGGTTTTTGAAAAACAAATGAATAAATATCGTCAGAACCTATTCCGCCTTTTCGATTGGATGAAAGGTAACCAACTTTAGCTTCGGCAGACTCGCCGTACTCGACATAAGCAAAGTCATCCGAAGCAGAATTAATAGGGTATCCTAGATTAACTGGTTTGCCAAATATATTTCCTTTACCTTTTGCCTTAAAAATATCCAGACCACCCATACCGACATGCCCTGTACTTGAAAAATACAATGCATCTCCAATCACAGTCGGGAACATTTCGTCTCCAGCGGTATTGACAGCGTCTCCTGCATTCTGCGGAGCACCCCAACTTCCATCCGACTGAAGTATGCTATACCATATATCCACACCGCCTTTACCACCCGGCATATCCGAGGCGTAATACAATGTTTTCTCATCACGACTCAACGCAGCATGTCCCAAAGAGTACGACTTCACATTGTTGTAAGCAAAATCCTCTTCTACCCAATCTCCCGCCTTCTTACGAAATACCTTAAGCTCTAGATTATGCTTATTCCACTTGTCACCATCTGCTTTAAATCGCTCCCCATCCTTGCCCGGAAAAGTACGTGTTACATACAAGATATCTTCCGCGGCATTGGTAGCTATCGGTCCAATATGATAAGAAGCGCCGTTGATAGACGAGGTCAACTGATTTGGATAAACCAATGTACCATCCGCTTGACGTTCGGCAGCATATACCTTTAGAAATGCCTGCCCGGTCATCCCACTTTTGGTGTTCAACAGGCTATTAGGCTCTGCAGCATACAACACACCTTTAGCCGTTGTAGCCACCCCAAATTCTGCTAAAGAGGTATTAACAGCCTGCTCATTCTTCAGCTGATGTTTGGTAGGATTGCGCATCCATACTTGGGCTGAATCTGCCCCAGTAATGGCAGCTTGAATAGCTTCATTTTTTTGCTGTGTAGCCAAATAAAGCTCATACTGCTGTTTTGCTTCCGCGTACTTACCTTGCTGCTTCAATACTTCTGCATAGTTCAAACGCGATTGTGCCGAAGCTCCTTTTTGCGTTACGATCCTTGCATACCAATTTTCAGCTAGATCATATTGCTTGATGTAAAAATAACTGTGAGCCAGATGCTCCATAGTTGCCACACTCGGTTTCTTGACATCAACCAGTTTTTCGTAAGCGGCAGCCGCTTTGGCGTACTGCATCTCTTTGTAAAATTGATCGGCCCTACTCCGTCTACTGGGTTGTTCCTGTGCATTGACCGCAGTAATCCCCAACGACAATGCCCCTGCCATCAGGACCGTATTAATAAATGTTTTCGTTCTCATGATCTATAATGACATCTTGTTAGAAATAGCGTGGACTTAAGATTTGACGGTACGACTTACCGAAGGTGATCCCTAAGGTAATCTCATGGGTTCCGTTCTGCAGCCCGCTCATACGATTCAACATGTGATCATAAGAATACCCTACGCGCAATTTCGGACTTACATAAAATTGGGCTATGCCACTTAATGAATTTAGTGAACTTAGCTTATTAACAGAAACATTATTGTATTCCCGGTCAAAAATACGAGCTCTGGTCCGATAACCTCCACCGATCCAAAATTTGTCATTAAAGATAAACATGGCATTTAGATCTAACGAAGTAGGCCCTTTGAAATCATCTTTGACCAATAGACTAGGTCTCAACAATAAACCTGGTTCCAATTCAAAAAGAGCTCCCGCAATGAAATAACCGTGTATTTTACGATAAAGACTTTCTAAGGAGTTTTGATTAAACTGAAAATCTTCGCTGCTGTTACTGTTCGAGAAAAGATCCTGAACCGATACACCTGCATACCATTTCGGATTACTGTAATACACTCCTAGACGGATATCCGGTCGCCAAGTCGTGATCATATGATCTGGTATGGCCCAGTCATTTCTCTCCACGGGAGACAGCTTATTCCCGTCAAGACTATACTGGGTTACTCCTCCGGCTACACCAAGTGCCAAACGATGTTCGTCTGCACGGTCTAACTGCAATCGTAATGCATAGTTTGCAAAGATACTGGTAGCTCCCTGCGCTCCAAGCTTATCTGCTGTCACTTGCAAGCCGACACCATGTCGCTTCTCCACAGGATCCAATATGCCGTCAATAGAAATAGATCCTGTCTTAGGAGCTCCATCCCATCCGGACCATTGGCTCCGCAATCCCATCTGCCCAAACCATTCTTCCTTATACCCTGTATAAGCTGGATTGACCGCTATGGAATTAAAGATATACTGCGTAAACTGTATATTTTGTTGGCCATGGCCCTTCATTGCTAGAAGGACCATAGACATGAACAACACACTTTTTATATTAAACTTCTTCATTGTAGAATAGCTTATCTTGTTTTAATTAACACCCATCCTTTACGCACCTCTTCTTGTCCACCTTTTTTCAACGTCACAATATAATAATAAGTTCCTTCATTGAGCCCTGCTCCATTCCAGCGATTATCATAACTCTCATTACGGTATACCTCATTACCCCAGCGGTTTACAATTGTTAAACCGATCTGGTCATAATTCTCAATACCTACGATCTCGAAAGTATCATTGATACCATCACCGTTTGGTGTGAAAGTATTCGGGATAAAGACATTGGATGCCTCAATCGTAATCGTCGCTACAGCACTTCTACAGTTTGTAGGGTTGAGTACTTCACATACGGTGTATGGATAGGTGTAAGTACCCGGTCTTGTACTTGGCGCGACCGTGATCGTACCATCTGCATTCATGGTCAGCCCAGGATTACTTGGTACACCTGGTTTCAGGGTAACTTCCGTTAAATCTATTGGCTTTCCATTGTAGCTGTCATTTTTCAACACAGATTCTGTCGTCACTTCCTCTTTAGACCATTCCAATTTTATTGGATCGTCTACGGTAACAATTGGAGCCGGCGCCACTACCACCTTCACTACAACAGAGCTACAGTTGTTCGGATTCAATACCTCACAGATCTTGTACGTGATCTCGTAGCTTCCTGCCGGTGTCTCTGGATCTACTGTAACGATACCTGTTTTAGGATCTAGCGTAGGAACAGGAGCCCCAGGTGTTTTTGGATCTGCAGGTTTCTCTACCGTAACTGTTACATCCTTCGGATCAACTGGTTTGTTGTTCAATTTATCATTATCCAACACCGATGGAGTTTTACCGCCATCTTTACCGTTGATAGCTGGTGGCGTATCTACCACTGCTTCGATTGGAGGTGCTTCTACAACAATAGTAACCGTAGTCGTAGAACAGTTGTTCGGATTCAACACCTCACAAATTTTGTAGGTGATCTTATACTCCCCTGCTGGTGTCTCTGGATCTACTGTAACGATACCTGTTTTAGGATCTAACGTAGGAACAGGAGCCCCAGGTGTTTTTGGATCTGCCGGTTTCTCTACCGTAATCACAACATCCTTCGGATCAACTGGTTTATTATTCAATTTATCGTTGTCCAGTACATTAGGTGTCTTACCGCCGTCCTTACCATTGATAGCTGGTGGCGTATCTACCACTGCCTCAATAGGAGCCTTCTCTACAACAATAGTAACCGTAGTCGTAGAACAGTTGTTCGGATTCAATACCTCACAGATTTTGTAGGTGATCTCGTACTCGCCTGCTGGTGTCTCCGGATCTACTGTAACGATACCTGTTTTAGGATCTAGCGTAGGAACAGGAGCCCCAGGTGTTTTTGGATCTGCCGGTTTCTCTACCGTAACTGTTACATCCTTCGGATCAACTGGCTTATTATTCAATTTATCATTATCCAACACCGATGGAGTTTTACCGCCATCCTTACCATTGATAGCTGGTGGCGTATCCACCACTGCTTCGATTAGAGGTGCTTCTACAACGATAGTAACCGTAGTCGTAGAACAGTTGTTCGGATTCAATACCTCACAGATTTTGTAGGTGATCTCGTACTCTCCTGCTGGTGTCTCTGGATCTACTGTAACGATACCTGTTTTAGGATCTAACGTAGGAACAGGAGCACCAGGTGTTTTTGGATCTGCCGGTTTCTCTACCGTAACTGTTACATCTTTCGGATCTACTGGGTTGTTGTTCAATTTATCGTTGTCCAGTACATTAGGTGTCTTACCACCGTCCTTACCATTGATTGCTGGTGGCGTATCTACCACTGCTTCGATTGGCACCCAAGGTAATGGGGTGATTGTACAGTCTGCACAATTCGGATCTGTAGGATCCCCAGGATTTGGTGTATTACCGGAAGTAGATTCGCCAGTAACTGGATTATCTTTCGGATCCTTACCTTCAGCTTTCGCAATGTTAGATACAAAGCCTTTAATCATATCGGCTTGTGTAATCGTATGTTCTGCCTGAAGTATAACTTCTTGTCCAACATTCAATTTACTTATAGTTCCAACATTTTTAACATCGGCATTATCATCGGTAACTGCAATATCATATAACGTTACATTTCCAGTATTGGTCACCTTAATGGTATAAGCGATCTTATCGCCTGCGTGTCTATAGCCAGACGTAGATACCGCTGTCTTCACGATAGATATGGATGGATCCATCGGGAAATCAACCACTGTAGTAGGATCGCTCGGATCTTTTGGTGTAGGGTCTACAGATGGTACATTCGGGATATTTGTGGTGCTGCCCGGAGGAGTACCTCTTACAGTAGCATTATTTTCTACTAACCCCGCATCCTTGTCCGCCTGAGTCAACGTGTAAATGGCTGTACCTACTGCTGATTCACCGGGAGCTAACTTTATTTTATTAAGGGTAACACCAGATGGAAGTTTCGCATCCGTAATTTTAATATTATCGATCGTAACGTTACCGGTATTGGTAACCTTGAACGTATAGGTAATCGTATTGCCGTCTGTGGATAGCGATCCGTCTTTACTGAATGTAAGTGATGGATTAGCCGGAACATCTACGATAGTAGGGTTCTCCGGATCGCCAGGTTCGCCCGGATTGCTCGGGTCAGGTGACGATGGTACTGGTGTGATAGGTGTAGCAGGATTGCTCGGATCCGTTGTCGGTGGCGTACCTGTTACGGTAGCCTTGTTAACAACCTCTCCGGCATCTTTCTCCGCCTGTGTAAGTGTATACGTAGCTGTGCC
>NZ_FUZF01000043.1 GCF_900168125.1 Sphingobacterium nematocida
CAACAGTTTTAACTGAACTGTGCGATGGACTGTTCTCGGTAGGGATATCTACTGGTGGGGTATCTTGGTCTCCCACTGTAGCGATGTTACGGATATTTGTCACACCTGTAAGATCGGCAGTTACAGTAACCTGGAAAGTAACTGATTTGGAATCGCCGAATGGTAAATCAATAGACCAGTTGATATTATTACCAGTTTGTGTTCCACCACCAGTGATACTACCGGCAACCAATGTGGTATTCGCTGGAATAACATCAAGGATAGAACCGTTCATCAGGTCAACATCTCCTGTATTGTTAACTGTAATTGTATAAGTTAACACTTCCCCAGACTGTGCTTTTCCATCACCACTAGCATCAGCAACTGTTTTATCAAAAGTAAAATCTGGGTTCGAATTCGTTGGAATCGTCACGTTAGGATTTTGAGTAGCTAAGCCTGGGCTAGAAACCACAGCTGTGTTAACAATGTTAGCTATACCTGTAAGGTTTTCTGTTACTTTCACAACGAAAGTAACTGTTGTACTTCCACCTTTAAGCACAGTAACATCGTCCCAAGTAATAGTTCCTGCAGAATGAACGCCTCCATTCTGCACACTAACAAATGTTGTGTTAGCAGGAATAACATCTGATATATTAACTACGATATCTCTATCGTAATTATTGTCAATTGTTATGCTGTAAGTCAAGTTTTCGTTTGACTCTGCTTTATTATTAATTTCATTTCCATCGTTACCATTATCCGCAACTGTCTTCACAGCTATGAAGTTACAGTCTGAAGCAATCGTAACAATAATCTCATTCGAATAAGTCGTACAAATACTATTGTCTATAGTAGAGTAAGCAACACGACGATAGCTCGTTTCTACTGTCGCTACATCAGGACTGTAAGTAGCACTTGTAGCATTATCAATTGTCGTCCATGAGCCACCTGATACTTTCGACTCCCATTGGTAGGTAATAGCTCCTGTACCAGTTGAATTAACTGATGACGTAAATGCAGTAGGTATTGTACCTGCACATACTGATTGTGAACCAGCGATTGTTCCTGGTTGAACTCCATTAACCGTAACAGTAACATCCGTAGACGTTGCTGC
>NZ_FUZF01000021.1 GCF_900168125.1 Sphingobacterium nematocida
AAAAAGTGAGTTCTGTACTACGACGTGTTTCATTCAGTGCTTTCCAGTTGCGTTCCATTCCATGTAAACGCAACGATCTCATTTGTGTTTCAATGTTCATTTTTTATTATTGTTTTTGTTATTCTGTTCAGGCCGTACCTGTTTATTATATTCGTGTCCCATCGTTTGGCTGATCAAAGAGTTTGGGTTGACTACTTGCGTAATAGGCTCTACCTCTGATATTGGCATGCTCAGGTAAGGAGCGTTTCACAGCGTCCTCTTCCTGATTGTTAGCTGTACCGTTTTCGAGCACATTTCTAAAGTAGTAGTAGGTATATAGCTTGTTTTTTAGAACGTACTTACATGCTTTGTCAAACTCTTCTGTCGGGAAGTCCCTCTTTAACCTGAACAGCCCGTCACAGGTACGGAATAACTGTTCGGGATAGCGCGCCCGCTCAAAAAGAGCTTCGAGAAGTTCAAGGAACTCCGGAGAGTGTGCTCTTGCCCTTGTTAGATAAGTTTCATGAGATCGGTCTTTATGCGCCCGATGTTCGGATTTTAAGTGTTCCGCAACAGTTGTATAAGTGTTTTCCTGATAACTGCGTATATGTGTAGCAATCTGCTTACCCTGGCAATAGATCGATACCATACTACGCGTGTAAACGATTTTGACTTTTGTTCCGATATAGGTAAACGGCACGCTGTAATAATGCTTGTTGCGCTGGAGGTAGATATGTCCATTATTTCCTACTTTGAGCTCTGCGTAGTACTTTAACTCGAAGCGTTTGCCCGGTAGTTCATTCAACGTCGATTTTTCAGCACTTAAGAACCGTTCCTCACGACAGTATGGCTTTTGCTGCATCCGCGTCTGGTTATGCTTTAGCATACAGGATCTGATGGCATCATTGAGCGAATGGATGTCGAAGAACTGCCTGTTTCTCAGCGGAGCAAAAACACGGGTATAGATCATTTTTACCTGGTTCTCTACCAGTGATTTGTCTTTGGGCCTTCCTGCACGGGCCGGTACTACAACTGTACCGTAATGGTTGGCGAAGTCTTCCATGGACTGGTTTAAGATCGGTTCGTATTTATCGGCTTTGATTACTGCTGCTTTCAGATTATCAGGAACAATGGCCTTAGGCACACCTCCCAGAGCTTCTAGACAGCAGCTTAGGGCATACAAGAAGTCTGGAGTCTGCTGAGAAGGTACAGCTATGGCAAATGCATAGTCTGAAAAAGGCAGGCAGGCGACAAATACTTCACAGGCAATCAGCTCCCCTGTGGATCGGTCGATATAATGGAGCTTTTTGCCTGAGAAATCAATATACAGTTTGTCGCCGGCGATGTGTTCCATCACCATGCTGCCTTTTCGGGAGACAAGCTGTTGTCTTAAATGATAATTAAACTGCGGATAGCTATAGCCGGTCGGGTCACTCTCGATATACTCTTGCCAGAGCAACAGTTTAGTGACGCCCGTACGTTTAAGTTCTCTTTCATAATAATCGAGACGACTTTTTAGGTATTCAAACTTATCTGCTTTATAAGCAGGGTTACCGGCATGAAAAGATTTTTCCAGTAAAGGATCTTCCTGTTTAAGAAGTTCTTCTGTGTTGAATCCGCCATCGGCCATCTTTTTGAGATAAGACCTCACCGTATTCTTACTCATCCCAAGAATGCGGGCAATTGTTTTTATTCCACTGCCGCCCTGGTACAATCTAATTAATTGCTTTATCTGACTCATTTGTTTTGGTTTTCCAGCCATCAGTGATCCAAATTGTTTGGTCACTAAGTAACAAAAACTACTCGCAAAGGGGTCAGCTTGCTCCAGCGCAATGAACTAATAAATGTATTTAGGGGGTCAACATCAGCCAGTATGGCAGTTGAATATGGGCTTTAAACGCAATATGCCTCCCTAAAACTAATTCAATTTTGAGGGGTCACCTTGCTCCAGTATATCCATCTTTAAGCTGTTCGTCCGTAATGTTCTTGTGCAGTATAGCCAATAAAGCCGTTAACACGACTACAGAAAATGGATTGCAATTGGCTCGAAGACCTGCCTCGTCCTGATCCAAAATCTTGTAGCTCTTAAAATCGTACCGAATCTTCGTATCCATAAATTCCTGAATATACACCTTAGGCCGATAACTTTTATTACCATCTGCAAGAATAGCTATTGCTGTGACCGGCACCTTGTATCGATCGTATATCTTATAGTAATACTGAAACATGCGCTCGGCTAGGTCTCCGCGTCCTTTGGCACTCTGTATCTCGATATGGCATAAAATAAATTTTTCTCCGCCATCCTTAAGATAGACTTTCACTAGCTTATCGACATAACGTACCCCTTTACCATTGGCCTCTGGGGGAAATAGGCTCTCGAACTCCTTATCCAAATAATCAAAAGGCTTATTCAAATCAAACACGGAAGCAGCATCGATATACATAAATTCTAGAAAATGGGAAAATGTCTGCTCTAAAATAGACTTCCACAGCGGGTCGTCCACACGCCTTACTCTTTTACTCATAACTGTCTATCAAATGGTTACTATAGCAAAGATACTAAACACAATATTAAAATGCTAATTATTTTAGCTTTCTGTCGCTATTTATTCTATTCCAAATAGATAGCTGAAAAGGAAAACTGCTTTATAGCGGCTGTAAATCACCCCGCTAGCAAACCACGACATCTTGAAAAAAAAGACTTCTAAAAAGGATAAACCAGCGGAGTAAAAGGGGGCAACTCCAGAAAAACCTTCAACACTTAAAAGTCAACGGTCTAATAAAACGGATCGGCCCGGACAAAAGAGGCCACTGGCAAGTGAAAGGGAATGGTGAAAAAAATAGCTAAATTTATTGAAGCCTCCAAGGAGCTGCTGTTTGCCAATCGTCTGGAAATCCCAAGTTTTTCACAGCTATGGAATGTTGGTCAACAAGATCTTCCACCTTTTTTACAAATGAATTATGTGGATTAAATGACGCCAACAAATGATTTATAACGATTATAGCTCCATAAATATTTGAATTTGAATACTCGGGTATGTGTCCTTCTATCTTATTGTTTTTTCTTGAAGGAAATATAAGCTTGTTTGCAGTAAATCGTCTATTCCACAAGCGCGTATGGTGCGCACAGACATTTCTAACATCGTTCAAAAACAAAAGCCAATTTACCAAATGCTTTCCTGAGGGTACTCTAAAGCTTAATGCTACGGCATTTTTTGCTTCATTATTTTTCAGACAAGTATACAACTTGATCATTTTGCCAAAAGAAAGAATCTCGAAAAACATATTCTCTGGGGGATAGGTCTCGGAAGTGTACTTATTTTTGAATGCCTTCAAAAATTGCTCTTTGGGAGTACTAAAGTCTTCCAATATGGATTTGAGTACATAGTGTTCATAAGATAACACCTCTTCTTTTTCTCCTAGTAATTCTGGTTTCCCAATAAAATGCTTTTCGTGCAGCGACCAGTAAAACCCATTCTCGACAGCATATTGATTAAGTATCCGTGTACGGAAGCAAACTTCAATGCGTTCTAGATATTCCAAAAAGATACATCGCAGTTTTTTATCGAAAGTATAAATGTTTATAACATCTGCAAAAGTTGTACCCTCATAAAAAAACGATTGTTTTTGTTTATCCTGCAAATGAAACATATAGCCACTCAGCCTATAATAGCTTACACTTTCTAAATATTTCCTAGCTCGATCCCGATCGCTAATAATTAGATTCCGACTTTCAAGCAAGTCGATATGCTCCTCTACAGTAAAGGCTTTCTTGGTATACTTCATTATTTAGGCAAAAAAAAACCTCGCAAGATGCGCTTGAATCAGAGGCGTGCGAGGGTATAACGAAACAAATATAAGAAATAGTTTTTATTATCCAAAAACAAAAATCAACTAAAATATTGAAGACCAATACCTAATACCTCCTTCACATTAAGCAAGCATGAAAGAATATCTACACTATACGACAACGGCGAGCACCCCATTATCGGCATACAAGCAGGGAATAAATATGGAACTTCACAAGGCTTTTGAAAATTGGGTGGATGAACAAGGAGTCATAGATTATTGTAAGAAAAACTACTCATTTATATATGACACCGCAACCAATACATTGAATAGTGCAGTGAAGAAAGGTTGGTTGCAAAGAGACGATAATGCTTCCCCTAAAAAATATAAATTGACTTGAGCATTAAACTTAAACAGAACTACTATTTTCTTTAACTACTTATACGACGAACGTCCTATCATAGGCTTGGTACCTCCTGCGGAAGAGATGTAAGGAAAATAGAAGTCCCCTGCTCGCGCGAGCGGCCTCGCTCGTGTCTAACTATTAAAAGCACGTATTTGCTAGCCAACTCTAGAAGAAAACCAAAAGAGGTTAAAAAGTAACGGGCAATTATAAATAACTTCGAGCGTCCTATCATAGGTTTAGTACCACATGTGGAAGAGAAGAAAGGAAAATAGAGGTAGTCATGTTGGTTCTTGGTTGAAATAGTTTAAATTATTTCAATCGATAATTGACTATGATATAAAACATTACACCAAAAATATTTTGCTAACTTAATTTATCTTATTATATTTGTACCAACGGTACTCGTACTGCTTCCCATAAGAACAGCATGCGGGTCTTTTTATTTTATAACCAAATTATACCTTAAATGTCTGGAAAGATACCTCTGACCGTTCAAGATCAGTTGTCCTTATTGCAAGAACGCAATATGCAATTCCGAGATATTGATGCGGCCCCACATTTCTTAAGCAATATAAGCTATTACAGGCTAAAAGGTTATTGGTGGGAAATGCAAGAAGACAAAGTGCTTCATACTTTCAAAAAAGGATCCGTTTTTGAAGATGTGATTGATCTCTACAATTTTGACCGACATTTTCGATTACTAATTTTTAACGCTATTGAACGGATTGAAATTTCCCTAAGAACAAAATTGATCTATCATTTATCGTTATCCCATGGAGCAGAATGGTATTTAAAGCAGTCCTTATTTCGAGACAAAAAGGAGCACATTAAATTTTTGTCAAAATTACTGAATGATATGTGCCAAAGCAGTGAGGAGTTTATGGTAAAGCATTATCTAAATCACCCAAACGATTATCCAGAAGCATGGAAAGGATTAGAGGTTGTGACTCTGGGAACATTGTCAAAACTATTTGATAACCTAGAAATACAACTCCCAGAAAAATCTAAAATAGCAAATGAATTTGGCCTAAGCAGCACTAGAGATTTTTCAAGCTGGTTAAGAACCATAACACTAATACGCAACCTTATAGCCCATCATAGCAGACTATGGAATAGGGCATTGATAATTAAATATACATGGCCTAATAATCTTTCTGGCACTGTTCTTAATTATATACCGAATGAAGACAGGAAAAAAAAGATTTTCCCAATCCTTTGTGCTATGCTATATATGAACGACAAAATATCTCCTGGGCACTCCCTAAAAAAGGAACTTATTGAACTAATTAAAGATTTTCCTAATATTCCTCCTTGGAAAATGGGTTTCCCAAAGGAATGGCTTGAGCAACCTCTTTTCTCGCAACTAAAGCCCAGTAAGTAGCTCAAGATGACCAGTTTTTCAAAATCGTTAACACGGAAAATGTAAACCACCTAGACAACAAAACTTCCAGACAGATCATTCTAAACCTTTCAAAACTCCTTACACAAGAAATCGGAAAAGGGTTTTCGCGTTCGAATCTCTTCAATATGCGAAAGTTTTACAAGGAATATCCGGATGTCCAGACAGTGTCTGGACACTTGACATGGTCATTTATATGTGAACTCCTCATTATCGAAGATAAAGCAAAGAGAAGCTTCTATCAAAAAGAAGAGCAGATATGAATAGGCGACGGGGTAATACTAGCGAAACGGCAAGCGCCCTGTTATAGGCTTAACACTGTCGGCTGAGGAGAATAAGCAAACTAGAACCGTTAAGTAGCTACAAAACAAATTATTAACCAAAAATATTTTGTTTACTTAGTTTATCTTATTATATTTGTAATAACAGTACACGCCACGCTACCCATCAGAACAGCGTCCCAGGGCGTGTCTTTTGCTTTATAACCAGTTATAATACACCTCCAACATGTATAATAAGCAAGCTTTTTCTATTGAACAACAGATACAGCAATTAAAAGAAAGGGGACTTACGATACAAGACTCAGATAATGCTCCTCATTACCTTTCCCACATCAGCTACTACCGCCTCGCTGGATATTGGTGGCCAATGCAAGATGACAAAGTAAACCACATCTTTAAACCAAATAGCAAGTTCTGTGATGTAATTGCATTATATAACTTTGATAGAGAATTAAGACTGCTGCTGTTCGATATAATTGAAAAAATTGAAATAAGCCTAAGGACGAAACTTATATATCATTTGTCACATGAATTTGATCCCTGGTGGTTTCAGAACTTCAACATTTTTCAAAACGCACCCGATCTTGTAAAAACGTTATCAACCATTGAGGAAGAAATAGATAGATCAAAAGACACATTTATAAAGGAACATAAGAAGAAACACAAAGATGATGGAAGGTTTCCTCCTTCATGGAAATCCTTAGAACAAACCAGTTTCGGAGCCCTATCAAAACTATATGGGAATCTTAAGAATAATATATCGTCAAAAGATATTATAGCTAAAGAATTTGGCACAGTAAACCATACATACCTTCCAAGTTGGTTACAATCAATAGCACAAATACGGAACTATTGCGCACACCACAGCAGACTCTGGAATAGGAACTTACCAGGAAGTCCAAAACTTCTTCCATCTCCTCCCAACCGATGGATACAAGATGTGCCAAAACCTCACGAATTTCAATTCTTATATGTCCACCTCTGCTGCATGAAATACCTGCTGAATGTCGTTCAGCCTGAAAATAACTTTGGAGAAAGATTAGAAAACTTGCTTAATAAGTTCCCAAATGTCGACCCTAATGCATTGGGCATGAAAAAAAAATGGCGCAATGAAGATTTATGGCAATAAAGAAAGCAACTCCGCTCGTCTCCCCACTCTAGAGAGCTGTAATATATAATTCTAATAAACAATCAGAGTTACAGCTCGCCCAACGCATCGCGATAAAACGAAGCTAGGAGCTCGTCGAAGACAAGACGAACTTAGCTGCGTTAACCAAAATAGCTTATGCAAACGAAAAAATAAACGCTGTCGCGTTATCTCAGATACTTTCGTTATTATTTAATAGACCCTAATTATAAACTAAAAGGTCTTTAAAATGTGAATGTCTATTACAAATTGCACAAAATATAATAGACACTAATTAACACTTTAAATTATAGACTAAATATGAGAACAATTACATGCCTACCCGCAATGCTTATTACTGCCTTGCTTTTATTCGGCTGCAAGAAGGAGAATGATTTACAGATCCAGCAGGGAACTTACAAAGGTACCTTTACCGTAACTTACGAATCAGGTACTCACACAGGCGAGACGACAGTAGAATTGAAAGATGGAAGATACTCTTGTCTTGCAAACGTAAATAAAATCCCTGCAGGGGGCTCGGGAAAATATTCTTTCGATAAAAAGTCAATCACCTTTAATGATGAAAATGTCTGGACCACCGAATTTGACGGCGGTTTAATATTAAATAGACGCTACGACTACACATTTGACGGTAAGAACTTAAAAATAAACCGAACGAATAAGATAGGAACATATACATATGACCTTGAAATGCAATAGGCTGATGTCAGAAAGATAATTCTGAAAATACCATACCCACGAGCGAGGAAGCTCGCTCGTGGGTAATCATTATACGTACTCTGTCCGCACCTCTATCTACAAAAAAGCCATCCCGAATTGACTTCGGGATGGCTTTTCTATTTTTTATAGCGATGTGCTTTCGCTAGAACTTTTCGATTTTACTGCGTAGAACGCTTTTAATTAGCACTAAAGTAGCTCTGCTAGTTTCTTATCAAGTTGTTCTTGTCTTAAATTCATGGCGACAACCTTGCCGTTGGCATCCACCAAATAATTGGCTGGAATACCTCGTATGCCAAACTGCATCACGACAGGGCTTTTGAAAGCCTTCAAATCACCAATGTCTATCCACGGCAGGTTCTCTTCTTTGGAAGCTTTTTCCCAACGTGCACGCTCATGGTCCAATGTGAAAGAAAGGATTTCAAAACCTTTGTTCTTGAAACTTTCGTATGCCACTTTCATATGCGGTATTTCACCTCGACATGGACCGCACCATGATGCCCAAAACTCCACTAAGGTATACTTATTCTTTACCAAGACATCCTTTAACCGTACGGTATTGCCTGCTAAATCCTGTCCTTGAAAATCTACAATATCAGACCCCACTTTTATATCCACTCTCTTTGCATTGCGCCTCTTTGCTGACTCTATACGATATCTCAAGTAAGTGATTTCGGGTGCTGTACCCAATTCTTTTTCCAAGCCGTCCAACTCTGTGCTATACGGAATAGCAGGATCAGAATTGGCTATTGCCAACAATCGGACTATCGGATCTGTATGTTCTGTCCGAAGACCAGTATATAATTTATACTGGGTAGTATACATTTCCTTTTGAAGTGCGGAATGCTTTGCTCTGACCGCCTCGTCTTTATAAAGCTCCTGTGTTAGCGTCTTTTGATAATCGGTAAATGCTTCTTTTGCTGCACGGTAATCTAAATTATTTTTTAGCGATGCGAATAGCACGTTGTATTTGCCTCCATCAATAACTAGACCATTGTCCATAGCATTTAAATCTATCTGCAGCTTACCTGGCTCTGCTATAAACTCTTGCTTATACACATAATCGCCATTGGGATTGTACATGCCAAAGTAGGCATTTTGTGGATAGGCTAAATCGCCTGATACTTCGAATTTACCATTTTTAATAACCTGTTCAGCTAATAGGTGCGTACCTCCAATTGAGGTGTCTAACACAGCGATAGATAGGCGATGCCCCTCATACTTATCCCAATTTTTCCCTGAATAAGTGAAGGACTTTACTGCGGTCGTCTGTGCATAGCTCGTAAGCGTCAGGAGTACCGCAAGGATACATAATCCCAAAGATTTCATTTGATGATTTTTTAATTTGGTATACATGGCGGATTAATAAATATATAAATTAAACTTCAGCTAACTTTATTTAACAAATGGATTCCATAAACCCTCGGTAGGTGTAAGCCCCCAATGTGGATTATATTTTATTATTTCGTTAGTTATAGGAAGCGTGAACGAATGTTTATTAAGCGTTACACTAAACACCTTTGGACCAATTGTATGGGTAAGGGTCGTTTGAGACCAAGGTTTACCTGTATCATGGAAATAGCGTTTAATATCCACTGTTCTATGGAAAGAGTTGTAAGGCATCTCGCGTCTGCGTTCCTGAATGATTTCGTTTAATAATTGATCCTGATTAAGCCCTGCTCCTCCTGGAAGATCGGTGATAGTAATGGGATCTGTGCTCGCTTTTACATACCTGTATTTTCTGAGTGTATTTAAGTCATTAAGTGCCTCAGACAAGTTGTTTAATCGCGCATTGGCCTCTGCGCGCATCAGCAACACTTCGGGATAGGTAATACCATGGCTACGTGTTAATTTATTTGCACGATAATACATTAATTGAATACCGTCATTGAAGCCTCCGGCGAATGTGGCTCCTACGCCCTTTAACATAAATAGCTTATAACGCAAATCTTTATTCTTGTCGAACAATGCGATGTAGCTGTCAGAAGGGTAAATACCGGACGACGAAGCCGCGCGTCTCCAAAAAAGATTCTCCCGCCCTCTTGCTTCTGAAAAGGGCTCTGCGGTATTCAGTACGCCTCCAGGGGCATATTCGATGGAAAGCGAAACGGCATGATCTGTACCATCGGTAGGTGGATTTCCTACGACTCTGTATCTAAAATCGTTGAAGTTGTATAACAGTTTATTCGGGTCGCTTCCTGCAGCTGTCCAAGAATCGTTTGCTTCTTTGAGCATATTCGTCCAATCTCTTTTATACATGAAAAATTGTGCTCTCATGGCGTGCAAGGCTGCCTTATTAGCCCAGATGGGATTACCCACCAACGTTGGCATACTTTGCATATCTGCATCTAGGTCTTCCCATATTTTGGCAAACAGTTCTTCTGTATTACTCAATTGAGGATTTGGGGCCGTAGGCGAAGAATCGGTGCGGTAAGGCATCACTTTTACGGTGTTGTCTCCGGCTGGGTCCCACATCGGGCCATTTACAACTGCTGCCACTAAATAGTTGTAGGCACGTGCAGCCCTAGTTTGCGCAACAATGGACTTAGCATCGGCGCTTTGATCTCCAAGATTTGTTATACCATCAACGATGGTGTTGTAAATGTTGATTGTCCTGTAATTCCAATTCCAGAAATAATAATAGTAAGCATTAAAATCAATCATCGGCTCAAAGAAAGTATAGCCCGCATACCTGTCTGTACTAGGGCTGGCGCTGAATGACATCTCTTGCGTCGTACTCATTCTAAAATTATCGCCCCGGTATCCATAAGAGCTTCCAATGTTATTATCCAAATAGAACCAATCGAAAACATTGCCATGATTCATCAGTGTGCCGAGTTGTTGAGCCTCCGTTGGAATCAATTTACCCGAAGGTTTTACATCTAGAAATTCATTGCATGAGCTTAATGCCAATGCAAGTAATAACGTATATTTTATTTTTGATTTCATAGTAATCATATTTAATTTAACTAAATTAAAATGCTAATTGTAAGCCAAAAAACAAGTCTCTTGGTAGAGGTAGTGAAGAAAATGAATAGTCGACATTACCGTTGGTTCCGCCCGTGTAGTTGACCATTGTTTCAGGGTCTATATCCATACCTTTAGCTCTCAACGTAATAAGGTTACGGCCTTGTGCGTATATTTTTGCACTGCCTAAGCCTAGCTTTTTAACCCACTTAGCATCAAAGTTATAAGCTAAGGTAATGTCGCGTAATCTTGCAAAGTTGGCTTTGTTGATATTGATATCAATAAATGGAGAATACCACCAATCCGAGTTGGTTGTCGTCAATGCTGGTACTTTTGCCCATTCTTCGTCTCCTGGTTTTTTCCATCGTTCGCCCACATGCTTATTTTGTATATTTCTACTATGGAATGCATCTCTAAGGTAATAGTGCCCTAGCTTGGTGATGATCATGAAGGAAAGATCCAAATTTTTATAAGAGAAATTGTTGCTAAATGATAGATCATATAATGGAGTGGTAGAGCCTACAAAATAGGCATCCTGTGCCAAAGCTTGTGAAGATAGCACTGCTTCCCCCTTGGCATTATAAACCATGGCGGCACCTACATTATTTAGTGGAGCAAAACGTAATCCCCACAACCCATTGACGGGATAACCCTCTACGTTTGCACCCGAGCTACGCAAGTAGCTCCCCACTGTTGCCAACGTGACATTATATTCTTTTATCACATTCTTGTTGTAGGAAAAACTTGATGAAACGCGCCATTTGAAATCTTTGTTGTCAATGATCTTGGATGAAGCTGTTACCTCAATACCCGAATTGTTGATTTTACCCACGTTTTGCATTAATGACATGTAACCAATGGTTTGATCTACGGCCTCATTGGCAAGGACATCAGAACTTTTCTTGGTATAATAATCTACTGTCAAATCCACCCAATTATTGAATAAGGACATGTCTACACCAACATCAGCAGTATTCGTTTTCTCCCAACGCAGTTGATCATTGGGTGGAGAAGATATGGTCGCACCCATGTTTTGAGCTGTAGCATTGAAAAGTGCATTTGATAGAATTAGGTAAGGGCCCTGTGTCAAGCTGATATTACCATTTACGCCATAGGAACCGCGTACATGAAGTTTGTTTATGAAGTCAACATTGTAAAACTTTTCATTCGATACCTTCCATGTACCACCCAATGACCATAAGGGTCTATATCGGTATTTCGGGTCGGTACCGAAAAAATTAGTTTGGTCTAGACGGATACTACCTGATAAGATGTAACGGTTGTCATACTCATAAGAGCTATTTCCATACCAGGAAACAAATCTATTATCACTTAATCCATATTCGCCCGTGTTAAAGGTGATTCTTCTACCAAATAGCATATCATTGCTATATACAGAAGAATTATAGTCCAGGATGTTTATCGGAGTGAATGCACCCGCCTGCTCATTATATCCAGCTCGTGTTGCAAGTACTATTTTATCAATGTATGTTTTACGGATCTCGGTTCCAGCAATAGCTGACACGATATGCTTCATGCCATTGAAGCTTTTGTTGAAATTAATCTGTCCCCTAATAGTCCAATTTCCGTTGTTGTTACGATTTTCATCAATAATAGATCCATCAGGTAGGTAATGTTTGGCAGGGTTGCTCAAGGACTTGGAGTCATTGTATGCTTCTCTTACTGCAAAGGCATTTTTATCGCGTACCTGCTGATATTTATACGAGCCACGCTGCCAGTTACCACCAAATTCAAAATTGAGGCCATCAATTATATTAGCACGTACAAAACCTGTAAGTCGTGTTTGAAAATTTTTGGTTGAAACCATTGAACGAGTAATATCGTTCATAAAATCGTAATCAACGGCTTTCATACCTTTATAATCGCCATAAATGGTTTGCTTGCGAATACTCTGTCCCCATAGGTTGGCTACGTCTCCGTTTTCGTCAAAGAGACTGGTATAAGGCGTAAAATAAGAACCTGTATGGAAATTAAATAACTGCTGGCTTCCTGTCGCATCTCCAGATTTAATCTCACGATCGGGATTGATGGTAGGAGATTCAAAACCCGCGTAAGAAAGATTTGCCGATATTCCTGCAGAGATGTACTTGTTAAACTTCCAATCATCTTTAATGTCTATGGTAAAACGATTGCTATTTGCATCCTTAAAATTCTGACGAACGTCCATTAAGTTTACAGCAACGTTGTACGTATGCTTTTCCGTTCCGCCACTAACCATTAGGTTATGTTGTTGACTGAATCCCATGCGATAAAGATGTTTATGTACTTCAGACAGGTAGTCGTTGTTACGTAGCTTATTGATTTCTTCATCTGCAACGGCTTGTGTAATATCTCCTTGATAAGCTTGCCTAAGCAGGTAGGGTACGCGTGATATTATTCCTGTTCCGGTGTTAATATTATAGGCCGCGGGGTTCAGATTAAAGAGATCGATTTCAGCATCGATATAATCACTGGTGCTCGCTTTATTTAGGTTACGAAGACTCGGAGTAGGTGCGAATCCCGTAATACCTCTATACGAAAATTTGGCCTCACCTTGACGACCTTTTTTTGTCGTAATTACGATTACCCCATTTGCAGCACGGGCTCCATAAATGGAAGCTGCTACAGCATCTTTCAATACGGTAACACTCTCCACGTTGGCTGCGTTGATGTCTTTAAATAGACCATCATCATAGCGATAGAAGTCATCGGTTACACTGGGTTCAACGGGATAGCCATCAATCACAATTAGTGGTTTCTTTGATGCGTTAAGTGTAGATATACCCCTAATAACAACCTGATTGTTCTGATCGACAGTGAGCCCCGCTAATTTACCTTCCAGCATGGTTACCAAATTAGGCTGCAATTTGTCTTCTAAATCTTTACTCGTTATTATGGAATAAGCACCGGTTACTCGCTCTTTAGATATGCTCTGGTAACCTGTGTTGACAACGACTTCACTTACGGCAACATTTACTGGCTTTAATACGAGGTTTTGAAGATCTGCAGAAGCGTTAATTTCCAGATTCTGATACCCTACATAAGTGACGATGAGTTTTTCTTTCGGATCGACGTTCGTTAATCGAAAGTATCCTCTCTCATCTGTTGCTGTGTATACCGCTGTACCTTTGACCCGTACTGTTGCTTTTAACAGCGGCTTGCCATTTGGGTCTCGTACGTATCCTGAAATGGGCTGCTGCACATCGACTATGCCGTTTACGGTTTCGTAAGGACTCTTGTTTTGCAATGGCACCAACGAAACAACTTTCCCATTTACAACATAATCAAACGGTTGATCCTTTAAGATTTTTTCTAACGCTTCCAAAACTTCCTCATTTTTGATCTGAGCAGTTATTGGCTTGCTTTTATTTAAATACGCTGAATTATAAATAAATGAGTACCCGCTCTGTTTTCTAAGTTCCTTAAAAACCTCTTCCAGAGCTCCCTTTTTCACATTTATATTCACCTTCTGCCCGAAAGTGCTAGCTGAAAGCTGTAAACTAGCTCCCAATAATAGATAACTTAAAACACGCATTTCAAGGGAAAAATTGATAGTAGTCCGTGTTTTTTTCCAAAAAGAGGGCAAAGAAATCCCCTTTAACCTTTTTGTATAAAACTGATTATTCATACATTTGAATGTTAGGTTATTAAAATTCTGTCAGTTATAGTTTTTTTTAGCCTTATTCTTAGGCAGAGGTGGTAGGATACCTCTGCTTTTTGGCTTTTATATGATAAAATTTATTTAATTCATCGGTCTCCTTTCATTTAGATTATTACTTTATTAGATTAGTTAGTTATTTATAGTTTTCGATTTGAATACGTGATCCATTTCGTGAAAATTTTATCCCCATGGTTGCTTCTAGGCCTTTTAACAACTCATCAATATTAACATTGGTCATCAACTCGCCATTAAGTTCGAAGCCCCTAGGTAATTTTTCGTGATCAAATTTCACATTGTAATTGCGCTCAATCATGCGGGCTACAGCTGGAAAATCTTGTCTGCTTAATCTAAGAATTCCTTCTTTCCAGCCGATGTAATCTTGAACATTTACCTGAATCACACTTTCTCCACCACGACCCTGAACAAATTGTTGATTCGGCTTTAACTCGGAAACATTTTTCCCGTCACTAACTTCAACAGCACCTTCAACTAGAGTAGTTGCTTTTATTTCTTCGTTATTGTAATTACTGACATTGAATTTTGTTCCCAAAACTTTGATCTTCTGAAAGCCCGCATCCACTATAAAGGACACGGAACGATCTTTAATTTTTTGCTTTGCTACTTCAAAATAGGCTTCTCCTTCTAATTCAACATGTCTACTCTTATCGCCAAATGCCACAGGGTATGTCAAAGTGGTTTCTGAATTTAACCATACTAAGGACCCATCTGGTAGCTGGAAATTTAATTTACCACCTCGTGGTGTCTTTAATGTTATATACTGCTCTGTCAAATTTGTTCTTTTGACAGCCGCATCATCCAGCACGGTATTGAATCCTTCACTATTTAAAATGATTTCTTCACCATTGGGTAATATCGCTATGGCTTCGTTTGTTATTTTGGGCACATCGATTTCTTGATGAACAAGTTGCTGATCGTCTACTGACCTAACACCGGAAGATTGCTGAAACGCCCAATAGCTGAAACCAAGTACCAAACCAACGGCAGCAATAGAAGCAGCCCAGCGCCAGATCTTGTGCACCGGAGTTTTCTTTTGTTCAAATACTTGCTGCAGGTCAAACGCCTTCATTTTGGATTGAGCGATCGTGTCGTCGTAACTCTCCAGTGATTTGGCCCTCAAATAATCGTTGTATGCTTGATAAAGTGCTGTCTTTTGATCTGCACTAATATTTTGATCAGCTAGTTTTGAAAGTAAATCTTGTAGTTCCTGTTTGTTCATAATCATGGATATATCATCCAACTATACTAATGACAGCATAGCCTGAGGATTGTCTAAGAAAAAAATAAAAATTAAGAGAAAAAAAACAACAAGGCGTATTTGAGATTACTTTTTAGGTTTAATAAGGCGTTATAAATCTGCTGCCTGACAGTTTTTTTCTTGATCTGAAGTAGATCACTAATCTCCTGATGTGAAAGTTGTTCGTCCCTACTTAAAGTGAAAATACGTCTCATTTTTTCAGGCAGTTGTGCAATCTTTGCTTCTATAATTTGGGTAAGTTCTTTCGTAACGAGATAGTCTTCTACACTATTATTTGAATCGTTATTTTGCCAAACTACATACGATTCAAATTTACTTTCGACTTCCTGATGTGCAATTTCGTTTAGATTGAAACGCCTAACCATAGAATGCAAGTAAGCACTGAAATTTGAGGTAACCTGAATATTAGCGCGCTTCTCCCATAATTTTATAAATATCTCTTGCATGACATCTTGAGCCTTGTCATAGTCTTGATGAAATAAGTAAGCGTGTTTGAATACGACTTCCTTATGCCTCTCATAAAGAACGGCAAATGCTTCTTGGTCATTGCTTTTGGACAATCCAAGTAGCATAATATCTGTATATTCACTATATCCCTTCACACGGTGGTTAGTTGCGTAATTCAAATATAGACATGTTGTATCTCTTTTCCAAAATAATAATCTACTAATTTAGTAGTCTACACTTAACTATCAATGGAATCTTTCTGTCAAAGTCGATTGTATCGAATAAATTAACGAGAGAAAGCACACCTACTGACTAGGCGAAACTTGATAGGATAAAAACGTTTAACACCAGATAATTCAAAATTTTATTTAAGATATCCCAAAGTTTAATATCAGATATTTCAAAGTTTAACATCAGATATTCCAAAGTTAATCGTTATATTTGACTTAAACAATGGAGGTTAACATGTCAGAATGGATTACAAGAACATTAGCGGAGCAGATTAGGAAGAGAATAAATCAATACCCTATTCTAGCAGTAACAGGCCCTAGACAATCGGGAAAAACTACTTTGCTCAAGGTTCTTTTCCCTGATTATACATATGTATCTCTTGAAAACCCGGACAATCGTTCGTTTGCGACAGAAGACCCCAATGGCTTTCTCAAGCAATATTCAGGGCAGGTAATTTTAGACGAAGTACAGCGGGCACCTGAATTGTTTTCCTATTTGCAGACAGTTGTAGATGAATCTGGCGAGATGGGGCAATATATTCTCTCTGGTTCTCAAAACTTTCATCTACTCAAACATATTACGCAATCCTTGGCCGGAAGAGTAGCTCTATTTCGCTTATTACCCTTAGATACCCAAGAATTAGAACAGGCTGGGAAATTGCCCAGCAACTATCTAGAAGCTTGTATAAAGGGAGGCTACCCCGCTATCTATCATCGAGGCATTAATCCAACAGATTTTTACGCCAACTATATCCGTACCTATATCGAAAAAGACGTCACCGAACTGATCAATATTCGGGACTTAAATAGTTTTAGAACATTTTTAGGCTTGTGTGCGGCACGCGCTGGACAATTATTAAATCTTACAGCCATGGCCAATGAGTGCAATATTTCGCAGCCTACTGCAAAATCCTGGTTGTCCATTTTAGAAAGCAGTTATGTTGTTTTTCAGCTCTATCCCTATCATGAGAATTTTAATAAACGTTTGGTAAAAACTCCTAAACTATATTTTTATGACACCGGCCTACTGACTCATTTGCTCCAAATTAGAGAGCAGGAGGAATTGGCAACGAATAGATTCAAAGGCAATATCTTTGAAAATTTTGTAATTGCAAATTTTCAAAAGTTTAATGAAAATAGCTATCAGCATCTTCAATATTATTTCTGGCAAGATCATAATGGAATCGAGCTTGATCTCTTGCTCAAGAACGCAAATGGATTTGAAGTGTATGAGGTAAAATCTACGCAAACATTAAGCGCTCCGTTATTTAAAAACTTAAAGCATTTCGCAGAATTGGCCCACCCTCAAAGAGTAATACCTCATTTAGTCTACGGTGGTGAAGAAAGCCTAATACGTAGCGGTGTACAGGTATTACCCTGGAAACTGACGGTAAAGTAATTGAGCCCTCCCTGAGAGACCTCGGTAAAAAATGGTTTGCGTTTTCTAGAATTGATCCCCCTCGCGCGAGCGTCCTCGCTCGTGTGTTCACTATTAAAAGTAAGTATCTCCGCTAGCCAACTTCAGAAGAGGGCCAAAAGAGAATAAAAAGCAAGGGAAAATCATAAGCGATGGCGAGCGCCCCCATGATAGTTTATAGTTAAACTTGCACTACCGTATTGCAAAATAAATTTTTCATGCAAAAAAGTACACTCATTCTGTACAATAGATAAAAAATAAAGGAATACGTCACAGCATCCCTTTAACCTGTCATTACTCAAAATAAAATTAGTAAGCCTAGTATCTCCATGTTTCCTTCTTTAATTCAAACCAGTCTGTCAAATCTCCTTCATAATCAAATGTTTCTTTGAAATCAAATCCAAGCTTGGACAAAACTCTTTTGGAATTCACATTCTTGGGATCGGTAATTGCAAACATGGAACAAATGTCCAGATTTTTGAAACCGTAATTTAAAATGGCAATGGAAGATTCCGTGGCATACCCCTTGCCCCAATGCTGTCTCTTAAACCTGTAACCCAGTTCATAAAAGTTTGTATGGTTATTTAAGGGCTCCCTAAAATATTTTAGCCCTGACCACCCTACACATTCGTTCGTTTCCCGATCCACCACCGCCCACCTCGCTATTCCATTTTCTTTATATTGTTGCTTCAGCGTTGCGATCACGTTAGTTATTTCAGAAATTGACTTTACTGGGTTATTCTCTATGTATCGATGGACCTCAGGGTCGGAATCCATTTCAAAGAGATCATTTTCATCTATAAAATCTAGCTCTCTTAGTATTAATCGCTCTGTTTCGACAATTGGCTTCATAATCTGGTGATTTTTAATCTTATTTAAGATGTATTTCTAAAAGAACAAACTTAAGCATATGAATTTGGATTATTTACGATAAAGATGACATGTTATGACTTACTATAGAAACAAACCTTATAATGATCTCCAAGCACTTACCTACAGTCAAGAGATGTAAGAAGACCGATCTAGATAGTCACATCTAAATCGGTCTTTTGCATTTAATAGCCTGGATTCTGAACCAGCAGTTTACTTTTTGAAATTTCAGCGAAAGGAATTGGATAGAGGTACATCGATTTTTTGAAAATTCGAGGCGCATTATCAAAATCTACTCTTTTGTAATAGCTCTGGTCTCCGTTATTTCCAGCAATATTCATCCCTGTAAATACCCCTCCTTGTCTACCCTCACTTGTTTCGGCGATCATCCAACGTCGCACATCAAAATAGCGCTGTCCTTCAGCAAAGAGCTCAACTCTTCTTTCCTGTTGTATGGCTTCACGCTGTTTATCTTTATTTCCCACCACAGTCGTCTTTTTTCCATTTGTATTCATTTCGGCATAGCCGGGTACGCCCGCACGTTTACGTACGAGATCCAGGTATTTTATGATTTCTGGATCTGTGGGATCTACTTCGTTACAAGCTTCTGCATATAAAAGATAGAAATCTGCTAACCTAAAAATTATCGAAGGCCTAAACACTGATCTTACGCCTGCCGCGACTGTGGGATGAATAGTCCTATTGTTAAATTTATAAAGTAAGTATCCTGTTTTTGAAAATCCACCAGCGGTAGCATCTCCACTATGCGCTATTCCGCCGTAGCCTGGTCTCGGATTTGTCGAGGATAGCACGTCTGGAACTGCAACTAAAAATGAGAGACTTTTTTTATGCTGCTAATCTTTCTTTACCCAGCAGCATTTCTTCCATTTGCCTAGGTGTTTTGTAACCTAAAGCCGAATGTGTTCTTTTAGTGTTATAAAAACCTTCTATATATCCGAACACCTCTAATTTAGCCGAGTGCTGATCCATAAACCTTCTATGGTAGACCATCTCTGCCTTTAAAGATTTGAAGAAACTCTCCGCTACGGCATTATCCCAACAGTTCGCTTTCCTACTCATACTCTGGATTATGTTATTATCGCTGAGTATCGATTTAAATTCGCCACAAGCGTACTGGATCCCTCGGTCTGAGTGAAAGATCAGTCCATTCTTGACAGCTCTGTTCCCAACAGCCATTTTCATGGCGGCTACCGACGTGTTTTCCGCTGTCATGTCGGTTATGTGGATTACAGCTGGCTTGGGGATTTGGACAGCAGGGGCTGTTATTTTGTGACTAGGAGTAAGACTGGCATGAAGTATAAAGTTATCAAGTCCTATCAGAGCGAAGTACTCCTGGAAAAGGGAATTATTAAGGATGAGCTTATTGAGCTCTGCGTTCCTTCGGCAAATAAATACAGTGCCAAGCGGCTGCGACTGGTTCACTTCTGGGACAGCATCACAGGTCATGAATACCGCTTTCTGACCAATAATATGCAATGGAAGGCTTCCCTGGTGGCAAGTATATATAAACAACGCTGGCAGATTGAGGTCTTCTTCAAGCACCTCAAACAGCGCTTAAAGATCTCGACTTTCGTGGGTACGTCCGAAAATGCAGTAATGATCCAGATATGGACTTCGTTGATCGGGATATTGCTGCTCAAATATCTTCAAAAAAAGGCTAAATACGACTGGAACTTATCCAATCTGGTTGGATTTATTAGAATGAACATCTTTGTCAAAATAAACATCTGGCAAGGGATAGACGATCCTTTTATTAGAGCGGCAATTAAAGCAAAAAATGGACAGTTGCAGATGTTCTCGGGCTAAAAGGAAGGGTAGAAATAGAAAGTGAATCAAAAAAGCGCTTTTTGATAAGGGAAACACACGCCGTAAATTTATTTAGGACGTAAGTGTTACAATACTAACTTGCACTATTCCTGCAAAAAAAATTGAAAGCTAAGAAACATTTTGTAAATTCGCTCCGCTTAGCCACTATAAACAAGAGGAATAAGCCTAAACATACCATATATGACATGAAAAACATTGCCCAGAAAATCAGACCTTGGTTTAGAAAAGTAAAGGACAGCCTTTTGAAAGGGAGCTCCAACACCTATCGTGATCCAAAAAGAACTGAAGCTGAGACCAAGCTGGATCAGTTTAGGCAAGCGGCAATCAACGCAGTGGATATGCCCAACGATTATCTGGACAGACATCTATATTGGCGAATGGATCCATTGGACAAAAAAACGCCGAAAGATCTTCCCATACAGTCATTCCCAAAAAAGGATGTGTACAAGTGCTTCGGATGGCAGCTGCACCCTTATGATATCCAAAAGCTATCGGAATATATCGATGCTAATCCAAGACTAGAACGTATACAGACTAATAGTATAATAGCTGGGGCGAGCGAGGCAGATATTCTAATCCTTACCAGTGGGTCTGGTAAATATCATATCGATAGTTTTCTATCCGATATAGATACTTCAAACAAAATCGTTATCATCGCCTCTGTGCGCGAGCTGGATAGTATCAAGCAAGATATCAACCACCGTATAGACGCCCATTTCAACAAACTGAAACCTTTTTCGATAGCCGATTTTAATACACTTATCGATGAGGTTATCTTGACAGCGCAGGCAGAACAACCTGAAGAAAATACGTCAAAGAAAAGGTTGAAGACATCAAGAACTGATCAGATACGCTTGTAAAGTCGTAAAAGAGTATTTTTTTCATACCTTTGCCTCAGTGCGCAAATTGGATAATTTCTCATTTCATCCCTTTGTAGGCCCTTAATCTGTAATAAAAGCGCACGCTTTCGGTCTACTCTCGAAATCCTGGAGCAGGAAATTATTGTCAAGATAGTCAAAAAAGAAAGCCTCCTTCTGAAACAAAAGCAGACCACCAACTGTTTCTGTTTCAACACACATGATGATTAAATTTCCCAAAATAAGAACTACCCTCAGTAAAGGCGTCACGCTACCCAGCCTGATCTTCATACTAGGCATCTGTCTACTATCCGCAGCCTTCCCTTTACTAACCGAAAATCTACTAAACACTGTCAAATCTTTCATCTTTGTCAACCTCAACTGGGTATATGTATGGGCTGTGACCATATTCGTCATCTTTTTGATATACCTGATGTTTAGCAAATACGGCAACATTAAACTTGGCAGCAATGACAGTAAGCCTCAATACTCCTTCTTTTCCTGGGTATCCATGCTTTTTGCAGCAGGAATGGGTATCGGTCTGATGTACTTTAGTGTCGCCGAACCAATGCAACACTATTCAGACGCTGTGTTTGATGGCAATACAGTAATCAACAAAGCCAAAAACGCACAACTCTATACCTTTTTTCATTGGGGCATACACGCCTGGGCAATATATGGTATGGTGGGATTATCACTGGCCTACTTTGCCCATCGCTACCGCTTACCTCTATCACTGCGCAGTGGATTTTACCCCTTATTGAAAGACAAAATCAGCGGTCGCTGGGGGAATGCTATTGATGTATTCGCTCTGTGCAGTACCTTTTTCGGAATCACTACTACCCTCGGCTTTGGCGTTGTACAGATCAGCTCTGGGTTACAGACCTTAGGTATCATACCAGAAAGTAGTTTTTTGTATCAGCTCATCATTGTTGCGGTCCTTGTATCATTAGCCATCTTCTCGGCCGTATCTGGCGTAGACAAGGGCGTACGGATATTAAGTAATGTCAATGTAGCTGGTGTAATACTCCTCCTGCTGGCAGTCCTCTTCTTGGGACCTACCGTATATCTCATCGGTAGCTTTACAGAGGGACTGGGTAATTATTTTAATAATTTTTTTAATCTGACCTTCGGTACGCATGTTTACGAACAAGAGACCTTACCTTGGTTTTACAATTGGACCATATTATACTGGGCATGGTGGATCTCCTGGTCGCCTTACGTCGGACTATTTATCGCCAAAATATCCAAGGGACGCACGATACGCGAGTTTATAGCTGCTGTACTGCTCCTGCCTACCTTATTCAACTTCATCTGGATGTCCGTCTTTGGCAATAGCGCCATGTGGATTGACATCCATATAGCCAATGGCGCTCTTAGTGAGCTCGCCACAGATCCCGATGCATTAATGTTCCGTTTCTTTGAGTACCTACCGCTATCCACGATATTTAGCTTTCTCACTATATTGATCATCGTTATATTTTTTGTAACCTCTGCCGATTCTGGAATTTTTGTGATGAATGGCATCGCTACAAAAAACGCCAAAATATCTCCCAAATGGCAGGTTATATTCTGGGGAGTCCTCCTAGCCACGCTAGCGCTTCTACTCTTGAATGCGGGAGGTCTACAAGCCCTGCAAAGTATGACCCTGATCACGGCACTACCTTTTTCTATTATCGTACTGCTATTCATCGTCAGTCTTGTCAAAGCGCTGGCCATAGACAGAAGCTACTACGAACGTGATTTCTCGGCCTCTACTGTGCCATGGTCTGGGGAATCTTGGAAAGAACGTCTCAAACAGATTGTCTCCTTCAAGGATAGCAAGACGGTCGACAAGTTCATACAGACGACCGTCAAGTCGGCCTTTGACGAGCTACAACAGGAGTTTCTGGCGAATGGTATCGAAGCGAAAATCAATACATTTGAAGAGCCGTTGCAGATCGAGATTGAGATCCACCACGATGTGGTCAATAACTTTGTGTATGGTGTCAAAAACCAGGCCCGCGACGTATCCGACTACCTGCTCACCGAAAACAACTTGCCCGACATACGCGAAGAAGAAAACCATTTCCCAAAATCTTACTTTGGTGATGCCCGTGAGGGGTACGACGTACAGCTGTTTACCAAAAACGAACTAATATCCGATGTACTAAAACACTACGAGCGCTTTATAGAAATCATCGTTGAGCAACGCAATGAAATGTTTATCAGCATTAATGCAAATCGGAGGATAAAGTAGATTATAGAGGTGGATAGTTACGGAAACAGTAATCGCGAGGGGCGAAATTGAAGGAATTCTTTATTTGATAGCTTAATAATTAATCCTAGTTTTGAACAAACGAAAAGTGAATATCAATCCTAAACTGAACTAAGAAATGAGAAAAACCTTACTAACTGCTGCTTTGATTTTTTTTGGCACAGGTCTGTTCATGACCTCGGCACAACAAAAAAAACCTAACGTAGTGCTTATATATGTAGATGATCTGGGCTATGGCGATCTTAGCAGCTACGGCGCGACTAAAATTAAGACCCCTAATGTGGATCGTATAGCGCAACAGGGAACGCGCTTTACCAATGCGCACAGTACCTCATCGACATGTACACCATCGAGGTTCGCCTTGATGACAGGGGTATACCCATGGCGGCAACAAGGCACAGGTGTATTGCCTGGCGATGCTAAACTTATTGTGCCGATAGACAAAGCTACCCTACCTAAAGTATTTAAGGACGCCGGTTACAGCACCGCTGTTGTGGGTAAATGGCACCTCGGTCTCGGCACACAGGTAGAAAAAAATTGGAATGCTGCGGTAAAGCCAGGCCCCAATGAAGTAGGGTTTGATTATTCATTTATATTTCCTGCCACGGCAGATCGCGTGCCCACTGTTTTCTTAGAAAACCATCATGTACTAGGGCTTGAACAGGACGATCCTATACAGGTCAATTATAAAAATAAAGTCGGCAATGATCCTACTGGCAAAGAGCACCCCGAATTGCTCAAGATGCGTTCGTCACCGGGGCAGGGGCATAACAATACAATTGTAAATGGCATAGGCCGAATTGGCTATATGGCTGGTGGCCACAAGGCGAGATGGGTTGACGAAGAAATAACGGGAACATTTTTACATGTGGCGCAAGATTTTATCTCTAAGAATAAAGATAACCCTTTTTTCTTGATGTTTTCACTGAATGAACCACATGTACCACGCATGCCGTCTACCTATTTCAGGGGGAAAAGTGGATTGGGATACCGTGGTGATGCCATACTGCAACTGGATTGGACTGTAGGCAAAGTGTTGGATCAACTTGAGCAGTTGGGAATTGCTGATAATACCCTCGTTATCTTTAGCAGTGATAATGGACCTGTTTTGGATGATGGTTATGTGGATGGTGCTGTGACCCAACTGAATGGACATACGCCAACCGGGCAATTACGTGGTGGCAAATACAGTATTTTCGAAGCAGGTACACGTGTGCCATTCATAGTTTCTGGCCCTGGTGTAACGAAGAACCAAGTGTCTGATGCGTTATACTGTCAGATCGATCTTTTGGCTTCAATGGCCCAACTGCTGGGACAAAAGTCCCCTAAAACCGCAATAGACTCCGAACCATTGGCAACCACTTTGTTGGGCAAAGACCTTAAAGGTCGCAAACACCTTGTCGAACATGGAGGGACACTCGCGATCGTGCAGGGCGACTGGAAGTATATCGCCCCGAGTAATGGCCCTGCCTATTCTAAACTAACGGATACCGAAATGGGTAATAATCCCGAGCCACAGCTTTATAACTTAAAAGAAGATATCGGCGAAAAAAACAACTTGGCTCAGACAAATCCGGAAAAAGTTAATGAATTAAAAGCGCTCCTTGAAAAGGAAAAAGCAAAAAAGGAACATTAATGTTCCTTTTTTGCTTTACAGGATTTTGATTTACTATACACAATAGATTCTTCCTCTTTATCCCCCTGTTTTAGTGCTCGGCTTTGCGGATCTTTACAGTAATCGATAGTTACCTCAGAATCCAGATATTTTTTTATCATTCCAGGTATTTCCTGATATCCCCTTGTCTCACTTGTCACCTTAATAATTTTACTTTTGGACTCCTTGTCAAATAATCTATTCAACCACCACCGCTTATCATACGTAATATACTTTGGAAGACTGTTTACATAGAATTTAAATCCATGGTGAAACTCTATAAAATCACTACTCACGACATAATTGTAATAAATAACGGTTTCGATGGATTGCCAATCGATAAAACATTGTTTGTCGAATAAAGGCATTTCAATTGTTATCCCTCGTTCATCAGCAAACAACTTATTTTGTCTCTCCTCCATTTTCCATTGTTGCTTTGCAGAAAGTGAAAATCCAAATAATATTCCGTAGAGAACTATCAATGGAAACAGGGTAAACAATGAAATGGTCAACCAGCCAAAAAATCCAACTTCCCAATGTTGCTTAATGGCAAAATACGTTATAGCAAAGCCAATGATTGAAAATATGACAAGCGGTAATATAAAATATATCCTCATTCAGGGCTAATTCTTAAGTTAGAAGCGTTAACAGCAAATACTATGCCTCTGATGTTGAAAAAGAACCGCTATCCCTCTAGAACTTGCTTGCTTCATTTGCATTATTGATTATGGTTATTTAAATTGGGGTGAAATCTACTAACACACCTTAAATTTATGATCAAGAAAGGATTTGGAATTAAAAATATTGCCGAAATGCTAGGAACCTCGGTTTCCACAGTATCCCGGGCGCTACGTGATGCGCACGACATAAACCCGGACACCAAAGATAGAATACTCGCTCTCGCCAAGGAACTTAATTTCAAACCTAATAAAAATGCAGCCGCATTGGCTTCTGGAAGTACAAAAAATATAGGTGTCATCATTCCATTCATTACCAATTATTATTTCGGCACTGTTATCTCAGGAATCCAAGAGGAAGCTTATCAATTGGGCTATAATATCATCCTATTTGTTACGAATGATGAGGTAGAACGCGAAATCGATCTAATACACAACCTAAATCTTGCCAGTCTTGATGGATTGCTAATTTCGATCTCTTCCAACACGACTGCAACAGATCACTTTAACGAACTCATAAGAAAGGAATTACCGGTGGTATTTTTTGATCGAGCACCGAGTGATATAAACGCATCTAAAGTAATGCAAAATGACTTCGAAGGTGCATTTTTAGCAACAAAACATCTAATCAATAAAGGGTACCAAAAGATTGCCCATTTAGCGGGGCCAGAGTCTTTAGACTTTTCAAAAGAAAGGCTAAGGGGGTATTTAAGTGCAATGAAAAAGGCTCAATTACCGGTCAATCCCGAACACATACTTCATTCTGGATTCACCCAGCAACATGGTTATATGGATACGCAAAAATTGTTGGAGCTACAAGATGTTCCTGATGCTATATTTGCTATAAATGATGGAAAGGCTATAGGTGCTATTCAAGCGCTTAAAAAAGCAGGAAAGCTCGTAGGCAAAGAAATAGGGGTTATGGGATTTACAAACGACCCTATATCGACGATCATCGAGCCCAATCTAACAACGGTAGAAGAACCTGCATTTGAAATCGGTAAACAAAGCTGTCAGCTATTGATCAGACATATAAAAAACAGAGAATTCGAGGCTCGGTCTGTGGTAATACCCTGCAAACTAATCGACCGCGACTCGGCTTAGATTAACAACCCATCATCGCTCATAAACAAAACGACCTTCAATCATCGTCTTTTGGATTTCGATATTATGATCAAACAATACTAAATCGGCCTGCAATCCTTTTGCAATAGAGCCTATTTTATTTTGCAATCCCAATTGCTTTGCGGGATTTATGGTCAGCATTTGAACCGCATCCTTTAACGCTAACCCCGCAACATTACACATCGTTCGGATTAGCCTATCTGCAGTCGCTACACTACCGGCAAAAGACTTACGATCAGGAAGTTTAGCCACATTGTCTTCGATAACTACGGGAAGCCCGTGGGCCCTACTCCCCAATATACTTACTGAATCGTGTGTCCCGGCAGCTCGCATAGCATCAGTAATCAAAATAATCTGATCCTTTGCCTTTACTTTGCAGATCAGTTTTAGAAATGGTTCGGGCAGATGCACGCCATCTGCAATAATTTCGACGTCTATATCATCAATCAAAAAGCAGGATTCTATAGTACCCGCATAACGATATGCATTTTTTCGGGTCATGCCCGACATACCCGAATAAAAATGGGTAGCCAATTTATATCCAGCCTCAACACCCCGCAAAATCTCTTCATAAACAGCATCTGTATGGGCCAAAGCCAGCAAAATACCTTCTTCACAAACCCTCCTACCGAAGTCAAGAGCTCCAGGTAATTCCGGTGCAGCACTCCAGCGGGCGATCAGATGTTTGTATTTTGATAATATAGGCTCATACTCTTTGGGATCGGGATTACGGATGTATCGAGGATCCTGTGCTCCACGCTGCTCCATCGCAAAATAGGGCCCTTCAAGATGTAATCCATAAAAACGTGCTCCATTTGTACTCTTCGCTAGCGATCCAGCATACGTATTAAAGGTCTGCAACAGGAGATCCTGCTCACTTGTCAACGTCGTCGGCAACATGGCAGTGGTTCCAAATTTGGCATGAGTCTCGGCAATATGGACATAAGCATCGACCTCATTATCCATAAAATCGGCCCCACCGCCTCCATGAATATGAATGTCAATAAAACCAGGCGACAGATATAACCCCTCTGCGTCTATGACCTTATGATTTGCCGTTTCTTTTAAGCCTGTATCAGACTGATATACATCAATAATACGCCCATTTTCTATTGTCACTATTCCCTTATCCAAAATTCGATACGGGGTAATTACTTTTGCATTTACGATACTGATCATATGCTGGAAGTTTTACGCCACGATTTAACTTTATGCCCTATAAAAGCATAAAAAATAATATATAGAAAACAAGGTACCAATACCCAATAAGCGTCTCGTACAGAATATGAATCGGCAGCCAAACCATAGATCATAGGTATGATGGCATTTCCACATAACCCCATAATCAATAAAGCGGACCCTTGCTTTGCGTATTTGCCCAGACCATCTAGAGCCAAAGGCCAAATGCCTGCCCAAATCAATGCATTAGGTAGCCCAATCATCGCTAAAAACCAGATTGAAATATCTAGATTCATACCCATCCAACCGACATTATAACTGGCGACACACACTAAAACAGATAGAAACAAGCCTACTATCGAACATATCTGGAGCATCCGCTTTTGGGATATAATGGATGGAATCAAAGTGATCCCTGCGAAATAACCAATAATTGTCGCTGTCAACACATAGGATGGTAATGCCTTGGCCTCTAAAAGGGAAAGACCCATCGAATCTGCATAATTAATGATAGTATCGATGGCTACCACCTGTGTGCCCACATGAAGAAAAATAGCTACAGCTCCCAATACTAAATTGGGAAATTGAAAAACGCCTGTTTTTTCTTCCGAAACGGTATCTTCGTCTGTATTTTCAATCTCAGGTAATGGCGAAAAATAAACGAACAACCCAATAAGAAACAAAACAACTGCAACCACGGAATACGGGACGACTACGCGCAGAATCAGCTCGTCCAAGGTAGTGGCTCGAGCTACTTCATCCATTAAAGGGATCTGTTTAAAAAGTTCATTATCTGAAGGTCGAAGAATAGCCCAAGAAAATACGAGAGGAGCCAATATGCCAGCCCCCTTGTTGCATATCCCCATGATACTAATCCGCTGTGCCGCGCGCTCTTTATCACCTATCATGGTAATATATAGATTGGCAACGGTTTGCAAAACAGCTAGCCCAGATCCCAACGTAAATAGCCCAGCAAGAAATAGCGCATAGGTACGACCATAAGCCGCGGGAATAAACAATAATGCTCCCAATGCCATGATCCAAAACCCAATTGTAATGCCCTTCTTATAGCCAACAAGTTTTAATAAGTAAGAAGATGGCATCGACATCACCAAATAGGAAATATAAAAAGCAAAGGCTACTAAATAGGATTGAAAATTGGTGAGCTCGCAGGCAATCTTAAAATAGGGAATCAAAATTGCATTTATCCAGGATACAAATCCAAAAATAAAAAACATCGTCCCGATAATGCCTATGGAGATAAATGTCGTCTTCTTGCTTATAGCTTGTGTATTCATTTTTAGGCTAAAAATTAGTAATTTATAGTAAGGAGGCTGATCCTTCATCTAAATAACAATAGCAATTAGCATGCTTTTGTAAGATACTGGCTGGATACAGATTAGACACTTCATTTTTGAGACAATCTCTTACTGCCACTGCTTTACGCACATCAGGCACAGCGCAGATGATGGTATCAGACTTCATGATCTGCTTTATCGACATAGAAATAGCTTGACTCGGCACTTCTTCCAAACTATTAAACCACCCCTCACCCATTTGCTGTTGTCTACATTGGTTATCCAAATCAACCACAATATAAGGATCTTCTACATCATAATTGGCCGGTGGATCATTAAAAGCCAGATGTCCATTTTCTCCTATTCCAACAAAAGCCAAATCGATAGGATATTCTTTAATAATCGCTCCCAACCTACTACATTCATCTGTAGCATTTTCCTCTCCATTGATTAATACCACTTGCTTTAACGGGTCCACTTTATTCAAAAATCGTTCTGTCAGATACTTTCTAAAACTCGCTTTGTGCGTAATGGGCATACCGATATATTCGTCCAAATGAAACATACGAACTTTAGACCAATCAATATCTTTATCGCTGATAAGAGCCTCTAAAGTATCGAATTGACTCTGTCCCGTAGCTAATATAATATTTGCTTCTCCTTTTTCGCGAATGACATCTTTAATACATGCTGCGCCTTTCGCTCCTGCCTGCGCTCCTAAAGATTCCCTATCTGGGAAAATTTCAACATTCATAGTTATTATTTTTATTTATTTGATTGTAAGACTTTTGTAGTTCCTCCCGTCTCCAAGTGAATAGTGTGTACTACATTTGATTTCCAACGTCCCATTGTAAAATCTGGGATGGCAATAGGTTGAGATCCATTGGCTACAGACCATTCGCTCAATGGGGAGATTACGGACCAAGAAGCAGCATCGTACACGTCCATATCTACAGGCAAGCCGTTGCGCAAACAATCGATCAAACGCCAGTCCATAATAAAATCCATTCCTCCATGTCCTCCTACGGCTTTTGCCATCTCACCGATCTGTGTAATGATATTAGGGGTATACTGGACTTCAATCTGCTTAAATTCAACTTCATCCATAAACCGCTCGTGTCCTACAGCTAATTTTGCTGGGAGTGGATATTTTTGTGCAAAGGCTTTAGTACCACTAATCATATGGATCCTAGAGTAGGGACGAGGTGTGCTTACGTCGTGCTGCAACATGATTGTACTCCCATCACTATTTTTGATAGTTGAAGTGTTTAAATTACCTCTGAACGGGTATTGAAGATACTTTTCAAAATTTTTGTTGGTTTTGGCCAATTCTTCCGTTTTGGGTTTCAAGGAAAAATCCTTGGAAGACATCGACGTCAAAAACTCCATCTTATTGCCTCTATTGATCTTTAATACCTGAGCGATGGGGCCTAGTCCATGCGTCGGATACAAGTTTCCGTTGCGCTTGGCATTCTCAAGAAGACGCCATTTATCATAGCGAGCCTCTTCTTCGAAAAGACTTTCGAGAATATCGTGGATATAAGCACCTTCACAATGTACGATATCGCCAAAAAATCCCTGACGGGCGAGATTAAGGGTTAACATCTCAAAAAAGTCATAACAACAATTTTCAAGAATTACACAATGTTTTTTTGTACGTTCGGAGGTCGTCACTAATCTCCAACACTCTTCTACAGTCACTGCTGCAGGAATCTCGACAGCGACATGTTTGCCCTGTTCCATTGCATATATCGCCATTTCGGCATGTGTAGCCCAATGGGTCGCAATATATACAAAGTCAATATCATCTCTCCGGCACATTTCTTTCCACGCTTCTTCATTTCCACTATATATTCTCGCCTCATGTCCTGTCGTGACGATGCGTTCTTTTGCGGCTCGGGCTTTATCGTCTCGCACATCACAAATTGCCTTGATAGACACGCCTTCAATCATACTTAACCTGTACACAGCAGCAGCCCCCCTATTTCCCACACCTATAAAACCCGTTCTTACAGTTGGTAAAGCAGGGGCTGCATAGCCAGACATATTAAATATGGGTTTATATGATTTTTGTGATTCTTTTAAAATATGGTCAAGATTGCTTCGTTCCTTCGTAGGGTTGGCAGATACTTGGTTCGATAGCAGTCCTAAGCCGGCCAGACCTGATAATTTAAGAAATGATCTTCTATCTGTAGACATAATATTAGGGTTTAAATATTTTTATTTGAACAACACTATTTGTTGTCCGTAATTGCAAATTATAGACAAGACAACTGGAGACGTGCAGCAATTGTCATCGTCATTAAAGATAGGTTCTAAAACCCAACCTACTTGATATAAAAAGCAGGTAACTTCGATAACGCTATCGGTTTTTTAAAGCTTAAGTAACCATAAGTCTGATTATGAGTCAGACTCTTGGTTACTCCATGTTTTTCCAATTGCAGTTAAGGAATATCTTCTAGCGGGGCAATATTTTTGTCTGCCCCATCATAGCCTTTATTCTGATTGATCACACCTTTCGTATTTGCTGTAATGATGGTAGATGGAATCGGCCATAGCACGTGAAAAGGAGCTATTGCGGCCACATTACCATTGAGATTAATTTTTTGATCATAGGTAGGGTTCTTTCTTTTCACACGATCATAATAATAGTTCTTTTCGCTAAAGTTTGCTAAGTTATACCCATTTAGACCTCTTTTAGCCAGGATGTAGGACATCCTGACCATCTCCGCATGTCGAGGCTCTTCTGCAAAAAGCTCCCTTGCTCTTTCATCCAAAATAAAATCGATATTTACCTCTGAAGGTGATACTGACAATGCTTTTGCCCTGCTTCTTACTTTATTGATATCTTCTGCGGCCAAATTCAATTGATCTTTCCAATAATAAGCCTCAGCACGCAATAAATAGGTCTCGGCCAAACGGAAAAGATACCAATCACCATTTCCACCGGCGACAATAGTAACTGCTGGATTCTGTTCGGGCACAAATAATTTGTAGTGTGGGACGGCATAAATAAAGCGAAATGTATCTATCGGAGCGGCTAAATAAGCTAGATTTACGGGCTTACCGAAGTCTTTAGATGCTGGATTATTGTATTTATACTCATGTTTATCCACCCAGTTTGCATCGGCTCTTCTCAGATCTGTGGTATTGTTCCAGGTGGCTCCTTTATAGGACCAAACGTCATACTGATAAAATCCGGTTAGACGTACATTGGCATTACCCCTCCCCAAGGTGTCATACATCGGTCCAGAAGCGACCATACCTGCTTTACCTTCGCTGTCTCTTACATTGGCACCAAACCAAGAAGCACCGTACCAACGCATCGTAAATAAACCGGATGAACGAGCGTCCGAAGGAGCCTCATATCTATCAATGGTAGCTAATATTGTTTCTTTGTTATTGGTCAAAGAAACATTTTCTGGCCGATGCAAATCCCAGATCACATTCCTATAGTTATTAGCCGCGTCTTTACCAAAGCGTGTTGTCATCAACGCATAAGGACCATTGATGACCTCCGATGCGGAGGCTATCGCTTTATCAAACTCTAAATTCGCTAGGTATACTTTAGTTAATAAATGATTGGCAGCACCTTTAGTCAGCTCACCTGGAGCAGCAGTAACAGGCAACCATTTGGCCGCAAACTCTAGATCTGCTTCTATTTTCTTTAATATAGCCGATCTACTATGTGACTGAAAATCTAATTTAGCACCAGAGATCTCTTCTCCAATAAACGGCACATCTCCATAGGTATTAACCAAACGATAATACCAATAAGACCTATACCACAAACCGGTTGCCAACATGGCATTCTTCTCTGCTTCAGTTTTAAAATCTACCTCTTTAGCCCTAGAAATAAGAACATTACAATTCTTAATATTGGTATACATCATATCAAACATGTTGACAAAATTGTATATCGCACTGCCATTAGGGGTCAATTTATAAAAATCAAGTTGTGACCAGGGCGAAGCAAGATCGGAGGCTGCAAACTCTTGAACTAAATGTTGATACTGTTTGGTGCCTGGCTTTCCTGTATTATGAGTTTCCTCTTTTAAATCACGCTTTAGGGTAATAGCTAAGGCTGCTAATCCTTCGGGATTTTGGTAGACATTCTCGGGTGTATAAAAGGATAAAGGCTCTGGAGATAACCAAGATTTGCTACAGGAGAGGGCAATCAGACTAAGAAAGCCTCCCATAATTACTATTTTTATTTTTTTCATGATATTTACACTTTTGGTTATAAAGAGAAATTGATACCTGCGGAATATGTACGTGGCATAGGAATAGTTGTTTCCGGATCCCACCCTGGCCAATTATCAATTGTAAATACATTTCTTGCCGCCAAGAACACCCGGAAGCTCTTTACATTTATCCGATCTAGGTACGCTGAAGGGACAACATAGGAGAACGACAAATCTTGTAATCTTAAATACGAGGCTGGTTTATACACTTTAATACCCCCTCCGAAAACAGTAACGTTGGTATTGAGCCGCGCATATTCGTTATTACTGTTTTCCGCTGTCCAATAAGGAAAATCAAATGTACTACGCTTGTCGTATGTCTCTGTACTCGTGCGGACACCCTCTGCAAATTGAGCGACATGCCCCAACTCTGCTCTTAAGAAAAACGTAACATTAAAGTCTTTTAGAAAATCAATAGAATTTCGAAGACCTAAGCGGTGCTGAGGAGCCTTATTCCCTAGAAATTGTTTATCTATTAACGCATTATAAATATAATCGCCGTTTAAATCCTCTACTTTAAAATCACCCGGCTGCAGCTTGTATTTCTTCGCTTCCTCAGCTTCACTAGCTTGCCATATTCCAGAAATTCTATAGTTCCAAACGCGGTCTAATGCCTGCCCCGGAAACCACTCGTTGGTATAATCGGGTAATTCTTGATAACCTGTGACACCATTTATTGTCGTTTCGCCAAAATCGCCAAATAATTCGTCGATTTTATTTCTATTTGCAGAGTACACAAAACTACTCGTCCATCTAAAATTTTCTTTATCTACATTTACCGTATTTAAGGTAAATTCAACGCCCTTATTACTCAATTTACCCAAATTTGTAACTACAGTAGAATATCCGGTAAGCTCGGGCAATTTCCGATTCATCAATAAATCAACGGTCGTCATATCATATACATCTGCCGTAAATCCTATTCGATTACTAAACATCGAGAGATCAATACCTAAATTAAATGATTCTGTCTGCTCCCATTTTAAATCATAGTTGGCCAAGGTGCTGTTGTACACCCCTATTTGAGTCGTCGAACCATTATAATAGCGGTTGGAAGACACTTCTGCTAATGCAGCATATGCGCCTATGGACCGATTACCATTGCGTCCCCACGAGGCACGTAGCTTCAGATCATTGATACTATTCACCTGAAAAAAAGGCTCATTGGAAATACGCCATGCTGCCGCAAAAGCGGGGAATACTGCGCGAGGGTTCTTCTTGCCGAAAGCCGAGTAACCATCCCGACGCACAGATGCCGTGAACAGGTATTTATCATTCAAGGTATAATTCAAACGAGCCATAGCAGCGTCTCCCGTAGCCTTTCGATCATCCGAAGAAACTTTAGGATCTTTACCATACTGAATACCATGATAACCTAAATTTTGATTTGGCGTAAAACTCGAGTTACTCAAATAAGAATTCCAGTTCTCCAGTTTCTCAGCACTGTAAAGCAAGGTCACATCAAACTGGTGTAGTCCTATTTTTTTATTCCAATTGACGAGGTGGTCTAACATCCATTCAAAACTGGATTTTTCATCTCTTGTGCCATAACCATCTTTATAAGTAGAACCTCCTATGATCGTTGTTGAGGGGTAAAAATTATACAGCTTTTCAAAACTATATCTAGGTTGGTAAGAAATCTTATAATTGATATCAAGAGGTAATTTGAAATTCATGTAGATGGAGGCAAATAAACTATTGATTTTATTTTTTTGATCTTGACCTCCCAGTATATTAACTAATGGATTGGCTACCGCATAACTATTGGGATACCATAATAATTTACCATCTTGATCATACATACTACCATAGGGACTCATTAACGACATCTGGTAAGTACTGGGTAGCAAATCGAGCTGACTACGGTCCGAAAACTGCGTGTTGACTCCTGCTGACAACCACTTGTTTATCGTAAAATCTGTATTCAACCGGGTCCGGATCGCTTTAAAATCATCCCCCAACATAATACCCTCATTGCTTTGATAGCCTAATGACCAATAATATTTGACTTTCTCAGCACCACCTGAAATGCTCAGATCGTAATCTTGACGAGTTCCGGTTCTAAAAACTTCATCGAGCCAATTCACCTCTTTACCTGCCACATAATTATCCGATTCGATATCAAAAAAATTCAAGCGATTTAACCACTCCAATGTATTATCACTCTGCGGGTTATTACTAGCTTTTCTCCAATCCTCCAAACTCACCCCAGAAGGTAGATTATTTGGATCGTTATAGTAATAGCCTGGCTTGGTCGTATTAAACGCTCTCATGACATCCGATCGGAACTGAATGTACCCTTCGCCATCATAGATTTTAAAAGGACGAAGTAAACTCGCTCCCCCCACTGTAGCTTGCAAATTAATAGTAGGATTACCAATAACCCCTTTCTTGGTTGTCACCTGGATGACACCGGCTGCTGCCCTCGCTCCATACACAGCGGTCGAACTAGCATCCTTTAATATATCCAACGTTTCGATGTCGGCAGGATTGATGTCAGACAACGATCCATTAAAAATCACTCCGTCCAAGACGATCATAGGGTCTGTTGAGGCATTTAACGATTTAGGACCACGGATCTCCATGGAACCACCTCCCGCTGCCCTTGTGCTTTGATTCGAATTAAAACCAGCCACTGTTCCATTAAGCATTTCTGTCAATTGTGTTTTGGGTTGATTTTGAAACTGCTTGGCATCCACTCGGGTAATTGACCCTGTTAAATCACTCTTTTTTGCAGAGCCGTAACCAATTACAACAACTTCATCTAAGGAGGATTGTGTGCTTTCTAATACGATGTTAAGATCTTCCTTACTGTTAGAGATCTTTTGGCGGACACTTTTGTAGTTAAGCATGCTAAATGTCAACACATCACCGATCTGACATTTAACTACGAATCTACCAGAAACATCTGTCGTCGCTCCCCCTGCTTTACCTTGAATCCCAACAGAAACACCCGTCAATGGCTCTTTGGTATCTGATGAACGAACTATGCCTTTTACTTCGACGGTCTGTGTTTGATTCGATGCAAAATTCCCAACCCTACCGATTGGAACT
This sequence comes from Sphingobacterium nematocida, assembly GCF_900168125.1. Classification (GTDB taxonomy): domain Bacteria; phylum Bacteroidota; class Bacteroidia; order Sphingobacteriales; family Sphingobacteriaceae; genus Sphingobacterium; species Sphingobacterium nematocida. Next base: position 36,780 of record NZ_FUZF01000021.1, read on the forward strand.
TTTGCTTGTAGATCATTGTGATAGAGTGCCACAAGAACTACCGTAAATAATAAACTTTTTACCCTCATAATTTTTTAGTTTTATTTAAATCGGTTTGGGAATTCTAGCCTTCCCGACTATACAAGGTTAAAAATTATCCCTTCACTATTTTGTTAAACTTAAATATTTATTGTCGGTAACGCTACCGAAGAATAGATAAAAATCCTGTCTTACATAAACCTGCTGTTATGGCTGATTTTAGTATTTTTATAGAAACAATATTTTTCCGTTAGTATCTTAAGTTATGAGAAACCTAGTCATAATATATTTTTGCACCATACTATTCGTAACCGTTAGTCAAGCTCAACAAAAAATCAACTGGGATGATAAAACGAGCGCGATATGGCCCAACCAAACAAGCCTGATAGAAATTAAGTCTAGTATAAGTCCAGCTTTGCAGAAGTGTTATGTTTATAAAAGCACGGCCTACACGAAAAAACCGCTCATCATCAGTCTACACACCTGGGGTGGGGACTATTCGCAGCGAGACCCTTTATTAAAATATTGTATGGAGGAGAATATCAATTACCTTCACCCGGATTTCCGTGGACCCAACAACAATCCAGACGCTGCAGGTAGCGCACTGGTCATTCAGGATATTGACGATGCCATTCAATGGGCAATTGACTCGCTAAAAGTCGACACACAAAACATACACATGGTGGGCGTGAGCGGAGGCGGCTTTGCAACTGTTGCCAGCTACATGAAAACCAAACACAATGTCAAATCTTTTCACGCTTTTGTCGGTATTTACAACCTCGAAGATTGGTACTATGAGTCTTTACAGCGAAAGAATAATTACGCAAAAGATATACTTGCGATAACTGGAGTAATTAATGGGAAACCAAATCCGGAAGAGGTCGTAAAGAGATCTCCATTATTAATGAAAACACCCACGAAAGAAAGACTCCGTACCAAACTAAACTTGTACACTGGACTCCATGACGGATATGTCGGATCCGTACCTATTTCTCATAGCTTGGAAATGTATAATAAAGTAGTAAAGGATTTCAATAAGGATATAAGGGAGGCTATAATTTCTCCAGATGATATTTACACCTTATTAAAACGAAGAAAGCTAACAAATTTTGAAATCATAAAAGGTGCATTTCTAGGTAGAGATATCATTTATCAAAAAAAATACAAAGAGCTCGTGGAGATCATTGTTTTTGATGGTGGTCACGAAATGCCTGACCAAGATTTATTAAAACGGATATTTAATCCGTAATACCTAGTGAGCCGCTGGCAGCGTTATCGCTGATAGTCTTTTTATTTATCTTCAAATTCATTTACTATTGACCTCTAAATCGGATAATGGATCCGAAGAACTACTTTAAATCGATGAAAATTAATAACGATAACCTCAGTCAAATTATTCAACTGACGCATCAATCCATCGCTGATCCTAAGAAATTAACGGATAGAGTCATTCAATTTGGAACGGGCGTTTTATTAAGAGGCCTACTTGATTTCTATATTGACCATGCTAATCGTACTGGAGATTTTGAGGGATCCATTGTCTTGGTCAAATCTACAAATCAAGGTGACATCAATGCCTTCAAAGAACAGAATAACCACTATACTATTCAAACAGAAGGTATAGAAAACGGAGAAATTATACAACACCAACAAATTGTCACCTGTATCTCTAAGGTATTAACCGTGCAGCATGATTGGGATCAATTAGTAAATATCGCCAAACAACCCAATATAGAATATATTATATCCAATACGACAGAATCCGGTATCGTCGAAGTGGACGAAGACCTAACAGGTATTCCTAAAAGTTTTCCAGGACGACTTACGGCTTTACTCTACGCTCGTTTTCTCCATTTCGCAGGCAATCCAAATAATGGTTGGATTATACTACCGACAGAATTGATCGATAACAATGCAGACAAATTGAAAGCAATCGTTATTTCAATAGCGACAAAAAGCAACCTTTCAGCTGCATTTGTAGAGTGGATTGAAAACTCTAATCACTTTTGTAACACCCTAGTAGACCGGATTGTTCCAGGCAAAGTAGAAACTTCGGGCTGGGAATATGAAGATGAATTAGCAATTGCAGTTGAACCCTTCAACCTATGGGCTATAGAGGTAAAAAACGATACTCTCAAAGAAAAAATAACCTTTGCTGCGGCAAATCCAGGAATAAGACTGATGGACTCGATTCAAAACATTAAAGAATTAAAATTAAGACTTTTGAATGCGACCCATACGTTACTTTGCCCTATTGCAATAATAGCACGACACGCACTCGTGCGAGAATCTCTTAACGATCCATCAATCGAAAATTGGACACGGAATCTGATGCGAACAGAGATCAATCGGTATTTATTGACAAAGGGTATTCTAGAGATTACAATCAATGAATTCGCATCTGTTTTAATTGACAGATTCAAAAACCCTTTTATCGGTCACCAGTGGCAAGCCATTTTTCAAAATAGTACCCAAAAATGGATACAGCGGGTAATCCCCATTCTACATACCTGGAACACTTTACACACAACCTCTTCTGCCACTATAGCTTTAAGCATGGCTTGCTACTTAAAATGTCATCATCTTTTCAATGAGACAGAACTAGCTCTGGATAGCCAAATCCAAAAAGCTCTGTCTCAAGGTAGTTCTCCTAGCGACATTCTAGGTCAAAAAAATATCTGGACAGTTGATTTGAGCTTAAACTCAAGCTTCGTCGAACTGGTCACAAAATATATGCAGGATTTAGATACAAAATCCATTTTTCAACTCATCCATTAAATTCGCATCACAATGAATATCATCAAACTAGACGCTATAGATAATATCATAGTTGCTTTAGAAGATCTAAATCAGCAAGATACTTTTAACTATAATCAGGAAGAGATTGTACTAAAAGACGAAATCCCTGCAAAACACAAATTTTTTACCGAAGACCTGAATAAAGGAGACAATATCCTGATGTATGGAGTCAAAGTCGGCCAAACGAGCAAAAACGTCTATAAGGGCCAACGGATGAGTACAGAAAACAGCATCCATGCAACGGACAAATATCAATATAATGGTTTTAAGAGCAACTGGAGCCCCATTGACGTAAGCAAATTCAACAACCGCGTATTTTATGGTTATCACCGTGAAGATGGTCGTGTTGGAACGGCAAACTACTGGTTATTTATCCCTACTGTCTTTTGTGAAAATCGAAACATCGAAGTTATCAAAGAAGCGCTTCTTGAAAATCTAGGATATGCAAAGCCGCAAATATATCAAGACTACGTGAAGTCTCTGGTACAGGCCTATGAAAGTCAAACGGATATTGAAACCCTGAATCTATCTCCTACCACATCCAATAATAGTAGAGTATTTAAACAAATTGATGGAATCAAATTCTTAACCCATCAAGGCGGTTGTGGTGGTACTAGACAAGATGCTGTAAGCTTGGGTAAGCTATTAGCTTCCTATATTGATCATCCTAATGTCGCTGGCGCGAGTATACTGGGGTTAGGCTGTGAAAACCTACAAATGGATAATCTCCTGACTGAAATCAAAAGGAGAAATCCTAACTTTTCAAAACCTATAATACAACTGGAGCAACAAAAAGTAGGTAAAGAAAGCGACTTGATACAAAACTGCTTACAAGAAACGTTCAAGGCCCTCGTCAAAGTCAATAAGACAGAAAGAAAACCTGCCACACTAGATAAACTTGTACTAGGTGTAAAATGTGGGGGGAGTGATGGATTTAGCGGAATATCCGCTAATCCTGCTGTAGGATATGCCGCTGATCTCTTAGTCAGTCTTGGAAGTTCTGTATTACTGGCTGAGTTTCCGGAATTATGTGGAGCAGAACAACAATTGCTGGATCGGATGAAAGAACAACGTCATGCAGATAAATTCATAGCACTAATGGAAAAATACAGCCACTCTGCCGAACAAGCAGGCTCAGGCTTTCATATGAATCCCTCTCCTGGGAACATTAGAGATGGTTTAATCACAGATTCGATGAAAAGCAATGGGGCAGCGAAAAAAGGAGGAACCTCCCCCATTGTGGATGTACTAGAGTATACCGAGGGGATCAAACACAAAGGTCTGAATCTGGTTTGCACACCAGGCAATGATGTGGAAGCTACTACCGGCAAAGTAGCTTCTGGAGCAACCATATTACTCTTTACCACAGGATTAGGAACACCTACAGGCAACCCTATTTGTCCAACGATAAAAGTTGCTACAAACAATCAGCTCGCAGAACGCATGCCCGATATTATCGATTTCAACACCGGATCTATTATTGATGGCAGCAAAAGTATAGAGCAGGTCGGAGAAGAAATATTAGAATATTGTATAAAAGTAGCAAGTGGTATCATCATCCCGAAAGCTGTACAATTGCAACAAGATGATTTTATACCCTGGAAAAAAGGAATTAGTCTTTAAGATTAAAAAAACTTATTTAAAACCTGTATTTTACACCGGTTTTAAACCGGATGAGATTATCGATCTTAACGATTCCAGGTAGAGGGCTAGGTACATGAACTGATCTAAATGTTTTAATTTATAACTATGATGATATTTAATAAAGACCAAATTTTAAAGTATTGTTTGTGCATTTTCTCATTTGTACTATATTGGAATAATTCGCATGCGCAAGCTCAGTATACTCGGATTTCTAGCGATCTGATAATGGGCAGAGTCGAGGAGGTTAGGGAATTAAATACGCTAGGTAGATTGCCCGAGCGTTTGAAAGGAAGTGTAAGGGAACCTGTATGGTCTCTGGGCACAAGCACAGCGGGTAGCTATGTTGATTTTCAAACAAATAGCGATACAGTTTATGTTAGATATAAGGTAGGGAGTGGATTAAATATGCCCCATATGCCATCAACAGGTGTTAGTGGTGTTGATCTTTATTATCAGGATAAGTCTTCTAAAAGCTGGAGCTGGGCATTTGGCAACTACAGCTTCAAAGACACGATAAATTATGTATTTGCAAATCTTGGGAAGTCAAATGACGGAGCATACAGACTCTACTTACCTTTATACAACAGTCTGCAATGGATTGAAATAGCAGGCAACAAAGGTAATTCCATCAAATTCGTTAACAACTCTAAAGAGAAACCTATTATTGTATATGGGACCTCCATCGCACAGGGAGCTTGTGCTACGCGACCTGGATTGGCCTGGACCAATATATTGGGGCGTTCATTTACGAATCCTGTAATTAACCTTGGCTTCTCTGGAAACGGCCGTCTCGAACAACCGATTTTGGATCTGATCACGCAGGAAGATGCTGCGGCATTCATACTAGATTGTATCCCCAACTTAGCGTTAACTGCCGAACGTTCGGCTGCCGACCTCGAATCTCTTATCTTTAATGCGGTAAAAACTATTCGAAAAAAACATCCGCAGACGCCCATTGTACTAGCTGCTCACAGTTCGGCGAACACTCCTGGCTTCTTAAATATCCATACGATGCAGGAATATGGCAACTCTTCTAAAGTAGCTAAAGCTACTTACGCAAAATTAACAAGAGAAGGGATAAAGCACCTCTATTGGGTCAGCGAACAAGAGTTTGGACTTGATATTAATTCTACCGTAGATTATGCCCATCCAAATGACATAGGAATGATGAAAATAGCAGAGGCATACCGACGTTTGCTAATAAAGGTCCTATAAATGATCACATGTGTATAAGTTTATAAAGTTTACGTGTTTCTTATAGTCGAGAGAAAGAAATCCCCATCAGATATCAAGTCTCAACACAACTCTGAAGTATAAACTACAATAAGCAACACAATAAATTTTCAAAATCAAGTATATTCATAAAAGTGACTTTTGGCTGGTTAATGACTAATCATGAACGAAAACAAAATATTTTATTCAAAGTACTCCGAGTCCGATTTCGATAGCTATAAAACATTAGTTTACGACAATGATCTAATGCGTTATATAACAGGAACGGCACTAACAGAAGAGCAGGCTCAAACAAAGTTTAAGTCCATTTTAGGGATCAATAAAAAAGAAGAAAAATTAGGATATTTTAAAATCCTTACTGTAACTAATGTTTTTATAGGCGACTGTAAATTGGAACGCTATAAATATGACCCTTCGATTCTAGAGATAGGATATATACTAAAAAAAGACTATTGGGGAAGGGGCTACGGGACATCGATCTGTAAGGAGATGCTTACATTGGCAAGCACATACTTTCCAGGACAAGATATTATTGGAATTATCGACCCTGATAATATCGCTTCAAAAAAGCTCTTGCAGAAATTTGGATTTGAAAGCTACTTTGTCGGGGTAGAGGACAACCTGCCTACGGAAAAACTACTATTGAAAATTGCAGATAAAACACTGAAATAAAAGGAGGTGCTAAAGTACCTCCTTTTATTTGTATTGACAACGTTACTCGACTTTTACAAAATTACCGTTGCGATCGAACTCCAACTCGACATCCTCTCTAGACTCGTTACTGTATAGCTCTATTGAATATGGTCCATCCGCATCGATCGCTACATCAACAAGAATATAAGAAGCATATCCACTAGCAACATACGCTGCGATCTTAGCGGGCAACAAAATTCTTATCGGAAATCTAGCATTATTTCCTTATTTTAAGAATCTAAAATTCTACAACATGAACCTCATAAAGAAAATTAGTCTAATAGGTATTCTTGCTACAGCGACACTCTCCACCAGTGCCCAAGAGACATCTGTCCCTTACGAAGGAGTATCTGGTTGGGCAGAGACGAAAGATAAGCGTATGGAATGGTTTCGGGAAGCTCGTTTTGGTCTATTCATCCATTGGGGACTATACAGCGCTGCAGCTGGTAGTTGGGATGGCAAACAGTACCCTCAGCATTACGCAGAATGGATCCAAGCTTGGGCCAAGGTACCCAGCAAATCTTATGCTGAAGTATTAAAACCAAAGTTTACAGCAGCAAAGTTTAATGCTGACGAATGGGCCTCCCTGGCTGATGAAGCCGGGATGAAATACATGATCATCACTTCTCGTCACCACGAGGGTTTTTCAATATTCAATAGTCAAGAGCCTTTTGCCCAGAAAAACAACGTGACTGGAGGAACAAATACCCTAAAGGACGCGACCTATACGGCGAGATCATAACAGCGTTTCATAAAAAAGGGCTTAAAGCGGGAGCATACTATTCTTTACTAGACTGGCAACACCCCGATTCCTATGAAGGCCTAAGCTACCTAAATAGCAATCCAACGGGATACAAACCTGACCATGAGGCCTATAAAACCTTTTTATATGGACAAGTTAAAGAATTAGCGAACAACTATGATGCGCTAGATGTATTATGGCTTGATTTCAGCAGCAAAAAACATCAAGGGGAAAGCTGGGGAACAAAACGTATTCTTACCGACCTCATTCGATGGCAACCAAATATTTTGGTAAATAACAGATTTTGGGATGGATTAGAAAATAAGAATGGAGACATAGGTACACCTGAAAAATACATACCACCAACTGGTCTACCGGGAATGGATTGGGAGGTAAGCCACACAATGAATGAGAGCTACGGTTACAGCGCACATGATCAAAACTGGAAATCTTTTGATCAAACCATGCGTCTCTTCATAGAAACAGTGAGCAAAGGTGGTAATTTTTTACTGAATGTTGGCCCTGATGCCGAAGGTGCGATACCAGCAAAAGCAACAACGCTGCTAAAAGATATCGGTAAATGGATGAAGGTAAATGGCGATGCGGTCTACGGGACTACAGCCAGTCCTTTTCAAGCCTTGGACTGGGGATACTGTACACAAAAGACAGGAAAATTATACTTTCACGTCTTTGACATTCCTGCCGATGGATCGATTACAGTACCTTTGTCCAGCGCTATCCAAAACGCTCATATCATGGGGGTATCAGGAAAAAAATTACAAATAAAAAGTACAGCCGCGGGCAAAACCATCCTATTACCAAAGCATTTTAACGGACAGATGCCTTTGGTTATCGTAACAGAAATTAAGGGAACACCACAGGTTATACAGAGTCAGATACAGACACAAAAAGATGGGCGGATCGTCCTGACAGCAAACAATGCCCGGTTGACAGGTAGCGGGGGAATACGCTTGATAGGAGCAACAACACATAATCCCAACCGTCCCAATGCTATAGGAGCGTGGGCAGACAAAAATGATCAGGTCGTGTGGGATGTCAAAATCCAAAGACCCGGTCAATACCAGGTTGTTATCAATTATCTCCCGAATCAGAAACATGCTGGAATAATCGCTATCAAAATGGGTGATCAGCTCTTGAAACATCATTTTTCGGCAGAAAAAGAAAACCAATTTACAAATAAAGAAGTGGGCACTATCGAAATATCCCAACAGACCATAGGAGATGCTGGATTACAAATAAAACTGAATGCATTAGATATTCAAGGTCTAACACTTCCTGAAATAAGTTCAATAACATTGATTCCGATCAGCAAATAATGTTCGAATTAATACGCTGACCCGTAAAAATAGAAGAAAGTCTCTAAAAAGCTTCTATTTAGAGGAAATGCTTGATTATTTTTCTAAACAAGAACGCCTGTAGCGGGGAGCTACAGGCGTTCTAAACTAACCAATTATTAACCTAAATTATGAATACCCAAAGTTACGGAGATGAATGCTTTTAAATGTTAAATTCTCGTTAATATTCAACTAGACAACAGATTTGTTACCTCTGCTCACTCCTTTTAGCATAGATAGAAGCATTATCACTAGAAATGCAACCTCCATTCCTTCATTCCCGCCGAGTAGTTTTTGACATCCTTGAAACCATGTTTTGCCAATAAAGACTGTGCTATTGTAGAACGATCTCCGCTCTGGCAGTGAATAACAATTTGCTTGTCCTTATTAAACTTATCCAGATTTTTGGTCAGAGTCCCCACGAAAATATGCTCTGCTCCTTCAACATGATATTCTAGATATTCGGAAGCCCCTCGCACATCTACAATCTGTACATTAGGATCTCCGATATAAGATTTAAACTCCTCCATATCAATAATTGTCTCCTGTTCTAAATCTATATCTAAATCATTGACACTAGAAATATACCCGTACATATTATCTAGTCCAATCCGCATTAACTTGCGTGTGAGATCCTCCATCTTATGATCCTCGGCTACAAGGATAAACTGTTGTTGATAATCTAGCAACCACCCACACCAAGTTGCAAAAGAGTTGTTTCCCTGTATATTCAGGCTATTCGGTATAAATCCCTTTGCAAAATCAACTTTATTGCGGGTATCGATCACAGTTAGGCCTTTTGAATACGCTTCCAGAAACTGATCTCTTGTTAGTTTCGGGTACTGCGGAACCTCGACAAGCAATGGTCTATCGACTTTATTAAGATGTTTCATCATTGCAAAATAGGTCGGTGGTTCTGGCTGTCCGTCTAAGAGATTAGCAATAAATCCTTTTTCATCTTGAGGATATTGAAATGCCCAGTTTCGAATCTTCTCATACCCAATAGTAGTGCTAGGCACTGCCCCCAACGCCTTGCCACAGGCAGAGCCTGCGCCATGACCTGGCCAGATCTGCACGTATTCCGGGAGTTGAGCAAACCGTTTGATCGATTGATACAATTGTCGAGCACCCTTTTCCTGTGTACCGACCAGTCCCGCAGCTTTTTCCAATAGATCAGGTCTCCCCACATCACCAACAAACACAAAATCGCCTGTAAACACCATCACAGGACTTTCGGTAGCAGGATGGTCTGTCAATAGAAAACTAATACTCTCGGGCGTATGCCCAGGTGTATGCAACACCTCTAAACTCAAATTACCAACGCGAATGGTATCTCCATGTCGCAATCCCTGATGTACAAATTCGTACTGCCATTCAGGACCTCCTTCAGCAGACAAGTAGAGTTCGGCTCCAGTGGCAGCAATCAACTCTCTTGATCCACTCAGAAAATCCGCATGAATGTGTGTTTCTGTGACATGTGTAATCTTCATATTGTTTTGCTTTGCAATATGCAAATACACATCTATATCACGCTGCGCGTCGATAACAATAGCTTCGTTCTTGGCCTGACAACCGATAAAGTAACTCGCTTGAGCTAAACTCTTATCGTACACATGTTGAAAAAACATATCTTTTACTTTTTTAATGGGGACATAAAATCAGGATGCGACCAGTCCCTTCCTGTTATAAAAATAATTCTTTAATGAAAATATAGATTCCCATCAATAAAACAAACCATCCAAACGCGACCTTCAAGCGCTTTCCTTCAATCTTTTTAGACAAGTAGATTCCTACAAAAATACCCAAGATTGATAGTACAGTAAAAATCACTAATAAATTCCAATCAATGATTTCATTGCCCTGTAGATCACCTATAAAGCCGAGTAGCGATTTAGCCGCGATGATAAATAAAGAAGTACCAACAGCAAGCTTCATTGGCATTTTAGCAAGAAGGACCAAGGCTGGGATGATTAAAAAACCTCCCCCCGCTCCAACGAGACCGGTCAAGACACCAACTAAACTACCCTCTAATAAAATCATTGGGTAATTGTACTGTATACGGACCTCTTCCGAATCACTACAATTACGACATGGCTTTATCATAGAAATTGACGCGAGAATCATAACGATTGCAAATAATACCATCAATCCTATTGCTTTAGTAAATTGAAAGTCGCCGACGGTAAAAATAATCTCCGGAATCAACGGCATAAGATAGGCTCTTGTCAAATAAACCGCAGCGATAGAAGGTATGCCAAAAATTAGAACTGTCTTGAAATCTACTTTTCGCTGCAAAGCATTCTGCATGCCTCCAACCAAAGATGTGGCTCCTACAACAAAAAGAGAATAAGCCGTAGCGAGTACGGGTTCTACCGCCATAATATAAACCAGAATAGGAACAGTCAGAATCGATCCTCCGCTACCTATAAGCCCCAGAGAAATACCAACAAAAATTGCTAGAACATACCCTATAATTTGTGAATCCATGTAACTATACTATTTATTTGACGACTTGACACCCCTCTTACTTTGACTAGAGACCAAAGATACCAAAGATCCTAATCCTCTAGCGTAACATTAGTTACAGTAATACAAGTAGTCAACCATATATCAAAAAATAGTCCTAGTCTACTATTTTGACGGTAGCATCACCTCCGTTCTCTGGAAGATTAACCGATTCGCCAATCAGTTCACGAATAGTCTCTTCAATCATGATATTCATACTATTCAGCCCCAGATCGTTGGCTTCATGACCAAACGGCTCTTCGATCTCATCGGCAATGGCTTCAAAAGCAACAAAGGTATAAGCAATAAAGACAACGATAAAGGGAGTAAACCAGCTCAGACTATCCACTAAGCCAAACGGTAATAGCAAGCAATAAATATAAACAGTACGATGTAATAGAACCTTATAGCTATAAGGTATAGGTGTTGAAGATATACGTTCACAACCGCCCAAAATATCGGATAGTTTATCTAGATTTTCATCAAATCTGGCCTGTTGAATTGAATCAATATATCCTTCTTCTTTTATGTTTTGAACCCACCTACCCATCAACATCAAAACAACAGCTGGCTTATACTTTGATTCCATAAGCATCTCATAATCCGAAATAGAAACACGCGCCCTCAACTCATCACTCGGATCCGTGAACCGTAATTGATGCTTTAGCGATACAATAAATGCCCCTATCAAATAGACAAACTCCTGTATAGTTTCTGCTGCTATTTTTCTCTGCCCTAGGGTCAATGATTGACGAGTCAGTGATCGGGACACATTCAGTAGAGCTCCCCACAATTTTCGTCCCTCCCAAAAACGATCATAGCTCACATTATTACGAAATCCCAAAAATAAAGCAAGAACAAAACCAAATAAAGTAAAGGGAACAGGATTCAGCGGTACTTTATAAGAAAATAAGGTCCCGTGAAAATACACCACGCCAATAGATAGGATAAATAACAAGGATAGCCGTGGTAACAACTGCGGCAATACGGAGCCATGCCAGATGAACAGCATCCTAAACCAATTTTCCTTTTTACGTACAATCATGGGCTCCACTGTAATGGTAATCAATCACAAAAATACGGAGATAAATTAGCTTTATTGCAATACAGACGATCAAGCGAGGTACTTTTCCTCTTCACTATCTAAAATTGCTGGGCGCTCAAAAACTATAAATTTCTGGTAAATAGCATGCTTACTTTGCTCTGTGCATTCCAAATATCCACTAATATAAAGTTCTAACCCATTCAGTCTGATCTCAGGAACTAGCCGTATATCTACTAAAAGAAAAAGCTCCCGTGCTCTTCTGTCATGGGCTGAATCGGTAAGATACAAAGGAGAAAACTGCCTAAAACGTATATTATCTTTTTTTAAAAAGCCTATTTCTTCAACACAAACACCTCTATAATATGGAGATAGGGATAATAATTCCAAACGCAACTTGACCAAAGAACGCCCTGTATCCTGATGAACTTCTTCGTCAGAATAACAAGTAGAGAGGCGTACATTAACAGCATCCTGAAAAAGATAAACCTTCCCAGTTTTAACATACTGCATGTAGACCATAAATCCCAAGAGGATTATACCTAAGGTCAATAACACTTCATAAATCATAGATAGCCTGCGGTTTGCATGGGTGCAATCCCTAAAACGAATGTAGACAAATTTTCTTTGAAAAAAAATTTTCTTTCTAAAAAACATACGCTTATACGTGCTGCAAATATTTACGGGAATTTAATCCTTAGAAAAAAACTAGTTTTTAACGCCAAACCGCTTTACATCTATTTTCTTAGCTTTTACCTTCAAACTAAAAGATCCAAGATCCACCCTGCTTCCAGGATTAATTTGGATAGTGTAAGCAGGATCCTCGAGGTATATGTGCTGTTGAAATTTGGAGACATCCGGATATATGGTATAAGTTCCTTTTGGCAGATGGAATTCGAAGAAACCTCTTGCATCCGTATTCACGGTAAAAACCCGTCCTTGTTCATTACGTGCACTTATCGTATAGATACCCAGGCGAGGGTCGATCGGAAGCTGCAGTGCAGGATCATAATCCAACAGTAAGCGACCGTGCGCGCTTCCTACTTTTTGCAAAGCAACTTCTATCCGCATGCTCTTTGCGTCTATATCAACAGATCGCGAACCTCCTTGGTATTGATTCTTCAATGGGAAAAACAACATATAGCTTCCATACGGCATTTTCTTGAAGGAGGCCTCTCCTCTTTTATCTGTTACAAACAGGATATTACGCACCATAAAACCGTAATCAGATGCCGTTTCGTCACCTTCATCGAAAATATCATTCCCATTATTGTCGTAATAACAAAACATTTTCAAATTTCCTGATTTCGTCGCTGCACGTTCTAAATCCTGTCCTTTAAACTGCTGACGAACCCCCACCTGCAGATTTGCATAATCGTATCGATAGTTAGTTACACCGACATTGTACATATATTGAAATGTAGTATGCAAATGAGTTTGCTTTGCTACACGATATTCGGCCAATACATTACCACTGAGTGATTTTCCCCATCCTTCGTTCACCTGTCCACTAACACTTGTATTCCATCTCAGTTTACGTTGCATTAAATCGCCTTGGTAACGTATGCCTAAAAGATAGCGAGCACCAAACTCTCTGTCTAAAATCAAAGCACTCATCATATCATAAACCTCAAAAGGTCCATTTTGATAGTTGCCAAAAACACCCAATCGCTCATAGTTATAGGATACATCGGTACGAAGAACAAATCTACGTGAAGAAATATTCTCCAAAGACATACTCCCTCCCTCCACTGTAAAAAACAAACTGTGTTTTAAGTTTTTAGAACGAAGACTGGCACTCGTTAACAAAAGTGCCGAATGGGAAGAAAGTTTGACCATATCGTCATATACCATATAATCTGCGTGCTCCTGATTATAACTAGGGACGACACTAAACTGTCCAAAGGAAGATAAAGAGAAGGAAAACTGCGCATCCCATCGGGATAAGCCACTGTTAAAACTCTTATAATAAGGATTTAGATACTCAGGTCTATAATCTGTATAAGAATACCCCAACCCCAGACCGAAATGCCGAAGACGACGATTGACCCGCTGGCTTAACTGCAAAGCACCACGTCTATTGCCTGGAAAATACCCAGAACTGTAATAATTGTCACTACTGAAGTTCCACTTTCGCAATTGCTGATCCACTTTAAGCCCCATAGCGATAGATGGCATGGATGTTTCATCTTTTCGATAAAAACCAGTATATTGTTGTACCCCCGCTCCAAAAAAACCTTCTATCCTCATCCCTTCGGCATGTTTCGGCTTAGCAATATCGAAACGATTAGTCCATAGGATAGAGATCACACTATCCTGACGATTTTGATCATATAAGACCTGTCCATCATAACGCTTTTGTAGAGATTCTTGATCTGCCAACTGTACACGGGCAAATGCCGTAAACCCAGGATCATCCGGCCCATAATATCCCAACAAATCGTGAGTCCGTTGAATGAAACCTCCCGAAAACCGCTGATCAGCGGCCGTATCTTGGTACACATATGTAGCTCCTCTTCCATAAAAAGGAGCTTCAAGACCCTCTTGTATATTTCCGACTGTCACACCGTGGCGTCCTTTTTCATAGGTCAAAAAAGTATTATTGACATTCCAATACTTATCTCCTCCCCAATGATTGGCCGATACTCCATAACGAGCCCTTCCACCAGCAAGCCGATAAGATCCTTCGGAAAGGATATTATACGATGGCTGTTGATCTAAAATATTTGAAACCCGAAACTCTACATAATTAGGATTATAGCCTACAAATCGTTGATCAGAGGCAAACATTTGTTGATAGTTTCGTTCAGAGACAATATTGGAGTACTGTAAATTAACATTACCAAACACATCATTATTATCATATATCCCCGCAATTCGTACGGTATATTGAGCGAGATTCATCATATAACGCTCGATCACAAAACTTCTTCTTATTAACGTATCTTTTCCCGAAGCAAGCTGTAGATTTATTTCCTGAAAGATAGTTTGACCTATGCGGTCCGAAGAGGAGAAGAGAATTTTTACTTGTTCATCTGTAGTCCCAGTATTGACGACACGCAACTGCATTTGTATCGAGTCACCAATATTGCGAAGATATTGAATACTTGAATTATCTTGAAGCTGTACGGAGCGCCTATCAGGGACCTCTAGCGAAATAGACTTACTTAAAACTTCCTGCTTGTCATTATCAGAAAGAAACACACGAAATCTCTTCCCTTTAAGCAAGCTCAATGTTTCTGAACGTAATTTAAGCGACATAAACCGCTTCTTTCCAGCATCGATCTGAACAGCTATTCGTGATGAACTAAGGCTAGTCAAATCTGAGGGTAATTCTAAAGAGACATAGCCCGTAAAAACAGTACTTCCTGTATTCTCAAACTCAATATCCAAACTATTAATTCCTGGTTGTAAAATCAAACTTGATACAATAGTCCAATTTACACTTGCTTTTTCCTGTGCATAACCTTTTAGCGCGGAAAAACACGAAAGCAACAATAAAAAAAAAGACAGTTGCCAGTTCAGAAAAATCGACTTTCGACAAGAAAACATCTTCACTATTTTGGCATTAACAGATAAAGAAGTGAAACTGTATAACTCCCAGAACGAGCTGTAAGCAGTTGTGAGCGGGTCAAATAGGCACCGTATTGAATATTAAAATAACGAACCACCTTTTTGTCTGTGGAGCGTCCTGAATAGGCGACCTGCTCTGTTGTAGACAACTGTATTTTAGGATTGGAAATTGTATTTCCTGAACCTGAGGTCGGGACGACCTGCAAGGAAAGAACAGACAAAGGAAGAGAGCCCCCTAAAGCCCTATTAATCTCTGGTTCTAAGGACTTAACACGTAGTTCATAATCTGTACTGGAATTAATACGGATAGCATTATCTACCTGAAACTGCACCCCCTCAGCATAATGCTGACGCGTAAAAAACTGCAATGAAGCATCCATGGCAGCTGCATCTATCTGCAGACTATAATCTGGTTCTACATCGACAGCATTTCCGTCTGTAAGACGAGGCTTAATATGAAGCTTATAATTAACATATTGATAGCCTATAACCCTACCATTCACTTCGTACAAGGTAAATTGCAATGGAATATCATATTCAATATGTGTCCATTCATTAACACTACTTATAAAATCGTCCAGATATTTCCCTTGTACAACAGTTAACATCCCGAACAATCTAGCTAAAGTGTGCTGATTATTACGTCCACGCAATGGCTGACCAGACTTTTCGATCAAAAAAACCTCCCCACTATTCGCCAAAAATATATCATTTCGACTAGCTCCTATACCACTAAGATTTAAGAACGATTGGTTATCATCTTCTGTCCATCGAAGTCCAATCTTATCCGCAGGAAAGGGCTTTCCGCTACGATTCGGACCTCCTGATACAGGTTGTATCGGAGCCAATAAGCGTACTGAAAGTGACCAGTTGGGAATATTTATATTACCATCCTGACTACCTATTTCAAACTGAAAGGTATTGAACCGAGGCGCCGTGCTCTTACCTAAATAGGAAGAAACCTCTACATACCTGTCGGACCAGACCGTGAATTTTACTTGAGCCCTACCCCACGAGATGGAAATAAGACTAAGAAAAATAACAATATATAATCTATTGCTTTGAAACATAATCAAACTCAAGCTCTGCAACTTTCACATCGTTATCCTCACCGTAAAACAACATCGCCGTCGCCAAATAACTTCCAGATTTCAATTCAGGAGGGAGTAACACATACTGCTTTCGCTGATCTCCAGGCAAGCTATAAAGATGAATATCGTCAACCTTAAAACGTTCGCCCGTATCCTGATTCAAAAACTCAACACGTAACTGACCTTCTGTCCATGTATTTCCTTTGGTATCAAAATTAAGCGCAAGATATTGTCCAATGCTATCTACCGAATGATAGGTAAGGTCAGTAATCTCGACGTCGGTCTCGGCTCTTCCATTAAAGCGCTGGTAAATTTTAATGCCCGAGCGTACTGCCAATCGAATATTAGCCCCTTCACGCTCCTCGCTCACTCTAGGATTCAGCTGCGTAACGAATAACATCGTCGTGTGTACAGGTACAGCGCTACTATTCCGTTTATCTTGAGGAACCTGCATCTGTAGTTGTAACCGCTTTGTCTCTCCTGGCTTTAATGCAAAAAATGGTTCAGAAACGGAGAGCCAATTTGCACAACTGGTTATCAAGCTGCCTTTTGGACTAAGAATATTATCACCCGTAGGAGAGTAAGCCCAATCCTCAAAGGAGATCGCGAGATCCAATGCATAATCTTTACTGGGATTGGTTACATCTACATACTGCGTCTGCGTTTGGCCTCCGTCTGCAACAAAGTAGACACGCGGAGGACCAACAGTAAGTCCTGTCTGGGCATACCCCATCATAAACGTTAAAATGTTAATTAAGAGAACAGATAGGTAGTATCGCATAGGAAGTGGGTTTTGAACGGAAAATTAAGAAAAATTTCTGACAGCTCTATAAAAACTTTCATGATTCCATGGAATCATGAAAGTTCTTGATGGCCTTTGGAAACAGAGGTTTTCAGAAAAAAAGGCAAGTGTTAACGCACTTGCCTTTGATATGACCTTATAACAGATCGCAAATTAATTTGTTGTGATCGTGTAAACGACGTCAATCGTATATTTTGCTTGGCTTTTTTGATTTCCAAAAAGGGTGTTCAACATACCTTCATCTAGCTTTTTACCAAAGTACTTAACATCTAATTCTTGATCTAATACGGATGACTCACCAGTACTAGTTGCACCGAAAGGTCCAAATTCCATATTTGCTGCTGCTGTAGTTCCGGCAGTAAGACCGCTAACGGTTCCTCCTTTACCAATCGCAATTTCCAATAATTGAGCAGCATCAATATTCCCTACACCACCACCTTGCACTTTATTAAACTTGCCTGAGTTGCCACTATTAAATCCTAGTGTCGCTTTTACCTTATAGCCCGATCCTACAGAAGATACTTTTAATTGTTTTTCAACAAGCTTAGATACACCAGTCTTATAATCACTAGCCGTATTATACACTAAGTTCACTTCGTCACCTGAATTGGAACCTGTACCTATTTCGATCGATTGAAAAGGGTTCAATTCGACATTTACTTTTACTTTTACAGAACTAGAAGATGCTGTTTGTGCCTGTGTTCCTACTACTGCTGCGAAAACTACTGCTAATGCTAAAACTACTTTTTTCATATTTTTTATAGATAAACTTTGTGTTATTTTTTTGTTTTATCTCATTGAGAACAGGACAAAGGTAATCACCGAAAAAGGCCATAAAGTATGATTTTAGGCGCAAAAAATATGAAAAAATGCAGTAGTTTTTATTTGTAGTTTTTGCTCTACAAGATGTAGCTGAGGCGCTACAGAAAAAGCCTGATATGAACCTATCGAGTCTCTATACTATACAAAATATCGTTAGTAAAAATAACCGTTTTATTTTTTTCGGCGTATCGGATGAGCTCTTCTCCACCCGGACCTTGATAAGTAACATTATATATAGCATCAAATGCTGGTCTATCAGAAGAAATAATCTTGCTTCCCCCAACAGAGAGTTCTCCAGTCGCCAAACTGACCTGCTGGTCCCCAACAGGACTTGCTTTTACTTTTATATTTGGCATCTGTAGTCGATCTGTCGGTTGCCCACCCAGTTTAACAAACTCTTCATTAGCCAACTTTACTTTAACCTCATAAGCGCCAGTGCTAAACACGGTAAGATGAGAATTCTTAACAACCTCGACCCCTCTTTTATAATCTTGGAGATCATTGTATGTCAAGGTCACTTCATTTTGATCTGGATGAATGGTCAAATTTTGCACATGGTTAAGCACAATATTAAGCCTTACATTAGCTTGTCCATATGCCCCGCTTAAAGCTACTACCACGAGCAATAATAGGATTGATAAAGTTTTCATAGCGTAGTCCCTTTTCGTAAAAATAAAGCTAAAATTAGAGCAAAAAGAATTTTTAATCCATTATTTTACCTACCGTGACGTATATCATAAAATTAGACCTGCCTTGTTACTTTTTCCAGTCACTTCGGTATTTTTTAGGACTAATACCTGCTTCTTTTGAGAAAAGTGTACTAAAATTATTTTCGTCCACATAGCCCAGTTGCCACGCAATCTGCTTAATACTTAATTTTGAATTCGCCAATAAACGCTTTGAAACACGAATCAAACCATCCGTAATTAGTTCTTTCGGCGTTTTGTTCATCACATCTTTGGTGTACAACGAAAGTTTTCGAGGGCTAATCCGTAGATGATCAGCATAATAACCTACATGTTTTTCATGATTCACATTTTCAGCAATCAGTTGTTGAAAACGATTTACAACCTGTACAGCCTCGCTTTCGTCCATTAGCTGAGCGCTATCACGATCCCCTATATAAACAGCACCTAGCAGCAAAATCTGCTTAATAATATTAAACGCCAGCACATGCTGGATAGATTCAGGTGGTTGCTTTCGAGCCATCTCCAAATGTGCGCGGACGAACTGATAATAAAACAAATAATCATCTGGAACACTAAGCATCCGGTAAGTCGAACTGTCTTGTAATACGCGAAAGAAATTTTGCAGAAACGTCCCATCCCATTCGCTGCGCGAAAAAAAAGCTTCCGTAAAATAAATTAAGACAAACTCTCGATTTTCATCGGGATTGCTCTTAAGCTGCGTACCAAACGGTACAAATATTAAACTGTTAGGAGGAAAATCAATTAAATTTTGATTAAGGAACAGACTGCATCCATGCTCCTTAATAAACAATAGTGTGTAATGGTCTTTCTTTAATGCAAGATCATTTGTTACAGCCCTCAAGTCTTCTCCGACAACATATTTTATGCCGTATTCCATTCAAAAATGCTTTTAATAGGTAGAGTAATGCGATTAAAGCAATTAATAGAATAAAAATAGAAAAAGAATCTTAATTGTAAAGAAAAATCA
This sequence comes from Sphingobacterium nematocida, assembly GCF_900168125.1. Taxonomy (GTDB): domain Bacteria; phylum Bacteroidota; class Bacteroidia; order Sphingobacteriales; family Sphingobacteriaceae; genus Sphingobacterium; species Sphingobacterium nematocida. The sequence goes on from NZ_FUZF01000021.1 coordinate 56,776, forward strand.
ATGTAAAATGACAGAAATTAAAGGCTGAGGCCACAAAAGTCGATATACAAAGGTCAACAATCGAACTAGAGGCGAGCATCCACGATAGATCTATCCAAAACAGATTTACAATCAAAAACAACGGACTTGCCTGCCAAAATATTTTTAATATCCAGTTTTAAAAAATCTGCATGTGCAACAGCGAGAATCACAGCATCATAAGGCCCCTGAGGAGCAGGTATTAACTCGACTTTATATTCCTTCCTTACTTCTCCAGGATCTGCCCACGGATCGTATAACACTGGAGCGGCTCCGTATTCTTGGAGCTCCTCATAGATATCCAATACCTTCGTGTTACGAATATCAGGACAATTCTCTTTAAATGTCAATCCTAAAATCAAAACCTTAGCATCTTTGACTGCTATATGTTTTTGCGACATCAATTTAACAACTTTTGAAGCAATAAATTCGGCCATACGATTATTGACACGTCGGCCCGACAGAATAACTTCGGGATGATAACCCAGTTGAGATGACTTGTGCGCTAAATAATAGGGATCCACAGAAATACAATGTCCTCCCACCAAGCCTGGCTTATATTTTAGAAAATTGAACTTCGTTGCCGCTGCATCCAAGACATCGTGGGTATCTATCCCAACCCGGTCAAAAATCAAAGCCAACTCATTCACAAAAGAAATATTAACATCTCTCTGGGCATTCTCTATTGCCTTTGCTGCCTCCGCGACCTTGATCGAAGGAGCCATATATGTACCGGCTTTGATTATGGTCCGATACAACGCGTCGACAGTCTCCGCAGTCTCTGCCGTCGATCCCGAGGTAACTTTAACAATCTGTTCTAAGGTATTGACCTTGTCTCCCGGGTTGATTCGCTCTGGAGAATAACCAACAAAAAAATCTGTATTAAATTTTAATTTGGAAACCTCTTCCAAAATAGGCACACATTCTTCTTCTGTACAACCCGGATATACCGTAGATTCGTAGATAACGATATCGCCAACTTCTAAAACCTTTCCTATCTCTCGAGAAGCCTGTTGAAGAAAACGAAGATCAGGGGCATTGAACTCATCAATAGGAGTGGGTACTGTGACGATGTAAATCTGGGCTCGAGCGATATCAGAAAGGTCGGATGTAGCTCGATACCCTAGCTCTTGGGACGACTGAAGATCTAATGCTAACATTTCTTTCAGCAACGATGCATCCGCCTCTAACGTACGATCCTCCCCACGATTCAATTCAACAACCCGACTAAGTGAAGTATCGTATCCCAACACAGAATAATGTGCAGCAAAAGCTAGAGCCAATGGAAGCCCCACATACCCTTGTCCTATAACCGCTATGGTACCTTTCTCCGTCACGAGTAAAACTATAATAAAGGAGAAGCTCCGTGCTCCAACTCTTCATACAGATGTTTTACATCTTGAGAAGCCTGCTTCTGAACCACTAAAATAGCATCCTCAGTATGAACCAAAATCGTATCCTGAACACCTAAAAAAGAAACGTACTTGTCAGTACCGATCACCATATTACCGGCAGAGTCAACTGCATGTCCTTTATTTTTAAGGTAATCGTACAAGGAATCGTACGACCCCATATCAGACCAAACAAAATTGGAAGGAATCACTTTAATCCGCTCACTACGTTCCATAACAGCATAGTCAATACTCTTTGATGGAATTTTGATAGATAATTCGGCTGACAAGATACCATCATGCGACGCTTCAAAAGCTTCCTTGGAAGTCCTAAACACCTTAGGTTCAAACCGAAGCAATTCTTCAAGATAAATCGAGGCTTTGAAACAGAATATTCCTGAATTCCATAAAAAATTACCCTTCTTCAAAAATTCCTTTGCCGTATCCAAATTGGGCTTTTCTCGGAAAGAAAGCACATAATTGTCTTCATATTCGATATAGCCATATCCTGTCTCAGGTCGATTGGGCTGTATACCAAATGTGACGAGATAGTCTTGCTTGGCCATTTCAATACCTTGCCTCAGCACAGCCTCATATTGAGGTTGATTCTCGATCAGATGATCCGATGGAGTTACAACAAGAATATCATCTGGATTACAAGCGAAAGCAGCAAAAGCAATCGCTGCAGCGGTATTACGAGGAGTGGCCTCAACAATAGTCTGACTGGTATCTTCCGACAGGTAAGATTTGGCCAAATCAACATTCTGTATACTCCCGACCATAAGCGTACGATCCACAATCCCTTGATTGCGAGACACGGTCAACTCAAATAGAGACTGTCCCTCAAATAATGGAATATACTGTTTAGGTCGCGACTTACGTGAGAGCGGCCACAACCTAGATCCGACACCTCCGGATAATACAACATTAACAATACTTGACATATTTATTTATTCTAATCCACTAAACTACGGTAGCAGTGTAGCAGGAATATGATCTTGTTTTAAAAATAGTAAAGCTGATGCACGTGCATCAGAAAGCGCATCATGATGTTCTAACGGAATCCCCATTAATTCACAACAGATACTCAACTTGGTTTTAACAAATCCCTTTTGCCTGTATATATTGCTGGTACACGCCCACACTTCTGGCAAATGAAGGTTCTTGTAATCCAGACCATAAAGTTTCATCGTACGCTGAAGAACAGCGCGGTCAAATGATTCATTATGTGCAACCATATATTGTCCTGACAATAAAGGAGCCAAAACGGGATATAACTCTTCAAAAGAAGGCGCCCCTATGGTGTCCTTTGGCTTAATACCATGTACACGGGTCGTTTGCCACATATACTTATTCTGTGGGGGCCGCACAAGGCTGTAAAATTCGTTGCTAATCTGTCCGGCAATGACATTGACAATACCTACAGCACACACACTCGTATAGTCCGACGTCGCCAACTCAAAATCTATCGCTGTAAATGTATCCATCTATGACAAAAGTATAAAGTAATCTGTTAATATGAAATATCCATGTGGCAATAGCTGTACAAACACAACTAAAAATACGTTGGATATTCCATATAGCCTTTAAAAACAAACAACCTATATATGAAATATCCATGCAACTAATAGCCGTACTTATCTTTCCATTTTTCCCGTAAGGAGAGCCGCAGTTTTTCTTCGGAAGCATTACCTCCTGGTTCATAAAGTTTATTACCGCGAATCTGGTCGGGCATAAACTCCTGCACAACAAAATTTCCGGGATAAGCATGCGAATACTTGTATTCCGCGCCATAATCCAGCTCTTTCATCAATTTGGTCGGCGCATTACGCAAGTGTAGCGGAACAGAAAGATCTCCAGTCTGTCGCACCAGTGCTTGTGCTTTATTAATCGCTTCATATGAGGCATTGCTTTTGGCCGAAGAAGCCAAATAAGTCACTGCCTGTGATAATATGATCCTAGACTCGGGCCAGCCAATTACGTTAACCGCCTGAAAACAGTTATTGGCCAATAAAAGCGCATTGGGATTGGCATTTCCAATATCCTCTGAAGCTAAGATCAACAATCGGCGAGCAATAAATGAGGGATCCTCCCCCCCTTCAATCATACGAGCTAGCCAATATACCGCTGCATTGGGATCTGACCCCCGGATTGACTTTATAAAAGCCGATATAATATCATAATGCTGCTCTCCGGTCTTATCGTATCGTGCCATATTCTGCTGAACCTGCCTCAGGACAAAATCATTGGTTATAGCCGTATTATAGGGTACCGCAGCATCCACAACAAGTTCAAATACATTCAATAGCTTCCGTGCATCCCCTCCCGAAAGACGCAGCAATGCATCATACTCCTTAACCACTATGCGGTCATTTTTCAGAAATTCGTCCTCAACCATCGCCTTTTGAAGGAGACCGATAAGATCCGCTGCTTCCAAATTTTCTAACACATACACCTGGCATCGACTTAAAAGCGCTGAAATAACTTCGAACGAAGGGTTTTCCGTTGTGGCGCCGATCAATGTCACCAAACCACGCTCGACAGCCCCCAAGAGCGAGTCCTGTTGGCTCTTTGAAAATCGATGAATCTCATCAATAAATAAAACAGGTTGTTCTTGATTGAAATTCATCAATTGTTCTGCTTTATCGATCACTTCCCGGACCTCCTTAACACCAGATTTGATCGCGCTCAGACTAAAAAAAGGGCGTCCCAGTTCTTTAGCTATTAAATATGCTAAACTCGTCTTTCCTACTCCAGGAGGCCCCCAAAGAATCATCGACGGAATATTCTTTCGCAGCAAAGCATGATGCAACACGGCATCTTCACCAATAATATGCTGTTGCCCTACATAATCCTGTAATGTTTTTGGCCTAAGCCTTTCCGCTAAAGGTACTCGTGTCGCCATGATTGATTTCTTTACCTTACAAAGGTACGGAATTTGCAGAAAGGAGTTAGCCCGACTACAGGAGTAAATACCTTAAGTGATCGGACGAGACATAAGTAGTAGCTTTTGTTTTTCGATTTGGCATTCGTGAATACAAAGCTTTTTATCTAAGTTTGATTATATGATACAAACATACAGCATTATAAAATTGGCTATGCGATCTGTCGCTCTATTAGGAATAGGCATATGGATGGTAACTCCGGTATCAGCACAACAGAAAACACCCGATCCTTCTGGTTATATACAGAAGTATGATAGTGAATTTGATGGTATAGGCCCAAGGGTATATATACTCCCCGCTCCACGAACAAAAGAAGAACAAGTAAGGGACAACTACATGGAAATAGCAAGTTTCCAAGACTCTATAAACAGGTCGCTACAATACCTACGGCTTCTTGAGTCCTGGAAAACGACAAGCAACAATGCTACTATCTTACAACTCATCACACCTGCTCCCAAAAACACGGCAGACTGGAATGCACTGATAGCCATCTACACAGATACCGACCAAAAGAATCCTGCTATCGCGACAGGCCTCCTCAATGAATATGCGAAAATCCGAATTCTTCAAAAAGAGACCAGTCAAGCGACAGGGATACTTGAATCAGCCCTGCAAGAAGCATTAGCACAGCAAAACATTCAAGACATCGGTGTTATACAGTCAAACCTATCTTCGCTACTGGTATACAACAAAAACTACATAGATGCAGGACGATATGAAGAAGCCTATTACAAACAGGCCTTAGAAAACAAAAGCATCATTGATCAAGCCAGTTCCTTAGTCAAAATTGCTTTGATACAAGCATATGACAAAGATTACAATTCGGCAGAAAATAATATTATCCGTAAAGCTGTCCCCCTTTTCAACAAAGCCAAAGCATATGAAGGAAAGACTATAGCATGGCTCGTTCTTGCTGAAATATATCAGATGCAAAACAAACACACCGAGGCCCAGTGGTTTCTGATTCAGGCAAGGGACCTTGCTTTAGCGAAGAATTTTACAAACGACCTCGCTGAAATAGAATACATGTTGGCTTCTTCAAAATATATCCAGAAAAATCTCGTTATTTCCAAGAAAGAGCTAAACTTGGCTTTTGATCTGGCGACAAAAGAAGACAACAAATACCTACAACTCGCCATTGCGGAGAAATTGGGTCGGATAAATCTACAACAAAACAAAATTGATGAGGCAGAAAAGCTGCTGGAAGACTATTGGAAGATTAGAAATGAGTTGTTTTAGAAAAGTTACACGTTTTTTTGCCTGTTTGTGAATTAATTACGTCCAACAGATATTAGCATGTCTATTTTTTAACTATTTTTAGCCTTCGCAAAACGTGTCACAATTTTTGCGTTATATTTTAAACAATGAATCTTAACAAAACAATCTATATGTTTAGAAATTTAGTATTTGGATTAGCATTGATTTCCGTTGTAGCCTGTGGCTCAAAGCCGCGCGTCCAACTGGAAGAAGGGGGGATTAATATAAAGCCGACCTTACAGCATGAGGTGATTGCAAAAGAAGTCGTGGGGATATTAGAGAACTACAGTTATAAAAAGGTAAGCCCAAGTGACTCACTATCGAACATCGTTTTTAACAATCTGGTAAAGATGATCGACCAAGGTAAAAATTACTTACTCCAGTCGGACATCGATGACATTAATAAATATAAAAGCAATATCAGTCAAGATATGAAAAAAGGAGACCTTTCTGCTCCATTTTATATCTTTAACATCTATTCCCAGCGCTACCTAGAAGCTATGGAATATGCTTTAACACAGGTCGACGCCAAGCACAACTTTGACGCAAACGAAAACTATACGAACAACCGGGAAAAACTAAACTGGTTTAAGTCTGATAATGAATTAAAAGACCAATGGCGTAAACGCGTCAAGCTTGACCTTTTAAATCTCAAAATGGCAACGGCAGACGGCAAGAATGAAGATGAGAAACACAAAGAAACTCTTCGTAAAAGGTATAACAATTTGATTTCTCAAGCGAAGAAAACAAATGCCAATGATGCTTTTCAATTGATTATGACATCATTTACTGACGCCATCGATCCACACACCACTTACTACAACCCATCTTTTGCACAAGCATTCAACGAAGGGATGTCCAACACACTAGAAGGTATTGGTGCACGTCTCCAAATGGAAAACGAGATGGTCACTATTAAAGAAATCATTGCCGGTGGCCCTGCTTTTAAAGAGAAAACCTTAAAAATGGATGACCGCATCATAGCGGTGGCGCAAGGTAACAACGGTGAATTTGAGGACATCGTAGGTTGGCGTCTAGATGCTGCTGTAGCAAAGATTAAAGGATCAAAAGGAACAATAGTACGCTTAAAGATCCTTCCAGCAGGACAAGATATATCCGCGCAACCCGTCATCGTAAAGTTGACCCGCGAAAAGATTATTATGGAAGAAGAATCTGCTAAGAAAATAGTTAAAACTGTCAAAGGTGAAGATGGCAAAAACTACCGCATTGGTGTGATCAATCTACCTAAATTCTATATTGACTTTGAAGGCTACCGCAAAGGGGATCCTAACTATAAAAGCACAACACGTGATGTAAGGTTAATCTTAGATTCATTACGCAAAGAAAATGTAGATGCTGTCGTCTTGGATTTACGCAACAACGGCGGAGGTTCTTTACAAGAAGCGATCGAACTGACAGGACTATTTATAGACAAGGGTCCTGTTGTTCAGGTACGCAGTACAAACAACCGGGTTGATGTTGAGCAAGACAAAGATGCAGGAGCAATATGGACAGGTCCCTTTGGTGTAATCATTAACCGCTTCTCGGCATCTGCCTCTGAAATCTTTGCAGGAGCTATCCAAGATTATGGCCGAGGTATTATCTTAGGATCGACTACCTATGGTAAAGGTACCGTTCAATCTGCGGTACAAATGTCTAGATTCATTAGCCCTACAAACAAATTGTTAATGAAAGCAGCCGGAGCCGACAAAGATGCAGATACACCTGCTGGAGCTCCTGAATTTGGACAGATCAACGTGACAATAGGCAAATTTTACCGTGTGACCGGAAGCAGTACCCAGCACAAGGGTGTTGATGCTGATGTCACATTCCCAACACAATACGTTGCAGAAAAATTCGGTGAAAGCTCTGAGCCTGCTGCTTTACCTTGGGATCAGATCAAGGGCACGACTTTTGGCCGTCTTGCTGATCTTAAAACAACAACACAGCAACTTCAGGACGCCCACATGAAGCGCATGGAAAAATCTCCAGAATACAAATTCTTGCTGGAAGATATCGATGAGTTTAACAAATCTGATTCTATAGCCCAAATTAGCTTGAATCAAGAAAAACTAAAGAAGGAACGTGATGTTAACAAAGCTAAAAACAGAGCTCGGATTAACAAGCTTTTGGAGCTACATAATATGCCACTTTGGAAAGAAGGTCAACCACAACCAAAAGTAGAGTTTGACTTTATACTAGATGAAAGTATGAATGTGATGAAGGATTATGTGAAACTTGTAAAAAAGTAATCGGCTAACAATACTATTAAATAAAAAAGCAACGTTTAAAAACGTTGCTTTTTTATTTGAACCAACTTCTATCTCAATATGGTTACATAACCTTTGATGACACGGGACTTCTGATTATCCCCTTCAAATTCTAAGATATAAAAATAGGTCCCCAATCCTAGACCTTGTCCATTCCAGTCGTTACCATAATTCTCACTTTGGTAGACCTCAAACCCCGAACGATTAAATACACGAAGTCTCTTCTTATCAAAAAGCTCTAAACCTTGAATAACAAAAGTATCATTCTTACCGTCGCCGTTAGGCGTAAAGACGTTAGGAATTTGAAAGAAGACAATACGCACTTTAGCGTCCGATTCATTATTCAAAGCACTCCCATCTTTCTCCTTTGCCGTCACTTTAGCCATAGTAATCACATCCCCGTCAGCGATACCTTTGACAGAAACCCAAAGCGACAAAAACTCCTTAGCTTTCAATTCAGGCAGCTTCCACAATAGCTGTCTAGAGCTCTGTATGAAATCAATCTCGCCACCATAGCTACCGACAGGTTTTAGATACTCCAGACTCGCTGGAAGGTCAAATGTAACTCGCAAATCGGTTGCATCTACCAGACCGTTGTTTAAAACCATCAGTTGATAGTTGAACGGTTCCCCAAGCGCAACAACACCCTTCTCGGGCAGATTCCGAATTTCCAAATCAACGGTAACCTCACCTCCACCTGGATCTAGAATAATTTCTACAGGATCTGACATATCTGAATTACAACCATCGCCCAATGCAATAACTGTGTAAATCCCTGGTTCGACAACAACGATCCGTTGATCATGCAGACCATTGAGCGGTTCATCATTCTTAAACCAGATGTAAGACAAGGCATGTTTAGAATCGGCACGCAATGTTACCTTTTTACCCTGAACAATATGCAAAGTCTGTCCCTGCTGCGCCATTGCTCCTTTTGAAAGGAACAACAGCACAGTTAGGAAAAATCCTAAAAACAAGAGCAGGCTACGCATTGCGAAAGTATTACCATTCTGTATTAATCGTTAACAGTTTCGATGGTGATTGTAGGACGTCCTGGTTTCGGAGAAACTATTAACTCGTATGGCGTATCACCACCAACCCGAGCTGTCCATAAAGCATGTTCTCTATTATCACGTTGCTTAATTGCTTCACTGTATTGTACTTCAACAAAGAATTGATACGTGGCAGCATCCGCCAACGCCGTGTAATCAGACAGCGTAAAAGTATTAGCAGCTCCTGTACTATTAACAGGTGTAGTTTGCAAATATATTTTAGTATTACTGACATCTCCTTTTTTTACAGCATACCATCTATATGCTAAATCAAAGTTTCCTACTGCTGGATTAGGATAACTCCCACCCTGATAGTCAATAGCAGAGAATTCTACTGTTGAATTCAAGACAAGGTCTGCAGCGGACGCTTCTTCTCCAATACAGAAGCCGGCAAGGCTATTCGCCGCCGCGCTAGCAGTCGGATCCAGTGGACGAAGAACGAAGAAAATAATGTCTTGAAATTCTTCAGACTGACATAATACTGTCCCATCCTCAACTAAACCGTACACCCTGTATTTGTAATATCCTGGCTGAAGCGCTGTCAAAGCCAAATCACGAGTAGTCTGACCAGAAATTTCTGCAGGCGTCTCGGTAGTGCCGTCATACCCCATTTTATACCACCTATAACTCGTAAATTCTAAGGGATCAGTGCTATTATCATCTGTCAAACTAGCTCGTAAAGTTAGTCCCGTTACTGAAACGCCTCCAGTTTCCTTATAAAACAAGATGGTATTAGCTTGATCCGTTACTGTTCCCACACCATCATCTAAAGTCCCCAAGCCTAATTTTGACTTACTATCAATAGGAATAGTTGGAACTGGTGCTGCCAACTGCGCCAACGAGGAATTAATTAAAGTACATAAAAGCAGTGCTAGTAGCCCTGTTTTCAATAATTTTAGTTTGTTTTTCATATCGATTAATTTTTAATTGTTTTTATTTTTTAACTCTAATTGATAACATCTGATATGGTGAGTTGCGCTTTACCTGGCTTATCATAGACCATTACCCTGATTATTGAACCCCCAGATTCTTGTGAAATACAATTAGGTGCTATGGACCGAACGACAAACTCATAAGGTGATCCATTAGTAATCAACGAATTAGTAGAATATTGCAATTGATTGCCTGTTCCAATATTATTTCCATTTAGATACCATTTATACACTAATGATGAATTGGGATTTTTCACTTCAAGGGCAAGCAAATCACCTTTGCAAGCATTCGCCGTAGAAGAGTTGACCTCGGGAAGAGGGGGAAGCATCTGTATCATGTTAAACTCCATCCCCCCACTTAATACGCCTATATTTAAGAAATTTCCCAATGAAATTCTTACTTTGTCAAAAGATGAATTAACTCCATATATATCTACAGGCACCAATTGCTGTCCGCCTAACAAACCTAAAAGGTCTAAACCTAGAATCTGATCTAAGGTCTTTTCAAAGACCATGCTCGCGCCGTTATAAACTGTTATCTTAACCCCTGAAAATAAATTTAGATTAACGACGGATTGGGGACTTCTTAGATAAAGACGAACTCCATTACCTTGGAGACTAGACGGCTTAAAAAGCACGTCCTGATAGACAAAGCTACCTAAGCCAATAGTAACACCAGATCCCAATAAAAGTTTAGAATGGGTATTTAAATCATCATCAATAGCATTATAAGGATTTACCACCTTTGCCCCCTCTCCAATTAAATCTATTGTAAGCCCACTGGCACCGAAAGATGTATTAATTGCAGCGTGACACTCCGAATCTAAAAAGTAAGCATAATACAATCTCATCCGCAAGTAAGAAGCGCCTCCCAATAATCCTAAAAGCGAACTACCTTTATCCGTTTCAATTATTATCCTTAACCTATTAAAACTTCCATTTACAGAGAAAATAACTTCTCCATTAGACGTTTTGGGCAAATCGTTAAATTGTTGAGCCGTTCCAACACTAGTATAAGTGCTATTAAAATAGTTATACGCCTGGACTGAAACTTTGTTACTCCTAAATTGGTCATAAATAATTGCGTTGATATATATTAACTGACTTGCAATCGTGGACTTACTGAACGATAATTCTATCCATGCGCTCGTACTTCCTCCCTCACCAGCCAATAATCCAAGAGCTCCAGTTCCCGGTTGACCACTAATAGCTTCTATATTACTAGAGTTAGAATAGTCGCTATCACCAATATTTGCAACATCTTGAAATTGAAAAGAGCCATCTGCTCCTCTGCTCCCCCCCAAACCTGCATTACCACCGCTACCCTTCACTCCGCCAGAGTTAAAATAAGATCCATAAACCCTTTGCCCATACACTTCCCTCCCCGCTCCGCAGAACAGCAGCACCAATACCAACGTCCATAACCAGCGGAGACGAGTTTTTTCCATAGATCAATAGCATACACTCACTTATTGGTAATTAAATGAGTCAAATAAAAACGTTTTTCACAGTTATTATATCAAAAGATATAATATAAAAGTCACTAAATGACTAAACAAATATATTGATTAAAAGGAAACAAAGGTAGACCTAGATACAATATATTGATAAATATCATGCATTTTTTCAATCAAATATTGAAAATCGATAATTATTCAAGGCCCAACAATTTAACGCCAGACACAAATAACTGAAAAACAACCCCTTACAAAAACAACAATAAGCGCAAAAAAATCAATAAATAGAATCTATAGGAATACAAAAAAAGGCCTCGGTGAAGTTTTCACCGAGGCCTTTCAAAATTCATTTATTAAAGACTAATCTCTCCAGTTTTTATACTGATTGATCAACCCATTAGTGGAACTATCGTGACTATCAACGTCATTGTCACTGATCAATTCTGGCAAAATTTTACTGGCAAGCTGCTTTCCAAGCTCCACTCCCCATTGATCAAAGCTATAGATATTCCAAATAATACCTTGTACAAATATTTTGTGCTCGTACAGCGCAATCAAACTCCCTAGCGACCTTGGTGTAATCTTTTTTAACAAAAAGGAATTCGTAGGCCGATTTCCTTCAAAAACTTTATAGTTCTTTAACCCCGCTATCTCTACTTCCGTTTTCCCTGCTAATTTAAGCTCTCCAACGACTTCTGTCTCCGATTTTCCATTCATCAGCGCCTCTGTCTGCGCAAAAAAGTTGGACAACAGTAATTGATGGTGATTACCGATAGGATTGTGCGAAATAGCAGGAGCGATAAAATCACAAGGAATTAATTTCGTCCCCTGATGGATCAGTTGGTAAAATGCATGTTGACCGTTCGTTCCCGGTTCTCCCCAAATAATCGGCCCAGTCTGATATTCGACTCGATTACCATTCCGATCGATATATTTACCATTACTTTCCATATCCCCCTGCTGGAAATAAGCAGCAAAACGGTGTAGATACTGATCATACGGAAGTATAGCATGGCTCTCGGCATCAAAGAAATTATTATACCATACTCCCAGCAATCCCAATACAACAGGGATATTCTGCTCGAATTCCGTAGTTTTAAAATGTTCGTCAGCAATATGAGCTCCTTCCAGAAGCTGTTCAAAATTATCAAAACCAATTCCTAAGGCAATAGACAGACCGATGGCAGACCACAGAGAGTAACGACCACCTACCCAATCCCAAAACTCAAACATATTCGCCGTATCGACACCAAATGCCGCAACACCCGCCTCATTTGTACTTAATGCCGCAAAGTGTTTCGCCACATCGGCCTGTTTCGCACCGGATTTTAAAAACCAGTCCTTAGCAGATGTCGCATTGGCCATAGTTTCCTGAGTCGTAAATGTCTTAGAAGCAATGAGGAATAAGGTCGTCTCTGGATTTAAGCTCTTTAAAGTTTCTACAAGATGTGTTCCGTCTACATTAGAGACGAAGTGCATATTAAGACGCGTCTTATAAGCCTTAAGCGATTCCGTAACCATAACAGGCCCCAAGTCTGAGCCTCCTATACCGATATTAACCACATCCGTAATTTCTAGTCCAGTATATCCACGCCATTCACCAGACAACACGCGGTTCGTAAAGTCTTTCATGTGCGCTAACACCGCCTTTACCTTAGGCATCACATCCTCGCCATCCACCAAAACCGGAGTACCTGACTGATTTCGTAATGCAGTATGCAAAACCTCACGTCCCTCTGTCACATTAATCTTCTCACCCGCAAACATGGCCTTGATAGCCTCGTCGAGCTTACACTCTCTCGCCAACTGAGACAAGAGTGCCATAGTCTGTTCATCAATTCTATTTTTAGAATAATCTAAAAGTATGTCTTCTAAGCTAAGAGAGAATTTTTCAAACCGAGCAGGATCGGACACAAAGAGATCTTTCAACGTATGTTCATTAATAGAAACAAAATGATCCGCGAGATATTTGTACGCTTGAGTTTGGGTAAAGTCGATTTTTGGCAACATAAGTCTGCTATTTTTTTGCTACGATCAAACTTAGATAAAATGCTTGATATTCACCAATACGAAGATATTATTTTTAGCTAAACCGTTAAACAACGTAAATTCACCAAGGTCACTTATCTTTTAATCGCTAACCATTAATCCTTAACCATTAACAATTAATTCTTACCTTTGAAACTATGACCAGAGAACAAATTCAGGACTTGAGGGATAGAGTAACTTCCCTGAGGAGGCATCTTTGACATCGATGCCAAGAAAGCAGAGATAGCAAACGATACCGAGATCACCCTACAACCTACTTTTTGGGACCATCCAAAAGAAGCAGAGAAAATCCTTCATGGGATTAAGAATCTCAAAGTATGGACAGATCATTTTGACCAAGTAGCCGCTTCCGTAGAAGACGTCGGCGTCATGTATGATTTTTTTCAATCCGGAGATGCTAGCGAACAAGAAGCGCAGGAACAATACGAAGTTGCATTACGTGATGTCGAAGAATTGGAATTCAAAAACATGCTCAGCGCCGAGGAAGATCAATTAGACACCATCCTACAAATTACCGCAGGAGCAGGGGGTACCGAATCTTGTGATTGGGCAGCGATGCTCATGCGCATGTATATTATGTGGGGCGAAAAACACGGCTGTAAAGTGACCGAGCAGGATTACCAAGAAGGAGAAGTGGCAGGTATAAAAACAGTCACACTACAATTTTCAGGAAATTTTGCCTACGGTTACCTGAAGGGCGAAAATGGGGTGCACCGACTCGTCCGCATTTCACCTTTTGACTCAAATGCCAAACGTCACACCTCTTTTGCATCCGTATATGTATATCCACTCGTCGACGATAATATCGAGATCGACGTTAAAGACTCCGAAATAGAATGGGATACATTTCGAGCTGGAGGTGCTGGTGGACAGAATGTGAACAAAGTAGAAACGGCTGTACGTCTACACCACAAACCGACAGGTATCATCATCAAAAACCAAGAGTCTAGATCACAATTGCAGAACAAGGAAAATGCTTTCCGATTACTAAAATCTCAATTGTATGAAATCGAAATGCGAAAGCGCCAAGAAGCAACTGCCGCTATCGAGGGATCTAAGAAAAAAATAGAATGGGGGTCACAGATACGAAACTACGTATTACATCCTTATAAGCTGATCAAGGATCTACGCACAAATAAAGAAACATCCAATACACAAGCTGTCTTAGACGGCGATCTCGATGATTTCTTAAAAGCGTACTTAATGGAATTTGGTGGATAGGGAAGAATGCTAAAAAGCATTCTTCCACATCATACTTTCAACAGGACGGATAGTCTTGTTGTTATATTTGGCATTTCCTTTACTGTTGTAGAAAGTTTCAATATCCCCCTCTACCACAAAATAAATCAACTGACCGATAGGCATCCCTGCATAGACACGAACAGGCTGAGCAACAGAAACCTCTAAGGTCCAAGTGTTACAAAAACCCACGTCACCCTTTCCAGCTGTCGCATGTATATCGATACCAAGACGGCCGGTGCTTGATTTGCCTTCCAGGAAAGGCACATGTCCGTGCGTCTCCGTGTATTCCATCGTAACCCCCAAGTAAAGTGTGCCCGGCTCTAAAACATAACCTTCTTCAGGAATTTCAAAATGTACAATCTCGTTATGCTTTTTGGCATCCAACACGCCATCTTTATAAGTTGCTAAGTATTTTCCCAAATGTACATCGTACGAATTCGTACCTAGGCATTTACGATCAAATGGCTCGATAACGATGGTTCCATTTTCGATCTCTTCTAATATTCGTGTATCTGATAATATCATATTGAATTTTCAAACAGCTGGCGATTACCAACTGGACACCAAAAATACGGTATTGCCTGACATCTAGCAAGTTTTTTAAAAAGTTACTCGAGGTCAGGACTAAAAATAACTTTTTACTTTTTACTTTTTACTTTTTACATTTGGAGTATGGCTTTAGTATACCTCAGAGAGCTGGACAGCAGCACTAAATTCGCAATATGGAAGATTGAAGAATCTGCAGATGAGCTATTGAGCAAATTGCAATTGGATGAGGAAGAGCAAAATCGCTTACAAAATCTAAGCAAGGGCAAAAGAACCCTGCATTGGCTGGCCACTCGTGTCTTGCTACGTTACCTCCTGCAGACCGATGAATTCATATATTGTCCTTCCGACAAAAACGGCAAACCGTATCTACCACACTACCCTTATAAGATCTCGCTCACGCATTCTTTTGACTACGCTGGCGTAATGTTAAGCACAAAGGGCGAATGCGGCATGGATCTCGAAATTGTAAAAGATAAGGTATTACGTATCAAAGAGAAATTTCTAAAGCCACAAGAGTTATCTTTTATCCAATCCGAAAACGACATTCTACAATTGTATGCCTGTTGGTGCGCCAAAGAAGCTGTTTATAAATTACAAGGCAACAAAGGAGTATCTTTCTTACAAGACATGACCATTCGGCCTTTTAACTACGAAGCACAAGGTGTTATGACGCTCGATCTGGCCAAAGACGGAGAAGAGACTTCTTATCAAGTTTACTACGAGCAATTTCAAGATTATATGTTAGGATACGCCGTGGGCTAACGATTATTCTAACCTTTCCTCCAACATCTGCTTTTGAAGAGAGAGTCGCTTATTCGCCTTGTATATCTTCACGGCGATTAAGAAATACGCCAGCAGTAACGGCCCATATACCAGTCCCATAATTCCGAAAAGAGGAATACCAATAATAACACCAACGATAGTAATAATAGGATGTATATCGCCAACCTTTTTGGCGATAATCAAACGCAAGACGTTATCGATATTAATGACGAGCCCAAATCCCCATACTAAAAGTCCCACTCCTTGCCAAGTAGCACCTTGAGAAAATAGAATAACTGCAGCCGGCACAAAAATTAGAGGAGGCCCCAATAAAGGAATAAAAGACAGAATGGCACAGATAACGCCCCAGAATAAACCATCCTTAACACCAAAAATATAAAAACCGATGGCCAAACAAATCCCTTGAACGATAGCAATAAAAGTTTGTCCGATGATGTTAGAATAAGTAATATTTTTCAACTCTTCTCCAAAAACTGTCGCATTGGCATCATCAAAAGGCAAGTAATGTATAATACTACTTTCAAACCCTTTATAATTCACGAACAGGAAGTAAAGCAAGAAGTACATTACCGAAATCTCAAGAAAAGCATTTGCAGCCCCCCCTAAAACCGCGGTTAGCATTCCTCCAAAATAGGCCGCACTAGCTTCAATCTGTTCTTTAAGAAAATCAGGTTTCCCTAGCTTATCCCCCGCAAAGCTATTTATCGCATTGATGATATCGTTAATCCAGGCAGGATTTTTCTGCAGCTCAATTGCCTTATTAACCAGCATAGTCCCAATCCCAACAAATGGTAAAACTATAATGAAAATCGAAAGAATAATAACGACTACAGAGGATAAGGACTTTGGCCACCTCAATCGTTCAATCAAAAAGATATTCAGATTACGAAACAAGGTGTACATTACCATGGTCCCTAAAATAGCACCAAAAATACCTTTCATGGCATAAAGAATAACAGCCCCGAGGACAAGGATAATTATTAAAATGATAATATTCCTTTCCTTCTGCGAAAAAACGTCTTTACCAATCATAAACCAACCATTAAATACAACTACAAGAAGACTCTATTCATTTAAAAATTTGGCTTTCTTTTCTCCAAAAAAGCTCGAATCCCTTCCTTCGCCTCATCCGTATCAAAACAAGCACCAAAAAGAGCCATCTCTTTCTGAAAACCTTCCCTCGGGTCTAAAACACCCGTATTGACAGCCTTTATGGTTGCCGCAATTGCTTTAGGCGATCGTAAATAAATCCGCTCCAGCAATGTATAACACTTCCCTAATAGCTCATCCCCCTCCACAACATAATTTACTAAGCCATAGGCCAAAGCTTCCTCAGCGTTCACCATATCACCCGTCATAATCATTTCAAAAGCTCTCCCCTTTCCCACCAATTGAGGTAACCGTTGTGTCCCCCCATATCCAGGGATTAATCCCAAAGACACCTCTGGCAAACCCAACTTTGCAGTCGAACTCGCAATACGCATATGAGCAGCAAGTGCCAATTCAAGCCCACCCCCCAATGCAAAACCATTGATTGCCGCTATAACTGGTTTTGGATAAGCTTCAATTTTATCCATTACGTTTCGTTGCCCCTCTATTGCGAGAAGTTCTGCAGAGGCTCCATCCATACCCTCAAACTCCAAGATATCAGCCCCCGCGATAAAAGACTTATTTCCTGCGCCCGTTAAGACGATTCCCCGTACGGTCACGTCTTCAGCCAACATATCTAAAACAGCACTCAACTCAGCCAACGTCTCTTTATTAAGCGCATTCAACTTTGCCTCTCTGTTTATCTTAACAACTGCAGTCTTTCCCTCTCTTTCCACTAAAATTGTATGGTATGCCGTCATAGCTCTAAAAATTAAAGTTTAATGATAGTTTAAATCGTTCGTTAGTTATATTCGGATGATATCGGTAGTTAAAACGATAAAAATACTGTACCCGGAATATACTTAGAATATTATCAAGTCCTACGTATCCCTCCCAATAAGGGCTTTTTTGAAGTGCATGAGTTACGGTATATCCCTCTTTATGAGTATCAAAGTACACCACCTTATCACTGATACTTGGGTTATTGTTCGCTGATAACCGTCCATAAAACATACGCCCGCCAAAGATCTCCCTGAATCTCAGCTTTTTGATCAAGGGCAATTTATTTAAAAGAAAGCCATTCAATTCGTGATCATAGGAAAGTTTCAAAAACTGGTCTGCCACAAACTCCATTGAGTTTGTCATTTCATACGATATCGTATGCCGATCTTTCATCTCCTGTATGTTCGGCATTTCTAATAGCGGGTAAGGTAAAGTACCCCAAATCTTTCCGGCAGTAAACGTAATATCAGCAAACCCGAGCTGATTCATAAAAAAACGTTTGGAAGCAGAGAAACGTAAGGCATCATAATTATAAGCACCGCCAAAAAAGCCATCAAGCCCCTTGTTATACTGCAGACTAAACACGGGCTGGCTTTCTATAATTGTGCGCCGTTGCAAATTTCTATAGTAAAATTTCTCGAAGGGGGCCCATCTCAAGGTAAACTGTACATCGTTCGTATTAATATTTGCCAGAGATTTCGTGCTATCTGCGGTTAACACAAACCGTAAATCACCAATAGCTGTTCGCTTTTGATGCGTAAAGGTGCTTGATAAGCTAAAATGATTTCCAAACTCGACAACATGTCCAAACCTATAAGCTTCGGTATCCAACCACTTTGTCGGCTTATTCGACCTAAAGCTTCTAAAAAAACTATCGCCTTTTAGATAACCGATGGCTTTTCCTGGTTCAAATATATCACGCTGTACGGATCCCTCTAAATAGTGTGCTGGAAAAGTAGCAACAGATTTGCCATTTAACGCAATAGCCGTACGCAAATAATATTTAAACTGTTCATCCTGGAACCCATAAGCCATATACCCTTCCAAATAAACCTTCTCCGAAAATTTCGCTGTAGTTCGCCCTCCAAATCGAATCCTATCGCCCTCCATTTCATTGCGATGATACAAATATTCCAACGGACCAAGCTCAAATTTCCCTACCGGATAATAACCCTGCGCTACCAGATAGCCGGCAGCCAATAGTGTTTTGAAAGATTTAAGATCATTTAAACTATCTATATTCGCATAGGTCCGAGCTTCGTACGTACTCAACGGCACAGGCCGTTGCCCATCCAGCCCCGATCCTGAGTCCAACCGTAATTCAACCGGAGCCCCCGAAAATGTATTCTCTGCTGCTACGTGGTGCGTATCATAACGATAATGAACACTAGACCGCTCTCCAAATACAGCATCAACCTTACCTCTACCAAATACAACAAACACATTCGAACTATCCTGCAGCATGACTCCCTCTGTGTTTTTAAAATACGAAAGATCAACTTTAAAAGAATTAACCCAACTGATATTTGTCTTCTCGTCGATTTCCAGCGATGCCCGCTTTACAGCGTAACGAGCGTCCAGGGACACAACAAGTGATCCTTTAAAAAGCAGATCACTTTTATTCCGAGGTTCAAATCGGAGGACAGCAAAAATTTCCTTTTCCGTACGGAGTGTGTCTGTGATATAATATTTGTAATACAACTTCGCATTGTCTGCAATAGGGCTAAGGAAAAGCTTATTGATAAAAAATATACTCTCGTCATAAATATCCACCGGTTGAAACAAGTAGTTAAGATAAGAGCTTACATTTGGGTTGTTGACATAACGCGGGTCAAATTCCGTTTTGTGTTGTGCGCGGATGATTTTTTTAGTTCGCGTAGGCCGTTGTCGGATATAATTATCGGAGAGGTCCTCTTGCAAATACAAGGTCAGTAATTCATGTCCCGGAAGTGACGTCGTATCGACATCTTTGAAAAAGAAACTCATGTCCCCCATTTTGGTCTTGAATCCATTTTGAGGGTCCACCATACCAAATTTTATTTTATCATACTGTTGGAAGTATAGACTATCTTTATGCGTAAGCTGGTTTCTACGTTTATTACGAATCACCAAGTCAATGAGCTCTGTTGCCGGGTTATTGTTCTTATACTTGCCCCTTTTGACGATCTCGACAGTCTCAATGAGATGGTCTTCCTTCTCAAGATATATCAGCAGTGTACTATCTTTTCCAGTGACAAGAACATTTTTCTTCTTGTAGCCCATAGCAGACACCACAATTTCTAGAATTGTCGAGTCCAGTTTCATGTAAAAACTCCCACTGCTGTTTGTAGAACTCCCCTCTGGATATTCCAGACACTGTATAGTAGCACCCACAATTGGACGCTTACTTATTGCGTCTCTGACTCCCCCCCTTAAAGAGGTTTGGGCCAAAGTCGGAACAATCGACAATAGCACAACAATAAAAATCGCAACATGCCTACTCAATAGCACTACCAATCTTCTCATAATCAACTATGGTCCTTTATAAAGATACAACTTGTGACCAAAGTTCAAAACACATAGGCACAAAAAATAGGTAAGTCTGTGGCGCTTGCCCCTTAAAAAGACAAAAAGCCCTTACAAAAGGGCTTTCATCATGAATTTATAAAACAATTATAACAATCTAATAATACAATCTGGATAAAGGCCAATCAACAGCGTAAACACCACTGCCGTAGCTAGGACAACTTTAAAACTCCACGGAAGCACGACAGCCTCCCCCTCATCTTCAGCCGTTTTGAAATATAGGTGCACAACAACACGCAAATAGTAGTACACACCAATTGCCGCATTTACCACTGCTAAAAGCAACAAGATGATATGATAATCCTGCATCACTGTACTGAACATCATAAACTTCCCAATAAAACCTGCAGTCAACGGAATTCCGGCCAAAGACAACATCGCTACCGTGATTACAAAAGCAAGGAAGGGATTCGTTTTTCCAAGACCGTTAAAAGCCATAAACTGATCAGACCCTTTGGCACGCTTAACCAAAATAAGCCCCGCGAAGGCTGCTACAGAAGATAATGAATATGCAATCGCATACGTAAAAATACTAGAAGAAGATGTCGCCCCCAACGCTACGATAGCAAACAACATGTATCCTGCATGTGAAATACTGGAATAAGCCAACATCCGCTTGAAGCTAGTTTGCATCATCGCGGTAATATTACCGATAAACAATGTGATGATAATAACAACTAGAAGCACCGGCGTCCAAAAATCGTGCAACGGCACAAACACGTAACTAAACAAACGTAAAAACCCTGCAAAAGAAGCTACCTTGACCACTGTACTCATATAGGAAGTAATCAATATTGGCGCACCATCATATACATCAGGGGTCCAAAAGTGAAATGGAGCAGCCCCTACTTTAAAACAAAGCCCGATCAATAGAAGCAAAACACCGCCATAAAAATAAGGGGAAATATGCTGCGGATTGTCAATCAGATACTGTCTTACGCCAGTAATATCAAACGTTCCTGTAGCTCCGTACAACAAAGTTATTCCAAACAAAAGAAAACCTGTGGAAAAAGCTCCCATAAGGAAATATTTCAAAGAAGCCTCATTCGACGCAAAGTCCGTTCTCCGTATACCAACCAAAATGTATAGCGCTACAGACATCACTTCGATACCAATAAATAGCATAGCAAAGTTATGATATGCACACACCATCAGTGCCCCAGTAAGGGAGAAAAGAATCAAACAATAGTATTCAGCGACGTTATTACTAATAGCACTGAAATAAGCCCTGGATAATAGGATTACTAATCCTGTAGTGACAATACACAATATGGAAAAAGCAAGAGCAAAGTTGTCAAAAACCACCATTCCATTATATATTGGTTGAGCATCCCCCCCCCATAAAGCTACCTCAAACCCCAATGCTATCAGCAAGCCTATAAGTGATACAGGTAACAACGCTGACTTTGCCTTGAATAGCCCTAAATACAATACTAAAATTCCTAATAACGAAAGCGTAATAATCGCGGCCATAATCTATTAACTTATATCTTGCTTTAAAATTTAACTTGTTGTAAGAGTTTCATTACCGATCCCTCTGACAAATGCAATAGGCCATTTGGAAACACGCCTAAATACAACACCCCTATTGCCACAATGAACAATACAACTACCTCATGCCCTTTTATATCCACAATCGCAGCATGTTCCTCCAAACGTCCACCTAACATTGTACGTTGAAATAAACGCAGCATATATACTGCACCCAGAATTAATGTGAGACCTCCAAAAACAGCATAAAGTAGCCCCACACCATAAACACCCTTAAGCAGTAAAAACTCTCCGATAAAGCCATTTGTAAGCGGCAAACCCACCGCCCCCATGAGGATAATCAAAAAGAATATAGCCAGTTTGGGCATACGTTCTGCGAGTCCCCCCAGCTCCTTAAGGCTACGGGTACCAGTACGGTCTGCAATAATATCCAAAACAAAAAACAAACCAATAACACTGATACCGTGATTAACCATTTGCATCAATGCCCCCTGAAGCCCTTCCTGATTCCAAGCGAAAATACCTGCTCCAATCAATCCTACGTGTGCGATCGAGGAATAAGCGATAAGGCGTTTTGTATCCTTCTGCTTAAACGCAATAAGAGAAGCATAAACAACACCGATAATACAAAGGATTAAAGCCATCTGACCATAAGCCGCTACGCCCAGTGGGGCGAGTGGAATTAACCAACGAATCAAACCAAAAGTTCCCATCTTCAACATGATACCTGCCAGAAGCATCGTTCCTGCCGTCGGGGCGTTGGTATACGTATCCGGTTGCCAGGTATGAAAAGGAAATATAGGAATCTTAACAGCAAACGCTATAAAGAAAGCCCAAAAAATCCACCGCTGCGTACCATCCTGTAGCGAGAGTGCGGTAAATGATGTCCATTCAAAATCTTTCGTAGGAGTCTGCTGATAAAGATAAATAATCGCGATCAACATCAGTAAAGATCCAAAAAACGTATAAATAAAGAACTTTAGATTTACACGAATGCGGTCGCCTTCACCCCAAAGCGCACATATAAAATAAATTGGGATCAGAGCGACCTCCCATCCTACGTAGAAAGAGAAGGCGTCCAAAGCAACGAAAACCAAGAGGAGGCCCGTCTGCATAAAGGATACTAAGGCATAAAAATTACCTTTAAAGCTTTTACCAAAAGTAGAAAGCACAATCAACGGAATCAATCCATTCGTCAACAGGACCAACGGCAAACTGATACCATCCAATCCAATATGAAATCTTATCCCGAGACTCTTAATCCAATCAAAGGATTGTTCAAATTGAATACTCGCATCAGGAACAAATTGACATAAAAAAGGAACAGTCAATGCCAACTGTAGCACAGACAAGCCCAAAGCAAACCCCTTGGCAGAAGACGAAGACTTCACAAATGCTAAAACTATAGCACTTACAAGAGGGAGTAACAGCAGTATAAATAGGTTATTCATGGATTACTTCGATTACAAATAGCTATACATTCAAAAAACCGTACAAAAGGATAGCAATAACCCCAATGACCATCATAAAGATATAAAAACCAACGTGTCCGGTCTGTAGCTGTCGGATTCCACGTCCCGAAGACATAAAAAAGGAACCTAAGCCATTCACAAAACCATCTATTCCAGCTCTGTCGATCACGTTGTACAAAAATTTAGAAAGCGCGTTTAATGGACGGACGAATACAAGATCGTACAGCTCATCCACATAAAGTTTATTATAGGAAAGCTTATACAACAATCCTTGTTCTTGACCATCAGCACCAGGTATATTCCGCTTCTTCACGTAAGTTGAGTATGCGACAACTGCCATGATCAACGCAGCCACAGCTGATGCTCCCATCAACATATATTCTGTATTATGATCAATATGAACGGCCTCTATCCGACTGTTACTATAAGCGAATATCGGATCTAGGAAATTCGCCAACCAATTACTTCCACCCAAAGCTTCGGGCACATTCAATAGCCCTCCCCCTGCAGCCAATATGGCGAGTATAACCAAGGGAAACAACATCGTAACCGGCGATTCATGCAAATGACTTTTTTGATTCTCTGTTCCTCTAAATTCTCCAAAAAACGTCAGATACAACAGCCGGAACATATAAAAGGCTGTTAATAATGCACCTAAAAACCCAAGTCCCCATAACAGTGGGCTGGAAAGAAAAGCATGCGCTAAAATCTCATCTTTAGAGAAAAACCCTGATAAAGGAGGTATTCCAGAAATAGCAATCGTCCCTATCAACATTGTCAAATACGTCACTGGCAAACTCTTTTTAAGCCCTCCCATATGTCGCATATCCTGTTCATCACTCATCGCATGGATTACCGAACCTGCACCCAAGAAAAGTAGAGCCTTAAAAAAAGCATGCGTAAGGACGTGGAAAAAAGCCCCTGTAAAGGCTCCAACGCCAAGCCCCAAAAACATATAACCCAATTGTGAAACTGTGGAATAGGCCAAGACCTTCTTAATATCATTCTGCGTGATGGCTATAAAAGCAGCTACCAATGCCGTACATACACCTATGCCTGCGATAATCTGCATCGTGACCGGCGACAAGGTAAACAAGATATTCGAGCGAACGATCATATAAATACCCGCTGTAACCATTGTGGCAGCATGTATCAATGCCGAAACCGGAGTCGGTCCTGCCATCGCATCGGGCAACCAGGTAAATAGAGGAATCTGCGCGGACTTTCCTGTAGCCGCCACAAACAACAATAGCGTAATCAACAGAAGAGTCGCGTCACCTATAGGAAAAGTAGACGCTTGTTTAAATACAACATCAAATTCCAATGATCCAAATGTCGCGATAATAGCAAAAACAGCGATTAGAAAACCAAGATCTCCTATTCTGTTCATCACAAAGGCTTTTTTTGCGGCAGAAGCATAGGAGGAGTTTTTGTACCAGAACCCAATTAATAAATACGAGCATAGGCCGACCCCTTCCCATCCGATAAACATAATAAAATAGTTAGATCCTAACACTAACAACAGCATAAAGAAGATAAACAGGTTCAGGTAAGCAAAAAATTTACCATATCCTGCATCGTGATTCATATATCCGATCGAATACAAATGAATTAAAAATCCTATTCCCGTAACAATAAGCAACATCAATGCGCTCAAAGGATCTACCAAGAAAGAGAAACTGATATCCAAATTACCTACCCGAATCCAGTCGAATAAATGGTATGCAAACGCAGATTCTTGCCCGGCATTCCGAGCAGCTAACACCTCGCCAAATACAAGACAGCTCAACACAAAAGATACCAGTACCACAGCACTACCGAGCGTACCGATGACGCTTTTAGGAAGAATATTTCGTCCTATTCCATTGACTACAAATCCAATCAGGGGTAGTAAAGGTATCAACCAAATTAGTTCGATCATATAGCTAGTTCTACTTAATTTTTACCAACGTAATTTACTTAACGATTCAATGTCTACCGACTTTGTATTTCTATAAACCATGATTACAATAGCTAGACCGACCGCAACCTCAGCCGCTGCTAATGCCATGATAAAAAACACAAAAACCTGCCCACTGGCATCTCCACGATAGGCAGAAAAGGCAGCCAACAGCAAGTTGACCGAGTTGAGCATAAGCTCTATCGACATCATAATGATAATCACATTACGACGGATCAATACACCAATGACGCCGATTGCAAAAATGATACTGCAAAAAATCAAATAATGATTCAATGGTATCCCTTGTATATTTTGAATAAGATTATCCATTATGCTTCTTTCGTTTCTTTTTTAGCCAACAATATCGCTCCAACCATCGCTGTCAACAATAATATAGAAGATAACTCAAACGGTAGCAAGAACTCGTCAAACAAAACCTTACCCAAGTTTTTTACAAGTCCTACATCAGTATTACCTGTCACAAATTCATTGTTGCTCTCGATCACCTTGAAAGCGCCCAAGAATGTAGCCAGCATGCACATCCCAGCTACCGCTCCCATAACTTTGACCAAGCTTGATTTCATTGGTTCGGTATCTTTATTAAGGTTGAGCAGCATCAAGACAAATAAAAACAAGACCATAATCGCACCCATATAAACGATGAAATTGACAACGGCCAAAAATTGTGCATTCAGTAAAATGTAGTGCACCGTAAAGGTGAAAAAGGTAATAACCAAGTAAAGTACACTATGCACAGGGTTCTTTGTGAAGATGGTCATCAGCGCAAAGAAAATAGACAAAAAGGCAACAAAATAGAATATAGTCATCTGCTTAGGCGTTTTCTCTGTTTAGTTTCGTAATATCAAATTTTGGCTCCACCAATTTATCTTTGCCATATATAAAATCTCCACGTAAATAATCCGCAGTAACATGCGGCCCATCGAGGTATATTGCTTCCTTAGGGCAAGCCTCTTCGCAAAGACCACAAAAAATACAACGCAACATATTTATTTCATAAACCGCGGCATACTTCTCTTCTCGATAAAGGTGTTCTTCCCCCTTTTGGCGCTCTGCTGCGATCATCGTGATCGCTTCAGCAGGACACGACAAAGCACATAGCCCACAAGCAGTACAGCGCTCACGCCCCTGTTCATCCCGCTTCAGAGAGTGTTGCCCCCTAAAATTCTTTGAATAAGGGCGTATCTCCTCAGGATACTTAATCGTTGGGATCTTCCTGAAAAAATGTTTTATGGTAATAGACAGCCCTTTGGCAATAGCCGGCAGGTACATCCGTTCCCATATATTCATTGGCTTCTGCTCAATTACTTTCTTTCTATTGCTTAATGATTGCATAGTTTTTAAAGTTACAAAAGTGATGATTGTGATGATAGTGACGGAGGTCTGCATACTTCCTCACTCTCATCTCCAACGTCACGATTTTTAAAAATAAGTATCCTTTATTACTGTGATTATACCTGTCAACACGATATTCGCAATGGCTAATGGAATCAATATCTTCCATCCCAAATTCATCAATTGGTCGTAGCGGAAACGCGGCAATGTCCACCGTATCCACATAAAGAAAAAGATGAAACCGAATATCTTTAAAAAGAAAACTAATACTCCTATAATTGTTATCCAATTCTGTGATAACCCAAGCTCGTACATGAATGGAAAATTATAACCGCCGAAGTACAACGCCGCCATCAGTGCTGATGATACAAACATATTAATGTACTCCGAGAACATATAAAGTCCTAGCTTCATCGAAGAATACTCGGTATGATACCCCCCGACAAGTTCGGTCTCACATTCTGGTAAATCAAAAGGAACACGGTTACATTCCGCGAAAGCACAAGTGATGAAAATCAAAAAACCCAGCGGCTGCACCCAGATATTCCAATTGACAAATCCGGACTGCTGCGCTACGATATCCTCCAATTGCAATGTCCCAGTCACCATCAATAAAGCAATCAAGGACAACCCCATACCGATCTCATAACTGATACTTTGAGAAGCCGCACGAATAGCCCCCATTAAAGAGAACTTATTGTTAGACGCCCATCCACCGAGCATAATACCATACACGCCCAATGCGATAACACCAAACATATAAAGCACACCGATATTGATTCCCGAAGCGACCTGCAAAGAGATTACTTTTCCATTAATGGCCAATTCCTGCCCCCAAGGGATCACCGCCGAACTAATACATGCCGTAATAATAGCTATTACCGGTCCCAGAATAAAGAGCGGCTTGTGTGCTCCAGAAGGAATAATTTCCTCCTTAAAAAAGAACTTACCGCCATCGCATAGGGGCTGCAAAAGGCCAAAGATACCAGCTCTATTCGGACCGTGTCGATCCTGCATAAAACCGGCTATTTTGCGCTCTGCAAGCGTGGAGTACATCGCTATTACCAAAGTGATGGTAAATACGATGACTACTAAAATTAATTTTTCTAAAATAAAACCTGCTTCCATCGCTCAATTTACTTTAAACGTTCTGTTCTAGCCAACTGTTCTTCATTCGCCAGCTGCAATTTTTTATCTTCCTGAATTACTGCCGGAGGATTAAACTCCAGGTAATGGTTAGCTCCGATGACAGATTCCTGCTCTACAAGAGTAGGCTCGTCCAATATCCAATCCCCAGTATGTTTTGTTTCAAAACGACAAGTGTTACATATAAAATCGGCAACTTCACCGTACTCATCCTTTCTACCTGTGACCCGTAACACCTCGTCACCTTTATACCAAAGTGTTACTTTGCCAGCGCAAGTCGGACAGTCCCTATGTGCATCCACAGGTTTCGTGAACCATACCCGGTTTTTAAACCGGAACGTTTTATCCGTCAAAGCTCCCACGGGACACACGTCAATAACATTGCCTACAAAATCATGATCAAGAGCCTTGTGTATGAAGGTAGAAATCTCCGAATGATCTCCCCGATTCAATACACCATGTTCCCGTTCTTCAGTAAGCTGATTGGCGACATACACACAACGATAGCAGAGAATACAACGATTCATGTGCAATTGTATCTTGTCTCCGATATCAATACGTTCGAACGTACGACGTTCAAATTCGTAACGTGTACCTTCATCGCCATGCTCATACCCTAAGTCCTGCAATTTACACTCACCAGCCTGATCACATACGGGACAGTCTAAAGGGTGGTTGATCAAAAGCATTTCCACTACCCCTTTTCGGGCCTCAACCACATCTGGTGATGTAATATTTTGAACCTCCATTCCATCCATAACTGTGGTACGACAAGACGCAACCAGCTTAGGCATAGGCCGAGGGTCTTTCTCAGAACCCTTCGAAACTTTAACCAGACAGGTGCGGCATTTACCGCCGGTCCCCTCCAACTTAGAATAATAGCACATCGCTGGTGGGACAATATCCCCACCGATCTGACGCGCTGCATTGAGAATAGTAGTCCCTGGATCTACCTCTACAGGTATACCATCGATTGTTACTTTAAATTTTACAACTTCTTCAGCCATCGTTTCTGCTTTCTACTATATAATTACGGCTTTTACTGTGCTACAGGTTTTATCGGATCAGCATAATGTGCTAGTCCATAATTCCGAGATTGTGATTCCTCAGGGTGCAGGACATGCCATTCAAATTCATCCCTAAAATGTCTAATTGCCGCTGCAACAGGCCAAGCCGCCGCATCGCCTAAAGGACAAATAGTATTCCCTTCTATCTTACGCTGGATATCCCATAATAGATCAATATCATCTATCGTACCCTGTCCATGTTCTATTTTATGCAACACTTTCTCCATCCATCCCGTACCCTCACGACAAGGCGAACACTGCCCGCAGCTCTCGTGGTGATAAAAACGCGTGAAATTCCAAGTATTACGAACAATACATTGATCTTCATCAAATACAATAAACCCACCAGAGCCCATCATAGTTCCTGTTTGAAACCCGCCATCAGCTAACGATTCATAGGTCATCAAGCGGGCATCTCCATTGATAGTCTTACAGATTAGATTGGCGGGCAAGATCGGAACAGAAGAACCACCTGCAACCAATGCCTTTAAACGCTTGCCATTAGCTATGCCTCCGCAATATTCATCAGAATAGATAAATTCTTCGACAGGTACTCCTAATTCAATCTCGTACACGCCAGGGTTATTTACATTTCCTCCCGCGGAGATAAGCTTCGTACCGGTACTGCGCTCGATTCCGATTTTTGCGTATTCTTCGCCTCCATCATTGATGATAGGCACTACAGAGGCAATAGATTCGACGTTGTTAACAACTGTTGGACACCCATACAAACCCGCCACAGCGGGGAAAGGAGGTTTAATACGTGGATTACCACGATTACCTTCCAATGATTCCAACAAAGCGGTCTCTTCACCGCAGATATATGCTCCGCCTCCAGGCTGTACGTAAATTTCTAAATCAAAGCCTGAGTTTAAAATGTTCTTCCCTACGAAACCAGCCGCTTTAGCTTCTGCAATAGCTCGCTCAAGAATCCTTATTTGTGGCATCATCTCACCACGTACATAGATATACGAAGTATTCGCGCCCAAAGCATAACTGGACACAATCATACCTTCGATCAAAGCATGTGGGATATGAGTCATGAGGTAACGGTCCTTAAAAGTTCCGGGCTCCGATTCGTCACCATTACAGACCAAATAACGGGGTACTCCCTCTGGTTTAGCTAAGAAGCTCCATTTCATCCCTGTTGGGAATCCCGCTCCTCCTCGACCACGCAGTCCAGATTTCTTGACTTCCTCAACCACATCATCTGAAGACATGCTTTTCAATGCCTTTTCTACGGCTCGGTACCCCCCCTTTTGACGATATACATCAAAGGTCTGAATACCTGGCTCATTAATATGCTCTAATAATAATTTACGTCTCATAGGTATTAAGCTTGCTGTTTCGCCTTATTTCGCAAATTGTCAATCAGTTGATCCACACTTTCTTCGGTCAAATTCTCATAAAAAGTATATTCAGGTCCAATCTGTAATACTGGCCCATAGCCGCAAGCAGCCACACACTCTACGCCCCGCCAGGAGAATAACCCATCCGCTGTAACCTCGCCTTCCTCTACGCCTAAGCGATTTTCTATATGCTTCATGATTTTTTCGGCACCGACCAAGCAACACGGTCCAGTACGACACACCTCCAACATATACTTGCCCTGAGGCTTTAAAAAATACATGGTATAGAAAGTGGCCACCTCATACACCTCAATAGGTTGTATATGAAGATAAGCAGCTACCTTATCCATACCTGCTGTACTCAACCATCCATACTCCGCTTGCACCAGATGAAGGATAGGCAACAATGCAGACTTTTGACGACCTTCGGGATAGCGAGAAACAATCTCTCCGAACTGATCCAAAAGCGCTGCAGAAAATTCTATCGGTTGGTTCTCTTGTATACTAAGCATCTAATTCTCCAGCTATTACATTTAAACTACTCATATTGATAATCGCATCCGATATTAACATTCCACTACTCATGGGTGCAAACATCTGATAATTGATAAAAGATGGCCTTCTGAAGTGTAAGCGATAGGGAGTACGTCCACCATCATGTATCAAATAAAAACCCAACTCCCCGTTTCCTCCCTCAACAGCATGATAAACCTCTGATTTTGGTGTATCCCACTCACCCATCACTATTTTGAAGTGATAGATCAGAGCCTCCATATTATTATAAACCTGTTCTTTGGGCGGCAAATAAAACTCCGGAACATCAGCATGAAACACCCCTTTCGGTTCCTTTTCTATTTTCTCTAGCGCTTGCTCGATGATACGCATAGACTGCCACATCTCCGCATTACGCACCATGAATCGGTCGTAAACATCACCAGTTGTACCCACAGGAACGTCAAAATCAAACTCCTCGTAAGAACAATAAGGAGCCGTAACGCGCACATCGTAGTCTACACCCGTAGCCCGTAAAATAGGTCCAGACCAGCTGTAATCAAGGGCTTGCTCTGGTGTAACTGCTGCCACACCCGAAGTACGTTCTATAAAAATTCGGTTACGAACAAAAAGCTCCTCGAACTCACTTAACACCGGTGGATATCGTTCTAGAAACGTTCTTATCTTTTCGAAAGCGATTTCATTAAAATCCCGTTCGAATCCACCTATACGTCCAATATTTGTTGTCAACCGCGCACCACAGATTTCTTCAAATATTTCGTAGATAAACTCCCGTTCCTGCATAACATATAGAAATCCGGAGAATGCACCTGTATCCACCCCCAAAATTCCATTACAGATAATATGATCGGCGATACGAGCAAGCTCCATTACGATCACACGCATATACTGTACACGTTTTGGGATCTCGATATCCAAAAGTTTCTCCACTGTCATATGCCACCCCATATTATTGATCGGGGACGAACAATAATTCAAACGATCTGTCAATGGAGTAATCTGATAAAAGGGTCTGTGCTCTGCTATTTTCTCGAAAGCACGATGTATATAGCCAATAGTAGAGACTCCACTTACAATCCGCTCGCCATCAATCTGCAACACGTTCTGAAAAACACCATGCGTCGCAGGATGTGTAGGCCCAAGATTGAGTGTTATCAACTCGTCTTGTGGATCATTATCAAAAAAAACTGGGCTATTTGGGGTTATCTTGGTTATTCGGTTACTCATCTTAATCTACACTTGAAGTTAACGGCCAAAATAAAAATCTTTCTTATCTATTCGGTTAGGATCCTCCAGTGGATACTCTTTCCGCATCGGAAAGACATCCAGGTCGTCCATATTCAGAATTCGTCTCAAATCCGGGTGTCCTTCAAAGTGGATTCCAAAAAAATCATAAGTCTCCCTTTCCATCCAATTTGCACCTTTCCATACTGCAGTTGCAGATGGTACTGTCGGCTGCTCACCGCCAACAAAAACCTTAATACGAATACGAATATTCTGGAAAAGGTTGTGAAGGTGATATACGACAGTATACTGCTTCTCCTGATCCGGATAATGAACAGCAGTAATGTCTGTCAAATAATTCAGTCGAAGTATCTCGTCATTCTTAACAAACGCCAACAGCTCTAAAACATGCGCTACATCTGTCTCTATAGTCAATAAACCATGAGGCTCTCCCAACACACGAACACTATCGTTAAAAACAGCCTGAAGTCGATCTATTATGACCTGATTGTCCAACTTATCCATTGTTTGCTTCTATTCCGTACTTTTCTAATAATGCTTTATACTCCGGGGTATTTCTTCTATTCAGGGATTCATTTTTTACGATCTCCTGCAGCTTAAGCACACCATCCAAAATCGCTTCTGGACGAGGAGGGCAACCGGGGACGTATACGTCTACAGGAATAATCTCATCTATTCCCTGCAGCACCGAATAGGTATCAAAAATACCTCCACTAGATGCGCAAGCACCGACAGCAATTACCCAACGCGGTTCGGCCATTTGTATATATACTTGTCGCAATACCGGAGCCATCTTTTTGGCAATAGTCCCCATCACCAAAAGCATATCTGCCTGACGAGGAGAAAAGCTGGGCCGCTCAGCACCAAAACGTGCCAAATCGTAAGTCGACCCCATTGTAGCCATAAATTCTATCCCACAACAAGAAGTAGCAAAAGGTAGTGGCCACAAAGAATTAGCTCGCGCCAAACCGATGGCTTTATCCAATGAAGTAGCAAAAAATCCAGCGCCTTCTACGCCCGGAGGCGCCTCAGCTAAAGTAACTTTGCTCATAATTAGTTGTTTTCTTTCCGTAGTTTATATCTTGGCTCAATATAATATTTTAAATCCTGTATTGAAGCCCAGGATTACTATTTAGAACTATTCTAATCCCAATTGAGTGCCTTCTTTTTGATGACATAAATGAAGCCTAAAAGCAACATCCCCATAAAGACAAACATCTCTATTAATCCCTCTACCCCAAACTCACGGAAATTCACGGCCCAAGGGTACATAAAAATGACCTCGATATCGAAAATCACAAAAAGGATGGCTACAAGAAAGTATTTAATCGAAAAAGGTTGACGGGCATTACCTATAACTTCTACCCCGGATTCAAAAGAGGAAAGTTTCTTTTCTGATCGCACTTTAGGCCCCAAAAGATGTGTACCGACAATGGTAAGAACACCAAATCCCGTGGCTACAGCTAATTGAATCAGAATAGGCAAATAATCAACTGGCATATTCTCTATTTGTACATTTTCCATGCTATAAGTTTAAGTCTCAGTTATATAAACAAAAATAGGAAATTTATCCCAAATAAAAAGGGGAACTGACAGTCAGTTCCCCTTTTTATCTTATTTATAGCCGATCTAGCTTAGCTTTTTAGATAATCCAAATAAGCCTTAGCTGTCTCATCTTCAGGACTGTACTTTAAAGCATTTTCAAAATACGGTAATGCCTTCGCATTATCGCCTTTTAGCAAGTGGAAATAGCCCACATTATTATAAGCTTCTACTATTTTTGTAATCTGATCTTCATCTAATGTTGTACCTGCGGCTTCTTTATCTTTCAATACTTTGATCAATTGATCAAAAGCAGGAACAAAAAGACCTTTTGTCAATTCAGGAGTTTCTGGATTAACAACATCCAGGTTCATATTGGAATAACCTGTCATATATAAGGCCTGCACCAAATATTCGTCGTAAACTTTTTGATCGTTGGATTTAATGATCACATCAAATGCCTTGATTGCATCGTTGAATTCCTTCGTAGCATCCTCTTCCTTTCCTTTCTTAGCAGTACCTGCACGGAAATTTGCCATACCTAAGAACTGATTTGCTTCGTAGTAAAAATCAGTACCCGCTTTCTGAGCTGGAATATTGAAAATACCTGCAGCCACATCATACTTGCCTTGATTAAAAGCAACCATACCTGCAGAACCGATCTCCGCCATCATTTCCGGATTCATTTCCAACGCCTTTTGCAAGTTAGGTAATCCCTTTGCTAAATCACCAGTTTCGATGTATGCAAGACCAGAGAAAAGATAATCAATATCGATCAGTCGGTTTGCCTCTGCATTAGCGAACAACTTACCGAAGTATTCTACCCCTTTTGTATAATCCTTATCTTGGTTAACTGCGATCAATCCTAAATAACGGAATACTTTCGCATCTACCCCCGGTACATTAGCCAATTTCTCAGCTACCGTTTTTAACTCATCATATTTCTGGCCGTATACCAAGAAGTCAGCGTAGCGCACGTTTGCCTCCGGAGACATATCTCCTGTTACTTGCAAATATTTCTTGTAACTATCTACCGCTTTAGCCACTTGTGCCTCGTAAGCCGTCTTTTCTTCGTCTGTATTGTCCGGCATACGCTTCGCTATTTGCAGTTGCGTCTCGGCAATTTCGCGGTATACTGGTCCATAGTTCGGATACTCAGCAACAATTGTATTGTATTGTTCCAGCGCTTCGTCAAAAGCAAATGCACGGCGTGTAATTAAAGCTTGTTGAACCTTAGCTTTTACCAAATTAGGATCGATATTTAGTGCGTCACGGTAAGCAACATAAGCCTCACTCGATCTTTGCCCCATTCCGATATATGCATCGCCCAAAGCGACAGGAATTAAAGCGTCTTTCGCATTTTTCGCTTTCGCTTGTGTTAAATAATCAACTGCTTTTGCATAATCAGGCTTCGGTGCATCGATATAAGCGCGTCCGATATAGTATAAAGGCAAATAATCCTTCTTACCCAGAGTAGCTGTTGCTGTAGCGAACTTTGACTCGGCCGCCGAAGCATTGCCTTTCTTTAAATCAACAATACCTAAACCAACATTGTTCAACTGCTCTTTAGGAGCGTTTGTCAAACCATTGTTGAAAATGATAGCTGCAGAATCTGCTTTCTCATTAATCAAATAAATCTGTCCCAAGTAAAAGTAGTTTTCGCCATCTTTAGCCTTTTTCTCGACCAAATTTTGCAAAATACTTTTAGCCTTATCATACTGCTCCGCATCCATCGCCGCCTGAGCATCCTTCAAACTTTGAGCACTTGCTGTACCAACTACAGCCCCAGCCATTAATAAACTCAAAAATAATTTGCTTTTTGTCATAATTTTATTTTGTGTTCTTAGTTGTTTACTAATTTATATTATCTCTAATTATTATCTCGCGACCGGGCATTGTAAAAGGTAATAACCCTGATTTTAAGACAATGCGTTGTCCTCGATCTCCTGTCATAAATGCTGAAAAACCAATCCCCAATCCGAGATTCGGTTGGTAATTCAACACAAAAATTTCTCGTTTTAAAGGATATTCGCCTGTAGCAAGCGTCGTTTGCGACGGTTTTACATACTGTATAGCCTTTGATTTTTCGTTAAGCACGCTCAAGATACGAATTTTATCTTTTTCTCTAAAAGAACTTTCTAAAGATAAAAACTGATTGTAGCTGATCAGACCTACCTTCCCTCTATTCTCAGCAATTTCCTGCAAAACTTCGTTTGCACCAGCCTTCGTTGTTACATATGTATTAGCCGCTTTCTCTATATTTCCTAATTCTCTAAAATAACGAAAGACGCTGGAGTTTAGATTGTCAAAGACTAACGAAAAACTCCGGGCTTTATTGCCTTTTATAAGCTCTACAACATCACTTACACGAATACTTGAATCGGCATCAGCAACATTACCTACTAAAATGATGCCATCATATGCCAAACTGTACACCCGTGGCTTAAGAGAACGTATTTCAAACCCCTTTTGTTCTTCATCGGTTAACGTTCTAGCCAAAACAGCGAAAGCAACATCTCCTTTTAAAAGACTATTAACCGCCTGAACCTCCGGCTTTGCCACTTCCTTAATCTTAGCATTATAGTACGAACTTTCAAAAACCTCCTTTTGTTCCAAGAACAATGGCAACAACGTTTCATCCACTACAACGGGCAATTCTCCCGCAAGAATATCGTCTTTCTTTTCCTTCTTGTTGTTAGAACAACCAGAAAAAAAAGTAGTCAACATCGTTGCAAAAATTATGTAGAAATAGCCTTTCATTGTCATTAAGATTTAAGGATTATTAAAAAGTTTAATCACCAAAATTATTTAACGTAAAAAATTATTTTGCCAAAGCCGTGCAAAACGCATAAATGAATACACGATCAACAATGCTCCGAACATATTTTTATACGTCTTATCGATCTCTAAAGGAAACTGTTTCCAGAAGATAATCGCTAGCCCCAAAGCAAAGTAAAAGAGAAACATGCATAGGCCTAAAATGGACAGAAATCGCTGTGTCGGCGATTTCTGTCTAAATTTATTCATTCTTGAGTTGTTACTCACACTCATTACATATTTGTTAAGTCCAAACGAATAGGCAACGTATAAGCCACACGTACTGGTCGTCCGTTCTGAATACCCGGGCTCCATTTCTTTGCTTTCTTCAACAAATTGATAGCAGCTTGTCCGGTACCGTATGATAAGTCACGGATTACTTTTATATCTGTCAAAGAACCGTCTTTCTCAACGACGAAAGATACGTTAACAGCTCCTTTTACGCCTGCATCAATCGCTCCCGAAGGATATTGATAGTTGTCACCGATCCATTTACGGAAAGCTGCCATACCACCCGGTGGCTCAGGTTGGATCTCTACGGATTCGAAAATTTCGTCTCCTGTACCCGTACCGCCTTCAACACCTTTGGTACTACCTGTAGCAGATCCTGCTACATCTTTTGTA
Source organism: Sphingobacterium nematocida (assembly GCF_900168125.1). GTDB lineage: Bacteria > Bacteroidota > Bacteroidia > Sphingobacteriales > Sphingobacteriaceae > Sphingobacterium > Sphingobacterium nematocida. The sequence goes on from NZ_FUZF01000021.1 coordinate 93,719, forward strand.
CCCCACTTACCTTCGGTAGTGATGCTACCACCTTTCATACCTTTCATGGCAACAGGACCGATAAGCTTTTTCTTATCTGTAGCTTCTTCCACAGTTGCTACTTCTTGTTCCACGGCCTTTTCCTTAGGCACTGGCTTGATTTCTGGCAATGCAACAACGTCCAACGCTGGTTTTGACTCAGCGATTTTAGGAGCTTCTTCTTGCACTGGTGGTTTCTCTTCTTCTTCAGGAAGTTTCTCCGCCAAATCTTCTAAAGTAACCTCTTCTGTAAATGCCACCTCTTCTTTAGGAGCATCATTTCCAGAAAAAAGCTTTAGATTCATTGCAGAGGGAATACTAAAGACTGCAACTATACTCATCACAATAAGCAATGCCGTATTTGTCGCTTTAGGTCCTAACTTACGCAGCTCGTATGCTCCGTAAGCCTTATTCCTGTTTTCGAAGACAACATCAAGCCACTCTTTTCTAAATATATTTAATTTTTCAAACATATTAATTCTGTTTAATGATAACTATATACCTGACTAGTCGTTATATAAATTATCTTTTTTCAATAGCTCAATTTCTTCGGTCATGATACGATTAGATATCATATAACGCTTTACATCGACAATCTTCATTTCGTCCAAAGCATCAACGATATTTCTAGTTACTGATTTTTCACTAGGACGTATCACTACGATCATGTCTTTGCCTCCTGCTTGTTTAGGAACGACTTGTTTCATTTTCATAAGCACAGCACGTAGGCCATCCTTACTATAATCGATCACAGCCGGCTCCTGAATAGGCTTTTTCACATCTCCTTGGTACCAAACGATCTTATCATCAGATCCCAGTATCAAAGTAACACTACGATGCTCATCTACATCAACGTCAGTCTGCTTGTCAGTTTCTACGTTTTTATCCGGCATCGCGACGTCCATCGCTTGAGGCTTGTTCAAGGAAGTGGTCAACATGAAGAACGTGATCAGTAAGAACGCCAAGTCAACCATGGCTGTAAGATCTACCTTACCTCCATTTTTCTTGGATCTAACCTTTCCGCCTTTGCCGCCCTTACCAGAGTCTTGATTTAATTCTGCCATTTGCTTCTATCTTATTTATCAGCCTTAAGACCAGTCACGAAACTGAACTTGTTTTGCTTCTGATTACGTAATGTTTCAATTATTAAATTCAAACTAGGAAACTTCTCATCAGCATCTGCTTTGATTGCGACTGTCATAAGCTCGATATCATCTGGATCGCCACCACTTTCGATAGCCTTATCTTTTAATATCTTTGCCGACGCCAATCGAGCTTGCTTTACCCAAGCAGACAACTCATTTGAGGCATTCATTGTCGAATCTACCGGAATACCTTTTTGCTTATCAGCCGTTCTATCCTCTGATGCTGCAGCCAACAATGTTTTCATTGTCTTCATTGACACACCAAAATCTTCCATCGATTTGAATTTGCCATATTCTTCTGGCGTAAATTCAATACCATACAAAGCGCCCATTTGCTGTAATGCTTGTACACGCACGTTTTGATCTGACATATGAAAGAAGACTTTTCCTTCATCGCCAACAGTGATCATCGCTACGTTTCCGTCTGGCAATTTTGCCTCAGAAAAGGAATGTGGCGCGTCAACTATCAATGACTCTTGTTGTCTTGCAGTTGCTGTAAGAACGAAGAACGTAAGAAGCAAGAAAGATACGTCACACATCGCCGTCATGTCGATCGATGTACTGGCTCTTTTTACTTTTGCTTTACCCATTTCTTTAATCTTTTTAAATTAACAACTCTTCTTCTTTTTCTTAATGATGCTTTCAACTTTCACTTTCCATAAAAAAAGTAAAAGTTTTATTCAACATCTTATTTGTGGTTTGCAGCGTACGTTTGTACGATTGAGAAACCAGCCTCGTCGATAGAGTAAGTTAATTTGTCGATTTTTGCAGTTAAGATATTGTACATTACAATCGCAAATGTAGAAGTCGCGATACCTGTAGCTGTATTGATAAGGGCCTCAGAGATACCGTTCGCTAATTTCGCTGAATCTGGTGCACCACCTGTTGCCAATGCCGAGAAGGCCTTGATCATACCTGTTACTGTACCTAATAGACCTGTTAATGTACCGATAGAAACCAATGTAGCTAATACATTTAAGTTTTTCTCCAACATCGGCATTTCTAATGCTGTAGTCTCTTCAATTTCTTTTTGGATCGCTAATGCTGATTTTTCTGCATCTAAGCCTGGGTTAGCTTCAACGTCTTTGTATTTCAACAATCCTGCTTTAATTACATTAGCAACAGAACCTTTTTGTTTGTCACACTCTGCAATTGCAGTATCAATGCTTCCGGTTTTTAATAACGATTGTACTTTACGAACAAAGTTACCTACATTACCTGTTCCTGATGCTTTTCCGATAACGATAAAACGCTCAATAGCGAATACCCATACCATCAAAAATAAACCTAATAAGATAGGTACAACTACCCCTGCGTGATAAACCATACCACCATAGTTACCTGGAAGAGGTTGGTTTTCTGGATTATTATCAATAAAGTTTGCTGGATTACCCATCACGAATTTCCAGATCAAATAACCGATAATGAAACAAATTACGATAGATAAGCTTGCAAATAAGTTACCTGAATTGCCACTTTCTTGTTTTGCTGGACTAGTAGTTTTTGGTGCGTTTGCCATTTTTACTAAATTTTAGATTTTTACTGTTGTTTAATTATTATTGTTTAATTCAATTTATGCAATATTTACTGCGTCATTTTGAAGTCTGTCAAAACAAATATACTATTTTGTTACAAAAGTCAAATTTTTTCGCATCTAATTTTATACTCTTTCAAAATGTCTTGACGGATGAGCATCAGCGGCAATCATATCCTCAATACATCCCTAAATTAAATGTTTCCATCCTGTGAATATTATGCAATAAAAACTATTTTTTTTTTGATATGCAAATTAATAAATAGTTAACTCGATAAAATAAGTAAGCCACCACTCACTTTGATTGTTGCAACATATTTATTCTTAGACGCCTTTTAATCAGCTAATCTCCTTGTACTAACGCATTTATAAAACAAAAATTGCGCTAACCACCTACTTGTTTTACGCCATACCCTTCTGCACTAAGGATATCAAAAACTTTTTGCTTAAAATCACCTTGTATCAAAATCTCGCCGTCTTTTGCAGATCCACCGACACCACATTTCTGCTTTAACAATTTAGCCAAGTTTTGAAAATCGGCATCTTTTCCTATAAAACCTTCGACAATTGTAACAACTTTGCCCTTCCTTGACTTACGGTCCAAAAGAACCTTCAATTTTTGCTGCTTATTAGGCAATGTATCTTGCTCTGACTCCAAATTCTCCTCATATGAAAAAGAGCTGTCTGTCGAATATACAATACCTTCGTATTGCTGTTTTTTTTGCTTTGCCATTTTTATTTTAAAGTTATTAGAAGTTAATAAAAGTGATGTAAGTTACGAGGAGCCTTTCATCACCATCATAACCTTTGTCACCTTTATCACTGTGAGTTAACATATAATCTTCAACGAACTCGGCTTTACCTCTATTTTTAGATTTCCGGGAAGCGCTAAAGGCTCGCCATCGACATGTACTGGACCGTCATCGTCCCGCTCTATCAGAATATCCTTCCCAGGAATAATCTCGACGTAATCCGACTGATCAGCAGAACGATTGAATAGGTGGTAAACCATCATAGGTAGAATATACAATGGAAATTTATGTACAATACATACATCAAGTACGCCATCACTGACAGAAGCATTGGGCGCAATGTATGCATTATTACCATATTGCGGCGAATTTGCTACCGAAATCATAAAAGCTTCCCTTTCATAGGTTTTACCATCTATAGTCAACTTATAATGAAAGGGCTTATACTTCCCAAGCAGATTAACAACAGATCGCAAATAGCCAATTGGCCCGCGAATAGAATCATTCGCAAAGCGGTCACTCACCGAGGCATCAAAGCCAAGCCCCGCAATATTGAAAAAAGGCTTATCGTTTACGGTGCCACAATCCACATCAACAGTTTCAAATCTATTTAATCGACGTATTGCGGCCGTCTCATTCATCGGAATCCCCAAATAAAGGGCCAATCCATTGCCAGAACCTTCTGGAATAATGCCCAAAGGAATACCAGACCCGATCAACGAAGCTCCCAGCTCATTGATTGTACCGTCTCCTCCCACCGCAACAACTGCATCATACTTTTCTTCAATAGCTTTTTTTCCAAGCTCATAGGCGTGATTAGGCTTTGTTGTCTGCTGAAAAGTGGGATTAAACTTTTTTAAATCAAGGACTTCCAGCACATTTTTATTAAAAGCCGTTTTCTTTTTACCCCCGGAAATTGGGTTTACTACAAAAAGTATCTTCTTTTGATCTTCCATAAATGCATATCGTCAGGCTTGTAAAGATAAGATAAAATTAGCTTTTAATAGTTACAAAAGAGTTGTAGCTTTGTGCCGTTAAAAAGGTGGACTGATTTGCATTTTACACAAAAAGAGGTAAAAAAGGAGATTGCAACCACAGAAAAAAAGTGCTAAAACCATTCTTTTATTTGTTTTTTCACTTCGCTCTATACAGAGTAGGCTGCTTCAAATCTCAAAGATTTCCCTCTCTTTTTTCTGAAAGAGTTTGTATTCAATGGACATCAAGAACTTTCATCTCTGTTGGTGATTCAATGGAATCATGAAAGTTTTTTCACACAATGGAGTGCACCGATATATAGTATTATACAAAACATAAATATTGTAATATGGCATATTTATTCACATCCGAATCGGTATCGGAAGGCCATCCCGACAAAATTGCCGACCAAATTTCAGATGCATTAATTGATAATTTCCTAGCTTGGGATGAAGACTCGCGTGTCGCGATCGAAACCTTGGTAACTACGGGTCAAGTGGTTCTAGCTGGAGAAGTGAAGTCTAAAATATATTTGGATGTTCAAAAAATAACCCGTTCAGTTATTGAAAAAATCGGTTATACCAAGTCTGCATATATGTTTGAAGCCAACTCCTGTGGTGTATTATCAGCGATACACGAACAGTCTGCTGACATCAACCAAGGAGTAGATCGTAAAACCAGACAAGATCAAGGTGCAGGTGACCAGGGTATCATGTTTGGATACGCAAACAATGAAACGGACAACTACATGCCATTGGCACTCGACCTGTCCCATCGTCTGCTATACGAACTCGCCGAACTGCGTCGTGAAAACAAAGCTATTAACTACTTACGCCCTGATGCAAAATCACAGGTAACATTAGAATATAGCGATGACCATAAAGCCTTACGTATTGATACCATTGTAATCTCTACCCAGCACGATGATTTTGACGAAGAGGGGCTGATGTTAGCCAAAATTAAGGAAGACATCAAAAACATTCTAATTCCGCGTGTCAAAGCTCAGCTCAAACCGGAGTTACAAGCGTTATTTAATGACAACATTAAATATCACATTAACCCGACAGGCAAATTTGTAATCGGTGGCCCACATGGCGATACAGGTCTTACTGGCCGTAAAATTATTGTGGATACCTACGGAGGCAAGGGGGCACACGGAGGTGGAGCTTTCTCGGGTAAAGATCCTTCAAAAGTAGATCGCTCTGCGGCCTACGCTACCCGTCACATCGCAAAAAATCTAGTAGCAGCCGGCGTTGCAGAGGAGATATTGGTACAAATATCTTATGCCATAGGTGTTAAAGACCCTATGGGGATCTATGTAAACACCTACGGAACCAGCAAAGTAAACCTGTCGGACTCTGAAATCGCCACCAAAATAACAGAGCTATTTGACATGACTCCTTACGGTATCGAAACAAGACTAGGCTTACGTAATCCTATGTATGCAGAAACTGCTGCATATGGACACATGGGAAGAACACCGAAAACCGTTACCAAAACTTTCGAGAATTCAAACGGCGAAACTAAAACGGTAGAAGTTGAACTGTTCACTTGGGAGAAATTGGACTATGTCGATAAAATCAAAACGGCTTTCGAAATTTAATTCTTAACAAAACAGATTATAAAGTTTAAAAAGCTCAAAGAATATATATTCTTTGAGCTTTTTTCAGTAAGAGCAATACCGTATCTAGCGGGTATCAATTTATGTTTTTCTTTTAAATTAACAGGTAGATTTGTAATCTTCCCTTAAAATAGCTACGATTATTAATGTAGTTTTATAATTTAGGGACAATGAAAAAAAGTAAGTTTAGCGAATCACAAATCATCAAGATTTTATCACAGCAGGAAGCTGGGCAATCGGTTTCGGATATCTGCCGAGAGCATGGTATTAGCCAAGGGACTTTCTATTCTTGGAAGAGCAAATATTCGGGTATGGAGGTTTCGCAGCTTAAGCAGTTGCGGGAAATGGAAAAAGAGTTGGCGCAATACAAAAGGATTGTTGCCGAGCAGACTTTACAGATTACGGTTTTAAAAGACGTTATCGAAAAAAAGCTTTAGGGCCTGGCGAAAAG